>NZ_CM186038.1:0-1180000 GCF_059752595.1 Alteromonas sp. DYW1 | reverse complement strand
ACACACGCGGCATGGCTGCATCAGGGTTTCCCCCATTGTGCAATATTCCCCACTGCTGCCTCCCGTAGGAGTCTGGACCGTGTCTCAGTTCCAGTGTGGCTGATCTTCCTCTCAGAACAGCTAGAGATCGTTGCCTTGGTGAGCCTTTACCTCACCAACTAGCTAATCTCACTTGGGCTTCTCTATAGGTGGGAGCCGAAGCCCCCTTTGGTCCGTAGACATTATGCGGTATTAGCCACCGTTTCCAGTGGTTATCCCCCTCCTAAAGGCAAATTCCCAAGCATTACTCACCCGTCCGCCACTCGTCAGCAACTAGCAAGCTAGCCCTGTTACCGTTCGACTTGCATGTGTTAGGCCTGCCGCCAGCGTTCAATCTGAGCCATGATCAAACTCTTCAATTGAATACTTGCGTCGTTTCTACGAATAGAAACTAAAAATAAATTGTCGTTGTGACACTCTTAACGAGTGCCCACACAGATTGTCTTGTTATAAATTGTTAAAGAACAAAGCAACTTTCGTTGCGACTTAAGGCGTCTTAGCGACTCTCCTCAAGCGGGATGCGCATTCTACATTGTCGCATCCGGGAGTCAAGCATTTTTTTGAAATTTTATTTTCAGCGATTTGCTTGAAACCCGCTTCAATTAAGGGATTGCGTCAAATCATTGGCGTTGCCGTTGATTTGTTTATTTCGTCTTCCCGTTGAAGCGAGCGCGCATTCTACAGACCTAACTTCTCAGGTCAACCGCTTTTTTTTAAAAAAGTTGAAAAAAAGCAACTGATTGTTCAGTCTTTGTTCTGTTCGTTGCTTTTTTGTGCCGTTTCATCGGTTTCTGCTGGCTTATCTGCACTTTCTAAGAAATCGGCATCTTCCTCGTGATCACCGACTACATCCTCAAGTGTCACTTTATCAACCGTTCTAAACGTGTTGATTGGACCAGCAAGTGCATATAAGGAAAAGACAACAAAAAGTACAAGCGCTGGCTCAGTAGCCACGACCACAAAGATCAACATAATAAGAAGTAGAGCAACGAATGGGACCTTACCGTGCCAATTCACTTCTTTAAAGGAATTATATTTGAAGTTGCTGACCATTAATAATCCACTTAGTCCGGTAATAATAGCAACAATAATCCCATAGTCAGTGCCAACAGCCTGATACTCAACGCCGACCCATACTAGCCCGGCGACAACAGCCGCAGCAGCGGGGCTCGCCAAACCTTGAAAGAAGCGTTTATCAGCAATCCCAACCTGCGTATTAAACCGTGCCAATCGCAGAGCGGCACCAGCAACGTATATAAATGCGGCTAACCATCCAAGCTTTCCCATTTCAGTTAGCCCCCAGTTATACGCAACTAATGCAGGAGCCACACCGAAGGAGACCATATCTGCCATAGAGTCGTACTCTGCGCCGAATTCGCTTTGGGTATTTGTAATCCGCGCAACGCGGCCATCCAGCCCATCAAATATCATGGCCACGAAAATTGCTACTGCCGCAGCTTCAAACCGCCCATTCATTGATGACACAACAGCAAAAAAACCCGAAAACAAACCGGCTGTGGTCAGTAAGTTAGGTAATAAATAAATACCTTTACGCTTGTTTTGAGACATAAACTCCTCTAGAAATACAACATAATTGACTTGAAAAAAATAGCGAGCTTCATCAATAATCAATAAAAAGAATGAGCTGAGCCAATTAGCAGCTAAACTATACCATAGCCAAAGGTGTTACCAATCAAATTGTTGTACTGCTGGGTAATAGCATTGTCAGCTTTCTTTACAAACAAAGATTTCCTCTATAACAGAGAATACCTAACTCTTTGTTTTAAAAGGGATTACCGAAATGGCACATTTATTGCTGTTAATAGAATTAGGTGTAAGTTTAATGATCGTTTTTGTAGGTAAAAATGAATAAATTAGCAAATTTGACAGTAAGTGCGTGTTTGATTTCATTATCTCAGTTCGTTACGGCAGCTGAAACATTGTGGGACTTTCGCACTGCAACTGTAGGTAATATTACTAACTCAATTTCGAATTATGGCAACACGTTTTCTATGTTGGATGCTTCCTCTGGTCTTTCAGTTGAAATCTCTGCTTGGTCTGACACTTGGGAAGTAAGCGGAGAAGACAACGTTCAATCTGCAACTTTAGATAACAACGCTTACGGTCTAATTGCGTATAATCGCAATTCAAATGATCATCATTACATCGATAATCGTCAAGATAGAGACGACACAGACATGATACTGTTCAAGTTTTCTGACGCAGTAAAGCTGTCAACGTTGTTCTTAAGTTCAAAGTACGGTGATTCAGATGTGTCCATTGCGGCGTTCAACGTTCTGCCTTCATTTACTGGCGGTCGTTCATGGTCTGATATTCTAAATGACTCAGTTAACGGGGCTGTTTTCAGTGCTAGCTATGCGGACTTGGCAACCTCAAGTTCATTGGCAGGTAACTCAACAATCACTGCAGCAAGTTCTGGTGCGAATGTACTCCCTGGCGCGTTAGTTGAAGCTAAATATTGGTTAGTTGGCGCATACAAAAGCGTTTTTTCAGCCGATGGTTGGTTCGGATCTCCATTCGGTGAAGGGAATGATGGGTTTAAACTCGCAGGCTTGACGACAACCAAGACAGAGCCAACGACGACTGTTTCTGAACCTGGTACGATTGGTGTTCTATTGCTCAGCTTAGTGTTATTGGGTATGCGCAGAGCCCGCAAATAAATTAATACTCTATTGAAAAAAGCCTCTCTATGAGGCTTTTTTTATGGATAATGAAAGGTATTGAAAAACAATTGATCAATATTTCTTCGTGAGGGACGACTACGTGAGAAAGTGTTTCTACGGTATTTTAATCCTCTTTTTAGCCGTTTTTAAGGTTAATGCACAAGTTGCCGACCTTTATGAAAGCGCGCTTGAAGAGTTTATGCAAAATAATGTAAAGGAAGCCTATATCCTATTGAAGTCTAAACTGCAAAGCGCTCCTGAACACCTCCCAAGCAAACTTCTTATGGGCCGTATTCTTTTGATGGACGGATTGTTTTACGATGCAATCGTCGAATTTGAAGATGTCCTTGCGGCAGGTGCGGATAAAAATCTGGTTTATTCTCCTCTGGCACGCGCCTATCTATTTGTCGGGCAGTATGACAATGTCATTGAACTCTACCGCGATAGATCAATTTCAGAAGTAACAAGATATGATATTGCTCTGGTGACTGGCTTAGCCTACATCCGCACCAATCAGCCGCAAAAAGCTGAACAACTTTACGTGCAATTGCGCCGTAAGTATCCATCTGACATTGAGCCAATTAATGCCTATGCTGCATTTCTTGTGTCAGAAGAACGATTTGACGATGCAGAGCAAATCTTGGCGCAAGCGAAATCATTAGATCCCTCTAATCCCGATACGCTCCATATTGAAGCACAAATCATGTCGAAACAGGACAGACAAAAAGAGGCTCTTATCCTTATCCAGAATGCGATTGACTTAGCTCCAGAAAATCCTGCTTACTTGCGCACTTATTCAGCGCTATTAGCGCAGTTAGAACGTTATGATGAAGCATTAACTATTATCGCTAAAGTGGAATCTGAAACGCCGGGCGATATCCAAAATCAATTGTTGAAAACTCGAATATTGGCGCTAACTAACCAAGTCAGTGAAGCCGATAAGCTGTTATTAGAAATAAGCAGCCAACTCAGTTTGTTGACAGATGAACAATTAAAAGAGCGTAACCATTTAAGCCTAATCACCGGCGTTGTTGCTTATATTAATCGGAACTACAGTTTGGCTAGTGCAGAACTGACTCGTTATACCAAAGAGCACCTACCAACCGCTGAACTACTCGGCATGCTAGCTAATTCTCTCGTAATGTCAGGATATCAAAAGGAAGCTATTCAAACTCTGGAAAGCCATATTGATACCGTTAAAAGTAATTTGGAAGTTGGGGCACTGATTTGCCGTCTGTACATTAACAGTGATCGTGCATTTAAGTGTGAACAACTCCTTACTGAGTTACACGAGATCCATGGCAGCAATGATCTAATCACATTGCTTACCGCACGCACGCTGTTAGCCCGAAATGAATATAAAGAAGCCGAAGAATTACTAAATTTGGGGATTTCCAATACAGCTTTACCGGAAGTCTTAGAGCTCAAAGTTCTACTACTTGCGAATAATCAGCAATATATTGAAGCGAGAGAACTCGCCAAGCAATTAGTTGCACAAGCTCCCACAACTGCCAACCAAAACTTGCTTGTCGATTTACTGCTTAGGACCGGCGCTCGCGATGAAGCTTCCCAAATTGTCGATCAGATACTAGATGCAGATATGCAGAACTTGCCGGCCCTCATAGCTAAAGCAAGGTTGCTGTCTCAACAAGAGCTAATCGATGATGCGATCAAGCATATTCAGCTTGCCCTTGAAATTGATAGGAATAATTTAACCGCCTTGGTGATTAGTGGGCAACTTCACTTTTTAAGCAAGAACTATCAAACAGCTATCGATGATTTGCTCCGTGCAAAGGTTGTGGCTAAAAATGACACCCGCGCAAGCGAACTGTTATTTTCTATTTACATGAGCACAGAGCAATACGACCTGGCATTAAAGGAAATAAACCAACTGTTAGCGAAGTATCGCTTTAACTATGACTATAGAGTGGCTAAAGCACAGTTATTAATTCAGCTGGACGATCTTGAGGAAGCACAAGAGCAACTCAACGTCCTTTACGGCTTGTTGACTGAAGATCCTGATCGATTAATCGCACTCAGCCGTTTGCAAATTGATGCGCTCGACTTTACCGGAGCAGAAAAAAGCTTACGTCGAGCAACCGATATCAATCCTGAAAACCGGCTGAGTGAACTCGAACTAGCTAATTTCTATATTCAACAATCGCGCTTAACCGAAGCAAAAGAAATTCTTAGCAAACCGCAATTTAGTAATAGCAACAGTCCGAATGTCTGGGTGCTTCAGGCCGATATCTTACGGAGTGAAGGTAAAACTGCCGCTGCATTTGATTTGTATAAACAAGCTTTACTTCAAGATCCCAGCTTTAAACGCCCAGCGATAGAAATGTTTGAGTTAAGCCGACAGGGGCAGCTGCGAAAGAGTTTCATTAACAGTATTCAGACTGTTGATAAACAAGCTGCCGACCCTTTTTTGCAGCACCTTCTCGCCGATTCGCATTTCATGGCTCAAGAGTATTCGAACGCTGAAGTCATATACCAGCGCTTAATAGCATCTGATTACCAACAGAACCTAGCTGCAATCTACAATAATTTGGCGTTAATTAAGTTGGAAAGTGACCTTGCGCAAGCCAAGACGTATAGTCAACAAGCAGTGGCTCTCGCCCCTAGAACTGCCGCTATAATTGACACACAAGGGTGGATTTTAAGTCTGCAAGGAAAACATTTAGATGCGCTGGACATGCTGAGAAAAGCGTATACGCTTGACTCTGACGATCCTGCCATCAATTATCATATTGCCGCGACACTCGCTGCAATGGGGCGCACCAGCGAAGCAGTTAGCCAAGTAACCAATGCGAGATTGTTGGAACGCCCTTCAACCTATCGTGAGAAAGCTAAGCAGTTGCATGAGCAACTGCTTAGCCAAACAGATTAGCTAAGTGATTACACACCGGTTGATGTAATAACCAATTCATCCGCTTGCATATCAACCCGTATAGCGCTATCCGGCGCGATGTCGCCGGATAACAATGCTTGCGCAAGCGGGTTTTCAATTTCGGTCTGAATTGCGCGCTTTAAAGGTCGCGCGCCGAAAACAGGGTCAAAACCCGCTTCAGCTATTTTATCCAACGCGGCTCCGGCAATCTCTAGTTTATAGCCTTTATCAACCAAACGCTGACGTAGTCCCGCAAGCTGGATAAGAGCGATAGACTTGATTTGTTCGCGACCCAGCGGATGAAACACCACAATATCGTCTACCCGATTAATAAACTCCGGTCTGAAGTGTTGCCCCACAACAGACATGACCATGGCTTTCATTTCATCATATTGACTCTCTTCATGCTTGTCTTGAATAATGTCAGAACCCAAATTAGACGTCATAATTACAACAGTGTTTTTGAAATCCACAGTGCGTCCTTGCCCGTCAGTGAGACGGCCATCGTCTAGCACTTGCAGAAGAATATTAAATACATCTGGATGCGCTTTCTCTACTTCATCTAGCAAGATGACCGAATATGGCTTGCGTCTCACTGCTTCAGTCAAATAGCCACCTTCTTCATAACCCACATACCCTGGGGGCGCGCCAACCAACCTAGAAACACTGTGTTTTTCCATAAACTCAGACATGTCGATACGCACCATCGCTTGCTCTGAATCAAACATAAAGTTCGCCAGCGATTTGCACAACTCCGTCTTACCCACACCGGTAGGCCCCAGGAACAAAAATGACCCTATCGGTCTGTTGGGATCAGCAAGACCGGCTCTGGAACGACGAATAGCATTCGATACAGCAGTAACCGCCTCATCTTGTCCAACAACGCGATGATGCAATGCCTCTTCCATCCGTAATAATTTGTCTCGTTCACCCTCAAGCATTTTAGACACAGGGATCCCAGTCCAGCGGGACAAGACCTCGGCGATTTCACTGTCTGTAACTTTGTTTTTTAATAGTTGGGTTTCGATACTTTCCTGCTCTGAAGCGCGTTCCAAACGCAACTCCAATTCAGGAATTCGACCATATTGTAACTCTGACATACGGCTCAGATCTGATGCGCGTCGAGCGATTTCCAGATCTAATTTGGCCTGCTCAAGTTCTGACTTGATGGATTGAGTGCCCTGCATGGCATCTTTTTCCTGCTTCCACACTTTATCAAGCTCAGCATACTTAAGTTCTAATTGTTCACGCTCAAGCTCTATCACCTCCAAGCGCTTGTGACTAGCATCATCGGTCTCTTTGGCGAGCGCCTGCTCTTCTAACTTCAATTGAATAATGCGTCGTTCTAAGCGGTCCATCTCCTCGGGTTTAGAATCCATCTGCAAGCGAATACTGGATGCCGCTTCGTCGATCAGATCAATGGCTTTATCCGGTAACTGACGGTCACTAATGTAACGCTGTGATAAGGTTGCAGCTGCGACAATCGCGGGGTCAGTAATATCAACCGAGTGATGCAGTTCGTAACGCTCTTTCAACCCACGCAAAATAGCAATGGTATCTTCCACACTTGGCTGATCAACTAGCACTTTTTGGAAGCGGCGTTCTAAAGCAGCATCTTTTTCTATGTATTGACGATATTCGTCAAGCGTAGTCGCGCCTACGCAATGCAGTTCGCCACGCGCCAATGCCGGTTTCAACATATTTCCTGCGTCCATAGCGCCATCGCCTTTACCCGCTCCGACCATGGTATGCAACTCGTCAATAAACAGAATAACCCGCCCTTCTTCCTTGGAAAGTTCGTTTAGTACTGCTTTCAAACGCTCTTCGAATTCGCCGCGATATTTGGCGCCGGCCACAAGAGCTCCCATATCAAGGGCAAGGACTCGCTTATTTTTTAGTCCTTCCGGAACCTCTCCGTTAACAATACGCTGGGCTAACCCTTCAACAATCGCAGTTTTCCCGACTCCGGGTTCACCAATGAGGACCGGATTATTCTTGGTTCTGCGTTGCAAGACTTGTACAGTGCGGCGAATTTCATCGTCACGCCCAATCACCGGATCTAATTTACCTTGCTCCGCTCGTTCGGTCAGATCTGTGGTATATTTTTCGAGTGCTTGGCGAACATCCTCAGCGTTTGGATCGGTCACTTTCTGTCCGCCACGGATTTTCTCTATGGCTTGATTTATTGCCTGTTCAGAAGCGCCCGCCTCTTTTAACAATTGTCCAAGTTTGCCTTTGTCTTGCAAAGCGGCAAGCACAAAAATCTCAGATGTGATGTATTCATCTTTGCGCTGCTGCGCAATTTTGTCACATAAATTAAGTAGCACTACGCTTTCTTTAGCCAACTGCACATCACCACCGACCCCATCAACGCGGGGTAATCGGTCTACAGCCTCGGAGAGAGCAGAACGCAAACTATTAACATTAACATTGGCATGTTCAAATAACGTGCGCAATACACTGCCCTGTTGGTTCAACAGTGCAGTCATTAAATGTACCGGTTCGATATATTGATGGTCGCGACCCAATGCTAATGACTGCGCATCGGATATCGCCAACTGAAATTTGCTAGTAAATCTATCTAAACGCATATGATATTCCTATAAACGTTTTATCACTTACTATCTATGTGGGTATTTATCTTAGTTTATTCAAGTTATTACTGCTAACTCTATGATTTATCTAATAACATGATAGCACTTACCATTCTACCGCAATTAGTTTGTCCATGGTGTCGGGCACGCCGATAGGAGAAATAGCTCGCTTCATCACAATAAGTACAATCAGAACAGCTGGAAATATTATTAATCCCCATCTCAGTGAGTTGATGGCGGGTAATTATCTCTAGGTCAAGCATCACTTTAGCGGCCATCTTCGATGTGTGCACGGCCCCAGTAATCGGTCTGAAATCACACGCATCTTGTTCATTTACTTCATAGTGACAGACTCGAATATGTGGCCCTATCCAAGCGAATATATCACTAGAGATTGAACTTGCAAACGCTGCTTTTACCGTGTTCTCAATAATCTTAGTGCGCAACCCTTGCAGACCTGCATGCACTGCCGCTACGGTAGTCCCATGCCTATCAGTAAGTAAGATTGGTACACAGTCTGCTGTCATTACTGCACACCCATACCCCGCTGCATGAGTGAAGGATGCATCTGCATTATTCAGTTGTGAAGGTAGCTCCAAAGCACGATTACTGTGCGTTTGTTCAAGCCAATGTAGCTTATCAGCGAAAGGCAATCGCCGCCGATTTTCAACAACTGCCATCGCGTCATCACCCACATGTGCACCTAGATTAAAACTGTGATACTGATTGCTGCTAACGCCATCATTTCGCGTCGAATAGAACGCCATCACGCCCTTGGGTAAGGACCAATTAGGTAGCCGAATAGAAGCCGATTTAATCATCTAAGCCGAAGATCTGGGTGTCAGCATCCAGCAATGCTAATAGTCCGCGCATATCGTCAGGTAGCGGTGATTGCCACGTCATCCATTCTTCAGTGATGGGATGATATAAAGATAATTGAGCTGCATGCAATGCCTGACGCTTAAAGCTGCGCAACCCATGGATCAGGCCATCATCCGCTCCTTTCGGCATCCGTGGGCGACCACCGTAAGCGGGATCTCCCACAATCGGATGTTTAAGATGCGCCATGTGTACACGGATTTGATGCGTGCGCCCAGACTCAAGCTTCAGGCGTAAATGCGTATGGGCACGAAATTTTTTGATTACGCGATAATGCGTGACAGCCGGCTTACCGGTTTCGCGGACGGCCATTAAAGTACGCTTTGTCTGATGGCGACCAATGGGTGCATCTACCATACCCCCCGCGACGAGAGTTCCCACCACTATAGCTTCATATTCTCGACTCATGGTTCGGGATTGTAATTGCTCAACCAAATGCGTCTGTGCTTCTAATGTTTTAGCAACGACCATTAAACCCGTGGTGTCTTTATCAAGGCGATGCACAATCCCGGCTCGCGGCACCGTATTAATTGAAGGTACCCTGGCTAACAGAGCATTTAAGATTGTGCCTGTTGGATTGCCTGCACCGGGATGAACAATTAGATCGGCTGGCTTATCAATAACCAAAATATGCTCGTCTTCAAAGATCACATTTAATGCGATCTCTTGCGCCTTATGAGTAACTTGCACGGCTATTTCTGCGGCAATCTCTATAGACTCGAAGCCTTGCAACTTATGTCGCGGAATGTCACACACTTCACCGTTGATAGTTACACACCCATCGAGGATCCAACTTTTCAGCTTAGAGCGTGAATATTCTGGGAACAAATTCGCAATTGCCTGATCTAAGCGAAGACCATGCACTGATAAATCTGTTTCTGCGGCTAGTTTAACCACAGACGTTTTTTCGTTCATAAAAACCTTAATGATGCCTTTGTTGCAGTATAACAAAAATCATTCTCAGAGAAGTGGGTTTATCGGTAGGAATTATGTGAAGCATTGCGGTAGAATACGTCGCAAAATTAATTGGCATGCTTAGAACATGTCAGATAGGAAGAGTTAATGAAGTATCAACGATTAGTATCGCTTGCATTTATTTCTGCAACGTTATTGCTTGGCGGCTGCAGTTCGTCGGACAACGAAGAGCAAATTATCGCCGCTGATCAGGGAGCCCAAGCCCTATACGATCAAGCTAAACGTCAGATGGATGCAGGTAACTTTGCTGGCGCAGCGACAACGTTAAGCACCTTAGATAGCCGATTCCCGTTTGGGCCATTGTCACATCAAGTGCAGCTTGACCTTATTTACAGTCATTATAAATCGGGTAAAGCCGAGCAGACATTGGCAACCATCGATCGGTTCATTCGGTTAAATCCAAATCACTCAGATATCGATTACGTGCACTACATGCGCGGGCTTACGAATATGGAATCGGACAATAACCTGTTCCAAGATTTATTGAATATTGATCGTACTGACCGAGATCCATCGAAGTCACGCGAGGCGTTTGAAGATTTCCGTCGCCTCATAGAGAAGTATCCAGACAGTAAGTATGCTGCAGACGCGCAAAAGCGGATGCTGTACATTAAGAACCGTTTAGCGAGTTATGAGATTGCAATCGCACGCTTTTATATGCGCCGACAAGCTTATGTAGCAGCCGCCAATCGCGGACGTTACGTCCTGGAACACTACCCAGATTCTAATCAGGTTCAACAGGCGTTAGAAATCATGGTCGCGAGTTATGACCAATTGGGCCTCGATGAATTAAAAGAGAACGCGATTAAAACATTGAAACTCAATTACCCAAACAGTGACTTTATTTAGATTCCGTTACTGATCAGTCGCGCATAGACACCGAAGCGAGCATTTATACTGTTTTGCGGCGTTACACGGGCTATCTGGCGTGTAATGCAATTTCGGTTTCCATATTCAACGAGCAATAAGGTTACAAAAATTCCAAGCCGTGGGTGTTTGGAGAAATAAAAAAAGCGTCTAATGACGCTTTTTTTATTTGAAAAATAATTGACTAAAAGGATTGAGCAAGCGCGCCAGCCCTGAGGTAAAGTGCAAAGGCTTGTCCACGATACTAAATACCAAGCATCCCTCTTCTGCTTCAGAAAATGGCGCATGCGTATGCTCGCCATTCAACGCAATGAAATCTCCCGAGTCATAATGTGAAATCCCGTCACTGAATTCGCCATTTATCACTAGTGTCAACTCAGAGCCTTTGTGTGTGTGTTCTGGCACGCGACCGCCTTTCTCCATATAGATGAAGTTAGCTACACCCATATCCCCTAAGTCCACAGGCGCTTGCCACAACTTACCGACTAATGACGACCAATTACCCGTATTTTTCACGTAGCGCTGCAATGCCCGCGGAAGCTTAAATGAACGACCATCAAGCTCAATCGAATCCACAATCGGCTCATGCGTTACGCGAAAATCACTGACCGGTTGCTCAAGGATGTTTGCCAACATCCGATTGAGTTTAGGATCGTCTTCACTGGCCGCAAACGCCTCATTCGCTAACAAACTATTCTCGTTGCGCGCCAACTCCATACACCGTGGGCACATGTCACAATGCGCAGATACGAGCAATGCATTTGCCGGCGGGAGTACTCCCTCTGCGAACTGGCGGATTTGTTCAAGATTTGGGTGAAAATTAATCATACTGCTTTATCATATCTTTCAAACGTTGTAATGCAAGGCGAGTACGCGATTTCACCGTGCCTAATGGAATATCCAATTCATCGGCAACTTCTTGCTGGGACTTGCCGTCGATATAGATGGCTTCTATAACCACCCGTTGTTTAACTGGTAATGAATCGAATAAATGACCCAGTTGCTCAAGCGTCATTTGCTCTTCTAAAGACGTTTCATTCGCGTCAGCCGTTTGTTCGCATAGCACTGGCCACAAATCATCAGAGCAAATATCTTCTTTGCGGTTTTGCAGCTTGCGCAACATATCGAAACGAATGTTTCGAGCGATAGTGAAAATCCAAGTTGAAGGCGATCCCTTCTCAGCGTTGAAAAGATGAGCTTTTTGCCACACATTCGACATTGTGTCTTGGACCAATTCCATCGCCAAGGCTTCATTCCCCATCTGTTTTAACGCATAAGAACGAAGACGCGGCGCGAAGTAGCCAAATATTTTGGCGAACGCAGTTTTACTGCGAGTGGCTGCTATCTCAACTAAATAGCCAGACATCTCTTCAGCACACTCGATAGGTTTGGAAGGTCTCGCGTCGCTCGATTCCACTGGAATACCAACTAGCATAATGACTCTCTTTTCAGCTTTTTGTATTAATACGCTAAATCAAGAGTAATGGATCAGTCTATTAATTGTCGCAGAAATTCGAGCACTTTGCTGCAATCTTTTTGAGCTAAGAATGCTTGCTTTTGCTCCGCTTCCACTGGCAGTAACTCTAGCCAGCGATGGATAACCCAAACAGGATCATTAAATTGTGGGGTTTGATAAAGGCCGTTGACTTCGGGATACTTGTCAAATATTTCCTTGAGCCGTACGTGCATAGGTTCAATATCTGCTGCTGGAATCTCTTCTTTCCAAAGGTCAATTGATTTGCACTCTCCTATTCGAAGACCGTCGGGTTCTGTGAGTATGTTACTTATCTCGACACATTCGAGTCCTTCGACTGTGATACCGAGCAACCCGTCCTCCAGAACATCAAAATCGATAATTTTGCTCTTCGTTCCAATGGAATATATGTGCGAATTATTATCTTTATCACCCTTTGCGTTGAGCATGCACACAACGAATTCAGAATTGGCTGCACACACCTCTTTTACCATGCGAATGTAGCGTGGTTCAAAAATTCTGAGCGACAAACGGCCTGCCGGAAGCAGATGCGCTGATAAGGGAAACAAAGGTAACGTTTGCAAGCTAGAGATACCTCAATCAAAACTAACTATTGGGCAATACGCAAATTAGGACGGCATGGATCGCATTGGGGATTTGATTAATTTTAATTAATGGCTTGATCTTCTTGGTACGGAATTTGGTAAAAAGAACAATCTTTTTATTTGAGTTTTTCGAATGCAGGCGATAGAAAAATTTTGTAATTTTTATCAACAACTTAAAAGCAGAGATATCTCAGGTTTAGCTGATGTTTACGCTCACAACATCGAATTTATCGACCCCATAGCGACTCACAATGGGTTTGATGCAGTCCAAAATTATTTTGCCAAGTTATTAAGTGGAACACGTTCATGTGACTTCACCATAGTGTCGGTCGACGCTGTGGATCATAATCACTATTACGTTACTTGGGTAATGCAATTTGAGTCAATCAAATTAAAGGGCAAGACAATTCAAGTGGAAGGGCTCACAAATTTAAAAACCGATGCAACTCACGTGACATACCATCGTGACTATTATGATATGGGAGAACTCGTGTATGAGCACATACCTTTTTTGGGTTACTGGATTAGAAAAATTAAAAGGCAACTGAAATGAGTAAAACCATGTTAATCACCGGCGCCACCTCGGGCATCGGCGAAGCGCTTGCAAAGTTAGCGGCCCGAAGTGGATACTCAGTGATCGCTTGTGGTAGAAACGAATCGAAGCTCACTGAACTGGCTCAATTAAACAACATTTCGACGCTTCAGTTTGACGTTACCGACGCCGCTCAAGCGCAAGAAAAGTTACATGCAATTAATTGCGACATTGCGGTGTTAAATGCCGGCACATGCGAATATGTAGACGTCGATGCGATCGAACCAGATATGTTTCATCGCGTCTTCGAACCTAATTTTTTTGGCGTTGTTAATTGCGTTGCTGCACTGCGCCCCAATTTGATGCGCGATGACCAATTGGTTATCGTCGACTCACTGGCTCGCTTGTTGCCTTTCACACGCAGTGAAGCCTATGGTGCTAGTAAAGCTGCTCTGCATTATTTCACCAAAAGTCTCGCCGTTGATCTTTCTCGTTCGGGCGTTTTTGTACAGTCAGTGTCACCCGGTTTCGTTGAGACGCCACTCACTGATAAGAATGACTTCGACATGCCAATGAAAATCAGTGTTGAAGAGGCTGTTGAAGACCTATTGCAAGGTATCGAAAAACGTCACGCATCAATCTACTTCCCTACACGATTTAGCCTGATGCTGAGAATGCTTAACCTACTGCCTGCATTTATTAAACATAAACTTTGTGTGGGTATGCAGAAAAACATGCGCCGTGGTGCGAAAAAATGACAAAAAATATCGCAATTATTGGGACCGGTATATCTGGATTGACGTGTGCTTATCTGCTCTCACAAAAGCACACCGTAACTGTCTACGAAGCGAATGATTACATCGGCGGACACACAGCAACCAAACAAGTCAATGTCAATGGTAATAATTACGCCATCGATACAGGATTTATTGTATTCAACGATTGGACTTACCCTAATTTTAACCAATTAATGGCGCGGCTGAAGGTTGAAATGCAGCCTACTGAAATGAGTTTTAGCGTTAAAAACGTTGCCGAAAATTTGGAATACAACGGTAACACCATTAATAGTTTATTTGCTCAGCGACGGAATATTGTGCGTCCAAAATTTATCGGTATGGTGCGCGACATTCTAACTTTTAATAAAGCCTGTAAAGCGCTTGATATAGATGCCGTCAGCAATACAACTACACTTTTCGAATTCATCGCGCAGCTGGGTCTAGGCAAAACGTTTACCGACAATTACATTTTGCCAATGTGTGCAGCCATTTGGTCGGCGTCAATAGAGCAAACCAAACAGTTTCCGTTGCGTTTCTTTTTGCAGTTTTTTAACAATCATGGTCTTTTGAATATTACTAACCGACCGCAGTGGTATACCCTAGTTGGGGGTTCAAGTCGTTACATCGAACCATTAATCAGCGGTTTCAAAGAGCGGATCTTACTCAACACGCCTGTAACGTCAGTTAGGCCTTGCACGCAGGGCGTTGAGATTATGACGGCAGGAGGCGAAATTGCAGTTTATGATGACGTTATCTTTGCTTGCCACAGCGATCAAGCCCTACAAATGTTATCAGCGCCAACGCAGCAGCAAACCAACATTCTTGGGGCAATTCCTTATGCAATGAACGAAGTGGTGCTGCATACCGACACTGCACTTCTGCCAAAACGTGAATTAGCGTGGGCTAGCTGGAACTATCTTATAAAAGGGACGCACAACGAAAGCGATAAACCTGCATCGGTTACCTATAATATGAATATTCTGCAGCGTATTCATACTGCGCCGGAAACGTTTTGTGTGACGCTGAACAACACCGCAGATATTGATCCAGCCAAAATACTTGGAACCTATCATTATGCACACCCGCAATTTGGTACAGATATGGTAAAAGCGCAACAACAGCGCAACGAAATCTGTGGTGTTAACGGTATGCATTTCTGCGGTGCCTACTGGTATAACGGTTTTCATGAGGACGGAGTGCGCAGTGCGTTGGACGTATGCGCTCGTTTTGGACTCACATTGTGAGGTTAGGCTAATGGAAAGCGCACTCTATGTTGGTGAGGTATTGCATCAACGTGTAATCCCTAAGCATCATGCCTTTAACTACCGAATATATCTATTCTGGTTAAAGTTGGACGAAGTCGACCTCGTTGCTCGGTCAGTCACTGGCTTTTCAGCCCGGCGCTTTGCTCCTGTTCAGTTTCGACGGAGTGACTATTTAGGCGACCCCACGATAACGTTGCGTCAAGCCGTGCTAAACCAATGCAGTGAAATCAGTGATGAACCCATCGAAGGCGACGTGTTTATGCTTGGCCAACTCCGTACCTTTGGTTTTTATTTTAGCCCAGTCAACTTTTACTTCATCCGAGCCCAGAGCGGTGAATTTACTCATATGTTGGCTGAAGTCAGTAACACCCCCTGGAATAAACGCCATCATTACTTGGTCGATCTAAAGACTCAACAGCCAACCAACAAGGCTTTTCATGTTTCCCCATTTAATCCCATGGATATGGTTTATCATTGGTCAGTATGTCAACCAGATAACGAGTTAAAGCTAAGCTTATCTTGCTTTAAGCAACAGCGACATTTCACCGCCGCTTTAAACATGAAAAAAATGTCATTGAACTCAAACAGTTTAATGCGCGTATTAGTCTCAATACCAAGCATGGCGTTAAAGACAGTGTTTGGCATTTATTGGCAAGCAATAAAATTGTTTGTTAAGCGAGTACCGTTTTATCCCTATCCCAAAAGTACGAAGGAATAACAAGCATGACTCATGGTGAACAGACCCTAGTTTTCGAAGATCAAATGAGTTGGGTAGACCGCATAGCAAAAAGTCTCTTTTTAGATGTGTTGAAGTCCCTACCACACGGACAAATTACGATTAAAGAGCGCGGAGTAGCGGTAATAACCTGTGGAGATAAAGCAAGTTCTCTGCATGCTGAAGTCAACATTGTTGACCCCAAGGCCTACCGGCATCTATTAATTGGGGGGAGCGTAGCATCCGGAGAAACGTTTACCGATGGCTTGTGGGAAACACCTAATCTAACTGATGTCATTCGGATTTTTGCACGTAACCTCGACACTTTAGATCAGTGGGAAGCAAAGTTCAGATGGCTAAGCTTACCGATGCTTAAAATAAAACATATGTTGCGCAAGAACTCTCAAACGCAAGCGAAAAAGAACATTGCCGCGCATTACGATTTAGGCAACAAACTGTACACCCGTTTTCTCGACGAAAGCATGATGTACTCAGCGGCGATTTATCCCGATGATGCTTGCTCACTAGCCTTAGCACAGCAGCACAAATTAAAGACTATTTGCGACAAACTACAATTAACAGAGTCCGATCACTTGCTAGAAATCGGTACCGGTTGGGGGGGCCTAGCGGTATTTGCGGCTAAACATTATGGCTGCAAAGTTACAACAACAACCATTTCAGAAGAACAATACGCTTATGCGCAAGCTTGGGTGGCTAAAGAAAACTTAGCGAGTCAGATAACGCTATTGAAAAAAGACTATCGTTTACTGGAGGGTCAATACGATAAGCTGGTTTCAATTGAAATGATTGAAGCGGTCGGCAAAGAATATTTAAATAACTTTTTTGCCAAATGCGCCGCTTTGCTAAAACGCGATGGCTTAATGGTGCTTCAGGCCATTACTATCGACGATAGACGTTATGACGACTACGCCCAAGGCGTTGATTTTATACAGAAACACATTTTCCCAGGTGGTTTTTTACCTTCACAATACATAATGAATAAGGCTTTGAAGGAGCATACTGACCTCATGATCCGAGACCTTCACGACATTGGTTTGGATTATGCTCGCACATTGAAAGACTGGTACCACGCCTTTCAGCGCAATCGCGAGGTGCTCCTGCATGATGGTTATGATGATCGGTTCATGCGTTTATGGCAATACTACATGAATTATTGTGAAGGTGGCTTTCTGGAGCGCACGATAAGCACTGTCCAATTAGTGCTGTCTAAACCCGCTTTTCAGCAAGGGATAACCCGTCAAGCACTATGAGATATTGGTTGTTTAAAACTGAACCTGACGCATTTGGGATCCAAGATCTAGCAACACAAACTGGCGGGAAGGCGACGTGGGATGGAGTGCGTAATTATCAAGCGCGCAATTTCTTGCGTGATGAGGTTAATGTTGGTGATACCGTATTTATTTACCACTCCAGTTGTAAAGAGGTTGGTATTGCGGGGCTAGCAAAAGTAACCCGTGTAGGATTGGTTGACGAATCGCAATTTGATCCTGAGTCAAAATATTACGATCCCAAAGCCACAACAGACAACCCACGCTGGTACATGGTAGAAGTGCAACACGTCAAAACACTGCAACAAGTGCTAGCCTTGCGCACGATTAAAGCAATGCCACACATCACAGAGCTGCCGCTAGTAAAAGCGGGGCATCGATTGTCCGTCATGCCGGTGAGTCAATCTGAAGCGCAACAGCTCTTGAACGCTATTAACTAGCCGATAGGTTTCCTTGCCAATTACCCGCTATTGTCTTCGCCTTCCAATACAGAAATAGGTTGCGACATGATGGGCTTACCTTGATTAATCACTATTTCTACACGCCGATTGCGAGAACGAGCATCGGCTTCATCGCCCTCAAGCAATGGCGCGGTATCTGCTTTCCCCACCACTGACATACGCGATTCATCAAACCCATTAGCCCGGCGTAATTCTTCAGCAACCGCTACCGCGCGTTGCGCCGATAAGTCCCAATTTGATCGATACAGCTCATTGGAAATCTGCTGACTATCACTGTGACCTGACACCTCAATTTCTCCTGGCATATCTGCCAACAATTCACCGATACTGCGAATAATCGGTATAAATTGCGGTTGAAGGAATGCTGAACCGGCAGAAAAGGAACCGTTCTCACGGATCCGAATGGTGATTTGCTGACCCAGCGATTCCATTTCTATAGATCCATCAACAATTTGTTTTTCTAATTGTTGTGCGACCTTCTTGAGCATTTCATTGACTTGTTCTTGACTGGCTTGCTGAGTTTGCTGTGCTGCCGATTGATCGGTTGCTGTTTGTTGCGCTTGCCCGCCGCGTTGTGTACCTCGCTGTTTCTGACGGCCACCTGCAGAATCTTCGTCACCTGCTTGAAACTCAAGCATTTGTTGAGTCATTTCAATGGTTTGCTGTTGAATATTTTCAATCGGCGTTGGGTCCGGACGTCCAGGTCTAAACTCCATTGCGATCACGCTGGTACCTTTTGGAATATCTTTAACTTCGATTTTATTTTGTACCCCAAAAGCAAACTTCATCGAACCTGCGATTTGCTTGAACTTGAGCACGTCCATTTCCGAGAACGCCAATAACAAGACAAAGAAACACATCAACAACGACATCAAGTCGGCAAACGTGCCCATCCACGGGGGCAGTCCCTCTGGGGGGCATTTGGGACATTCTTCTTCTTGGCTAGCCATACTTAATCTTCTTCACTTGGCTCAGAACGTTTGCTTGCTGCAAGGTAATTTTTCAGGATCCCCTCGATAACCCTGGGGTTTTGACCATCCGCTATGCCGACAATACCGTCAAGCACCAGCGATTGATTAAGCTTTTCTTCTTCAGCCCGGTTGCCGAGTTTTATTGCAATAGGTAAACAAATCACGTTGGCAAAAAACGCTCCGTACAATGTTGTCAACAAAGCTACCGCCATCGCAGGACCAATGGCTTTGGGATCATCCATATTACTTAACATCGCAACCAATCCTATCAAAGTACCGATCATTCCCATTGCCGGCGCCACATCTCCCATACCTTTGAAAATTCCCGCCCCAAACTCATGCCGCTGGGTTGTCATACTGATATCTTTGGCTAGCGTCTCACGGACCACATCAATGTCGTGGCCATCTACCAGCATATCTACCCCTTTCTGCATAAAGCTATTTTCTATTTCTGCTTCCTCGAGCGCTAAGAATCCGCCTTTACGTGCAGCATCAGCCATTTCGACAATCTTTTGAATGAGGTCTTCGGGCGCTTCGATTTTAAACATGAAGGCTTTGCCTGCGATTTTCCCTGCACCAAAAAACTGGCCCAAGGTAAATTGTGAGAGCACAACAAAGATAGTGCCGCCGAACACGATAAGTATTGAGGGGACATTGATAAACATACCCATATCGCCGCCCAGCACCATCGCCATAACAACGAAACCTATCGCGCCAATAATGCCTATGACGGTTGCTAAATCCACTTGCGACTCCTATGTTGCAACACTGATATAAGATTCTATGCTAGCCATTGTATCGACCAGTACAATAATTTCTATACTCCACTTGCTTAGGGCTTGGAGTTTGGTTCATTTGCACCTTCAGCTACCCCACATTTATACAATATAGCAGAGCCGCAGAACACTGGTTTTATTGTTGTTACTTTACCTTAGATGGCTAGTTTGCCCATGCGTCATCAAGTGGTTAGCAAGGATGGTTTAGATCAGCGTAAAAACGTTGACCCGCTATGTCTCGTTCGGTAAGGTTCGCCAATATTTTCAGACACGTGTGGATGACAAGTTGAGCAACTTTGAACAAACCATCGCAGAACTTGAACAAATTGTGAAAGATATGGAACAAGGTGACCTTCCCTTGCAAACAGCGTTGGAAAAATTCGAGCGCGGCGTGCAATTGACTAAAGAAGGGCAAGCCACGCTAGAAGCTGCAGAACAAAAAGTTAAAGTGCTGATGAACCAAAATGGCAATCAAGAACTCGGTGACCTAAATAGCAGCGATGAATAGCTCCCTTTCTGATTTCCATCATGCTGTGAGGCATGAAGTTGACGAATTTTTAAATCAGCAAATCGCTCAATTGCCCGAGCATGCACCGCAACTTAAAGCCGCGATGCAATATGCTCTGCTAGTTGGTGGTAAACGCATGCGACCATTGCTACATGGTATTATTGCAGATTGCATTCATGCCCCGCGGGCATGTGCAATTGCAGTTTCCGCAGCCATTGAGTGTATTCACGCATATTCGTTAGTGCATGACGACCTGCCAGCAATGGACGATGATGAATTACGCCGAGGTCAACCTACTTGTCATATCAAGTTTGATGAGGCTACCGCTATTTTAACCGGTGATGCATTACAAACGTTAGCCTTCGAAATACTTTCAGGGCCTGCAACTGCCCAATTATCGGATGCTCAACGTATCGATATCATTCGTTGTCTAAGTCAAGCATCAGGTTATCAAGGTATGTGCGGTGGTCAGGCGATGGACTTGGCGGCAACCAACACACGTGTTTCTACGGATTATTTAATCAAACTCCACCAGTTGAAAACGGGCGCTTTACTTAAAGCCTGTGCTATTACAGCAACGATGTTAGATGCTAATTTGGCGGAACGTGAACAGCAGGCGTTTGCCGCATATGCTGAAGCCATCGGTCTAGCTTTCCAAATTCAAGATGACATTTTAGATGTCACTGCCAGTAGTGAAACCTTGGGCAAACCCGCGGGATCCGACGAGCGTGCTAATAAATCAACATTCCCCGCCTTGCTTGGCCTTGCACAATCAAAGGTACAACTACAGGAATATCACACACTAGCGCTTCAAGCCTTGGACACTTTGCCTTACAATACCCAGCTATTACGGCAATTTGCCGACTTAATGCTAAGTAGAACCCATTAATCGCATGACATTAGATATCAACCAGTATCCAACGTTGGCTTTGGCTAACGACCCTGCCGCCCTGCGGACCTTGCCGCAAGACAAATTAAAGGTTTTAGCTGGTGAGTTACGCCAGTATCTATTGGCTTGCGTTAGCCAAAGCAGTGGTCACTTCGCTTCAGGATTAGGAACGGTTGAACTAACCGTTGCGTTGCACTATGTCTATCAAACGCCTTTCGATCGTCTGATATGGGATGTCGGTCATCAAGCTTACCCACATAAAATTCTTACCGGTCGCCGTGAGCGAATGCGCACTATTCGACAAAAAGGTGGTCTCCACCCTTTCCCATGGCCGCCAGAGAGTGAGTTTGATACCTTTGCCGTAGGGCATTCCTCTACTTCTATTAGCGCTGCGCTTGGTATGGCAATCGCTGCAGAGAAAGAACAAAGAGACAGAAAAATCGTCGCAGTTATCGGTGACGGTGCTATGACTGCAGGGATGGCATTTGAAGCACTCAATCATGGCGGTGATATCGATAAAGATCTGGTCGTTGTCTTAAACGACAATGAAATGTCAATTTCTGAAAATGTTGGTGCTCTCAACAGCCACCTTGCTCGTCTACTTACAGGAAATTTGTTTAATAGTATCCGTGATGGCGGTAAAAAACTCTTAAGCAACGTTCCGCCGATCAAGGAATTTGCTAGTCGCGCCGAAGAGCATATCAAAGGCATGGTTGTGCCAGGTACCATTTTCGAAGAACTAGGTTTTAAATACATCGGCCCTATCGATGGCCACGACGTCAATGGTATGGTCGATACCTTACGCAATATGCGCAAAATGAAAGGCCCGCAAATACTCCATGTAGTCACGCGCAAAGGTAAGGGCTACGACGTTGCCGAGAAAGATCCAATCAAATATCACGCCGTACCAAAATTTAATCCGGCTGATAACGCATTACCCGTAAGTAAACCCAGTGGCCCTACCTACTCCAAAGTATTTGGCGATTGGCTTTGTGACATGGCGGCTCAGGATCCGAAACTAGTAGCAGTAACTCCAGCTATGCGCGAAGGTTCAGGTATGGTCCGCTTCTCTCAAGAGTACCCGCAACAATACTTTGACGTTGCCATCGCCGAACAACATGCGGTTACCTTAGCCGCGGGTATGGCGCGTGAAGGGTTGAATGCGATTGTGGCGATTTATTCGACGTTTTTACAGCGTGCCTATGACCAGTTGATCCACGATGTTGCCATTCAAAATTTACCTGTTTTGTTTGCAATTGACCGAGCCGGGATAGTGGGCGCTGATGGCCCTACTCACCAAGGTGCTTTCGATATCAGCTTTCTGCGTTGTATACCGAATATGATGATCATGACGCCCAGTGATGAAAATGAATGTCGACAGATGCTTTATACTGGACACAAAGCGCAGGTTCCAGTGGCGGTTCGTTATCCTAGAGGTACTGGTACTGGTGCGGAAATAAATACTGAAATGACAGAGCTCCCACTTGGCAAAGCACGTTTGTTGCGGGAAGGTAAATCTATTGCAATATTGAACTTCGGGACCCTAATCAACTATGCCGAAGCGGCCGCTACGGAAGCCGACGCCACCTTGGTTGATATGCGCTTTGTTAAGCCGTTAGATACTGACATGATAGAACGTATTGCCGCACAACACGATGCGATTGTCACCGTTGAAGATGGGGCTATTATGGGCGGCGCAGGCAGTGCTGTCGGTGAATACTTGCATGCACAAGGACTCCATGTTCGCTTGCGTAAGGTGGGGTTACCGGATCAATTTATACTGCAGGGTACTCAACAAGAAATGTATGCCGAACTCGGCATGGATACCCAAGGCATACTAAACCAGATCGCTGCGCTAAAACAATAAGGGCAGAACCATCCAATGGAGGCAGGCGCAAGTCATTAGGCCTGCCACAATATCATCCAACATGATCCCGAGACCGCCATGTAAGTGTTTATCAAGAAAACTGATTGGCCATGGCTTGAGAATGTCAAAAATTCGGAATAGTACAAATCCCGCGATTAATGTGGCAGGTGTTATAGGGATGAATAAAAAAGCGACCAACATACCCGCGACTTCATCCCAGACAATCGAGCCGTGATCATGCACCCCCATATCGACGGCAGTTTTATCACAGATCCAGATACCAACAACGCTTGCAAGGCAGGCACAAAGCACCAGCCACTCCATACTGAGCATGGACAATGCGGCCAGCACAGGAATGGCAGCAAGCGATCCCATAGTTCCGGGCATAAATGGAATTAATCCGCTGCCAAATCCCAATGCTAGGAAATGCACCGGATTGCGCATGGATACTTTAGCGCGCAGCTCAGCTTCCATTGAAATGTTCGAAACCTTTGCGACCAGTAAACGCAAAGGGCTTATCGTTTTGGCGCAACTCGATCTTATCGACCAGCCCCGTGATTTGACCAATACAGGTTGTCTTAATACCGAATGTTGTTAGCGCAGTTTCCACTTTACTCTTATATTCTTCACCAATGGTATACAAGAGCTCGTAATCATCGCCTGCCGTTAAACCGTATTGGATGGCTTGAGTAGGGGTTACCACATTGCTCAGCTCTTGTGACAGCGGTAAACGATCAACATGCACGAGAGCTCCACACTTAGAGGCTTTCAAAATGTGCGATAAATCGGCCAACAAGCCATCACTGATATCAATACAGGCACTCGCGCAACGGCGCAGTGCAGTCCCTGCGACCACCTGCGGGCTGGGGTAACGATGACGCTTAATTAAGTAATCGGCGTCAGCACCCGTTGCCTCTAACGCATGCTTCAGGATATCAAGCCCAGCGCCTGCATCGCCTACATGCCCCGTCACATAGATCCAATCTCCTGGCTTAGCACCAGATCGCTTTAACGCTGAGTCTTCGGGTACAAAACCTTGCGCAGTTATGGTTAAAGAAAGTGGACCTGAAACCGTATCACCGCCTATCAATTGCACGTGGTAATACTCAAGCAACTCATAAATACCTTGGCTGAACGCGTCCAGCCATGCTTCTTCAGTTGCAGGGATCGATAAAGACAAGCTTACCCAAGCGGGTTCTGCCCCCATTGCTGCCAAATCACTAAGATTCGCAGCCATTGCCTTGTGCGCAACCGCATGAGCGGGAGCGTCCGGAAGAAAGTGTACGCCGCTAACCAAGGTATCAGTGGTGGTTGCCAAGCACTGCTTGTCAGGCACTTGTGTGACTGCGGCATCATCGCCAATGCCGATTAATACGTCTTTACGCGTGTAGCCACCGCGTTTAAAAAAACGCTCAATTAAATCGAATTCCTTCACGTGACTAACTACGCTCGTGCTTACGCAGTGTTTTTACCGCTTTGTCTAAAACACCATTGATGAATTTATGGCTGTCTTGCGCGCCAAAACTTTTGGCTAACTCAATTGCCTCATTGATGATGACTTTATAGGGTGTCTCTATGCAATGTACGAGTTCGAACGTAGCGATGCGCAAGGTTGCCTTTTCTATCGGATCAAGCTCTTCAGGCAAGCGACCCAAGTAGGGCTTGATTTGCTCATCTAATTGGTCAGTGTGCTCAGCGCAACCACGCAACAAACGCTGAAACAGTGTCATATCGACCTGCTTCATATCGTTACTTGTGGCTAACATCAACTCCACTTGTTCAATCGCATTATTCGACATTTGCCAAGAGTAGACGCCTTGCAATGCCAGTTCGCGCGCTCTATGGCGAGGTGATACTTTCACGTTATTCACCCAGTTGCTGCTCGATGTTTGCCATGACGTTGACCATTTCCAGCGCGCCCATGGCGGCCTCGGCACCTTTATTGCCTGCCTTGGTACCAGAACGCTCAATCGCCTGTTCAATGCTGTCAGTGGTAATAACGCCAAAAGAAACTGGAATAGCAAAATCCAGTGAAACCTGCGCCAGTCCTTTGTTGCATTCGCCTGCAACAAAGTCAAAATGTGGAGTTCCACCACGGATAACCGCGCCCAAGGCGATAATGGCATCAAATTTCTGACTGGCCGCTAGCTTCTTGGCTGCAATGGGTAATTCGTATGCGCCTGGTACACGCACAACGGTAATATCTGCATCATTAACTTCGCCGAAACGCTCCAAGGTGTCGAGCGCCCCTTCTAACAAACTCTCTACAACGAAGCTATTAAACCGCGAAACCACAATAGCAAACCGCTTACCCGTTGCTCTGACATTACCTTCAATTACATTCATTTCACAACCCCTAAAAATTTCGGCGCGCATTATAGCACAGCTTTTCGCCAGTCTAGCTAAAGAAAACTAATTATTCGTGTATATATTCGACTACTTCCAGTCCGTAACCCGATAGAGCGTGGTATTTGACTGGCTTGCTTAACAATCGCATCTGCTTAACCCCCAATGAGGCTAAAATTTGGCTACCTACCCCAACAGTTCGCGAGGATCCTTTCCAATCCGCTGCGGGTGGTGTTTCACCGCGATCTTCCATTTCAAATTGATGCACTTGTTGCGCGATATCTTCTTCTTTACCCAACAACACGAGTACCCCACCGTCATTCGCGATCCGTTGCATCGCTTGTGGTAAAGTCATAGAGCGACTGAGCGAACGCGTGGATCCCAGCAGGTCAGAAAAAGTATTATGCAAATGCACACGCACTAATGTTGGTTTATCAGCCACAATATCGCCCTTCTTCAAGGCGAAATGCAGTTGATTATCAATAATGTCGCGGAAGGTAAAAAGTTCAAATTCACCGTATTGCGTAGGTAAGTGGCACTGGGCTACTCGCTCAATCGTCGTCTCATTGATGTTGCGGTATTCGATAAGGTCTGCAATGGTGCCCATTTTCAGGTTATGCTTCTGCGCAAACGCTTCTAATTCTGGGCGCCTTGCCATAGTGCCGTCGTCATTCAAAATTTCGACAATCACTGCTGCTGGCTCACAGCCTGCCAAGCGCGCTAAATCTACCCCCGCCTCGGTATGTCCAGCTCGATTTAAGACTCCACCTTGCTTAGCGATTAATGGAAAAATGTGCCCCGGCTGAACGATGTCTGATGCTTTTGCATCAGGTGCCGTTGCTGCCAGTATGGTTTTTGCCCTGTCGGCCGCTGAAATACCGGTGGTTACGCCCTCTGCGGCCTCAATTGAAACAGTAAAGTTAGTCGAAAACTGGGCGCCATTATTGTTGACCATTAGCGGCAGGTTTAGGCGCTGGCAGCGCTCAGCGGTCATGGGTAAACACACCAGTCCGCGCGCATGCTTCACCATAAAGTTAATTGCTTCTGGCGTAACATGCTGGGCTGCCATGATCAAATCGCCTTCATTCTCGCGATCTTCATCGTCCATCAAAATGACCATACGACCATTACGAATATCTTCAATAATTTCTTGTGGTGTGTTCAGTGCCATCGTGCTCTCTGTAAGGTAAAGATTAAGCGATTATTTTTATTGTTTTAAAAATCCGTGTTCGGCCAAAAACGCCATGTCGAGCTTACTTGTTGAAGCCTTCGCTGCGTCAGCGCCCATTAGTAGCCGCTCTAAATAGCGGGCGACCAAGTCAACTTCTAGGTTTATGCGAGAACCAACCTGATAATCCGCCATAACAGTTTCTTGCAACGTATGCGGAATGATCCAGAGCATAAAATCGGTACCGTTGACCTCATTAACGGTCAGACTGATACCATCCACCGTTATCGAGCCTTTGTGCGCAATATACTTGGCAAGCGATGCTGGTGCAGTCACCCAAAACTCTATGTACTTGCTATGGTGATTGATTTTGCTAATGGTACCAATCCCATCAACATGTCCAGAAACGATATGCCCACCCAAGCGGTCACTGACTGCCAAGGCCTTTTCTAAGTTGACTCGGGTACCTACCGCATATTGGCCAAAACCGGTGTATTTGAGGGTCTCTGCAGACACATCGGCACTGAACGAATGCTGGTCAAAAGCAACAACCGTTAAACAAACACCATTGGTAGCGATACTATCGCCCAGCGCCACATCTGCCATATCGAGTTTGCCAACATTGACCGTGATACGCATATCATCGCCCTTGTGTTGCAGTGCGGTTAGCGTACCCACGGCACTTATAATTCCTGTGAACATCTCGACTCCAGTCAGTTACGTTTGTGGTCTAAGCACCAATTTAAGGTCATTCCCAAGCCTTTCAACCGTTGTAAGACTGAATGCAGGGACCTGTTGCATCGACTCATAAGTCGGCAACATGATCAGTGGCTTTGCCGTATCTCCCATCAACTTGGGGGCTTGATAAACAATAATTTCATCGACTAAACCCGCATTCAGCATAGCGCCACCCAGTCGATGGCCACATTCCAACCAGACGGAATTAAAAGCGGCTTGCCCCATCCGTATAAGCAGCGCGGGCAAATCAATAAAACCCTGTGTTTTGGCTATCTGCCATTGTAGCACTTGTGCCGCAGGCAAGTGCGCTAATGCATTATTTTCTGCCTCATTGACCACAATCGTCTGCCCTTCTTGCGCCATGATTTGCAACTCACTATGCAGGCGATTTTTGCTATCAATAATGACTCGTGCAGGTTGTCGCACGGCTTGTTGCTGCAATTCTTGAGGATAAAACTCATCTGCAGACAAGCGCACTGTTAATTGTGGGTTATCCAATAACACGGTGTCGGCGCCAGTTAGAATGGCGCAATGTTTAGCCCGCTCGATATGTACATCGCGGCGCGCCTCAGAGCCTGTAATCCATTGACTTTGTCCGTTATGCAGTGCGGTTCTGCCATCCAAACTCGCGGCGAGTTTAAGCGTTACAAAGGGTCGCCCCGTTAACATGCGCTTGATAAACCCGCGGTTTATTTCGCTTGCCTCTGCCTGTGCAATCCCCAGCGATACATTTATGCCTGCCGCTTGCAATTTCGCAATTCCTTGCCCTGCGACTAATGGGTTTGGATCTTGCACAGCGACTACTACACGGCTGATACCGGCTTGAATCAATGCATCCGCGCAAGGGCCAGTGCGGCCATGGTGACTACAAGGTTCGAGGGTGACGTAAGCAGTTGCACCTAGCGCATGCGCTCCGGCGGCCCTCAGGGCGTGTACTTCGGCATGCGGAGTTCCGGCTTGCTGATGAAAGCCCTCTCCGACTATGGTTCCCTGTGCATTTACAATGACGCAACCCACACATGGATTGGGTGTCGTTGTATATTGACCTCGGCGCGCGAGCTCGATAGCCCGTAACATAAAGCTAGTATCGACAACGCGACTATGCATAGAGGTGCCTTGATTCAACTAATCGCCAAGCTTGGCAATCTCTTCACC
Organism: Alteromonas sp. DYW1; assembly: GCF_059752595.1. Taxonomy (NCBI): domain Bacteria; kingdom Pseudomonadati; phylum Pseudomonadota; class Gammaproteobacteria; order Alteromonadales; family Alteromonadaceae; genus Alteromonas; species Alteromonas sp. DYW1. The sequence goes on along the minus strand of NZ_CM186038.1, from coordinate 1,151,537 downwards.
AAACTCACGAATATCTTCAAATGAACGATACACCGAGGCAAAGCGCACATATGCGACTTTATCCAACTCTTTCAGTGCGTCCATAATTAAGTTGCCGACCATTTCACTACTGACCTCTCGTTCACCAGTCGCGCGTAAAGCCGATTTTATTTTTACAATGCACTGTTCAATTTGTTCAGTACTGACGGGGCGTTTCTCAAGTGCGCGCAACATTCCGGCGCGTAACTTTTCTTCATTGAATGGATCGCGGCTACCGTCCCTTTTGATTACGCGGGGTAAAACCAATTCCGCTAATTCAAAGGTAGTGAAACGTTCATGGCAATCCACACACTCACGGCGCCGTCTAATTTGATGACCCTCGGCGACCAGCCGAGAGTCGATCACTTTAGTATCTTGTGCCGTACAGAAAGGGCAATGCATTCGCTTAGTTCGCGTACACTGGGAAGCGAGTGCACAGCGCAACAACTTCGTCGCGTACACGTGCAATTACAGTTTCATCACCCATATTATCGAGCACATCACAAATCCAAGTTGCCACCTGCTCTGCTTCAGCTTCTTTAAAGCCTCGCCGAGTGATTGCTGGCGTACCTATGCGTAAACCACTGGTGACAAAAGGAGAGCGAGGGTCCTTAGGAACCGAATTTTTATTTACCGTAATATTTGCATTACCCAACGCAGCATCGGCATCTTTCCCGGTGATATCTTTGTCAATAAGGTCTAGCAAGAAAAGATGGTTATCCGTGCCATTTGACACAATCTTATAGCCGCGCTGTTGCATCACAGCAACCATTGCCTTGGCATTCGCCAACACTTGCTGTTGATAAACTTTGAATTCTGGCTCAAGGGCTTCTTTAAACGCTACAGCTTTTGCTGCAATGACATGGCACAGTGGACCACCTTGATTGCCGGGGAATACTGAACTGTTTAATTTCTTATATAAGGTTTCATCGCCACACGATGACAAGATCAAACCACCGCGCGGTCCTGCTAAGGTTTTGTGTGTCGTTGTCGTTACCACGTGCGCATGCGGTAGTGGATTCGGATAGAGACCAGCCGCAACCAAACCGGCAACGTGTGCCATATCAACAAGCAAATAGGCCCCTACCTTGTCAGCAATTGCACGGAACCGTTGCCAATCGACAATCCCTGAATAGGCAGAGAAGCCGCCGATGATCATTTTAGGTTTATGCTCTTCTGCCAACGCCTCAACCTGTGCATAATCGATTTCGCCGGTTTCCTCATTCAAGCCATACTGCACTGCATGATAAGTTTTACCGGAAAAATTAACATGTGAACCATGCGTAAGGTGACCACCATCGGCTAAGCTCATCCCCAGAACCGTATCGTTAGCATCCAGCAGAGCCATAAAAACGGCAGTATTTGCTTGAGAGCCAGAATGCGGTTGTACGTTGGCGTACTCAGCACCAAAGAGCTGTTTTGCGCGTTCTATGGCCAATTCTTCTGCGATATCAACATACTCACAGCCACCATAGTAGCGCTTCCCAGGATAGCCTTCGGCGTATTTATTGGTTAACTGAGAACCTTGCGCTTCAAGTACACGCGGACTGCAATAGTTTTCAGATGCAATCAACTCAATATGGTGTTCTTGGCGTGTATTTTCATTTTCAATGGCTTTGGCGAGTTCCGGATCAAAATCAGCAATTGTCATGTTGCGTGAAAGCATAAAGGCTCCTTAACAGCGAGGTACGGTTACGCGATGTTATTGAACATGCGCTGCGGAAAAATTACGAGCGCATATTCTAGTCATTTTGTTCGCTAAGTATACCGATTTTGTTAGATAGTTGTGGTCTAGTGTAGATTTATTTTTGCAGTTGTTTCTCGAGCTGTTTGACGCGCGCGAACAAATCATCAAGTTGGCGTGCACGCACTGCATTTTTGCGCCATTCGCGATTCGGCATAGCGGGTTGCCCCGAAGAATAGACACCCGCCTCGGTAATGTCACTGGTAATCATCGAGAAACCCGTGATCTGAACCTTGTCAGCAATACTCAAATGCCCATTAATGACAACACTACCGGCAATTACCACGTACTTGCCGATAGTCACGCTGCCTGCCATGCCTGTTTTACCGCAGATACATGAGTGGTCACCGATACGACAGTTGTGTCCAATATGCACCTGATCATCGATAATTACGTTGGTCCCGATAACAGTATCTTCGAGCGCGCCGCGGTCGATGGTCGTGCCAGCACCAATTTGACTGCGGTCACCTACAATCACCGTCCCGGTCTGCGGGATTGCTAACCATTCGCCTTTTTCATTCGCATAACCGAAACCGTCCGATCCAATCACAGTTTGACTATGTACAGTAACCGCTTGACCGAGTTGCACGCCATGATAAATCGTCACGTTAGGATAGATGACCGAATCATTACTGATCTCGGCACCTTCACCAATCACAGTATTCGCACCTATTTGCACGTTATCCCCCACATAAACACCAGCTGCAATCACCGCATTTGGCCCGATACTGACGTTTTCTCCTAACCTTGCAGAGGCCGCTATTGTTGCAGATTGGGCAATGCCGTTAGCCACCCGAGGGGTGTTATCAAATAACTGCGCGATTTTAGCAAACGCCGCATGTGGATTGCTGACAACTAATGCACGTTCAGGGAGGAGGTTTTGATGCTCTTCTGATACTAATACAACACCCGCATTGGTCTCGGCGAGCTCACCTTTGTATTTACTATTGGTGAAAAATGAAACTTGTTGATCATTGGCCGACATCAATGTGTTGACGCCCGTTATTACCTTGCTGTTTAAAACATCATCGGCAACCGATTGTCCGCCCACATGGAGTACCAATTCACTCACGCTGAATTGCGGCATAACTTTTCCTATTCGTGCTTTTATGCCGGGCATTTTAGGCCAATTAGCCTGCGGTTGCTAATTGAAATCAATTCCCAGATGCTGGATTAAGGCACCGCGCAGATTTTATTTACATTTTTATTACAAAAAGCAATCCGATTATTTATCCGCAACGTATTTCCAAAGTATTACAGTGATTCATGCGAACAAAATTCCATGGTGTGAATTTCGTTTCGCCGACAAACATGCGGTCTGCTTAGCCCTGGTATTGCAGAGACTTGGAGGTATATTGTGATTTCTTTTTTGTTTTCGCTATTACTGATCGTAGGCACTGGTGTCGCTGTGTACTTTTTGGGTATTGCCGAACCATCGAACTGGTTATTAATACCCCCTGTGATTGCAGCATGCTTTTTCCTGCTGCTGGGTCGTCTGCCGCGTCCACGGAATTGGCGCCCAGAGACTGCAATTAGGCATTACAATACCGCCAAACATTATTAGCGATTCTGATTTCTCCCTCCTATTGAGCGCCACTATGGCGCTTTTTTTATGTTCCTAGCCGTTTTCGTTTCTGCAACTTTACTGCGGTAAGTGTAGCCATAGTTATGCAATTTTATTTACAATACGCTTTTTACTTAACGTAACGAGAATTTAAATGGCACAGTACGTGTACAGTATGCACCGAGTGGGCAAAATAGTCCCACCTAGCAGGCATATCCTAAAGAATATTTCGCTCAGCTTTTTTCCCGGTGCAAAAATCGGCGTTCTGGGTCTCAATGGCGCAGGTAAATCAACCTTGCTCCGCATCATGGCTGGGGTTGATACTGATATTGAGGGTGAGGCTCGCCCTCAACCGGGGATCAAAATTGGCTACCTACCCCAAGAACCTAAGCTTGATGAAAGCAAAGATGTACGCGGCAATATTGAAGATGCCGTTGCAGACGTAGTTCATGCACTTAAGCGCATTGAGGAAGTCTATGCTGCTTACGCAGAAGAAGGCGCCGATTTTGATGCCTTAGCCAAAGAGCAAGGTGAACTTGAGGCAATCATTCAGGCCAAAGATGGGCATAATCTGGACAATGCCCTAGAGCGAGCGGCTGATGCTCTACGTCTGCCTCCATGGGATGCAGATGTAAGTAAACTATCGGGTGGTGAACGTCGCCGTGTGGCGTTATGTCGCCTATTGCTTGAAAAGCCTGACATGTTATTGCTCGATGAACCAACCAACCACCTAGATGCAGAGTCTGTGGCCTGGTTAGAGCGATTTTTACACGATTATGAAGGGACTGTCGTTGCGATTACCCACGACCGTTATTTCTTGGATAACGTGGCCGGTTGGATCTTGGAATTGGACCGTGGCGAAGGTATTCCTTGGGAAGGCAACTATTCATCGTGGCTTGAACAGAAAGAAGCACGGCTTGAACAGGAAGAACGCACCGAGTCCGCAAGGCAGAAGTCAATAAAGCAAGAACTCGAATGGGTTCGCACCAACCCTAAAGGTCGTCAGGCCAAGAGCAAAGCACGGATGGCGCGCTTCGAAGAGCTTAGTACAGGTGAGTATCAAAAACGCAATGAAACCAACGAGTTATTCATCCCGCCGGGGGAAAGACTCGGGGATAAAGTGCTTGATATTAGCGGCCTAAAGAAGTCCTACGGTGACCGTGTCCTGATTGATAATATGGAGCTCAGCGTTCCGAAAGGCGCTATCGTCGGGATTATTGGTCCTAACGGTGCAGGTAAGTCAACCTTGTTCCGTATGATCAGTGGTCAAGAGCAACCAGATTCAGGGCAGATTGAACTAGGCGAGACCGTACAAATCGCCAGTGTTGAACAATTCCGTGATCATATGAACGGCAACAATACCGTTTGGAAAGAAATTTCTGATGACCAAGATATCATTCGTATTGGTAATTTTGAGATCAATAGTCGCGCGTATTGCAGTCGCTTCAACTTTAAGGGCACCGACCAACAAAAGTTCATCAAAGACTTATCCGGGGGGGAACGTAATCGTGTACACCTCGCAAAATTACTAAAAGCCGGCGGTAATATGTTACTACTGGATGAGCCGACCAACGATCTTGACGTTGAAACCTTGCGCGCATTAGAGAACGCATTGCTGGAATTTCCGGGATGCGCCATGGTTATCTCGCACGACCGCTGGTTCCTCGATCGGGTAGCCACGCACATCCTTGATTATCGCGATGAAGGTAAAACCAATTTCTTTGAAGGCAACTACAGTGACTATGAGCGCTGGTTGAAGGAAAACTTCGGTCAGGATGTGGTAGAGCCGCATCGTCTCAAATACAAACGGATCAGCAAGTAAATCCAAATACAAAACGGCGACCTTAGGTCGCCGTTTTGCAAGTCACTGGATATACCAATCTAACCCTAATGGTCTTCCAATCGATTAAAATCGAAGTAACCAAAACGCACAGGGTCGCGCTGCTGATAATAATCGTGCAAGTCATCGGCGTAAGACCAAAACTGCTCAGATGTGCGCCGGATACCAAAGCGATCAAATAATTGTTCCCTATCCTGTTCGGTTGCAAGCTTTTCAATGGCCTGCACAAAGTCTGGTACTTCGCTAGCCGCAACATCGAAAAATGCATTCGGATGTGAGCTTAAAAAACCGTACCCAACAGTGAGTGAGTCTTCTTCCGGTATTCGCCGTGCTTGCTCTGCAAAGATATGCGAAATGTTACTGTAAGCATTATTGCGAAGTAACGAATAAAAATGGCGTTGCTGCGACTTCTTATCATGTATGCGTATAAAGCTGACCTGCGGTAATAAAGCAGCATGGCGCCCTATTTGGCCGTCCAATTGCAGCAAGGCATCCAGCTGTGTAAACCCGTTGGCAAGTGCATGTTCATTATTCACCGCAGCCGCAACATGATCGGACAACAACTGCAATAGCTCATCGAGTGGTTGCTCTGTGACATAGTTCAATTGAGTCTCACCGGTTAAAATATTGGCTGAGGCAACGTACTCCTCAACGGGTGAAATAATCCCTCGATACCACTTTTCCCAAGTGGCTTTTCGACTCGTTTTTGGCAATAAGGAAAGAAAATTAAATTCACCTTCCATGCGCAAAAAGTCCATGTACATCCGGCTGTTCAGTTGGTGCCCAACATTGCCGTAGACGTCGTATCCGGCGACCAGCAAATAATGGATCCGTTCGAATAACGGGTATGTGATAATCCACGCAGTTTGCGGTTTCTCACCCACTAACCCTTTCACGACCGTAGCAGCATCAAAGTGGCGAAAAACCGTTAACGCCACATTATCATTGCTCCCCTCACCGTCCCAAATCAGCGACAAGTCCAACGGCAACGTTTGATTAATTGTTTGGTTTAAATATTCGCTACGTGCTGCGATATAGTCTTTTTCTTGCTCAGCATAGGTAATCCAATTCGTTGGTAGCGCATTACTATCGGCCGCAGCGGGCAATTCAATCTTGTCACGTGCTTGACTCAAGAAGTCAGCTTCATGCTCAAGAATTGATAGCGACGGTTCAGCAAAAAACACCCAAAAATGGTCATTAATCACATTCAATGCAATCTGACCACGGCATACCGGTCCTTTGATAAACTGCATGATGGTGTATTGAGCCTCACTCAGCATAAACCGATAGCGCGCATTGATAGGAATTTGCTTAAAGGTAACAAAAGGATTGGATGCACTTTCAGTTGCGTAGCCCGGTAGGCTAGTAACTTCATAATCAGCGTCGATAAACCATTGTTGGTAATGCTGCATACGCTGACTATCGAGTCGAAATGGCATATGGGTCTTATCAACAATGGTTTCTCGCACTGGCGCAAAGCGATAGTACACTCGCACTACGCCGGGATCAGAAAATGGCCGCCGTGTCGCAATAATTTCGATCGGCTCACCCGGTGGCGTTTTTGACCTAAATAACCGAAAAAATATAGGCCGCTGATCGGTGTTACTATTAGCGAAATATAAATGAGCGATGAAAAAGTGCTCATACATGTAGCGGGCCATTAACTGGTGTTTGAGCGAATCTCCATTTAAAAACCCTTCCCATTGCGCGATCTGTTGCTGTTCGTATTGGGGTACTGGTGGCATAGGCTCGGTTGCAGCACCTTGTTCTACCCATTGTGTAATGGTTATATGTTCGTCTGCGCTTAGTTGCGGCAGACCATAAGGCATTCCCCATTTGGGGTACTCTTTTTGATAGTCGGCATGTTCCGCAAAGGTTGGACACTGCCACTCGCGGTTAATATCTAAATTAAATTCTTTACCGAGCTGCTTCTGGTCGTTAAGAGGATACTGACGCTTTTGCTCTAACATTTTGATCAGTAGACTGCGCTCGACATTCTGTGCTGGCGACTGTTCCCCTTCATTTAATACCGCAAAAAAGTCTTTATTGCGCCAGTCACTCACGCTATGTGCATCAATGAATAAGCGGCTGGGGTCGGCTGCCAGTAGGCGATCACCTTTGTATACTGGTGCCTTTGAGGCGCCACGGGCTACGCCGTTGAAGGATCCCAGTTTTAACTGACATGGCGCGTCATAGCAGGCATGACAAACAACGCAGCGGCGATCCATTACGGGCTTAACATCGCGCTCGAAGACAACGTCCGCGTGCGTCAAGGGGGTATCGTAGATACTCGGAGTTGGTTCATGTGTTGACCGCGGGTACAAATATACGCCAACCAAGAATGCGATGATAACGCTTGCAGCAACAACATTTCTGAGCATACAAATTCCTGTGAGTAAGTGTTAATTGAGCGCCTCAAGCGCCTCCTCTAATCGCTTGACTCCCAATACACTCAACCCTGGGATCGTCTGTTTTGGCTGATTCGCAAGCGGGACTATAGCCCGCTTAAAACCATGCTTGGCTGCTTCAGTCAAACGTTCCGTACCATTCGGAACCGGGCGAATTTCTCCGGCAAGCCCTACCTCACCAAAAACGATAAGGTCACGGGGTAATGGCTTATTGCGAAAACTCGATACCATCGCCACCAATAACGCTAAATCGGCACCCGTCTCATTGATCCGCACGCCACCAACAACGTTTGCAAAGACGTCTTGGTCATTCATCTGAATGTTGCCATGTCGGTGCAGTACAGCCAATAACATCGCTAAGCGGTTCTGCTCCAACCCCACCGCCACCCTGCGTGGATTATTCAATTGAGTGTAATCAACCAGTGCTTGCAACTCTACCAACAGTGGACGAGTGCCTTCCCAAACCACCATCACACTGCTGCCCGGTGATTCAGTGTCATGTCGGTTCAAAAATATTGCCGATGGATTTTTTACTTCCCTTAGACCCTTTTCGGTCATCGCAAAAACACCCAGTTCATTAACGGCGCCGAAGCGATTTTTATGGCTCCGTAATGTTCGATAACGATTGTCGCTGTCGCCATCTAACATCATTGAACTGTCGATACAATGCTCGAGTACCTTTGGCCCAGCCAAGTGCCCCTCTTTCGTCACATGGCCAACAATAAACATAGCAATATGGTGTTGCTTGGCGAATCGCGTGAGATACGCTGCGCTCTCGCGAACCTGCGAGACACTGCCTGGTGCTGACTGCACGTCCGCCACATGCATAACCTGAATGGAATCGATCACCATGACCTGTGGCTTATGTTGCTGTGCTAGTTCGCATATCGTATCAACATTAGTTTCTGACAGCAGCGCAAGTTTTTGTTTTGGTAATCCCAGCCGATCGGCACGCAACGCAACTTGTTGTAACGATTCTTCGCCGGTGACATACAAAGTATTCATTGTTTGCGATAAGGCGCACATGACCTGCAACAGCAAGGTACTTTTACCGGCTCCGGGTGAGCCTCCAATAAGCATCGCTGCGCCTGGCACAATACCACCGCCTAGCACTCTATCAAGCTCTTGAAAGGTCGATGAGAAACGCGGCAAGTCACTCAAGACGATTTCATCTAAACGAGTAATTTTCGCTTGGGTTTGCCCTGCATATCCACTGAGATTGCGAGTTCTTCCTGCATTTGCCGGAGCGAGTACAACTTCAGACACGGTATTCCATGCCCCACAATCATTACACTGACCTTGCCAGCGCGGATACTCTGCACCGCAGTCAGAACATACATATGCAGTTTTTCGTTTTGCCATAGGTTCTTTAATTCAGTTATATTGCCTTAATGGCAATTTCGCTATCTTACTGGTGGATAATAAAAATTTGCCGATACAGGTTACAGGATTTAGTCTCATTGCTCTATGGCAATTATTTTTACACGCACCTATAACAGCCCAAAATGAGTCCAGAAATAAACGAATATAGCGACCTGATTGAGCGCCTCAAACCGATGGTTAATGAACCTGAGTTTAATCAGGTCCTTAACCAAGTGGCGAGTCACCTAACGCGTGACCGTCGGTTTTTATTAAAAATGGAGCTCAAACGCCTGGCTCGCCCTTGCATTCGCGTGATCGATCTACGCGGTAAAGTTGATGGTGAATGTGAAGTTTTTGAGCACGACGGTCGTCAACACTTTCTTGATTCAATTGCGCGTGAAACGTTTGAGCAGCAAGTACGCATATTTGGTCAATACACACTAGGTGTGTACGAGGCAGTCCATAGGACAGAAAATAATCTTAAGCTCATGCGCGAAGAAGCCAAGAACGCAAAGAATGAGCAAGATGAGGAAGACGACGTGCAGCCATTGGAGCGTTTCATGGCTCCTTTAACTTCCCTCATGGCCTATCCAAAGCGTGACGATGAGCGTATGAATTATGCCGTCGCGCTGGAATTGTTTACTGAACACAACAATAGTGTACTCGCAACCAGCATTGATATTTCGCGTTCTGGTATGCGCGTAAAACTGAATTCTGACTATTTGTTCAAACCAAATGAAAAGTTATCAGTCTATTTTCGTGGGATGGAAGCCGAATATGCATTGGATAAAAAGCATGGCATTAATTATCAGATTGTGGAGATTGCGCGCGAACAAAAAGAACAACGGCTGCGCTTAAAACGCCTATCTGAAGATAAAAATCCACAGTTTGATGACTTCCTAGAAAAATTCATTCATGGCAATAAGCGTCGCTATAAAGTGAATATGGATAACACCTTAGCGGCCATAAAAAGTAAAACCTGTGAGCAGTATTATACGCCACGCTTTCCCTCGCTACCGGTGTTTGTGGACTATGTTGATGGGCTATACGTCCCTCGCTATGCGATGCTGAATGATGCGAATCGGAATACGGTGCAATACTGGACAGACGAAGCGGATAATTTTCGTATTGGTTATCTATGCAGTCATTCACGAATTGCGAAAATGGCCACTGCACCTGCGGGTCAGCGTAACTGCTTTGTATTTGTGTTTACGCATGTAAAAGACGGTAAAATCTATTACTACTCTTGCACCATGGATGAACTAGAGCATCATCCGACCTTGCGTTCTGTTTACCTTGGTTTTGGCGCGCGAAAGGTCAGTTGGCGGGTTTTCAAGCTGCAACTGACGGATGTAGTTCCAGAGCAGGCACATGTTCCTCTATCGATACCTGACTCGGTCAGCGAAGCAGTAAAAAGACAAAATCATCCACCTGCCCCGCGTTTAATGGCACGTTTAAAGAACCTTAAACACATTCTCATCGTTACTGATGTCACTTCGGAATGGGGCCAACAATGCTACGAGAAACAGCCGATCAAACGATCTGAGCTCGCTAAGCTGAAAGTGTTTGGTCATCCGCGTAATAAGCCTCCAGTGGATATAAAGACTTTTCGCTTTAAGTATTTGGAACAACGCGTTGAAACTCGCTATCAGTTGCGCTCCAAGATTGAACTTCAGTTTGACGACATTACCCTGGCTGGCATCAGTGAAGATGTTTCGGTGCAAGGCTTACGCATAGAGTTAGACAGCTTCTTTCATGGTGAGGTCAACAGCCAGGTTGTGTTGAGTTTTCCACATTTACAAAAAATCACCAAAAAATACCGCTTAGAAAATCTGAAGTATCGAGTAATTAATCTCAGCAATGACCGCAACGTTTTACATTTAAAGGTCATCAATGAAGAAGGGAATGTAGCTAAGTTGTTCTTTGATGACCTCATTAAACACAACAAGAGTCGTTTAAAAGCCTATGCCGACGAAGAAGAAATTCCAGGAATTGGCCATGCGTTGCGCTGTATGTACGCAAAAAATGTAGAAAATATCGCCTTTTTTATCCGCAAAGAGAAGAATCAGTACATCCCAGACACGGTAATCAATCACGGCCAGAATTCTCGGATTGCCCATCTTGGTGAACAATTTGCCGAGCCCGGACAATTCAATCTCGAATTTCTATATCGTGACCGGTCGAAAGAATACAGTTTTATCCATGAGGCTATTAGCCAACTGCGAATAGAGCCCAATCCGCTGCATCGAGAACTGTTTATTGCATTTAACCCCTCTGCTACTGAATTGACTGAAGCGATTAAACCGCGTTTTTCAGAGCAGTTTCTTGACGATGAACAACGCGAGACGTTTATCCATAATGCGTTAAAGCAGGGGCAATTTATCGCGATACACGTGTACATGTCACTGACTGGCCGCCCAGACTTAGAATTACTTCAATCTGAATTTAATTACGTTAGCGTTTACGCGATCCATCGCGCCAAGGAGCTCGAAGAACAACTATGGAGCATTGGCGCTATGGGGAATTTAATCGATATTACTGACGAAGTTATGTACCGCTATGGCTTTGATAGCCAGCGTATACGAGACAATTATAGGCCGCCCAACCATGTGGTGGAAACAGACAACATTGAAGCCTTACTGCGTCAATAACGCATATACAGCAATAGTGTATCTAGTCCGGTAAACTGAATTGCAACGTCTGCTTGCTGTTCAACCACTGGCTTAGCTTTAAACGCCACGCCCAAACTCGCTACTTTCATCATCGCGAGATCGTTCGCACCATCACCCATAGCGATAGTTTGTGTTTGAGCGATCTGAAATTGCTGAGCCAGTTGTAGGACTGTGTCAGCTTTTACCTGTGCATCAACGATATTACCGTTCACTTGCCCTGACAATTGCGCATCTTCAACGGCTAACTCATTGGCAACAGCAGCATCCAAACCTAACCGATGCTGGAGATGCTCAGCAAAAAACGTAAACCCCCCAGACGCAATCGCTATACGCCAATTCATCGCCTGTAATTGCGCAACAAGCCTGATCAAACCCGGCATCAACGGTAAGCGCCGACGAACTGTGTTCAGCGTACTTACCGGCAAGCCTTGCAAACATGCCACCCGAGAGCGCAGACTGTCGGCAAAATCTAACTCTCCTCGCATCGCCCGCTCAGTCACCTCAGATACTGCATCACCAACACCGGCCAACTTGGCGATTTCATCAATGCACTCACACGCAATAACCGTGCTGTCCATATCCATAACGAGTAAGCCCGGTTGACTGGATGCCGGGGCATTTTGAGTGACAACAACTTCAACACCTAACAACTCACGTAAACGCGATATTTCAGCCTCCGGCTGTGCACATTTAAGCGCACGCATGGGGAACACTAAGCCGATCGTTGCGGTGACAAAATCACTCTTGGGATGAATAAAGAAACCGTCAAAATCAGCTAATTGACGTAATTCTGTATACACCTCTTCAATTAACGTCCAAGTAGGTGCAACAATTACGACATGTAGCCATTGAGCATAGTCTTGATAATTATCGCTTGGATAATACTGCCATTGCCCACTGCCAATAAAACTAAAACAAACTGATCCCAAGCACTGTTGAGCTATCGGCTGAAAAGCCGCATAGGTATCTTTTTCATGTTGGGTAACACAAGCAAACTGAATCGGATCCGAGATTTCCAAAATAATGATTTCACAGCTGCAAAAATAGGACATAAAGTCTACCGAATGCTTTTCGAACATGAAACTACCCTTGGCAATTATTCTGGAATAACATAATGTGACGGTTTTAATTGCAAAGGTTCGACGCAGTGGCAATAGCAACGCACAGTACATACACCGTGTATAAGCGCATCGCGAATCTGATTTTGATCTTGATCGGGATCGCCGTCGGAGCCAATTTATGGTGGGTCAATAAAACCCAAACCACACAGTTTTATCGCGTTCAAGCTGAACAATTAGGGCGTAGTCTAAGCCAGCAGAAAGCCCTTGATTTAGCCAACTATGTGGCCACTGATAATGACGCGCAATTACAGGTTGCATTGCACCAACTCGTTTCTGATCCACATGTTGTGAGTGCCGTCGTCTATGATTTCCGCGGTCGCATTTTAGCTCAAGAAGGTGTGTCAGGCGCTTTTGTTGACGACTTTAAAACTCATCAAAAAGCCCCACTGACGTTCGTCGCTGACATCAGTCGTGCAGCAGATATTGGGTTTACCGAGGCTGTCAGTGATGCGTCAGAAAGACCAACGCAGGTAATCGGTTATTTACAAGTCCAACTAGATGCTGAACAAGTGATGGCCCATCACACTACCTACCAAAAGCAACTCAACCAGCAGCGAATAGTATTCATGATAATGGCTGCACTGGTGGCGCTGTATATTACCCGAGCGTTTTATAAATTACGCTTTCGCTTGCATAGACAAATACGCGCAAAACAGCGACTAGGCAAACAGCGCTAAATAATTTTGCGTTGTCCGGCGACAGACTTCAGTAGCAGGTAAATTCAGAGTTTGCGCAACACAGGCGGCTATTTCCGCTGTCTGCGCTGGCGTATTTCTTGCCCCCTGATAGCCATGCAAGGGCATATCAGGTGAGTCTGTCTCTAGTACGATTGCATCCAGTCCTACAGCTTGAATAGTGTCACGTGTTCTGTTGCCACGGGGATACGTAATGGTGCCACCAATACCCAATAGAAATCCACGCTCGAGATAACTCATGGCTAGTTCGACACCGCCTGAAAATCCATGGATTATCCCGCCACATTCAAAACTATGGGTTGTTAAACGTTGAGCAATGAGGTGGTGTGTTCTACGCGCATGAATAATGAGGGGTTTGTTAACTTCTTTTGCGAGTTGAATGTGTGCATCAAAAACTTCCACTTGCGTAGCCATTGGACATTCTATGGCCGCATCTAGCCCACATTCACCAACAGCACGTATGGCAGCCAATTGTTGAAACACGAGTGTACGTAACTGATTGAGAGATTCACGATGCTCAGCGATTGAGTGCGGCATTAAAAAATAAGGATGTAATCCAAGCGCAATGTCAATCTGCGGATGTTGACCTAACGTTAATAGTGCGGACCAGCGACTTGCCTCAGTACCAGGCACCATAAAACGTTCAACCCCTGCAGCAATTGCGCACTGAATAACGTCTTCGCGATCGGCATCAAAAGCCGCAAAGTCCAAATGACAATGACTATCGACTAAGGCATTAAACGCTGAATTTTCCATGTCGCATCAGCTTGCCGAGTGTATTCAAAGCGATCATGCATGCGATGCTCGCCACCTTGCCAAAACTCGATAAGCGCAGGTTTAACTAGATATCCCCCCCAAAAATCAGGCACAGGAACCTCTCCGCTAGCAAACTTTTGCTTCAACTGTGAGAATTGCGTCATCAATAATTCTCGAGTAGAAATCGGTTGGCTTTGTTTCGACGCCCATGCCGCTACTTGGCTCTCTTTGGGACGTGACAGAAAATATTTCGCCACGGCTGTACGCGAAAGTAATTGAGCTTCGCCACACACTCTGACTTGCCGCTCGAGCAAATACCATGGGAAATGCAAAGAGATTTTGGGATTCTGCGTTAATTCTTGCGCCTTGCGACTGCCTAAATTGGTAAAAAACACAAACCCTTCGGCATTCACATCCTTTAACAACACAATACGTTGTGACGGTTGCCCATCAGCCGCAACAGTTGCCACCGTCATTGCCGTAGGATCAGGAATTTGGCTATCCACAACATCTTGTAACCAACGATTAAACAGCACCATAGGGTCAGCATCCAGTTGGTCTTCCGTCAAACGTCCTTTGGTATAACTGCGTCGAATATCTGCCAAATCAGTCATGCGTGACCTCTTAATCAGTTGTCGGTGTAACCCAACGAGCGCAGTGCTCGCTCATCATCAGCCCAGCCACTTTTTACTTTTACCCACAGTTCTAAAAATACCTTGCTATCAAATAAGGCTTCCATGTCCTTGCGCGCTTCGGCACCTATCTTCTTCAGGTGTGAGCCGCCTTTGCCAATCACCATGCGTTTTTGCGATTCTCGCTCAACTAAAATTAAACCACCGATCCTCAGCATCCCTGTGTCAGTTTGTAAAAATTGTTCTATTTCAACCGTGACCGAATAAGGTAGTTCATCGCCTGTAAAGCGCATGAGTTTTTCGCGAATAATCTCCGCAGCCATAAAACGGCTGGAACGATCGGTGATATAGTCTTCTGGAAAATAGTATTCACTTTCTGGCTGGGCGGCGATAACCAGTTGCCGTAACCGATCGACATTCTTACCGGTTTTACTGCACACTGGGATCAATTCAGCAAAATCAAACTTTTCATTGAGTCGCTGTAATTGCGCAATCAGTTCGCTCTCTTCATTTATTTTGTCAATTTTATTGACCACTAACCAACAGGGTAACCGCGAATTACGGATTTTGTTCAGCACCATCTCATCATCGTCATTCCAACGGGTGCCTTCTACCACGAACAGTACCAAGTTGACTTCGCCCAAAGAACTCGATGCAGCTCGATTCATGACTCGGTTAATCGCTCGCTTTTCTTCGCTGTGCAATCCCGGAGTATCAACATAGATGGTTTGACAGTTGTCACGTGTATCAATACCCAAGATGCGATGTCTCGTTGTTTGCGGTTTACGCGAGGTAATACTCACCTTTTGTTCTAGTAACTGGTTGAGTAGCGTTGATTTACCTACATTGGGGCGCCCAACGATGGCCACCATGCCACATCGAGTTTGCAATTCTGTCATGCTGTTGGATTTTCCTGTACGTGCTTCAGCATCAGTTGTGCTGCATGCTGCTCTGCTTTGCGCCGACTGGCTCCTATCCCTTGGGTGGTAAGTGCTCGATGCGAGACCTTGCAATCCACATAAAAGGTTTGCGCGTGATCCTTACCTTGAATATTGGTCACACTATAGTCTGGTAAGGGTAATTGTCGTGACTGTAAGAACTCTTGCAATTGGGTTTTGGGATCTTTGGGATGCGCATTAGGATCCAGCTGTTTGATACGCTCATTGAGCAAGGTCAAAATCACGCCCTGACATTGTTGTTCGTCAGAATCTAAATAAATCGCCCCCAAAATTGCTTCAACCGCATCAGCTAAAATCGAGCTACGTCGGTGACCGCCGCTTTTCATTTCACCTGGCCCTAAGCGTAACCAATCACCCAGTTCACAGTCCTTAGCTATTTGGGCTAATGTCTCACCTTTAACCAAACTTGCGCGCATGCGCGTGAGCTTGCCTTCAGGAACATCTGGGTAGTGGTCAAACAGTGCACGAGCCACTACCATGCCCAATATCGCATCACCTAGAAACTCTAAGCGCTCGTTGTGATGTTTATCAGCACTTCGGTGCGTAAGCGCCTGCTGCAATAAGCTAAGATCAGTGAACTGATAGCCTAAGTGTTTATAAATATGTCTGGCTGACGCCTGAATATCAGTCACTCAATTGCCTCGATTTGTGCACCGACAGGGTAACTAGTTAATTCCACCTACGCGACTAAAACGCACGCCGGTCGGCACCCATTGCGGTAATAAGCTATCTTGCGGCCGTTCAAATTCAAAACTAATCCATATGGCAACCGCTTTGCCAACCAGATGATCATCATGGACGAATCCCCAGAATCGGCTATCTGTGCTATTCTCGCGATTATCGCCAAGCACAAAATAGGAATCAGCGGGCACGATCCATTGATTCATGCGTGTACCAGGCTGCTGATAAAATCGCGATGGGTGGATCATGCGTGCAGGATTACGCAAGATATCATGGGTAACCTCGCCTAGCTGCTCCTGATATTTCTCTAATCGAGTCATGTCTTGGACAAATTCATCGTTACTCACATAAGTCAACGGAACCGCGTACTTTTCTGCACAAGTTTTACCAGCAGCACATGCAGGTGTAATAAAAATTTGCTTATTGCGGTACTCAATCGTATCGCCAGGTAAACCCACGACTCGCTTAATGTAGTCAATCCGAGTGTCTTCAGGGTATTTAAATACAACCACATCACCACGCTCAGGCTTGCCTGTCTCAACAAACTTGTGCCGCGCGACCGGATCTTTTAACCCATAAGCAAACTTTTCTACCAATATGAAGTCACCCACCAACAAGGTTGGCATCATTGAACCTGACGGAATTTGAAAAGGTTCGTAAATAAACGAACGCAATACCAAAACGAAGGCTATCACTGGAAAAATCTGCTTCGCGGTATCAACCACATAGGGATCTTTTGCAGGATCTTCGATAACACCCGATCCGGATACGGACACATTGCCGGTGGCTACTTGCATTTGACGCTTTTTGGCAAAAAACAATGCATCTAATAACCAGATCAGACCCGATAGCACAGTGACTACTACTAGGATCAATGAAAAATAATTTGCCATTATTTACCCACTTTTAGTACTGCGAGGAAAGCGTCTTGTGGCAACTCAACATTGCCGACTTGCTTCATCCGCTTTTTACCTTCCTTCTGCTTTTGCAAAAGCTTTTTCTTACGGCTAACATCGCCGCCGTAACACTTAGCAATAACGTTCTTACGCAACTGCTTGACCGTACTTCTTGCGATAACATGATTGCCAATTGCCGCTTGGATTGCAATGTCAAACATTTGCCTTGGGATGAGTTCACGAAGTTTATCGACCAATTCACGACCGCGGTGCTGAGCATTGTCACGGTGTGTAATAACAGCTAACGCATCAACGCGTTCGCCGTTAATTAGAATGTCCAAACGAACCATGTCAGCAGCGCTAAAACGCTTGAAATTATAATCCAATGAAGCAAAGCCGCGACTGGTCGACTTGAGGCGATCAAAGAAATCCAAAACAACTTCTGCCATCGGCAATTCATAGGTTAGCGCGACTTGTTTACCGTGATAGGTCATATTGGTTTGCGAACCACGCTTCTCAACGCACAAGGTAATAACGTTACCCAAATATTCCTGCGGTACCAGTATATTTGCCTCAACGATAGGTTCGCGGATCTCTTCGATATCATTAACCGCAGGTAGCTTTGAAGGGTTATCGACCTGCAATGTCTCGCCTTTGGTTGTAACGACTTCATAGACTACGGTTGGTGCAGTAGTGATCAGATCGAGGTCATATTCTCGCTCCAGTCGCTCTTGGATAATTTCCATATGCAACATACCAAGGAAACCAATCCTGAAGCCAAAGCCTAAAGCGGCAGAACTTTCTGGTTCATAAAACAATGATGCATCATTTAGACTAAGCTTGGCTAATGCATCACGGAAATCCTCATAATCATCGGAGCTCACTGGAAATAGTCCCGCATACACTTGAGGTTTAACTTTCTTGAATCCTGGTAATGGCTTTTCAGCAGGTTTGCGGGCTAAGGTTATCGTATCCCCCACCGGCGCGCCGTGGATTTCTTTAATCCCCGCGATGACAAAGCCAACTTCTCCCGCTTTCAGTTCTTCTGTTTCCAATGCTTTCGGAGTGAAAACTCCGATTTTGTCAACTTGGTGTACTTGGCCATTTGACATAATCTGAATTTTGTCTTTTTTCGACAATGAACCTTCTACGATCCTAACCAGAGACACAACACCTTGATAATTATCAAACCAAGAATCAACAATTAGGGCTTTTAATGGCGCATCTCGATCGCCCTCTGGCGGAGGAATTTTCTTTACAATCTCTTCTAAAACCTCATTAATCCCTACACCCGTTTTTGCAGAACAGCGCACCGCGTCAATCGCGTCAATACCAACAATATCTTCAATTTCTTCAGCGACACGCTCAGGCTCAGCTTGCGGCAAGTCGATCTTATTCAGGATCGGTACCACTTCCATATCCATATCAATTGCCGTATAGCAATTGGCTAGCGTTTGCGCCTCAACGCCCTGGCCAGCATCAACCACCAAAAGAGCGCCTTCACAAGCGGCTAATGAGCGCGAGACTTCGTAAGTAAAATCTACGTGCCCTGGCGTGTCGATAAAATTTAATTGATAGGTTTCACCATCATTGGCTTTATAATTCAAAGTAACACTTTGTGCCTTTATCGTTATCCCGCGTTCGCGTTCAAGATCCATTGAGTCAAGAACTTGTGCCGCCATTTCGCGCTCGCTGAGACCGCCACAGGTTTGAATTAGCCGGTCAGACAAGGTGGATTTACCGTGGTCGATATGGGCGATGATACTGAAATTACGTATATGCTTATGCTGCATTGCGATGGAAACTACCTGATAAAATTGAAAAGGATGTTGAGAGACCCCAAAACCGTGCGATTTTACTCGTTACTGGCTTAGAAAGCTAGGGTGTGTTGAGTTCTGCGGGCCGATTTTGCGGTTCTTCTAATACGACTCCCAAAAGCCTTGGATGATATTGCGCTTGTTCGCGTCTTTTCAGTAAACCGGATAGCCACACAAATCCACCCAAAGCACTACAAACACTCGCACCAAACACCCACAATTCGTGGTTCACCCCCAAAACCGCGAAGAGCCGATCAAACATCACTGCCGCGCCAATAAAAAGTAATAGTGGCGCAACATAAAGGAGAAACGAAGCACTAAGCAATGCCTCTTCAGCAATTCCAATTCTTACACGGCTGCCTACGCGAACCGGCAAATCTGTTTTAAAGTGCAGCGTTTCACGCTTGGGTGCTAGCGCTTTTGCCACTACCCCGGTACCACAGTCATTATTGGCATGACAGGCATTGCAGGTAGATTTAATTTGGGTTTCAACGGTTATCCAATCACCTTCTACCGCAGTGACTTTGGCTATTTCTTCGACCATTGCTCTATTCGACTCGTGGCACAATAGACATGGCGATTTTATTTGCCGTTTGCGGCGGGACTTCACCAATTACAGACACTTGCAACTGGCCATCTGTGCGCGTTAACACCGTCTCTGAGTCATGCCGATAGACGTGATTTTGCAGCGGCGTAGCATTGGCTGGCATCACATAAATTGAAACATCCACCAAGCCATCACTTAACATCGCATATTCTACCACTTGCCCAGTCACTTGCAGGCGATGGGTATTGCGCTTGACCTCAACCATTCCCAAAGGCATGTACGCAAGTTGCCAATTATGTTGATGATAACGAGCAGGTACTGCTGTGACGTCGGGTAATGCCTCATGATTTATGCGTGAGAAGAATTCATTCGGCTGCTCACTGATTTCCAGCTGCGTCACTTGGACCTGCTTAAGTAATTGACCGTTTTGCTCAAGCATATTCATTTTCAATGGTATACCACTACTTTCGTCAATCCAAAGTTGATAAGCAAAGCGAGAGTTATCACGGCTGACAATACGGATTTGTTGCGCGGCGCGCCCGGATACCCGACCTCTTCCCACTGCAATAAAATCATAGCCCTTTTGTAATGCCAGCGGTGCAGTTAATAATTGATTAGGAAAGGGGCCATCAATAATATGGCCTGACAAGCTGTACGGCGCCTCGTCGGGTTCAAATACACTGATCACTCGATTGACTCGAATAAATTCCTTACCGGGCCCATTGAGAATACTCAATTGCTCCATACTGATACCGTCAGCAAAAACACCATGCCGCCATACATAAGGAACAGTATCCTGGCCGAGTAAATTAACCACCATTGAAATCTGATAATTTTGTCTTGCCAACGCTTCAGACATGCCTAGCAGCCATTCGGCGCCGGTCTGTTTAACAGTCCCCGCTGTTTCCGTCACGGCTTCTTGTGCCAATGCATAGTTAGAAAATAGAAAAACCGCTACAAGCGCGAGCCTCGCAGCGGTCTTTTTGAGGTTAGAAGAAAGCATTTTGCCCGATATAACCTTACGGCTGTGCCGAATTATCTGTACTATCTGCTTCTTGCTCAGTTTGTTTTTGCAACTGTGCCTGTTTCAATTGCATCTGCCGTTGATGATCAGCGATGAGAGCATTGAGTTGGCGACGTTGTTCTAACAACGCTTGCATATCATTACGCTGCACCGTCCGCGTTTGCTCCAGGCTCACTGGCGCTAACCCGCCCTGCGCACCAGCAATTGGGGGAGCTGTCATAAATGGCTGCTCTTCAACGGGTGCGTTGTAATTTTGCACACCTAATATGGCCACGGCTGCAACCGACGCTGCCACTAAAAACTGGCCTGATTGACGCACTAATGGAATTACCCCGCCAATAACCGGGATATCAGACCAACGCCGCTTACGAGGTGCAAGAACCGTTGGTTCTGTTGCAATTGCTTCGGCAATCTGGGCAGAGAGATCGAGTGAGGGATAAGTCATTTCACCGCGGAGCGCATCACCAATAGCGTGATATCGCTGCCACTTTGCCTGCATTTCTGCATCTTGACTAATTGAATCAATCAGTTCACCCGAGTTATCAATGAACTCACCATCGACTAAAGCGGACAAATTTTCTTGCTTTTGGGTCATAAAACTCTCTTTTTTGACTCACGTCTGTATATTAACGCCTGTCGAAACAATCATCAATTCTGCATTAATGGTTGAATCACTTTATCTATCGCTTCGCGCGCCCTAAAAATTCGCGAACGAACGGTGCCTACGGGACATTCCATCACTTCAGCAATTTCTTCATAGCTCAAACCTTCTAATTCACGCAAGGTAATTGCCATACGCAAATCTTCCGGTAATCGTTCTACCACCCGATGCAGGGTTGTTTCAATTTCATTCGACAACAACGCGCGCTCAGGTGTACTGTTGTCATGCAAGGCCTCGCCACCGTCGTAATAATCAGCTTCTTGCGCATCAATATCACTGCCTGGTGGCTTTCGTCCCTGCGACACTAAATAATTCTTAGCAGTATTTACCGCAATCCGATAGAGCCACGTGTAGAAGGCACTATCTCCCCTAAAACTAGGCAACGCTCGATAAGCCTTTATAAATGCCTCTTGCGTTACATCTGCCACGTCACCGGTGTTCTTAACGTAACGACTCACCAAATGCATGACTTTATGTTGGTATCTCACAACCAAAAGGTTGTAGGCGTTCTTGTCACCACGCTGTACTTTTTCTACCAACTGTTGGTCTGTTATTTGCTCACTCATTTGAGCCATTTCTCCTTACTACATTACTGCACGGCTCATGCAAGCAGTTAAATAGACTTTGGCGGATCACAAAAGTTCGATAATATTTTAAAAAACTTAATGCACACTGAATAAAGCCACGTTTCAGCGCTAATAATAACTGCCAGGCTATGGCTTTAACAGTGCTTTGAGCTCAAATTTTGTCGAATACTCCGGTGCCTTCCCAACATGCGTCTTTTCCACTGCAATAACCATCCGCCACAATAAAATATTCACTACCGTCAACCCGTTAGCATGTATACTGCATAGTCTGATTCGCAACAGGTTTAAGTTTGACCTAGAGAGTATCCTCAAACGTATGACCAAAGTAATAGATAAACAAGGCTAAGGGCTCGGTATGCCTGAAAAAAAAATCGCTGCGCAAGAATGTCGCACCAACGAAGAAAGTAATATTCAGCACCAGTGTGACGTACTAATAATTGGCAGCGGAGCTGCAGGGTTAAGTTTGGCTTTGTCACTGGCTGATTATTGCCATGTAATCGTGCTCAGCAAAAGTGATCGGAATGAAGGTGCAACCCGTTACGCGCAAGGTGGAATAGCCGCCGTTTTTGATGCCGACGATAGCATTGACGCGCATGTGCGCGACACGTTAGACGCTGGCGCTGGGCTTTGTGATGAAGCCGTTGTGAGATATACCGCAGAACGCGGTAAAGCCGCAATGGAATGGCTAATCAATTTTGGTATGCCGTTTGACACCGAAACCGGTGCGGATGGAGAGACCCGTTATCACCTTACGCGTGAAGGTGGACACAGTCACCGGCGCATCTTACATGCCGCCGATGCGACCGGACAGGCCGTGCAGTTAACATTAAATGAAGCCGCAAATCAGCACCCTAACATTCACATTTTTGAACGCTATAACGCCATTGATCTGATTATTAATCGAGAAAATCCGCAACAATGCCTCGGTGCCTACGTATGGTCACGTAATAACGAACATGTTGAAGTTATCCGCTGTCGGTTTGCAGCATTAGCGTCAGGTGGTGCCAGCAAAGTCTATCAGTATACGTCTAACCCCGATGTATCGAGTGGCGATGGCATTGCACTGGCATGGCGTGCAGGTTGTCGAGTGGCAAATATGGAATTTAATCAATTTCATCCAACCTGCTTATACCATCCAGAGGCTGGCAACTTCCTGATCACCGAGGCACTGCGTGGCGAAGGCGCATTTTTGTGTCATGCCGATGGTACTCGTTTTATGCACAAATTTGATCCGCGCGCTGATCTGGCGCCACGCGATATTGTCGCGCGTGCCATTGACTTTGAAATGAAACGTTTAGGCGCGGACTGCATGTATTTGGATATCAGCCACAAACCGGCTGACTTTATCGTCAAACATTTTCCGAATATTTATCGTAAGTGTCGCTCACTCGGTATTGATATTACACGCCAGCCCATCCCAGTGGTGCCAGCTGCACACTATAGTTGTGGCGGAGTCGTCACTGACCTGCAGGCAAAAACCGATCTCGATAATTTGTATGCGATTGGAGAAGTCGCCTATACCGGCCTGCATGGTGCTAATCGCATGGCTAGCAATTCATTGCTGGAATGCATCGTCTTCGCGCATGCGGCTGCGGCTGATATTAAACAAAAGTTATCATTGCCAATGCCAAGCCCAGAGATTGCTGCATGGGACGAAAGCCGCGTCACAAATTCTGACGAAGAGGTGATTATTCAGCATAATTGGCATGAACTACGCCTGTTTATGTGGGATTACGTGGGCATTGTGCGCACAGACAAACGGCTAGAGCGGGCGCTGCGACGCATCCAATTATTAGAACAGGAAATCGACGAGTATTACGCCAATTTCCGGATCAGTAACAACTTACTCGAACTGCGAAACCTAGTAATGGTTGCCGAATTGATCGTGCGCTGCGCCATAGAGCGCAAAGAAAGTCGTGGGTTACACTATAATATTGACTATCCAGAACAGGCTGCGCAAACCCAACCGACTATTCTGGTGCCAAACCCCAAACGCCCATTAGCCAGCGGTACATTACAAACCTATACTGACGCCAGCCAATAAGCTTAGCGCGAGGCGTTACAGCGATGTAAACAAATGATTGAGCACCACAGAAGGTAGTGCGCTGGGGGTGGAATTTAAATGCTTTTTGGGGGGTTCAGTTAACCGCAACTGGCAGCAGCTGATACTGCCCCCTGCAGGATAGGTTTGCTGTAAAAATCCGGCTTTCCATCGTCCAGTCGAAACAATTGAAATTCTCGCGTAGTGATCGAATTGGGGCCTGTGCCTTTAAGATAAAGTGCTCCCGCACTTGGCAGCATTGCCGGTTGAATAAACTGGTTGCTTACGGTAAATGAGTTGGTCATTAGTCCCTGCGCACGCAACGTTGATAAAGATAACGATAGACTGTGCATGCCATGCACAATCGGGTGGTCAAAACCAAACAATTTAGCGCTCAATGGCCATAAATGAATAGGGTTATAGTCACCACTGATTTTGGCGTACTGGCGTCCTATCGAAGCAGAGAATGTATATTGCTGCAATTCTTGCATTCGACTTGTTGTTGCAGGTTCATCCCTTTCTATTATCGTCTGCGTTTGTTGTTTGGCCCGCAAACGGTACAGGTAATCGCTGCGAGCTTCATATACGCATTGAGAGCCCTGCTCAGCTGTCGTGGTTATGCTCAGCATGAGTCCCTTACGATGCCTATTGACAGCTGTAATTTGTGCATTCAGTGTGTAACTGTCTGCGCACAAGCGCGTGGGACAAGTAATTTGATTGCCTACATGCACTAAGCCCAAGGCTGGGAATGGGGACGACTGATCAAGAATGCACTGTAATTGCAGAGGAAGACTTTTGACTTGCAGCAAAGCCGGATGCAAATCGGGGTCCTGCCAGCCATGCAGAGCATTAAAGCTGTCGAGCCAAGGGCTGCCAGCGCCGATTGAATGGTGCGCAGTGAAGCGCGGGAACCTAGCCTGCGTGGCGACCGGATTATCGGCTAAAAATTGCATCCGCTCTCGGTTCGAGCGCTTGAGGAGTGCCTGTAACAAAAACTGCATTGTTAAGGTTTACCACTAGAGGTTTTTTGAGTTTTAATTATCCACGCACCAAGGGTGCGCTTATTTTGCTCACTTAATTTAGCGCAATTGAATACTAACATTTTACGCTGAATACCCCGCTCTCGGGTCGCTGATTGTAATGCTAGCCACACCAACCATAGGCTCAACCGAGAATCAGACGTTATTCTCCAATGCTGATCGGTGCCTGAAACGAGTACCTCACCGCTATCATTTATGTCTAGCTGGATCTTTTTCCGCTGGGCAAGCTGCCAGCTTAAATACATTGCAGCAACAATGTAGATAACCGCTACCGCCGCATTGCCAATAACTGAAATACTAGCGCACAATGGCAATGCTACTGCTAATAAAGCAAATCCAATCGCTACCGCAGGAGAAAAACCTGTGGTGTAGGTAAAACTACACCTTAACACGCGACAGTATATGCTGGATCATCGCGTTCAAGGCTGGATCACTGCATTGTTGATGCCCCATAAACCAAGCGAACAGATCCGGGTCGTCAGACGTTAAAAGTCGCTCAAACTCTTCTTGTTGTTCTGCGTTTAACTCATGAAAACCAGTTTCAACAAAGGGCATTAGCAAAACATCTAACTCCAGCATGCCGCGGCGGCACGCCCACTTCAATCGCGCATACCTTTTTTCAGAAAACATATATCTGCTCACAACTATTTTTACGCAGACTATAGCATGCTTCCAAGCCCTTGTTGACTGCTCTATGGTTCACTTTAATCAGCGCTTATATTTGTCTACTAAGTGCGCAAAAGTGCCGTCCTCGCGCAGTCCTTTAAGCTGCTCGTTTATTTGCTCTACTGTAGTCTCTGCAACACTTTCCTTGCTAAACATAACGTAAATTTCTCCGGTTTGGATCGTATAACCATGAGCTTTAACGTAGTTCTTTAGGCCTTTGCGCCATAGCATAGAGGCGCCAACCAGACTGTCTTCCAAATAGCCATCAATATCCTGATCGAGCAATCTTGCGATATTCATTTCGCCAATAATTGCTGGCACAAAATAGCTTGCGGTTGATTCATTATCTAATAACGCTGAGACTTCCGGGCCGTAAAAATATTCACCCACAATCCCAATTCGGCTCTCGTTCAGAATAAACTCGTCGATGTTTGTGTAATTTGAGCGTTGCTCATCATCGTTACGAATATACAGCGCGAACTCCTCCATGCGGTAAGGAAGGCTAAAGTATGCATATTCCTCTCGAGCCGGCGTCTTTGAAGCGCCCAGCAGCACGTCGACCGCGCCGGTTTTTAACTCATTCAAAAGTGAAACCCATGGCCCTTGCACAACTTCAATTGCGCATCCAATATTACGCATTGCCGTAGTTACAAGCTCAACATCCATTCCCATAATTTCATTATTTACGTCAACGTATTGATAGGGTTCCCACACATCAATACCCAAACGTAAGATGCAAGCACTTGCAGCAACCTCCTCTGACTTAGCTTGAACTTCTCTGGTATCAGTTGGGTCGGCATTTGCGTTATTGGAGGGAGATGTGAGTGGTGCTGATTCTTGCGCTGGGCTACAGGCAAATAACCAGACGCAGCAAGATAAAAGTAGTAACTTAGCAATTGTTTTCATGGTCATGCACTCGTGTAGTGTACTTGATTAAGTCTAAGCCACATTGAAAATTTTGCTAACGTTTGCGTCGCACAATAGTTTTTTAACTGTTTTATCCTAGCCGATTGATCCTGCGCTATTGGTCCCCATATTCACTTCAATAAACATTGATAAACTAAACGCTGTTAAGTGTTAGAGAGCAACAGGTCACTTATTGTTATGAACCAATCATCAATCCCAAGCAGTTTTGTCTGTTCGTTGAGTTATTTAGCGGTGATTTCAGTTTCGGGGGAGCAAGCTATCGACTACTTGCAGGGGCAATTAACCTGCAACCTTAAACAAGGTTCACAAGACCAGGTTCAACGTTACTGTCATTGCGACTTTAAAGGTAAAATGTGGGCGAATGGGTTGGTGTTTACCACTGGTGCTAACACAAATTTGATCTGTTCTGCGGACGTTATACCGCAGAGTATTGCTGAACTTAAAAAGTACGGCGTATTTTCTAAAGTATCAATCGAGCAACGTGAAAACCTGTGGTTATTCAGTGGCTGGGTGGGCACTGATGCAGCCAAGTGGCTTACTGAGCGTTGGGGAAAACTCCCGCCAACGCCATCAAGCGCTTTAGCATTACCAAACAACCTAGGGTGGATACTAAACTTGTCCACCGACGCCTGCGAAAGATATCTGGTTTGTACAACCGAAGCTCTCTTAGCTACCGCTTCGGAACTGAGCTCACTAGTGACGTCTGAAGAATGTTGGCAAGCACTGGAGATATTGCAGGGTATGCCATGGATTACTGCGAACACGCAGCAAGAATATGTACCGCAAATGCTAAATATGCAGTGCCTGGATGCTATAGACTTTAAGAAAGGCTGTTACATGGGGCAAGAGGTCGTGGCGCGTACCAAATATTTAGGTAAAAACAAGCGTGCAACATACCTACTAATGGGGCCGGCGGACGAATCGAATTCGATCCGTATTGATTCAGGTGATATGCTTGAAAAATCAGTGGGTGATAACTGGCGCCGAGGCGGCACAATTCTGAACGCCGCAAGTTATGCTGGTCAGTGGTATTTACTTGCTGTTTTGAGCAATGACAGTGCAGTGGGCGAACAGTTGCGGTTAAAGGCTAACCCCGATGTAATACTTGAGATACGCCCTCTGCCCTACTCGATCGACAATTAATTGGAAATTAAATGATTGAAAAAAATAATGTAGTAACAATGCATTACACCGTCAGTACCGCTGATTCTGTAGAAATAGACTCGTCTCGCAAAGGCGATCCCTTAGAGTTCCTTTATGGTAACGGTTTTTTGGTCGCAGGTTTAGAAGAAGCGCTTGCAGGTAAGCAGCAAGGGGATACATTCGAAATTACGTTAGCGCCAGAGAAAGCCTATGGTGAACGCTTTGATAATCTGGTGCAGGCAGTCCCTAAGAGTATGTTTGAAGGTATGGACGTTGCGGTTGGAATGTCATTTCGAGCAACGACCGACCATGGTGACCAGTCGGTAATGATTATCGATGTTACTGACGACGAAGTTATTGTTGACGGCAATCATCCACTCGCCGGGGTGGAGCTGCATTTTGATGTCGAAGTTATTAATGTACGTGAAGCCACTAGCGAGGAAATTGCGCATGGTCATGTGCACAGCGCAGGTGGCTGCGGACACAATCACTGATAAATTCGAGCCTGGAATCACTTCGTATTAGGCACAACTCAGCGCGGTACCTGAAGCATTCTCGTATACTCCGTCCTGATTTGTGTCTGCACTCGCCTTTATCCTTCCCTGCATACTTAAAGATAAGCCTCTTGCGAATTTGACTTGTTTGCTTTGATGACACAAGACAAACTCGGCAGCAATCGAAACCGCGCCACTTGGAAGAAAAACGAGTGGATTCGCGGGGCCTTCGAGTTGATTGACCTGACTATTACCGCCAATAGAAACGATCAATTCTTCAGTGCCGCCTCGACTGCCATCTCCATTCGCGTCAGCGAAAACCATTTTGGGATCATCCCAATCGGCACTACAAGAAGTGAAATTAGTCGTAGGGCATACGATAGTCTCGACCTGTTCATCTATCGCAGTATGTCTAGCGTATTGAATAATGCTACTTAACTCATTTATTTCAGCGACAATTCGATTCTGCGTAAGTATGCTCTGAATGTTCGGTGCAACAGCCGTAACTAGGATAGCGACTATCGCTAGGGTAATCATCATTTCAAACAATGTGACGCCACGCTGCTTAAGCATTTGAACTCTTCGATTATCTATGTCGTAATGTCAGTATACACTAGGCTAACTAAATAACGGTATTTTCACTGTAACCTATGGTGATAATAATATACCCAACAACCCACAAAAATCGCGAACAAGGCAATTAAGCAAATATGGTTGATCAAATGCTAAAACAACGTGTCATCGAAGAAATGCAGGTATTACCGCATATCGATGTTGAATATGAAGTTACACGTCGAGTAAATTTTATCAAAAGGCGACTCAGACAGTCCGGTTTAAATAGTTTGGTACTGGGTATTAGTGGCGGTATCGATTCCTGTACTCTTGGGAGGTTGGCACAAATAGCAGTGGATGAACTCAACCAAGAGCATCAAGAACGTTATCAATTCATCGCTGTAAGATTACCTTATGATAAACAAGCTGATGAGGTTGATGCGCAGCATTCCATTGATTTTATCAGGCCTACTCACGCAGTGAGCGTCAACGTTCAGCCGGGCGCGGATGCGATTCATAATACAACGGCTGCTGCCCTGAGAGACTGTGACTTGTTACCAAACAATGCGGCCAAGCAAGACTTTGTAAAGGGCAACGTAAAAGCGCGCACCCGCATGGTTATCCAATACGAAATAGCAGGAATGCTCGATGGCTTGGTGCTTGGCACCGACCACAGCGCAGAAAATATTACCGGTTTTTACACCAAATATGGCGATGGCGCCTGTGATTTGGCGCCACTATTTGGTTTGAGTAAACGTCAAGTAAGACAAGTAGCCAAACACTTAGGCGCGCCAGAGAAGATTATTAATAAAGCGCCGACTGCAGATCTCGAGACCTTATCTCCGCAAAAGGCCGATGAAGATGCTCTTGGACTATCATACGATCAGATTGATGACTTTCTAGAGGGAAAGCCTGTAGACAATGCCGTCTCTGAGCGTTTGTTATATATTTATACAATTACGCAACATAAGCGTTTGCCTATCCCTACAATCTACGATGGTGAATAAATGAAAAAAGTCGAAGCGATTATAAAACCATTTAAATTGGATGACGTCCGTGAGGCTCTTTCTGCAATCGGAATCAGCGGGCTTACTGTGACAGAAGTGAAAGGGTTTGGACGCCAAAAAGGACACACCGAAATGTATCGTGGTGCCGAATATCAGGTTGATTTTTTACCCAAAATGAAACTAGAACTGGTTATCCCCGACGAGCTGCTTGATCAGACGATTGAAGTTATAGCTGCAGCAGCGAAAACGGGCAAAATTGGTGATGGTAAAGTATTTGTTACGCATGTAGAGCGGGCTATTCGCATTCGTACCGGAGAAGAAGATAACGAAGCAATATGAATACTCATTTGCGCTGAACAACGGCGAACAATTTTAAGACGGCAATTCGCCGCAGTTCAGCACTTCTTTAACACGTAACAAAGACCGCGAATTGTCTGTCTCGTTTATACTCTTTCGCGGGGTCCAAAGGCAATAAACTAACAGCCCCAACAATACTCGGATGCCGAGATACTGCCACTATTGTCTTTATCCCAAGCCTTACGTCCATCACTGAAAACAAACAGCGAACCGTCTGCCGCTTGCGGCCCCCCAGAAACCGGTGTCGCTCTAATCCGGTAACTAATTCCATTCGCTGCGACTTGCTCGATTGTCAAATCATAGCGTTTTTTCGCTGCTGGCTCTGTGGCGGGTGAGTGCGATTGAAAAATAGCTGGAGCCCCAGTATTCCCCCCCCCTGAAGCTGCGCCTTCATAAGTAAAATTAGCGGCCTTATGACGTTCCATTGCAGCCGCTAATGCCATTAAATCAGCCTGAGCTGTGCCTCTATAGCTACTCACCATCATACTCTGGTAACTCGGATAAGCGATTGCAGCTATAATCCCGACAATTGCCACCACTATCATTAACTCCACCATAGTAAAACCCTTGGCTTGAGCGTCGAGTTTTACTCGCTTATATAGCATACTATTCCCTCTCTATCTCGGTTTGCCAACTACCCTTTTGTACTCGCTCAAAGCGACCGTATATATTACGCGCTAAACACTCGAAATCAGAATTACAGGCTTGTGCATTACCGTTGTTATCCAATTTAATTACAGCTGATACACACTCTGTACCTAAACATACAACAGGTTGAACAATGTCTTCTATGAGAATTTTTGTATCCGGAGCAATTCCCGTTTGTTTAAGTTGTGCAAACCGATCCCCCTTATCCAAATCTCCAGTCCGGTTTAAATCATCAACAGCGTTAGCATTAAAGAGGTTGACCAAATAAGCTCGGCTATTTCCAGTGGGTGGTGCACAGCTACTGGTACTAGAACTAGCTGGTACGTAGGTCGTAAAGAAAATTTTGTAATCCAGTATTAGTGGGGAAGAAAGCACTTTCTCGCCATCCGTTGTTAACCGTAACAACCATCCTTTTTTACTTGCCAACGTAGTATTCGCGATATCTCGTGTAGTCTGATTCGCATCTGTCAATAAATGATCAGTTGCATCATAGAGATCAGATTCTACATAGGGGGTACTTGGCATGACATAATCTCCATTTGCATCTATATTGAAGACCCCATCATCCTTGATCATATAGAACCGATCATCGATCTGTGTATCCAAAGGGCCTGCTCGGTAACCACTGCCAACCGCTACGGCGTAATACAAATCATCGCCTAAGCTTATTTCAGATACATCTGGACCATAGTAGAAGCGTCGATTATCAGCCGCAGAAACTCCACCGAAGTCGGCTAGCAGCCCCCCCTTAATGAAGTTTGCACCAACTTGCCCCTGGTATATGTCAAAACGGAATAGTTGGCCGCCCATGTCAGCTGCATACATATGATCAGCAAGCCCATCATTATCACGGTCGATTACAGAAATACGCGCGGGGATACTGTACTGCATTTCTGGAACATTAAGATCTGCGCCCGACAAACTGGCTTTCCATAATAACTGTCCATTGTCAGCGTCAACCATAAATATAGCGTTACCGACGGAGTCCGGTGAACGTACAGTCTTAGTATCTTGGTCCTCATCATAACCACCACCAAAAATCATTACGTTTTTGGTAGAACCACCGATATCGACTTTAGTAATTGTAGGACGTGACCACGTTTGACTCAATTCCTCAAAACCAGGCGAGCCGCCGGTAATTTGGAAAACCAGTTGTGGCGAATTCTTACTCGAAACATCAAAGACGTAGTAGTTACTTCCTCCCCGACGCATGCCCAAATAGAGGTATGTTTTACCATTAGTTGTACGCAATACCATGTCACCGTCAAGACCATAGATATGATTAAACGTTGAAGTATCTCGGTACAACGGGTGTAAATTTGATAACAAATCTTGCGGAATAATGGCGTAATTTTCGGTGCCTGTCGCGGCGTCAATCGAGTGTAAGAAGCCATGGTTAGTCGCAACAAAAATTGCGCTATCGGTCGCTGAATAATTGACGATAACAGGTTGACTATGGATTGGATCGCCCATCTGTAAACGCACATCAGTGGTATCTCCGTCACCATCATCATCACGGACGTCAACACCTCGCGCCCATTTCAACACATTTTCGCGGACTAACACAGGATTAGTTTCGGTATCCACTCCCATCATAGTGGTAGTAATACTGTTATTCGATTCATGTAGCGCATTGCTGCTAGTCGCGATATTCCCAGCACCAGAGAACGTATAAATGTTTCGGCTTAGTGAAACTTTGCTCGCAGCCCCTCCATCACGCACATCATTGCCATCAGCCAAAGTTGACCAGTATGAGTGGCTATTGTCGGCAAAAAAACCTGTTACTGTGTCGACGGCGTCTAGGCCATTTTTATCTAGCACTTTATCACCATCAATCTTGTACTTTTTCAAATTACCCGGCCAAAGTGTGCCTTCAGACGGCTTAAACAAGGCGAAATACAGTTCATCACGATGCGTTAGACGGTTTAACTGATTGACCGCAACGCCGGGAGAAACGAAGGTTGCATTGACGTCTTTAACCGAACGTAAAATCGTTTGAAACGCATCGACTAATTGTGCACTGTTATTCGCAGTATAAAAACCACCACCGCTTTGCAGAGCCAGATTGTTTAAAAACGTATTGGCTTTATTATTTGCGGCAAAACCGATCGTGTGAGTAATTATCCGCGCATCAATTGCTGACTGATTGGCTTTACTTAAATTACTCACCAAATCAATACCGCATTTTTCTCCACCTGAGCCACTGCACGACTGTCCAAGCAAGGTCTCTATTTCATTCACACTATGGTTATTGTTCGCTTCACCGTCAGACAGTAAGACAATGTGGTTATTCGTTTGACATTGCAGGTCAACAATGGGCGAGATGTAGGTAGAGCCGCTTGGAATATATTCGTTAATACAGTTAGAACTACTTAAGTTATCATCTGTACAACCGCTCGGACGCACTGCATCAGGGCCAATATAAGAGGCTCGATGGCTTACCCGTGTATTTCTGCGAACAGTACTGCTGACTGACCCATCACCGCGGCGTAAGCCGTAATACACATCGCGCCCACCATAGTATTGAGAGGCTTCATACAGAGTATCCACAATGGGTGTAAAACCGCTTGCACTTAAGTCATCCACTTGGCTAATCAAATGTTGGCGAACAGTTGCTGTTGTTCCAGGTACTGCATTCCCTTGATATTTAATCACAAGAACTGGGGAGCCTGAAGGTTTACCTCGATAGCTGTATGCTCCTCGTTTACCGGAAAAGTTAGAAAAAATGAACATCATGTCATTATTAGGTTCCCAACCGCTCCGATTGACGATTTGTTGCACGATTGGTGTTAATGATGGTGTTTTATAAACTGAGTTTTTATAAAACGCTGGAATATTCGACCAAGTAACCCCGACGGTTTTGGCCTTGTCGCGCAAGGTGTAACGCTTATAATTACTGAAACTTTTGGGATCATCTTCGTCAGCTCCTTGAATTAGCATTGAAGCACCGCCACCGGTATCAGTCTGATAGGCAGTAAATTCAATGTAAGCATCCGAAATCGTAGCGCCTTGAGGTAAATTCACATTCCGAAACCGAGCGCCAATAAACGCGTTATTGCTGCTCCTGAAAGTTAACTCACTCCCCGTTGACTGGTAGCCATCATTGCGTTCCTCGGCATTATTTCGATTCGAACTCACTTGATAAGCTAGCTGCCCGGTGACGCAGCCCGTAGCGGTGGTATCATCATAAGTGACGACCAGTTGAGGCGAACGGCCCGTCCCCTCTTCCGTAGCTAACGCGCGACGAGCGCTCGACGCATCGCTGCTACTACCCTGAATAATTAAATTCAATGCACTACCACCGCACCACGTCGTTTGATCAACAACCTCTTGGATCACCCCGATTAAACTCGGTGTATTAATGGTTTCACCAGACACAGGGAAATCATTGTTTGCAGCCCAAATTACAGAACTACTGGTGACAGGTCGGTTACTAATGTCATTCGTCGAACTCGTAAACGCTTGCGCATCGCCGCTAAGTTCTCCCCGAATAGTTATTATTGACGACGCAGTATTAAGCTGCCCTGAAGTGAAGCGTAAAAATGCGTTAGTAATGGTAGCGCCACGCGGAATATTGAGCTGAGTAAAACGCAAACCTGTCGTTACCGTGTTAGTCCCTTGGGTAAGCACCAGTTGATTGTTAGTTATATTAACTGAACCACTGACTTCATAGGCATCGTTGTCACCCGCACTGGTTGAAGTAATGATTTCTGGCTGTACAGCCTCATCGATATCACGTATAGGGTAAAGCACTGGCCCGCCAAGGTCAGAAAAACGCATTAATCCAGCATTAATATTTGTGGCTGAACTAAGAGCATCTTTCAGCGCATTCTGCACTCGTAGCATTCGAGATTCGGATGTGCCATCCATTGCTGTCATACTGCCAGAGGTATCCATGATAAACAGTACGTTGGGATTATACGTAACAGCGTTAGTACCTGACCCCAGATAAATATCCAAATCATCGCCCATAGCGGTGGCACTGATAAACACGCTTAACACAAAGCTTATCAGCGAAACCCGTGCTAGTTTGTAAAGATTACGTTGCATAATAGACTCCTCTCGACTACTGCGAGGCCGGTGCAAATACGGATGCAGTTAAACTATTTGCGACCGCAAAGGGTTTACCGTTGACCTGACCACAGCCACGGACAATAAATACATGGCAATTGATATTGCTGCCACCTATAACATTACTTGAGCCTCGACACGCTTGTTCACGAACAAAGGCCGTACGTGACCAGCTGTCGGTTATTGGACGGTCATCGAAGTTGCCAATGCCGGTATGATTAGTACCTGTAGTAAGCCCCCCCTGAGTCACAGACCGATTCGTCCAAGTTGCATTCTCAAAACAACTCAGGATCTGAACGCTGGGATCAAGAACATTGCCCTGACGGGCATCGGATAAAGGGTCACTTAAATTGGGATCGGTTAAAAGAACTTCATCTTCTGACTCAAATAAAACTCCGGCGATTGCAGCTTCGGCAGCATCGAAGGCGACCGAAGAGGTTTCCATTGACGTAGCCATTTTGCTTTGCATTAAGCTACTCGAAACTGCAGCAACGCCTAAAATAGTCAGCGATAAAAGAATTAACAGGGCAAAAACCAACACCAAACCTTGCTGTCTCATATCCCAATACTCCTGACAAAATTCTTCATGTTTCGTAACGCAATAGTCACCTCAAACGGCTTGTATATATGCTCGTCGCCAAGCGTAAGCGGCGCTTCATCAAGTAGCACATAGGACGGAGAGCCATTCAATTGCACGCGTCCATCACCTCTTACCAACACAGCCAAACGCACTGCGACGACTTGGCCCCCATTAGCAATTGCAGCAGCCAGGTTATCTGCGGTAATAAACTGCACTGGCCGTGCAGATGTATCACCGGCTAAATCTGCATCAGCGATACCATACAGAGCCTGAAAGCTTTCTACGTCGTCAAGTAAGGTAAGCGCGGTATGACCGTTATGTCCGACGGCATTCTTCAAGCCGCGCAGATAACGCCCATCAAAGCCGCGACATTTGAGCTCGGTACCATCTAAAAAATATTCATTGACCACATGAAACTCTGCATTGTTGTAACCCAGAGTGTAACCCCGGCAGTCCCGATCACTTTGCAAGCTAATAACTAAAGTGTCACTGTCTGTAGGCCCCGGCCCCTCAAGCGCTCCTAATGCAGGTCGCGAGACAAAGTCACCGGGTAATGGAATAGGATGGTTCTGCACGAAGGCTGCTTCAACAACAATATCAACAGAGCGGTCAAGTTGCGCTGACAGTGGGTCATACCGCCCCGCCATGATGACATCTGAGCGAAAACGATTAACAATAAAACGCCCGCTTTCTTGCGCTGAAGCAACGGCTCGATTTAGGCGATCTGTGACTGAATTACTGACCATCACTTGAATAATTGCACCTGAGATAATTAAGCCCAGCGTAAGTGCAATCATTACCTCAATAAGCGTAAAACCTTGTTGATGTCTCATAGAACGACCTCGACGATGACACAGTCATGGTCGCTAGTTTTATTAATCATGCAATCAGGATTTAACTCGCGATTATTACCCTGCCAGCTTTCCACCGGCCAAGAAAGTATTACGCTGTGGCGTGAACCTACGCTACAAGCATCCGTGTCACCCAAATTATTGTCGACGCATGTCAATTCTATTTCGATGGCTGGATTAGAATTGACTGCAGCGCACGACATTTCGTAGGCATCAAAGGCCGCGATTTGAGCGGCCGTGCAACTGTTCTGTCGACAATCAGGTATGGTCGCAGGAAACGCCAAACAATGACAGTCATAGGGTTTAGCCGCTGTACCACAACTTAAATTATTAAAATTATAGAGTCCGTTATTAAAGTATTCATTATGCACTACTAAGCCATCACCTTGATCAGATGAAATTGCACTGGCACGCAATCGCTCGCTCATTTGCTGTGCTACCAGAACGGCTTGAGTTCGATTAAGTGCATCTGCATTGGCAAATGAGCCGATAAACTGCAGTGAGGCAACGCCCAATAATCCCACCGCCAGTATGAACAAGGTAATTAATACCTCGACCATGCCGACTCCGTGTTGGAAAGCTAAACGTTGAATTACCCGCCTATAATCACTCATAACATTGTCCCGACTCTCTCTTTTGCAGTAAAAAACGAAACCTTTATGGCATTGTTCACTGCATAAGAGGATAGCTCATTTAATCGAAGGGATAGTTATTTTGGGGGATTAAAAGGTATAAAAAAAGCGTACCTGTACCGAAACATCTCCTCAGTACAGGGCAACAAGACTAGACTACTTGCTTAATTCTAAGTTCCTTGGGGACTGCAAACTCCACATTTTCTTCCCTCCCCTGGCGCTCAGTTGCAGATGTTGCTCCTAGCGCTTGCAAGCGTTCAATCACCGCTTGCACCAACACTTCAGGCGCTGATGCTCCGGCTGTGACGCCAATATTAGTTGCACTAGATAACCATTCGGTTTGAATACAATCCGCACCGTCGATTAAATATGCGGTGGAACCAATTTTTGCCGCCAATTCCCGCAATCGATTTGAGTTTGAGCTGTTCTGTGCGCCTACTACCAATACGACATCGCATTCGGCAGCAAGTTCACGAACCGCATCTTGACGATTCTGCGTTGCATAACAAATATCATCCTTGCGTGGCCCTTCAATCTGCGGGAAGCGCTCACGTAAAGCATCGATCACTTCTGCCGTGTCATCGACGGACAGCGTAGTTTGACTGCAATAATAGAGATTACTTTCGTCTTTCACCTGCAAATTTGCGACATCTTCAATGGACTCAACCAAATAGATACCGCCTTTAGGGTTATGGTATTGCCCCATTGTTCCCTCAACCTCAGGGTGTCCAGCATGACCAATCAGAATGCACTCTGTCCCCCTTTTGCTTGCTCGGGTAACTTCCATGTGCACTTTGGTCACCAAAGGACAAGTCGCATCAAAGACCTTTAGACCACGCTCAGCCGCTTGTTGTCGGACTTTTTGCGAAACTCCATGCGCACTAAATATGACGATACTATCATCAGGTACTTCAGCTACTTCATCAACAAACACTGCGCCCCGAGCCTTTAGCCCATCAACCACGAAACGATTATGCACAACTTCATGACGTACATAGATTGGCGGTTGGAATAACTCGAGTGCACGCTCAACAATAGTGATTGCCCGGTCTACACCAGCACAAAAACCGCGCGGATTAGCCAAATGAATTTGCATAGATTCGTCCAAATAATTTAGTGCATCGATTTTGCTTCGGGGTTACGTACCGCCAAAATTTCCACATCAAAGATAACAGTTTGACCTGCTAACGGATGATTAAAATCAACCGTAACGGAATCTCCGGCAACACTGCGGATAATTCCTGGTATTTCAGAACCATCAGGTTGCGCGAACCCGATAATCATACCTTCCTGGACACCTTCTTCCAACTCAAATCGACTGCGCTCCAGGTGATAAATATTATCTGGATTCGGCATGCCAAATGCGTCATTTGCAGCCAACGTAAACGACTTGCGCTCTCCCTCTTGCATGCCCAGTAAACAGGCCTCAAAGTTAGGGGTTAAACTGCCATCCCCCATCACAAGCTTTGCTGGCTTATTGTTAACTCGGGTACTGTCAGCCGCAGAACCATCTTCTAACTTTAAATCAAAGTGCATCAGCACTTCGCTTTTTTCGTGGATTATATTGTTACTCATTTAGGGTTTTAGATTCCTGATTGTCTTTGCTTAGCAACATATCGAGAATTAACAGGGCCGCGCCGATAAAAATTGCACTATCCGCAATATTAAATGCTGGCCAGTGCCACTGCTGATAATAAAAATCTAGGAAATCTATTACGTATCCGTGCACCAAACGATCATATACGTTACCCAGCGCGCCCCCTAAAATAAAGGTAAAGGCCACAGGTAGTCGAACTTGCTGTTTGGGGACTTGCCGCAACCAATACAATAATAATGCACTGACGCCAATAGCGATTGCGGTAAAGAACCAACGTTGCCAACCACCTGCATCGTGTAAAAAACTAAATGCTGCACCATAGTTATGCACGTAGGTCAGGTTAAACAAAGGCATCACTTCAATCGACTGATACAGTTTCATTTCTTGCACGACAGTCAACTTGGTCCATTGGTCAACAATAAAAACCAACACACTGATCCACAAAAAACGCAAACCGCTATTCTTGAGTGCGTTAAGCATAATGACGCGCCTCACCTGCTCCCGCAACGTTAGTCACACAACGACCGCACAACTCTGGATGTTCACTATGCGAGCCGACATCATCGGTGTAGTGCCAACAACGAACACACTTATTATCATGAGTCTTGCTTACTTGCACTTGCAAGCCTTCAATATCAGTTGCGCTGGCATCATCACTGGTCCCTACAACCACGTTGACCTTTGAGCAGATAAGTACAAAGCGTAATTCATTTTCTAACTTCGCTAATACTTGCGCTAGTTGCTCATTCGCGTACAGCGTTACATTCGCTTCCAGTGAACCACCTAAGACACCATCCTTACGGGCAGCTTCTAGGCATCGATTAACAGCAGTCTTTACTTTCATTACTGTTTGCCAAAAACGATTGTCATACACAGGTGCGACATTTTCAAAGCCCGTGTACCAAGTTTCGGTAAATACAAATTGACTGCGCTGACCGGGTAATGCTTCCCAGACTTCTTGCGCAGTGAAACTCATCACTGGCGCCATCCAACGCACCAGAGCCTCAGCGATATGATACAACGCGGTTTGGCATGACCGACGCGCATGTCCGTCAGCTTTGGCGGTATACTGACGATCCTTGATGATATCTAAATAGAAACTTCCCATTTCAATCGAGCAGAATTGCATCAGTGCCTGCGTGACTTCGAGTAAGTCATATCGACGGTAAGCGTCTTCGATATCCGCTTGTACTTCCTGTGCACGTTGCACAGCCCATTGATCCAGTGCCACCATATCAGCGCTGGCAACTTTGTGCTCTGTGGGATCGAAGCCGTTTAAGTTGGCGAGTAAGAAGCGCGCGGTATTGCGGATCCGCCTATAGGCGTCAGCCGAACGTTTTAAAATTTCGTCCGAAACCGCAATTTCACTGCGGTAATCAGTAGACGCTACCCATAAACGTAAAATGTCCGCTCCCAGTTTGTTGGTTACCTCTTGCGGAGATACCACATTACCCAACGACTTCGACATTTTCTTGCCATCTGCATCTACGGTAAATCCGTGCGTTAGTACCTGTTTATAAGGGGCATGACCGTGCATCGCGACTGAGGTCATCAATGATGACATAAACCATCCACGATGTTGATCTGAGCCTTCAAGGTAGAGGTCTGGCGCTGCAGGCAAATCATCCCGTCGCTCAACCACAAAGTAATGGGTTACGCCAGAGTCAAACCACACATCCAAAGTATCAGTGACTTTCTCATAGTCTGAACTATCTGCTCCTAGTAACTCTTCGTCACTGAAATCCCACCATGCTTGGATCCCTTTTTGCTCAACGGCCTGAGCAACCCGCTCCATAATGGCCGTCGACTGAGGATGAATGTCACCACTGACTTTATGGATGAACAACGGAATTGGTACACCCCAGGTACGCTGGCGTGAAATACACCAATCAGGACGCCCTTCGACCATACTCTCAATGCGGCTTTCGCCCCATGCTGGGATCCATTCAGTTTTATGGATTTCCTCGATAGAAGTCGCACGCAGATTATTTTTATCCATGCTAATAAACCATTGCGGAGTCGCACGGAAAATAATTGGGGTCTTATGACGCCAGCAATGCGGATAACTGTGCTCGTACTTGACATGCAAGATGAGATTACCGACTTCCGCTAATGCTGCAATAATAGCGTCATTAGCTTTAAATACGTGTTGCCCCTCAAAATTTGCCGTGCCAGCAACATAAACACCGTTACTCGCAACCGGGTTATACACTTCGATGCCATAACGTTTGCCAACATTAAAGTCATCCACACCGTGCGCTGGCGCTGTGTGTACACAACCCGTGCCTGATTCTGTTGTCACGTGTTCACCAAGAATGACCGGCACTTGGATTGGATCTAAAGGATGCTGGAGCATTAGCTGCTCAAGTGCTTGCCCGGTAGCCACTGCAAGGTTTTCTATATCTTTAGCGTCATACCGAGACACGCAACTCTCCACCAAGTCCGCAGCCAAAATTAACGTCTTGGCTTGCCCTTCGATGGTCATTCGAACCAATGCATAGTGTAGCTCTGGATGCAATGAAACCGCACGGTTTGCTGGAATGGTCCAAGGTGTCGTTGTCCAGATCACCATGGCGGCGTCTTCCAACAATGCTGGCTCTACCTTAAATGCATTAGCGAAGCCGGCAGAGTCAGCAACTGGAAAGGCAACATCAATGGCGGGCGATACCTTATCTTTATATTCAACTTCAGCTTCAGCGAGCGCTGAACCACAATCGGTGCACCAATGTACCGGCTTAAACCCCTTCTCAACATGACCGTTGTCAACAATTTTGCTCAACGCGCGAATGATATTAGCTTCAGAGCTAAAATCCATGGTCTTGTAGGGGTTTTGCCAATCACCAAAAACCCCAAGCCGGACAAAGTCAGCTAACTGACCATCGATTTGCTTTTGCGCGTATTCACGACATTTTTGCCGAAATTCCGCAGTCGTTACTTTATGCCCGGGTTTACCGACCTTTTTCTCCACCATCAACTCAATCGGTAATCCATGGCAATCCCAACCAGGCACATAAGGTGCATCATAGTCAGCTAAAGTTTTAGACTTAACGATAATATCCTTAAGAATTTTATTGACCGCATGACCAATATGGATATTGCCATTCGCGTACGGTGGGCCATCGTGCAATATAAAGGGTTTCTTACCTGCTTTGGCTGCACGGATCTTGCTATATAGATCTTGCTGCTGCCATTGCTTAAGCATTTGCGGCTCACGCTGTGCAAGGTTCCCGCGCATAGGAAAGGCAGTATCAGGTAAGTTCAAGGTGGCTTTGTAGTCACTCATGCGGTTGTCGTTCCAGTCGTAAGTTAAATAGTCGATGCAATTACACTTTTAGCGCGCTCTGCATCTTCAATGATTTGTTCTTTTAAATCTTCAAATGAGTCAAACTTTTGCTCATCACGTAATTTCGCTACAGGGGTTACTCGTATTCTTTGCCCATATAAATTTTCGTTAAACTCGAAAACATGCACTTCCAATTGCGCTCGAGCGCCATTAACTGTCGGTCGATGGCCAATATTAGCAACCCCATAATATACTCGCTCTGACACAGTCACATGCACTGCAAACACCCCAGAGATAGGGGCTTTTAAACGTTTTAACAACACATTCGCCGTTGGGAAACCAATCGTTCGCCCGCGTTTTTCACCATGCACCACTTTACCTGCGATACTAAAAGGCCGGCCTAGCATTGCGGCGGCATTGGTAAAGTTACCACGTTCAAGCGATTCTCTGACCGCCGTTGAACTGACGCGGCAATTTGCCATCAATAGACTCTGCGTATTGACTACAGAAAAACGGTTAGCTTGGCCGGCGCGCTTTAACATTGCAAAATCACCCGCTCGCGCCTTACCAAAACGAAAATCGTCACCGATTACTAAGAATTGAACCCCGAGCTTGGCAACCAGTAATTCTTGCGTAAAGGTTTCTGGCGATTGACTGGCAAACTTCGAATTGAATTTCACGCAAATTAACCGGTCAATACCGAGTTCTCGCAAGGCGATATACTTATCTCGCAAAGTACTCAAGCGCGCGGGTGCCGAATCAGGCATAAACACTTCTTCTGGTTGCGGCTCAAACACCATGACCACTGCCGGCAGATTCCGTTTGCGTGCTTGTGCAATTAATTGTGTCAACACCG
Source organism: Alteromonas sp. DYW1 (assembly GCF_059752595.1). Taxonomy (NCBI): domain Bacteria; kingdom Pseudomonadati; phylum Pseudomonadota; class Gammaproteobacteria; order Alteromonadales; family Alteromonadaceae; genus Alteromonas; species Alteromonas sp. DYW1. The sequence continues at coordinate 1,108,808 of NZ_CM186038.1, read as the reverse complement.
CTTGGTGACCCAGATGCACGCCGTCAAATTTGCCAATGGTTAATACACACCCTTTGTGCCGTTCGCGCAAGTTGTGTAAACCGTGCACTAATTCCACGTAATGCCCTCTGTGACTGCTAGTGTAAGCGGAAGTTGAAACAAAGCTCGCGATTATAAACGACCTTGAATTGAATACCAATTATTGCTCAATTTTTATTTGGCCAGAGTGCAAATCATGTGCGCGCTGTAATACGGTAATGCAGCAATGTCAAATCCTGTGGCACTTTAGGATTCGGTTTGCGCTTAACTTCGCTGCGTTTGGCGGAACAGAAGAAGCATTTTCGAATTGACGGGTATAAACTGCAAGCGGCTAGCTTAAGCGCTATTGCGAAGTTGAGAAGGTCGGATCCCGAGAACCAACGCGCTAAGGGCGAAAACGCCGAAAGCCAAAAGGATTAAAATAGCTAATTCAATCACCCGCGTTAATTCAGCCAGTTCTGACCATGTAGGCTGGGGATACCCGATTACGAATCCCGCCATAATCGCCGCGGCGGCAGTAACGCGCAACACAAACCCAACGGTTTGCAGCGTCAATTTAAACACGCCCTGCTGAGCGAGAGCCCAGTATAATAAGCCGGCGTTTAACGTTGCCGACAGACTGGTGGCAATTGCTAAACCAATATAACCATATGGAATCGCTAACAGGACATTGAAAACCATATTAGCAACCATACTCCATATCCCAAATTTCACCGGAGTTTTAGTGTCATGGCGCGAAAAAAAGCCTGGGGCTAATACTTTAACTAACATGAAACTTAATAGCCCAACGGAATAGGCCATTAGGCTCAACGACGCCATATACGCAGTCTCTGCTGTAAATGCCCCGCGTTCAAAAATAACCGTGAGAATGGGTTCTGCAAGTACAAACAAGCCGGTTGCCGCGGGTATTCCAAGTAAACAGACCATCCTAAATGCCCAATCCATATTACTGGCGAATTGACGACTATTCTTACTCACGTGATCGCGCGATAAAGCTGGCAAAATTACGGTTGCAATCGCAATCCCAAATAAGCCTAAAGGAAACTCTAATAATCGGTCAGAGTAATACAGCCAGCTGATCGAACCGGTAACCAAAAAACTTGCAATTAATGTGTCAAACAACAGGTTGATCTGACTCACGCTAACCCCAAAAAGGGCTGGGATCATCAGCCGCCGCACCTTAACGACTCCGGGATCATTCCACCCCCACCGAGGTCTTACCAGAAACCCAGCACGATAAAGAAAGGGCAATTGAAACAATAGCTGCACGATGCCACCAATAAACACCCCCCAAGCCAGGGCAAACGCCGGTTGCGCCAAGTGGGGCGATAAGTACCAAGCACACGCAATGATGCTAATATTCAAGAGGACTGGTGTAAACGCTGCAACAGCGAAACGATTGAGGGTATTCAGTACAGCGCCTGAAACTCCCACCAAAGAGATAAATGCGATGTAAGGAAAGGTTATTTTCAGCATTAACGAAGCCAACTCAAATTTCGCTCCGTCTGGCTGGTTATTTACATAATCAATGAACCACCCTGTACCAAACAGAGCGGCGATAACTGGTGAACCAACAACCCCGACAATTGCAAGCACAAACACGATCGCACCCAATGTTCCGGATACTTGGGCTACGAATTCGCGTTGTCGTGCCAAGGACTCGTTGTGATTGACTTCTGTTAGTACGGGTACAAAAGCCTGAGAAAAAGCGCCTTCAGCAAATAAACGCCGTAAAAAATTAGGAATTTTATTGGCAAAAAAGAAGACATCTGCCGCAGCGCCATCGCCCATCAGCAAAGCAACCACTGCATCACGAATAAGCCCTAATACGCGGGAAATGAGAGTCATTGCGCTAACGACAAGACCGGATTTTAATAATTTTGAAGCCAAGAAGAGCGCCTTGAATACACGCGCAAAGCTAGCGCAGAGTTATTGTTCTAATAATTTTATCGCGAGTTTAACAAAATCAGACGAGGTTAAAATCCCAATTACCCTAAATTCATCATCAACGACTGGCAAACATCCATGCTTGTTATTAAGAAAAAAGCTGGCGACTTGGGTGACATCATTGTCTGCTTTTACGGTATCAAAATCAGTAAGTGCAACCTCCATGATATTGGTATTCGCTTCGCGTTCGGCCAACGCTGCACTGCCATAAGTGGCAACTAAGCCGAAGACTTTGGCAATTAACGCTTTCTGCGTCACGATGCCTATCAACTTATCAGTCTGTGGATCAACGATGGGTAAATGACGAATACCTTTTGCTTTGGTCACGCTATGCGCATGATGCAGTGACGTTTCAGGCGACAAAGAAAATACCGGCGTTGTCATAACATCTGCGACGTAAATCGTCATATTGCCCCCTTCAGTGTGGTAAACATTTTCGCTAATAACCTACCCCAGTTATTAGATTACTCCAACTTAGGCGATCCTGCCATTACTGTATCCGCGAGCATTGGGTAAGATGGTATTAAGCGCAAAAAGAGTTGACTTTACGCGTCGATATAGGCACAATCCGCACCCTTAATTTTTACCTCTTTTTGGGAGTTACACCTTGGCTAACATTAAGTCTGCTAAGAAACGTGCCATTCAGGCCGAAAAGCGTCGCCAGCACAACGCCAGTCGTCGCTCCATGACTCGCACCAGCTTAAAGAAAGTTGTTGCGGCAATTGAAGCTGGCGATAAAGCCGCTGCTCAAACTGCGTTCGTTGCGGCTCAGCCGATTCTAGACCGCATGGCTGCACGTGGTTTGATCCATAAGAATAAAGCAGCGCGTCATAAGAGCCGCCTTGCTGCACAAATTAAAGCGCTTGCTTAATCGCAACCTTATTTTGTTACAAAAAGCGCCTTAGGGCGCTTTTTTTATATCCCGATAATGATTGCATGCCGCTTAGTTCCATTCCTCTCGGTTGCAACCTACATTTACCCTAATAATTAATCGATTAGCCGCGCACTAACAGGGTAATACTTCATCCTATTTAGGACTTCAGTTAGACTAACCCAAATACACTTTATCAAGGATCTTTCATGCTCGTTTCCCTACCGCGTTCGCTCGCCTTTTGCTTTGCATTAACTTTAACCGCTTGCGCTAATCAACCACAACACGCAGGAACTGGTGTATCCCAAGCACCAGAGTTAATCCAAACGGCAACAAGCTCAAACCTTGCCTTTGATATTGTCAAATCATTAACCGTTGAAGTTGGCCCAAGGATCCCTGGCAGTGAAGGTGACAAAAGAGCGGTTGCATGGGCCCAGGCTAAATTTGAGTCCTTAGGCTTCGACCGTATTACCACGCAACCGGTAAGAGTGAGAAATTGGTCTCGCGGTCTTGCCGACGCAAAAGTCGTCGCGCCATTCGAGCAAGCACTGGTAATAACGGCTTTAGGCGGCTCAATCGCTACCCCTGACGGTGGCTTGCAAGCTGAAATGGTCATGGTTGGTTCTTTAGATGAGCTAAAAACACTAACGCCCGACAGTGTGCAAGACAAGATAGTATTTATTAATCATCGGATGGAACGGGATCGCGCTGGACGGGGCTATGGCCCAGTTGTAAGCGGTCGAGTACAAGGCGCGGTGGAGGCTGCAAAACTTGGTGCCAGCGCCGTGTTAATCCGCTCAGTGGGTACTGACAATTCACGCTTTGCCCACACCGGCATCATGCGCTATAGCGATGACGTTGAGAAGATTCCCGCTGGTGCAGTTTCAAACGCAGACGCAGACATCCTTGAAGCCATGGTGAATGGCGGTCATACCGTGTCACTGGATGTTAATCTAAAAGCCAAAGAACTCGGTTGGCAAACCTCTTACAATGTCATTGGCGAGTTTATTGGCAGTGAGAGACCCGATGAAATTGTTCTCATTTCTGCCCATTTAGATTCATGGGACGAGGGTACAGGCGCACTTGATGATGGTGCTGGCGTTGGCATTGTCATGGCCGCAGCCAAGCTAATTAAAGAGGTGGTAGGTCAACCCAAGCGCACGATTCGAGTGGTACTGTATGCGGCTGAAGAAATTGGTCTAGTGGGCGCCTATGAATATACACGACTTGAAAAGGACAACCTGGATAAACTCATCGTCGCGGCTGAAAGTGATTTTGGCGCTGGTCGCATTTATCAAATGGACACCCGTTTCAACTCAGCTGCTTTACCAGCAACAGAACCTCTATACTCCAGTCTGGCTAGTTTGGGTGTAGCTAAAGGCGACAATACTGCAACGGGTGGCCCAGACGTATCAATGCTGCCCAAGTATGGTGTGCCGGTCGTGAATTTACGTCAAGATGGCACCTATTATTTTGATTATCATCACACGCCGAATGATACATTGGATAAAATTAACCCTGTGGATTTGCAACAGAACTTGGCGGTATGGAGCGTGTTTACCCACTTTATGGCAAATACAAACATAGAGCCACGCCCTGCGCCTGAGCTGTAATCTGCGCATTCACGATCGACGGTTAAAGCCAGATACTGGGCTCTTTTTAAGTATCTGGCGTATAACCTAACGCAACCGTTAAATGGTAGAAATTTTAAGGATTAAGCTGTGCTACGTCTTTTATTTTTGGTTCCTCTGGTTTTATGCATTGCATGGACACTCTACTTAAAATCACAGGGGTACACATTGCGCCAAGGTAAACAAGGCTTTAAATATATTTTAGTCTTTTCATCTGCTATCGCAGTGGCCTACACCGCATTATTGTTCATGACTCAAGCGCAATATTAAAAAAGAAATAAAAAAGGCCCAGTGGCAATTGCCTACTGGGCCTTTCTATAGATACTGCTTGCGCTTAACGGATCAGAACTTGTATATCAGCCTCACTGCGCAGCGCGTCAATGAAGGCTTGATAATTCGTTTGGCTAGTGGTGGATAATACGCGTTGCTTTATCGCCTCTGCCAATTCGTTAGTATCCACTTCTGGCGTGTTAACCGCAGTAAGCTTAACTAAGGCGACATTACCATCAGCCTTGGCAACCGTCGTCAGGTTTTGTCCTTCTTGCAAACCTAAAGTAAATGCTTGCTCTACCACGTTCATTCCCGGCGTAGCCATACCTCTTGTCAGATCAGAGAATGTCTCCCATGCCAATTCGCGTTGCGCTAACGTTGTGTCAATCGCCTCACCGCTTTGCAGGGTTGTCATTAACTCATTTGCAAAGGCCAGAGCAGCTTGTTGTGCGCGCTCTTGACGCAAAGTCGCTTCGATACCGTCACGCACTTCAGTCAGTGACTTGGTGCGCTGCGGCTCATGCTCAGCGACCCGGATGACCATGACATGATTTTCATCGATTTCAATAACATCAGAATTAACGCGATCCTCAATTAACTCAGGCGTAAATGCTATCGCTGTCACTTGAGGGTAGTTAACACCAACTGGCGCGCTAGTCGCATTGAATAGTGCGGTTTCTTGAACAGGCATACCTGCAGCACCGGCAACATCCTCTAGAGCGTCAGGAATTTCAAACGCTAACTGCGCCATATCTTGTTGTCGTGCATAAAACAATTCTGTTGCCTTGTCGGTTTGCACAATAGTGCGAATATCTGCAGCAACTTCTTCGAGCGGTGTTACTTGTTCAGGCTTGATATCGGTTAGTTTGATGATGTGAAAGCCAAATTCACTTTGCACTACATCCGTTGTATCGCCGACTTGTGCCAAGGCAAAAGCCGCTTGTTCAAATGCAGGATCCATAATATCGCGACCAAAAAAGTCAAGGTCACCACCATTTTCGGCACTAAACGTGTCATCTGACTCAGCTTTAGCTAATTCTGCAAAATCTTCACCAGCCTTAATGCGAGCAACTAATGCTTCCGCCTTGGCTTGAGCCGCAGCTTCATCATCACCAAACTCAAGCAGGATGTGCGAAACTCTGCGTTCTTCTTCAGTCATGTAAGAGCGCTTATTTAGTGTGTAATATTCAGCAATCTCATCATCTGAAACAGTCACATCGTCGAGTAAATCATCGACTCTTAACTCGACGTAGCGCAATGCAACACGTTCCTGAGTGTCATAGCGTTCCACGTTTGCCTCATAGTAGCCCTGAATATCCTGTTCAGTGATCTCGATATCATCAGCAAATGGGGTTGCCGCGATATTAATCACATCAATATCACGCTGCTGACTTTGCAAATTATTTAAGCGTTGCGCTTCTGCATCTAAAACAAATTCACTGCCTGCAAGGGCCCGAGCAAGCTGGTCCCGGGTCATTTCAGCACGCATATAATCGCGGAAGGTATTGGCTTTAAAACCGGCCTGTTGAATGATTGCCTGATAACGCTCGTTATTAAACTGTCCACCCACTTGAAACTCAGGCATTGCTAATAGTGTTTCTCGGATCTGTTGATCACTCACGCGCAAGCCAAGTTCCTGGGCTTTTTGCTCAACCAACTGCTCGCCAATCAAACGTTCTAACACGCCAAGACGGAACTCCTGCAGATACTCAGGGTTTGCAAATAATGCTGCAACACCTTCACCAAATTGGCTTTCAATTCTCGCACGTTCGTTTTGGTAGGCCCGTTCTAAGGTGTTTTGCTGGATCTCAACACCGTTGACTTTGGCCACGGCTGTCTCTGTCGAGCCGGTCAAATAACTCCCCACCCCAGCAAATACGAAACTTAAAACGATCAGGGCTATGATAACCATCGCCCAAGGCCCCTGAGCCCCTTCTCTTATTTTTTCTAACATGGCTTAGCAACTCTCCATAACACCATTAGCTTTGAATTTTTTAGCGCAAAGCTCTTTTCATTTTAGGGCGCGAATTATACCGCATTGAGAAAATATCTCGACTGCTTATTTCGTCGAGTTTTAGCTGGTTTAGCGAAAAAAAAGGTTAAATAGGCCAAATCTAAAATTTAATCTATTCCTTAAGCTATTTATTCGGTCGTGGCGCTCGAAGAATTTGCCGAATTTGTCTTCTTGGGGTGGATACCAAACTTTAGCAATATATTGTGAAACGCTGAAACATTGGTGAGATACAACACATGGGTATAACCGTTTTGCATAGCGACTAATTTTTCATACATTTCGATGTTAATTTTCGACAGCTGTGCTAATCGCTTAGCAGTTAAGGGCGTATCGGCTGAGGTACAACGAATTGCACTGATGTGTGTTACACATACTTGGGCTAATTTATCTGCCACAAATTTGCTGAGTTGATGTCTTACTTTGCCAAATAAATAATCCCCCAAATCAATAAAGATAATCCGCTTATCTTTAATTTTTATCGCATGTACCACATGCACATCGCGAAGATTGGTCTTGAGCATTTTTTCAAGCAGCTCCGAACGTGGTGTAGGAGCCTCTTTATCGGCAAAAAAACCATGCAATGGAACTTTGTTCAACGTTGCATTGAATGGCTTTAAATCATAACAATTTTGCTTGTGGTAAACAGTCTTAAGACGATCGATAGCAAATCGATTGTTAGTAATCAGAATTGAAGCACAAGGCATATTGCGAATACATAACTCCCATAAGAATCGATGCGTATGTGATTGTTTGATGGCCAGGTTACGTTGGGAGAAATATTCCGCGTTATTGCGAAATAGCCGATGCAAGCGCCCGCCTTCTTGTTTAGCCGTATTCTCATCCAAACATAAACGTAATATACCGCTGTCTGGCTCGTAAACTACGACTCGGTACTTCTGATTGGTTAATTGTAAATCATTGACCGAAACCTTAACTTCATCCCCAATCTCTGCATTCCCAGGCTGCAATACTGTCAGCTTTAAACCATTTTCAGATAAGTCATCTAATGTCGCTTTTAGCTGCGAGAAAAAACCGAGTTTGATTGTGGCCGGCTTATTCATTGCGTAACGAGGTTGCGATCGTCTATCCGCACCTGATTCCATTACAATGTCACAATGAGTAGGACGCTCTTGATTGATTATGGATTTGGGAAAGGGCTTAAACGGTTCTGGCTCGGCAACTTCTAACTCACCTATCCATTCAGTAACATCTTTACAATATAGAATATGACTGACTTGCGTTAATTCAGGGTAATCGTTTGCGGTCAAATCATGAATAGAAAACGCTTGCTGCTTGTGAGTTTCTTCTATTTCACTTAATCGACACTGTAATATTTTAAACTCTTCAATTTGTTCAGCTTGTTCAACGAATTGCTTTATCATGTTATGCGTTGCCAATTCGCGATGGGTAACAAACACTACCACAGAGCCTGCTTTCGTCTTGAAACGCCCTTTTAGTAAAAAGGTTTCGTCAAAGCGCTGTAATTCCTTGATTAAGCGTTGCAAAATTGTCTTACCGGGTAAATCCTCGCTAGCACTAAAATCCTGATTGTATTCACTGTTTTTTGGTGTCACCAATTGATATACGGTTGAGTAGATATCTTTCACCGAGCGCAGAAAAACTGGGATCCAAGGGCTATGTGCAAAGATCCGGTCTCGCTCTAAATCCTGCATCGACCGCTCTACTTCCAAATCAAACTGCAGCGGAAACTGATGCACAGCTCCCTGAATATACTCACGCAGGCGCTGTTTTAATTTCTGGGGGACCGGATCTACCAACTTAAAACGAGACTCAAATACCGATAGTTGCTTATTAAAATGACTCTCTAGCAGCTCATACTTAAGCTTCGTTGTCTTTGGAGTAAACCCCGTGACTTGAGGAAATGTAAACTCTAAAATCGACTCCTCTGTATCAATTTGCGGAGCACGCTTTGTTTCCACCACCATTTCAGTAAACGACAATGATGCCAAGGGACAATGCTTGCCCTTTTCAAATTCGGTACAAGTGACGGTAAAGTTAGGTCTAATTGCTAAATCTTCAGCAAAATCAATATCCTCAAAAGACTGTGATTCAGTACTAAAACTATCGGCAATTTTGCTTAATTGTTCCTGACGAACCTTGGCCTGATAATGCTCTGAGTTCATTACTGACTCAAACACACCCACCGTATACCGATCGAGATACTTCGCAGTTTCCTTCTCTAAAATATCCTTACCGACCTTATCCAAGCGCATGGGGATACCAAAATGCTTGAACTTCATAACCGGAAAGTTAGCAAATTCTGAGTTATCTGCAGACGCATCTGTCAGAGAAGTCAATCGTATGACTTCATTTTTGATGATATTGCGAACACGACTGTTTAAACGGCCAGAAAACTTGTTCAGCCCTTCCAATAACCGGTTCTCTTGTTGCAACGGAATCAGTTTATCGATAAGCGCTTTATACTGTTTAATTACCAGTGCTTCGTCGCTAATTTGCTGGGGTTTATTATCTGCAGAATTCGGCATCCATGATTACCCTAGAGACCACATTGAGCAAAACTAAAGCACATAGCATTGCACATTCAGTTCGTCAAAGACATAAAAAAACCCCTGACAAGGTCAGAGGTTTTTCATACTAATCATGATGATTATATCAAATTAGTTACAAGCGTCTTTAAGTGCTTTACCAGCTTTGAAAGAAGGAACTTTCGCTGCTGCAATTTGAATTGTTTGGCCAGTTTGTGGGTTACGGCCGCTACGCGCTGCACGCTCGCGAACTGAGAAAGTACCAAAACCAACAAGTGCTACTTGATCACCATCTTTAAGAGCTGCAGTAACTGCGTCAGTGAAAGCGTCTAGAGCACGTCCAGCTGCTGCTTTAGAAATATCTGCGCTTGCAGCGATGGTATCAATGAGTTGAGACTTGTTCACAATAAGATCCCCTTCGGTTGTTATTATTTGTGTGGCAAAACCGTTTTTTGCCAAGTGGTTATAGCAAGCTTGAATAATAACATCAAGCGTCCATTTACAATTTATTAACTTCTAGTGAATCGCTGCCACCCCTTTGGTGGCAAAGGCTTGAAGCGAATACCCATTAAAGGTATCACAACTATTTCCAGTTTGAAGCCATAATCGTTAAAAAAGTGAAAAAAAAAGCGATTATTTGTTCATTTTTTAACCTGCCGCGCAAGTTTTTGCGCTCAAACCCACGCACTGCCTGCTTTTTCGCCGACAGTGGAGGCTTCAACTCTTATGCTTTTTCGACTTTAAATGATTCAACCGGATGCTCTAATGCCAAATCCAGCACCTCATCAATCCACTTGACTGGGTGAATAGATAAGTCCTTTTTCACATTCTCTGGGATCTCTTCTAAATCCCGTTCATTCTCATGCGGAATAATCACCGTTTTTATTCCACCACGATGCGCTGCAAGCAACTTTTCTTTTAAGCCACCGATAGCCAACACTTCGCCGCGCAGTGTGATTTCACCCGTCATAGCGACATCACACTTCACTGGATTACCGGTTAAACAAGACACTAACGCGGTGCACATACCGATACCTGCACTTGGTCCATCCTTCGGCGTAGCGCCCTCGGGCACATGCACATGAATATCTCGCTTTTCATGGAAGTCACTATTAATGCGCAATTTTTCAGCTCGACTGCGGACAACCGTCATTGCGGTTTTAATCGACTCTTGCATCACGTCACCTAATGATCCGGTGAACGTCATCTTGCCTTTACCCACTACCGCTGTCGTTTCAATCGTGAGTAAGTCACCGCCCACCTGTGTCCACGCGAGTCCTGTCACCTGACCGACTTGATTTTGTTTATCCGCTTTGCCGTAATCAAAACGTTGTACGCCCAAATAGTCCTTCAAGTTGTCTTGAGTCACAACAACCTTTTCAGCTTTTGGCGTTAACAATATGTGCTTAACCGCTTTGCGACAAACTTTGGAAATCTCACGCTCCAGACTTCGCACGCCGGCCTCACGGGTGTAATACCGGATCATACCTAAAACTGCAGAATCTGTGATCTCGAGTTCATCTTCTTTAAGTCCATTGCGCTCGATTTGTTTAGAAATCAAATGTCGCTGGGCAATGTTAAGCTTTTCATCCTCGGTATAGCCGGATAAACGGATGACTTCCATCCGATCCAACAATGGCCCCGGAATATTCATACTATTAGACGTTGCGACGAACATAACGTCAGACAAGTCATAATCAACTTCTAAATAATGATCGCTGAAGGTACTATTCTGCTCAGGATCGAGCACCTCGAGAAGCGCAGAAGAGGGATCACCGCGCATATCCGACGACATTTTGTCGATTTCATCGAGTAAAAACAGCGGATTCTTCACTCCAACCTTGGACATCTTCTGGATCAATTTGCCCGGCATCGAACCAATATAGGTTCGACGGTGGCCTCGGATCTCAGCCTCGTCACGAACGCCGCCTAACGCCATCCGCACATACTTACGCCCCGTTGCTTTGGCAATCGATTGGCCGAGTGACGTTTTACCTACGCCCGGCGGCCCTACTAAGCAAAGGATTGGCCCTTTTAGCTTCTTCACGCGCTGTTGAACAGCTAAATATTCAATGATGCGCTCTTTCACCTTCTCTAGACCATAATGGTCAGCATCAAGGATTTTTTCAGCTTTTGCTAAGTCTTTCTTCACTGCCGAGCGTTTATGCCATGGAACCCCTGTGAGCCAATCAATATAACTTCTGACTACTGTTGCTTCAGCCGACATTGGTGACATCATCTTGAGTTTCTTAAGCTCTGCGGAAGCCTTATCTTTCGCCTCTTCTGGCATTTTGGCTTCATCAATCTTTTTGCTTAGAGCGTCAAATTCATCAGGCGCCTCATCCATTTCGCCGAGTTCTTTTTGAATCGCTTTCATTTGCTCATTCAAATAATACTCGCGCTGGCTTTTTTCCATTTGCTTTTTGACCCGCGTGCGAATTTTTTTCTCCACTTGGAGCACGTCTATTTCGCCTTCCATCAGTGCCATTAAGTATTCAACCCGCTCGTTGACACTGGCCATCTCGAGAACTTTTTGTTTCTCGGCCAATTTCAATGGCATATGTGCAGCCATGGTATCCGCAAGACGAGCAGCGTCTTCAATACCATTTAACGAGGTCAGAACTTCTGGTGGTATCTTTTTGTTGAGTTTTACATAGCCTTCAAATTGGGAAACTGCCGAGCGTGTCAGTACGTCTTGTTCACTATCGCTAATAGGCTCATCTTGGATACGTTCAACATTGGCAGCAAAATACGGCTCAGTCTGAGCTAGGCCGTCAACCTTACCGCGCACATTACCCTCAACCAAAACCTTTACTGTGCCGTCAGGCAGCTTTAACAGCTGTAAAATCGTAGCGATAGTGCCAACATGATAAATGTCATCTTGCTGCGGTTCGTCAACGCCTGCATCTTTCTGGGCAACTAAAAATATTTGTTTGTTATTAGCCATAGCCGCATCTAGGCAGCGGATCGACTTTTCCCGTCCGACAAACAAAGGGATAACCATATGCGGATAAACGACAACATCTCGTAACGCCAGTACGGGCATTTCCACACGTTGTGATTGGTCTTTAGACATGCTTTCTCTCTTAAACTACTTATCGGTCTTATATGGGGTTAGGGTCAGAAAGTTCAATCACTGTATCAAGATTCCCATCACAATGGATATAAAAAAAGGCTCTTAGATGAGCCTTTTTTCGATTTCTATTCAGATGCCGCCTTCTTATCCTGTGAATCGTAAATCAAGATAGGCTTTGATTCTCCGCGGATAACTGATTCATCAATAACCACTTTACTTACGTTTTCCATTGAAGGTAACTCATACATGGTATCTAACAACACGGCCTCAACGATTGAGCGCAATCCACGCGCTCCGGTTTTACGTTGCATGGCTTTTTGCGCAATCGCTTGTAGCGCGTCATCACGAAACTCAAGCTCAGTATCTTCAATCGCAAACAATGCAGCATACTGCTTTGTAATCGCATTTTTAGGTTCACGTAAAATTTGAATTAAAGCGTCTTCATTGAGTTCTTCCAGACTCGTTACGACCGGCAAACGCCCGATAAACTCTGGGATAAGACCATATTTAACCAAATCTTCGGGTTCGACTTGACGGAATAACTCGGTTAGTAACTTCTTATTCTGTGAATCTTTGACTTTAGCACCAAACCCGATACCGGTGCCCGTGTGTGCGCGTTGCTCAATAACTTTATCTAAGCCAGCAAAAGCACCACCACAAATAAATAAGATTTTTGAAGTGTCAACCTGTAAAAACTCTTGTTGCGGGTGCTTACGACCGCCCTGCGGCGGAACTGAAGCGATTGTTCCTTCGATCAATTTAAGCAACGCTTGTTGCACACCCTCACCAGACACATCACGGGTAATCGACGGATTATCCGACTTGCGTGAAATCTTATCGATTTCATCGATATAGACGATGCCACGTTGGGCTTTTTCTACATCATAATCACACTTTTGCAAAAGCTTCTGAATGATATTCTCAACATCTTCACCAACGTAACCTGCTTCCGTTAGCGTGGTTGCATCAGCCATAGTAAATGGAACATCCAATAATCGCGCAAGCGTCTCTGCTAACAGCGTTTTGCCGCTACCCGTTGGCCCGATAAGCAAAATATTACTTTTACCTAACTCTACGCCGTCGTGCACATCACCATTACGCAAGCGCTTGTAGTGATTGTACACTGCGACTGCAAGGACCTTCTTGGCATGCTCTTGACCGATCACATAATCATCTAGGTGGGCGTGGATTTCATGCGGCTTAGGCAAGGAATCCTGTTGCTGCTTGGGAGCAATTTCTTTGATTTCTTCACGAATGATGTCATTGCATAACTCAACACATTCATCACATATGAACACTGAGGGACCCGCAATCAGCTTGCGCACTTCATGTTGGCTTTTCCCACAGAATGAGCAGTACAGTAATTTATTATCACCATCACCGTTTTGCTTGTCTGTCATGTATCGATTGCCTCTACTTGTTTCATTAAGCAGCGTACTGCTGTTAATTAGTCTAGTCGATTATGCTTTTAATGCATCTGCGCGATTAGACAATACTTTGTCAATTAAACCATATTCCTGAGCTTCCGTCGCACTCAAAAAGTTATCACGGTCGGTATCTTGTGCCACTTTTTCATACGGCTGACCGGTATGCCCTGCCATCAAGCGGTTTAACTTCTCTTTAATAGACAGAATTTCTCTCGCATGAATTTCAAAATCCGATGCTTGCCCTTGAAAGCCGCCCAAAGGTTGATGGATCATCACCCGAGAGTTTGGCAAACAGTAGCGCTTACCTTTAGCCCCGCCCGATAATAAGAAAGCGCCCATACTAGCGGCTTGACCAACACAGACTGTACTGACATCCGGCTTAATGAAATTCATGGTGTCATAGATAGCCATACCCGCAGTGACTGAACCACCAGGAGAATTGATATATAAGAATATGTCTTTTTCCGGATTCTCCGCTTCAAGGAATAACATTTGTGCCACAATCAAATTCGCCATATGGTCTTCAACTTGACCAACCAAAAAGATGACATTCTCTTTTAATAAGCGGGAATAAATATCATAGGAGCGTTCCCCTTTGGAGGTTTGCTCAACAACCATTGGAACCAACGCATTGGCGGGGTCAAAAACATTCTGCATGAGAAAATGGCCTTTTTAAAAACTAGATAAAAAAAATGCTCGGTGATTACCGAGCATTTAATCAGTTGCAGACTATAAAAGTCAATCACAGCCAGTGCAGATTACGCCTGTTTGTTCATGATCTCATCAAAGTCTTTCTTAACTTCTTTAGTCTTGGCGTTATCAGCAATCCATTCAATGGCTTGCTCTTCAAGCGCAACATTCTGCATTTGCTGCATCAACTCGTCGTTAGACTTGTAATACTCAATAACTTCAGTTGGATCTTCATACGCAGAAGCCATTGATTCGATCAAGCTATCTACACGAGCGCTATCTACTTGCAACTCTTGCTTCTTGATAATTTCACCTAACAGTAGGCCAACCGAAACACGGCGTTTCGCGTTATCCATAAATAAGTCAGCCGGTAGCTCAGGCAAATTCTGCCCTTGACCTTGCTGTTGGAAACGCTGTTTAGCTTGCTCACGCAGTGCATTAACTTCTTGGTCAACTAGCGCTTGTGGTAGATCAAGCTCATTTTTTTCAAGCAACGCAGCAATCACATTTTCTTTCAATTGCGATTTCAACGTTTGATCCAATTCACGCTGCATGTTTTTCTTAACTTCTTCGCGCAACGCATCAACACCACCTTCTTCAACGCCGAATAACTTAGCAAATTCGTCATCGACTTTTGGCAATGCCTGACCTTCAACTTTCTTCACTGTAATGGCAAAACTAGCCGCTTTGCCTTTCAACGCTTCAGCATGATAATCTTCAGGGAATGTTACTTCAGTGACAACTTCTTCACCTTTTTTCGCGCCGACCAAGTCTTTCTCAAAACCTGGGATCATGCGATTTTTACCCAGCTCTAGGGTAAAGTCTTCGGCTTTACCACCAGCAAATTCTTCGCCATCGATAGTGCCAACGAAATCGATTACAACACGGTCATCTTTCTTCGCTTTACGCTTAACTTCTTTCCACTCTGCGTGTTGTTTCTGCAAAGTCACCATCATGTTGTCCAAATCTTTTTCAGAGATTTCCACAACCGGCTTTTCTATTTTCAGTTTATCAACGTCTTTAACTTCAATTTCAGGATAGACTTCAAACGACGCTACAAACTCAAAATCTTCGCCATCTTTGTCGTTCTTTAATTCAAATGAAGGGTAACCCGCTGGCGTGATTTTTTCTTGCACGATGGCTTCATAAAAATTGCGTTGCATAACATCACCCGCAACTTCCTGACGTACGGCAGTACCATAACGTTTCTTCAATACAGAAACTGGCACCTTGCCTGGACGAAAACCATTAATACGCTGTGTTTTAGCCAACTGCTGTAGGCGTGATTTAACTGCACTGTCAATCGCATCAGCAGGAACAGTGATAGTAAGACGGCGTTGTAAACCTTCAGTCGTCTCAACAGAAACTTGCATTGTAATACCTCAACTTTGCGCCGGATGACGCGCTTACAAATCAGATGTTTTAAAACAGCCTATGCCGCCCTAACACCTTTTCTTATGTGGCGCTTTGTTTGGCGTCGGTTAAAAAAAGACGCGGTAGTATACAGGCTGGTTTTTTCAGAGTCGAGATGTAAAAGCCATTTTCATCAGTTATGCTGACAATAATGACGTAAATTTCTGAGTTTTCGTTTAATTCAGTTATGAGGACTTATGCAAAACACCATTAGTTGGCAAGATTTTGCCAAAGTTGAACTGCGCGCTGGTACGATTGTCGCGGTGGAGGAATTCCCTGAAGCCATAAAACCAGCGTATAAACTAACGATCGACTTCGGGGACGAAATTGGTCACAAACGATCAAGCGCTCAAATCACCGCACATTACCTGCCTGATGACTTGATTGGTAAGCAAATACTCGCTGTGGTTAACTTTCCTCCGAAACAAATCGGCCCTTTCATGTCCGAGTGTTTAGTGACTGGATTTTTTGATCATCGAGAGCAAGTCGTATTGCTGAGTCCAGATATGCCCATCCCGAATGGTGCGAAGTTGATTTAACCATCTTAAGTTTCAATGAACGCTGTAGTTCGCGATATAGGGTGTGAGTATTCTCTACTGATTCTGCTTTTGCATGCAGCCAATAGCCCTAAATAAACGCGAGGTGGATAGCAAATAGTGGATAAAAAGAGTGGTCGGTGAGATAGGATTCGAACCTACGACCCCTTGGACCCAAACCAAGTGCGCTACCAAGCTGCGCCACTCACCGACAATGTACAAATAGATGGTGCGGAAGGAGAGACTTGAACTCTCACGCCGTGAAGCACTGGAACCTAAATCCAGCGTGTCTACCAATTCCACCACTTCCGCAAAAATGGGGTGGACGATGGGATTTGAACCCACGACAACCGGAATCACAATCCGGGGCTCTACCAACTGAGCTACGCCCACCATAATGATTTGTTGAGACCATTATAGTCTAACTAACCTTGCCCGCCATCGATACTTATCAGTTTCGATTAGATTCTTCGAATCTTCCGGCCGCCTAATGGCGCGTCCGGCAGGATTCGAACCTGCGACCCACGGCTTAGAAGGCCGTTGCTCTATCCAGCTGAGCTACGGACGCGTAGCGAATCTGTGCAAGATTAAAGTGGTCGGTGAGATAGGATTCGAACCTACGACCCCTTGGACCCAAACCAAGTGCGCTACCAAGCTGCGCCACTCACCGAACCAAGTAGAAGCGCCATTCAGCACCTCTACGGGGGGCGCATATTACCGACTTGACTTAATCTCGTCAAACACTTTTAAGATTAATTTTTCAGTTGTTCAAAATGCGTTCAAGTTGGGCTCTTTGCACATAAAAGTCGCGCTTGAAATTCTGTCTGTGGGATTAATATCAGCGCTTAGGTACAGTTTCTATAACCATGTTATATAGCTACGGTAAAGAAGTGCTTGGGAAAGCGCAAAATACCCCTACAAGGAAGATAAAATTGAAGCTCATACAAACGCAAGACCTAAACAGAGGGAAGCAACTCCCTCTCTCCAACATCAGAGAATAAGCCGTGATTAACAATTTAAAACTTTGGCTTTACTACTTTGTAACTCGTGGTTGTTTCGCCATGTTGTTCCTGTGGGGAGTCACCCTAGTCCCAGAACTAGAGATCAATTGGCCACTCGGTCTAATTTTATTGATTGGAATTGTTATCGCCACAGTAACTTTTGTATTCGAAGGTAGACGGCGAAATAAATCCCCAAGTAGCGATTGAATCTAACCCGCAATCCATGGGATCATAGCGGCGTTTTATTTAATCCTTAAAGAGTAGTTCCCACATGCCAGCTCATCGCATCGACGGTAAAGTTATCGCTAAACAAGTGCGCGACGATGTCGCGAATTATGTTGCCTCGCTAAATGAGGCGCAAAAGCGCGTCCCTGGGCTCGCCGTAGTCTTGGTCGGTTCAGATCCTGCGTCGCAAGTTTATGTGAACAATAAAACTAAAGCCTGCGAAGAAGTGGGTTTCGTCTCAAAGTCATATGATTTACCGGCGACGACGAAACAACAAGACTTACTGGATTTGGTTGATGAGCTAAATGCAGACGACACCATCGATGGCATATTGGTGCAACTACCTTTGCCTGCTGGACTCGATGCCGAAGCTATTTTAGAGCGGATCCACCCGCACAAAGATGTGGATGGCTTTCACCCCTACAATATTGGCCGCTTAGCACAACGCATTCCGGCACTACGCCCCTGCACCCCCAAAGGCATCATGACGATGATTGCAGCAACCAAACGCCCGATAAAAGGGCTCGATGCGGTGATTGTTGGAGCGTCAAATATCGTCGGGCGCCCGATGTCTCTAGAGCTCCTATTAGCCGGTTGCACGGTGACAACCTGTCACAAGTTTACCAAAGATTTGCACGCCCATGTGAGTCGCGCGGATTTGCTCGTAGTTGCCGTAGGGAAAGCCAATTTTATTCCAGGTGAATGGATCAAACCGGGGGCAATTGTTATTGATGTCGGTATTAATCGACTGGATGATGGTCGCTTAGTGGGCGATGTGGAGTATGACAAGGCGGCAGAAGTTGCCGGATGGATCACGCCTGTACCGGGTGGCGTAGGTCCAATGACCGTAGCCAGTCTGATCGAAAATACGCTTGAAGCCTACATTAAGTTTCACTCCTAAGGGTTAGCGTGGAACAAATGACCGCAGAAATGGCAATTGCTGCTACCCGATTTTGGTTACAAAAAATCGTCATCGGGGAAAACTTCTGTCCGTTTGCTAAGCGGGAGCTTGAACGCCAAACCATTCATTACGTCAGCTGTGACTTGCAGAACATCGATCAGCAAGCAACGCTTGTATTAGATGAGTGTGAACGTTTAGAAAAAAATGCCGCGATTGAGACGACATTAATCATTTACCATCCAGCACAACTCGAAATTGCACACACGCAATATAGTATTTATCGCTTTGACGATTACCTTGAATTGACGGATTTGGCGCAGTCAGCCATGAGCAATGCAGGCTATGACGGCACATTGCAGCTCGCCACGTTTCATCCTGACTATTGCTTTGCAGGTGAATCCAATGATGACGCATCCAACTTCACTAACCGTTCGCCACTACCGACCTTACACATCATTCGCGAAGCAAGCATCGACCGAGCCTTGAAAACCTATAAAAACCCGGAGCAGATCCCAGAGTTGAATGTCCAACGAGCCCGCGATTTAGGTAATCATTACTTCCGAAATTGTTTAGCTCAAGCCGTTCGGGCGAGTGGTAAATAAACTCGCCCAACAATCGTCGGCATGCGAATATTACTGTGCAGGCGTTGGCGCTTCTTCTGGAGTTCCTTGTTCCTCGGGTTGTTCAACCAAGTCAGTACGGCCTTTGTTTATTTGCTCATAATTAAAGCTGCTAAGACCAAAGATCCAATTTTCGAGCCATGGTTTGCTTGCTAATGTATAGCCTACAAAGTAATTGTCGTTTTCTTGTAATAAGCGTATTTCCAGTTGTTCGCCCTGCTGAGTATCAATCACAATCTCACTCTGTGTAGTCAATGCCATTGTCACCGTGTCAAGCGCGATTGCACTATCAAATCGAGTATTAAGCAGACTGTTAACCGTCGTCTGTAAGATACTCGGAAAAACCAGTTGCTCATCGTCATCAAGATCCAATAGTCGCCATTGACTTTGTATTCCATCGCTTGTACTGCCGCTGTCAGGTGCAGTGCGCACTAGCTGGTATTTGTCGTCTGACGTGCGTGTCACAGTCGAGACCTCCTCAACCTCGACCAACGCCAATGGATTGACTAACCAAGCTGCTGAGTCTTCCGGCAATACAAGTGTTTGGTCAATCAACCAACTTTGTGTTGCATCAGGCAAGCGGACGAAGCTCCCAAGCCCACTCGTCGCCTGACGGCCGATGATCACTTCGAAGCTGTTTGTAGCGCTGCGCAACGTTAAGCGCTTGGCTGCCGACTCCGGTTGGTCAATCGGCTCTACGCCTAAACGCGCATACTGCTCGGCATTTTGAGTTTTCGCTTCAATTTTATTCGCACTGCGTAATCCATCGATAAGGCCTACCAAGGAATCCACGTCCACAGGCAGAACATGCACTGGGTGCAAATGAGTCGCCCACCAAGCATTCGCTTTTTTTTCTGCGCGCAGAATGACGCCACTCGCGTCCCTGACCTCAACTTGGGTTAGTTCGGGTAGTTGAGTGATAAACTCGCCAAGCAGCGGCTGCTCCACCTGCTCATTCGAGGTGTTGTCTTGTTTAAGCAGCCAAATACTGGTTCCTACCGTTACCAAAAATGCTGTTAACAAGCTAAGCAATGTCGTTGTTTTCATTCCTGCTCCCCTACCCTATTTGTTGTCGAGTGGCTTTGGTGCGCGTCAAACGAGCAAGACCAAATAGAATGAATGCAAGCAGTAACGGTGCAATAGCAATATTGATCAGTTTTATCCAATTACCTAAGGTATCAATATCACGATCCAGCTGGAAGCGAACCTCCCGCAGTTCCTTGCGAATTTCAATCCGCTTAGCAACGAATTCATCGATGGCAGCTTGTTGCTCCGGCGAAACAACCAATGCGCCAGTGTCACCTTGCACACTCTGCAATTGAGCCAATTGGGCTTCAGTATCAGCAAGTTGTTGCTGTAACCGTTCCTCTTGCTCACGAAACTTCGCTTCTGCCGCTATTTCTAATGCTTCAACGCGAGTAAATGGGCGCGCAAATGTACCTCGACTACGCACGCTGATCAGTGCATCACTGCCACTTAAATTTTCCACGGCATTGGTAAACAAGTCGCCATTATTCGCAAATGGGGTAAATATAGTTTGTCCAAAGAAATTGCTTTGCTGTACCCAAAAGCGATCCGTCAGTATATCTGCATCGGCAACCACAATCAGATTCAAGCGATTGGTTTCTTTCACCCAGTTGGCATCCTCTGGCTTCGCATCAGTAAACGCAGAAGGCGCTTTCCCCGTCACACGAGCGGCGACAATATACTCCTGGCCTTGCGCTGCAAATGTTCTGGACAGCTCTTGCGGGTCTTGCGTCTGCGCGTACGTCATTGCTGGAATTAACTGGCTATTGTCCGAGCTGCGTATCAGTGGCTGCATGTTGAGCTCACTGTTTGCCTGCAACGACACTGCACCAACTGATGCGGCATTAATGCTTTCTAGATTGGCGGTAACGACGTCATCACCATCCAAACTGCTGGCATCAAAACCTAGAATACCCAAATGTCGCGCAACACCACCTTGCTGCGTGCGTACCTCTAAACCTAACGATGCATCGAGTATGACTGAGCTGTCCACTAACTCAATACCCCACGCTGATAGCAGTGGAAAGTCAGAGGCATTCGCCCCAATTCCGCCCATCATAGCCATTGCATCCGATTCGTAATGAGGGTCGGTGAATAACAAAATACGCCCTCCCTGCATAGCAAACTGATCAATAGACTGCAGCAAAGCTTCAGATAGGTTTTTGGGGTGCGCCAGCAGCAGAATGTCGGTCCCTTCTGGCACTTCTGTTATATCAGAGGTAACCAGATTAACATCGTAGAGCTGCTGAAGTTGACTGTAAATCACCATCGGCGGCTCGAACTGCCCCGTCATTGGGTTTTGCCCGCCACTCAACGCTAGATCGGAAATAATAGTCAACGCGACGTCAGCGGTATCACTCAACTGATACAATAATTTGCTCAAGTCGTATTCTAAGAAACTCTCTTTTTGCGGGTCAAAAAAGCCAATAACCTGCTGTTCATCGACCGCATTGGTGCCGGCTAAGCCAAAATAAATAGACTCACCGATTTGCCCAATAGCAGCGCCAGTTAGGCCATACTGTGCAGCCTGATCTTCTGCCTCAGAGAAGGGCACTGGGTCAATGATTTGAAGTCGAATTTTACCATTTGATGCGCTTTCATATTCACGCAGTAAACTTTCTACGCGGTTCGCGTAATTACGTAAACCCGTCATGCCCTTAGTGGCAGTATCAGAGAAGAAAAAGTACAGATTAATCGGTTCGTCAATTTCAGCAATAACCTCCTTACTGCCAGGTGACAACGAGTAAACCTGATTTTCTGTCAAGTCGATGCGGACATTGTTAAGCACTTGATTGTTTATCATCACCAAAGAGAAAAACAAACCAGCAAGCAGTGCCAGCCCTAAGCTAAAAGAAAATACTCGATTCATGCTTAATCAGCCTTCTTCTGTTCAATGATCATGAAATTTGCAATTAGAAAAATAACCATCACCAGCAAAAAATAGCCAACATCATTAAATGCCAACACCCCTTTCGCCATCGCTTCAAAGTGGGTCAAAAAACTAAATGACGCGATCGTATCCAACGCCCATGCGGGTGCCCAACCTTGGAAAGCATCTAAGACTACGTTGCTGCCACTTAAAACAAAGAGAAAACAAATCACTATCGCCAGAATGAAAGCGATGACTTGATTCTTGGTTAACGCTGACATGCATAGGCTAATAGCGAGGAAGCCGCCTGCCATAAACCAACTCCCCAAATAAGCGGCGAGAATAATTCCATTGTCAGGAGAGCCCAAATAATTAACGGTTAACCACAATGGAAAGGTTAATGCCAACGCTAAACCCAACACCGCCCATGCGGCCAAGAATTTACCTATTACCGCTTGTGTCACACTGATGGGCAGGGTCATTAACAGTTCAATGGTGCCCGACTTGCGCTCCTCTGCCCAACTGCGCATGGCAATAGCCGGCACGAGAAACAGATATAGCCAAGGGTGGAAATTAAAAAACGGTAACAAATCCGCTTGCCCACGTTCATACAACTGCCCAATGAAAAAAGTGAATACCCCACTCAACATAAGAAAAATTGTGATAAAAACGTAAGCGACAGGCGTTGCGAAAAAACTCGAAAATTCACGTCGAAAAATAATACTTACTGCGCTCATGCTTCTGGCTCCTGTGTGATTTGACGAAACACCTCATCCAATCGGCCTTGTTCAATGAACAGCGTATCCACCGGCAACTTTCTCACTTGAATATAATCAGTAACCAAATGCAGGATCTGTGCGTCGGGTTCCGGGAACAGTGTCACGCGCCCCGTGGTTTTATCGATTTGCATATCCGCAACCCCATCCAGTTCAAGTAACCCGGAGATATCGGCCTGATAGCTTAAATGCAGGGTAATGGCTTTATGATACTTAGATTGTTTAAGCAATGCTTCAGGAGTGTCATCAAATTTAAGTTGGCCTTGTGCAATAACCATCACCCGATTACACACCGCTGTCACTTCCTCGAGAATGTGGGTCGAGACGATGACAAGCTTATCTTTTGACAGATGTTGAATCAGCTCACGCACTTGATGTTTTTGATTCGGATCCAGGCCATCAGTGGGTTCGTCTAAAATCAGAATTTGCGGATCATGAATGATGGCTTGCGCAAGTCCAACCCGACGTTTATAGCCTTTAGATAAATTTTCAATTGGCCTATCCAATACGGACTGCAATGCTAATTGTTCGATGACTGTGGTCAACCGCTGGTCTTTATGCGGCCCTTTTAGCTTGCGGATATTGGCAATGAAGTGCAGAAACTGAATGACGGTCATATCGCCGTACGCTGGAGCACCTTCCGGCAGATACCCAATACGCGCCTGAATCGCTTTACTGTGCTCGAGCACAGACAATCCGTCAATGGTAATATCGCCGTGGCTAGGTCTTAAAAAGCCGGTCAACATTTTCATGGTTGTGGATTTGCCAGCACCATTTGGGCCTAAAAAACCGACGATATCGCCAGGTTTTAAGGAAAAAGTTAGATTGTCGACAGCGGTAAAGTCGTCAAATTTTTTACTGAGTTGGCTTACTGAGATCATAGTCTTCCTATTCTTGACTCATCGACACGTTAGCTGTGGGAATACTAATGATGCAGTGATAGCATCAATAGCCTCGCACGCGAGAAATTGGGGCAATTGTCGGATTTTCAATAGACCGACTGATAAAAAAAGACCTGCACATGGGCAGGTCATAAAGTTGGGATCCGTGAAACATACAGGTCATATCCGGCGATATGACAATGCCACTATAATCAACAAATGTGAATGGAGTATGTCGGCACCACGATTAAATGTTGCTGATTATGTCCAACTCTCGATAAATGGAAGAACAGGAACCGTTAACGATGCAAAGGCTTAACGTCAATAGTGCCCCCATAGGTTTTATAGAGACACCATTCACCGAAAAATTCGGCATACCACGTCAACCTGCGGTGGCAAAGGATATAGAAGGCACCATTCTGTTCACTCCGGAATGCTGTAATCCAGATTTTTTGCGCGGTATTGAACAATTCTCACACCTATGGCTGATCTTTAACTTTCATCAACATATTGCGCACACACCGACAGCATTGATCCGCCCACCCCGCATGGGCGGCAATAAAAAAATTGGTGTATTTGCCAGTCGTAGTTCATTTCGTCCCAACCACTTGGGATTATCTCTGGTGCGGTATGTTAGTCATTCCTACGCTAATGGGCAGTTACGACTGACCGTAAAAGACATTGATTTACTCAACCAAACGCCCGTCTTAGACATTAAACCCTATGTTGCCTACTCTGATAAACCTGAGACTGCTTACTCTGGCTATGCCGAGGAACCGCCCGCTCAGCCATTAGAAATAGCCTATGCGGCACCGGCACAGAAGCAGTTAATCCACTGGGAGCAATGCTATCCTCAACTCGGATCGGTGTTGACTAAGGTACTACCGGCTGACCCTCGCCCAGCCTATAAACGCCAGCAATCAGACGACAAACAATATGCGCTGCGCTTGTGGGATTTAGATATTCTTTGGCACGTGTGTGAGCACACAGTAGTCGTCACAGAAATCAAACAGTTCGAAAGTGAATGAGCGGTTGATGACGCCCTGTAGAGGGTAAAATCTAAGCACTCGCGTAAATTAGCTTTTGCCATCTAAAACCCGACTGCTAGAATAGTCGGATTTACACTTAACCACGAGAATTCAAACGGCATGCGCACAAGCCAATATTTGCTATCAACCCAAAAAGAAACCCCTGCAGATGCAGAAGTCATTAGTCATCAGTTGATGCTACGAGCGGGCATGATCCGCAAGCTCGCATCTGGACTTTATACCTGGTTACCCAGTGGACTTAGGGTATTAAATAAAGTAGCAGATATTGTTAAATCGGAAATGAATAAGGCCGGTGCAATTGAAGTGCTAATGCCCGTCGTGCAACCAGCAGACCTGTGGCAAGAATCCGGGCGTTGGGAAGAATACGGTCCAGAGTTGCTGCGTATAAAGGATCGTCATCAACGTGACTTTGTCTTGGGCCCAACTCACGAAGAAGTGATCACAGCCTTGGTCCGCAATGAAATTAGTAGCTACAAGCAATTACCGCTGAATCTCTATCAAGTCCAAACCAAGTTTCGTGACGAGGTACGCCCGCGGTTTGGCATTATGCGTGGGCGCGAATTTACCATGAAAGATGCCTACTCATTTCATATGGATCACGCCTGCCTGCAACAAACTTACGACAAGATGCATCAAGCCTACTGTAATATTTTTACTCGCTGTGGCTTGGAGTACCGCCCCGTAGTCGCCGACTCTGGTGCGATCGGAGGTAGTGTTAGCCATGAGTTTCATGTTCTGGCTGAGTCAGGTGAAGACGATATAGTATTTAGCGATCAGTCCGAATACGCTGCCAATATAGAAACCGCTGAAGCTCTCGCGGTTGGAGAACAACAGCAACCGGTTGCCCAGCTAGAAAAAGTTGCTACGCCTGACGTTGGTACCATTGAAGACGTCTGCAAGCACTTTGATGTAACTGCTACACAAACAATTAAAACGATTATAGTCGTTGGGTCTGATGCTGAAGATCCAAACGCCAAAGACGCGCCTTTGGTTGCCCTAGCTCTGCGTGGTGACCATAGTTTAAATGAAATTAAAGCAGAAAAGCTTTCCCAGGTGCTAGCCCCATTAACCTTCGCCAATGACGCGCAGCTTAAACACAGCTTAAACTGCAGCAGTGGCAGTGTTGGTCCGCTAGCGCTTAACATCCCTGTTGTGATTGATCGTAGTGCACAACTAACGGCTGATTTCGTGTGTGGTGCAAATGAGGACGGCTTCCATTTTACCGGCGCCAATTGGCCTGCTGAGGTAATCGTTGCGGATATTCGCAATGTTGTTAAAGGTGATCCTTCACCGGATGGTAATGGCTCATTAGATATTCGTCGAGGGATCGAAGTTGGACACATTTTCCAGCTCGGTGACAAATATTCAAAAGCCATGAATTGCGGTGTGCTGAGTGAAACCGGCAAGCACGAAACCCTGCAAATGGGGTGCTATGGTATCGGTGTTTCGCGCATTGTTGCTGCAGCCATTGAACAAAACCATGACAAATTCGGGATCATTTGGCCAGACGCGATTGCTCCGTTTAAAGTGGTTTTGATCCCAATGAATATGCATAAGAGCCACCGTGTTAAAGAAGCCGCTGAAGCGATTTATCAGGAGCTTTGTGATTTAGGTATCGAAGTGTTGTTTGATGATCGCAAGGAACGTCCAGGCGTTATGTTTGCGGATATGGAGTTAATAGGTATACCTCATCATATCGTTGTTGGTGAACGCAACCTTGACAATCAAGAGGTTGAATACAAGAATCGCCGTAGTGGTGAAAAACAACTGATGGCTATTGCTGCGATTGGCGAGTATATCGCACAGCTATAATTCTTAATGGGGATAGTATGCAATTAACATTTTACGGTGTCAGAGGCTCTATCCCCACGCCAGGCGAGGAATTTGTTCGCTATGGTGGCAACACCGCCTGCGTTGATATCAAGTTATCCAACGGGCAACATATCGTGTTAGACGCTGGGACTGGGATCCGATTGTTGGGCAAAAAGCTAATTACCGAGCAAACCCCAATCACCGTGCTGCTATCTCACAATCATTGGGACCACATTCAAGGCTTCCCATTCTTTGCCCCTATTTATCAACCTGGGCGCGAAATCACAGTTATTCCAGGAAAGGTTAACGACGGCAATGCAAACGCGGTTATCGATCAAATGCAAGGCTCACTATTTCCAGTACCGTTCGCAGCATTACAATCAAAAATCACCGTGCAACCCGCGACCGAAGATGAGTGGCAGTGCGCGACAGCGACTATTCAGCGTATGCCAATCAACCATCCCGGTGGCGGATGTGCTTACGCCATTTCAGAGGGTAGTAGCAAAGTCGTCTATCTCACCGACAATGAGTTGTATCCTCCCTACAAGAAAAGCAGCGACTTTTTGGAGTTTGTTGAATTTTGTCGGGATGCCGATTTATTGATCCATGATGCTCAATATATGCTTAGCGATATGCCTGCCAAGTCAGGCTGGGGGCATTCTGTGGCAGAGGAGGCAGTTAAGCTTGCGATGGCGAGTAATAGCAAACAACTCGCACTGTACAGCCATGATCCTGAACGCACTGATGACGATGTTGACGCCATTATTGCCCATTGCCGTAAATTTATTCACGCCGCTGGTGCCCCATTACACCTATTCGCTTCGTATGAAGGTCAAACACTAGACTTCGAATAATTACAAGGAACTTTTTATGCGCAGGATCGTCGCACTACTTTACTTAATTTTAAGTACTACTGCATACGCACAAGTGTCTGATACTGCTACAAATGCAGAATCGCCAACCCCGTCCATTTTAGACCAACGTGTTTCGGCAGATAAACAAGCAATAGAAAATCCCTTTGCCATTAGTCAACATCGGCGTAATTATATTTTACCCCTTACCCACATCACTAACCCTAATGGCATCGGCAATCAAGCGCTGACTGAAGAAACCATCGATAACGTAGAAGCAAAATTCCAAATCAGCATGAAGATCCCACTGTATCAACCCAAGGAAGCCATAGATGGGTTATTTTTTGGCTTCACTGCGGTGTCATTTTGGCAGGTATACAATGATGAGGCATCCAAACCATTCCGTGAAACCAACTACGAACCGGAGGTTTTTTATCAATGGCAAGCAGATCTAAGTCTGCTCGGATACCGCTTCAATGCGGTACAGGTTGGCTTGAACCACCAAAGTAACGGCCAAAGCGGCTTGCGTTCTCGCAGCTGGAACCGTATCACTGCAACGGCATTATTTAGTGATTATGACTCTGTGTATTATATTCGCAGCTGGGTTAGACTGCCCGAGGATGACAAAATCGATGCCGACGATCCCACTGGCGATGACAACCCAGATATTCATGATTATTACGGTCGCATGGAGCTAGGCTATGGCGCTGTGTTTGGCGACATTGAATTTCTACTGAAATGGCGCAATAACCTGCAGTTTGATGACAATCGCGGCAGCATTGAACTTAACCTGACCTATCCTATTAGTGAGCGCTACCATGTAATGATGCAGTACTTTAATGGCTATGGGGATTCGCTCATTGACTACAACCGTCAACAACAACGCATTGGTATCGGTCTACAATTACGCTTCCTATAGCGGTTCTTTACGTTGGCATACACCCGCAGCATAAAATAACTGCATGTGCACATCTACCAGCTTCTCGATATCACGTTGATAACCGCCGCCAATCACGGCGGCAAGCGGGAGGTTTAGTCCCTTGCAGGTATCCAGGACCAAGCGATCGCGTTGGTACACACCATCGGTAGTTATCGCTAAATGCCCTAAATCATCATTGCAATGAATATCCACTCCAGCATCATAAATCACTGCGTCTGGCGTGGCGGTTCTAATCGCCAGTTGCAAGGCATTTTCGACAACCGCTAAATACTCATCGTCCCCCGTTCCTTTAGACAGAGGAAAATCAAAATCTGATGATTGCTTGCGATAAGGAAAGTTCTTTTCGCCATGCAGTGACACAGTGAAAACCCGCGGATTATTTTCTGCTAGTTTGGCAGTGCCATCACCTTGATGAACATCACAGTCAAAAATCAACACCTTATCAATCGCAGGGTTTTCCAGCATTTGCAATGCAGCTAAATAAAGGTCGTTGATCATACAAAAGCCACTACCATAGTTGGCAAACGCATGATGATAACCACCTGTCAGGTTCAGTGCTGTACCAAATTCAAGGGCTAACTCCGCTGTTGCGACCGTGCCTGCGGCTGCAGTTAGTGTGCGCTCGACTAACTGCTTAGACCACGGAAAACCAATCCGCCGCATGGCCTTAGCGTCGAGCGTGCCAGATACCAATGCATCAATATACTTGGGCTCTAGGACACGCTTAATTTGCCGCGGAGATAGTGCTGCAGGCTGATAAAACCACGCAGGGTCAACGCCTTCACGCCCGAGACGGTCCCTGATCCCTTGATACTTTTCGATCGGAAAGCGGTGCCTAACCGGCAAATTCAATTGGCTATAAATGGGATGAAATACTAACGGTACCATAATAACAAAGACATTGTGCACTGGTGTGGACATCAACTACAGGCTGCAATCTTACGCATAAGCCAGCGCTCATCGCTACATTAATTACTTACTTTATTACCTGTACGCACGGATTAGCCATAAAGTGCACATTAACTACACCACTCAATGGCGCCTTATCGTTTTGGATAGAGTAGCGCCACTATCGAATCGACTTGACCCGTTGCCGCTTGCATATGTTCAGTAACATCCTTACGTGCAGCTACGCCCTTATATTGCTCAGACAGCGTCGCAATTTGTGTTGCAACGCTACGAATTGTACTCGCCACTGCATGCTGCTGCTCAGTAATCAATGATAATTGCTTGGCTTCCTGTTCCGTTTGTTCAACACCGGCGACTGCAGTAGTCAGCATGCCTAAAGCATGACTCGCTTCAGCAGCATTATTATCTGACAATGCTTTACCTGATTGCATAGCACTTACCGCTCCCTGAGCCTCTTGCTCAAAACTGCTCAAAATCGCATTAATTTCTTTGGTCGAATGCTGCGTTTTTGCTGCAAGCGCTCTTACTTCATCGGCCACCACAGCAAATCCACGCCCTTGCTCGCCGGCTCTGGCGGCTTCAATCGCTGCATTTAACGCTAATAAATTGGTTTGATCGGCAATTTCGTTGATCACGTTGACCACACCGAGAATATCACGACTGCGATGCTGCAATGCTTCGACGATCTCACCTGACGCAGTGACGGTCTTTGCTAACTCAGCAAATCCAGCATTGGCTTTTTCAAATGTTTGGTAACAGGTTGTCATACTGCTGTTCGAGTCGCGCGCGACCACATCCATACGCTGAGCAATACGAATAAGCTCATCAACGTGCTGTTCAAATTGCACAGTGACGCCATTGAGCTTTTCAGATTCATCGGATTGGCTTTGTGCACCGGCATGAATATCACGGGATACGTCAGCCAGGGTATGACTGGCTTGTAGGACATGCGTTTCGGTTTGTGACAAAACCTTTACCGTCTGCGCGAGTTTTTCCTGTAAGGTCCTTGTCGCATCGGCCAACACGCCAAGTTCATTCACACTTTGATAACTCAGTATTTGATCATACTCACCAGCTGAAATCGAATGTAACTGAGCGGCAATCAGTTTAACCGGCTTAATAACTTGAGAGCGCAAGCGGCGAATAACGTAAACCACGGCCAAGATGCTGATCACCATAATTGCAAGACTTAGGAACAATAGTGTGGCACGGGTTTGATTTTGCAGATCAGTAACGGCGAGACCCGCGCGCTTGCCAATACTACTTTTGAGTTCGGTAAGCAGTTTTGCTGGTTCTCGATCGATGCCGCGAACGGCCGCGTCTCCTACTTTGGGGTCATAGCCAGCGGTAATAAATTCCTGATACCCGCGACGATACTCCGTTGCCATTGTTGCATGAGCGGTTAAAAAATCGGCGATGGTTTGCTTTGATTCCTGGCTCAATGCGGCAGACGTTTGCATTTGTTGCAATGCCGTTTGAATATCACTTTCTTTTTGTTTAAAGCGCGCCCAGTATTTATCACGGTCCTCTGTCTTATGGCCGCGCAACAGCACGTTTTTCCATTCTTGTACTTGAGTTTTAAAATCACTTAAAACGGCCGCAACGTCGCGTTCAGCCTGCACAACGGTGCGTTCCAGCTGATCGAAGCTAGACAGAACAGTCGTTGTTTTATAAACACTGATCCCCGACAGGACTAATAAAACCAACAAACTCACGAGTACAGGCAAGATAACTAAGGTACTGATGCTTTTATACTGAGGCATGAAGTGCTCCCGCGAAAATGGGCAATATAAACGTAAAACTATGACAAAGATGTGACAGTATCCAATACGAAAGCGCGTGTGGGGAATTTTTCAGCAAACAACGATTGAACCACGCAAAGGGTCTATGTCACTATTTAAGTCACTTTTTTCACTTCAGTACTGCCATGCAATCACACGACGCAACGCCATTAACGGATTACATCGAATACCCGCCAGCAGAAATGCTCGCGCGCTCAGAGTCTTTCTACGCTGATATAAGACGGCGACACAGTATCCGCAAGTTCAGTGACCGTGAAGTACCTCGTACGATTATTGAAAACTGCATAAAAGCAGCAGGAACCGCCCCAAACGGAGCCAACCACCAACCATGGCACTTTGTAGCGATCCATTCCAGTGACGTTAAACGACAAGTGCGTGAGCAGGCTGAGGCCCATGAGCGCGGCTTTTATGAGGGGCGAGCTGGAGAGGAATGGTTAGATGCATTAAAACCGTTAGGCACCGATGCAAATAAACCTTATTTGGAGCACGCACCCTGGTTGATCGCTATTTTCAGTCAGAAGAAAGGCGGTTTGGATGCCTCGCGTAAGCAAACCAATTACTACGTGCACGAATCGGTTGGTATTGCTACCGGTCTGTTGATCACCGCATTACACCATAGTGGTCTTGCCACGTTGACACATACCCCTAAGCCTATGACGTTTTTATCCAAAATTTGCCAACGGCCAGATGATGAAAGACCGTATATGTTATTGGTAACCGGCTATCCTGCTACAGACGCAACCATCCCACTGCATGCTCAACAAAAGAAGCCATTGGAAGAAATTGCGACATTTTTGTGAATCAAGCGCGGCCCTTCTGCACACCATTAAAGTGTCATGCCATGCTCATCAGGTTAGTTTTTGTCGCAGAAAAATAGCGTGACTTGTGATTTTAAGCTTAGCTTATAAAGTATAAGCTGAACGGGGGGGCTAATGATCCAAGAACCTGTACATGGTAAATATCAACTTCACTTATCCGGTCGACGCCTTATATGCGACTATGCCGAAGGATTTAACTTGCCTGGTGTCAAGCGCATAACCCAAGACATGTTGCAAGCAACGGCCCATCTAAATTCTTGGGTGTTGTTGCAGCGCCCAGAGCCCAGCGCAGGCATCACTCAAGATGCGATACCAACTATGATGCAAGGCTACGTGCAACTGCAAAATGCAGGTTGCAAGGCCGTCGCAATAGTCGATCGCAGTATTTTCGTACACGCAGGGATCCCTTTTCATCCACAAGAACTCATCATGCCCATAAGGATCGAACAAGACGAGTCTGAACTTATACGCTGGCTGGTTGAGATTGAATCCGGTATTGCAACAGTAGAACAGTCAATGTGCGATCCGGATGTACGTGTATACAACGAAACGTTCAATAATCGTAAGAAATAGTGCTATATTCTGCCAAGCACGGAGGCGTTGATAACTCGGCAGATTTATCCAGATAGCGCAAACTGTGTGTGAACGCATAATAACAAGGAGCGCCTACAATGCTGGAAGAAATACTCAATTACCTACTGTCTTTTCAAACCATCTTACTCATCTTTGTCATCATTCTGCTTAAAGCATCGATCAAATTTGTACCGCAAAATCGTGCATTTATTATCGAGCGGTTTGGCAAATATACTCGCACTCTTGAAGCCGGGCTCAATTTTATCGTGCCCTTCATCGATACCGTTGGCGCTGACCGCTCTCTTAAGGAACAGGCGGTAGATGTTCCCGAACAGTCAGCAATCACCAAAGACAACATAACCCTCTCAGTGGATGGCGTTCTATACTTTCGGGTCATTGATCCTTACAAAGCGACTTACGGCGTAGAAAACTACACATTTGCCGTCACCCAACTCGCCCAAACGACAATGCGCAGTGAGCTAGGCAAAATGGAACTTGATAAAACCTTTGAAGAACGTGATGCGCTGAACAGCTCCATCGTCGGGGCACTTAACGAGGCTGCAAATCCGTGGGGGATCCAAGTATTACGTTACGAATTGAAAGACATTAATCCACCCAACTCCGTATTAGACGCGATGGAACAACAAATGAAGGCTGAGCGTTTAAAGCGGGCACAAATCCTGGAATCTGAAGGTGATCGCCAGGCCGCAATTAACCGCGCAGAAGGTGATAAAGCAGCGATTGTACTAGCCGCCGAGGCCGACCGCGAAGAGCAAATTCTAAAAGCCGACGGTGAGGCGCAAGCGATAATTCGCGTTGCCCAAGCAGAAGCAGAAGCCTTAGAAACCGTCGGTAAAGCAGCCGCCACTGCAGAAGGACAAAAGGCGGTGCAACTGGATTTGGCGAAAGGCGCTATTGCTGCAAAAGAGAAGATTGCGAAGGAATCTTCGGTGGTATTGTTGCCCGATAACGCAACTGAAATTGGTGGCGTGGTCGCACAGGCTATGACGATTATCAATAAATTAGGTTCGACAAACTAGGCGGTATTCCATGGACAATATGCTTACCAATATGCCCCACCTATTATTAGGCGTCGGTCTAATATTCCTGATCTTAGAAGTCATTTTAGGGTTCACTACCGTCCTGTTGTTGACGCTAGGATTATCTCTTATCATCACCTCGGGACTCATGTATGGCGGAATCCTCGACGAGGATTTACTGCATGCCTTTATCGCAATTGCGGTAATCGACACCATACTCTTAGCTTTACTCTATCGCCCGATGAAAAAGCTGCAGCAAGATAAGCAGCCTAATGCGGTTAAATCGGACTTGATTGGGGATACTTTCGAATTAGATGCAGATATAGGCCCCGGGATTAAAGCAAAGCAACGTTTTTCAGGGATCGATTGGCAGATTAAATCGTCCCATCCGATCGCCAAAGGCACCGCCGTTAAAATTATCCAAGTAGAGGTTGGCTTGCTGCATGTTGAGCCATTGAATTAAAAGGTAATCAGGACAGGCGCAGTAAGTGCAACAGAGGCAATGTATCCAAGCACTAACTGAGATCCGACGCCTTGCACATATGTATAAAGAAAAAGGCTGATTAAAATAATCAGCCTTTTCAGTTAGTTAGCACTCGTGTGCTATTCCCACTCAATCGTCGCTGGCGGTTTACCTGAAATGTCATAGACCACACGAGATATACCATCGATTTCATTAATGATGCGGTTCGATACGTGACCTAAGAAATCGTACGGCAAATGCGCCCAGTGAGCAGTCATAAAGTCGATAGTTTCAACCGCTCGCAAGGACACGACCCAATCATACTTGCGCGCATCTCCCATAACCCCAACTGAACGGACGGGTAAAAATACGGTAAAGGCTTGGCTCACTTTGTGGTACAGCTCAGCACGATGGAGCTCTTCAATGAAAATCGCATCCGCACGTCTGAGCAAATCACAGTATTCTTTTTTGATCTCGCCTAATACACGAACACCAAGACCTGGACCTGGGAAGGGGTGGCGATAAAGCATATCGTATGGCAGTCCTAGTTCGAGTCCAATCTTGCGCACTTCATCTTTGAATAGCTCACGTAGTGGCTCAACCAAACCGAGTTTCATATCTTTCGGTAAGCCACCAACATTATGGTGTGACTTGATCACATGGGCTTTACCCGTCGCAGAGCCTGCTGACTCTATCACATCAGGGTAAATGGTACCTTGCGCTAACCATTTAGCATCGGTGATATTTGCCGCTTGCTCGTCAAAGACTTTGACAAATTCACCACCGATAATCTTACGCTTGGCTTCTGGATCAGCCTCGCCCGTAAGCGCATTGAGAAAACGTTCTTCAGCATCAACTTTAATGATATTGAGGCCAAAATGATTACCGAACATGTCCATCACTTGCTGGCCTTCATTGAGGCGCAGGAGTCCATTATCAACAAATACACAGGTCAAGTTTTCGCCAATAGCGCGGTGCAACAGCATCGCCGTCACCGACGAATCGACACCACCAGATAAGCCCAAAATGACTTTATCTGAACCGACCTGTTGTTTGATGCGTTCTACCGCATCATCAATAATCGCTGCGGGTGTCCATAACTTTTCACAACCACAAATGGCCATCACAAAGTGTTGCAAGATCCGCTGGCCTTGACGTGTGTGGGTAACTTCAGGATGAAATTGCACACCATAAAACTGTTTATCCACATTCACCATCGCAGCATGCGGACAGCTTGTCGTCTTAGCGATCGTGGTGAAACCGTCAGGAATGTCTGCAACCTTGTCACCATGGCTCATCCAAACATCTATCAAAGCATTCCCGTTCTCGCCAATGTGATCTTCGATATGTTCAAACAATTGTGTGCTTTCAAGCAATTCCACCTGTGCATAGCCAAACTCACGGATGTTAGAGCCTTGCACGCGGCCCCCCAGTTGCTCTGCCATGGTTTGCATACCATAACAGATGCCCAACACCGGAACGCCCGCAGTAAACACATACTCTGGCGCGCGCGGTGAACCCGCTTCCGTCACCGACTCTGGGCCGCCTGACAGAATAATTCCATCTGGATTGAAATCACGGATTTGCGCTTCACTCACGTCCCACGCCCATAATTCACAATACACGCCAATTTCGCGCACTCGACGCGCAATTAACTGGGTGTATTGCGAGCCAAAATCGAGAATTAATATGCGTTGATCATGGATATTCGTTGTCATTGCTACATTCCTGCAAATAGAAAACGCGTGGCGTTATCGGCCACGCGCTGAAAAAAGGCGAAGAAAAACTTAACCTAAACGGTAGTTAGGTGCTTCTTTAGTAATACTGACGTCATGCACGTGTGATTCACCCATACCTGCCGCAGTGACCTTGACAAATTCCGGCTTAGTGCGCAATTCGTCAATGGTTGCACAACCGGTCAATCCCATCGCTGAGCGTAATCCACCCATTTGTTGGTGAATAATATTAGCAATCGGGCCTTTGTAAGCAACACGTCCTTCGATACCTTCTGGTACCAATTTCTCCGCATTATTGCTGTCTTGGAAATAACGATCAGATGAACCATGGCTTTGATTCATCGCACCGAGAGAACCCATCCCCCGATAAGATTTATAATAACGCCCTTGGTAAAGCTCAACTTCACCGGGTGCTTCTTCGGTTCCAGCCAGCATACTACCGACCATCACGCAACTTGCGCCTGCTGCAATCGCTTTGGCAATATCGCCGGAGAATCGGATACCACCATCCGCAATGACCGGAATGTCAGTGCCTTTTAGCGCTTCTACCGCATCACTGACTGCCGTGATTTGCGGCACGCCACAACCAGTCACTATACGGGTAGTACAAATGGAACCAGGACCTATACCGACTTTAACCGCATCTACACCGGCATCAGCGAGGGCTTTAGCGCCCTCACCCGTGGCCACATTACCCGCAATCAATTGTACGTTGGGATACGCCGAGCGAATCGCTTTAACGCGATCAATTACGCCTTGTGAGTGACCATGTGAGGTATCGATGAGTAACACATCAACATTCGCCTCAACTAATAGCTTAATCCGCTCATCAGTGCCAGGGCCTACGCCCACTGCCGCACCGACACGGAGTCGACCAAGTTCATCTTTACAGGCGTTAGGTTTACTTTCGGCTTTTTGAAAGTCCTTAACTGTGATCAGACCGCACAACTTAAAATTATCATCGACCACGAGGATCTTTTCGATGCGATGCTCATGCATCAAGTCTAAAACCGTATCTGAGGGAGCACCTTCTTGCACTGTCACTAGCCGTTCTTTTGGTGTCATAACCTTACTGATAGGCTGGTCAAAGCGATTTTCGAAACGTAAGTCACGCCCTGTCACAATACCCACTAAGTTATTATCTGCGTCGATAACAGGAAAGCCCGAGTAACCCAGTTTTTGACTTAAGGCATTGACTTCACCGATCGTAGCAGTTGGCATAACCGTTACCGGATCAGATACCACCCCACTCTCGTATTTTTTCACTTCTCTGACATGCTTGGCTTGCTGTTCTGCCGTCATGTTTTTATGGATGAAGCCAATCCCACCTTCTTGCGCAAGTGCAATGGCTAGACGAGCCTCTGAAACGGTATCCATCGCTGCCGAAACCATCGGAATATTTAAACTCACAGCACGGGTCAAACGGGTTTTTAGACTGGCAGTATGGGGTAACACTTGTGAGTGACCGGGCACTAACAAGACGTCATCAAAGGTAAGGGCTTCTTTAGCGATTCTGAGCATGCAACAACACCTATATAATAAGGTTTTAATTGCGGCGCAATTGTAGTGTTTTTTGTAATTCAGGTAAACTGACTTTCGCATAAAAGCCAATAAAAATTATGACTATGATGAAACCACCTGCAGACCTTCGCCAAATTTACTCTGTCACCAAGCTGAATCGCTATGTTAAATCCTTGCTTGAGGGGGAAATAGGCACAGTGTGGTTATCTGCTGAAATTTCTAATTTTACCGCAGCCGCGAGTGGACACTGGTATTTCACGCTCAAAGATAACAAAGCTCAGATCAAAAGTGCCATGTTTCGGGGCGCCAATTCGCGCATCCATTATCGTCCCAAAGAAGGCGACAAAGTGCTGGTTCGAGGAAACCTATCACTCTATGAACCGCGCGGTGACTACCAATTAATCACCGAATACATGGAACTGGATGGCACTGGTAGCCTACAAGCTGCATTTGAAGCACTAAAATTAAAACTAAATAGCCTCGGTTTGTTTAGTCAGGAACGCAAGCGGCCGCTACCTAATGTCATTCAAACGGTCGGCATAGTCACCTCACCATCTGGCGCAGCGTTGCATGATATTTTAACGGTACTCAAGCGCCGTTCCCCAGCGACGCGCGTCATCTTGTATCCCGCTCAAGTACAGGGTGAACGCGCACATCAAGAAATCATGAACGCCATTGAAATTGCTAATCAACGGGTAGAAGTCGATGTATTAATCGTTGGTCGTGGTGGTGGTTCGTTAGAAGACCTGTGGTGTTTTAACCATGAGCAGCTGGCGCACTGCATCGCCGCATCAGCATTACCGATTATTAGTGCGGTTGGTCACGAAGTCGATATTACCATCGCTGATCTCGTTGCCGACCTGCGAGCCCCTACACCAAGCGCTGCGGCAGAATTGGTGAGCCAAGACCAACGCCAACAACTGCAGGTTTTAGGATCCTACCAACGCCAATTAACGCATCACATCGAGCGGTACTTGGCCCAGGCTAAATTGCAATTGAATATGCAATGGCGCGGTATTCAACGCAATCATCCGCAGAGCAAGTTAAATACTCAGCTGCAGCGTCTAGACGAATTACAACAACGCTTAAATAATCAAGCGATGCGGCAAGTACGCCTACAGCGCCAACGCAGCGATCAGCTAGCCCAACGCTTGCTCCGCACATCTCCGCAAATGGCATTAAAACAACAACAAAGCGGCATCAACGCGCTGCATGAACGCCTACAAAGAGCATTAAAGTCCAGTTTTTATCGCGCCACCCAGCAACTCAATCAGAATGCGGGTAAGTTACACTCGCTAAGCCCATTAGCAACTCTCAGTCGCGGTTTTAGTATTACCTATAAAAACGGGCAACCGCTCCATAGTGTTGCCGACGTAGACGTTGGTAGCACACTAGAAACTCAGCTTGAGAACGGCACAATCCACAGTCAAGTCACGCAGGTGAAGCGTTAGTCTGTAAGATATAGGGTAAATAAATTCTTACAGACTGATGATTTTATACACAATTTTTTACTTGTAGTTCGCGCATGAGTGAGTCATCATCGCGCATCAAATTAAGGAGGCTTGGCACTTGTTAAAAGGACAAAAAACTGCACTTGCTGCAGTGCTACCGTTTGTTTTGGGATTATTATTTACTCGTTCGGCAATGACTTATGCACAAGCGATAAATGAACAAGTGACGCTTCCTCCAGTTTCTGTATTTTCATCTTATCCCAGTGCCGCAACTCAACAGGCATGCCCTCCGGTGTCGAATGATGTGCAATGTGCTGAGGATTACTTAGCACCACAAAGTTTTCTCGACGCCTTAGCGGCAAGCAATGTATTCAGCAATACAGCCGCAAGTGAAAACGGTTTTGACTATGAGGTACTTATCGCAAATGTGCTGATCCCTTCATACAATGCGCAAACCGACACTCGCTTCTTTACTATGGTAACTGAATTTGACGTCACTTGGCGCTCGATTCCATTAGCCTCCTATACCTTCGAATATGGACTCACAACATTGCTGGAAGAGGAGCAAAAAAACCAATTTAGCCAGCGTCTGAGTAACGCGTTTGTCAGTAAAGCGAAAGCCGAAGGCGTGTTTAACGCGGATTATCTATTTGCTCACCTAAACGCAAGCGACTATCTCAAAGATTTAGAGTTACCCCGCGAAATCGCGGCGTTCAAGTTAGACGACCTGCAATTGTACCATGACCCTCTGCGCGGCGCTGTGGCGCGCTATACGCACCCGGATTACCCGAAAGATGTGATGGATATATTTGTCTATCCGGTTTTCGATCCGCAAAACCATATGAATAGCGCTAGCGATCTCTCTCAAGAATTACAAAAAGATATCAATGATATTACTTTGATCGCCCAAAAGCGTGACATTGAAGAAATTAGAATCAGCACAATCCAGGCGGTTGATTGGAATATTGACAGCAATAATTTCCAGGGCAAATATTTCGACGTGGCCGCAGTGGATGACGGCGGTGAGCCGTTATTCACCACGACCTATATCTTTCAATCGAAAGATAAGATCATCAAATTCAGTGCAAACTTTCCTGATCGTGTAGCGACAGAAATGGTGAAACGTGCTCTGCCAAAAATTAATGTGCCAGAGCCATCAGCATTGATGCTATCGCTGCGAGAGCAGCCGCAAAGCTAAACTTATTTTTTATTATGAAAGGCCATCATGCGGCGGCGTTTACGCTGCTGCGCCAGGGTTAATTGATTCTTCTTACCTTCAAATGGATTCGCGCCTTCTCTAAATTCAATTTTAATTGGCGTACCCATAGTTTTTAGCGCCTTGCGGAAATAATTCATTAAATAGCGTTTATACGAATCCGGTAAATCTTGGACTTGGTTACCGTGGATAACGATAACCGGTGGGTTATAGCCACCCGCATGCGCGTATTTCATCTTCACCCGACGACCGCGCACTAAAGGCGGTTTGTGATCATCTTGTGCCATTTCCATGATTCGAGTTAACAAGGACGTATTCACCCGCTGGGTTGCCGATGCATAAGCCTCTTGCACCGACTCAAACAAATGCCCAACGCCCGTACCGTGCAGTGCAGAAATAAAGTGCAAGCGGGCAAAATCAATAAATCCTAGGCGGCGATCCAGCTCGCGCTTAATATCTTCCTTTACGTCCGTATGCAAACCGTCCCATTTATTCACCGCTAGCACCAGTGAGCGCCCAGAGTTCAGAACAAAACCGAGCAGGCTAAGATCTTGATCGCTGATCCCTTCTCGTGCATCAATGATCATCAATACCACGTTAGCAGCTTCAATCGCCTGTAAGGTCTTAACGATGGAAAACTTTTCAATCGCATCATTCACTTTTTTGCGTTTACGCACACCGGCGGTATCGATCAATATATACTCGCGATCATCGCGCTGCATCGGAATAAAAACACTATCTCGGGTCGTGCCAGGTAGATCATAGACGACCACTCGCTCTTCGCCGAGGATCCGATTGGTTAACGTTGATTTACCCACATTCGGCTTACCCACAATCGCAAGTTTAA
Source organism: Alteromonas sp. DYW1 (assembly GCF_059752595.1). Classification (NCBI taxonomy): domain Bacteria; kingdom Pseudomonadati; phylum Pseudomonadota; class Gammaproteobacteria; order Alteromonadales; family Alteromonadaceae; genus Alteromonas; species Alteromonas sp. DYW1. Next base: position 1,068,080 of record NZ_CM186038.1, on the reverse strand, counting down.
TGGGTAGCTTTTGCAAGCGCTCCAGTTGAGCTTCGGCATCTTCTTCGGTGCTTTCCTGCGTTTGCTCCGCAAGTTGCATCTCGGGGAATTCAGACGCTAATGGGCGTACCGCCTCATTCAGGAGCTGACTTACCCCCCGCCCGTGTGCGGCAGCAATCTGGTGAACATGCCCTAAACCAAGAGCGAAGAAGTCGGCACTTTCACTATCGCCATCAATACCATCAACTTTATTAGCGATCACATAAACTTGCTTTTCTGATTTACGCAAATGGTCAGCAATACCTTGATCAGCAGGCGTTAAACCTGCGCGCGCATCGACTAAAAAGAAGACAACATCAGCTTCTACAATGGCGAGTAAAGATTGCTCAGCCATTGCAGCATCAATACCCTCCTCATCGCCAGAGATCCCGCCGGTATCGACAACAATAAAGCCAAGACCATCAGCCTTTGCCTGCCCGTATTTACGGTCCCGGGTTAGTCCCGGAAAATCAGCCACGAGGGCATCGCGAGTTTTAGTCAGACGATTAAATAACGTCGATTTACCCACGTTAGGTCGTCCGACTAAAGCAATTACAGGCAACATAGAAAACCTTGCATCCTAAAAAATTATCTCAAACCGCTGCGGCGGCCTAACGCGTGACTTCAATAGCCGCAACCACGCCATCACGGGTCGTGGCAAACAAACGATTACCGTCCACTACGGGTGCGACAAACACTGATTCATCTTCATCATCATCCCCAAGCGCAAAGCGTGCAACAAGCTCACCATCGGACTGATTTAACCAATGCAAGAAGCCAAACTTATCACCGACCACCACCGTATCATTCATAACTGCAGGTGCTGACAAATCGCGGCCCTTTAAGCGGCCTTGAGACCACATTTCGACCCCATTGCGACGGTCAATAGCATAAACGTGACTATTGTTGTCCACGACAAACAGTGTATTACCGGCGACTGCAAGTGATTGATAAGCCGCGTACTCACGCTTCCAAATCACCCGACCAGTGCGTAACTCAACAGCCGCTAAAGTACCACCAAAACTAATAGTATAGATGGTACCAGCGAATACCAGCGGTTTGGCGTCAATATCGACAATGCGTTCTAACTCAGTAGCCCCACTCGGTGCACTAATGACTTGTTCCCAAGCCATCAAACCAGACTCTAAGATATTGACTTGTAACTTACCGGTAGGTGTTCCAACAATTGCCCCACCATTACTCGCCACAGGTGCAGATAAGCCGCGCAAGGATAATGGTGGAACCTCACTATCGGTCCGCCACAATTCACGCCCATCGCTACTGTTTAACGCCAGCATTGAGCCTGCGCCTGTATTTACCACTACAATACCGCTTTCTACTGCCGGTGCGGATAACACCTCACCGCGTACATCGACTTGCCATAAAGTCTCGCCCGTTTGCGCGTTTAACGCATATACCCAGCCATCTTCAGTACCGAAATACAGGGTATCCGCAACCACAGTAATACCGCCGGAAATTTTGGCTGAAATACCACTTGACCATAGCGACGCTAAACCGCTGAAAAATCCTTCATCTGGGTATTCGGCAAAGTCACGCTGCCACACTGCCTTGCCAGTGGCTTGGTCGAGTGCGTATACGTCACCCTGACGATTTGCGACAAATACATTACCGTACGCGAGGGCCGGCTGAAGCCGTGAAAAATAGTTCTCTACCCCATGACCAATGTCTTCATCCCACAACTTTTGCGGTTGAAACTGAGCGTCAATGGGAGCTAAGCGCCGAATTTCTAACTCTTCTTCGTCAGCAAACCAATCTGAAATAGTTGCGCAACCAGAAACCAGTAAAGTTCCTAACACCAAGAGCGAAGGTTTCAATAATTTCACAGCCACTCCTTTAGCTCTCTGAAGCAATGGCAAGATTATCCAACTTCATTTTTACCATTCGATTTTCCGGTGCAGCCTCAACTGCATTACCATACGCTAAGCGCGCCTGCACAAAATCTTGCATCTGTAGATATGCATCGCCTTTTAACTCTTCAACCTGCGCATTAAACGCGGCGTTCTTTACTTCGTCTGCATGCTGCAATGCTGCTTGCGCGTCATCCTGTGCTAGTAAAACTCGTGCTAAACGTAAATGTGCCACATCTCGCACCGCGGCATCCTGTGCATTAATCGCTGCCTGCAAGTACTCGTTGGCTTTGCCGAGATCATTGTCTTGCACTGCTTTTGCAGCCATTACCAGAGCGGTAATCGCGGCATATCCAGAGTCTGCATATTCGTCAAGAAAAGCTTCTGCCTGAGCATTACCGTTCTCGGACTGTAAATTTTGCACAACATTTTGGTAGGCGACAGATGCTTGCTCTTTGGCTGCAATCTGACTATCAGAGTAATAACGCCAGCCCCATAAACCACCGAGACCAAGCACGGCACCAATCACGATGGCCATCCCATTGTCTTTCCAGAATCGCTTGATTGCTTCTACTTGTTGTTCTTCTGTTGCGAACTGTTCCACTGCATTTCCCTCATTACTTCCAGGCCTAACCCGGTTCACAAAATAAACTAAAATTTAATTCTCTAATATCTGTCGCACCCGCGACGGTAGCACCGCTAACTCGATGCTTTGTTGCGCATCATCGGTGCGCAGCGGTTTAAAGCCAACGGCTTGTGCTTGCATTTCAGCTTCACCTATCACCAAAGCCACTGCAGCGCCGGTTTTATCTGCGCGCTTAAATTGTTTTTTCATGTTGCCGCCCCCGCAATGCAACTGCACATTGGCGTCTGGCAAACTGGCACGCAGTGATTCTGCCACTTGCATGGCATACACAAACTCGTTTTCTGACATCGGCATTATGTATACGTCCGCTTGGGCATCATCAATCTCAGCAACCTGCAAGGTCTCAATCAATAACACCAATCGCTCAAGGCCCATGGCAAACCCAACCGCCGGCGTTGGCCGCCCGCCAAGCTGTTCCACAAGACCATCATAACGCCCGCCGGCAAGCACAGTTCCCTGCGCACCGAGCGCATCGGTAACCCATTCAAACACGGTCTGATTATAATAATCTAAACCACGCACCAAGCGCGGATTAACCTCAAATGAGATACCTAAATCCGTCAATCGTTCACACAGTTTTGCAAAATGTTGTGCCGATTCTTCATCCAGATAATCCAACAAGCGCGGAGCATCTTGTACGATCGCCTGCACTTCCGGATTTTTACTATCTAGCACGCGCAACGGGTTAGTTGTAAGACGCCGCTTACTGTCTTCATCCAGAGCCGATTCATGCTGCTGCAAGAAATCCACTAAGGCATCGCGATAACGTGCTCTGGCCGCTGGTGAACCTAATGAATTAAGCTGTAATGAAACCGCATCTTGAATGCCAAACTCACGCCACAAGCGGGCACTCATCGCTATCAATTCAATATCAATATCGGGTCCAGACAGGCCAAACGCTTCAACACCAAACTGGTGAAACTGCCGATAACGCCCCTTCTGTGGGCGCTCATGCCGAAACATTGGACCCATATACCAAAGGCGCTGTTGTTGATTATACAGTAAGCCATGCTGATTACCGGCACGCACACAACTGGCCGTTCCCTCTGGCCGCAGGGTCAAACTGTCACCGTTGCGATCATCAAAGGTATACATTTCTTTTTCAACAATATCAGTGACTTCACCGATGGAACGTTTGAACAAATCAGTGCTTTCGACTATTGGGGTGCGAATTTCCTGGTAGCCATAGCTAGCGACTACGCGACGCAAACGCGCCTCCACCCACTGCCAAAGCTTTAATTGGTCGGGCAATCCATCATTCATACCACGGATGGCTTGGAGTTGTTTAGACACGGTTTAACTCAAATCTGAATGGTTAATAAAAAGCCCCGTATTATAGGGGCTATGCGACAAAACAACAAACCACTTATGTGGTTTTATTGCACTTATGCTGAAGTGTCGCTATCGAGGGTTTTTACATCAATTTTGTTACGCTCATCCAACGCTGCGGCTTTTGCACGAATGCGTTGTTCCAATTGTGCCACCAAGTCATCATTGCTGAGGCGTTCTTTCTGACGTTTGCCGTCCAAATAGAACCCACTCATGTTGCGTGCCCCCGTTAAGCCTAAGTCTGAAACTTCAGCTTCGCCCGGACCATTTACGACACAACCAATGATAGATACGTCCATTGGGGTTAAAATATCATCCAAGCGTTCTTCAAGTGCGTTGACTGTGCCAATCACATCAAACTCCTGACGCGAGCAACTTGGACACGCAATGAAATTAATCCCACGTGAGCGAATGCGTAGCGACTTCAGGATATCGAAGCCGACTTTAATTTCTTCTACCGGATCAGCGGCTAACGAAATCCGAATGGTATCGCCAATCCCTTCCGCGAGCAGCATGCCAAGTCCCACCGCACTTTTCACCGCGCCTGAACGGAAACCACCAGCTTCAGTAATGCCTAAGTGCAATGGATTATTAATTTGCTTGGCTAACAAACGATAGGCACCCACTGCCAGAAACACATCTGACGCTTTGACACTAACTTTAAATTGGTCAAAATTCAGTTGATCGAGAATATCTACGTGCCGCATGGCTGACTCAACTAATGCCTCAGGCGTTGGCTCGCCATACTTTTCCTGTAAGTCTTTTTCGAGTGAACCACCATTGACACCGATGCGGATCGGAATATTTTTATCGGCCGCACAGTCCACAACAGCGCGCACCCGATCCATCTTGCCTATATTTCCAGGGTTAATGCGTAAACAATCAGCGCCATACTCAGCGACTTTAAGCGCAATCCGGTAATCAAAGTGAATATCGGCGACCAAAGGCACCGTGACCTGTTGCTTGATTTGCTTGAATGCTTCGGCGGCGTCCATGGTGGGTACTGAGACTCTTACAATCTCGCCACCTACCGCTTGGATACGTTTGATCTGCGCTACCGTTGCAGCTACATCGGTAGTCGGCGTATTGGTCATGGATTGGACTGCAATCGGCGCACCATCGCCAATGGGCACGTTGCCGACATAAATTCGTGACGACTTGCGTCGAATGATTGGAGACTCTGCAAACATGGATATCCTACTGTCGCGGTAAACTAATTCGGGCACTACGACCGGCTGGAATATCACTCATATCAACAGGTTCTCCAGCATACGAAATAGCCACATTTTGTGGGGCTCCTAAAGTTACTTCAAATGGCGGTACACCACTTATCGGCATCACCCGTCCACGCACTTTAGTACCGAAGGCAATCGCTTCACCCGTTGCGTCAGTGATATTGACCCAACAATCGTCGTTAAAAGTAAAAACCAACTCAACTAAATCAGCAACAACAGACGCTTCCTCTATACTTTCCGCGGCCTCTTGCGAAACGCTAAGCGCGGCTACACTGTCGGTCATTTCATTAGCACTGTCAGCAACAGCGCCCGCGGGTGCAATTAGTTCAGCAGCTGAGTTAGTTACCGCCGACAACGCCGCATCGTTAACGGCAGGTTCAGATTGTACTGGCGTCGTCGATGGGCCAGGCGTTAGTGATTGTTCGTTTGTAACTGCAAATCCACTGTCTTCATTGGCGGCGTCAATTGCAGTCGCATCACCATCTCCACTTTGCGTCGCGGTCGCAAAACGAGTATTGGCATCATCATTAAGCTCCATGGCCGTCGTTTCTGCCTGCTGGTACCACCACAAAATAAACAGCGCTATGACCACAATCAAAATAAAGTAGGTCAACATCATCCAGCGACTATCATTTGCCTCTTTGGATACTCGCTTAGAAAAGCTCTGCAGCTTGTGAGGCGTTTTTTGCACGTTCGCATCTTGACTTAATTCAGCCAACAATGGTTCGGGATCAAGCCCGACATTCTTAGCGTACAAGCGTACATAACCTTTAATAAACGTTGGTGACGTGCCGTGACTGGTATCGTCGGCTTCTAATTGTTCAATTACGCTGATTTTTAAAAATAGTTTATCGGCCAGCGCCTGTTGCGAGAGACCTTGAGCCTCGCGCGCGGCCTTGAGTTGTTGCCCAACGCTCGGCCCAGACGGCTGCTCTTCTTGTTCCGCTTGATTTTCTGTCATGGAAATCAGTTTACTCGTTCGAAATATTTGCTGGGTCTACTACCCATAGTGTCATGCCTCTTTGAATTGACCCGTTCTCGGGTAACTGGTTCCATTCAATAAGACTACTCATTTTAACGTTGTAGCGTAGCGAAATGCGATACAGGTTTTCACCTGCACTCACCACATGCTGTGTGATCGTACTCTCAGGTTCACTTTTCTCTGCTTCACTGCCAGTTGCATCGTCACGCTCAACCGCGTCGTCTGCGGCAGTTCCATCAGTGTTAACAACTTGCGTACTGAGGTCTGCATTACTTTCCGTCGGTGGCTCGGTTACTTTTTCATCCGCTGCAGCTTGACCAGCATTTTCATCATCGGTGGCTTGTAAAATATCGCCAGTGCTCGATTCATTTGCCGCAACATCAGTATTTTCGAGCGCGACATTGCTCTGTGCTGCGTTCACAGCCTCTACGGTTCCTTTATCTGCCACCGGTAACGTGGGTTCGTTGACAACCGGCGTTGCCGGTAGGTCAGATGTCACTGGCTTGGCGACTGGCTGTGGCTGCACTGCAACCTTATTCGTCACTTGGGGCTTGGTTAAGCTAGCTAAATAGCGCTGCGTTAACGGGTGGCGCGGATACATGCGCATGAGCATTTCACCGTACCCTTTCGCGTCCTCATGTTGCGCGAGGCCTTCGGCAATTTGCACTTGCATCCATAGCGTTTCTGCAGTCACGCGAGCAACGCGCTGGTAACGCGTTAAGGTTTGCTTCGCCAGGGCAAATTGTTCATCTGCGATTTGTAGTTCAGCCAATAAAAACAAACTCTTGGCGCGGGTTGGTTGATGTTTCAGTGCGGTTTGCAGGTACTCAATGGCTTCATTTGGTCGTTCCTGACTTAAGCTGCACAACGCGATATTTTCATAGGTTTCTGCTGAGTTAGCGTAAGTCTGGCTGTTAACCGCTTGCATAAAGAACTTCTTCGCTTGATCGTAACGCCCTTGCTGACAGAGAAACGCACCATAACTATTGGCAATGTCAGGATTTCTTGGATCTAAATCCAGCGCATTTTGATAGGCTTGTTCTGCGCGTGCGACTTCTTCTACAACTTGATAGTAATACGCCAAACTGTAGTGCGCATCAGCCAATCTTGGCGCAAACTCTAATGCTTTATCTAAATTGATTTTTGCCTGGGTGTAATTGCCGTTTTTTAGATAGGTCAAGCCTAAGGAGATGCGCGTTTTTGCCGCTTCAACCTGATCAAAATCATTGCTTCTTTCAAAGCCCTCAGGCAATGGCTCACTAACACAGCCAGCTAAAGTCAGTAAAAGCAGAAAACCTAATAGTCGTACAAACATTCAAATGCTCATTCAGGTCGTTAGAGTTATCTACGCAAATCTATCAGAATAGCGGCCAATAACAATGGTTTATCGGGTTAAAATCGGTGAATACGGCTATTCAGCAACTTTTACTGCGATAGGTTGACCTTTCTGTTGCTTTTTCATCAGTCGCTTCGTGCGGTCAACCACATCTCCGACTAGCTGCCCACACGCTGCATCAATGTCATCGCCACGGGTTTTTCTCACCACCACAGTAAAGCCGTAACTCATGAGTACTTTAGCAAAACGATCGATACGCGAATTACTTGAACAGGTATAGGGTGAGCCCGGATAGGGATTAAACGGGATCAAGTTGATTTTACTGGGTGTATCTTTTAATACTTTAGCCAGTTGATGAGCTTGGTCGGTGCTATCGTTGATTTGATTAAGCATCACATACTCAACCGTTACCCGCCCCTGATTCGCTTTAGACTTAGCTAAATACCGGCGAACCCCAGCCAAAAACGCCTCGATATTATATTTTTTGTTAATGGGCACGATTTCATTGCGCAATTCATCGGTGGGCGCGTGGAGTGAGATTGCTAACGCCACATCAATTTGATCACCTAACATATCGAGTGCGGGGACAACCCCTGAAGTGGAAAGCGTGACACGACGCTTGGATAAGCCAAAACCAAAATCATCCAACATAATGTCCATGGCTGGCACGACATTTTTGAGGTTCAATAAAGGCTCACCCATGCCCATCATCACCACGTTCGTAATTGGACGTTTACTGCTATCGTTCGATAATCCTAACGTGGTGGCAACCCGCCAAACCTGACCAATGATTTCAGCAACCGATAGGTTGCGATTAAAGCCTTGTTGCGCTGTTGAACAAAAAGTACATTCCAGCGCACAACCGACTTGTGATGATACACACAAGGTGGCACGGTCAGTTTCAGGGATCCAAACGGTTTCCACTTCCTGACCACCATCCAGTCGCAATGCGAATTTTATGGTTCCGTCAGTGGCATTTTGTTGATAGGCGATTTCGGGCGCACGGATTTCACATTGTGCTGATAACTTAGCCCGCAATGACTTGTTTAAATTAGTCATCTTGTCAAAGTCATGCTCGCCGTGCTGATAAATCCACTTCATCAGCTGATCGGCACGAAACGGTTTCTCGCCTATAGTGGCAAAAAATTCACGTAGACCTGCACGGTTAAAATTTAGCAAGTTAACACGTTTTTGCTCTGGCTGTGCCAGTTGCACAGAGTCCGATTGAGTTTCGACGTTTGCACTAGTTGACATTTTGGGGCCTCATTGAATACGCAAAAAGGGAGCGATAAGCTCCCTTTATCGATTCTTGCTAGTAATTAGCGAGTGCGTGGGCAAATTTCTTCTTCAGAGAAGAAATAAGCGATTTCGCGTGCTGCTGATTCTGGAGCATCTGAACCGTGTACCGCATTTTCGTCGATTGATTCAGCATAATCGGCACGTAGAGTTCCAGCAGTCGCTTCAGCTGGATTTGTTGCACCCATGATTTCGCGATTACGTACGACCGCATTTTCACCTTCAAGCACTTGCACCATCACAGGGCCAGATGTCATGAAGTTAACCAATGCATTGAAGAAAGGACGCTCTTTGTGCTCAGCATAGAAACCTTCAGCCTGTTCTTTGCTCATGTGCAACATTTTAGAAGCAACGATGCGAAGGCCCGCAGTTTCGAAACGGTTGTAGATTGCACCGATCACATTTTTAGCTACTGCGTCAGGCTTGATGATTGAAAAAGTACGTTCTAGAGCCATGCTCCATCTCCGAAAAATAGGTTAATAAAATTTTGGTGGCGGATTATATGCAATTACGCCGCAAATGCCTAGTGTTGCTGAACAAGTATTCACCAAGAGATTTTACCCCCGCGCGCGCTCACGCAGTTTTGGAACAACTTTTTGGATACATTCCACGGCATAATCAATGTCTGCTGCGCTGGTGAAGCGCCCGATACTAAAGCGGATGGAGCTTAACGCATCTGCATCAGAAAGCCCTAACGCCTTTAACACATAAGACGGCGCAACCGTGGCACTATTGCAGGCTGAACCAGAAGAAACGGCTAAATCGCCCAATGCCATTAACAGCGATTCACCATCAACATCTGGAAAACACACATTTAGATAGCCTGCACAGCGGTTTGCTTGGTCGCCATTGAGTTGCACCATTGGGAGCGTTGAAATTCCCTCCCAAAAACGCTGCGCTAACTGCGCAATGCGTGCTTGTTCTGCAGCCATTGTTTGACCAGCGAGTTCAAACGCTGCGCCCATGCCGACAATCTGATGAGTCGCTAACGTCCCTGAGCGCATACCGCGTTCGTGCCCGCCGCCATGGATCTGGGCAGCAATACGGACTTTCGGCTTGCGGCGCACAAAGAGTGCACCAACGCCCTTAGGGCCATAGGTCTTATGTGCCGAAAAGGACATTAAATCGACTGCAAGACTTTGCAAATCAATCGGCACCTTGCCGGTGCTTTGTGCCGCATCCACATGAAAGAGCACCCCGCGCTCGCGACAGATTTTGCCGATTGCGGCAATATCCTGAATAACGCCAATCTCATTATTGACATGCATCACTGATACTAGAACCGTATCATCGCGCAGCGCTGCAATGAGTTGTTCAAGATCCAATAAGCCATTGGACTGCGGCTGCAAATAAGTCACCTCACAACCTTCCTGTTCAAGCTGCTCGCAGGTATCCAATACGGCTTTATGTTCGGTCGCTAAAGTGACGATATGTGTGCCTTTATCCCGATTTGCACACACTGCCCCCTTGATAGCAAGGTTATTTGATTCTGTTGCGCCGCTGGTGAATACGATCTCACGTGGGTCCGCATTCACTAAATCTGCGATTTGTTCGCGCGCGATATCAACCAGCTCTTCCGCTTGCCAACCAAACTTATGCGAGCGTGAAGCAGGGTTGCCAAACACGCCGTCAAAAGTTAAACACTGCACCATTTGTTCTGCTACGCGTGGATCAACCGGTGTAGTTGCCGCGTAGTCCAGATAAATCGGAGTTTTAACAGTGCTCATTCTACTCTCTTCTTTGTCGCAATTGACTATATTTGCGGATCGAAGGCTTCTTTAGCCTGCTCTTTGGTAAGGTTGACCGTGGGTTTGAGACCCGTCTCGGCAAAATCATCGACGGTCAGTGAATGCAGAGACTTGGTACACACGTTGCCTCCCATTACCTGGATCGCCGCACACATCTCTTCAACCTTCGCGTCCATTAAGTGGACATGCTCTAACATCACCCCCATTGCATTGGCAACGGGATCAGGATTGTCAGCAGCGACCGCATAAGCGTCAAAACCATATTTTTGTGCGATTTTACTGCGCCGCGCATTATCCACGGGATTGGCAGATGATGTATCGGCTTTAGCGTTTATAATTCGCCCGGGGATCCCGACAGCGGTAGCCCCTGCGGGTACGTCGCGCACCACTACAGAGTTTGAGCCCACCTTGCCCCCTTCTTCAATCGTGATCGGCCCAAGTACTTTGGCTCCGGCACCCACAACCACGTTATTTTTTAACGTTGGGTGGCGTTTGCCACTTTTCCAGGTAGTCCCGCCAAGCGTCACGCCATGGTACAAGGTAACATCATCACCAATCTCTGCTGTTTCGCCTATCACAACCCCCATCCCATGGTCGATGAAAAAGCGACGACCTAAGGTTGCGCCTGGATGTATTTCAATGCCGGTGAGCCAACGTGAAAACGTCGAAATCGTGCGGGCTAACCATTTCCAATTGCGCCGCCACAAGCGATGACTTAAACGATGGATCCAGATCGCATGTAAACCAGGATAGTTGGTCAATACTTCGAACGTTGTGCGGGCCGCAGGATCGCGATGAAACACACTAGCAATATCTTCTTTTATCCGCTCAAACATAATCGCACCAGTCCTTAGCGCTCATCCGCGGATTGCTTACTCGTATCTCTTGGCGTTGATACCGACACAGATTTATCGATTGACGATAAGATACCGCGCAAAATGTTTAATTCCAGAGACTCGGGACGCGCGCGATTAAACAGTCGACGTAATTTAGTCATGACCATACCGGGGTGATTTTTTACGATAAAACCCGTTTTCATTAACGACTGTTCGAGATGCGTATAGAAGCGTTCAAGGTCTTCCGATAATGGATACTCCTCTTCAACACTTGGATGAGAGCCTTGTTCTAGATAAGCCATGCGTACTTCGTAACACAAGGTTTGTACCGCCGCAGCAAGATTTAATGAACTGTATTCAGGGTTTGCCGGGATACACACGTGAAAATGACACTGCTGCAGTTCTTCATTGGTTAGGCCATTATTTTCACGTCCAAACACTAACGCCACCGGATATTTCTGCGCTTCCGAAATTAATTTCACACCGCAACTCCGCGGTTCTAGCATTGGCCATGAATGTGTGCGCGAACGCGCTGAAGTACCAATTACCAGGCCACAATCAGCAACCGCTTCTTCTAAAGTACTGACAGTTTTGGCCGCGGCTAAAACATCACCGGCACCGGCTGCGAGTGCCGACGACTTGCCGTCTGGAGGCGAAACCGGATCAACTAATACCAACTGACTTAAGCCCATGGTTTTCATTGCCCGTGCCGCGGAGCCGATATTGCCAGTATGTGAGGTATTGACCAAAACGATGCGAATATTGTCTAGCATAAAACCTTTACGATACGTCAATTAATCCAGTAATAATGGCGGGAGTTTAGCACATTCACATGGGACTGGCAGTGCCAAAACGATTTATCTCAGAACCGGAGTTTATGGATTAAATGATTGCAAAACACCGCCGTTCTGATAGTATCCGCTCGTTTTTTGGTCACGCTACCTGGCGGACCGTTTTCTGTTCTTTGACAACTGATGGTGACTACAATGCATCCTATGCTCAACATTGCGGTGCGCGCTGCACGCGTGGCCGGAAATATTATTGCTCGCGGATTTGAAAACCGTGACGACCTCGACACACAGTCAAAAGCCAAAAATGACTTTGTAACCCGCATTGATAAAGAAGCTGAACAAGCCATCATCAGTAAGATCAAGCAATCCTACCCAGACCACGCCTTCTATGGCGAAGAGTCAGGTAAACAAGGGAACGACGAAACCTTCACTTGGATTATTGATCCACTCGACGGTACTACCAATTTCATTAAGGGCATTCCGCACTTTTGCGTCTCGATTGCGTTATTGCATAAAGGCCGCTTAGATCAAGCGGTGGTTTTTGATCCTATCCGCGGCGAGCTATTTACGGCAAGCAAAGGGGCTGGCGCGCAATTAAACGGTTACCGCATTCGAACTAGCAAGCAAAAAGATCTCGATCAGACCATCTTGGCTACCGCTTTTCCATTCAAACAAAAGGAAACGCTTGCCAACTACAACGATAGCTTTACGCGTATTTTTAATGCTGCAGGTGACATCCGCCGCACAGGCTCTGCAGCATTGGATATGGCATATGTCGCTGCCGGCCGTTTTGATGGTTACTGGGAACGTGGCGTGCAGCCATGGGACATCGCGGCTGGAGAACTTTTAGTGCGTGAATCCGGTGGCTTGGTGACTGATTTTAAAGGCAACAATGATCCACTATACGCTGGCGAAATGGTCGCTGGTAGCCCTCGCGTTGTGCAGCAATTGGTTAAACATCTGAAATAGTGACACCCTAGAGAGGGTGCGATATAAAAGTGCTATATTGCAGCTTCTCTTAAGCACCAAATACAGACATAAAAAAACCGCTGTCAGAGCGGTTTTTTTTATGTCTTCACAAACCTCTAAGGCATTGCGTCGAACTCTTCACCTTCTTTTTCAACTTCCGTTGGCATCAAGTCTTCTTTGCTAATGCCTAGCGACAAAGCCACAGAACTGGCGACGTAAATTGACGAGTAGGTGCCGATAATCACGCCGAATAGCAACGCAGTAGCAAACCCATGGATCAATGCACCACCTTTAAAGAACAATGCCAGGAGCACCAGTACCGTCGTTAACGATGTAACAATCGTCCGGTTCAAGGTTTGCGTCAGCGAGATATTAATGATTTCTTCTGGAGTCCCTTTACGCACCTTACGGAAGTTCTCACGAATACGGTCTGACACAACGATGGTGTCATTCAGCGAGTAACCAATAACCGCAAGTACTGCGGCTAAAATCGTTAAGTCGAACTCTAACTGTAACACCGCAAACAAGCCAAGGGTTATAATCACGTCGTGCGCTAACGCACCCACCGACCCCAACGCAAAACGCCATTCAAAGCGCATCGCAACGTAGATCAAAATACATATCAATGCGACTAGCATCGCCAGTCCGCCCTGCTCTGTCAGCTCTTCACCAACATTCGGACCAACAAACTCGATGCGGCGCATATCGACTTGGTCACCTTCAGCGCGCAAGGCAGCAAGGATCTGATCGCCGATAGTCGCAGAGTTGACGCCTTCGCGCGGTGCGATGCGGATCAAAACATCTTGGCTACTACCAAAGTTCTGTACAATCGCATCACCAAAGTCTGCATCCGTTAACTGCACACGAATTTGCTCTAAATTCGCTGCATTAGGATAACCCACCTCAATCAGTGTACCACCGGTAAAATCTAGACCTAGATTCAGTTTATTGGTGGTGAGTGCCACAATAGAACCAATGATCAAAATCGTTGATAAGATCATCGCTGGCATGCGCAAGCGCATGAAGTTCACGGTTTCGGCTAATTTAAGTAATTGCATGATGATTCTCCTTAAATCGCCAATTTGTTAACTTTGCGACCACCCCAAATGAGGTTAACCAAAGTGCGAGTTACAATGATTGCTGTGAACATCGAAGTGGCAATACCAATCATCAATGTCACCGAGAATCCTTTTATCGGACCGGTACCCACAGCAAATAGAATAAGACCAGCAATAAAGGTGGTAATGTTCGCGTCCAGAATCGTTGAGAACGCACTGTCAAATCCATGATGGATCGCTTGCTGGGGACTGCGTCCGTCAGCTAGTTCTTCACGGATCCGTTCAAATATCAACACATTAGCATCAACCGCCATACCGACTGTCAAAACAATCCCCGCCATACCCGGCAAGGTTAAGGTAGCGCCTGGGATCATCGACATAATACCTACAATCATGATCACGTTCCCAATCAAGGCAATATTCGCGACAATACCGAAGGCTTTGTAGTACACCAACATAAAGGCGAGGACTAACACCATGCCCCACATAATGGCTTGCATGCCCAACTCGATGTTTTCTTTTCCGAGGCTTGGCCCAACCGTACGCTCCTCAACAATTTGAATAGGCGCTATCAAGGCACCAGCACGCAACAGCAATGACAAATCACGGGCTTCTTTGGGAGAATCCAATCCAGTGATACGGAAACTGCTACCGAGTTGCGCTTGAATAGTGGCTACGTTGATGACTTCTTCGTGCTTTTCAAACACCAGCTTGCCATTCGCATCGCGCTCATCAGTGGCCTTATATTCAATGAATACTGTCGCCATTGGCTTACCAATATTGCCACGCGTGTTCCGCGACATTTTGTTACCGCCATCACTATCCAACGAGATATTGACCTGCGGGATACCGTATTCATCAACACCACTGCTGGCGTCGATAATGTGGTTACCAGTCAACATGATGCGTTTTTCTAGCAACTGTGGTACGCCATTCCGGTCTTCCAACAATTGTGAACCGGCGGGTACACGGCCATTCAGCGCATCACGAATATCGTTGCGCTGATCAACCATACGAAACTCCAGCGTTGCCGTGGCATTAAGAATTTCTTTGGCGCGCGCCGTATCCTGAATACCCGGTAATTGGACCACAATACGATCGGCACCTTGTTTCTGTACCAATGGTTCAGCAACACCTAATTGGTTCACCCGGTTACGGATAATCGTGATGTTTTGCTTCACCGCGTAATCGCGGATCTCAGCCAAGCGAGCTTCAGAGAACGTGGCTTCAATGCGTAGGTCGCTCTTTTCTTCGAAAACTAAATCGCGATTGCGATTACGCAAGAAAAACTCAGCGCTGTCTAAGGTTTCTTGATCCCGGAACACAATTTCAACGCCGTTATCAATAGCGCGCACCGTACGGTAGCGTAAACCTTCCTCACGCAATGCTGTGCGGAAGTCACCTTGCGCATCCTCCAAGGCTTTTTCGATCGCCGAATTCATATCGACTTCCATCAAAAAATGTACCCCGCCACGCAAGTCCAAACCTAGCTTCATAGGGGCGCCACCAATGCTGGAAAGCCATTCAGGCGTATCTGGCGCTAGATTCATAGCAACAAAGTAATCATCACCTAAGGCCTGCTGCAATACTTCACGAGCAACGAGCTGCACATCACCATCGGCAACTCGCACCAATATTTGGTCGTTCGCAAATTCGATGCGTTTGCTGGCAATATTATTTTCTTCTAGCGTGGCGTTGATTTGCTCAACCATGCTTTCGGTAACCTGAGCATTGCGCCCAGCGGAAATTTGCACCGCATGGTCTTCACCGTATAAATTAGGCAATGCATATAGTGCACAGCCCAATACGACGAACAAGACCAGCAGTGTCTTCCAAATTGGATTTTGATTTAACACAACAACATTCCTTTGAAGCCAAGCACGCCTGGCTTCATTTCAATTAAATAGCTTTCATCGTTCCTTTGGGCAGAACAGCGGTTACCGCAGCTTTCTGCACCACGATGTTATTCGTTTCATTGAGCGCAATTTCAATGAAATCTTTGTCTTCACTTACTTTGGTGATCTTACCAACCAAGCCACCTTGAGTAAGTACTTCATCGCCTTTGCTCAATGAAGCGACAAGGTTCTTATGCTCTTTCACACGCTTGGCTTGCGGGCGATACAGCAAGAAGTAAAAAATCAGACCAAAAACCACCAACATGATGATCATTTCAAAGCCGCCGCCTTGTGGGCTACCTGCTGCTTGCGCATGTGCATCAGAAATAAAAAAGCTCATAACGTTCCCCAGTTAATTTGTTGTTATAACGCCGGTACCGGCATATTTTTCTTTGCGTAAAAATCTTGTACGAAAGCATCGAGTTCATTGGCTTCGATGGCATCGCGTAATCCCTGCATCACGCGTTGGTAGTAGCGCAAATTATGGATAGTGTTCAAGCGTGCACCGAGTATCTCGTTGCACTTATCTAAGTGATGTAAGTATGCACGAGAATAATTTTTACAAGTGTAACAATCACAATTTTCATCGAGTGGTGCAGTATCCGTTTTATGCGCAGCATTGCGGATCTTAATAACACCTTCAGTCACGAATAGGTGTCCATTGCGTGCATTCCGGGTTGGCATAACACAATCAAACATGTCGATACCTCGTCTGACGGCCTCTACAATATCTTCAGGTTTACCAACGCCCATCAAATAGCGCGGCTTATCGGCCGGAATTTGTGGTGCGGTGTGTTCAATGATGCGGATCATGTCTTCTTTGGGTTCACCCACGGATAGACCACCAATCGCATAACCATCAAACTCGATATCCATTAAGCCCGCTAACGAGACATCACGCAGATTTTCGTACATGCCGCCTTGCACAATCCCAAATAATGCCGATGAACTATCACCATGCGCATCTTTGCTGCGCTTCGCCCAACGTAAAGAGAGCTCCATGGATAATCGGGCTTCTTGCTCTGTCGCAGGATACGGTGTGCACTCATCAAATATCATCACAATGTCAGAGCCCAAATCGCGTTGCACTTCCATTGATTTTTCTGGTGTTAACAAGATTTTCTCACCATTGATCGGCGAGCGAAATGTCACCCCTTCTTCGGTGATCTTGCGTAAATCTCCAAGAGAAAATACTTGAAAACCGCCACTATCGGTTAGGATCGGCTTTTGCCAATGCATAAAGTCGTGTAAATCGCCGTGCTGGCGGATGATCCCAGTGCCCGGGCGTAACATGAGGTGAAAAGTATTACCTAAACAAATGTGTGCGCCAGAAGCATCAAGCTCTTCTGGCGTCATGCCTTTGACTGTACCGTAAGTACCAACCGGCATAAAGGCGGGTGTTTCGACGACGCCTCTCTCGAACACTAATTGGCCGCGCCGTGCGCCTTTATCAGTGTTTAACAGTTTAAACTGCATGAATATTCCGACAACTGTGTTATTGCAAAAATTTGGGGCGCGATTATACCAGTTATCTCAAGAAGGTCATGTGTTATCCGCTTTTTCAATAAACATTGCATCACCATAACTGAAAAAGCGGTATTCATTGTCAATGGCTTGTTGGTATGCAGACATAACGTGATCGCGCCCAGCGAATGCGCTAATCAACATCATTAAGGTCGACTCCGGAAGATGAAAATTAGTGATCATGGCGTCGACAACATTAAAGCGATAGCCAGGATAAATAAAGATACTGGTATCATCAAAAAATGGCGCTATTTCGCCGCTCTTTCCCGCTGTTTCCAATGAACGTACCGATGTAGTCCCTACCGCAACTACGCGCCCACCGTTAGCTTTGGTTGCCTTGACTGCTGCGACCACATCCTCGGGAACTTCAGCATATTCAGCATGCATCTGATGGTCTTCAATGTTTTCCACACGAACCGGTTGAAAGGTGCCCGCCCCCACATGTAACGTTACAAAGGCTAACTTAACCCCTTTGTTGCGCAGCGCTGCTAGTGTTGCATCGTCAAAGTGCAAACCTGCAGTGGGCGCAGCAACCGCCCCTGGTTTCTCACCATAAACAGTCTGATAGCGGGTTTTATCAGAATCTTCATCGGGTCTGTCAATGTATGGCGGTAACGGCATATGCCCATATTGGTCGAGCATCGCTAAAATTGAGTCGCCGCCTTTAAACTCCAGTTCAAATAACGCGTCTTGGCGGCCTATCACTTCAACCTCGATTGCGCCTTCCAGCCTTAAGCGGGTGCCGGGCTTCGGTGCTTTACTTGCACGCACATGCGCCAGCGCTGTGTGACTTTTTAAAATGCGTTCGATCAACACCTCGACTTGACCGCCTGTCGCCTTTTGCCCCATCAAGCGTGCGGGAATAACCTTGGTATTATTAAATACCAGCAAATCGTTAGGCTTCAATAACGCTAAAATATCCATGAACTTACCGTGCTTAACCTCACCAGTTTGACCATTCAACTGCAGCAACCGGCTGGCGGTGCGATCCGGTGTTGGATACTTTGCGATTAAATGCTCTGGTAACTCAAAATAGAAGTCTGACAATTTCATAGGTATTCACTCATTGCGCTGAGGATGTTGAAGTGGGTAATTTAGAGCGCGGATCTTACGTATCATTTCTAATACCTGCAATGCGTTTTTGATACCCTTCTTGCATCGATAATTTCGTCGTTTCTGGTTAATCTATGACCAACTTCACTTCTTCCATGTTGTAAACAGACAGTGTTGTTCTCCTAACTTCCTTATTGGCTCGCCTCGGCGAGCTTTTTTTAGTGCTGAATATCGTCGAGAATTTCTGCCACACTCTCGAAGTCCAGCGCGCGGACATTAAGTACTGACATAATTTGTAACAAAAGGTCAGCGCCCAAAATACCTTTATTAATTTTGTTGCGTAAATTGTCCGCACTTTGCTGGATCCCAATGACGTCAAGGCGGTCACTCAACGCCTGATAAGTCACGTCCCGCTTGGACATTTCCATTTTGATCACGCGCTGTAATGCAATACGCCAAAGGGCATTCGTTTTCGCCGTCATAAACCCTCACAAATGTAAATTATAATTCACAAATAAATCATATTTGCTACTTTTGTTGAAAATTAATATTGACACAATCGGCACCAAATGACTACACTTTTCAGCGTGCATTAAGCGACACCCTGGACGTAGTCTTATTTCACGAATAAGGGTAGAGTATACACATAGTCCACAGTAACTGGAGAAAGTGAATGAGTTGGAACTTGCAACAACTGACAGAACTGCTTGCTGAGCAGGGTCAATATGTAGTCACACAGGAAGAACACTGCTTATTGATAGCTAACGAAGATGGTATTGACGCTTGGTTAGCCATTAGTGGTGAGCAAATTTTAGTCGAAAGTTTACTCTTTGCGGTTTCTGAGGTGACTGATACTGCCGTCCTCAATGATGAGATATTGCGCACCCATATGATTTTTCCTTTGACGACCGTCGGAATTTCCACGGTGGGCGAGGATGATTATTACACCGCATTTGGGTCGTTAAGTGCACAATCAAAAGCTGAAAGCGTGTTGATCGAGATTGAGACCCTGTTTCAAAACGTAGCAGGATTCCTCGATGCCTATCAATCTCACCTCAGTGTAAGCGTTTAATCAGTCAGGAGATTCGTATGTCAGTATGGCGAAAATTAGTCACTGCCGTAAAAGGTGGTGCCACAGAAGCGGCGCAGTCAGTTGTAGACAGTCAAGCAATTCGTATTCTTGAGCAAGAGATCCGTGAGGCTAAAGAGGAATTGCGTAAATCCGACCACGCGCGAACGCAAATCTTAGCGAAATGTAAACTCGCTCAACAAAAAGTCGATAGTCTGGATGCGAGCATTGCACAGTACGAAGAGCATGCGCGTAAAGCAGTCGACACCGACCGTCAACTGGCCTTGGATTGTGCGCAGAAAGTCTCTGATCTAAAAGCTGAACGTGAAGCCGAACAGAGCTATCTCGACCAATTTAAGAAATCGGAAACTCAGCTTGCCCAAAACATCTCACAAGCAAAAGCTAATTTACGCCGCTTGGAGCAACAGGTCGATATGGTGAAAGCCACTGAGTCAGTGCAAAAAGCGCAGGTCGCGGTTTCTTCAAGACACATGGGTGCGAACAGCAAAATGAAAACGGCGACCGAGTCATTGCAACGTATCCAAGAGCGTCAAACCTTGCGTAATGCTGAGCTAGAGGCGGCAGAAGAACTGGCGAGTAGTGAATCTTCCGACGACTTAGAAAAGCGCCTTGCAGCTGCCGGTATCAAGGGCGGGCAAAGCTCAGCAGATGATGAGTTAAGCCGTATTCTTGGCCAATAGAGGCTGCTATGAATTTGTGGGGTAAAGTCCGCAAAGTAATGCTGCAATACTTCGCCGAGGCGCGCTGGTATACCATCGCCTTGGTGTTAGTATTTTATGCCATCAGTAGTTGGTGCCTACTCTATTTGGCTGACGAAACGGCGCTGTTAAGTGCGCATGATTTCATTTACTGGTTAGCCGTAACTGGCTCTACTGTGGGTTATGGCGATTATTCGCCGGTGACACCTGCGGGCAAAATGATCGTCGCCTTCTACATCATTCCTTTAGGATTAAGTATTTTTGCGATGGTTGTGGGCCGCATTGCAAGTTGGGTTTCGCGCCAATGGCAAAAAGGAGTATTAGGTTTGAAAAGTCTCAACGTTCAGGATCACATTCTGGTTATCGGTTGGAACGACAACCGAACCTTACAATTACTCAAATTGTTGCTGCAAGAGCGCGCCGACTCAAGCGATGCGCCTGATATCGTGTTATGTGTAAGAGCCGAGGTTAATAATCCGTTGCCCGGCGAAATCGAGTTTGTCAAAGTAGCGTCGTTTAATAACGATGAAATGGATCGTGCCGGTGTCGCAAATGCGAAAACGATCATTATCGACAACCCTTTAGATGACGTGACGATGACCACCGCACTGTATTGTGCTCAGCGTAATCCCAATGCGCATTTGGTTGCCTATTTTCACGATGAAAACCTGTCTAAGCTGTTAGAAAAGCATTGCCCAAATGTAGAGTGCACCCCTAGCGTGGCAGTGGAAATGCTCGCAAAGTCAGCGTTTGATCCTGGCTCCAGTGTATTGCATCACGATTTATTGGATGTACAGGAAGGCCAAGCCCAGTACTCAGTCACCGTACCAAGCAGCGTGACCGAACTCTCATTAGAAGCTATATTCATTAACCTGAAAAGGCAATACGAAGCGATTTTCATTGGTTATGCGCCGCAAGGCGACTATCGCCAAATGCGCGTTAATCCCGTTCTAAGCGAGTCAGTATCCGGCGGCGATAAGCTGTTTTATATTGCGGAAAAACGGATTGCGTCAGTGGATTGGCAACGGCTAGTTACTGAGGGTTAACGCATGTTTAAGAAATGGTTCTCAAAACCTGAGGCGAACACGCCCAAAGCCCCTGAAATTATGGGCTTATACTTGGGTGGGTCATTTGAACTAGACGCATTAAAACTGCGCCTGCTGGTGCCGCAGCTGATGATCGAAAACCCTGCCAGCAAGCATATCATCCAAGCGGTTGGCGAAGTCGAACTGGATAGCGGTGGCAAAATGCTGCGCTTTTACACTGATGACGACGCATTTTTGCAAGTAGTATTAGACGGTGGTGATACGGAAGCTCACATCACTGATGTCAAACTTTGGTACTTCTACGATACGCAAACCATTGGTAATGACCAACAGTGGCAAGAAACGCTAGCAAACGGTATTTCACAGCCCCAATATAGTCTAGACGATACAACATTTACCCGCGTTTGGAACGCCGTCGGCGAAGAATCGCCGCCAGTCGCCTTCACAGAAACAACCTATGAAGAAGATGGTGATACGAGCCAAACCGATCAGTTTATGATGCTATATGAAAGAGAAATTGATACCGACACATTCGAGTCGCTGTTGATTGCGGGTGAAGAAAAAATCATTAATCACAATGCCGACCGATGCTTAGTACGCAGCACGGGCTTCGATATTCAACCTGCAGATATCAAAATAAACGGCTAGCAAAACTGGCCTTGCGTTTTTGAATTGATAGTATGGCTGTAAGGAAACCCTCGGCACAAATACAGGGGTTGTTTTGTCCGTATGTGGACAGGCAAGATGACCAATCGATTCTGAAATAACTAAGTTTGTTGCAACACTTTGCAGCATGCAAAAAGAAGGAAACCACTATGGACGCACTCTACGCATCAATCGCAAACCTCGACTCCTTTGCGGTGTATTTCGCTATCAGCATCGTATTTTTATTTATCTTTAAGATTATTTACGCGTTTGTGACACCACATGATGAATGGCACTTAGTCAAAGAACAGCGCAGTGTAGCCGCAGCCATTGGATTCGGTGGTGCGATGGTTGGCTTTGCGATTGCACTGGGCGGCGCCGTTGCCAATTCGCAGTCATTAATCGATTTTGGTGTTTGGGGCGTCGTTGCCATTATCGCGCAAGCGCTGGCATTCGCCGTGTTACGGTTTACTTTCATGCCCAAGATTGCGGAGCGCATCAACAATGATGAAGTTTCTGCAGGGGTTATGTTAGCCGCAGTATCAATTGCCGTCGGCTTACTCAATGCTGCCTGCATGACGTACTAAGGAGGGCTTATGTCGACACGTAAACGCTCTGCCAGCATTAACTTGCATCGTATGCGCAAAATGTTTGCGCTGAAACCTGTGGCTGTCGGTGTTGCCTCGATTTTTCTAACCGCCTGCGGCGATCGTCAGGAAGGGATTATCTATACATCCTTGGACGAATGCATCAATGATAATCCTGCGTCAGCTGCTGATGTATGTCGTGCAGCCTATGAAGAAGCATTAGCCGAAGCTGAACGTACAGGGCCTAAATTCGCCACTGAAAATGATTGTGAATACGAATTTGGCATGAATCAATGCCGCTATGTGGATACCAATCAGGGTTCATTTTTTATGCCTTTTATGGCGGGCTACATGGTCAGCGAATTGCTGTCGCCAAAGAAACGCTATTACACCCAGCCGATGTATACCTCTTTCTCGCGTTATTCGCCATTTCGAGGCCGTTGGGCAATGGCCGATGGTTACGTATTTGATGGTGATATTCGCACTAATCGCTATCGCGTGCGCGAGTCTACCTTTGAGAAAAAGCCTACTGTTTCGCGTACCATTAAGCGTGGAGGTTTTGGTAGCACCGTAAGGGCTAAATCCAGTTGGGGAAGTTCCTCGCGTAAAGGCAGCTGGGGCGGCTAATTTGCTACGCATTCCAATCGCTGAGCGCCCCCATTGGCGCCAGCGCGCTGCTGAGTTTGGCTTTCATTTCCATACCATGTATGGCGAACCCTATTGGGACGAAAGCGCCTATTACCAGTTTACCCTTGCGCAAATTGAAACGGACATAGAAGATCCGACAGCGCAGCTACACCAAATGTGCTTAGCTGCTGTTGACACTGTGGTCAGTGATGATGAATGGTTACGCAAATTCCAGATCCCCGAGAACTTTTGGGATGCGGTACGTGATTCTTGGGCTATCAAACAGCCCTCGCTCTACTCCAGATTAGATCTGGTTTACGATGGGAAAAGTCCAGCAAAATTGCTCGAAAATAATGCGGATACACCTACATCGCTATATGAATCCGGTTTTTGGCAGTGGCTGTGGTTAGAGGACAATGTACAAACAGGCAGACTGCCCCGCCGGTGTGATCAGTTCAACTCACTACAAGAGCGCCTGATCCAGCAACTGCGTATTATTGCTCACTATTATCAATGTGAACATATGCATTTTAGTTGCTGCAAAGATACCGCTGAAGATCGTGGTACCGTACAATATTTGCAGGACTGTGCCAGCGATGCCGGACTGGATAATAGCTTTGTCTATATCGAAGACATTGGACTTGCAGAGGATCATGCCGGCGAACCGATTTTCTCCGATTTAGACGATGCTGCGATAGATTGTTGCTTCAAACTCTACCCATGGGAATTTATGCTGCGCGAAGAGTTTGCGGCCTCACTAATACAAGCGAAAACACGGTGGGTCGAGCCGCTGTGGAAATCCATACTCTCCAATAAAGCACTTTTACCACTGCTTTGGCAGCTTTACCCTAATCATCCCAACTTATTGCCAGCGTATTTCAGTGCAGATTGGCAACAGCTAAGCCCTGCAGAGAAGCAATCTCGCTGGGTGAAAAAGCCAATATTCTCGCGCGAAGGTGCAAACATCAGTGTTATTGAAGGGAACGCATCACTGCTCAGTACTGACGGTCCCTACGGTGAAGAAGGTTTTATTATGCAGGCCCACCATGCACTGCCGCGCTATGGCGATAACTATACTTTGGTTGGTTCCTGGCTGGTGAATGACCAACCTGCTGGTATCTCAGTGCGTGAGGATACGTCACCCATTACGCAAGACCTGTCGCGCTACATGCCGCATGTTATTTTGGGGTGATCCGCAGCGCCCTAAACAGCCTAACTACGCTCGTTTGGCTCTCCGGTCCGTGCAATTGAACGACTTATTGTTGCGTCTGTTATCTAAAAGTAACACCGGGTAAATTTTTCAGTCTGCATTGTAAAGTTGTTACCTAACAACCTTTTTAACGCTTATAGAAATCAACTTTATCTTTTAAATTCAAACGCTTAACCATTGGCATAGTAATCGCATCATTCTCTGTGAATTTTTAACGGAGGAAAAAATTATGAAACGCACATTACTTGCATTGTCAATTGCTGGTTTATTCACTGTTGCTGCACAGGCTAATCACCACAATTCAGCCATGGACAAAGACTCAAGTACTACCAATGCATGGCAGGATACTGCAATGGATGCTTGGATTGACGGAAAAGCAGAGGCGACTTTGCTATTTAACGGCAATCTAAATTCGTTCGATATTAATACCGACGTAAAAGATGGTGTAGTAACACTGACAGGTAAAGTAGATAGTTCTGTCGATATGAAACTTGCCGAAGAACTCGTTAACGGCATCGACGGAGTCGAGGAAGTAGACAATCAGCTTGTGGTTGTAGCACCAGAAAAAGAAACGTCGAACGATGGCTCGATGCAGGGTTTAACGGATGCTAAAATCGCAACCGTTATCAAAACGCGTCTGTTATTTGATACCGACATTTCAGGTACCGATATCGATGTGGATGTGAACGACGGTAAAGTCATGCTGAAGGGCACAGTGGATTCATCCGCTGAGAAAGACCTAGTGATCCAAATTGCAGAGAATGCCGCCGATGTCCGTTCCGTCTCAGCTGAGATTGCCATCGAAGAAGCAGAATCATAACGTTTTGGGCTAGCGCTGCTTGAATTGGCTAACCCGTAAGCAAAACTAAAAAGAGCGCTGTTGCGCTCTTTTTTTATTGTGCATTGCGAATGATGGCACGCACCTGGGCCTTTACTACATCCCTAATCAAAGCGATATGCTGGGATTCAATTTGCTTAATCTGCAACCCTCGCAACAATGACTCTCGTGCAACTAAAAACGCCAAAACCTGACCAAATACCGCATGGCATTGGATCTTAACTCGGTCACTATCCGCAGCCTGACCGGTGCATAAAGCCCAAAGCTGATGCTTTAGTGCTTGTGCATGACAGTAATAACGCTGATAGAAAATATCGTATGCCGAAGTTGGCGTGGCGTGCTCGCGCATTATAAATTGTGACCAACGAATGTTGTCATCTCCCTGCAGAAACAACTCACAGAATGAATCAATCAAGCTAAGAAAAACCATTTCGGCTTGTTGCGGTTCTAGCGTGTCAACTTGCTCTATTGCGTGCGCCAAAGGTGGACCAATTTCTTGCCAAATATTATCAACAATATAGTGCATGCAAGCATCATAGAGCCCGCGTTTGCTGCGAAAGTAGTATGGAATAGAGGCGATATTCGCGTTTGCTTGTTCCGCAACATGTCGCGTTGTCGCCTTTAATCCAAACTGTCCGAATTGGTCAATGCCGGCTTCCAATAATGCAACCGCAGTTTGGCTAGTCAGAATGTCAGACCCAATCACAGAGGGAGGAATAATCATACATACTTCTCAATTTTAAACATTAAGCTGTAGAGCACAGGCACAACCCCTAAGGTTAACAAGGTGCCGACCGCCAAACCAAATGCGATTGCACCGGACATGGCATAAAACAGAGCATCTTGGCCGACAATTAGCGGCATTAAACCTAAGATGGTCGTTGCCGTTGACATGATAATCGGGCGTAATCGTCGCACGCTGGCACTGATAATCGCGTCAAAGCGTTGCTCTTTTTGCGTTGCATCGTCTAATTCGGCAATTTCGCTATCAATCCGGTCAATCAAAACTATTGCATTATTGATAATAATGCCCGCTAACGCGTAGAGTCCTAAGATCACCATAAAGCCAAAATTACCTTGCAGGACGTGCAAACCGATTGCCGCGCCAATGATTATTAGTGGAATTGTGGTAACAATAATCAAGGTTCTACGAAACGACTTAAACTGACCAATCAGAAGCACCAGAATAATCGCGACACATAATGGCAAATTCTTATTCAAAGACGCCTGAGAGTCCTTCGAATCCTGGATAACACCATCATATTCAATAGTGTAACCGAAAGGTAAAGCGGCACGGATAGTCGTGATTTTTTGCTCCAGCAGAGGCACCATATCTTCTGCATTCATCAGCGCGTTTTTGGCTTCAATCGTCACGGTTCGAAACATGTTTTCCCGCGCAATCCGGGCGAATCCTGTTTCATAATCCAGCGTCGCCACCTGCATTAACGGAATGTTGCGTTCCAAGCCTGAGGAAAAAACAGTAGCTGTGGCCAAACGATCGAGATTAAAACGCTCAGATTCAGGCGCGCGTATAATGATCGGCAGAATATCATCCCCCTCCCGAAATTCACTAACCACTAGACCGCTAAAGTAACTTTGCAGCGACTGTGCAATATCTTGGGAACTCACTCCTGCACGGCGCGCTTGCTGCTGATTGACATTAATACGGATTTGCGTAACGCGGTTTTCCCAATTATTACGAATGTCATATATCCCGTCTATTTCGCTGATAAGCTGTTCAATTTGACGTGCAGTATCAAACAAATATTCCGCATCTGGCCCCTTAATTTGTAGCTCGATCTTACTGGAGTCAGACGGACCCAAAAACATTTTGGTAACCTTTGCCATGGCCTCTGGATACTGCTGGGCAAACATCTCGCGTAATGCATCGATAGTAGGCTGAGCATGTCGGCGGTCGCCAACATCTAGCATAAAAAATGCTTTGTGTGGTTCGGTATCAATGGGGGTCAAAGAGAGAACAAACCGCGGCCCACCAAAGCCACCATAAGCGACTTGTTGCTGAATATGCGGGAAGCGCTCCTTATCATCTAAATCTTCCATCACACGTTGCATCACACTAGTGGTTTCGCGCATCGAACTACCGGCCGGCAGATCTAAGTAAATAAGAACTTGAGAGCGATCCGAGTCTGGAAAAAACTTCACAGGGACCAGTGATAACGCATAGCCGCCGAGGATAAATAAACCAAACATGCCAACCAAAAATAGTCCTCGGAAGCGCAATATTATGCTCAAAATTTTCTCATAAGCCGGATTTAATTGCTCAAAAACAGCATCTATTCTGCGGCGTATAGCACTAACGTCTTGCTCACTTTTAATTTTGACGAAGTGATAGCATAGCAGTGGAGTTACGGTTAAAGATAAGAACCAACTGACCAACAACGAAATCAAAATCACAAGAGAAACTGAGCGGGTATACTCGCCAGATGCACTCTCCGCGAGCATTAATGGTAAAAATACCAGAATGGTCGTTAAGGAGGAGGTTAACAACGGGATTGCTAACGTTCTGCCCGCTTCTGCGAGGGCTTGCTCGCGACTTTCACCGTCTTCTAAACGGCGCTTAAAGTCTTCAGCCACCACGATGCCGTTATCCACTAATACCCCAAGGGCGATAATCAGGGTTGCCAGTGACATGCGTTCCAATGCCATTCCACTGAATGCCATGACCGACATAGTGACCAAGATCACCGAAGGCACGATGGAGCCAACGATCAATCCCGTACGCAACCCGAGAAACAGGATCACCACTGCTGACACAATACTTAATGTTTGAATGACATTAAGACTGACCCCATTTACCGCAGCTTCAACCACATCCGCTTGGCGCGTTATGGTGTCCAAAGTAAAGCCCGCTGGGATCGACGCCTGCAAATCAGCAAGTAATGCCTCTACTTTTGGGGTGTAGCTCAATACATCCGCATTATCGTTCTTCGCAATCGCAAAAACGACGGCGGGCTGGCCCCGATAGAATGCAGTGCGAACTGGCGGATCAACCTGTTTTCGCGCTACCTTGGCAATGTCTTTGAGCTGAATAGACTGCTCCAACCCAGGTACCACGATTAAAGTATCTTCTATATCTTTAATGGTACTGTAATTACCCGTGGGTTGCAGAGTCAAATTAGTCCCATTGGCATCGATAGCCCCACCAGGACTAATGATGTTTTGTTGCTGTAAGGCTTGTAAGATCAAATTCGGCGCAATGCCTAGCTGAGCGAGCTTCGAGTTGGTAACTTCAATCACCATTTGCTCAGGTTGAACACCTAAAATGTCAACCCGTTTAGTACCTTCAAGGGTAAACAAAAAATCTCGCACGTGCTGAGCAACGTCAAACTGCTCCCCCCAGCTGATCCCCTCACTAGCCGTCATAGCAACGGTTAAGATCGCCACATCACCAAAACTATCATTGATGCGAGGGGCTGAAGCACCTTGGGGTAATTGATTGACTACTAAATCAATCTCTTGACGTAAATCATCCCATATCTGATCCAGCTCAGTGTATCGATCTTCAATTTGCACATGAATTATCGATTGACCAACGAGAGACACAGAGCGTATCTCTTTCACTTCTGGCAAATTCTGGATGGCCTCTTCTAGCGTTTTGGTGATCAGTAATTCAACCCGTTGTGCTGGAAACCCCTCCAACTGAGTGGTTACAACCGCTTCACGAACAGTAATCTTGGGATCTTCTTGGGCCGGCAAATTAAAATAACTAAACACGCCAAATAACATCAGCGCGACAACCACCGCAATTAAGAGCCGGTTATAACGTAAGCCTAACTGAGAAATATTCATCATTGACGCCAAATTCTATTGATTAATAGTTTGCGGATAAGCATCGGTGATGTGCACTTGCTGTCCATCATGCAAAAAATCCAAACCAACACGCACGATCTGCGCGATCGGTTCACGTGGGGTAAAAATCGCCATATCGTCACGCATACTCTTCACGTCAACCGCCACCTGCCGCACCCTAGTTTTGCCCGATGTCCGCTCAATCGCTAGTACGTAATGACTATTATTAGAGTCAGCTGCAATGGCAGATAAGGGGGCTTGTAAAGCGTCCTCTGGGATTGTTAAATCCTTCAGCGAAAACTCAACTTCAGCAGACATACCCGGTTGCAGGGATTGCCCGAGAGTCTCATCACTTAGCGCGATCGTAACTGGGAATGCATTAGCTCGTTGTGCCTGTTTACCCTTCTCAAAGACAATACCGCTTAATGACTGACGTTGCTGATTAAGCAAAACATTGACTTGCACATGATCCCCCTTTTGCACTTGGTTGATCATTGATTCGGGCACTAATACTGCCACTTCTAAAGCATCAGACCCTTGAATAGTCAACACTGGCACATTCGGCGAAATCTGCTGTGAAGGCTCGACATGACGTTGTGCTACGCTGCCCGCATAGGGCGCTATTAATTGAGTATCGGCAAGGTCCTCTTGAGCAATTTCTAGGCGTGTTTGAGCGACACGCACTTGATCCGCGACTGATTGAAACCGTGATGCGGCGAGATCAACCTCAGCTTGGGATACAGCGCCAGAACTGACTAACTGTTGTTTTCGTTTAAAGTCTAATTCAGCCTCAGTCAAACGCGCTTTTGCTTCAGATAATTGACCTTGTTGCTGCTGCACCGCGAGTTCGAACACTTTATCTTCAATCTGAGCGAGTACATCACCACGGGCAAACGTTTCACCTAAATTAACTTGAACACTATCTACTACCCCGGGGATCTCAAAACTCAGCACGCTCTGATCAACCGGTTGCAATACACCTGACAAGGTACGCGACACTTGCTGTGTCGAGTTCATTGGCTGATAGGCGAGAACGGAACGAATGATAGGCTCGTGTTGCGGTGCTTGAGAACAGCCCAATAGAAGCACAAGCACACTTGAGAAAGTAGCAATTTGGCGATAGTTCATGTGGTTCTCCAATGTCAATTGACGAGCATCATAACAGATATAATCAACCGATTAAATCATTTGATTTAATCGGTTGATTATATCTGTAACCGTTTCGTTATGAGGCTTCTACCAGCAAAGCAAACTACCTGACTAAAACTGTGTGAAATTTTCCCAAACTCGGTTATGCAGAACGCCTGTCTTATTCGGCAGAAGCACTTGTCGACGCTCGGTACTGACTAACTATACTAGTTAGTTTTTCTCCGCCTTTGGCACCAAAATCGAGCGTCCTGATGGGGAACGGGATCAGTATATCGTGCTCTTTAAGGACACGATTAATGGTTACGATCGCTTGATGACGCGCGTGCATGTAGCTCTCATCCCCCGGATATTCCAGCCAGAACCAAACCACTAGGTCGATACTGCTCGCACCGAATCCAGTCGCATAAACCGCTGTCTCATCCTGCTTACTAACAAAGTCTAGTTGATTAATTGCTAGAGTGATCACTTCAGCCGCGTGCTCTATATCATCAGCATAGGAAATTCCCACCGGGATTTCTAAACGGCGGATCCCGCGCTTTGAGTAATTAGTGAGAATATTGCGGAATAGGATCTTATTGGGAACAATCTCAACTTGACCAAAGAAGGTCTCAACCAAGGTATTACGCAGATTGATGGCACGTACCTTCCCGAATACACCATCAGCTTCAATAACATCATCAATTTGAAATGGCTTACGAATACCCATCGCGATCCCTGCAATTAAGTTTTCGGTCATATCTTGAAATGCGAAACCGATGGCCAAGCCAACGATCCCAGCACCGGCCAACAACGATGTAACCGTGCCAGTTAACCCCACAAACTCTAATGCGATGAATAAACCAACAATGACCACGGCGACCTTAGTAATCGCGGTGAATAAGTCCGCGATTTGGCGCGATTCAATACTCCGTCGCAGCAGCTGCTGCACAACCCTACCTATAATCCGCGAGAGTAGCCCGAAAATAATGGCGATAATAATTGCAACGGCGATATTCGGTAAGTGCTTGATCCCAAGCTCTGCCCACGTCTGAAGTTTTTCCTGAATTAATGACCAAAATCGGTCAAATGCGGTGATATCCATATGCGCTATTCCGTGTCAGCAATTAATTCGACGACGTCGATGAACTCAACCTCTGCGCTGGCCAACTGCTTTGCCTGCCCTAAACGCGCGAGTAGTGAATAAATGAGCACTTGAGGTTGCTTTTTATATTGTGTCTTTTGCCCGTCAGTAACACTTGATAAAGGCTGTGCGACTGGCTGGCAACCCGACATGTTGCATTGCAAATCTGATGGTACTTGGCGATTTATCGAAATAACGGTCGTTTTCTCTGGGTTGTCCACTTGGAGCGTGTCAGTATCCAACACAACAAACGCGTCGTAGCCACGCTCAACAGCAATTTCTGCAGCATGCTCAAGCATTTGCTGATAAATACTTTCCTGTGCAGCGGTTCGTGTCGTGGCGTAAGTAATTCTATGGGTATTGTTAGTCAGTTGTATTGCACTTAAACCCTGCGGCGGTGCTGTAGGAGTCACGGCTGAGGGCTGAACGTTCCGCGCACAGCCGAGAGCGAACATTAGCCCCAAACAACAAACGAAAACCATACTCTCACTTACCTGACAAAATTTCATAAGTTATTCCTCCTGATTCGCAGCGCGACATAATGCCGCATAGCGATCTGCTATATCGTTTTTATCTGCTGCATGCATGGTTCTAGACTGAACTTGTTGGAACAGGTGGTCGCCTTGCTGGAAAACAATGGCTTTTTGCTGTTGATTACTGCATTGCATTGCAACCGTAGATAAGCTCTCAAGCATGGCAATAACCACACTTGGATGCTCTAAACACGCCTGTCGGATCTGGTCGCAGGCACTGGCTACAGCGCCTTCGAAGTCAATAACTTTGCGCTGTACACGCACAATATCATCAGCATCTTTAATAACTGCGTGCGGAAACTCACAATGACTTAATAAACACATGGCGCTACTGAGTCGGTGCAAACAAGTTATTGCGGTCAGTGGGTCGTTGATGCCCGGTGAGAGTGCCCGTAACGCTAGCTCAACCATTTGCATTATCGCAAACTCGGGGTCCTGTAACGGTGTACGCGTTCGACCAATCAAGATATACCGATGCAAAGTGTGTGCTAGGTCACACTTTTCTGCACTGCGAACAGTACCAATGACTTCGCCTTTAACCACGTACGTACCAGGTTTAACCGTTAACTCCAAGCCTGCATCTGCATGCTGCAGTGCAGACATTAAAGACTCTGTTTGAATAAGCTGAATATACCCATCGTCTTTTGCCAGCAACGCTTGACTGTGGGTACAGGCGCCCCAATCGACGGGTTGAGAGGATGATGCCTGCGGCTGACTCAGATACGGAAACATATTATGAAGGTCGCAAGCCAACGTGTGCCAGCATTGCTCTATCACATTGTCAGCTTGAATTGAGGTGGCAACATGGTGAATGAGAAATACTAGGGTGAATACACAGATAGCTGCTAAAAATAAGGCCACGCTGATACCCAAACCAGGAATAAAAGGTGCGACTTCACTTGCATTTACAAAGCGAATTAGCGCTAAGCAGTAAGCAAATGTAGCAAGGAAAATCCCCAACGACAGCTTGGTCTTTTGGTTCTGCATGAACGTCCGCAGCAAGCGCGGTCCAAACTGTGATGAAGCTAAGGTCAACGTAACAACAATCATAGAAAATGCGATACTAGTCACAGTAATGATTGCACTGGCGATAGTTGCTAAAACTGTTCGAGCACCCTCTGCCTCAATCTCATAAAGTACTGCAAGTGGCCAATCAGAATGAGTCGGCAAAAACGAATCCAACCAATGTGTCACCCCCAGCAAAACAAAAGAGATAAGCAAGCAGATCAGGGGGATGAACCAAAAGCTGGTGTAAGCTGCATCGAACCACTTTGCCAGTTTTGGCTTCCAGTAACCCAGCATAAGAAAATCCTCTATATTTACTCACTCACGTTGATGATTTGCGTAAAGCTAACTCATACTCAAACCCACTAACCCGCTTTACAAATCTCCGATGCAGCCTTTAATACCAGTGAACCGTCTGTATGTTCTATTAGGTAGGCGGGATAGTGTTTATCAGCAT
Organism: Alteromonas sp. DYW1; assembly: GCF_059752595.1. Lineage (NCBI taxonomy): Bacteria > Pseudomonadati > Pseudomonadota > Gammaproteobacteria > Alteromonadales > Alteromonadaceae > Alteromonas > Alteromonas sp. DYW1. The sequence continues at coordinate 1,034,681 of NZ_CM186038.1, read as the reverse complement.
CACGCGTCACCTCAGCGCCGTTTAGCACCTTGGTGACCCGTTTGGTGTATTTACGGCGAATGTAACCTTCGCCGCTACCATTGCCCCATGGCCATTTAACTTTAGTGTTAATTGCATAGTGGCGCATATACTTAAGACCTAATCGGCTCCATTTCTGCACGATATTCTTCGGCCAGCGCTTCCTTCTCCGATTCGTTCAGTACTCGGCCTGCTTTTTGGAAAAATTCTTTTTCTTCCTCATTTAAATGATGCTCGACTTTTTCCTTTAACTGCTTGAACGTTTTTAACCACACCGGACTACTCATGTCTGTTTCGTCTAGTGACTCGATTAACTCGTCTATTTCGTGGTGTTCAGCAATACCGTGGCGCGACGCTGCAATGGTTTTATCGTCGTCCATTAGCGGTTTGTAGAAATAGCGTTCTTCGGCAATTTCATGTTGCTTCAACTCTTTTTTTAAGACGTCAAAGTAATCCTTACGCGCTTCTGTCGCACCACTGGTTTGGACCAAAATTTTCAGTAATAGACGCTGACGTTCATGATCTTGACGGATTGCTTCAAAAATTTGCATAGTACCTCCTAGTTCAAATTACTTAAGTACCTGCGAGATTTATGCCAGCACTCCATGCCCGCATATTGTTGATTTAACTAGCTTTATTTTACATTAGAAGTCAAGGAGTGAATATGGCCTGTAGTTTTTACAGGCTACACTGAGTATTTTGCTCAATAACCTTGGGCAACGATGGCATCTGCGAGGCGACGAAATCCTGCGACATTAGCGCCACGTACATAATCAATGGTTTTGTCATTTAGACTGGAGGGCATGCCATCACTCATACATTGTTTATGAATATGCGCCATTACGGCCTTTAGCTTCCCTTCTAATTCTGCAAAAGACAATTGATGAAATTGCGCATTTTGCCCCATCTCAAAACCCGACATTGCGACGCCGCCAGCATTGGATGCCTTGCCTGGCGCATACAAAACCTCTGAGGCACGCACGAGTCGCTCGGCGTCCGCTGTCAACGGCATATTAGCACCTTCGACTAAATATATCAGTCCATTATCAAGTAATTGCTGAATGTCTTTTTCATCGACCTCATTTTGCGTCGCACATGGCAGCGCAACATCACAGGTGAATTGCCATGGCTTCTGTTTTGCTAACCATTCACCCACTCCGGATTCTGCAAGTTGCAGCAGTGGATTATCTCCGTCACTGTTATCTAGTAGTGTCTGAATGTTCGCAGCATCCAAGCCTTTGTCAGCATATAACGTCCCCTTGCTGTTTGATAACGTTTGTACCAGCGCACCACTAGCGATGGCTTTTTGCGCAGCGTATAGGGCAACATTCCCAGCCCCTGAAACATTTACTGTCATATTAGCCAACTTCTTATCCTGCTCAGCCAGCATGCACTCAAGAAAGAACACCACGCCATAGCCGGTTGCCTCAAGACGCACGTGACTTCCCCCAAAGGCCAAATCTTTACCGGTGATGGTACCGACAAATTCATTGGACAAGCGTCGATATTGGCCAAATAAGAATCCAATCTCGCGCTGTCCCACATTAATATCACCGGCAGGAACGTCAGTCTGTGGGCCTACATGTCGGTAAAGCTCGCTCATAAAGGCTTTACAGAAGCGCATGACTTCCGCATTACTCCGCCCCTTAGGATTAAAATCGCTGCCGCCTTTGGCACCACCGAGCGATAGCCCGGTCAATGCATTCTTGAAGCACTGTTCAAATGCTAAAAACTTCAGTATCGACTCATTCACTGTAGGGTGAAAACGTAATCCACCTTTATAGGGCCCTAACACATTAGATTGTTGCACACGCCAGCCACGGTTTATTTGCACACCACCATTGTCGTCCTCCCAGATAACCTTAAAGGCTATTACGCGGTCAGGTACGGCAAGTTGATACAGTACTCGTTGCGCCTTATAAACTTCATGCGCATTAACAATGGGTACTACATCCTTCGCTATATCCGTGACGGCTTGGATAAACTCAGGTTGGTGTGGGTTTTGTTGTGCAGTGTGTTCGATAAACGCATCAAAGTAAGATTGCTGTGCCATGTTTACTCCTTATTTGTCGGCGTAATTGCAGGGCGTGTGAGGTCACAAATAATGGTGAGTGACTGGGGTTCGCACTCGAGCGTCATCTGATCTTCTCGGAACACCTCTCCGTCGAGCACGTAATCAATTGGTTGTTCGCTCTCAATTACGATTTTTTTGCTCTGATGAAACTCGATAGCATCACTGAATTGCCCGTCCAATAAACCACTCATGGTAAGCTTCATTAAAGAATCTAAATCCGCAGTCAGCGTCGAGGGATGCTTAAACCAGTTAACATCAAGCATCCCGTCGACTGCGTTGGGGTTACCTCCTCCCTGCGCCAAAACCGTTGAAGGCGGGGCGGCATTGGCGATGATAAGGCTCTTGGTAAGCAGCTTATGCCTAGCACCTCCATCGAGTGTTATCGCCAGCTCTATTGGTTTAGCGTCGAGCATCGCGTGCGCAAAATATTGCAGATAAGCCACTTGACCTTTGTCGTCTTTTTCAGCTCGGTCGGCCTGTCGAATCATACTCGCCTCGACGCCGATCCCACACACTAATAGAAAACGGCGGTCATTACAGGTTGCCGTATCGATACGTTGGGTTTTTCCAGCCAGTATCGCATCACATGCACTAGCCACAGGTGAAACTTTGCTAGTAGAGCCAAGAAGAACCATGCTAAGTGCGTTCGCGGTGCCCAGGGGAATAACCCCCATAACTTGTTTGCTACCTGCCAGCGCATCCGCCACCTCGGCGAGCGTTCCATCACCACCACAGGCAACAATCAAATCAAAATTTTTGCTTAATGCGGTTTTTGCCAACTGCTGCGCCGAACAGTCTTCACGCGTTTCATAAATGGTGAGTTCATACTTACTAGACAGACGATCCTTTATTTCATCCTGCGCCGTCAGCCACTTTCCGCCACCCGACACTGGATTCGCTATAATTGCCGCCTGTTGAGCGAGGTTTAGCCGCCCTGCGTGGCGAACTTGTTCCAATGCCTTTTTTTGATTCTTATTTAACCGCGCTGTACTGCGCGTTGATTGGATCTGTTGCATCACTTCATCCACTGACAAAGCGGGATCTTGGCTGAGTAAGTAAGCCGCGGTCACAAAGACTGAACGGCCCCGTCCCAACGCACAGTGCACAACCACTTTTCCCTGTGTTCGAACTTCTGTATTGATCCAATTAATCGCTCGTACTAACTGCTTTTCATTCGGCGTGAGATGGTCCAGGACAGGAATATTTAAATACCTTAAATTGGCATTCTCTGAACTCCAATCTAGGCCATCAAATTCGGCAGTTACATCTAAAATTGCCGTTATCCCCTCGCTCTTTAGGCTATCAATGTCAGATGGGAATAACCGGCAGGCAAGGTAAACGTCATCGGTTATCTGTTGCAACGCAGGTACCTTGTCGCGTTTTCTCGCGACCCCATTGTACAAATTTGCGCCCAACAAAAAAGGATAGAACAGCCAGCGAGTGAAAAGTGGGATTTTTCCATTATCACGCTTTCTAAAGATACTAGGAATAGAGAATACATAGGCGACCGTGACGATAGCCAGCGATAATGCACACCACATCAAGGGCAAAGCGACATACAGATTGTCTACCTCATAAGCCGCCCACATAAATACAAGACTTAACAGCGCGTAGTATTTGATCATTTTCATAGCTTTCTCCTGCATCCAGTGTGCTTTGAGATTGGCACTAAACAATCCGTTATTGTGCTCTCAGCGTAACGAATAACATGAGATGGATACGCAAAAATGGTGTTTAAAGTGCAGTTCAATCGGCGCACGGCAGTTTTGATAATCAATGCAGCCGGCTTCCAGGTTCTCTGGATCACCTGTGTATTAGGACGAGACACACTTATTTTATTGCCGCTGGGATTGCTAATTGCACATGTTATGTGGTGCTCTGAACGTAAACAGGAGGTGCTTATTGTTGGCACTACCGTATTGATTGGCTGGACCTGTGACTCATTACTGACGTACGTGGGTCTGTTCCACTTTAGCGAAAATAACTTCATGCTCGGCTTTATCCCTATATGGTTAGTGGTATTATGGGCAGGCTTTGGTGCGACGTTGACGCATAGCCTACATTACCTATTCAAACGTCAACGCTTATTTCCGCTATTTTGCGCTGCCATCGCCCCGTTTAGTTATCTCGCCGGCGAGCGGTTGGGAGCAGTTACATTCCCACTTCCCACCCTCGAAAGCTACGTCATACTTGCAGGCGCCTGGGCTGTTGTCGGTTTTATTTTGCAATGGGTTAACCGACATCTACAGCAATTAAATGATTGAATGAGGCTCGTTTTTTTCAATCACTGAAATAACCTCTTTTCGTGCGACTTTATCATTTAGATGAACCACGACAGACCACTGATCATTTGCTGCTGCGGCACGCAACTGTTCATTCATAACGTCATGATTTGGGCGCAAGGAAAACAGTGCCGAGACAAAGAGCCCGACAAACAAACCTGGGCTAACCAATGCGATAAAAGTAAATATCGGGTTCTGCTGGGTAAATGCAGGCCCGTATGTAATTAGCAGCATGGCGACCAACATACCGACTAACAAACCAATTGCCCCCCACATTAAATGTTGGGCTAGCATGTTTTGGCCAATCGGTTTGCTCTTACCTTCTACTTTGCGACTAAACTTTTGATCATTCGGCGCGATAACATGGACGTTCTCAGCGTCCAAATCGGTGAGCCTTGTCACTTGTCGAGCCGCCGACTTGGCCTGACTTCTATCAGAAAATATGGCGCCAATGCGCGAATCTATGGATTGCAAACTTACAGTCGACATAATGATTACCTCTTGATTACTCACTTAATCAAGTTGCAAAAGACATACCGACATGAACATCGGTAACGGGCCCTGTTGAAAACAGTTAACCTAATGAATTTATTGAAAATTATGACGATGAAAAACTAAAGCATACAACTCCATTGTAAAATTAATGCAGAAATTACAGACCACTCTGTGTTTTTTACTGACATTAACCTTTCCTTGTGTAAGTTTCGCCACAATAGTCTGTGTGCAGAATGTGTTTTTTGAGGTCTAGAAAATCGTAAAGTCGCGTAAGGCGGAAGGTGAATAGTCAATTGAAGTACCCGTAATGCCAAAAAGCCCCTCCAATAGGTTTATCCATTGGAGAGGCCTTTCATGCATCGCGTGATACGCAAATGACGGTCCTACTTAGCAATCCGTGTCTTCTGCCTTGACGCCTTCTTTCACATTTTCACACGCATCTTCAACGGCATTGCCTGCATCAGTGATTACTTCGTCAACTTTTTCACCCGCTTCTTCAGCAGGACCCTGTTCACACGCGGCTAAAAATAGCGTAAACGCAGCAACTCCGGCAATTTTGAATAGTGTTTTCGTTTTCATTACATGTTCCTTTTCAGATTTAATCAATAATTAAAATATTGTTTCGGTGAACGCTTCTCTACGCTGTCGGTGGTTTACCTTTAATGGCGCGAAAGAGGAGTGATAAAACTAACAGCACAATAAATAGATAAAACAGAAACTGTGCGATCCCCGTAGCCGCTCCAGCAATTCCACCGAAACCAAATACTGCTGCAATAATTGCTATGATGAAAAAAGCAATTGCCCAACCTAACATGATGTTCTCCCTTTGCGAGTTATAGTTAAAACCTAACATGCGCTAATCATGCCAAAGGGTAAGGCATTGTTTAATATGGATTTATTCGTCTATCGGGAAAATTTTTGGAGTGCCCACCGATAAAACTTACGCACCAGTGTGAACTTATTACAAAGAATTAAACAAGTTTTGTTATTTAACTGATTGAGCTTAGAATGCGTGCTAAGTCATCTTTGCTGATTGGCTTTAATAAAGCCGCATGTAACTTTGCCGATAACTTTTCTTCTGCGGATATTTCATAACCACTGATTAGCACAACAGGCATCGATTCGCGCTGCACGGATACCTTAGCTGCAAACGCTAGACCATCACCATCCGGCAGTTGTCGGTCAATAAAACATGCTGTATAAGTCTTCTGCTGCTGCAGCTGCTCTTCAGCTGCAGCAATATTGGCGACAACATCAACCTGCGCGCCCAACGCTTGCAATAAGGTCGCCATCAACGCTGCGGCATCCTGATCGTCCTCTAGCAGCAAAATGTTAGGGGCGGATGTTTGAGTCAGCGGTTGGCTCGGCAGGAGCCCAACCAGCGTCTGCGCCATCACGTTTGCATCTATTGGTTTTGGCACAACAGCATTAAACCCTTGTGCCAATAGCTCATCAGCAAGCCCTCTATGATTGGCGGCAGTCAAGGCAACAATAGGACGTCTATCGTTGCCTGCACGGATCTTGCGAGTTGCCTCAAAACCATCCATCACCGGCATATGAATATCCATTAACACAGCGTCAATTGGGCTAGAATCTTGTTCATTTTGTAATACGTGCAAAGCCACAGAACCATTATCGGCATAGCTGACTGTGGCCCCCATTTTTTGCAATAAATAACCGGTTAACCGGCGAATTTCAGGCATATCGTCAACCACCAGAATATGCCCCCTGATCCGCTGATGCTCTGTATGCATGACTCTTTGTTGCTCACTGCTTAGTACCAAGTCCTTTGCACGACTGCATTCAGACACGCGGATCGGAACCGTAAACTCAAAAGTGCTTCCTTGACCTAACTGAGAGTTGACCGCAATGTCGCCACCAAACCGACGCACAATTTCCTGACAAATAGCCAACCCCAATCCGGCGCCACCGCGCTCGGCGCTGATCACGTCATCAATTTGCTCAAACGGCTTAAAGATGTTCGCCAGCTCTGACTGCACTATCCCAATACCAGTATCGATAATTTTAAAAACCAGTTTTGCTTCCTGCTCAGACCCGGCGGTATGACGCAACTCCACTACCAAGCGTATACTGCCCGTATCCGTATACTTAATCGCATTACTGATCAGGTTGATTAAAACTTGCCGTAATCTAACTTCATCAATTTCAATGACTTCAGGGATCTGGCCGGTTGATTCGAAAATCAGTCGCAATCCTTTATCGTGGGCATTGATCCGCATTAAAGAGTAGAGATCAGTGAGAAAACTATTGAAGTTGATTTGACTTGGGTTTAACTCAAACTTATTGGCGATTATCTTTGACATATCTAATAAGTCATTGAGTAAGCTCAACAGATGCTTACCATTATTTTTGATCACCTGCAGTTCTTCTGTAACCGCTGCCCCCCGTGACTCGCTGAGTAAGATATCGGTATAACCAAGGATTGAGGTCAGCGGGGTCCGTAGCTCGTGTCCCAAATGCGCGAGAAAGCGGTCTTTTGCTTTATTTTCGAGTTCTATTTTAGTGCGCTGCAAACGTGCATTTTCAACTTCTCTGCGGGCAAGTGCATACCTCAATGCACGCAAAAATCGAGTCGACCCGATCTCCTGTTTAGCAAGGTAATCAGTAGCACCGGCCAACATCACTTTTTCATCAATGCTGGGGTCGGTCTGGCCAGATAAAACGACGACGGGCAGATCAATATTGTGCTGACGAAAATAGGTTAAAACATCAAGTGCCGTCTCTCCTCGCAACAAGAAATCACACAGACACAAATCAAAAACGTCAGACTGCAAATATCTGCGCATTGATGCTGCACTATCAGCCCAAGTTACAGCAAACTGCAAGCGCTCAACATCACGCAAGTAGTCTTGGGTTAACAGATAATCATCTTCATCATCTTCAACTAAAAGAATGCGAATGGTGGCCAATTATCCTGCCCTATGGTAACTCAACAATTTCAACCCAGTAACGGCCAAGTCCACTCATCACCTCGACCAAACCATCAAAGTCGACGGGCTTGGAGATGTATGACGCTGCCCCCAAATCATAACCACGTAATTTATCTTCCTCCTGCTTGGAGGTCGTCAGGATTACCACAGGAATATTCCGTAACGCTGGATCTTGCTTTAGTTCTTGCAGAGCCTCACGACCATCCATCCTCGGCATATTTAAGTCCAATAGGATCAATCCAGGTCGTGGCGCAGATTCAGGATCGGAGTACTTACCTTGGTGTCGCAAAAACTCCAATAATTCAACACCATCCTCAACACAGTAAAACTCATTTAACACACGGCTCTCTTTAAGGGCATCGATGGTTAACATACGATCGTCCTCATCGTCATCCGCCATCAAAATGGTAATGCTTTTCTTGTTCATTTAACTAGTCTCCCTCCTCTTGAATGTTTCCACTAGAAAATGGCTGGTTTTGCGTTGCTAACGTAATGATAAATTTCGCACCGCGATTGGGCTCACTCACCGCTCGAATGTGTCCATTATGACGTTCTACGATACGTCGGCAAACCGCCAAGCCGATGCCTGTGCCCGCGTAACTCGAGCGTGAATGTAAACGCTGAAAGGGAGTGAAGATTTTATCCTCATAGTCTTGCTCAAAACCAATACCATTGTCTTCGATGAAAATATCATAGTAAGTCAAGCTGGGATCTAAATCGCGTTCCAGAAGCTCTCTTTCTTGGACTGGACTGGCATACACATTCACCACGGGCGATTGCTCAGGTGGCTGAAATTTCAGAGCATTTGAAACAATATTAAGGAACAGCTGACTTAATTGAGAGCCATCGGCCTCAAGAGTCGGCAGTTCACCCACATTAACGGTTGCCGATTTCTCCTCTATGGCGACTTCCAGATCTGAAATAACTTGCGCCATGACCGTATTTAAATCGATTTCAGTAAACGGCTTTCCGCGCGTCGACACTCGCGAAAATTCTAACAGGTCACTGATCAATTGTGACATTCGCGCTGCAGCACTTAACATCCGGGTTAAGAAGTCCCTTCCGCGCTCATCCAGCACATCTCCATAGCCACTTTCCAAGCGGTCACCAAACGCTCTTATCTTGCGCAATGGCTCTTGCAAATCATGTGACGCTACAAAAGCAAAATCTTCTAATTCGCGATTACTTCGTGCAATTTCGTCTGAATATAATTGCAATGCCTCTGTACGCGTCGCTACCTTTTCTTCCAATTCGTCATTTTGCTGTTCGAGTCGCTGTTGATACCCCTGAGCTTCTCGGTTAGACCAATAAATAAGACTAAACACTAAGAGTAATAGGATCGAGGTTGTAACCGTTGAAATCACAAACGTGACTTTGGCACTTTTTGTAATTTGTCGCAGTTGTTGACGATGCTGTTGCTGCAACGCCATTTCTTCTTGGTTTATCTCACTAAATAACGCCTTGATTTGCTGATAGGCTGCTACGGTTTGAGCGCCTGCAATAGTATCACTGTTACTTAACTCACCTTGCTTCGCCAACTCCACACGATTAACCATGGTATTTAGCTTACTTCTGGATAATTCTAACAACGCCTCGATTCGTTGTTGTTGCGGCTTGGCGGTTGATCTGAGCCCTGCAACACTGTCTAACTGCGCTGACATTTTATCCAAGGAACTGCGGTAATCCGCTAAGTATTGCTCGTCTTGAGTTAATAGGTAACCGCGCTGCCCCGATTCAACAGTCAGAATAGCGACATGTAAATTGTTTAACGCATCGACAATCCGATCGGTATTGGCAATCTTAGTCTCGGTATCAGTGAGTTCATCGATAGTGTTTAACACCAAAAAAGAATTGGTGGTTAACACTAATACCACTGCAAGACTAATAATGCCCCACCCATAAACAGTGCGAAACAACGCGGATAACTTAGTCATTGTTTGTCAACCAATTGGCAACGAAATCACTGATTTCACTCAAACTAGCACTACAGTCTTTACTGCCCTTAATAATATTTTCCAGCGCTTCCAGCGCCTTATCGCGCGGAATCTCATCATGTAAAGCCATTTTAATTAATTCTGCTTGCATCGTGATCCGGTTTAAGGGTTTTCGCGCGTCGTGGATCAGGGCATTAAGCTGAGCTTGGGCTGTATCTTCCAATATTCGCTCACTCCTCTTGTTAGATTAATGCGAGTCTATCTCACCATAACTGTGTAGGCGGTTGTAGAGCGTTTTTGTACTAATCCCGAGCATCTCTGCGGCGAGAGTTTTATTGCCATTTACCTCTTCCAGCGTGGCATAAATCAGCTGTTTTTCCACTTCTTCGATGGTTTTGCCAGCGGATACTGCCAGATTATCTTGCTCTACATTGCGGGCAAACGGTGATTCTATTCGTTGTGGCAGTTGAATTTTTTCGGAATCAGGATCACTCATGATCACCGCACGGTGAATAAAATGGCGCAATTCCCTAACATTGCCCGGCCAATCATAAGCCTGTAAAAAGCTGAACTGTTCCACCGTCCATGTAAAATGAGTCCCATTTTCCGCATTCATTTGCTCGATAAAAGCCTCAGCCAATAGCGGGATATCCTCTTTACGATCACGTAGAGGAGGGATTGATATAGGAAACACAGCGAGGCGGAAATAAATATCTTCGCGCATCACTTTACTGCTTGCAATACTATCAACATCTCGATTGGTTGCACTGATCACTCGGCAATTAATCGGCAACTCTTTGGTTCCTCCTACGCGAACCACTGTCTGATTTTCAAGTACCCGCAACAAGCTGGGTTGCATATCAATGGGCATTTCGGTGATTTCATCTAAAAATAAGGTACCGTCTTGCGCTTGCTCAAAGACCCCTATTTTCTTATTTACAGCACCGGTAAATGCCCCCTTTTCATGCCCAAATAACTCACTTCCCAGTAACTCTTTCGATAACGCTCCGCAGTTGGTCGCGATGTATTCGCCTTGACAACCAGATGCACTGTGAATGGCTCGTGCGACCACCTCTTTACCAACGCCGCTCTCCCCCATCAACATAACATTGGCGGGCGTTTGACTTACGCGCTCAATCATAAGGTATAGCTCATGCATTACATCTGACTCACCGATAAGCCCGCCCACATGTCGCTTAACGTTTGACCGCTGGGTTGCTTTTGGCTTTGGTGCTGACTTGCCAGAGAGTACCCGTTCAATTTCTTCACGGTTGATGGGTTTAATTAAGTAGTCAACGTTTGGGCCGGCCAAGTCCATAACCACTTGTTTAACCGATGGGTGACCCGTTATTAACGTTATTTTGGGGGAGTAACTCAGGTTACCAATGTCATCAATCAGGTGTACACCGCTACCATCTGGCAACATGAAATCAAGTAAAACATGATCGATACGTTCCTGCTGCAACCACTGCCTAGCGTCAGCAAGATTGCTCGCTGTTAACACATCAAACCCAAGAAATTCAATGATAGTGGTGACGACACCAGTAAATTCAGTATCATCATCAACAAGTAGTACAGTGAGCATAAAATCCTTATTATTAAACGCTTAACAATACCAATACGATACATCGATAATTTGGATCTTTTAATCAACTTTTCTCAGAAATTTTTGTCGAACCCATATTATTGTCTGTCTGTAACAAGTTTGAATATGGATTTATAAACACTCAGTGTAGACATGTTCTTTTAGGACTAGTGCTTCTAGAACCTTAGAATTGAAGTAGGCGTATGAATCTCGTCGGCTCGCGAATATACAATACCGAAAGAACCCTTTGGGATGGTGAAGCGCTACATTCGCTGATTCGCAGTCGCCCAAATTTTTTTGAAAACGGCACTGAGAAAAATCATGCAAAATGAATTAAAACAATCGGTGAAGTTACTCATTGGCTTCGCTCTTTTTCTATTGAGTATTGAGTTAATCAACCTTCTTACTCAACGTGGATTAGTCGAATTCGGTCTGTTTCCGCGCCAATTAAACACCTTGCCATTAATTTTAACCAGCCCATTTATTCATGGGAGTTGGCAACATTTTTGGGCAAATATTGTTCCGCTTTTGGTGTTCGCAGGTCTGATATTGTTGCAAGGCCGGTTACGTTTTTTTGCCGTTTCACTGTGGCTCATTCTCACGACCGGCATAGCCGTCTGGTTATTTGCCCGCAGTGCCATTCATGTTGGCGCCAGTGGATTGATCTACGGGTATTTTGGCTATCTTTTATTGGTGGGTTGGCGGAGTCAACAAAAGCGTATGATGCTAGTCTCTCTTATTGTCGCGGTGCTTTATGGCTCAATGGTATTTGGTGTACTACCCACCCGCGGGTTTATTAGCTGGGAATCACATTTATTCGGCTTTTTTTCTGGCTTAGTTGCCGCATGGTATTGGGCAAAGTAAATTGCCACAGTATACTGGTAGCCTGATCCGATAACGAATAACACTTGATGCCTGCAGAAAAGACCCCGAATAAACAACCTCAAACCGCAGAAAAGCCGAACAACGGTTTCTTTGGCAATCTGATTTTCAACATCATTATCCCTGTGGTGATAATGAGTTACGCCAGTTCGGATGAGTGGTTAGGTCCAGCCTGGAGTATTGTTGCAGCCTTGAGCTTCCCAATCGGTTATGGACTGTGGGATCTAAAGGCCTCAGGCAAGGTTAACGCATTTTCGATTTTGGGGATCGTGAGTGTGTTACTCACCGGCGGGATCAGTTTGCTGGAACTGCCAGCAGAATATATTGCCATCAAAGAAGCCGCAATACCTGCGCTTATCGGGCTTGCTGTGATTGTTACGCAATACTCACACAAGCCATTAGTGAAAATTCTCGTTCTGAATGATCAGATCATCAACTGGCCTCACCTCAACCAAGTATTGCAAGAGAAAGGTAAAACCGACGAATTTGAAAAGAAAGTCGCAGTCAGCAGCTACATTGTGGCTAGCTCTTTCTTTTTAAGTGCGGTACTCAACTACGTGTTGGCAAAAGTCATTTTGGTTAGCCCACCAGGAACCACTGAATATACCGAAGAACTCGGCCGCATGACCGCGCTCAGCTACCCTGTGATCGTAATCCCTAGCATGATTTTGCTGATCACAGCTTTGTGGTATTTGTTTGCACAAATTAAAAAGATTACCGGCGAAGATATCGAAGACTTTCTTAATCAATAGCCCGCCTTAGACGGGCTATTAGGCGTTATTCGCAGCGCCAGCTGTCTTTGAATGAACAATCGTTATCAGTGCCGGACGGTTGGCGTTGTTTTGCGTCATTTTCTGTCGACACGGTGTCAGCGACCGGATGCGCAGCTAGAAATGCAAAGATCCGTTTGGCAATATCTGTATTATCCATCGCACCGCGAAATGCTTCAGCTCCCTGCCCAAAAGCAAACACATCAACATCAACGCCGGTGTGACCCCAAGTCGTCCAGCCAGTATTTGTGCGCTGATCAATGATGGCTTTTAATACCGCTTGTTGCGAACGCTCATCCAAGTTTAAATCTAGGTTATTGATTTTGGCCTTTTCATCTTCGTTAAGAGCAAAACCAAACGCCGCCTCTACCGTATCAATACGATCATTTGTATCAGCAAGTGCCTTGGTTATTGCCGCAATCGAAGCAGTCATTTTATGCAAATACTCAGGACTCCAACGATAATCACCGTTCGCACCGATGGTCAGCCCTCCAGTACTATGGTCAGCCGTCAACACCACTAAAGTATCGGGGTTCTGTTTGACATGCTCACGCAAAAACTCAATGGTTAGCGCCAGATCATGCATTTCTGCCATAGCAGACGCGATATCATTTGCATGCCCAGCCCAATCGACCTGACTGGCTTCCACCAACAAAAAGTAGCCATTGGGGTTTTGTAAATGCTTGATCGCATGCTGGGTTAAGTAACTCAAACGGTTACTACGCGTGTCATCAAGTGCCCATGGCAAACCCACAGGGGCAAACAAACCCAACACTCTTGTCGGTTGCGTCAACGTCGCCAGTTTATTGTAGGTATCGACGTACTGATAGCCAGCATCGATAAACTCTCCGGTAATATTACGTTCATCACGTTCAAAGTAGCTTTGCCCACCACCTAAAATGACATCCAAAGCAAAATTACCGTTGATCCGGTCATCAAAATAACTATCGGCGATTTGATTGTAGTTCTTACGACTCTCATTAGCGGCGACATAAGCCGCGGGTGTTGCGTGAACAACTTGCGAAGTAACCGCTATGCCAGTTCTCATGCCTTGCAGTTTGGCAGCATGTAACACCGTTTTAACGGGTTGTTTGTTAACATCAACCCCGATCGCGCCATTATAGGATTTGATCCCACTAGCCAAAGCCGTTGCACTGGCAGCTGAATCAGTCACATAGCCAGAGACCTGGGCAGGGTAAGTACTGGCAGTCCCAGTTAAAATCTGGTCAAAAACGACTTTCTCGACCTCTTGCGTTTGCGGATTATCGCGATAATTTCGGTACGCAGTCACATAGGCTGGGCCCATGCCATCGGCAACTACCATAATGATATTTTTAGGTGCAGTGCTGGACTGCTCTGACGTTGGTTGTAGCGCTGCTGTGCATGCGCTAACAAGCAATAGTGCAGACGCCATCCCTAGAGACTGAAGTAAACGCATAGTTGTTACTCATGGAAAAAAACCCCGTAATTGTAAAACAGCAGCCCCCAAAGTGGAACGTTATTGCTCGAGAAATTCCCGCATGCGTTGCTGGACAACGTCGACCAATAGATCCGGTTGGAATTTTGAGATAAACCGATTACAGCCAACTTTCTGTACCATCGCTTCGTTAAAACTGCCACTCAGTGACGTATTCAGGGCAATAAATAAATCGCTCATGCGGGGGTCTTCTCGAACTTCAGCAGTGAGTCGGTAGCCGTCCATTTCTGGCATTTCGGCGTCAGTAAACATCATCAAAATTTTATCCGTCACCTTTTCGCCTTGGTCTGCCCATGCCCGCAGACGCTTCAAAGCTTTAAGACCATCATTTTCTTCAATAATATTAATTCCGAGTTGTTCTAAGGTCTCGCGGATTTGTTTTCTTGCGGTAGCTGAATCATCAACGATCAGCACGGTCTGGCCTTTCAAATGCTCAATCACGTTATGGTCGAGCACTTCTTCTGATATCTCAATATCATAATCAATGATTTCAGCGAGTACTTTTTCAACATCGATGATCTCAACGAGCTCCCGCTTATCGTTGATTTCAATTTGAGTAATTGCCGTTAAGTAATTTGCCTTGCCTATGCTGTTCGGCGGCGGTTGGATGTCGCTCCAGGAAGTATTCACGATATTAAGCACGTCGCCAATAAGAAAGCCTTGCACGCTGCGGTTGTACTCAGTAATGATCACATTCGAATGCTGCTGCGCAGCAGCCTCACCCTTCAGCGGGGCCATTTTAATTGCCTGGCGCAGGTCGATGATGGGGATTGCTGCACCGCGGTAATTCGTTACGCCCTTTAGATTGGCATGTGAACCAGGCATTTGGTTAAGCTTAGGGACCGTAATCACTTCCTTCACTTTAAATACATTAATCGCAAACACATGCCGAGTACCCAACTTGAACATTAATAGTTCAAGACGGTTTTCACCCACAAGTTTGGTGCGCTGATCAACAGACGCTAAAATGCCTGACATAAGTACTCTTTATACTGCGTGCATCTTAGAAAGAATAGACCTTGAGATCAGAGATGACAATTTTATCCGCTAGACCACGCTAATCATCAGTTTTCACTGAGTTTTATCGGCATTTTCCGCATTTACCTGAGCCACTCCAGAGGTTTAGGCGGCAATGCACCCACACCAACATTCATTAAATTTATATCGAACATGATAATTATACTATTTAGTTATTCAGTCAAAGCGCTTAGGATGCTCTTACACAACGATACAACCCTACTTCGACAGAGAGGAATTAACTATGTCACAGTATCAACAAGACTTAGCATCAGTAGCTAAATTACGCGACGCACAGAACGGCACATGGAACGGCATTAACCCTGAGTATGCTGCTCGTATGAAAGTGCAAAACCGTTTTAAGACAGGGTTAGACATCGCGAAGTATACTGCGGCGATCATGCGCAAGGATATGGCAGAGTATGATCAAGATAGCGCTCAATACACACAGTCTTTGGGTTGCTGGCATGGCTTCATCGGACAACAAAAAATGTTGGCGGTTAAGAAGCATCAAGGCACCACCAATAAACGCTATTTATACCTATCGGGTTGGATGGTAGCCGCGCTACGCTCTGAGTTTGGTCCTCTTCCTGACCAGTCCATGCATGAAAAAACATCAGTCGCAGCGTTGATAGAAGAACTATATACATTTCTGCGTCAAGCAGATGCTCGTGAACTCGGCGATTTATTCAAGAAATTAGATGCGGCCAAAGCTGCTGGCGCGGACACCAGTGCAATCCAGGCCGAAATTGATAATTATGAAACCCACGTTGTTCCGATCATTGCGGATATCGATGCTGGTTTCGGTAATGAAGAAGCGACTTACCTACTGGCGAAAAAGATGATCGAAGCCGGCGCCTGCTGTATTCAGATTGAAAACCAAGTATCAGACGCTAAACAGTGTGGTCACCAAGACGGCAAAGTAACCGTGCCGCATGAAGACTTCCTCGCCAAGATTAATGCTGTACGTTACGCCTTCCTTGAGCTAGGTGTCGACGATGGTGTGATTGTTGCGCGTACCGATAGTTTAGGTGCAGGCTTAACGCAAAAAATCCCAGTATCTCAAGAGCCAGGTGACTTAGCTGCTCAGTACAATGCGTTCCTAGACACAACACCAGTGAACACAGTTGCTGACCTTAACGAAGGCGACCTAGTGATTAAACAGAACGGACAGTTGGCTAAGCCTACTCGCCTGCCGAACGGTTTGTTCAAGTTTAAGGAAAACACCGGCTTTGACCGTGTAGTTCTGGACTGCGTGACTTCACTGCAACACGGCGCAGACTTATTGTGGATCGAAACTGAAAAGCCACACGTGGGTCAAATCGCTGAAATGGTGAATGCTATCCGTGAAGTCGTACCTAATGCGAAACTGGTTTACAACAATTCTCCATCGTTTAACTGGACGCTTAACTTCCGTCAGCAAATCTTTGATTTATGGCAGGAGCAAGGTAAAGACGTATCAGCCTACGAGCGCAGCGCATTAATGAGTGTCGAATATGATGAAACTGAGCTAGCAGCAGCGGCGGATCAGAAGATCCAGTCATTCCAGGCCGATGCAGCCCGCGAAGCTGGTATTTTCCACCACTTGATCACGCTGCCAACCTACCACACTGCAGCACTCTCTACCGATAACCTCGCCAAGGGATACTTTGGTGAAGAAGGTATGCTTGCTTATGTGTTAGGTGTTCAGCGCCAAGAATTACGTCAAGGCTTGGCCTGTGTTAAACACCAAGCGATGGCTGGCTCAGATTTGGGTGATACACACAAAGAATACTTCTCAGGTGAGCAAGCATTGAAAGCGTCTGGTAAAGACAACACCATGAACCAGTTTGATGTTTAATCCCTTTCGAACGAAAACTTAAACCGTTAGTTCGATTTCCAAGCCCGCCAAGTGCGGGCTTTTTTTATGCTCGCTCGGGATTAGGGTAGAGCAATTTGTGCATAATTTTTTGCCGGAAAGGCTGCCATGCCCCCTCTTCCTGAGCCAATCGATTGGCGATAATCCACAGTACCTGCGGATTGTGCCCCAACCCCATATGACTGCCTAAAACTTCAATATTTTCAGCGTGCTGGGATTCATGCACCCAGTCATCCCGACATGCTTGCCAATGCGCAATGCCATCAGATTTTGAATAAATGGCAGAGGAAGGCACAGGGGGGGGCTTTAACATGCGTGCCATTGAATCGGGTGAGCGCTCTGCAACATCGCCGTTAATCAGTTTAAACAGGCGCGCAGCGATTGGTGCTGCTCCTTGTGGTCCGTTAAATGGACTGCCTAAAGAAATCACCTGGCGCACACAATCTGGAATTTCACGGGCTATCTCACGGGCCAAAATGCCACCTAAACTCCAGCCGACCAAACTCACTTTCGCATCATACTTCACATGTTCGGTGATCACTCGATCCAGTAATTGATCGCTGATCACGCGTTTTCCATTGGTTACATGCGTACCCAGGTTACGCCCGAGTTCCCATCCACTGGCGGCATAGCCTTTCATTTTCAAAAACGTGCGCAACAGGCCAGTACTGCGGTCACTGGCCAGAAAGCCAGGAATAACCATTACTGGGTGACCGTCACCTTTCGGTGCACGCATTAACAAAGGCATCATTAGGCCTGACGCCCCAAACTCCATCAGTGCCCGACCTTCACGCAAGAGATTTAACCTTGAAGGCCGTTGGGTCGATAATGATTTACTCATAAATGTTGCTCTTTATTACTGATCAATGCATTTAACGCTGCGAACGCACGTACGCGCTGCTCTACCAGCTCTTCGAGTTCTAACGCAGACTCCCGCAAATAACGGGCAAAGACATTAATGTCAGGCATAATATTCGCCGCGCTGGTGGGGCTAATAGACAGAGTATTTGCGTAACTAAATACCGGAATTATAAGCCCCATTCCATCATAAATCGGAGCTGTGCCCATATTGACCAAGAGTTTGTGGCCTGACAGATAGACCGGAACCGGCGGCCCAGGGACATTGGTTATCACTAGATTGAAAAAGGGTTTATGCCGTTTCGCCAAAGCATGCTTAGCATAAAACCGCGATGCCACACCCGCCAGTCCAAAGGGGATCAATTCTGCAAAACCCATTAAACTGCGTGCATCAACCGCCTCTTGATAGCGTTTTTCTGCTTTTGTATTGGCCACGATTGCGCGAAAGCGCTCCATTGGATCCGCAATTTCTGTGGCCAATTGCACATACATTGCAGCAACCTGATTACCCATGGCATTCTTTTCGTCATCGGTACGCGTGCTGACCGGGACCATGGCCACGATTGATTCGTCAGGTAACTGCTCTTTTTCCAACAAATACTTGCGGATAGCGCCAGCACAGATGGCCAATACGGCATCATTTAGGGAAGCCCCTTTAACCCCTCGTCTTAAGGCCTTGACACGGTGCAGTTCGAGTACTGCACTGTCCCATTGGCGTTGGCGCTCAACCACGGTATTTAACATTGATTTAGGCGCACTAAATGGCAATGTGGGCGGCTTAATACCTTCGAAGCGGGTAAGGTAACTGGCTTTCAATGCTGCCTTTCCGGCATCCCAAATCAGCCCAGGAATTTTCCCTGGTCTTGCAACCCAGTTAACCGCTGAACGACCCAATAAACCGAGATTCCCGGGCGTCTCCGGCATATCTTTTCCATAGGCTTCTGGATCCACGCGACTGGGTTTAGGCGAGATATCAAACAACATACTCATCAGGTCAGCACCAGACTTGCCATCAAATCCAGCATGATGGATCTTACTGATCAGGGCAACAGAACCCTTTGGTACTTGCGCGATGGTATCCACACCACTGACAAAAACAAATTCCCATAAAGGCTTATCGCGCTCTATTTGCCCGGAGAATACATCGGATGCTAATTGCCGCAGTTCTTTCCATCCGCCGGGCTTGACCAAGCACTCATGCCGCACATGCCGCTGCAAATCAAAATCGGGATCGTCTACCCAGTAAGGGCGGTCAATTCCCATGGGCACACTGACCAGCTTTTGACGCAACCGCGCCACCGTGTGTACGCGGTGTTCGATAAACTCAATAAAGGTTTGATAATCGAGAGACCCCTCGACAATCGCGACACCACCGATGTGCATAGGGATAACGTCAGATTCTAGGTATAAAAATGCGGCGTCTAACCCGCTGAGCGATTCCATAAGGGATCCTCGATAATTGTTAATTAGATGTTAATTGAGCCAGCGCATATCATCAAGTCGCTTGTACATTCAGAATTTCTATAGGAGACAGTAAAAATAAGGAATACATTACCAACGACTCATCCAGAGAAAACGATACCGATACATTCAACTATGCATAAGCAAAGTCAATGTGTTTGCTCTATGCTGCTCAGCTAACTTGATATACATCAAGTGCCCCTTCTAAGACTAAAGACGTAGCTACTAATCTCATACAAAGTCTATATAATCATTTTTAAGAATAGAGCAATCCGAACCTATTTAAAGCATGAATATAGCAAAAGTGGACTTAAACCTGTTGGTTTACTTGGATGTGTTGTTACGTGAAGGCAGTGTGACCAAAGCGGCGAATCAACTCAGTATTACCCAACCCGCCATGAGTAATGGCCTTAAACGCCTACGTGACCTGTTCAAAGATCCACTGTTAGTGCGCACCAGTGATGGTATGACCCCAACCCAGCGTGCACTGGAACTTCAACCCATCATCCGTGATGTGTTGGCCCGCTTAGAAACCTCGATTCAGCCAGAAACCGAATTTGATCCGGCGAATAGCGACCGCACGTTTCGGATCATGACATCAGATTACGCAGAATCGACATTATTGTTAGAGTTAGTTGGCCGGTTACGTGAATTAGCTCCCAATATCACGCTCGATTTGATCACCCCGAGCGATGTTAACTTTCACGATGTTGAACAAGGCAAAGTCGACATGGCAATTAATCGCTTTGATGAACTGCCGCTGTCGTTTCACCAAAAAGTGATTTGGTATGACACATTTTCCTGCGTGATCAGCAGCAACAATCCCCAGAAGAAGAATTTTGATTTAAATGCCTACTTGAGCGGGCAACATATTTGGGTGAGTAAAACTGGGTTTGGTGTGGGCGTAGGTATTGATCCGAATGAAGTACAAAAGCTCGGTTGGGTAGACGCCGAGCTCACTAAGCTTGGCAAGCAAAGAGACATAAGAGTCTTTACTCGCCACTACCATGCGGCGTTACAGATGGCCAAAACGCAAAACTTAATTGCAACCCTGCCCAGCCGTGCAGCGCGCATTTTAGCTGACGACCCTGCGGTAAGTATCGTTGAGCCGCCGTTTGATATACCTCCCATTGCATTGAAAATGGCATGGAGTGCGCTTCTGCATCACGACGCTGGGCACATTTGGCTACGCCGCTTGATTGCTGATGTTGGCAACGAGATCGCGAGCTAAGCATCACTGATGCATTATCATTCCCCTGCAACCATTCATAACAATTATATTAGGCATGGGAAGCATAAATTAAACAATAGGTGCGATTCGTGGTTTACTGCGCAGTAATGTAATTATCGCGTGAGAGAGTTTTCCATGGCAATGTCAGAGCAGCCAAGAGTTATTCGCAATCAACTGCAAATCGCGCAGTGTCTATTTGATTTCATCGAACAGAAAGCCCTGCCGGGTTCGGGCGTCACGAGTGAGCAGTTCTGGTCAGGCTTCGCAGCTGTCGCGGCTGAATTTACCCCTCGGAACAAAGCGTTACTAGCCAAGCGCGACGCGATACAAGCGCAACTCGACAATTATCACCAACAAAACCCAACACTCGATCATTCCGCGTACAAAGCGTTTCTAACCGCTATCGGTTATTTGGTTGAACAACCTCAGAACGTGGCCATTGAAACCCAGAATGTCGATGATGAGATTGCCCTCAAAGCTGGCCCTCAGTTGGTTGTTCCAATCAATAACGCGCGGTATGCATTGAATGCAGTGAATGCGCGATGGGGCAGTTTATATGATGCGCTCTATGGCACTGATGTTATCGCTGAAACAGATGGCAAAGCGCGTGGCAAAGGATACAACCCGACCCGCGGTGCTGAAGTTATCCGCCAGGCGCGACTCTGGCTCGACGTGATTGCTCCCTTGCAGCAGGGTTCACATGTGAATGCCACACGTTATTCGATTAGCGAAGAAGGCTTGGTGGTGACCTTGGCAGATGGCACGATCACACAATTGACTGAACGCGGCGCATTCGCTGGCTATCAGGGCGATGTCACAGCTCCAGCAGCAATTTTGTTGCGACATAATGGATTACATGCAGAACTGCAAATTGAGCCTGCACATCCGATCGCACAAGGCGATCCTGCTGGACTTAAAGATATACTCATTGAATCCGCACTGACCACCATTATGGATTGCGAAGACTCAGTCGCCGCCGTTGATGCCGAAGATAAGACATTGGTGTACAGCAATTGGTTAGGGTTGATGCAAGGCAACCTCAGTATCACCGTGGAAAAAGGGGGCAAAACCTTCACCCGCGAAATGAATGAGGACCGGCACTATGACCGTTTGCACGGCGGTAAGTACACGGTATCAGGCCGCAGTCTGATGTTTGTGCGTAATGTGGGCCACCTTATGCGCAATGACGCCATCCTGTTCGACGGTGAACCCATTTTCGAAGGTATCATGGATGGTGTTGTGACTAGCCTAATCGGCAAACATGATTTACTCCGCAATAGCCCGTTCGAAAACTCGACCCAAGGCAGTATTTATATTGTTAAACCGAAAATGCACGGCCCGGAAGAAGTCGCATTTACGAACGAATTATTTGGCGCCATTGAACAGGCATTAGGCCTCCCAGAAAGCGCGATTAAAATGGGCATAATGGATGAAGAGCGGCGCACTTCAGTTAACCTCAAGGCCTGCATTAACGCAGCGAAATCCCGAGTGGTCTTCATCAACACTGGGTTTCTTGATCGCACGGGCGATGAGATCCATACCTCCATGCACGCGGGCCCGTTCGCTGATAAAGCTGCCCTTAAAGCTTTACCTTGGATCAAGGCCTACGAGCATGCCAATGTCACCATTGGATTATCGTGCGGATTAAGTGGCAAAGCCCAAATTGGGAAAGGGATGTGGCCAATCCCTGATCAGATGGCCAATATGATGGAAGCCAAAATCGGACATCCTAAAGCCGGCGCCAATACCGCATGGGTACCATCCCCTACCGCCGCTACATTGCATGCCCTGCATTATCATCAAGTCGACGTATTCAGCATTCAAGAATCTCTTAAAAGCCAAGCCTATGATGGGCTAGATGATATCTTAACGATTCCGTTAGGTACGCCAGCAGACGACTTATCAGCGGAGCAACTGCAGCGTGAAGTCGATAACAATGTACAAGGTATCTTGGGTTATGTCGTGCGTTGGGTGCATCAAGGTGTTGGGTGCTCAAAAGTGCCTGATATCAACAATGTTGGTCTCATGGAAGACCGCGCAACCCTGCGGATCTCCAGTCAGCTGTTGGCTAACTGGCTACTGCATGGTGTGATTACTCAAGCGCAAGTTATGCAATCACTGGAGAAAATGGCAGTGTTGGTGGACGAGCAGAATGCTGACGACCCAGACTACATCGCCATGACCCCCGATTTACATTCATCAATCGGATTTCAAGCGGCTACCGATCTTATCTTTAAGGGGTGTGAGCAACCTAACGGATATACCGAACCGTTGCTCCACGCTAAACGAATTGAAATGAAGCGCGTGATTGGGCGATGATCTGCCCAAACAAAAAAGCGGCCTAATGAAGTGACCCCATAAAGTTGGACTCATTTCTAAGCGGCGACCGAGGCCTGATTTCGAGATTGTATCGGACTCAGGCCTTTTAGTTACAGCTTAATACGTTTATTATATTGGACATAAAAAGCCCCATAGAAAGCAACATCAACCATAAAACGCCCGGCTCTGACACCGTTACGTTAACAATAACGTCTGGCTCTTCAGAAAGTTTACCCGACGCGACAACAGTTGCGTTGTTGCTCGCATCAAAAGTCAGGAAAGAGTGCTCACAAAATTTGGTACTACCTCATCCAAAGGCTATGCTTTCGATATACGTAGTTAAGGTAGCAAACATGGAAAACCCAACTATCGTTCCAATTTTTTCCGGCGGCGGCACGCGACTACCGGCGCACATTGGAATTTTGCAGGCATTGCACGATTTAGAACTTAAATTCGATACCTTGGTTGGCGTTTCCGGAGGCTCAATTGTGGCCGCATTATACGCCTCCGGATACAAGCTTGAAGAAATCTACAAACTCGCGTTAGAAACCAATTTTAAGCAATTTCGCGAGTTCTCCCTATTACGGTTAATTTTCCAGGGCGGCTTAGCGTCGGGTGAACATTTTGAGCGTTGGATCGATAAACAGTTAAATAGCCGCTCATTCGCTGACTTAGACATGGACCTAAATATACTTGCGACAGACATTAATGGTGGTGGCCCAGTGGTGTTTAATCGGAAATTAACACCCGACATCAAGGTGTCAAGAGCGATCCGCTATTCGATGTCGATCCCCTTGATATTCAGTTTTCAAATCTATAAACATCATGTCATGGCAGATGGCGCAATCTTAGCCGAAGATGCATTGTTTGAAGATTGGCGTGGCGATGGCACGCCTAGCGTATGCTTTCGGTTGAAAAGTGAATTACGCGAACGCCCGCTTGATGCGAAACATCGCATGATGTTGCCCCAATATGTCGGCCTCTTGATCAGAACCTTTATGGCGGCAATTTCCCGTGAATATGTTCACGCCAATTACTGGCACAATACCCTCGTCATCAATACTGGCGATGCGTCAGCGGTCGATTTTGATATGACGGAACAGCAAAAGGAGCAGCTGTATCAAGTGGGTTATGAAACCGTAAAGAGCTTCTTACCCAATAAACTCCCGAAAGCACGTAAAGGCTGATTAAAGTTGATTATTTAGCCTCGAGATAGTGCTGCACTGTCTCAGCCAAACCTTGTGAAAGGGTAACTTGCGGTGACCATCCAAATTCACTGGTAATTTTCTCAGAACTAATAAAGTAACGCTGGTCGTGGCCAGGACGATCCTCAACGATAGTTACAAGTGAACCTAAACGCTGACGCGACGCCTGACTCATATTTAGCTTCAAAGCAATATAATCCAATAGACTATCCACCAGACACATATTAGAAGTTAAATGTTGAGTTGCTATATTATACACATCTCCCACCCGCCCTCGTTGGCTCAACATGTATAGCGCTCGCACATGGTCGTCTACATAAAGCCAGTCCCGCTGCTGCAAGCCATTGCCGTAGACGGGAATAGGTTTATTAGCAAGTGCGTTTTGAATGACCTTCGGGATGAGTTTCTCAGAATGTTGGAAAGGCCCGTAATTATTCGCACAATGACTAATAACAATTGGAAAGCCATAGGTTATAGCCCAACTACTGGCCAACAACGCACCACTGGCTTTGGATGCTGAATAGGGTGAGCTGGGATGCATCGGTGCGGACTCACTAAAAGCGACATCAGTGACATTGCTACCATAAACCTCATCGGTACCGACATAAAGAAACCGGAAGTTATCGCTCTTGCCCTGTTGCTCCCAGTATTGTTTAGCCGTTTGCAGCAATGCATAGGTGCCATTAATGTTGCTATGAATAAAAGCATCAGGCCCTGAAATTGAGCGATCAACATGTGATTCAGCCGCTAAATGAATAACCACATCAGGTTTAAACGATTTGAACGATGCAGCGATAGTTTCGTTATCATTTATATCCGCTTGTAAAAACTGGTATCGTGCATTGGATTGCACTGACGATAACGCATCCGGATTGACGGCATAGGTGAGTTTGTCAATATTGAGGATAGTATGAGAGGTGTGATGTATCAAAAAGCGGATCAGAGCGGAGCCAATAAAGCCAGCCCCGCCGGTGATCAAATAACGCATTGCGGTGTTAAACCTGGTAAAAATCGCGATACCATTTTACAAAGTTTCCAATCCCTTCTTGGATCGTGGTTTTGGGGCGGTAGCCAACATCATCAACCAAAGCCTCTACGTCGGCATAAGTATCAGGCACGTCGCCTAACTGCAGAGGTAATAGGTTCTTTTCTGCTGTCTTGCCCAGCGCCTTTTCTAGCGTTTCTATATACTCTAAAAGGTGCACGGGTGTTTGTGCGCCAATATTGTATACCCGCCAAGGCGCTTTGCTTGTGCCCGGATCCGGTTGCTTACCATTCCAAGCATCATTGCTCGCGGCGGTATTATCAAGTGTGCGGATAATACCTTCGACAATATCATCCACATACGTAAAGTCGCGGCGGTGGTTACCATAATTGAATACATCAATAGGCTTTCCTTCGAGTATCGCTTTGGTAAACAAAAAGAGCGCCATGTCTGGTCTGCCCCAAGGGCCATATACAGTGAAAAAACGTAAACCGGTGGTTGGTAAGCCATATAAGTGGCTATACGTGTGCGCCATCAACTCGTTAGCTTTTTTACTGGCTGCATACAAGGAAACCGGATGGTCTACATTGTCATGCACAGAAAATGGCATGCTCTCATTCGCCCCATAGACTGAGCTGGAGGACGCATAAACGAGGTGTTGAACATTATTATGCCGACACCCTTCAAGGATGTTCATAAACCCAACAATATTGGCATCAATGTAAGCATGCGGATTTTCCAGTGAATAGCGCACACCCGCCTGCGCAGCGAGGTGGACGACCTTATCAAATTTTTGCTCACTGAATAACGCGGGTATGCCTTCACGGTCTTCAACCGCCATTTTGACAAACGTAAAGTTATTGCCATTAGGGTGGGCTTTTACCCTTTCTAGTCGTGCTTCTTTCAGCGACACATCATAATAATCATTCAAGTTGTCGACGCCGACAACTTCATCACCGCGCTCCAATAAGTACAATGAAACATGTGATCCAATGAAGCCTGCGGCCCCGGTGACTAATACTTTCATAACTCTTCCTTACAGGCGAATATCCACAGCCGACTTGTCAAACATGTATTTCAAATCAAAAATAACGGCGTTTGGTTTACATAAAGCACGCAACTGCTCATTGCTCCAGTCTTTAAACTGGTGGTGAGCAACCGCCCCTATAATCGCGTCATATTTTCCATTTTCCGGCTTATCAATCAGTGAAAGACCATATTCGTGATCGACCTCTTCGGCGTCAGCCCAAGGGTCAAAAATTTCTAAATTCACATGGTAGCTTTCTAGTTCGTGCGCAATGTCGACAACTTTCGTATTGCGAATATCAGGACAATTCTCTTTAAAGGTAATCCCCAATAATAATATATTGGCTCCATTAACCATGATTTGCTTATTCAACATGGTCTTAACCAAGCGCGATACCACATACTCACCCATACGATCATTAATGCGCCGTCCGGCTAGAATTACATCAGGATGGTGACCAAGTTCTTCGGCCTTATGCGTCAAGTAGTATGGATCAACCCCTATACAGTGACCGCCAACTAGGCCGGGTCTGAAAGGCAAAAAATTCCACTTACTACCGGCCGCTTCAAGCACTTCCTCGGTATCGATACCGACGCGGTCAAAAATCATGGCGAGCTCATTAATTAACGCGATGTTGAGGTCGCGCTGGGTATTCTCAATCACCTTTGCCGCTTCAGCCACTTTAATTGAAGAGGCGCGGTGAGTCCCTGCAGTGATAATCGACCGATACAGCGCATCCACTTTCTCGGCAATCTCGGGTGTACTGCCCGACGTCACTTTAACGATGGTTTCTAAGCGATGTTTTTTATCACCGGGGTTAATCCGCTCGGGTGAATAACCTGCATAGAAATCTTGGTTAAAGGTCAACCCCGATTGCTGCTCTAGAATAGGAATGCACACTTCTTCTGTCGCTCCGGGGTAAACCGTTGACTCATAGATAACAGTGGTACCGGCTTGCAAGACTGAACCAATCATCTGACTGGCTTTTTGTAAAGGAGTCATATCCGGCTGTTTGTTTTTATCAATCGGCGTTGGCACAGTAACAATAATATACTGACAATCTTTTATGTCTTCGGGATTGCTGGTAAAACTCAACTGCGACGCGCCTTTTAGTTCTTCACTAGAGACTTCCAAGGTGTGATCAACACCGCTTTTGAGTTCATCAATACGTGTCTGGGCAATATCAAACCCAACGGTTTTGTAATGACGCCCAAACGATACCGCCAACGGTAATCCAACATAGCCAAGACCAATAATGGCAATTGATACAGTCTTGTCGAGCTTATTCATATGTTACCTATTCCTTTTTAGCATTCAAACGCGCGTGAGCTTTACAGTGCTACGTTATTTTTATTCAGTAAATCATATACATGTTTAATCGGAATCGCATACGTAATTCCACTGGGGGTAGAAAGTGCCGCTTCCCGGCCCCCAGAAACTAAGACTTTATTAATGACCCCAAGCACTTTGCCGTCGCTAACGGCGTACATAGGACTTCCGCTATTGCCCGGGAATGCGGTTATATCCAATTGGTAAACTTCAAAGGGTGAACGCAAGCGCGACAACATCGCGATGTCGAGCTGGTTGCTATTATTCGTAGGGATCACATCGGGCGCAATTGCAGCAATAATCCCGCGGTGTGTAGCAGGATACAAACCAATCACCGCACCGATAGGAAAGCCCGTAATTAAAATTTGATTACCCTCTGAGCGAAATTCCCGCTCGGCGAGCGGCAAGGCAGGTAATGCTTTGGCTATTTTTAACAAGGCTAAATCATGCGCCTTATCAATATCCACAATGTCTGCCTGAATAATGTCTGGACGTTTGCCCGAGCCACTAAAAACCACCCGATTTTGCACGACATTATCATCCAAGGGATCAGAAACGACATGATAGTTAGTGATGACATACTGACCATTCGCTACAACAAAGCCAGTTCCGGACAACACATTACTGGGCGAAGCGAGTGGTGTTTGCACGCCGACGCCAACAATCGAAGGTTTATTCTTTTGAATAACTGGGCAGAGTTCACAGGCGTTCGCATTAAACTGCGCGGTACTGATCAAGAGTACAAAAAAGCTGAACACTGTCGATAATGATTTAAGCACGCGATTTTCTCAAAATGAAATCAGTCAATTAAAACAAATTAGTGACCTTTTTTTTGACTACTATACTATTGTATTAATATGCATTCTATTAATAATGCCGCCAGAGTCACGATCGCTCGTATGTAAAGCATGACTCAATGAATGGATACCTGTGCGTAAACATTACAAGGCAAAAAGTTATGCTCAAACGGTTAAGGAAACGGTCCATGGATCAATCTATCGTAAAAGGCTTTAAAGAGTACTTCGAGGTTAAAGTCGCCAGCACTCCAGCGCTTAAAGAAGAAGTATTCGGCATTCGCCACCAAGTGTATTGCGAAGAGCTTAAATGGGAGCCCGAGCGAGACAATAAAATGGAAGATGATAAATACGATGGGCATTCAATTCATTTATTGCTCCAGCATACAACGACTCAGAGGTATGCTGGCACTGCTCGATTAGTGATCCCAGGCAGTAAAGACGAATGCACCATGCCATTTGAGTCTTACTGCAAGGATAAAATTGATCCTGAATTGATTGATTTTCCGTCAATATCGCGTCTCGGTGTCAGTGAAATCTCGCGCTTAGCAGTACCGAAAGACTTTAGACGCCGGAAAGGCGAGGAAAATGTGCCCTTTTACATCGATCCAAAATCCAAACCACACTTCTATACAGAAGAAGATCGCCGCTTATTCCCTAATATAACGATTGGTTTGTATTTAGGCATTATTGCGGTTGCAAAGTTTTATCAGCACTCGCATATGTTCATTGTGGTCGAAACCCGACTGCAAAAAAGGTTAGGTCGCCTTGGATTTGTGTTTGAACCCTGCAGTCAACCCTTTGAGCTAAATGGGCAGCGTGCGCTTTACTGTATGACGGAAGCCAATTTCTTATCGCAACTGAGCGATAATATGTTGGCGCTTTACCATTGGATTGAAAAGTCAGTGCATAAGCAATTGCAGAAATCGGCCTAAAAAAGAGGATTTATTGTGCCCCACCCTTTTAACTACGAGCTTGCATTTTCCCGTAACCTTGGATGGTTTAGCGAAGCTGAGCAACAAACAATCAAGCAAACTAAATTAGCGATCTGTGGTGCTGGCGGTGTTGGTGCTTGGCACGCACTTAATCATGCGAGGATCGGTTTTAGTCGTTTCTCACTGGCCGACTTTGATCAATACGAAGTGGAAAACTTTAATCGCCAAGCCTGCGCTAAGCTAAGTAATGTCAAGAAAGACAAAGTACAGGCCCTGGCTGACGAGCTGTTAGACATTAACCCTGAGGCAGAAATCACACTATTTAAAGACGGTGTACATAGCGACAATGTTGATGATTTCCTGAATGGTTGCGACGTATACTTAGACGGTCTCGATTTTTTTGCAATCGATGCACGTCGACTCGTATTCCAAAAATGTGCTGAGAAAAGCATACCTGCGCTGACCGCAGCCCCCCTCGGGTTTGGCACTTCCGTATTATGTTTTGATAACCAGTCCATGGGATTTGAAGACTATTTTGGTTTTGCCGGTAAATCGCAACTCGAACAATTTGCTCGCTTTTATTTTGGGCTCTCACCGAAGGCTGGACATTCCAGTTACTTAGTTGAGCCGCAGCGCCTGGACTTGAGTGCGAAAAAAGGGCCTTCGTTAAATCCTGGCTGCATGCAAGCTTCTGCTGCAATAAGTGCCAATACGATAAAGCTGGTACTCGGCCGGGGCGAGATAGTGCGTGCGCCTGCCAGCGTGCAATTTGACCCATTCACAAACTCTTCTGCCATTACTGAGCTGCCGAATGGTCTGCATGGCGCTGAAATTGAAGGCGTTATTGCACAGATAGTTGCCGCATTTTCTGATTAGGGATACCAATGGACGCTCTTGATTTTGACCAGTTTCTTGAGGTCACACGCAAGTATTACAGTGGCGATAACTGTCAGCCATTCCAATTCAGTCTGGAAGAGGGGCAGATTTTTATTCACTACCGCGCAGATATCGCTAAACACACCTTAGTGTATGACTACCAAACGCTGATTATTACGCTCGGTGGTGCTATTGAATATGCGCGGAATGCGCTTACCGCCCAAGGGTTAAACAACATTACCGTACATGTCGACGACTCATTACTGGAGTCCGTTGATGTGACTAAAGACCAACCTCGCCTGTGTTCACTCTCCGAAGGGCCAAGCACATTTGAACTTCCCTCGCTTGCATTATCAACCTTAGC
The DNA here is from genome assembly GCF_059752595.1 of Alteromonas sp. DYW1. Taxonomy (NCBI): domain Bacteria; kingdom Pseudomonadati; phylum Pseudomonadota; class Gammaproteobacteria; order Alteromonadales; family Alteromonadaceae; genus Alteromonas; species Alteromonas sp. DYW1. The sequence goes on along the minus strand of NZ_CM186038.1, from coordinate 1,003,954 downwards.
TAATCGGCATACCGACCGCAGACCATACATTGCGGTCAGCGATTTTGATCTTGCCACCGAAATTTCAAGCCAACTAAAGTATGTTTTTAGCCAAGTGCAGTGCTCAGTGGAAGATGCCTTGTTGGAGTTTTTTGCTTGGTCGGATAGTCAGGTTTGGCGCTCCCGGCAATTAGGTTTGGATATTCTCAACGCAGTCGATTTCACTAGTGACGAACCTGAGTCTGGATTACCCAAGAAAAACCTCGGGGTAGGTGCAGCGGAATTATTCCCTATCAAACTCATTCAACGGTTTCCTGGATTGTTTAACGTCTTTGCCGCCATCGGTGCCCAAAAGGGAATGCAAAAGTCACAACTGGCATTATGGAAAAGTGCGCAAAGCTGTCTGCTGTTTACTGTTCCAAAATCAGCTACTGTTGCTGATAAATTATTTGCCAGTGTCGAAATGATGCATGTCATTCTGCAACTCAGTGCTCGTGGATTCTCAATGCAACCTTCAACCTTGTCGACTGAGATCCTGAACTTACCTGTTAAGTCCGCTCAAACAAATCTAAGCACAGCTGCCGCAATTGACTTTAGTGACAGTATGGCGCGTATTAATGCGGTTAGACAAACACTGGGCATCGATGCCGATACACAAGTGTTATGGCTCTTACGATTTGGTAAAACCGAGACTCAGTTTCCTGATGAGGCTAAGACAGGCAGACGCAATATAGGGAGTTTAAAAGTCTAGGTATGGATTTATAGCTTCTCACTGACTCATGCAGTGAAACTTAATGTGAACATAAAAAAAGCGGTAGTGGCGTTTAACCATTACCGCTTTCTTAATAGCTTTAACGACTATTTTTTGATTTGACGGCGCTTAGCTAGTACCAGCAAGGCTCCGAGTAAAAATATTACTAACGTTGACGGGCCGCTTACCTGAACATCTCCAGGCGCCCCCTCTTTCGCCCAGATGGTCAAATGCGATAAGGCATTTTTAGTCACCATCGACATTGTGCCAATAATACTTGTAACTTGTTTCAACAATTCTACCTGATACAAAGCATAGAAATTACCCGCCTTGATGCTGAATACAAATTGATCGTATAACAACGGATCGATAATGTATTCTACGTCAGCGTACATCCAGTCAGACGTACAGGCGACTGAGTTTGAATTTTTATCCAAACAATTAGACAAATTAACCAAGCCACTCCAAGACGCATTGGCACCTTGCCCCTGTAGAGCTGTATCTTCATACTTTGCCAAGTTTATCCAAGTATCTGGGCTGACATTAGCAGGTAGGTCGTTGGTTAAAATTCCATTGGCATCCCAAATCATTTGATTGCTCAACCACCCCGCTACGTGCGAATCATTGCCATCAAATTGACCTGCACATCCAATAACTTGTGCATCAGGGTCATTTGGGTCTGTGTGGATAACTAAATCACTTAGGCTGCAGTCTTCGGCAACTGGTTTCGCCGCGAATGCCGCTGAAGAACACAGAAGCCCCAGCGTTAAAATAATTAATTTAGTTCGTTGCAATAACATTGACGCTACTTCTCCTAATTTACTGCACTTATCAAAGCATAAAACGCGCCAGAAAAAATCAGCTTTGAAAACAGATATATAACGTTACCCGATAAATTAGCTGTAAAAAACTTTGACACTAAGATCTCGCACATTCAGAGCCAGTAAGTATAGCTGAAATATCGCGGTATTGCTGAGTTAGTTCGCCAAAGCTTCTGTTCATTCCTTGTTCTTGCAACAGCTTTTCTGCATCGTCACAACGATCTAATTTGCGTAAGATAACCGCCAATTGAAAGGCAATCTTGGTATTTGCAGTATCCATAATGTTTGCTTCTCGTAAACGCGCTAAGGCGCTATCATAATCACCAAATAGGGCTAAACTCCAGCCATATTCCGCGGCGACATCCGCGCTCTTAGTGTTTGCATCATAGGCCTTTTTCGCGTATTCAACGGCAAGAGAGGGAGAGTCAGCTTGTAGCATGCGAGTCAATGCCAACAATACCGACTCGCGACGATAACTTTGCTCGCTTGCCTCATATTGCTGCAACAACGGTAGAGCCTCAGCAACGCGACCTTGGGTGCTAAGAAACAATCCTTTAAGCCCAACTAACGCGCTATCCTGGCTAAGACTAATGGCGTTACTAATGGTCGTTTCAAACTGTGTGGTTTTAACCCCTGTTGCCGCTAGTTCAAATAACTTTCCTGCAAACATACGGTTGTATTTGCTTGCCTCAAAGCCGAGTTTAAAGCGGTCAAATGCGCGTTCAGATTGCCCAGATTGAGTATGTACCTCCCCAGCCAAGAACAGTGCTGCGATATTCTGCGGATCAGCAGCCAGAATCCGCTCTAATTCGACTAAAGCTAACTCATTTTGGTCAGATAACGCTAACAGGCGTACTTTTTCGAGTTGTTGTGGCTTGGTCAATGGTTGTTCATTGGCAATTCGGTCTAAATAGGCCAATGCACCCGCATTGTCATTCAATTGCTTACGTAAACTAAGTAGCGCGGAAACATTTTGTGGACTCATCGCGATAAGATTCTCGAGCTTGAGGATTTCGCGCTGGGCTTCTTCATTTCGCCCTAGGTTTATAAGGATTGCAGCCTTCTTGAAAATATATTCTGGGTTTGAGAATGAGCTTTTATTCAGGGTATTTATTATTGTCAAAGCATCTTCATTCTGTTGTCGCTGAACATATAAATTCACCAGCGCTTCATCCAGTTGATAATCACTGTCGAATTCGTTCTTATATTTGTTTAGTAGACTAATTGCCTCATCAAATAAGGTTCGCTTACCGAGCAAATTGGCTAGCTGGATGACTAAATCTTGGCGGTACGGCAACTCATTTAGCAACGCCTCAAGCTCCAATGTAGCCCCTTCAAGGTCATCACTCGCAGCCAAGGCTTGAGCATTTAATTTACGGTGTTGGATATTATTCGGGGCGCTTTGCTTTATCTCTGCAAGTAGGGTCCGCGCAGCATTTAAATTATTACTGTTTAAGAGTACCTCGGCCTTTAATAGCTTCAGATCGGCGTTATTCGCATATCTCACTATCAACTCGTCAATCAGCGTCAGGGCTTGCTGAACATTCCCGGACAACAGTTGTAATCGCGTTAACAACAACTGCTGCGCCATCGTGTAAGGCGCTTGAAAAGTCTCATTAAACAACGCCAGAGCTGAATTCACTTTGCCTTGTTGACGCAGTAGATCGACCTCAAACAATTGCAAACTCTCAACATTGCGCACTTCAGGTGAAAGTTGAACCAGCAAATCATCACACAAGAAATGGCGATTTAGCGCTGCATAGGCGCGGCAAAGGGCTTTTACCAACTCAGCATCCTGTTTCACGATATTTATTTTGTTTTCCAGCAACGCTTTCACTTTGCGCGGTTGTCGCGATAGTTCATAAAGCTGGGCCAGCATTTGGATCGCATTATCGTCTTCACCCGCGAGAGTCAGGTATTGTTCAATCTGTACGGTGCTGTCTGTATAGTTTCCGCTCAAATAGGACGTTAATCCTTTTAACAGGTTTAATTTTGAACGACTGGTGACATCATCGACAACATAAGTCGACAGCTCACCCGACAAATCACTGAGAATATTGCGTGCTTCCTCTGCGTCATTCGTCAGAAACAACAATCTTGCCTTGGTGAGTCGGATCAATACATCATCAGGATTTTCAGCCAATATCGCATTGATCATTTCTAGCGCCTCACCAAAGCGCCGTAACTTGATCAACAAAAACGCGTTAGTACGCTGCAAAACGGGATCATCGTTACTAATGGAGTAAGCTCTTTCCAACCAATCCATCGCCGCTTGTAACTGACCATCACGACTTAACCATAAGCTGTTAGCATGCATAGCTCGAGGATTGTTAGGTTCAATTGAAAGTGCTGCATCAATGAGCTCTTTTGCTCTGATTAAATCTTTCTGAGACATCAAAAAGTTAGCGTAGCTGGTTAACACTCGGGGCGACCTCGGGGCCAACGTGTAGGCCTGCTGGTAACGCGAACGTGCAAGTTCACTATTACCTGCATAATCGAACGCACTGGCTTGAAGCAACAATACAAAGGGTTCGGTGTTGCGATTAACGTCATCACAGTCACAGTCAATCACGCGTTGATATTGACCGGCGAGAAGATATGCCTGCAATAAGTTTTCTATTACACGATTAAAGTCCACACCTAACTGTAATGCTTCCTCGTATTCATCAATCGCGTCCAGAACATAACCCTTATTCAGCAGAACGTCAGCCATTAGCACTTTCGAAGGTAAATGCTCAGGATATTCACTCATGATGTTTTTCAACAAAATGTACGCTTCATCGACATTTTTATTGTTATAGGTACTCAGCGCTTGTTCATATTGCTTTGACGGATCAGCGTAGACCTTAATAGCGGTCAAACTGAGCACTAGCATAAGTGCTAAGTGAGGATAGAAAATACGAAATGACGCGCGTAACTGCATGCCTACAACCATTGAGAAAACCTTTTCATTATAATAGCGAACAATACTTCGCAGCGCGAAACCAACAGGTAATTTCATCGCGAGAATTATTGAGGTGTTTTATCTATCACCTCAATATCATCTATCAACACACTGCCTTCATAGTAATTGATATGGGGTTCCCCAATGATAAAGTAATCAGGGAACGCACTCCCCGCTGGCCAATTCGGAAATACGGAGCCCGCCAAGCGTGGTCCAGTGCTATCAATGCACTTATCTGATAACTCGGCCGGCGTTTGATTATAGTGAAAAACACACTCCTCTTGAGTATTAATAGTGCCCTGATAGGTTCTCTCTTGGTCGTCTGCAAACTGCCCTGTTACCGAGAATGAATAACTTGTAGGCGTGCGTTCAAAGGTTACCTGGTACCACTGTTCCGGTAAGTAGTAGCCCGAGGGACGATCCTGGATCCGCGTAAACTCACCATCAACATAACTGATAAACTGCTTGCCAAATCGATGATGCGTTGGGCTTAGACCGTCTAACGCAATTACATTAAACGAGTTGCGATGACTATCGCGATTCCAACTATCGATCACAAACTTGCGGTGGTGGTGCATCCAGATATTGTTGTGGGGTTGTGGTTCCGTATCGAGTATTGCCAGCCAATAGAATCCATTATGTCCAACCGCTGACATATCCACCCAAGGCTCACCCGTTTCATTGCCAATATCGTAACCGTTTAATTCACTGGCATCACCGTAGTTGATATATCCAACCCGAAAACTGATTTGATAATGCGAGGGTAACGCTTGTGACGAACGCAAATACACGGCATCGGTGTGTTTAGGTGTCATTATCTTAAGCACCTGATCATTAGGATCTTGCGGGTCAGGTATTATGTCGATGTAATCAAAGATGAGCGGCTTGGCCTCGCGTGTGTAAATTTCTATCTGGAAATTTTCATCCACTCGATACGTGCCGCGCTTGGCAACGGGTGCAATAATCCCTTGTTCACTGAAGAATTCTCCCCCCTCACTGTATGGGCCTGCATTCTCAGCTGTATCTAGCTGCCACTGGGGTGCATGGTCAATCTGCAATAGGTTAAAGTTTTGTTGCATACGTGCAGGCTTTACGAAAGCTTGTTCGGAAATTTCAGGTTGGTTCGCTGGATCACTGCAGCCTAGCAGTAAACTGCTAGTGATTACTGCTGTAAAAATTGTGTTCCTTTTATCAGTCATGCTCTTTAATTACCTATTCATTCCAGCAAATGAGTTTTACTAGCGCGGTATGGAAATTGCGATCAGGCTAAGTAAAAATGTCCAACAGGGCAAGTGTTACCTGTGGTTGATTAAAGTAGCGGCAACCCAGCGGCACTGTTATGATGAAGTCTGTTGGAGATAAGTCTCACGAATAATGCTAAGGAATATGGATACTCGTATGAATCATTGGTTAAAAACTTTCACCCTCGTACTGTTAGTTGCCGGCACTGTTGCCTGCACACGGATGACCCCTGAAGAAACCTACGCTGAGGCGCAACGCTTGATGCAGGCGCAGGAATACGCTGAGGCAGCCATTCTGACTAAGCAGTTAATCTCTGATGCACCCCGCGATCCAGCCTATCGCGTTCTGATGGCACGACTAAATATGCATGCCAGAAATCTGGATGCCGCCGACAAAGAATATGCCCGTGCAGCAGAATACGGCATCGACCTTAGCGAAATATCGCGTGAGCAAGTCGATCTCGAACTGATCAGAAACAATTACGATTACGCTTATGAGCTTTTGCTTGAGAGACAGCGCTTCTTTGCCGACACCCAAGAGTGGAATGCGTTAGTCGCCACTGTAGCACTGGTAAAAAATGACGCGGAACTACTCGAGTCAGCCCTCGTGGAGCTTGGCTCTGAACATGCAGAGTTTATCTCTGCGGCGCGCTTAGTCAATGACCGCAAATTAGAAGAAGCTGCCCGCCTATTGTTGGGTGCTCAGCAAGAGTTATATGCGCCAGAATTACTTTTTATTATTGGCTCTTCATTAGTAGAAGCACAAGAACATGAACTAGCCCAGGCAACCTTAGAAAAATATACCAGTGCCCGCCCAGAAAACCGAATTGCGAATTATTTTTTAGCGCGTAGCTATTTGGCTACGGGTGATATGCCTGAAGCTCGTACTCAAATAGATATTGTCAGAAGCGGTAACACGAAAAACGCATTAGGCCAGTATGTAGAAGCGGTGTATCAATTTCAAAGTGGCAACTTAGATGAAGCTGCCAGCTATGCAACGGCGTCGATAGAAGCAGGATTAAATAACCCGTCCAACCACTTTATTGTTGGTGTGCATTCGTTTCAAAATGAAAATTTTGAGCGCGCCCTTTCTTCATTTCAGTACTTGAACGCCAATTATCCGCAAATTCCAGTGGTCCAGCGATTACTTGGGGTTACTCAGCTACGTTTGGGTGACGTAACCTCAGCCACTGACAGCATTGCGCAAATTAGCGATCCAACCCAAGAAGACATGGATCTCATTTTGTTGACGGGCTTTAAAGCCATTCAGTCTTCGCAAAGTGATCAAGTATTAAGTGAGCTTACCCGCTTTGCTCGGAACGTCGAAGTGGATGACATTGACGACGCGTTAGGATTCGCGTTATTGAGCTACGCTGATGATACTGAAGCGGGTATTCGCCAATTAGAAATCACGCAACAAACAAATCCGAAAAGCCTCAATGCATTTGCGATATTGGCAACGGCGTATGTGCAAATGGGTGAACTCGATAAAGCCCGATCGTTAATTGAGTCTTTTCTTGAGGGGCAAGAAGAGCTCACCATAGACACGCGCGAAGTTTTAGCCAATGTTTATTTACAATTGGGTCAAATTGACAAAGCGTCCGCCGAATTTAGTCGCATTGCGCAAGCAGAGCCAGAGCGCCCGAGCGTGATGATGTACGCCGTGGTTGAAGCAGAAGCAAGCAAAGACTTTGAAGCGGCTTTAGCAGCTATTCAGCGTTATGTTGCGACTCATCCGAACAACATAAAGGGCTTTATTAAATATAACGACCTGCTAAATACCATGAATGCCGGCCCCGAAGCCTTCGACACAATGTTTGCGTCACTCGCTGCGGTGAACATTCCTGAGCACCAGATTTTGTTCGCAGAGATGCTTATCGCAGATAAAAACTTATCGCGCGCCAAATCTGTACTGCAAGGTATAGAGTCCGCGGCCATCCAGAGCCGGGTGAACACCATGTTAGGGTTTATCGCAATGGAAGAGGGAGATACTGATACCGCGATGGACTTGGCTATGTCTGTGCTCAATGAAGCACCAAACGATATCAAAGCTTTACAAGTGGCGTTGAGAGCGAATGCAACTCAACAGGATTTCTTAGCCAATAGCGAACTGATCAATAAAGCACTGCTAGTTGATCCAAGCAACCCAGCGATCATTTATCTCGATGCTCTAAATGCTTCATTTGACAAGAAATTTGATAAGGCGCAAACCCAGCTAAATAAAATCGCAAAGAATAATGACCAAATCGCTTTGCGTTCTTTGCAAGGTAAAATTCACTTAGGCAAAGGTGAGTATGAAAAGGCCTATCCGTACTTACTCGAAGCCTATAGCGTTTCGGCAACGCGCAGTCGCCTAATGGACATCGTAAAAGTCACAAACAAACTCGGTAGAGTTGAAGAGCGTAACGCCATTGTCGATGCTTATGTAAAAAATGTGCCTGATGACTTAGGCATCCATCTGATGCGCATCGAATACATTCTAGCTGATGACGTTAGCGCTGGTGCTCAAGCACTGGAAGGATTCTTACAGCAGTATCCAAACAATGAGATTGCCCTGAACAACTTATCTTGGGCCTATTTACAGCTTGGGGAGCTAGACAAAAGCGCAGCCGCAATTGATCAAGCATTAGCAAAAGCCCCAGACTTTGTGCCTTTTATTCACCAAAAAGCGCAAGTATTGATCGCTCAGCAGCAGGGAGAGCAAGCGCTACAGATACTTGAGCCACATATTAACCTAGAGTCCGAACAACCGGGCAAGTACGAGTTTGCCTATTTAAATTTCTTGGTTGATCTGGGTAAAACCGATGTTGCCCAGTTCTATTATGAGCAGATGGTGAATAACGGTGTAGTCGCTGCAGAAATGAATCAACTAAAAAGCCGATTATCCACACGTTAAGGTGTCAGGAAATTTAACAGTTTTAAGAAGCAAAATTACCAACAACTTGTAAGCTATTGATAAATATAGATAATAAAAGTTGGCACGCAGTTTGTATTATCTCTAGCGTGACCCAGTAACAATTTTGTTTTTTAAGGAGCAACACATGAAAAAATTAGTAGCATTAGGATTGGCAACAGCTTTCGCAGCAAACGTTGCTCACGCAGACCCAATTATGTTTGACCCAGACGGCCCAGGCGGTAACGCTCCAGTACGTCTTGACGTTATGACTTTGGACATCATTCCTGCGCAAACTTACTCAGTATTCCAAGACTTTGGTGCTGACAACACATTGAATGCAGGTGACACGTTCACTGAGTCATTCACTTACAACTTCAGCATCGGTTCTGACACTGCTGCAAATACAGCTGTTGTATATGGTTTTGACTTGGCGTTTAGCTTTGACCTAACTGGTTACATTGATGACGTAACTTACGGCACTGGTACTGCACCAACTGTTGGTTCTCCAACATTTGCCGCTGACCTTGCTGGTACTTCATTCAAAACAGTATTTAACCCAACTAGCGTAAGCCCTACAGTTAACATGACTGCAACTTACCTAGGTAACGTTATCGGTGTTTTCGATTTGATCGCGGGTGTTTCTGGTACTCCAGTACAGTTAGCGGGTAACATCAACTCTGCATTCATCTTTGACTTCAAATTCAACGAAGCATGGAAAGCAGGTTTTGCAGACTTCGATAGCACTTGGTTCCAAATGAACGGTGATCCACTAGATTCAAACGTAACGTTTGCAATCGGTGAAGGTTCTGCAGCACCTACTGGTGTAATCGGCATCTCTGGTCAGCCTGGTGAGTTTGTTGCTGATATCGAAATCAAAGACAACGGCGCAACTCTTGAGTTCCGCGTTCCAGAGCCAGCTTCTATCGCTGCTCTAGGTCTAGGTCTTCTAGGTCTTGCGGGCTTCCGCAGAAAAGCATAAGAATTGAATTAATCAATTCCTCAAAAAGCCGGCATTTGCCGGCTTTTTTAATGTCTAAAAGTTAGTTATGACTCCCCTGTCCCTTGCTCTTGTCCTTAAATTGCCGCATCCAATTTACGACCAACTTAATGGAATACACCTTTACTAACTGTACGATGTAATTCTGGAATGTCACTTAGCCTAAACGGACCAGTACAATGTTTAACGATCCGTACTGAGTACGTTGATGACCATTCACTAATAAACGTTCATTGTAAAAAGTGAGTATGCTCGTAACACTAGCAATATGCTTAGGTCTGGAGTGTTGAAAAACTTTACACCTCAGTTTCAGAGCAAAAAAAACGGTGCATAAGCACCGTCTTAAAATCTAAGAAAAGAATTAAAGATTACACAATACCGCGTGTATCAATCACTATCTTGTTCTTAATAACCTCGATTGGCATGGCTTTAAACTCATCATGATCAACCAATACCACAATGACATTACAACGCTCAAGTGCATCATGTAATGAGGTCAGAGTGACTTTATCCGAGACTCCTTTGGGCAAAGCCGCGCTTACCATCGTTAATTTCACGAGCGGTACGAATAATACGCACAGTATCAGTCACACATACCCGCACATCCAGCCGCTTAGATTTTTTAACTCTAAAACCAATGGCGCCATTTTTATTGCTTCTGGCCGAGTACCAAAGACAAGTAAAACTTTACTCGTACAATGTGCCGCCTTAATTTACCTTGGACGAAGAGTAAGCCAATGGGTTTGGTGAAGATTCTAAATATATTTCCCCTAACAACTCAGATGCCATGTGAGTTAAGTGGTCATTATCACGGTACAACGGAATACCATTTATTTCTGCCGAGCATCTTTTCCCATCGCAATATAGAAGCTTCGCATCGATTAGAAAAACTTCTTCAAACTCCTGTGCAACGTCCGCGAAAACGCTTTCCATCATTTCATTTACGTTGTGTCGAATAGAGCAGTCTCTCTCCTGCCCAAACATTGCATTTTTCACTGGGCACTTGGGATCGTTGTTTCCTGCATATGCAATATCTTTCACCAATATAGGAGTCGCACCATGGTGCTGGAGCCATGATATCGTATCCATCAATTTCTGACCGACGAGCTCTCGTATTGCATCCGCATCGCTCAATTGCGTCCCTTTAACATATATTTTTTGAGTCCTACTGTGCGGCCAGCTTGCGGCTAAAACGACGAAATCAGGTCGGTTTTCTGTAATAAATGCTTTCGCATTTTCATTTCTCATTCTGCACGCTTCCGCTTTTATTGAACTCTCCCCCCAGTTCAAATCAAAAATAGGCGGGCATTGATCCATCGTGTAGTCAACGAAACGGACACCTGCATCCATTGCAAGTATGTCAAAGAATCCAGTGAAATGATTCGCGTGAGAGTCACCAAATATGAAACCTTGTTTAGTTCCTTGTTCGTCTCCCAATACACAAGATCGTGATGGCGCTCGTCCACGCTCATTATATGAAGAATGGCATACTCCCCTTATATCATTTGAATAACTTGTTAATGCTAATTCTTTTGCTGCAACGGCAGGAGTAAACCGTTCAGGAAAACCATCGTTGTATTGAACAACAAGATTGATACAAGTAAATAAGGACAAGGGTATAATAAACCATTTAATCACAAGCGTTGAAACTGCTTCAGCGCTCTTTCTAAATGGTTGCTCCACAAATCGCCAAGACAACCAAGCGAGAGCCACCATTGCAGCAAAAACTCCAATAAGCGAGATAGCGTTTAATTCATAACCTCGGTATCTTAACCAAACCAAGATAGGCCAGTGCCATAGATATAATGAGTAGGATATCAAACCAAAGAACACCATGACTCTCGTGGACAGAGCTTGTATGACCATGCCCTGTTGCCGTTTCCCAGTATAGATCAATGCGGCGGTTGCCACGCAAACGTAAAACGCGTTTAATCCTGGAAAGCGGCTACTCTCATCCAGTGTTAATGCAAGATAAATCAGTGTTATAACTGCACAAGTTGATAATATTTCAGCGAATATGCGATTCGGCGTTTTGAGATGATCCCATGTGTAAGCCAATACAGCACCCACCATCAATTCAAAGAAGCGCGTTGGCAGCAGATAATACGACGCCCCTTTTGAGAGGTTGAGCGCATATTCTGATGTAAATGTTAAACTCAACAACGTAAGCACTAGCAGCACAGTAAGAAATTTACGAGGGATAAACCTGACCGCAATGATTAACGCCACTGGCCACAAGAAGTAAAACTGCTCTTCAATTGCTAAAGACCAGGTGTGTAATAAAGGCGCTTCCTTGGCATTATCGCTAAAATAGCCGCCATGGTTTAACCAGAAATAAAAATTACCACCGAATAAACTTACCCAGACTGCACTTGCGCTAAACTTTTGCAAGTCAACAGGAGACAATGTAAAGAAAAAGAAGACCGTACTGCAAGTTAGTACAGTAACCAGCGCTGGCAATAGGCGATTTATTCGTCTCCGATAGAATACACTAAAATGAAAGTCGCAATTAACGATTTCTCGGTAAATGATTTTTGTAATCAAAAAGCCAGAAATCACAAAAAATACATCGACACCAATGAATCCACCAGAAAATAAAGTTAGGCCCATGTGGCAAAAGACAACCAATAAGACGGCAATGGCGCGCAACCCATCGATATCTCGACGATATTTCATTTGAGGTGTATGGCTTTGATTCACGTTAATAGACATAAGTTATTTTTGGCAACACTACCAAAATTAGATAAACCTAACAATCGCATTCATATGTAGGCCCAAAGAAACCATAAAATAATTCTGAAAGCTGAAACATGGTTAAATAACGATAGAATCAATGAGTGATAAACCATCATGGACGAAAAAAAGTAAAAATTTCATGAATTACTTAATGACTAAAATATACCCATATTAGTTTTCTTTCTCATATTTTTGGTAGCTCTAGTAGCAAACTCTTACCTTGCGTCTCATTTCATAAGTTTTAGTTTCGATTATGGTACTGACCTCTCCCCCAAAAATCTTTACACTTTAGTTTCAGAGCAAAAAAAACGGTGCATGAGCACCGTTGTAGAATCTTAGAAAAGAATAAAAGATTACACGATACCGCGTGTATCAATCACTATCTTGTTCTTAATAACCTCGATTGGCATGGCTTTAAACTCATCATGATCAACCAGCACCACAATGACATTACAACGATCTAGTGCATCATGTAATGAGGTCAGAGTGACTTTATCCGAGACTCCTTTGGGCAAAGCCGAGATATTCGGTTCAACCGCTAAAATTTCGCCAATGCCCTGTTCAGCGAGATCATTGGTAATGGCAAGGGCCGGACTTTCGCGCAAGTCATCAATATTGGCTTTAAAAGCGAGCCCGAGACACCCAATAACAGGGCGTTTAAATTCGTCCGCAGCCGCAGCAACCTGACGTTTAACATAACCTGGCTTACCATCGTTAATTTCACGTGCGGTGCGAATAATACGCGCAGTATCAGGAGCACTATCCACGATAAACCAAGGATCAACGGCGATACAATGGCCGCCTACGCCTGGGCCCGGATTGAGAATGTTCACCCGTGGGTGGCGATTAGCCAACGAGATCAGCTCCCAAACGTTAATTTTTAGCTCATCACAGATAATCGATAGTTCATTGGCGAAAGCAATGTTCACGTCGCGGAAGGCATTCTCAGTTAATTTCGCCATCTCGGCCGTTCGTGCATTCGTTAACAAACACTCACCACGCACAAAGGTCTTATAAAGTGCTAAGGCTTTCTCAGAACACGCCGGGCTGATCCCCCCAATAATACGATCGTTGGATACTAACTCTTCTAACACGCGCCCAGGTAGTACACGCTCAGGGCAATGCGCGATTGAAAGGTCAGCTTCACCAGCGCTGTTTAATGGATTGGTCAGGTCTGGGCGCATTTCGCTAAGCCATTTGGCGACCTGCTCGGTTGCCCCAACCGGTGATGTTGATTCTAAGATCACCAAATCGCCTTTTTTGATCACCGGAGAAATCGCTTTACAAGCCGCTTCTATATATGACAAATCAGGCGTATGGCCTTCTTTAAATGGCGTCGGAACCGCAATGATAAAGACATCCGCTTCCTCTGGCTCTAACGTCGCTTTCAGCTTACCGGTAGTTACCGCAGCCTGAACCACCATATCCAAATCAGGTTCGACGATGTGGATCTTGCCTTGATTAATGGTATTTACCGCATGCTCTGATACGTCGACACCCACCACATCTAAACCACGCGAAGCGATAATCGCAGCGGTTGGTAAGCCGATATAGCCAAGACCGATTACTGCAACACGACTAAACCCTTTACTCATTTATAGTTCCTCTAAATACGTTCTAATGCGTTCGCAGGCTTTCCCATCACCATAGGGGTTGTGCGAATAGCTCATTGTTTCATAGGCCTGTTGATCATCCAATAATTGATTGGCCAACGTGACTATTTTATCTGTGTCGGTGCCGACTAATTTAACCGTACCCGCTTCTACCGCCTCTGGGCGTTCCGTAGTATCACGCATACAGAGTACGGGTTTACCTAACGATGGTGCTTCCTCTTGAATACCACCAGAATCCGTCAAAATAATGTGCGCGCGAGTCATCAGGTACACAAAGGGCAAATAATCTTGCGGCGCGATTAAGCGCACATTATTAGCCTCGCCCAAGATCCGCTTAACCGGCTCCTGAACGTTAGGGTTAAGGTGAACAGGATAAACAATCTGCACATCATCTCGCGCTGAGAGTGCCTTTAATGATTCACAAATGCGCTCAAATCCACCGCCAAAGCTTTCCCGGCGATGGCCCGTGACCAAAATTAGCTTTTTATTGGCATCGAGGAAATCAAAACGCTCGGCAAACTGCTGAGATAACGCCGCATCCTGTGCAATCTTTTGCGTTACCCAAAGCAATGCGTCGATCACAGTATTACCGGTCACCAAAATCGAATCAGGATTAACGTTTTCTTTCAACAATGCACTTTCTGAGGTTTTTGTCGGTGCAAAATGATAGTTCGTCAACGCTCCGGTTAGCTTACGGTTTGCCTCTTCTGGCCAAGGGCTGTAGAGGTCGCCCGTGCGTAACCCGGCTTCCACATGGCCAATCTTAATTTTCTTATAAAACGCAGCCACTGATGTTGCAAACGTGGTAGAAGTATCCCCGTGTACTAATACAACATCGGGTTCATAATCCTCTAACACGGGTTTTAAGTTCAACAGTACATTGGCAGTAATGTCATACAAATCCTGACCCGGCTTCATAATATCCAAGTCATAGTCTGGCTTAATTTCAAACAAGTCTAGTACTTGGTCTAACATTTCTCGGTGCTGAGCTGTCACACATACCCGCACATCCAGCCGCTCGGATTTTTTTAACTCTAAAACCAATGGCGCCATTTTTATTGCTTCTGGCCGAGTGCCAAAGACGAGTAGTATTTTGTTCACTTATCCACGTTCCCTTGTTATTGCTGCGGAAAAACGATCCACATAAAGCAAATGTAATTGAGTGCGTCAGTATCTTCAACGGTTATATTGAATCTACTACTATTCAAGAATCATAGCATTTACGTAGGTCGGACGGTACAATCGATGCAAGAAAAGTATAAGAGACCAATAAGTCACATTGCACATGGATAAAATCACAACCCTGCTTAATACATTTCGATTGATTTTTCTCTTATATTTCAGGCTATTCTTCAAGTGCACAACGCCATCTAAGGAGCCTAGAAAAAAAGCCAAGAAAATAGCGTTTTTCACTGCTTTTTTACCGCCATTTGAGTCTGGCGGTGTACATCGTTTGATACCTTTAATAAAAGCTATTGAACACGATGGATTTGATTGCAAATACTACACGCGCCAACACCCTCGCAATGATAACCTAAGTGACAGTGAAGAGTTTATGTTGAGTCTACTACCTGACTCCGCAGACATTACACCAAAATCTAATTTAGACTTTAAATGTATCTTTGCACTACTACCAAATATAGATGGTGGAATACAAGCTGCAGCAGCTGCATACTACCATGCAATCAATGATGAGCATCAACCTGATGTGGTATTCGCCTCAGGTCCAAGCTTTAATTTTGTGATTGCTGCTTATTTATACGCAGTTAAAAAGGGTCTACCGTTAGTCGTTGACTATAGGGACGAATGGACCGATTGTCCTTTTGATTTTGTCCAAAAATCCACGCTATCGAGAAAGTTCGAGCAGATCATTTCTGACTACGCTAGCAAAATCATCATGACGACTGATGAAATGATTGAAATGCATCAGGCAAGCTTTGCTCAATCCAATGAAAAATATGAAGTAATTCATAATGGCTGGGATGAAGACTTGGCAGGAAACACACAGAACATTCAAGTAGATCATGAAACATTGAGTTTTCTAGAAGAGTTAAAGAACAAGAAAACTTTAATGTTATATGTGGGCGGGCTAGGTGTCGCAACCCCACCTTTTGATTACTTAGAATACTTGATTAATAATTGCTCTGAGGAGCAAATAAAATCTCTGTCCATCGTTTTTATCGGTCACATCGAAAAATCTTACGTATCAAAGTTGAAAGAATATCAATCGAAAATTGAAGTTATATTACTTCCTCCTGTGCCCAAAACAATTGCTGTTAAGTCACTAAATCGCGCCGACTTTTTACTTTTATTTACCAACAAAGACATGCAGCGTTACCTACCTGGCAAATTATTTGACTATTTGAGGTCGGGTACCAGAATCATCAATTTTGGCAGCAAAGGGGCGGCCGCGAGTATAATAGATGAGCTCGATGCAGGAATCGTAATCAGTGAAATTTCACCAGTGTCGCCCGATGAGGTTTTGGCACAAAAGAACATGCCCTTCGGTACTAACGCTGAAGATTGGTTAGAACAACACAAGCGAAGTATTCTGTCTCAGCGAATACTTGGTGTTATTCTATCAATTTAGAAAAGTCGTTGGTCTCTTTGAAAAATACACTATAGTTTTTACACTGCTCCATAAACCTAGTAAGGAAAACATGAATGTCAGAACAGCCTACCCCAATCTTTATCGTTGGTTCTCAACGCTCTGGGACTACGATGCTAAGGCTAATGTTAAACGCTCACACTGAATTACATGTTCCATTTGAATTTGATTTCTTATCTGTCGCTAAAAACTATAATTTGGAGCCTATTCAAATTGAGCAACAGCGCTCAGTTTTTGAAGCTTTAAAGAATGAACCCTATGCCAAAAAGGGAAATATTTTGGACAATGTTCAATGGGAAGACGGCTCAAGCCCGCAAACATTCTCACAGATATTCTGCCAGGCAATGCAAAGTGCTGCCAACAAAAAGGGAAAAGATATTTGGGCCATCAAGACCCCCGGATATCACATCAAACTCGATAGCCTGTGGCACTTATTCCCGAGCTGTAAAATCGTGCATATCATCAGAGATGGAAGAGCTGTTGCTGCATCTCAGCAAAATATCTCTTGGGGCAACAAAGATATTATTCGCATGGCCAAAACTTGGGCTCATGATATTGAAATCGCTCATAAAATGGGTGCGATGATTCCTAATAATTACCTAGAGGTTAAATATGAGGATCTTGTTACTCAAACAGAAAAATCTCTACAATCGATAACGGATTTTCTTGGTTTAGAATTTGAATCTGAGATGCTCAACTATCATGAATCAGCGCGCAAAGAGGTTCCAAAGGAAAGCATGCAATGGCATAAGAACTCTATATCTAAGCCAAATAGTCAAAAAATAGAAGAGTGGAAAAGCAAGCTTAAAGACTACGACATAAAAATTTTTCAAGACTATGCTCGGTCATCACTAGAACTGTTTAACTACGAAATGGTGGACATAAAACCAAGTTTGCGCAATAAAGTAGTTAAAATTTATAAGATCTTACAAAGCAAATTTGGATAATAAAAGTTATCTTAATGCGCAACCTTTTATATTATCTGAGCTACCCAAATATCAGCGATTGGCTCAGGTAGAATAAGCATCGTGCCTCAATAGCGAAATAATAAACTTCTGATTAAGGTCAATTTAAATGAGTGATTTTACTTTTTCCAGTAAGTAAGCTTTTAAACTTTTGTCAAAAATAAACGCGAAAAATACCAATACATAACATGGAAAAAACACTAAATAAAACACTCCGTATGTCCATGCTAACTGATTTATCGGATTATTGAACTGAGTGAGCTCTGTTAATAAGTAAAAAGCATATGTGATAGCACTTGCTTTACATATCTGCCAATAGAAGTATTTCGCCTTCACTCCCATCAATTTTGAGCAATATGGTATTAAGAAGAAGAGCTTCAACAATATGGCAGGCACTATTGTACCGATTGCAACCCCTCCAATTCCGATTTGGTATGCCAAGTAAATGCTTAAAAGAATGTTCACAATCGCCTCAGCAAGTGTAACGTAAGCATTTGCTTTATGCTTTGCTGTGGCGTTTAAATATGTCTGCAATGGCATTGTAGAAAGACCAACAATCGCATTTATAGCAAACAGAACCAAACAAAAATACGCTAGAGCAAATTCATCGCCCACCCAATAAAAAATTAGTGTTTCTCCCAGCGTTATAAAAAACAATGAACTAACACAAGAAAGCATTAGTGCAACAACAAACGCTTGCTTAATTTTTTCGGCCAAATATTGAGAATTTCCTAGAGTATCAAGTTTGGTAAATGTTGGCTGAAACATGCCAACAAACGCGTTAAATGCATTTACACGATAACGATTAAGAGCGACTGATACGGCATAGATAGAAACAGCTTCCAAGCCAATAGTCTTACCTATTACTAAATTATCTACCTGAAAACGAAAGGTGTTGGCTATGTTGAGAATAAAACTGTATTTCCCATAGTTTACGAATGACTTCAATTCGGACAGAGAAGAGTCTGCGAAACGCACACGCAACTCTGGATCTAGCCTTTTCGAAACCATAGCAATTGCCACACTTCCTAGTAACTCAGCGGTTAGCATTGAAAGAGCGACGCCTATTACGCCATAGCCACTCTCTATTGAATAAACAAATAGTCCAGTGCGGCCAACCAATTTGTACAATTCGATTTTTGCAGCAATATCATGTCTTATAAACGCTGTTACAACGCCATTGAAGGCTGCCAATGGCATGGTTAAAATAAACTTCACCGACATGATCAAGATCAGAATATCAAACAGTTGGTTTAATTCTTGATTATCAAAAAATAAACCACTGGCTAAATATACGCCCCCAGCAATAGTCAACAACATCAGTGCCAGCAAGCAGTTTGCAACTATGCTAGTATTTAAGGCTCGATTGATTTCATCGCGCTGTTGATTCGCATAAGCGGCACTCAAAAATCGTTGTGCGGCCGCTTGCAATCCAAAATCCATGATCCCGAAATACCCGATCACTGAGCCCACAATCAGCCACAAACCATAAACTTCCATACCCAAATTATGGATAAGGTATGGCAACATAAAGAAGCCGACGACAATATTACCCACCAGCAATACTGAACGCACGCTGGCCCCCCGAAGGAGATGATTAAATTCCATTATTCGATCTCGCTGAAGCGCGCTGGAAGCGGTGTGCTCGCACCCAGAACTTAATTCTTTGTAGCAGTAAAAATTGCCATCTCCCAGGTTGAGTGTAGACGTCTTTAAATGCCTTTAGCTCTTGCTCAAATGTGCCTTTCTCGTTGACCTGCGCCGCCAGAATCGCAAATTTTTCAAAGTCTAGGCGATAACGCGTTTGGGCATCGTTTTGGTATTTAAGAAAAAGAGCGTCAGCGCATATCATCCGCCGAAACGACAGCACCCCCCGTGCTTTTTTAAGTCTATCTGCACTCGCACTGTTCTCTCGAATGCGGTAACCGGTGGTAACGTGTTTCCAAAAATAAAAGGGACTCCCCACACAGGCTCGATACCAGAAGTCATCATCTTCAGAATTACTTAACGCCGTATTGAAGCAGAGCCCCCTGTCTAAGATGTGCTGACGTTTAATAAACACGCAGCCAGTCCAAATCAAGCATCCTGTTTGCAAAAATATCGCAATGGGGTCATCTAGGCGTACGTTATCACTATCGCCATTATTCAGATATTCAGCGTAATCGGGATTAGCAGCATAATTGCCATGGCTGGATATTTGCTGGGCTGATTCTTGTTGGTCGGTGAAGCGCACAAAGTCGCTGCTGATCACATTGACGTCATGTGTGAGCGCGAACTCTAGTTTGCGCGCGGACTGTTCATTGAGCAAAATGTCATCTGCATCGAGGAAAGCAATATATTGGCCAATGGCTTGTGCAAGCCCTGTATTGCGTGCGCTCGATACACCTTTACCTTGAGTGTTTTTTAGCAGTTTGAGATTAACGTGCTCATGTGCCAACTGTTCCACAATCGCTGGGCCATTATCGCTACTGCCGTCGTCAACCACCAATATCTCGGTGCTTTCTTGCGGTAGATGGGTCAAAACAGACTGTAATGTTCCTGCGATATATGCCTCACAATTATACAACGGAACGATAACCGATAGATTGATTGCAGCAGGCATTGGCTATGACTTCCTATATGAACTAATGCGTAAAAACGACGCAAAGACTTTGCACAACTCAACAAACTGTCTTTTAGACCAACGCGTTCGTAAGCCATTAATTGAATGTGTCATCGCCTTGCCAAGTGCTTTTTGCTGACGATGTAAATAAGACAATTCGTAACACGACTCAGCCTTATTAACCTTGATGATGTCGCGAATTTGGGAGGGTTGCTCGGTTGAGTGTAAGTATTTATCGTAGAACTTAACCAAAGCAAGCTCGGTTTTAATCAACGCAGCGGGCTCTTTAGCAGTAAGACTCCCACCGCGCAGAAAGTAGGTTCCAGTAATCGTTGGATTAACAAACAAACCACAGTCATTGTGGGTAAAACGTTGAATAAAAAAGTCACGGTCTTCTGCCCGAGTAAGCGATTCATCAAAGCGAATTGCGCTATCGGGTTTGCGCATGACCACCGCTTGCAAATGCAAGAAAGAATTCGAAAATAACGTCTCCACCACATTAATTGTTAGTTTCGATGGCTGTGCTGACTGCTCCGCGGTCGGAAATATGTTCGGCTTTTTGGCAAACCAATTACCCACGAACTCTGCTTCTGCGTCACTGTAAATATCAAAGTTCTGGATCAAGACATCAGCATCGGTGTGCTCAGTAAAAACATGCATTGCGCTATTAAGATGCATTGGATACCACGTGTCATCTGAATCTAAAAACGCGATAAAATCACCGGTGGCGGCGTCTAAGCCAGTGTTGCGAGCGCCTGAAGGTCCTTTAGTATGCGCATTACTGAATAGCTTTATCGATGGATAGTCTGCCATTAACGACTTAACGACCTCTTGGGTGTTATCAGTGCTGCTGTCATCAACCACCAATACTTCAAAGGAGGGAGCGGCTTCTTGCCGTATAATACTCAACAGAGCCATTTCAATTGTTGCGCCAGCATTAAACGCAGGCATGATAATAGAGATTTGCGCAGACAAAATAAGGTACACCGTTTTTACATTATCTACATGATGCCATATCAATGTACAATGTCCACGAAATAGCGGTTGTAAAACAGAAATCTAGGTCAAACTCAATGGTTTACGATAACCTTGAGAATATGACTCGATCTGTTTGGATAGAAGGTTTAAGGAAATATGAAATATCGCCCTGAGATCGATGGGTTACGAACTATTGCCGTTGTCCCTGTGGTTTTGTTTCATGCCGGTTTTAAAAACTTATCTGGCGGCTTTATTGGTGTTGACATTTTTTTCGTGATCAGCGGGTTCCTGATCACCACAATCTTGATCAACGAACTACAAGCCGGCAAGTTTTCGATTATCAACTTCTACGAGCGGCGAGCGCGGCGAATTTTACCGGCGTTATCAGTTGTTGTTCTGCTAACGACCTTGGCTGCTCTTATCCTAATGCCAAGCACTTTGTTTAAGGCCTATTCTCAGAGTGTCGTTTCGGTTGGAACCTTTTTATCTAATTTTTATTTCTATTTGACCAGTGGCTATTTTTCAACAGCCGCGGAGGAAAAACCACTATTACACACATGGAGCCTCGCGGTGGAGGAGCAATATTATGTCTTTTTCCCGTTACTTCTTATGGTGTTATGGAAATTTGGCGCAAAAGTCATTACTGCGGTAATCGCTGCTATTCTCTTCTTCTCGCTCGGTTTGAATGTGTATTTGATGCACAACGGCGCATTTGATTTTAGTTTTTACTCAATTTTCACCCGCGCATGGGAACTGCTGGTCGGCTCTATACTGGCAATTTACGTAGTGTATAAAGGTTACGCCAGCAAGGCGTGGATCAATCAAGTGCTAAGCATCCTTGGCTTATTAATGATAGTTTACGCCTATTTATTTATCACCAAGCAAGATGCACACCCTGGTCTCATCACTATAATTCCAGTGCTCGGAACTGCCTTGGTTATTTTTGCGGCCAATCCAAACAATCTTGTCGGTAAATTACTCTCGACTAAACTTTTCGTTGCCATAGGATTGATTTCATACTCGCTCTATTTATGGCATCAACCACTATTTGCCTTTATCAAAATGAAAACCTTTGGCAGTACAGAGTCGATACTTCTACTTGTTGCAGTCGTGGCTACATTAGTTCTGTCTATTTGGAGCTACCACTATGTCGAGAAACCCTTCCGTAACAAAACCCGTTTTGATGCTAGGCGCATCTTTCGCTGGTCAGGTGTCGCGCTTTCTCTGATGTGCTTCTTGGGTTTGGCGGGACATGTGCTAAATGGGGTTCCGCAGCGTTTTATCAACGCCCCGGAATTCGTTGCTGGCATGGCGAGTCCATATCGAGATAGTTGTCATACCAGTGGTTTAGATTATATAAAACCTGCTGAGGCCTGCGAATATGGAGGCGAAACAATTAGCTGGGCCGTTTTTGGCGATAGTCACGCGATTGAGCCCGCCTATGCACTGGCTATGCTATTAAAAACACGCAACGAAGGTGTTAAACATTTTTCCTTTAGTGGTTGCCCGCCTTCAGTCAATTATGAAAGTAGCGTATTGGGCTGCACACAATGGACAAATCAGGTACTTGCATACATAGAAAACAGTGATAATTTAACGCATGTGTATTTAGGTTACCGCTATAGCTCGTTCTTGTTTGGTAACCAACTCAATTATTTTCCTGAAGTTCCCAATAGAGCTCCCCCCGCAATCAAAATAGGTCAGCAGCAGATAAGTGCTCCTGAACTAGTTACAGAGCAATATTGGCAAGACCTTAAACTCATCATCCAACGTCTACTAAACGCTGGAAAGCGGGTGTATCTCCAATTGCCAGTTCCAGAACTTCCGATGCATATTTTCAAATTAACCAGCCCTAAAAGTGTTTTCCAGAACGACCCCTTAATGGATCCAAATAAGGCGATGCCGCTTGGTTACCACTACAAGCGCAATGAGTTTATATTAGAGAAAATAAATCGTTCCGAGATCCTAGATCAAGTTGCGTTGGTTGACCCTGTGCCGAAGTTTTGCAATGCCCATTTTTGTTCCGCAGTTATTGACGGTAAAATGATGTACTTTGATGATAATCATTTAAGTGTTGAAGGCGCGATGCGACTACTTAGCGCAAACCCGTCGTTGAACTTGACGCAGTTGTCAGTCCAGTGAATACTAAAACTGCCTCTACTCGCAGACGCAGAAGTTGCATTGTAACGCCAAGCGAATTGACACTTGGGTGACGCCAAAAGGCAATGCTAGTTATAAATTACAGTGGTGTTTGATAAGGATATATCGTGAAAGGTAGTTTGCTTAATACGGCTAAACCCGTCGCCATTATTTTCGGCTTAATTGCCATACTTTTTATTGCTAATCCACACGCGATAGCAGACCTAGCCAGTTACAGCTTTGACAGTGGCACGTACTCTCACGCTTATTTGATCCCATTTATCATGGTCTACCTCCTTTGGCACGCGAGCCGTTATGGTGATATTGAGTTCCGCTGGAAGCCGATATTTCTAATTCCGCTGGTCGCCTTTCTAGCGTTGTTTGTGCTCTTTCAATTTGCCCAAATCGCCCTTATTTCCAGAGCTCTTATCCCATTAATTATTTTTGCCGCAGCATTAACTCTTTTTCGGATATCACTGGGCTTAATTGTTCCTATCGCTTTGATATGGTTCATAACGCCAGTTTGGGGGCCGTTACAACCGGTCTTACAGCAAATTTCAGTCGTTGCAGTTACCGAAATCATGTCCTGGACGACCATAGCGACATACGTTGAAGGCAATACGGTACATATCGCAGTAGGGGCTTTTGAAATTGCCGGAGGTTGCAGTGGTTTGCGCTATTTCATTACGGCGATGGCCTTATCATTGATGTACACCTATCTCAATTTCACCAAAGCCAAGAGCATCATCATCTTTTTTATCATAGCTGCTGTTGGCGCTATGATAACCAATTGGATCCGTATCTTTGCGATTATTTTAATTGGGCATTACACCAATATGGAAAGCAGTATGGTGGAGGATCACAATACCCTTGGTTGGTATGTTTTTATTCCATTTATTCTGTTGCTTTTCTACTTGGGTGGAAAGTTGGAGCGACCAGTTCCCCTTAAAGAAGCGGAATTCACAGCGCTATCCAACAAACAATGGGGGCAAACAGCTATCCCTGTGCTATTGATCGGTTTAATCAGCACCACGGGCGCGATGCTAGTCAAGCATCAATCTGTCAACTGGTCGGTGAATGTGGTCAATATCGACGCTGAGCCTATGACAACATCCCTGCAGTTCCCCAGTCCCAAAGTAACGGAATATGCTTCTGTGAGTAATCCAACGCCACTCCTGCAGCGTCCGGGTAGCGTTGCCTATCAGTTCGAGTTCAATGGCGAAAGTAGCGCGAATAGGGCTGATTACTTTTTTAATCAGTTAGTTCCTGAGAGCGCCCAAAAACAAAGTCATGATCGCTATGGTGATTTCGGCATTATTAAAGTTACAACGCGGAGCAAGCAAAATGCTTTGATCCACTATTCCTATGCCACCCCATTGGGCCGCACCGCCAGCGAAGGCGCGTTTATGTTGCTGCGTTTACGTGCGGCATTAATGTTAGATAAACGCTCAACCTTGCATTGGCAGTGGATCCCTTGTGAGAGTGACTGTTCACAAGAAAAAGCTGAGTTAATCAAGGATTAACTCAGCCATCACCGGTAAATGATCACTCCCCGATACTGCTAATACTTCTGCATTAACCGCAGTGAACTCATTCGAGTAAAGAACGTGATCGATTCTGGCTCCGACCAAGCGTGTAACCCGAGTATGCCCTATTCCACTACCCGCTGCGGCGAACGCGTTGATGTATTGCCCCCAGTCACGCTGATAGAGTGAACTTTGCTGGGTTAAATTAAAGTCTCCAGCAACGATCAGAGGTTGATACTGCTGCAGTAGTTGAGCAATCATTTGGTTTTCGATTTCGCGCTCTTCCAACAACCCAATAAACGTTTGCCAATTTTTCAGCGGCGAATGTAATAATGTTGAAATAGCATGTCTTGGTGTTTGTAAATGAATATTCGCAATATAGAGTTTACGATCATCAACTCGTGTTTCATACACAGAAACCACCTGCCCCCAACCGCCATACGCTCGCCGATTAAGCCCATCGACTTTGCGCACGGGCATGCGCGAGATAACACACAAGGGTTTACTGCATTCTAGATGGGCATAAGCTGGACGCGCACGTTCTAGAGGGTTTACCGCAGCCTCTTGCACTACCATGATATCCGCCAAATAGTGATCAAAGACATCATAAGCATTGCTGGCCGCGGCCTCTGACGAGCCTAAATTGAAGGTAATAATACGCAATGGTGCGGTTCCAGACCCAGTCGTACTGCCCGGCTTAAAAAGCCCAAGCTGATAATCTTGGATAAACACGAAATTACCAACGAGCAATGCCATACAGAGCCCTGCAATAACTGGCGTAAAGCGGCAAAAAACTAAGAGGAGTAGAGGCAAAGCAAACAACCAGCGTGGGATAAAATCAATCACAGTTCCGACGGTGGCAATGTCTGGAGGTAATCCTATAGTGAAAATACCTAGGACTATCACAAGCCAAATCGCATTAAAGATGATCGGCCAACGCCGATTAGAACTCATAGTCCACTCCTTCCCCCTGTGCTATCTGCATTTTGTTATCGCTAATGCTACCGATCTGCTGATTAATTGATATACTCTTAACCTAATGACAATGATGCTTTTATAGGCTCACTTTTTCCTGTTTTTGGAGGCTCAGCTTTATGGACGATAATAACAAAGTAATCTTACTTGAATTTAATGAATTATGTCCTCCCCTGTTAGAAAAGTTTATGGCCCAGGGGGAGTTGCCCAATTTTAGCAAGCTGTACAATCACGCCAACGTCTATACCACCGACGCACAATGCGATGTTGAATATTTAGAGCCATGGATCCAATGGGTTACCTTGCACACAGGTTTACCTTTTGAGAAGCATAAAGTTTTTCGTCTCGGTCAAGCACAAAACCTCGAGCACGACTCGATTTGGGACATTCTTGCACGTGCAGGTAAAAGCAGTTGGCTGTGCGGAAGCATGAATTCAAAATACCAGGCAAATGACGACAAGATTACCGCATTACCTGATCCGTGGAGCAACGATGTAACGGCTAACCCGCCGGAACTGCAACAGTTTTATAATTTCGTCCGCGCCAATGTCCAAGAACATACCAATGAAAACTTCAAACTCACTAAGGGTGAGTACGTTAAGTTTTTGTTTTTTATGCTGCAGCACGGACTGAGCTTAAGCACCATCAAACGCCTGATGACCACTGTCTGGCGGCAACTTGCGCGTAGCGATGACCGCTGGAAAAAAGCGACGTTGCTCGATTGGTTGCAATTTGATGTGTTTAAATACGTATATAAGAAAAAACAGCCCGCGTTTGCGACATTTTTCTCCAACAGTACTGCCCACTTCCAGCACAAGTTTTGGCGTTATATGGAGCCTGACCGCTTTCCATTAAAACCCTCACAAGCAGATATCGACAAATATGGTGATGCCATTCTTTATGCGTATAAAAATCACGACAAGTTAATCGGTAAAGTACTTGATTTAGCGGATCAAAACACCACAGTGATCTTGTCCTCCGCGTTGAGCCAACAACCTTACACTATCAAAGATGAAGATGGTGGACGCCGCTTCTATCGCCCACATGACATGAACAAACTACCAGAATGGTTTGGGTTAGAGGGGGTGTTAAAAGTTGGCCCAGTAATGTCACATCAATTTCATTTGTATTGTGACTCGGCAGAGAGCGCCAAGGCCAACTTTGAAAAACTGGGCTCGTTGCAATTTAACGGAAATAAATTGTTCTCGCTGCGCTTGGAGGGCGTAGACGTGTTCGGTGGCTGTACTGTCTCGACTGAAATCGATATGGACTCACCACTCACTCTGGGTGACAAAACCGTATCGTTCGGTGACGTATTTTATCTCGCTGATAATATCAAAAGTGGCATGCATCACCCTCACGGCGTCTTTTGGGCGTATAAACTCAACCGAGATAATGTGGTAAATGCTGAACCTATCCCATTAGAAAATGCTACACAGTTAATTTTGTCAGAGTATGGCCTTAAAGCCTCCTAATTTTATTATTAAAATTAGGATGTCTGGTACAGTTTAAGGTAGTGCTCGGCGCAACTGCGCATGGAAAACTGCTGTAAGTATTTACGATAGCTATGCTCGCCAAACGCATCACGTTTGGCGGGTTCATTCACCAAGGCTTTTAAACACTCGGATAATGCCTCGATATCGCCGTAGGGATATAAGTAGCCATTCTCTTCATGTGACACCAATTCTGGGTTGCCCCCAACGTTGCTGGCGATAATTGGCATTCTACTGGCCATTGCTTCAAGTATCGCCAATGACAACCCTTCTGTTTCAGAGGTTACGGCCAACACATTGAATGAGCTATAGATTTTTTGCCGATCAGATTCATGCCCGTGAAAATGAGACTCCAGAGTCGCCTTGTGTTGCTTGGCAAGGCCTTTAACCTTCTCCATCTCAGGCCCCGTACCATAAAAATGCAAACACAGTTTAGCTTGCAAGTCTGCGGGCAAACACGCTGCGGCTGTAACCAGCAAATGCTGTGACTTCAGCGGGACAAATCGTCCAACATGACCAACATGCAGCTTTTCTGTGTTCGGTTTATCGGCATCAATCGGTAACACACCGTTAAGCACCACCTCGCATTTGTTAATTAACTGCGGATAACGCAGAGTAAAATTACTTCTGGCTTTTTCGGCAACAAACACAATTCTCGCGATCCAACGGCTCGCAAACCGATAGATGAGTACCCACTTGGTACTTTGATGCACACGTTCATTGTGCCGGGTATAAATGAGCTTACTATTGCCTTTGACTAACCGAGAGGCCAGCAAAATACGTGGTAAAGAATAACTGCTGTGCACATGCACAACATTGAAATCTTTAAGTGTTTGCTTCAACTGGCTGAGCTGGCTAAGTATTCCTGAATTGGGAATACAATGAACAGTGATACCAACTGCTTGGCACTCCGCTTCCAGCGGTTCACCCGCAGCGCTCATAGACAGAATATGCACGTCATGCTGCTCTGCCTGTTGCACAGCGAGGTCGATCACAAAACGCTCAGCGCCTCCTACCTGCAAACTGCTGACAACATGTATTATCTTCATGCTACAGCGCTACCTGCAAGGTAATATAAACCATAATCACGAGGACCCAAGAATACCCGCCACACAGCACTGCTTGACGCACTGACATTAAGTCTTTGAGCTCCGGCACCAGCTTGATCATGCGGAAAATAGACGCAATAGCCATTCCCAAGAAAATATACATCAGCAAAACAAACGAGCGACTGAGGAAGAAAGCCGTAACCATAAATCCCAACATAGAATAAAAGAGCGCAGTATTGATCTTTATTTCTTCAAGGATCTGCTGCTGCTTGGGGTGACCGATAAACTGCGACTTATCCAATTTAAAGATTTTAAAACCAGCCAATACGGTCATCATCAACGCACCGCCCCATAAGGTATAACCAATGATTCCAAGTTCGGATGCTACCAAAATGTAAGAGTTGTGCGCTGTTCTGCCATGCCAATCAATGAAGTTGTCTTTACCAATACCCCAAATCGGATTACCCAATAAATAATGTATGCCGTCATACCAGGCTTCCAGGCGGCTACTGGCAGAAGATTCGCTAGAGCTTAAACCACCAAATTTAGACATTATTGTCGCCAACATAGGACCGGAAACCACACCCAAGATGATCAGTTTCGTGCCGCCACGGCTAAACAAAAAGTAGAGTCCAACAAGCGCTGCTGCACCTAAAATGGTTCCTCTAGAACCAGTCAGATAGATGCCGTAACCGAAAAAAGCAAGAATCGCTAAGCACAGTAACTTAGTGATAAATTTACCACGATGAAAGAAATACGCGATAAATGGTAAGTTCATTACAATGAGCATACCTAAATCATTCGGGTCACCAAAAAAACCCAAGTAGCGAATGCGAATTTCATCTTGAATACGAATGGCTGAGGTGCCCGACCAACCAATATTATCAACAGCTTGGACGTGCCCGTTGTGCACCATTAAAATAGAGGCAAGGATAGATAATGCCATCAGTTTCGTTTGGCGCGACACGTTACTGACTACCGTCGCGTACAAAAAGAGCGGAATATTCGACGCGATCAACATGGACTGGGCTTCAAAAATACCGCCGGTTCCCCACCCATTGAGAAACCCTGAAATCACGATCACTGGTAAAAGCAATAATAAAAATGCCTGCTGCGGGCCCCATCGTAACGGGCGTTGACTCAACATAACCGCGAGAAAGCAAGAGATTGCACAGATTAGAATAATCGGGAAAGCACTAAAAGCGGCAAAAATTTCTTGCGGCCGGATAAATACAAAAGCGGTATACAAGAATAGAAAGAAATACGCCACGCCGGAGTCATTTTCACGCTGGGCAGGCGAATTGACACTCACGGGTTGCTTAATCCCGCTAACCGGAGTGGGAGAAATTACGTCAGACAAAAAATACTCCTAAGTGTCTATTTCATCGACAAGTTGGGCAAAACCATCGACTAAGTTCTTTCTAGTATAGCGAAATCTATCTACGCCCACGACTGAGTGTTGCAACGTTTTCTCGATCGCTGACTGGATACTGTCAATGTTATCGTATTCAGCCCAAATAACATTGGGTTCATCCTTAACTAGGTCGTAGGTTGCACTTCCCTTGTTGGTAATCAACAAAACAGGTTTTTGCAACGCTAAGCACTCGAAGATTTTACCCGGAATTTGATTTTCAAATAAATCCCCTTGGATAACCACCAGGGCATTCTGCTTAGCCGCAACCCCCAATACTTCTTTTGACGGTTTATAACCTTCAAATTCAACGCTGATATGCTGCGGCAGCTGCGTTAATAAGGCTTGCGTAGAGGGATATGGCGGATCACCAATAAAACGCAGTCTCAGTGAAGTTGAGACGCGAGAAGCGGCCTTGATAAAACCGTCGACATCGCGGCCTTCGGGGTAAAACGAGCCTGTATGCAGGAAAGTAAAGCCTTCGCTCTGCCTATCGTTCTCAGCCTCAAGGGTAGCTGCATAATCGTCACACCCGTTGAGTAGTACCGTCACTTTATTTTCCGGTAGCGAGAGTTTCTCACACAGTAAATATTTAGCGCGCTGGGTGGTTGTCACGTTCATGGTGGCATATTGGGCAAAACTGAAAAATTCGGGTTGCATGGGGCGACTACTGGTATACATCCACCACGGAGGATCACGATAATCGGCAATCCACGCTAGCTTAAACCCACGCGCAAGGCGATAAGCGACTGCATGGTTGGATGTAAATGGATAAGTACTAATAACCAAGTCAAATGGCTCAGCCTTGTGCATTTTCTTGGCTTTGCGGTATGCCAGGCGTTGCCATAAAAAGAAATGATCGGCTGGGGCTAATTTGGGCAAGTATTTCTTCAGGCGGATAAACCAGGGTTTAAGATCTGGAGCCTTCACCCGCTCAATAGCAATCGATGGCGGGTTTGGATCTAACGACTCATTGCGCACCCAATACATATTCTCAGCCGCAGTCAAAACGGTAACCTCGTGACCTCGTTCAGCAAGCGCACGGCTAACCGCATAAGGTCGACCAACGCCGCCGCCACCGCATGGCGGATATTCAGCAGTGATTAGAAGAATACGTTTACTCATAATTCCCTTATTACAATACGTCTACCGCATTAACAGTCGGTTTAATTGAGACCATAACTGAACCCGTAATTGAGGTGATAAAAAACCAAACCAACTGACGACACAAACGATGCTAAAACACCCCATAGCTGCAATGAGGAATTCTCCCCAATTGTAACTATCAGATAGCAAGTTAAATATTGTGTTCATGGTATAACACGCCACGAAAAAGGCTATTAGTTTCAGCATTTTTAATAGTATGTGCTTGGGCAAATCAGGGGCTATTACAGAGCTTAAAAAACCAAAGAAGACACCTTCAAACAACAATTGAGCGCATACGAATGCAGCCGCGACACCCACCAAACCGAATTCGTGGCCTAGTGCAATAGCTAAGCCTATATTAACCAGCGCACCGACGAAAACCACCTGACTTCCGCGGTGGTGTAATGACTTTGCAATTAACACATCCATCACGGGTATCGACACAACTTTAGCGATAAATGCAAAACAAAGAATTTGCAGAATTAGGCCTGATTGGGTAAAGCCCTCTCCCAACCACAAATCAATAAAGCTTGGGCTTAACAGCATCAATGGAACATAAAGAATGGCAGAAAAAAAACAAAATAAGTCGATCACTGCCAGTGTTTTACCGCGCATATCCACATCATTTGCCGACTGACGAACAAAGTAAGGTTGAAATACTCCAAGTAGTGAGTGAATTGCGCTTTCAATTTGACGCGCTAATCGATCTGCTACGGTAAAAATAGCGACCGCATTTAGGCTGAACAAGTGACTAACAAGCAATGGTGATGACTTAGTATTGATGATTTTCGCAAGATCATAAACGAATACAAAACCAGAAAATTTAACCAGTTGCATTATGCCAGAGGTACTAACATCGGAAGTAGAAAACGCTAATGATGGGTGGATCCGCTTTGCAATTCGAAACTTGACTAATTGGTTTGCGATATCAAATAACAAGGTTACCCACACCAATCCCCAGATACCTAATTTCATTGCTGATACTATCATTGCGACTGACTTGGCTAACGAAAATACAGTATTAATTTTGGCGTCGATATCAAAACGCAAGTGACCGCTGTATATCCCATGTACCGCATTGGCTACAAAATCAACAAACACCTTCAAAGCCAATGCGACGAGTATGAGAGTCGCCGTATGCCCATTCGCTGAACGTATTCCGAGTAACTGTGGAAACCAGGCAACTATGAGCAAACTAAACACAGCCAATAGCCCCAAACTACCGAATAGTACAATCGAGGATGAGTACAGCCGATTGCTTGCTTCAATATCATTGCCTTCAATAGCAATTGCTTGAGCACGTTGCACCGCAGTTGGACAACCCAATTCAAATAAATTAAACCATCCCAATGTCGCTAACAGGAGTATCCATAAACCGTAGTTTTCTGCCCCTAAATAGCCAATTAAGATAGGAGTTAACACTAATGCGGTGACCACCGTGATAAGTTTTTCGAGAATACGAAATACGGAGCTGTTTACCAGTCGGCTTTTCATTGAATTTAGCTATGTGATTTTACGCGGTAAACATTATTAAGAAGTACGGTATACCAAATCATCTACCGAAAGCAACTGATGTACCGATATACGCACAGAGACATGTCATAATTGCTTCATCCTCGCGGCTGCAAAGCATGCTAAACTTATATCCAAAGGGATGTACGTAAATTTTTAGGGTGCTTCAAATGTTAAAACCACTACGCCGATGTGTTTTCATTCTTCTCTCATCATGCATGATTTTTCCTCAGGCATTTGGCAATGATGAGCCGTTCCTGCTGACTGAGCAACGTAACGCATTGGTAGTAGAAAAATATCGCGAAAACACTCCTGATTGGCGTGATTTTATCTCCCGAGTCAATCTTAGTTTTTCAAAGCCTCCGTATTTTGCCGCGGCCTATTCAGTAGCTTCCGCCCTCGCCTATCGCGTGACTGAAGATGAAAAATACCTTACTCACTCGTTAAACATGTATGAACGCGTGTTCCATCAGCGCCCGCAATTTGGCTGGGCCGCGTATCGTGACCGTAATGGCTTTCGATCCGGTGGTCGCTGGGCCTTTTTGGGTTACAGCTGGTTAAAACCCTATTTGACGGAAGAGCAGAAGGAGCGTTTTGAGGCCCATTTTGCCGTATGGGCCAACTATTGGAACGAATATACCGATTACGACAATGATTTTAAGGGACTGCGCACTAGTGATTCAGATGAAGTAACTGCATTAGCTGAAAATCTTTTACTCATGGGGCTGGTGTTGCAACGTTCTGCCGAGCACCAAGAACTCGGCGCGCGTACATTGTTAGTTGCCGATAAGTTGCTTAACGAAGTTGTTGTAGCGCGCTATATGCAAAACATTATGGCCGGTGGAGTATGGGCCGAAGGTAACGACTACAGCTCACAAACCCAGTTGCATTGGGTAGTGGCTTTTTTAGTGAATCATGAACAGCGGAATATCCCCTTCCCTCTGGATTACGCAGAATACGCTGCCCAGGCTCTTACCCATATGACCTTGAGTGGATTTACCGATGTTTATCGCTATGGTTCTGGCGAACGGGTTAGCGATTACACGCCGATCGGACAAGACAGTCGCTACCAGTTCGCGTTAGCGTTACGCGGATTATTAACGCCTGAGCAAACCGAAAAATGGTTAGACCCATGGTGGGAGAGATTTATGCAGGTAGAAGGGTATCCTGAGCGTTCAATTTATCCTGGACTCTGGCAAGTGTTGTTTCAACCAATAACTCAGGAAGATTCGAGCTCTCCCGCAACGGCGGCACCGTTTACCATTCCCACCTTGTTTCATGCCCCTGGCGTCGGTTTAGTAGCGGCCAGAACCGATTGGAGCGATGAAGCAACCAACCTTTACATGATTAATCGCCGAGTTCGACTGGATCATGAGCAAAAAGATGCACTCAGCATCGACATCGCATTTAAGGGTCGTTGGGTAAGTAAAGAACTGAGTGGCTATTCTGGGGTCTCCAAAACATCCGTTGCGCATAATACGCTGCTGATTGAAAACGCTGAAGCAGGTTCTTCCAGCCCGACTGGACGAGCCAGTGGCAATCCTTTTTATTATTCAATATTTGATAATGATGAGATAACCAGTATTGCAGCAGAAGCCGCACCCGCTTACAACATGTCTGGTTATTACGCCACGGACTATGCTGAGCAGGTCACGCGACAAGTCTTATTTTTCAAACCCAATCTCATTGCTATCTACGATCGCGTGTTGCTAGACCCATCCCAGTTTAGAGACATACAACGCTATAAAAAAGACTTCACATGGCCACCCGGAGGGCAATATTTACGCTGGGTTAAATTAAACCAAATGGTCGAAAATGAGCCACAACGCATTGCCGACAATGGTCACGAATTTAGTTATGAAACGGATAATGCGGATGTTCAGTATGGGATTGTCAGCCCACATAGCCTTGCTACCGAAGTGATTGATCAAAAGCTTCGGTACGCTGATTTTGCTGAGTATCATGCGCCGGAATCACAAAGAAAATGGCAAATACAAACCTCACCAGCCGAATTACAGGCCGATAGCGAGTTTGTTTCTTACTTTTTTATTCAAGATAAACCCAGTAAGGCCTCGGTAGAAACCGACCTCAATAATGACGATATTTGTGAATTTATTGATCATCCGTTGTGTAAGCAAACTGCAGCACCCATTAGCTCGGTGGCCGCTTCGCTTTTGACCGCATCCAATTACAGCATTATTGAAGGTGACGCTTTAGGTATAAGATTTGAGGATGCAGAATCAGAGCAAACGCTAGTATCGGTTTGGAACAGGTCACCAAGCATAGCGATCGATAATTTAGTCATTAGCACTGCAGTGACAGGCCAGACTAAAATCACCGTGACGGGCTTACAACCGAGTAGTACTTACGAGCAAAGAGTAGAAACTGTCAGTGAAAAAACGGTAGTCAGTTGGATCGCTTCACCTATCCCTCCGGAAGACGTCAAGACATCGCCCAACCTCGTGGTGACGAATGAACAAGGAATAGTAGAACTTCGGCTCTAACTGCGCCTGAATTTGTTGACTAGGGCCCGCAGATGAAGCCGCAAGCTGCGGAGCCCTTTAGCCCCTATGAAATTCAACATTTCACTCTCTGCGGTTACATAATCTGCTTTATAGCTTTGCTCCGCCCCCAACATCATGTCATAGCGCAGACAACCTTTTTGGCGCGCTGCAGCGATTGCTTGCATGTGCAATAAGATCCCAAAGCCAGGTCCGCTCTCAGTTCTTTCAATGCCACTTTGGTAATAATAAAGAGTATCTTGAAAATACCAACCATAGAAAACGGCACATGGCGTTCCTTCAACTAGGACTGACAATAAACATAGCTGCTTGGACTCATGCAATCTCTGAACATGCTGCTGATGAAACCGTAAGAATCTTGCATCAGCAAACGCGCCTTGATGCCCGCGTAACTGCCAACTTTTGTTGTGCAGCGATACCAAGCTTGCAAAGCCTGTATCGACCGTGCCAGATGCGCTGTGATCAATCACGGTAATATGGGTAAACTTATCCAGCCAGCGACGCGCATGACGACGTAATGTGCTGCTTGGGAATTGTTGAATTTGACTACGTTCATCACTTTGAATATCGAGTACAAACCGATATCCAATTGGGGTTGCAGAAATAGCCCATTGAGGCGTTAATGAACGCATTAAATTAGCCAGATTTGACTCAGCTAATACTCGCTTAAAAACGAGTTCTCGTAACCCAGGGAGCTCTCTTATACTCTTATCCAGCGTTACCATACATGTTTGTTTGCATTCTTCATCAAACATTATATCTGGGTATTCGCTAGAAACTTCGGATTCTTCAGGCTCTCCTTCCCCCAGGATATGCAATATCAATCCACTTCCTCGGTTAACCTGATCTAAATAAAAGGGAGCAAACCCCACAATTCGGTCATTCTGATAATAAACATGAACCCAAAGTTGGGCTGATGAGGGAAGGTATACTTCACACCAACGAAGTAACCAAGTAGGCGATAAAAAAGCGCAAGGGCTTGATGAAGGGGCTAAGAATTGTTCGAGTTCGCCAGCTGTATCAGCAAACTCGCTCACTGAACAAAGCAACTTATGTTGCACCGTCGCCTTATTCATAGCACACCCAATGAACTAGCTAGCACCCATAGTATTCAGTACGACTTTTGCTAAATCATCGTCGTTGACCGAGAAGCGATTAATATCAAATGGGTCAATTGGAGCTACGTTAAAATGTGGCTCATTGTTAAAACCCAACGCATAACCGCTTTGTTGAACAATCGCTTTTGTAGTGTCGTCAAAACAGTGATGCCGCCCCACTGGATAGGCAATGACTTTCACTGAGTTTTTCAGTTGACCTTCAATAATCGCTTTCGACTCGGCAATTTCATAGCGTTGTTCATCTTCTGTTAGGCGCGAGAGAATATGGTGATTAATGGTATGCGACCCAATTTCCATGCCGTCATCAGCTAATTGCTTAACTTGCTTCCAGTTCATAAATAGTTGTTGCTCAGCCGCTTTAGACTTGGAGTCAACATTCGGGAACTGCTCGCGCAAATGTTCGAGTACTTGTTGAGCCGTGTAGTTTTCTAACCGTTTCGCACGGTAAATGAAACTGCGGATATCTTTGTCTAACGTTGCTTGGCTAATTGGCACTGCCACATCTTCACCAGGAAAGGTAACGGAATGTCCAACGTTACTGCGTAAGATATACGCCATCTCATCCCACCAAGGGATCTCAGTACCGCTAATTAAACTTGTGGGGAGGAAAAACACGCCTTTAACTCCCGCTTGCTTCATCGCGGGATATGCCAAGGTATAGTTATCCAAGTAACCATCATCAAAGGTGATTAGGGCGTAGCGTTTGTTGACCTGCGGCGCATGTACGATTTGCGTAAGCTGGGCTACATCAACTAGCTCAAAGTGACTACGAATAATTTCAAGATGCTTTTCAAACGTACTTTGGCTGCAAGAAAAGATATCCCGATCAAAGTCAGTCGCAGTACTATCACCAATGCGGTGATAATTGAAAACATAAACACCATTGGGTAAGAATCGCCACACAAAACCGCGCAGGTGGGTTGTTGCAATAACACGCCTGATCAGGCGTTTTACTTTATTCACCGGATTCAACCGCTTGACTTAATGCGCGAAACGCTGGTTTAGGCAATAAGAAATCACGATAATCATTAGGATTACCGGACTTACCCGCTTCTGCTGCTTTAGCGATATTGTACATTTCACGCGCTGACACATAGTGCAACGCATAGTTCTTACCATCGTTGTAGTGCGTTTCTAAATAGTCATGCATTTGATGTCGTGGCGCTCCCAATAACGTTTCCTTGTCTTGCTCCTGCGTACCGTGCGTATGCACTTTTACGAAGATCCATTCAGGTCGGCCTTTTACATGAATATTTGATTCGACCCATTGCTTCACTCGAATGTCCAGTGGCGGTGCTGTCTTTCTGACATCCGCGTTCTCGATGTGCGGCATGCCCGACGCCGTTTTCCACTTAAAATTCAATCCAATTGGACCTTGGATCAACATTAAGTCTCCGCTGGGGGCTTTGCCTACCTCTACATCAACGCCAGTGTTATGCGACTTACAAGCGCCGTCTTTTCCTTGAGCATAATAAATTGAGTTGATCTTACTGGTTTGTGCCGGACTTGGAGCACAAGGCAGTGTCATATCGACATAGCAGCCCGACTCTCTGAGCACCTTCAACTCATTATCTACACCACAATGAATGCCGCCGGGTAACGAATTATCCAGTGCCCAATTACCATGAATGAACGCATATTGGATTTGCCCTGTTTCTGGATGGACAGGCAAAGCGCCATGCTGTTCGTGCAAAGTAACCGCAAAGTCGCTGAGCACTTTGTGTAAATTCTCTGCAGTATCGTCGTCATGGTGTAGATGGATCTCAATTTCACCAAATCCGCGGTGGCATAAATCTGATAACTTGGCTAAGTGTTCATGGCGATATTCTTCTTCTGGGTAGAAGAAACTGTGCTTGGGATGGCAGCCATCGGCATCAACATGCTGTTTCGCCATTTCTGGATACAGCGTGTACCATCGGTCGACGCGCTCGCGCTCTAGCTCAATAGAATCGTTTTTCCACTGCGGCTCAAAATGGTCAACAAAGCAAAACAGTACATGCTTAGTGCCGTTAACTTTGGGTTGCTGACCCAATAGCGTTTGTTTGATATACGGCCATAGCCAGCTGTCCATATTCTTCTTTTTTACTGCGAATATAAACAACACCAAGGTCAATAAAATTACCGCACCAATAACTGCGATTGCCCAAATCATTACTTATTCTCCCCCTGGCGAGCTGTGGTCTTCCAAGCTCCCGATTGTCCACCGCTGAGAAACCTTAAAAAGCCCTGTGCTAGAGCCAAGTTCATCGAAACAAAAAAAGTGACGATTGCGATTAGTGCATGATTTTTCTTACCGCGCTTTTCTCGCATCAAACCGTAGATTGCGATTACATAAAAGACTATTTGCAACGCTAAAATCAAAGTGTAAAACGGATTATTTATCAGTAAAACGTTGCAAACGAATGCTAACAGCATTAAGTGTGGAGCGAACCAACGCAGAACTTTGTGCGAGAGAAAACTCCACGCTAAGCTCAGACGCAGTGGCGATAATGCCCACAAATTAGCAAAAAAAGCGCGATAGTTACCCAAACCAATGCGAACCCGGCGCCCAAACTCATCCTGCAATGACGGTGCGACCTCTTCATGAGCGACAGCATGGTCATTATAAATGACATCATAGCCCTGCTTTTTAACATTCATTACAATACAAAAATCGTCTACCACGGTAGAACTCGGCAAGGACTGGTAGAGCTCGCGACGAATGGCATAAACCGCACCGTTTGCGCCCAGTAATGCTCCCATTGCTGACTCTTGCTTTTTCAAAAACTGTTCATACCGCCAATACAAGCTGTCACTATTGTCGTTGCCTTCGGGATTGTACAAGTGCAACTCGCCACACACTGCGCCAATGGTCGGACCGAAACTCGCCACCAACTTGGTAATCGTATCAGGCGTAAACTCGGTGTTTGCGTCAGTAAAAACTAAAAGCGGCGCTTGGCACTGGTTGACAAGCTCATTCAGAACGGTCACTTTGCCTCGATTTATCGTGTGGATTTTTACATCAACGCGGGGATGGTCGTTAAACGAGGCTAATATAGCTGGGGTGCTATCCGCGCTGCCATCTGAGGCCACGCGAATGGTAAGTTCACCAGGATAATCAGAAGCCAGCAAGTTTTCTATCCGAGCTTTAATACACGCTTCTTCATTGTAGGCAGAAAGCACAACATCAACAGCCGGCCAACTCTCTGGTGCAATCATTCCTATTGACTTCTCGGCAACTAATAGTTTTAGCAATAATGGATACAAGACGTAGGTGTAGGCCAGCAAAAACACGGCTAACCAAAACAAAATTTCAATCACTGACTTTTTCCTATTGGCCGAGCAGGAATACCTACAACGGTTGAATCGTTGGCAACATCTTTAACTACAACCGCATTTGCGCCTATTTTCACATTGTTACCCACTCGGACTCCACCCACTATTTTTGCACCTGCGCCAATAAAAACATCATTGCCGAGCACGGGTGCTTTCCCTTTTTCATCACCAATGACTACACCGCTTTCAATGATAACCCGCTCACCACCAATCACTTTAGAGTTCACTACGATGCCCACGGGATGCATTAAAATCAAGCCTTTTCCAAAGGTTGCTCCTGCGCCAATCACGCAACCATTGATGACTTTGTTCAGCCATTGGCAGAGAAATGAAAAAGGGATCAACTTGTAACGTTGGAACCAACCCGTTACACGGTACAAAACATTGGCACTCGTACCATCACTCATCAATACCCGGATCCGTGACGGGTTAAAGCCCTGCTCTTGCCAAAATTCACGCTTATAGCGTAGATCGTCTTTAATCAGCATAGTGGTTTCAATTCGGTCAATTTGTCGACTACAGTTTGGGCATTGGTAGCCCAATCAAAATTCTGCGCATGCTGGGCCAGCTTTTTCTTATCCCAGTCTTTCTCTAGCGCCTGGTTTAGCCCCTCAAGCAATGCAACTGTAGATTGAGGAGCTACAAGCACCCCGGTATCCGGAGTCACTATTTCGGGGATCCCACCGACAGTGGTTGATACCACGGGCACACTGCATGCTAAAGCCTCAAGCAAGACATTTGGCACCCCCTCGCGATAACTAGGCAGTACTAACAAATCGGCTTGGCGCAACTTCTCGGCAACTTTCTCTAATGGAATAGCCCCCAGAAACTCTACGTTAGACTCAATCCCATGCTCTTTGCATTTGCTTTTTAGTGCTAACTCTTCTGGCCCCTTGCCGATGATGCTTAATTGGAAAGAATCTCTATCCGCCAATTGGTTGAAAGCTTCAAGCAATTCAAAGACGCCTTTAGTTCGGATTAAACTACCAATGAAAATTAGCTTGAATGGCTCATCTTTTGTCCGTGGATCTGCTGCAGGGTAGAACACATCTCGATTCACACCGTTATAATTCACGGAGACTTTTTGGGGAGCAAAACCCAACTGCACCAAGCGGTCAACTATTGCTTGACTAGGGCAAAACACATGCTTTAGCGCATCTCGGATCGACAAGACTTTGCGTACTTTTTGCGAATTTTGCAGATGATAATTAACGTCGGTGCCATGGGTCTTACCTATGCAGGGTAAGCCGTTACGAGCAGCGAACTTTGCACTGGCAACCACGTCGGGGTACAACCAAGCAGCATAAATGGCGTCAGGTTGTTTGCTTAGTAGTTTTCGCTGCTGCCAGCGTAGCGCGACATATTGGAAGAAAGGCGCCCAACGAGCGCCTATTCTGGGAATATGAAAATGTGGAATAAACAGTAAATTTTCACTCTCGCCTATTTGCTTGCGGTGCCGCAACCATTCCGGAAACGTGATCAGTACTGCAATGGTTAAATTAACCGATTTATCCAACATCTCAAACTGTTGGCGGTTAAAAGCCGCTCGTGTTGGGTCCCATGGCGTCGGATAAAGATTGGTTATCGCCAAAAGATTGAAATCATTTCGCATCCAACAATTCCTGATAAGCTTTTTGATATTGCTTAGCGGTATTGTGCCAATTTCTAACATCAGTCACGAATGCCAATCCATTTTCGGCCATTTGCTTGAGCTGTTCTACCTCATCAATATTTGATAAAACTGCTTCTGCAATAGCTTCCGGTGCATCCGGCTTAAACAGGATCCCAGTTTTGCCATGCTCGATAAGCTCTCTATGCCCACCGATATCGGACGCAAAAACCGGCTTCATTTGTGCCATAGCCTCGAGGGGCTTTAATGGCGTTACTAGCTCGGTCAATCGAATACTTTCCCGTGGGAACAATAACGCATCAGCGACGCTGTAATAGCGGCTAACTTGATCAAATGGTACACGAGGGACGAAAGTTACATAATCTTCAACATTTAATGAATGCGCCAACGCGCGCAAATTTGCTTCTTCATTGCCGCCGCCGACTAACAACAAATGCACATCTTGGCGCTGCTGAATAATCGCGGGCATGGCATTGATCGCGATCGCTAAGCCTTCATACTTGAAGAAGGTGCCAACAAAGGCTAACACTTTTTTATTCGACAGGTTGTATTGCTGCTGTATCTCTGGGTCGGCTTGCGTAATAACTTTAAACTGCTGAATATCTACTGCGTTCGGCGTTACGAAGAGTTTTTTCGCACTGATACCACGGGCGCGTAAGTCCTGCTCTAGACCTTGGCAAATGCAACTCACTTTATCAACGGTATTGAAGGCGTGCTGCTCTATGGCTTTGATTAATTTATAGCGCAGACTCCCCTGCTTGGTTTTTCCGGTATCAACCGCTGCATCTTCCCATAAAGCGCGCACTTCATAGGCTACTGGAACACCGTACTTGCGCCCCACTTTAGCGGCCGCAAGCGCGTTAAACATGGGGCTATGCGCTTGGATTACATCCGGTTTCTCTTTTAAGAAAACTTCTTCGACACGTTTGGCCAGATGGTTGATGTAGGCTAAATATCCAACCAAAGGGATTTTGGCAAACACTGACGTAGTAGGTTTCGTGCGATAGAATCGCATCCCCTCGACGTCTTCTTCCATGGTTTTGAAGTCTTGAAAACGCTGGCTCGTCATTTGACACGTTTCAATGCCGATTTCTCGTTGATGTTTTAAAATGGCCCGTGAGCGCAGAGAATAACCACTGATGTTCGGTGGCGAGTATTCCAGTACATGTAAAACTTTCATGGTTTTGTCCCTAACGCCCTTTACCAAAGAGCACAACTTCTACGGTTCTGATCAAAATCAGCAAATCGAGTAACAAACTTTGATGTTTTACGTAGTACAAGTCAAATTTCAATTTTTCCAAACTATCTTCAATACTCGCACCATAGGGATAGTTCAGTTGCGCCCACCCCGCCAATCCTGGCTTCACGTTGTGACGCTGATTGTAATATGGAACTTCTTTAATCAATTGCTCCACAAATTCAGGCCTTTCTGGACGCGGCCCGATGAAGGACATTTCGCCTTTAAAGATATTGAATAGTTGGGGAAGCTCGTCAATGCGGTATTTACGAATAAAATTACCAATCCGAGTTACGCGATTATCATTTTTACTCGCCCATTTCGCGCCATCTTTTCCGCGTCAGGCCGCATACTTCTGAATTTGACAATTTTAAATAGCTTGCCATTCATACCCACCCGCTCTTGTTTATAAAATACGGAGGTTTTTGTTCTGCGCCCATCATCTAACCAAATGATCAGCGCCGTTAGCAACATAAACGGCCACACAAAGAACAACACACAAAAGGCCATTGTGGCGTTTAAAATGTAATCAAGCCCATCACGCAGGTAATTCTGCGATGAAAAACCATTCGAATAGATGACCCAACTCGGATACATCAAATTAACTACAATTTGACCGGTTTCACGTTCCATGAAGTCAAGTAAATCAGTCACTTCAACACCTCTGAAGCGGCAATCAAATAAAACATCAATAGGCAGAGTGCCACGTCGCTGATCACAAGCAATAACAACCTCATCAATATCATTGTCTTGGAGGAAGCGACGGAAATGATTGTCGACTTTAATTTGGATTAGCTTTTCGTTGATAATGCCTTCTTCGCGGTTATCCCCAGGGATCGGGACAAACCCGAC
The DNA here is from genome assembly GCF_059752595.1 of Alteromonas sp. DYW1. NCBI lineage: Bacteria > Pseudomonadati > Pseudomonadota > Gammaproteobacteria > Alteromonadales > Alteromonadaceae > Alteromonas > Alteromonas sp. DYW1. Next base: position 960,898 of record NZ_CM186038.1, on the reverse strand, counting down.
TAACTCAAAGCCCATACGATCCACGTTACGCCGCATTCTCTTTTCTATGATCGACGCGCGTTCTCCAGCACCTAATACAATGATTCGAGTACGGCCAACACCTAAAAGGCCCAAGCGGGTGGTAAAATACCGAAACACAACCAGCGAAAGAATAATAGTGCCAATCGCGGAGGGTAAGTAGTAAGGGTGTAACTGCAGTTTTTGTAATAGCGTGCTGGTTAGCACCTCAACGACGAAATAGGCTAGGCCTGCACTAACGAAAATGCGCCGAATAATACCGCGAAAGGTGACGCGTAATTTCGCTTCATATAACCCCACAGAAAGGGCGCATAGCTGGGTAAAAATGATCAGCAATCCAACATTCACAACCACCGCTTCTAGGCTGGGTGCTGGGATATCAAAAGCCTCTGCTAGGACAAAGCTGACAAGGTAGCTCACGTAGCCAATGATTACCGCCTCTGTAACCACAAGTGCATTGGAACGTCTAGACTGGTTAGCTTTCGATAATGCCACATTAACTCCTTAATCTCATTCCTCGACAAATATCGTAGGAATGTGCAAACAAATCGGGTAGACTTCTTAAAAAATCCTACGCATTATATGCCATCTAAGCACAGGGTAAACAATAAGTTTATTTGACGATTGCCATAAAGGGAAAGTTGCGATGCTCTACAGGTTTATAGTTTTTACAATCATGGTTCAAAGCTTGATGTTTTTGGTGGGGTGCTCAACCAACAAGCTACCCCCTGCAATTCCATCTGCATCATTAACCACATCTGTTGACAATTATTCCTATTTGATTGGTCCCGGTGACACATTAAATATCTTTGTATGGCGTAACCCTGAAGTATCAGGCTCCTTTATTGTGCGTCCCGATGGCAAGATTACGACTTCGTTAGTCGAAGACCTCGAAGTTTCTGGCAAAACGCCTACCCAACTAGCGCGTTCAGTTGAAGAAGAACTGTCTAAATATATTCGCGACCCAATTGTAACAGTAAGCGTAACCGGATTCGTTGGCCCTTTCAGCGAGCAAGTACGGGTGATTGGTGAAGCCGTTAATCCGCGTTCGATTAATTATCGTGAACGCATGACCCTGCTTGATCTCATGATTGAAGTGGGTGGCCTAACAGAATTTGCGGATGGTGACGGCGCCAAACTGATCCGGGTTATCGACAACCAGCAACGCGAATTCGATATCGACATCGATACACTCGTTCGACGCGGTGAAATCGAAGCTAATGTCGATTTATTACCGGGTGATATCATCATTATACCTGAAGCATGGTTCTAGGATTTGGCGGTCGTGAAAATGTCCGTGCTTACGAAGTAAGGTAAAGCGAAAATGGAAGATCTAATTAAATCCTTCGAAGCCATTAAAGAATACATTAGTGGCATCTGGATTAAGAAGCGCTACATCATCATTTGCACTTGGTTAATTTGCCCTGCATTGATGGCATACGTGTTTATGATGCCCGATGAGTATCAATCAGAAGCGAGCGTATATGTAGATACGCGTTCGGCATTGAGGCCTTTACTTCAGGGCGTGGCGGTGCAATCAAACCCAGCTGAAGAAGTTGCCATGATTGTGCGTACTTTGTTGAGTCGACCCAATATCGAAAAGCTAGCACGCGAAACTGATCTTGACGTTACGGTTACGTCCGAAGTGGGTTATGAAAACCTTATCGAAGGTTTAATGAACAATATCAAAGTTACCTCGCGTGGCGGTCGCAGATCTGACCGGATTTACAACATAACTTATACACATGAAAACCCAGCGGTGGCGCAAGCGGTCGTCGATGAAACGCTCGATCTATTTATTGAGGGAACCTTAGGTGAATCTCGTCAAGGGACTGACACGGCAAATCGGTTTTTAGACGAACAAATTGCCGAATATGAAGCGCGCCTTTCGCAAGCCGAGCAACGTTTGGCCAATTTTAAACGCCAGTATTCCTACCTATTGCCCGTGCAGGGAACATTTTATTCAAACCTATCGGAGCAACGCCAAGCGCGCAAAAACGTATTACTGAATATCGATGAAGTGACTCAGCAAATCGAAGCGCTTAATGAGCGTTTACAAGCGGTTTCTGCCTCCACTAATTTTGCCAACGGTATTGACGAAGCCAATACTCGGATAGTGAAAACCCAATATGACGCGCGGATCGATGCGCTCCGTGCACGTTTAGATGAACTGCAATTGCGCTTTACTGACATCCACCCTGATGTTGTTAAAGCCTCTAACCTACTGCAAGATTTGGAAGAAAAGCGCGCCGAGGAAATTCGTCAATATGTGGCCCGTCTCAGTAATGATTCCTCTTCTGCCGCAGCGACCAACAACCCATTTGCTCAGCAGCTAGGTTTAGAACTCACACGCTTAGATGCCGAGCTGGCGTCTTTACAAGTTCGCAAAGCCGACCTTGATAATATTATTGATGACTTAACCAACAAAATAGATCAAGTACCGCTCGTCGAGGCAGAGCTAACTGCATTAAACCGTGATTACGGGATCACCAAATCAAAGTATGAACAGTTATTATCAAAACGTGAGTCTGCTGCTATTTCGCGTAATGCTGAAGTGTCTAATGATGAGGTTAAGTTCCGCGTTATCGTGCCACCGAAGCTACCCAACAAACCTTCTGGTCCGAAACGCATCTTGTTTTATACGGCAATCTTGATGCTTGGCTTTGGCGCGGGATTAGGTATCGCCTTGTTAGTCAGTCAGATTGCGCCGGTGGTGTTGTCAGCAGATGCGCTGCATAGAGCTACAGGGATCCCAATACTGGGTGTGGTAGAAGACATTAATAAAGATGCCAAAGTGAAATCAGAGCGACTGCACATGATGATATTTGCCATATCATGCGCCGGAATTTTCCTGATGTATTTTGGATTAGTGACGATAGAAATTCTGAACATTGATCTAATGTCCAAATTGGAGAGGTTTCTATAATGAGCACAATTGAAAAGGCGTTGGCCAAAAAAGGGGCCAAGCAGCAAGCACAGCCAGCAGAAACTTCTTCGGACGAAGTCAAAGATAATGACAGCAGTATAATCGAACAAGCATCTAAGAGAGCTGAAGAAAAAGCACAAACACAGTCTACAAAGCCTGAAGAAAAAGCTGACATTGCTGAAACACAAACGAAGCAAAGTTCTAAGAAAAAGGCAAAAGCAAGCACAGACGACCTGTACCTAGAAATTGACCCGGATTACCTCGCTAGTAGGGGTTACATATCGATTACAGGTGAGCGCTCACGCAAGTCAGATGAGTATCGTGGGATCAAACGGAAGATCTTAAGCACGGCCTTTGGCCCAATCTCAAAGACCTTAGACAATAGTAATATTGTGATGGTGTCTAGCGCTAAACCCAATGAAGGCAAAACTTACACAGCCATCAATTTAGCGATCAGTATTGCATTAGAGAAAGATAAAACCGTATTGTTGGTCGATGCGGATGTTTTACGCCCTTCGGTATCTCGAGAGTTAGGCGTGAAAACGGGCAATGGATTGATGGAATACTTACTCGATGAATGCCACTCTATTTCTGACGTACTCTACAAGACCAGTATTGATAAACTGCGCGTGATCCCGGCAGGTCGCTCCCACCATTTGTCGACCGAATTGCTTTCAAGTGAAAAGATGTTGCAGGCTGTCAATGAGTTTTCCAGCCGCTACTCTGACCGAGTAGTCATTTTCGATTGCCCGCCATTATTGGGGATTAACGAATCCGCAGTATTAGCCAACCTTGCGGGGCAGGCGGTGATTGTGGTTGAGGAGAACGAGTCAAAGTTGCGCCTCGTGAAAACTGCCACTGAGCTATTGTCGCCAGAGATGGCGAAGGGATTTGTAGTGAACAAATCGGTACGTAGCAATAGCACATCGGGCGACTACTACTACGGATATTATTACGGCTCAGAAACCAAAGAATTATGATCCAGCAGGTAGACATAGGACGCCACCCATTAAACAAATTGATCAAGGCTCTCTTAACTGTAGGGGCTTTGGCGGCTGTGCCACAAGTCCAGGCAGATTTTACCTTTGATGCTGAACTGGCCTCGTCGCTAGTAGCAGCGGATACCAGCTCAGATGGTACCCGCAGGGTAAACGGCGAGTCCACATCCTGGACGCTGAATCCTTCAGTCTCATTATCTTATAACGGGCCGATTGCGGCGTTTGTGTGGAATATCGATCATACGTATTTGTATCAAGATGCCGACGGGCGCGATTCAAGTCTAGACCAGTCTTTTACTGAATATGAGATCTCTGGCAACGTTGAGCTTGTTGAAAATTACTTAAGGCTAGGCGCAGGTTCACAACTGCGTTATCGCAATACCGACCCATCCCTAGCCTTTGCCGATGATTTTATTTCTGGCTCACAGAATCTGGGTAAACTGCGTACCAACTTTGCGTCATTAAAATTTTCCTCCGCAACACAACGTTGGTTCAATGTAAATTGGGAACTACGAGGAAATAAGGTTGAAAGTGACCAGTCAGTTAACTCAACAACCAATCTAAATAACAGCAGTATTGCTACATTTTTTGACATCCGACAAGGACGCGAGTTTAAACAGTTGCGATGGTCCCTCGTTAATACATGGCAGGATACTCAAGGCCGCAGAACAAATAACGATTTAGTCTCGCGACGCACCAATTTTCAATCCGCACTTGGGGTCTATGGACCACTGTCATTGTATGTAATAGCGTCCGATGAAAGAAATCAATTCAGTGGTGTTAGGAGTGCTGGCTTAGGTGAATTTACTAGCTATGGCGCTGGCTTGGAATGGTTTGAATCAAACAATCGTAAAATTTCTGTCGCATTCAATCAAGCAGAAGGCAGTGATGATAACGACACCGAACAATATGTCTCTTTCGACGCAGTGTGGGCATTTACGAGCCGAACGCGTTTAGAAGCCAGTTATGGTAGGCGCTCATTTGGCGATTCGGGTGAATTTTCTTTTGTGTATAACACTAAAAAATTCCGCGTTGCTGCGAGCTATGATGAAACCTTGACTACATTTAGTCGCTTGATCAGCAACTTTGAAGAACTGGGCGTCTTTGTCTGTCCGGTCGGAACCGTTGATCAGAGTCAGTGTTTTCTGCCCAGTTCGCTTGCTTATGAGTTACAACCCGACGAACAGTTCAACTCACTGTTTCAAAGTATTCCCGAAATCAGTGAAGAAGTGATTGTGCGTCGTTTTGGGCGTTTGAGCGCAGGTTTTGACGCTAACAAACTCACGTTTTCAGTGACACTCAATGGTGGACGGACGAAATTTATTGACACGCAACGCGAGCAAGACAATATGATTGTTTCTGCCAGCATCAACTACAAGGCCGGGGCAAAAACCAGCGCATTTGGTAACATTAACTACAATCAAACCGATTTCCTGGATACCAATAACCGGAATCAAATACTCAAAGCCGAAAGCGGCATTCGCCATCAAGTAAATCGGGATTTATCGGTGTCATCCCAGATAACCTTTACTGATAGCGACACCACCAATACCGCTGCGACCTATCAGGAACGACGCATTTCAGTTTCCCTTATTTACCGCTTGTAAAATGAATGCGCCGCTGTTAAGCCCGCAACCACTGAACCATGCAAAGTGTTAAGCATCATTTTTACTAGCCACGATAACTACGATTTAATTTAAGTACCTATCCCCTGAGCCATCGCCGCTAAGATTTACCTACAAATAAAAAAGGTTGGCAGTGCCAACCTTTTTTATTTAGTTACCTTTATTCATCCTTCAACCGCACGTAGGTCCGGTATTTCTTCTTTAACAGCTTGTCAATGTACTGAGTTAGCTTAACTTTATGGCTAATAGCACTGTCGAGAGCATCAACCAGCTCATTAAGCATGGTTTTATAATACTCTACATCCCGAATTTCTGTGCCGGTATCCGTCATATTGGCAGGGCCACTAACTTCATCCTTTAATGAACGAGGTGCTACCGGATCTGGCGTAAACATCTCTTCCTTAACCTCTGCCACCACAGCGTCAATCGCATTTTCATCGAGCGTTTCAAGTTCTTCTAAAAATCCATATAACAGCACGCGATCCATCAAGGTATTGATTTTACGCGGCACACCTGTGGTAAACGCATGTATACGATTGAAGGCTTCTTCAGAAAACAAAGAAGTACCCTTCCACCCTGCATTATGCATACGGTGCTCAATATATTCTTTAAGCTCATCAAGCGACAGTGGTGCCAAATGACAAGATGCAACAATACGCTGACGGAACTGTTCCATATTGGGTGCGCGTAGGATCGGTTGCAGTTCTTCTTGGCCTAACAGGAAGCTCTGCAAGAGCGGCTTACCGTCCTTCTGGAAGTTAGACAACATACGTAGCTCTTCAACGGTCTCTAACGGCAGGTTTTGTGCCTCATCCACCAACAGCAATGCGCGGCGGCCTTCGCGGCTTAAGCCTTCCAGAAAGTCTTCTAGCGCTTCTAACAGATCCGTCTTGGTTTTATTGGCAACATCAATATCAAATTTTGACGCCACCATCTTCACTAACTCATCGGGATTCAGTTTGGGGGTCACAATTTGCGCGGCAACGATATCATCTTCAATATCGGCTAATAAACTATTCGCAATCGTTGTTTTGCCAGTACCAATCCCGCCAGTGATGACAATAAACCCTTCGGCTTGCGACAACCCGTATTGCAAATACGACATTGCGCGCTTGTGCCATTTACTCGCGAAGAAAAACGCCGGATCAGGCGTAAGCTGGAAGGGTTTTGAGGTCAACCCATAATGAGATTCGTACATGCACACTCGCTAATTAGTAAAGCACCGCCAAGAAACGCTAGCTTACAAGGCTAATGCACTGGGATCAATCGATAGTCGATTAAGCGCGATCGACGATCTGACGGATGATACCTGTGGTGGAAACGCCTTCTTCAAACAACAAGACTTTTACCTCACCACCGTTGGCTAACACTTCCTGCGCACCGGCAATTTGTTCAATCGTGTAGTCACCGCCCTTAACCAAGACATCTGGCAATATTTCACCAATGAGTCGCTGTGGCGTATCTTCAGCAAATGGCACCACCCAATCAACCGCCGCTAATCCGGCTAACACGGCCATTCTGCGATCCACAGAATTAATCGGCCGCCCTTCACCTTTGAGCTTGCGCACTGAGTCGTCGGTATTGACGGCAACAATTAATCTATCGCCCAACTTGGCCGCCTCGGTTAAATAAGCAACATGACCGGAATGTAAGATATCAAAACAGCCATTGGTCATGACTACTTTCTCGCCACGATGCTTGGCCGCCAGCACTGATTGTTTAAGTTGAGATTCACTCATCACACCGCCATCTGGGTGGGCTTCATCGCGCAAAGCAACTGCCAATTCGGTGGTAGAAACCGTTGAAGTACCTAATTTTCCAACCACGATACTGGCGGCAATGTTGGCAAGAACACAGGCATCCGCGAGCGAACTACCGGCGCCAATGCTGGCAGCAAGGGTAGAGATTACCGTATCCCCAGCGCCAGTAACGTCATAAACTTCACGGGCTTTCGCGGGTAAATGCAAGGGCGATTCATGCTCAACAAATAACGACATACCATGCTCTGAGCGCGTCAGTAGCAAGGCATCTAGCGCCAAAGTTTTTCTCAGTTGTTGCGCCTGCAATTCGAGTCCAGCCTCATCCTCGACATTCCCTACAATCTGTTCAAACTCTGTCAGATTCGGCGTAACAACCGTAGCGCCGGTGTATTTTGTAAAGTCATTACCCTTTGGATCAACAACGACAGGCACCTTGTGCGCACGCGCAACGGCGATCAAATCTGCCGCTGCACTTAAACACCCTTTGGCATAATCGGATAAGATCACCACATCGGCGTTGCCGATGGCTTCTTGGAATTGCTCGGTCAGCGCTTGTTTGTCGACAGATTCAAAACTTTTCTCAAAATCTAAGCGCAGAAGCTGTTGATTACGGCTGAGGATCCGTAATTTGGTTATGGTATCAAACTCGTTAACTTGCGCGAAATGACACGTAATGGAAGCTGCCTGCAGTTTCCCCATAAGGACTTGGGCCGTTTCATCTGCTCCTGTCATTCCCAACAGCGTGACCTTAGCGCCCAAAGATGCAGCATTTAAGGCAACGTTCGCCGCGCCACCTGGACGGTCCTCCGTATCCCCAACGCGCACCACTGGCACCGGTGCTTCTGGCGAGATGCGTGCAGTTGAACCTTTCCAATAGCGATCCAACATTAAGTCACCCACAATGAGGATACGTGCTTGGCTAAAATCTGGTAGATTCATGAGTTTACAATTCAATCTGAATGAGATGGGCAGAGTATACCAGTGAATCAGGAAAAATCAGCTTCACAACCAACGCAATCCGAATGGCACGTTTATATCATCGAGAATCGCTTGGGACATCTATACACTGGCATTACCACCGACGTAGCTCGCCGCCTCACTGAACATGCGGGAAAACCGCAAGGCGCGAAAGCATTAAAGGGTAAGGGACCACTGCACCTTAAATATACTCACCCCTTTCCCAACCGTGCCGAAGCATCAAAAGCCGAAAGCTGGATCAAGCGACAATCCCGCAACATTAAGCTTGCTTTGATTGCAGGCCATTTGTCACTGCCCAGTTTCGCGACTACGCGTGAGTGAAAATACCAATAACAATAAATGCGATGCCAATACTTAATACGCACTGGATGGCAGCCACCCCAACATTATGCTGCTGATCAACTTCCTGTTTCCAATTCAAGCCGTTGAGTACTACCCGCTTAGCAATAGTCACCAAAATCAGTAACGCTATGGCAAGCACCAAACTGGTGATCAACCAGCCGGTGACGTTGCTCACATAGGTTTGCGCGTCATACTTTAACAACATGGCCGCGGTTGAGACGACTAATGCCGTGCCGATAAGATTTCCCGAGTGCTCGATCGCCGCCGCTACATGCCCTTTACCTAACGCTTTCTGAAACGAGTCATTCTGATTATTCTGGGCAAAACGGATCTCATAGAATCGCGTCATTAATAGCAAGACGACAAGCACAACAACGAAACCCGAGGTTATAGCAATTAACGCATTGGCGTCGGTTCCATCGACCCACTGCAACATACTTTTCAGCATAATCGCACTGGCGATGGCGCTGGCGGCATCAACTAGTGCAACACTGACATTTTTCTCATCAATCATTTGGTCTTTATCCAGTCGATTAAGGACTAACTTGTCATGTGCATAGCGGCCGATCCTCACCAAAACAATACCAAATAAGCCAAACAATACCATGCCGATAGCGGCACTTTGATAGCCTTCACCGACGTGCCGGCCAACCACCGAGCCCAACACCAAACACAGTGACAACATGCGCCCAGCCATGCTAATACCGAAAGCAAAGTTGTCTTTACTGCCCAATTCATTGGTAACACTAATCCCGCTTACACGACCTGATAGCCAGCGCACTAAAAACAGCAAAATAAAAGCGATACTGATGTCGATTGACAAATATACCCAGAGATCGCTGGGTAGAGGGTTAAGCTTTACCAAAGTTTCCATAAGGCTCCTAAAAAGCGTTCACTCAAACACACTATTTTGTGTCTTCTATTATTGTTGTTCATCCGCTGAATATGCCACACTGGCGCTATACAGCTGCGAGCGATTGTTTTCATTATGCCAACCAATTCTGTAAATGACACTTCTTTAGTCCAACAATCCCAATTGCACTTGGATTGGTTAGCCGCACAAGACTTTTCATTGGCTGCTGAGCAACGCCAACAGTTGGCTGAACTGTTTAGTATGAGCGAATTTGTCCGGCGTACCTGTTATCAATACCCGCAGGCATGCACGTTTATCGCACAGTTTGCTGTAAAACTGCAGGACTTTACTGTAGTTGATACATTAACCCAAGGCGTTACGTCTGCTATTGCTGAATTTATTGCTGGTGTGACTAATGAAGCTGACCTCATGCGCCAATTGCGCATTGCGCGCCACTCAATACTGGCAACCATCACATACAAAGATGTGATTGAACAGCAATCCATTGCCTCCTCATTGCAGCAGGTATCTGTGCTTGCAGATGCGCTGATCATGGCGGCATATAATTGGCAATATGATCAATTAGCGAAACGCTACGGCACGCCGCAAACCGCAGACAATACGCCACAACCCTTATGCATCTTGGCCATGGGGAAACTTGGCGGGCAAGAGTTAAACTTTTCATCTGACATTGATTTAATCTTTGCCTATCCGGAAAAGGGCGAGACGTTTGCAGAACGGGATAAAAACCAAAAGTCGATTGAGAATCAACAATTTTTCACCAAACTTGCGCAACGCATCATATTCACTTTAGATACGGTTACCGCAGATGGGTTTGTGTATCGCGTCGATATGCGTTTACGCCCATTTGGAGATAGTGGTCCATTGGTCGCTAATTTTTCTGCACTGGAAGACTATTACCAGCAACAAGGGCGCGATTGGGAACGTTACGCCATGTTGAAAGCGCGCATCATCAATCCACCTACCCCCTTTCATCAACAATTGACTCAACTCCTGCGCCCCTTTGTGTACCGCCGTTATGTCGATTTCACTGCGTTAGAGTCGCTGCGCAGCATGAAACATATGATCGAGAAAGAAGTTCGTAGAAAGCGCCTGACTGACAATATTAAACTTGGCGCTGGCGGCATCAGAGAAGTGGAGTTTTTTATTCAAAGTATGCAAATCATCCATGCGGGAAAATATCCACTGTTGCAAACCCCATCGCTACTTGAGGCCATCAATGGCCTCGTGCAAGTTGATATCCTCAGCTCTACCGAGCGTGATGAGCTGCTGACTGACTATTACTTCTTGCGCAAAGTCGAACATTGCTTGCAACAAGTCAATGATGAACAAACCCAGCAATTACCGAGCACAAGTGATGAGCAAGCGCGCATCGTTGCGCTGTTGGGTGAGTCCAGTTGGGAGTTTGTTTATTCGCGTATAAACGATGCCCAGCAACGCATCAATGGTTACTTTCATCAACTCATGGAAACCCCCGAGCAGGCAATCGATAAAACCGACCCGCTGTATGCATTAAGTGAAGACTTGTGGACAGTCGACTTAATCGAAGACGATTGGCAGCACTTATTGTCCCCATATTTACCGGGCGACCTTATTACCGACTTGTTTAATCATTGCCTGTATCTCGAGCAACGGCTCAGCAAAATACCCATGGGGCAACGCGGTGCTGATGTATTCAACCGACTGATGCCAGCGATACTATTTGACATATTAAGTAAGCCTTCACAACACTACGCGATGCAACAAGTCGTCGCTATCTTATGCAGTATCGCGGGTCGTACCGCCTACTTAGATCTATTGCTAGAAAATCCGCCTGCACGCCAGCAATTACTCTTTCTTACAGGGCAGAGCCCGTGGATTGGTGAGCAAATCGCGCGTTTTCCAATGCTTTTAGATGAGTTATTGGATCCCAGTTATCTGGCGCATCGCCCGATAAGCATAGAGGCTATTCGAGACGAACTGCACAGCCAATTACACCAGTCAATGTTACGCATCGACCCTGATGATCTTGAAGCGATGATGAATGCATGGCGTCAGTTTAAGCTTAGTCAACAACTGATCATTGCAGCGTCAGACGTCTGTGACACGTTACCTACTAACGCGGTAAGTGATCACTTAACCGCGTTGGCTGAAGTACTACTGGATAGCGTTGTACGTTCAGCCTGGCGAGATATGAGTAAACGCTACGGTGAGCCTGAAGGTGCAACGATAGAAAGTGCTGGGCTTTGCGTGATTGCCTACGGCAAGTTTGGAGGGCTTGAATTGGGCTACGGCTCAGATTTAGATTTGGTGTTTCTACACAATGCGCCACCTGAGCAAAACACCACGGGCTCTAAATCTGTGAGCGCCACACAATTTTATGTCAAAGTAGTGCAACGTGTGATGCACTTAATGGCCACGACGACCCAACTTGGCAACATTTACGAAATCGATTTACGCCTAAGACCGAACGGAAATTCGGGCATGCTGTGTAGCCATATTGAAAGCTTTCAACAATATCAACTGGAAAATGCCTGGACATGGGAACATCAAGCATTAGTGCGGGCGCGTCCGGTTTGGGGGCAAACACAACTCAAACAACGCTTTCAAACTATGCGCCAGGAAATATTGCGGCGCCCTCGTGCAATGGATGAACTGCGTCAGGCCGTTTATGACATGCGCGAAAAAATGCGCGCGCATTTATATAAACCATCCCCGCAAGGAGTCGATCTTAAACAAGCCTCTGGCGGCATTACCGATATCGAGTTTTTAACCCAGTTCTGGGTGCTCGCGCACGCGCACGACGCTTCAGAACTTGTGGATTGGCCGGATAATTTACGCATACTGGATAGCGCGGTTAATGCCAAGGTGATCACCCAGCAACAGGGAGAGCAACTAAAGACTGCCTACTTACAAATGCGTCAGGCGATCCATCAGGGCGCTCTAAATGGAGAGAAGTTTGTCCCGGACACAGCAGCGCTTAAAGACTATCGCGAATTTGTGTCTGAACTGTATATCCACACATTGAACCCAGCATCGGCGCGCTAGTCTGCGCGGACGCAATGCTCGGTTAAATAGTCAGTATCATTGGCCGTGATCACCAACGAGCGTTGTTTGGGGCACACGTAGCCATGCACGTCGCCAATGAAATTACTATCAACAGCGTTAGCAATCTGTTTAACCGCACTGGCAATGGTCGAGTCCATCTGAAACTGATGTTTGACAACAAAGTCCTGATCCAAGTCCCAGATCACTTGCATACCTTCTTGCTGCGCAAATGAAGAAAGCGCTTCTCGCAATGTACTACCGGCTTTAAACGTACGGTATTTTTTCTCTCCCACCCAACGCCCACTGACTGGGCGCGCCTCACTAGTCATGCTTTGTAAGCGTTGGTCGAGTGGGCGTTCATCCGGTCCAATTTCCATCACGAAATCGCCAGCTTCTTCCTTGATGGGATCGTTGGAGCTCATTCTAAACTCTTGATAGAAAGCACTTAAACCACTGGCAACAGAGCGCTTTGCCGGTGCGCCTTCTGGCTCTGGCGTCGAAACTGTTTCTTCTTGCAGCATGACTACCACCACAGCAATGACAATTAACGCCAGTGCGAGTCCCAAATGCTTTACCCAAAACAATGTGTTCGAACTTGTATTCATTACTTACCCAGCTGAGCAGAAGTAGTTAGTAAACGCCAACTAACTAATGGCCTGCTCGATTTAATCATATAAACTCGGATCATTCTCGTTTGGACGCGTTTTGTATCGTTTATGCATCCATAAATAGCTTTCTGGCTGTTCTTTGACCAGTGTTTCAATCCGCTGGTTCAATTCAGTTAGTGCCACTCTATCCTCTTTATCGGCAAAATCTGGCATTGGTGGATAAAATTTTACGACGTAACCCTTTTTGGTGTACTGCGGCGAAACCATTAAAGGTATGCAGTTCGCCCGGCGTGCAAACATTAATGTTGCTGTAGTTGTCGCCGTTTCGGCTACCCCGCCAAATGGCACAAAGATACTCTGCAAGCGCCCATAATCTTGATCGGGCAAGTACAGACACAATTCATTTTCATCTAGAGCGTGTAAGAGCGCTTTGGCATTGCGCTTATGGATCATGTATTTGTTTGAACGATTCCGCCCATGATATTGCAAGTAGTCCATTAACGGATTGTTGTGCTTGCGATAAAACGCAATGCTGGGATGGCGATAACCAACGATACGGCAAGCTAACTCTAAATTTACATTATGAATGGCTAAGCCAAACACCCCTTTACCTTGTGCCAGAATCGATTCGACGTGCTCGTAGCCTTCAACGCGCCCCAGTCGTCTGATCCGCCAGGCGGGTGCCCACCAGCCTAATGCCGTTTCAAATATCGCCATACCGGCGCAGTCTAGGTGTCGATCTAACAAACGCTCCCGCTCTTCTTGCGAGTATTCGGGAAACGTTAGCTGCAAGTTTCGACGCGCCACGGCGACTCGCTTTTTCACTAATTTTTTCAGCAGCCATGCATTGCCCTTGGCCAGAATTCTTAGCACCCTCAGCGGTAACCAACTGATTATATAAAGTAAAATAACACCGAGCCAAATCGGCCAATATTGCGGTAGTAAGAAACGCCATTCAAATGTCGGCGGCTGTATTTTAGACACAAAAACCATCACTTCATCAATTTCGCTCAAGAATAGCATGGGGTTTTACAGGTGCAAAAACAATGGTTCAATAAAAGCCTTCGCTGCACACTCGCATTCTGGACACTAACCTGCTTAAATTAACATACGTTTTGCAAGGAATGTGGCATCTTGGATAAAGCTTTTTGTGATCAATTACTAGCCCAAATGGGTTGTGGAGTGCTAGTCATCGACCGCAAGGGTATTATTGTGTTCGCAAACGAACACCTGCACGAATTATTCGGCTATCCAGCTGGCGCATTAATTTCTGAACCACTCGAGAAACTGATCCCTGAAGAATATCGTCGTAAACATTCCGAACTACTCAATAATTTTCACGATCATCCCCAGACAAGGCAAATGGGAGCGGGTAAGAGTTTTCCTGCACTACATGCTGATCAAACCCAATTTTATGTCAGCATTAGCATCTCACCACTCGACGATGAACGAACAATCGCCACAATAACAGAAACCACCCGTCAACAAGCTGCCTTTACTGATCTGACCGATAAAAACCGCGCGCTAAATCTAAGTCTGCAGCGCTTGGGATCGCTTGCAGAAAAATCGACTTCTGCTTTGTTTATTGCCGACACTAATCTAAAGGTAACTTGGGCCAATGAGGCATTTTATAAACTGACTGGCCAAACGCCACAAACTGCGACCGATTTTTTCAATCTTATCAGTCGCGGAGCAAGCCTTAGTGAAGTCGGACGCCTGCATCAAGCGGCTAAAGAACAAGGCGAATACAAAGGTGAATTATTGTTATCCAATGTTCACGGGGGAAATTTTTGGGCCATAACAGAGATCCAGTTTCAGCCAAAGCTTGACGGCAAAGCCGAGTTTATTGGCTCAATCACCGACATTAATGCGCAAAAGTTACTTGAGCGAAAACTGATTGCTAATAGTAATTTGCAGCGCTCAATGCTTAATTCTGCGCCGATCTTGCTGTTTTCCACCAACGAATTTGGCACAGTAACGTTAGTCAATCATTTTGCGACTGAAAATCTCAACTACCAAACCGTTGACTTGGTAGGGCAAATCACCTTGTTTCAACTGCTTACCGAAGAAAGCCAGCAGTTTTTAGCGCAACAAGTGGGCGTTGAAGCAACAGTGAGCGCAGAAACGCTCGCTGCGAAACTGCAAAAAGCGGCACATAAGAGCCCGCTGGTAATGGAGTTATGCTTTGTAAAGTCTGACGGCGATAGAGTCGTGGTAGAAACCACTATCTCTGCAATTAATCCGTGGTTAGAGGACGGCAAGGGTTTGGTATGGATGGGCAAAAATGTGTCCTCCGAGCGTGAAACTTTATTGCAACTGTCGCGCACTGAGTCCTTGTTAACGGCAGTCAATGATATTGCCAAGCTAGGAGTGTGGGAGCTCGACCTTACAACTAACCAACTATGGTGGTCTGACGAAGTTTACCGGATCCATGAGCTCCCGATCGGCTCCGAAATTAGTGTCGAACAGGGGATTAAATATTACGCACCAGAAGCGCGTGATACGATCGCAGAAGCTGTTGCTGAGGGTATAGAGTCTGGCAAAGCGTGGGATGAACAATTGCCTTTCATCACCGCGCTAGGCAAGCGCATTTGGGTTCGCGCAATCGGCTATGCGGAATATGCTGAGAATACTCCGATTAAGCTGCGCGGCGCGTTTCAAGACATAACAGAAATAAAAAGCGCAGAACAAAAGGCGTTAGCCGCTAGTCAGGCTAAAAGTGAGTTTTTGGCCAATATGAGCCACGAAATACGCACGCCATTAAACGGGATCCTCGGCTTTAATCAGTTACTCGCTGCAACTGAATTAAGTGACAAACAAATGGAGTTTGTTCAGCTGATTGCTAGCAGTGGTAAAAATCTCTTGGCAATCATCGATGAAATTCTTGATGTTTCCCGCATTGAAGCGGGTAAGTTGGTGATTCACGAGCGCCCGGTCAATCTGAGTCATCTATTGTTTAGTATCGTCGAAAATGCGCGCAATTTAGTAAAAGAAAAGGGCCAACCTTTACGCATTGAGTATTCGCTGGCCAGTGATGTTCCGGACAACATTCAATCGGATCCGCTGCGGTTGCATCAAATCATATTCAATCTAGTTGGCAATGCGATCAAGTGCACCGATGTCGGGCTGGTGCATATTGCCGTCACAAAAGCTCAGGATCAACTCCAAATCGCTGTTCGCGATACAGGGATCGGTATTCCTGCAGAAGCCCAGGCAACCCTCTTTGAAAAATTCACTCAAGTCGATTCTAGCTCCAGTCGGGCGCGCGCTGGCGTGGGTCTGGGGTTATCGATCTGCCAAGAACTAACCAAGTTATTGGGTGGCACAATATCACTCGATAGTGAATTGGGTAAGGGATCAACTTTTACTGTTACCTTACCAATCAAGCGCGCTATATTTGCGCCGCAGGAAAATTCCGTTGAAAATATTGCAATCGTTACTGATAACGAGCGAGTGGTGTTGTCTTGGCAAGAATATACGTCAAGTCATGATATCCAATTGCAGCCCTTCGCGACTGCACCTGAAGCAATTAAGGGGATTAAGGAGAACTCCTTAGACAGAGCATCATTACGTGTAGTGATTTATCAAGACCTTACGGGAATGCCGGGTATTGAGCTGATTAAAGCATTGCATCATCAGAAACTGATTAATCCTCACCAACTGAGTTTTGTGGATGACAGCCTTAACACGCAACATCAGCAAATCTGTACTGAACTGGCAGTTAATTATTTCAATAGCAGCAGAGATTCATTAATCGAAATTATTAATTCCTTTGATGATACCCAAGCAATAAAGACGGAGTTCAACCCATCCGATTCTGCACAAGCGCTTGGCTACATTTTGTTGGTTGAAGACAATGCGATTAATCAAATGGTCGCTGAAGAAATGCTTGCGCAATTAGGCTATCGTGTGATGAAGGCAGCAAATGGTGCAGAAGCCATTGAGTTGGTGCGCAGTAAAATAAACGACATCAGTGTTATCCTGATGGACTGCCAGATGCCTGAAATGGACGGCTATGAAGCCACACGACGAATACGGTCTTTAAACTCGCACGAAGCGCAAACAATCCCCATCATTGCCTTAACTGCGAATGCCAGAGCCGAGGACGTGCGCGCCTGTTTAGATGCTGGCATGACCTCGCACATCGCCAAACCGGTAATGATTGACGAACTCAAGCAATCGATTGAACTTGCACTTACTCCAATACAGTCTTATGACTTATAGCGACTTTCAATTTGGTGAAGTTTCTTTTCAAACGCTTCCAAATGTTCAGGCTTGTCATAATCAAAATGGTACTGGTTATGAAAACCGAAGCGCAATTTAACCAATGCGTCTTCGATAAAAACGGTGTAGCCATCGAAATCGGTAAAGGCTTTAACACCTTCTAAATGGTATTCGTTATCAACCACTTCCCCATGCTGTCGAATTTTGTCAAACACGGCCAAGATAAAGTGACTATCGATTTCATTTTTCAACTGTTAACCCCCTGTCGTTCGGCTGTAAGTACCAATCAATACGTCTACGTGAGTATAGTAAGATCAAACCGTTGTTTAGGTGCACATCTATAAAATTAGAAACATTGATAGGTTTTTGCGGCAAGGAAGTGTCTTCTTTACTCCTTACCGCATTGGCGAATGCATAAGGCTAGTTAAAGTTGTAGCGAAAACCGACATAAACCGCACTTGACTGAAAATCGTCCTCACCGCCGATATATTCAGCTTCAAAACGAACCATGGTGTTGAGCCCCACGTAATAATCGAAGCCAATCCCCACGATACCAGCCATAACACCATCGTCATAGGGCTCAACGATATCATCAAAAACTACGCTTCCTTGCAAATCTGCGCGCATTACGCCAACGCGATAAAATAACTCGCCTTCGCGTGAAGCAGCTTTCCCTAGTACAGAAACAAACAAGGCATCGCCTTCCAAACCATTGGCTGGATTGCCATCACTTGCAGCATCATCTGCGATGCGTTGATAACCACCTTCTACATACCATTGTGGATGGAACTGGTGCCCTACCGCTAATTTATAAGCAACACTGCCATCGGAATATTGGGCAAACTCATTATCCGCGTACCCCGCACTAACAACTGCATACATCCGTTCAGTAGCGGCTGCATTTACGGAGGCGAGTATAGCGGCAGCAGTCAATAGAGAACTGAGCAAACGACGTGACATAATTCAGGTTCCTTGTTTAAAAATAATATTCCAGAGTGAACTGTATAAAGTCCTCTCTGCGAATAAAGAATAATGGATCGGTAATATCATCACTGGCAAAAAAATAACCGTCGAGCTTCCAACGCCACTGATCCGTTATGCGGCTTGAAGCTTCAATAAAACCAGTATAGCTGCTTGAGTTATCTAAGTCTTGTACCATCCCGATCAGAAATTCAGTACCATCGATATCATTAACAACTATCCTAAACCCAACCATCAGGTCATTTTGCCCAAACACAAAGGCTGTTTCTTCGCGCTCATCAAACTGATATTCAACTAACCAGCCCAAATCGTATTGACTGTTAAAGATCCCAACCTGAGTAAATTCAAAGCCTGCAACCGCGGCAAAAAATTCGTCCTTGACTTGTGCACGTAGCGCATCAGGCACATTCTCTTGCTCATCGCGCCGATAAATACCCTCAAATTTGAACAACCACGCATCAACAACCGCCAGCGCATCAATCGCTACCTGCTGAATCTGTGAATAGTAGGGTTGCACTTTTACCCGCCCTGTATCTGGGTCAATCGAGGGAGCTAAATAGGGATCACGATTGGTTCCAGCAAAATACGAAACCCCAAGGTCAAGGCTACCGAAAGTCTGTTGCCAGCGCAGAGCGTAATCAATATTGGATTGCTCCTTGTCAGATGCATACAGCGGATTATCCGTATCGATTAAAAAGGGGGGCGTCACTCGGCCGTCGAGACCGGCGAATGTGCGCTCACGAAAATACGGTAACACAAAGGCAGAAAATCGGCCGTTCTCACTGAAATAGGAAAAATTAAGCATGGGCTGACCAAGCTTAGTCTCGCCGTCAACCGAATCTACATAATCAGTTTGATTGATCACATCAACTAAATGAAGCGACTCTGTCTGGCCCCAGAATACCTTGCTGATCCCCGCAATAAATTCCCAATCATTGGCGATATGTAGCCAATGAAATTCACGTAAATCAACGTGCGTGCGCTCGCTGTCATGCTGATCAACGCGCGCAAACGGCTTGATCACTAAGCGGTCATCGCCTTCATTCCAACTGTAATAAAACTCAGGTGCTGCGTACAACGAACCTTGCGCCCGCTCTTGCTCTGGCAACAGTGGGTCTTCAAAATAATAACGTTGTTCAACCCCTGCCTCGCCGCTGATTTCAAAGTCTTGTGCATGGGTAGAGCCGCAGACGCAAACGCCCCCTAGAGCCAACGCTCTTAGCCAGCGATTAATCGACAAGGAAAATTGGTTTTGCATAGTTAGCGAACGTTTCTTAACTTGTTGCTATCAAAATCAGCCTCATTGAGACCGACATCAAATCGAAATTCATCCACCAGCAATAGCGTACTCTTATACGTTTGCTCGTTATACATTTCAGCGCTGTGAGCGCGCCAGAATTTGTTCTTGTACTGCTTATAATCAGATAACGTTAACGTTTTAAGTAAACTGTCCTTACGGTCATAAAATTCGGTTTTGTGAACGTAATAATGTTCTTGATCGACCCATGTCTTTTGCCGGGTATATCCCGAATTAGGATCTAAAGGTACTTGTTCCACCACATAAGCAGGACGTCCGTTGATAGTTTCTTCACCAATAAACTTAAAGCGATACTTCTCAATTTCAAAAGACGTCATATCTTCAAATGCAAATTCACTGCCCATAAAGGGCCCGGATTTATTTTTCGAATTAATCCGCTTAACCCGCTTTAGTGCCGGCAGATAAATCCATTGCAAGTCTGGCTCGAGTGCTTTGCTGAAGCTCAAAAAGGCCGTGCCACTGACATCACGGGGGTGATCAAATATAGTTAACGCTTTATCACCATCATCAGGTACTTCGAGCGATTGTACGCGAATTTCACGCACTGACTCCTGGCCTTGGGCGTTACGCAATATCATGCGCATGTCAGCTGCGCTGTCTCCCCAACCAATGTCCGCACTCTTGCGCTGTTGGGCAATTTCTAAACCCCTCTGTTCGCTGGCTTGGGCAAAAACACTAAAGCTGCTTGCCGCAAATCCCAATAGGGCTATCCATGCAACTCGACGCAACATTAGCTGTTGTAGATTGACCATTCCATTCTCCCTTTGACCTGCTTAGTAATTGATCTAACTAGTATAGAACGCACTTGAGACTATTAATAATAACGGCACGCCACTTATTATGCTGAGTAAAAAACCACTTTTTGGGTATATAACGCAAAGTAAGGGTGTCTCGATTGACACCTTTTGCAGGAAAATTCGGCAAAAGCGTAAATATTGCTTCACACTCACGTATTAATTTCAACACTAAAGTATGTATTTTAATACCTACACATTTCAATTAAATCAGTCACTTAGGTTGTTTTTTGTACAATTTTTGATAACAAACCGTGAACATTTCATTAGCAAGTTTTGATCTTCTCAGAAATTGGAGTAGTATATATCCACAACTGGTCAGATGAGCGGATGAGTATAATGAGCATCAGAACAAGCTTAAAGAAAGTGTTACCCCCTATTTCTATTACCGAGCAAGAAGCGCTCGACGCAGGGGATGTATGGATTGAATCTTCTATTTACCGTGGCAAACCGGATATGCAGGTATTGCGTAATATCCCAAAAGCGACATTGAGTGCCGACGAGCAAGCCTTTTTAGACGGCCCAGTAAAAACCTTGTTGAAGATGGTTGACGATTTTGAACTGCAAAATAGCAACCACATCCCTCAGGAAATACTAACCTTCCTAGGTGAGAACAAATTCTTCTCTATGATCATTCCGAAGAAATTCGGCGGTCTAGAGTTCAGCCCATATGCGAACTCAACTATTGTTGCCACAATTGCAGCGAAAAGTGGTGCGATTGCAGTAACTGTGATGGTACCTAACTCACTAGGTCCAGGTGAGCTGTTGATGCATTATGGTACCGAAGAACAGCAAAATTATTGGTTGCCGCGTCTGGCGGTAGGTCAAGACATTCCGTGTTTTGCCCTGACTAGCCCAGAAGCAGGCTCAGATGCTGGCTCCATTCCTGACGCAGCAATCGTAACTAAAGGTGAATACAACGGTGAAGAAGTGATCGGTTTATCGGTTACTTGGGACAAGCGTTACATCACACTTGCACCGATCGCAACTGTACTTGGCCTAGCATTCAAAGTATTTGATCCAAATGGTTTACTGGGTGACAAAGTTGAATTGGGCATTACCTGTGCGTTGTTACCCAAAGATCACCCGGGCGTAGAGTTGGGTAATCGTCACGACCCAATGGGCGTGCGTTTCTACAACGGTACAACTCGCGGTGAAAATGTCTTTATCCCAATGGACTTTATCATTGGCGGACAGAAGAACATTGGCCGTGGGTGGCAAATGCTAGTGAGCTGCCTAGGCGCAGGTCGCGGTATTTCATTACCCGCAATGGGGGTTGCATCTGCGCAGTCGTCATTCAAATCAACGGCTGAATATTCGTTTGTTCGTGAACAGTTTGGTGTACCCATTGGTCGCTTTGAAGGTATTCAAGATAAATTGGCCGACATTGCCGGTAAGACTTTCTTACTTGAAGCAATGCGCGTGCTAACCACTGAAGCCTTAGGCTTAGGTCTTAAACCTTCAGTTATCACTGCAATCGCCAAATATCACATGACTGAACTTGGCCGTGATGTGGTCAACTCAGCGATGGACGTGCAAGCCGGTAAAGCGATCCAACGTGGTCCACAAAATACGTTGGCTGGCGGTTACTCTGCCCTGCCGATCGCAATTACCGTTGAAGGCGCGAACATTCTTACGCGCAGCTTGATGATCTTTGGTCAAGGTGCAATGCGCTGCCACCCGTACTTGAAAGAAATGGTTGATCTCATTCACAGTGATGACAAGTCAGCAGACGCAGAATTTAACAAAGTGTTAGGCAAAACCGTAAAATTCAGCGTTAAAAATGCTTTCCGCAGTAAAGTTAACGCCTATTTGCCTTTCTTACGTGGCACAGAATCAGCGCTACCCGAAGTGCGTAAATATGAGAAGCGCTTGAACGCCTTATCAGCGAAACTTGCGCCATTGGCTGACCTTTCATTGTTGGTCTTGGGCGGCGATTTGAAGAAGGCAGAACTACTGTCAGCGCGTCTTGGTGACATGATGAGCTACTTGTACGGCACAATGGCTGCCATTCGTTTCTACGAGCAGCGCGTTGAAGATCGTAAACAAGCGCAGCCTTACTTTGAATACGCGGCACAGTGGGCATTACAACAAGCAGAAAAAGCGTTGGTTGATTTTATCAGTAACTTCCCGAATACGGCGACTCGCTATTTGATGCGTATGTTGACCAACACTTACACTTCATCTGTGAGCCAGATTTCAGATGACTTAGTCCGTGAATTGGCTACTGCGTCATTACAAGATAGCAGCATTAAAGCGCAACTGACTCACTTGGTAGTGACTGAGCCAGGCGATGGTAACGACATTAATGAGCAAGCATTTAAAGCCAAGCATGCAGTAATGCCACTGCTTGGGAAAGTGCAAAAAGCACTACGCAAGTCGCCAGTAGTACCGTTCGTATCCTTTGAAAATGCAGTCAATGCATTGTTAGAGAAAGGCGAGCTTACTCAAGACGAGCATGCCGCATTGTTAAGCTATGATGCTAAGCGCAAGCTTGCGGTTCGCGTTGACGAATTTGATTTTGATTTAAACCTACTTAAGCCAGAACAAACTCAGGTAGACAGCACTGCTAGTGCAGCATAAAAGTAACGATAGTCATAAAACGGCCCATCAATGGGCCGTTTTTTTTGCCTAAAATACCGTATAATCCCCCGCAAACAGCATTTTCATTTCTCACATGGCACAACTTTATTTTTATTATTCCGCAATGAATGCGGGTAAATCGACGGCACTACTGCAGTCGGCATACAATTATCAAGAGCGCGGGATGCGCACACTTATCTATACCGCAGCCTTTGATGATCGGTATGGTGTGGGTAAGGTCAGTTCACGGATCGGATTGCAAGCCGAAGCCCGACTCTTCAACGCTGAGACTACTCTATTTAATGATATTCAAGCGCAACTCAAGCAGGGCAAAATTGATTGCGTGTTTATCGATGAAGCACAATTTCTCTCACGCGCCCAAGTCAAAGACCTTATCGAGGTCGTTGATGAATTAGATATCCCTGTTTTGGCCTATGGCCTTAGAACTGATTTTACTGGCGAAACCTTTGCCGGTAGCCATTATTTACTCGCTTGGGCAGACAAACTCTTTGAACTAAAAACCGTGTGTCATTGTGGTCGCAAAGCCAACTTTGTAGTGCGGCTTGACGAGAATGGCAATGCCGTTCGCGCCGGTGAGCAAGTAGAAATTGGTGGTAATGACCGCTACGAGTCTATGTGTCGCAAGCACTTCAAAGCACTGATATGGGATTAATCTACCAATGCTTCATTAGCGGCTATGCGTCGCTTGATGCTAGAAAAATGGTGGTAGATACCGACTTTATACGCTATTGCACGCAATGGTTGAGAAAAGCAACTGTTCGAGTATATCGATCGGGTTAAATAGCGGCGTCAACGCAAAAATCGAAATTGTCATCTTGGCGACAATTACCCTTGCTTCTGACTTAAACCGAAATCATCATCTCAACCAATATAATCATAGCTATCATTAACTTAAATTTTCTAGCCCGGTATTTTTAGGCGCTCAAAAGCGTCGTTTGGGCATAACTATTTATCATTAGAATTAATTTAACTTACTCTTTTTCATAGAATAGACTTATATTTCGGTTCGTTACCACGAGGTCACTATGGATTTTAGTTATAGTCAGCGTTGCCAAGACTACTTAGCTCGCGTCAAAGCCTTCATGCAAAATCACGTCGAGCCTATCGAAGATGATGTTTACCACTTCTTGCATCAGCACAATAACCATGGTGACTGGCGTCAATGGCAATTACATCCGCAGGTAGAAGCACTCAAACAGCAAGCTAAAGCGGATGGCCTGTGGAATTTGTTTTTACCCGATGCCGAATTAGGGCAAGGGTTGAGCTGCTTAGAATATGCGCCTCTGGCTGAACAAATGGGGCGCTGTTTATTTGCACCCGAGATTTTTAATTGTAATGCGCCAGATACCGGTAATATGGAAGTGCTGTATCACTTTGGTGATGAGGCACAAAAAGCCCAATGGCTAACGCCGTTATTGGCTGGTGAGATCCGCTCCGTATTTGGCATGACCGAACCCGAAGTGGCCTCTTCTGACGCCACCAATATGCAAGCCAACATTGCTATTGGTGATGATGAAATTGTGATTAATGGGCGTAAATGGTGGTCAACGGGATTAGGACATCCCAACGCCAAGGTTACCATTTTTATGGGGTTATCCAACCCGGAAAATGATCGGCACAACCAACACAGCATGGTGATCGTGCCGCTCGACACTCCAGGCATAACAATTGAGCGCATGTTAACCGCTTATGGTGACTTTGATGCTCCCTATGGGCACGGTGAGATGGTATTTGAAAATGTGCGAGTACCGCGCAGTCATTTATTGGTTGGCCCGGGCAAAGGCTTTGCGATCGCACAGGGTCGGCTTGGTCCAGGGCGTATTCATCACTGTATGCGCGCTATCGGTATGGCGGAAAAAGCCCTCGAACTGGCCATCAAACGTGGTCTGTCACGGGTTGCCTTTGGCAAGCCACTGATAAAACTTGGCGGTAATGGCGAGCGCATTGCCGAAGCACGAATGCTGATTGAACAAGCCCGTTTACTGACGCTGAACGCGGCATGGAAAATTGATAATTTAGGGGTTAAAAATGCGATGGTGGATATTTCTGCCATCAAGGTTGTTGTACCCAACATGTTACAGCAAGTCGTGGATATGGCGGTCCAAATGCACGGTGGAGCAGGCATGTGCAACGATTTCCCGTTAGCAAGATTTGCAGCCGGCGCACGTGCCCTGCGCCTTGCTGATGGCCCAGACGAAGTACATAAAGGTATGGTGACGCGTTTGGAGCTTAAACGCTATGGCTAGTGGGTTAGTCGATACTGCCGGCGCTGTAAGGCCTGGCGAAGAGTTAGATTTAGCCAAACTCTTGCCTTGGTTACACAGCACTATCGAGGGCTTAGAGGGCACGCCCCAAGTAACCCAGTACAGCGGCGGAGTATCCAACTGGACCTACTGTTTAGCCTTTGCCAATCGTTCCATCATTTTACGCCGCGCTCCAGCGGGCACCAAGGCAAAAGGTGCTCACGATATGCAGCGTGAATATCGTCTTCAGCAGGATTTAAAGCCGGTATTTGATAAGGTACCCGGGGTTTTAGGTTACTGTGAAGATCCAGCGCTTATCGGTAGCGATTTTTACGTGATGGAAAAGCTCAACGGTATTATCCCGCGTAAGAACTTACCGCGCGCGTTGACTCTTTCTTCACAAGACATTGCTACACTCTGCCAAAATGCGATTGATACCCTAATTGATTTACACCGGGTAGATTATCAAGCAGCAGGCCTTGAACACTTGGGTAAAGGTGCAGGTTATGCTGAGCGTCAAATCACCGGTTGGATCTCCCGCTATCAGAATGCAAAAACGTGGAATGTACCGAAGGCTAAGCGAGTAACTGAATGGTTAACCAGTAATCTTCCGACCAAGGAATTACTGTGTATTACGCATAATGACTATCGGTTTGACAACTTGGTACTAGAATCGGAAGCGCCAACTCAGATTATCGGCGTACTGGATTGGGAATTAGCCACCATCGGTGATCCGCTGATGGACTTGGGCAATACTCTCGCCTATTGGGTCGAAGCTGACGATGACAAGTTGATGCAGTCTACCCGCAAGCAACCGACAAATTTAGTCGGCATGATGACTCGCCAAGAGGTCATTGATTATTACTGTGACAAAACCGGTAATCATGCTGCTGATTTTGCTTTTTACGAAGTTTATGGGCTGTTCCGCTTAGCCGCTATCGCACAACAAATTTATTATCGCTATTATCATAAGCAAACACGCAATCCAGCGTACAAACACTACTGGTTTTTCGTCAATTTCCTGATCCGTCGGTGTCAAAAGATCATGCAAAAAGCAGGTTAACTACATGCAAAGAAAAAACATCATTATTACCGGGGCCAGTTCTGGACTCGGTAAAGGAATGGCTATCGAATTCGCCAAGATGGGGCGTAATCTTGGCCTGTGTGCCCGCCGGGTAGAACGATTAGAAGAGTTAAAAGCAGAATTACTCGCCATCAATCCTAACATCACCGTTATGGTCAAACCCCTAGATGTCGACGACCACGACGCCGTGTTTACCTGCTTTAACGAATTTCAGACTGAATTTGGCACTCTTGATCGCGTGATCGTGAATGCCGGCATGGGCAAAGGTGCGTCGGTCGGGACGGGTTACTTCTATGCTAACAAGCAAACCGCAATCACCAATTTTGTCTCAGCATTGGCACAGTGCGAAGCCGCAGTAGGCATTTTCCGACAGCAAAACCATGGTCATTTAGTGACAATCTCTTCGATCAGTGCAGCGCGCGGCTTTCGCCGGGCTCTAACCGTATACGCGGCCACCAAAGCTGCACTCACCTCCCTCACCGAGGGGATCCGCATTGACCTCATGAAAACGCCGATCAAAGTCTCGACTATTCACCCGGGCTTTATTCAAAGTGAAATTAATGAAAAAGTGAAAGCTGCGCCTTTTATGGTCGATACGGAAACCGGATGTAAGGCGTTGGTGCGTTCTATCGAAAAGGAGCCTGCCAATAGCTACGTACCCGCTTGGCCGTGGGCCATACTTTATCGCCTGATGAAATGGGCGCCACTCTCTACGCTAGCCAAGATGAGTTGATGCAGGGGTCAGTCCTATCACAGGTTGTGTTGCCATTAGTGTTGGCAATGATCATGTTTGGCATGGGCTTAAGTTTAACTCGCGACGACTTTTCCCGCCTGCTGCGGATCCCTCAATCGGTTGTTGCGGGGTTGATTGGCCAAGTGGTTATATTACCCATGCTCGCCTTTGGTCTAGCCATAGTGCTAGCCCTACCGCCGTATCTGGCCATTGGGATAATGGTCTTAGCCGCTTGTCCGGGCGGCACAACCAGTAATCTGATCAGTCACATCGCACGCGCAAATTTAGCACTTTCGATAACTCTTACCGCGATCACCACGTTGATTTGTGTGTTTACCACGCCGCTAATCATTCAATTTAGTCTACACTATTTCGGTGTCAACAGTCCCAACTTCTCTCTAATCAATACCACACTCGGCTTAATTGTCATCTCACTTATTCCGGTTTTGTTGGGACTCTATGTGCGTCACAAAGCGCCAATATTTGCCCAGCGCCAAGAGCCCATATTTAGGCAACTTGCGGTGATTTTCATGATCGCCATGATCGCTGGGATCAGCTGGCAAGAGCGCGACATGCTGATGAAGTCCTTTCCCCGCGTGTTTGTGATCACCTTAACGCTGAACGTTTTGGCAACCTTGCTAGGGGTTATTATCGCTAAGCTGGTTTTCTTATCGCCGCGCGATGCCACCACCTTAGGCATTGAAATCGGCACTCAAAATGCGTCAATGGCGATTTTAATAACCCTGACTTTCTTAGATGATCCCAGCTATGCGGTTGCTTGTGGCGTATACGGGGTGACCATGTATGTCGGCGCTTTCGCGCTAGTCTACTGGCATAAATATCAGCCCAAGCCATCCAGTTAGTTTGGCGCAATCTCCCGCTTATCCTCAGCAAACAATTGTTTAAGGTCTTCCCGTCCTTGTTGACTGATTTGGATCAGCTCATCCATGGAACTGTCCTGGAGAATCGCATTGTCGAGTAATTTCATGTCATGCTGAACAAACACATTTGCCATATAGTCCGTTTGCCCCTGCGTGTAGCCCATGGCTGATAACACCTGCTTTGAAGCTTCGACCCCACCACTGAACATTTCTCGAGTGATGTAGTCAACGCCCAGTTTTGCCAGTTCGGTGACATGCCAACGGTTGTGGGCACGAGCGACAATCTGAATATGAGGAAAATGCTTTTTGATTAGCTTAGCTAAGCGGGTAATCGCGTCCATCTCATCAATGGCTATCAGCACAATCTTGGCGTGCTCGATACCGGCGGTTTTTAGTAAGTCCAGGCGGGTTGCATCACCGTAAAACACTTTATTGCCAAACCGCTTAACAAATTCAATGTGCTCTGCGTCTTTATCCATGGCAGTAAACGCGACACCATTAGCGGCAAGCAGACGTCCGGTTAGTTGTCCAAAACGGCCAAACCCTGCAATTAATACGCGTGGCTCAGGTGAGTCGCTCTGCGTGTCGTACACCGCAGGGCAATTGCGGCTGTTATACAGCAAGCTATGTATGATCACCAATGGCGAAGTGATTGCCATCGATAAGCCGACCACAAGATTAACCATGGCGGCTATGTCTTTACCTAACACCTGTGAGCTAACCGCTAATGTCATAACCACAAAAGCGAACTCACCGCCTTGTGAGAGCATCAACGCCACTCGTGT
The DNA here is from genome assembly GCF_059752595.1 of Alteromonas sp. DYW1. Lineage (NCBI taxonomy): Bacteria > Pseudomonadati > Pseudomonadota > Gammaproteobacteria > Alteromonadales > Alteromonadaceae > Alteromonas > Alteromonas sp. DYW1. The sequence goes on along the minus strand of NZ_CM186038.1, from coordinate 932,095 downwards.
CGAGTCGGTATTGCTTTGCTTGTTGGCTTTCAGAATAGCAAAGATGATGACGGCCTTTAACGTTACTAATGCTAGGGTTGCCGCAATTATTATCAGCGGTTTCGCCACCAATAGTCCAAGATCCAGATTCATACCAATGGCGATAAAAAATAAGCCTAGCAATAAGCCTTTGAAGGGTTCGATCTCTGTTTCAAGTTGGTGTTTAAATGAAGAGTCAGCTAACAAAATGCCGGCGATAAAGGCCCCCATGCCCATGGATAATCCAACGTGCTCCATAGCCAACGCAGTGACTAACACCAATAACAAAGCAGCAGCAGTCATGACTTCACTACTGCCATAGCGTGAGACCAAGCGTAAAAAGGGGTTAACCAAAAATCGGCCTACCAGTAATACGCCAACCACGGCTAGAACAGACATCCACCACGGTGTATCTGATGCGCTTGGTAAAGGCGAGAAACTTGCCACAAGTAAAAGAATGGGGATCACAGCAACATCTTGCATGAGTAGAATACTAAACCCCTGCTGCCCCGGTGGCGTATGCAGTATTCGTTGCTCATTCATCAACTGGATAGCGAATGCGGTTGATGAGAGCGCCACAGCCAAGCCCACAACAACCGCTGTCTGCAAGGTATAGCCCAAGAGCATCAGTAAGCCGCCCAAGAGCAGTGCTGAGCCCAATAATTGCGAAGCGCCACTGAGTGCGATTTGATTACGCATGCGCCATAGCACCTTAGGCTCAAGCTCGAGCCCTATAACAAACAACAACAAAACCACGCCCATTTCAGCAAAATGCAGAATAGTTGCAGGATCATTAATGACATTGAGTACGCTAGGCCCGATCACCACGCCCGCACATAAGTAACCGAGAATGGCGCCAAGCCTTAAACGTTTGAATAAAGGAACAGCGATAACCGTTGCTGCAAGAAAAATTAAAACCGAGCCAAGTAGTGACATGAGCAAACATCGCGATTCAGGGAATTGTACAATTCAGTCTACTACACTTCTCTCCTTTAAGACGTTGATAAAATATGACTATCAGATGAAAAAATTTGAACAACGGAGGTTAACCTGAACAATCGAGGACGGGTTATTAGTAATCCAAGGGAATGGGCATGCCAATATCGAAGCAGTATTCACCTATCAACGCTCAACCCAACGGTATAGTGAGCGGCTCAACCATCAACCCTGGGCAAGTTTAGTGTTGCTGCGTGGCGAGCCATTTCTGCCACCCGCAGCAAAAGGTTAACTCATCAACACAATCCAATTGTGCATACTAGAGCTGACGCTCGTCGTCTAGTGGCGAAATAAAAACAAAGTACTGCTGCTAAATAATTAATGCGTATGCAAACTGAGTCAGGTTACATTCACGTGGCGCCATTCTGCAGTGCATGCTAAGTTGTAATCTAAAGCAGTCTAACGTTCATAATTAGTGTGTACTTTGTATCTAAAGTGATAAAAACCTCAATGGTTTTGTTCTTGTTACTTATGCAGCCGGCCGTTAATGCAAAAAACATCAGGCTAGCAGTAATCGATGATCTAAAACCTCTGAGTTTCAAGCAAGACCAGATTTGGACCGGCAAGGACGTAGATATAGCCAATCAAGTCTTCACACTGCTGGGTTGGGATGTCACCTACGTCCCTTTGCCTTTTGCCGGCATGCTTAGACTTATTTCAAGAGGGGATGTGGACGGTGCGGCTGGCCTTTTTTGCTCTGAGCGACGCAATGAGAAGTACCAAAATATGACGTTTTCTGCGACGCTTTATGATACCGCTGTTTCAATTTTTTCACTCCACAACAAGGCAACGCCCAATTTTACGTTTGACTCACTGGACAGTTTCGCCAATGAGTTAATTGGGGTGACAAGCGGTTATATCTACGGTGATCCCTTTGACTTACATCCCCAGATTAAAACGGTCGAGGTAGAGAATGAGGCGTCGTTGGCCAGTCTCTTAATCAACAAAAGAGTTAATTTTATTGCGGCAGAAGATACGACCTTTCTCTATCTCGCTACACAACAAAAGGTTAGAGACGAAATCAGTAAGGTTTACCCTTTAAGTTTGAATCCTATCTGCATGGGATTTTCAGACATAGCATTAGCAGAAAAAGGGCTAACAATTGAAAACATTAATGGTGCTATTGAAACACTAAAACGCAATGGCACTATTGACGGTATCTCAAATAAATACATCAACCAATAGATTATTGTTGAAATTGAGCGCTGCAACGATCCGCTAATACCACTAATAGGAAGTTAAAAGACGTTACAGCTCCGCTAGTTGTTTTCAGAAAGTCCTCGATTACTTGAGGAACACTGGCAAGAAGCTGCCTTTAACTGCTGGTCAAGACTGCCGGTAAGCCAAAATACCCACACTGCTTGTCTTCTTTTTGCTCAGACACGTAAAAGCGCGTTGCTTCACTCGCTTGAATATTTACCTGATAGCCGGGCTGTTGCCAGGATAGGCGCTTTTGACTGCCACACCACTCGCGCATCTGATTACGCCATACACCATGGGCTTGGGGCTTCAATCGTAGACGGTCATCAAGCGGTGGGATTGTTGTTTGCAAGTTAAGCTCGTTTTCTTTATCACTGTATTGCAAGCGCATACCTGGCACTAAATAATGGGTTATCGCCGAGAGCTGGCGCTGCTGCAAGGTAAAGTCAGTGGCGATGCTTGCATAGCTTTGACTGCCGGCGCGATCAATCACAAACACACCATTTTCGCCAACGACTCCGAGTGTAATCTGGTTTGACTGATAATTAACCGTTAGCGCGGTGGTCTCGTCCACACCGAAGGCAAAGCGCTGACCGCTCGCATCCGCAAATGCTAACAAGCGTGCTTCTCTGTCGCGCTCTGAAAAATGCGTATCGACCAAGCCCAAGGTAAATAATCCTAACCCTCCCAATGGACGATAAGTGAGATCATCACTGTATAATTGCTCCACACAGGTGCCTGAGCAACGCTGACTAGGTGCTGGTAATGGCATAGCGCCACGCACTAACGCCTGTCGGCTATGGCCATTGCTCAGCATTGGAACCGGACGCTGGAACCGAAACCCACCAGCCTGTACAGCCGTGCCGGCACTGGTGCCACCAACAATTAGCTCTTTATCAGTCAATCGCTGTTGAATAATTTTAAGTGTGGCACTTGGTTCACCATCGGGAGTCAACATTGCAGCTAGCGTCTTGGATTGGTCACCGCCGTTAAAAAATATTCCATGAACCTGACTCAATAAATCATTCACCAATTCGGGTTGTTGGCAATATTGCACTTGCATCGTAGTGCGCAATGGGTAAATGCGTTCTCGATCAAATTGATTATACTTAGCACGCAACGCGGTTAATTGTGCGCATCCATCGACACCATTGGAATGCAACCAACGCGCATGTTGATAGGCAGCATCCAATGGTAACCACACTACATCAGCCCCTAAAGAACTAAACGCCGAAAGATAAAAGTCAGCAGATTCATAGGGGTCGCGAGACGACGCGGTGATCACCGCGATCCGCGGACTGTTGGCATCCTTTACGCGCAACTTTGCTTGATCAACAAAGGCTTGATATACCGCGATGCTACTCACATTGGTATTATTTAGTACATTCGCTCGTTCTTGTTTACGCTTACCATCGGCAGTGCGCTGTTCTTTTTCATGTGTATCGAGCAAAGCAAAATAAATAGGATCGGGCAAATCGCTGACAGAATCGTCGGATAAACCCATGCTTATTAATGCATCTAAAAACTGACGTCGAGTTAACGAACGCGCCGCATTTTTTGCATATCCTTTCAGCAAAATTGCATGAACTTGCTCAAAAAGCCCCTGATAATCAGTATGAAATTGCGCTTGTTGCAAAAATCTTGTCGCCGCGGCCAGAGAAAACCCGTACAAATTTTGCTGTTTATCCTGCTCAGTAAAATTGTTTAGGCGACAATTTTGCGGTGCAAAACTTGAACATGTTGTGAGCGAACCACCCGCCAAAAGCAAATCAAACGGGTCCTCGCTAGCTGCCGCAAAAAATACACAACCCATTGAAAATGAAATAACTATTAAGGTTTTATGTAGGTTGAGTAAAAACTTTTTTCTGCCAAAGAGATGATGACTTGAAAGCTGAAATTGATTCATATTAAGCGTTAATAGCCTTGTGCTAATTCGTTGACTTTTTTTTACCCTAGTGTTAACAAATAATTAATGTCAATGGAAAAGCGACGGATTTTTAAGCGTCCAATTCAAGGGCATTTTGCATAACTTTTCATGCATGTGAGTTGAATAAAGAATCGATAAGCAATGTTAAAAAAAGCAATATCATTGAGTAGCTATCACTATCAAAGCTACTACCTTTCAGAGTGGTTCGACGAATAGCCACCCTTCCCTAACGCAACGTTCACTGTGTTGCTGCGCATACCCGCGCGCCAGAAAAATACTATTTGATTGAATCCGCATCCGGCCTTTGCTCGGACGTTTAGGGAAGTAGAACAATGAAAAAAAATCCTATTGCTACTGCAATATGTGCAGTTTTAACCGCTATTGCCTTGCCTATTAATGCGCAAGACAACAATTCATCCACCGAGCAAGATGTTGAAGTCATCAATGTTACCGGTACGCTCATCAAAGGCGTCGATGTCGCAGGTGCGCAACCATTAACGGTGCTCAGCGCGGAAGACATCGCCAAAACGGGTGCCAATACCATCGCGGATCTAATGCGTATCGTCAACCAAACGCGCGGTGGCCTCGGCAGCTTTACCACCAGTGAGAGCGGCGCTACTTCAACCTCAACTCCGCCCGGACAAGCCGCTGCTTCATTGCGCGGGATTGGTCCATCAGCGACATTAACTCTGGTCAATGGTCGGCGCATCGCCGCTAGTTCCTTCGCCAGTGGTACTGAAAACTTTGTGGATATCAACAGTATTCCAGCCTCCGCACTAGAGAGCGTTGAAATTCTCGCCAATGGTGCCAGTGCTACCTACGGAGCTGATGCTGTAGCAGGAGTAATTAACTACATTTTAAAAGACGATTACGTCGGCACCGAACTATCGGCCAGCTATGAAAACAGTCTAGATTCGCCCGATGACGGCAGAATTAACCTGCAAGTTTTATGGGGCACCGCCATCGGCGATGGTAATCTCACCGTGTTTGCCGATTATTATGATCGGCAAGCCAGCAGAGCCACTGACCGCGCACTCACGCGCGAGCCAACCCTGCAGAGTAACTACTCATACTTACCCAAAGATACACCGAATATCTATTTTTTCTCATCCCGCGATGGCAATGAAATTGGCGCACCCAATTGTGCTACTGAGCTAGTTACCACTGAGTTTGGTGAACAAATTTGTGCGTACTATACGAATCAAGATGACTATTTAGAAACACCGTTGACTACACTGTCAACCGGCTTCACCTACACGCAAGACATCGGTGAACTCACATGGAAAACAGATTTTTTCTATTCCTACAGTGACTCGACCTCCTATTCGACGCCAGCGCCAATTAATCAAATTGATGACCGCGAGGGCCCGTGGGTGGATGAGTCGGCATTGTATATATTTGATCAAGCAACCCAAGATGCGCTGTTTGATAACCTATATATCGACCCTTTCGATACCCAAGCGGGTCAAGAACGTTATGGCTTCCGCTATGATGCTCGTTTCTCTGCGCCCCGCACGGTAGAGGTTGAAACCAATGCCTGGCGGTTAGTCTCAGCGTTGTCGGGTTACATCGGCGATTGGGATTGGGAATCAGCAGTGGTTTTATCTAAGTCAGAATCCGATCAAAAAGCCGTGGCGGGCATTTATAATCGCTACCTTTTCACAGCCGCTGTAGACGGTGAGCTATGCTCAAATGGCACCATCGCCAACTATTCTGCTGACACAGATACTTTAAGCTGTAGCGGTGGCAACCTGCTGGGGATGTACAATCCGTTTTTAAGTGGCGATGCTGCGAATGATGCCATTTTAGCGCAAACTCAGGTGCAACCGACTCGCCAAGGCGAAAGCACGGTGTATAGCTGGGATGTTAGAGCTAGCGGAGATCTGTTTAATTGGGGTCAGCGCACCGTCAGCGCCGCCGTGGGAGCGGAAGTGAGACGCGAAGAAATTACCGATGTGCCCTCGCTTGAGTCCAGAGCACGCTTCGAAAACGAATACTTGGTTGATGTATTTGGTTTTGGTTCCAGCTTATCCGAGGCGGACCGCAGCCAGTATGGTGTCTTTGCTGAAATGTTTGTGCCTGTGACCGATCAGGTTGAGGTTAGTCTGGCTGGGCGCTTTGATGATTACGACGATTTTGGCAGTACATTTAATCCCAAGGTGGGTGTTACCTTCCGCCCCGCTGAAGAACTTATCCTGCGCGGCTCATGGTCTACCGCATTCCGCGCACCTTCACTGACGCAAGCGGGAGTAAAGCTGCGCACTACCCGAGCCTCATTCGATTGTTCAGCGAATCAAGCAGTCGCTGACCTTTACTGTGAAGGTGACGGCAGTATTCGCGGTAATAATGTACTGGAGTTGGGTAATCCCGCGCTGCGCGCCGAAGAATCTGAAAGCTTTACCGCTGGATTCGTCTGGAGTCCAACCAAGCATACTGATGTCAAAGTCGATTATTGGCACTTTAAGCACGAAGATTTAGTCGATACCAATATGACGGGAGTGTTAGCGGCAGCAATTAATGACGCAAGTTTACGCCATTGTGGCTTGGTTCCAGAGGGCGAGATCGGGATTTCCTACGAAGAGGACCTTTGTTTAGTCACGGACGAAAATGGCTTAACCATTGAAGAGGACGGCGCAAACCTCAACGAAATTCTTGCCGCTTGGATAGACTTTGATCAGCCACGTTTTAATGAATTACCGCTTTTCCGTGATCATGTGTTACTCCTCGATAATACCGGCACACAAGAACTCGGCGGAATTGATATTGATCTATTCCATGCGGCTAAATTCAGTAGTGGTGACTTAGAGCTAGGGCTGCGCGCTACACATTACCTTAGTTACGAACGCAATAAGCCAGGCTCAGATGAAATCGAGGAACTTATCGGCTCCTTTAGATATCCAGAAAATATTGCCAGCGCGGAGATATTCTGGGTCGCTGACGATTGGTATGCCGGTGCTTATGTGTTTTATACGGCAGGCTATGCAGATGACATTGCCCGATTGCGCGGTCGCAACATCGATGAACTGCTTGACCTAGGCGAACTGGATGAAAACGAAGAGCGTGACGTAGCTTCTTGGACAACGGTGAGCTTAAGCGCGGGTTATCACTTTGAGCAGGCAACATTGCGTTTAGCCATCGATAACTTGTTTGATCGTGATCCGCCGTTAGTCTACGGTTCATCACGCGGTTACGACAGTTATAACAGTAATCCGTATGGCACGCAGTACACCTTAACGCTCGACTATCGATTCTGATTGAGTCATTTACATTAGGCCAGGGCTGACGCTAAACGTCAGCCCTGAGCATATTTTATTTCCTTAACAGATTGTTACTTGACCCTGCCTTCTGTCCTCATCAATACTTAAATTTCAACAGCGGTGGACGAACACTATGCATGTAAAAACAACACCTCAAAAAATGCCGGATGCCTTTGTCATTCTGTTCTTTGTCATCGTTATTGCCAGCGCACTGTCTTATATAGTGACGCCCGGCGCGTTCACACCTGAGACGGTTGAGGTCTTGAGCAATGGTGAGGTCACCACCAAAGTTCAAATCGATCAAAGCAGTTTTCAATATGCTGAATCGGCTAGTGCTGGAATCCAGCTGTTCGCAGATGGTGGCGACATGGGCATGCTTAATTATGCCTTTGAAGGATTAGTTTCTGGGGATAAGTGGGGGTCTGCTGTTGGTGTCGTTGCGTTTATTCTGATTGTCGGTGGTGCCTTCGGCATTATTATGGCCTCTGGTGCAATTAATAATGGTGTGCTGGCTTTAATTGCGCGCTTTCAACGCGCCGACAATGTGATCTTACCGCTATTATTCATCCTATTTTCGTTAGGCGGTGCCATCTTCGGTATGGGTGAAGAAGCCATTGCTTTTTGTATTGTTTTAGTGCCATTGGTTATTGCCTTAGGATACGACAGTATTACAGCAGTGTTGATCACGTACGTCGCTACGCAAATCGGTTTTGCCACGAGTTGGATGAACCCCTTTTCGGTGGCTATCGCACAAGGTATAGCCGATGTCCCCCTAATGTCTGGCCAAGGATTCCGTATGGCTGCTTGGGTGGTATTTACTAGCGTAGGATTATTATTTACCTGGCACTATGCCCGTTCAATCAAGCGCTCACCAGAGCGCTCACTCAGCCATTCCAGTGATAACCACTTTCGCCAACAACAAGCAGAAATTAACGCAAGCTATAGTTTTGCTGACACCACTATCCTACTCACTTTTTTTGCTGGTATCGCTTGGGTAATTTGGGGCGTAACAGCGCATCAGTATTACATTCCTGAGATTGCTAGCCAGTTTTTTGCCCTCGGCATTGCTATTGCTGGATTGGCCAAAATTTTTGGCAGACTTTCGCTTAATCAGGCGTCAGAGGCTTTTCAGCAAGGGGCTAAGGATCTACTCCCGGCCGCTCTAATTGTCGGTATGGCAAAAGGAATCGTACTGATTTTAGGCGGGGACGATGTTAGCCAACCGTCGGTATTAAATACCTTGCTCTACCACGCCAGTAACAGTATCGGTGAATTCGGCGCAACGGCGAGCGCGCTGTTCATGTTGTTATTCCAATCCGTGTTTAACTTTTTTGTCGCCTCTGGCTCCGGTCAAGCTGCGATCACTATGCCATTAATGGCACCACTCGCTGACTTAGTTGGCGTGTCGCGGCAAGTGGCGGTGCTTGCTTTTCAATTGGGCGATGGCCTCACCAATATTATTATTCCAACCTCAGCGTCATTGATAGGTTGTTTGGGTGTAGCCCGTCTTGATTGGTCTGTCTGGATCCGCTTTGTATGGCCGCTTGCCATGTTATTAGGGGGTTGTGCGGCAGCAACTGTGGTAATTGCGGTAGCCATTGGGCTGGTTTAACAGGCCTCTAGGTCACTCGTCAATACCGAGCTAACCATGCTACAGTGAGTGCCACGTTGGGACGCCAGTGGAGCGCATTAAGTGCATAAGATAAATGACAAATCGGAGAATTCCTTCGTACGTTGGGTCGCCCTAATAATTCGTGTACCTTTGTTTTTGGCCACTTTGACAGGTGCTACAGAATTATTGGCAAACCAACTAGAGGAACAGTTAGATAAGGTAGTTCCGACCGCGCTTAAAACGTTCAATACACCGGGAATGTCGGTAGCCATCGTTGCCAGCGATAGCGTGCTCCTGCAAAAAGGCTATGGCAAGCGTGACCTGAATAAAGATTTGCCGGTTACCCCGCAGACCTACTTTCGTATTGCTTCCACTAGCAAAGCATTTACTGCAGCCTCGCTCGCGATTTTAGTCGACCGGGAACAACTGGATTGGGATGATAGGGTCATCGATCACTTGCCAGAGTTTCGCATGTTCGACCCCTATGTTACGCGGGAAATGACTGTCCGCGATCTCCTGTCACACCGCAGTGGTTTAGGTGGCGGTGCTGGTGACAGTATGCTGTGGCCAGAGCCTGCGGGTTTTAGTCGAGCTGAGATTGTACATAATCTGCGTTACTTGACGCCGCAGTCGAGTTTCCGTAGCCGCTATGCCTACAGTAACGTTATGTACATCACAGCTGGCCAAATAGTAGCGCGTATCGCCGGACAAGATTGGAGTGAGTTTGTTGATGAACAACTCTTTGCGCCATTACAAATGGCCTGTTTTGCTGGTGACATACCAAAGTCCGCATTAAGAAACGTAGCATTGCCGTATGGATTTAATGAAGATACTGGGATCCACCTAATTCCACGCAATGCGATTCACGAAAAGGGACTTGCATCAGCTGCTGCGGGTGGTTTGGTATGTAATACTGCCGAAATGAGTAAATGGGTCATGGCATTATTATCGGACGCCCGCGCCAACGGATCAGAGCAAGACGTCAGGCATACATCTAAACTTCCATTCTCGGTGCAGCAACTACAAGCAATGTGGTCACCCAATACTTTGCTCGGGATCAGTGAGTTTGAGCAAGAATGGGATGGCATGGTGCTAAAAGCTTACGCCATGGGTTGGCGCATCAGTCACCTTAACAATACAAAAATTGTGTCACACACTGGCACGCTATCGGGGTACCAGGCATTTGTTGCACTCATTCCAGAGCAGGATGTTGGGGTGGTGATTTTAAATAATGGTTCCAATTATGGTGCTCGCTCCGCCGTCATGCAAAGTATACTGCGACATTTCTTATTGCCGACTGAGCAAAAGGATTGGGTTACCTTATACCAAAACTATCAGGCAGAGCGTGAGCAAGAGTACCTTGCCAAACACACAGAACCGAATGGAACTAAGCAAGTCAATCTGGATCCCTTGGCTTATACGGGCACGTTTGTTGATCAGTGGTTTGGTGCCATGGAAATCATCTCCGATAATGGTACATTGCGTATCCAATCTGATAAAATGCCAATGTTGATAGGTCGTCTGGTGCCGTTTAATGACCATACATGGGTAATTGAATGGGACAATCAGAATGCGGCAAGTGATGCGTTTATCCACTTTTCTGTGAATATCAATAATACAGTGACCGGATTTAGGCTGACTCCGTTTACGACTCAGCAGGTGGACAACCATGAATGGCGAGATATGTACTTTAATCGGTCGAATTAGGTTGACCTTGGGTATACTTGTGTATAAAAAAACATACGGGAAAACATAAGATTGGCGGAAAATGCCATAGGCTTATCTGGCAGTCAGTCGATATAATTCATGCATTAATAGAGTAGTAGGCTGTTTTAGAATGTACAAATTAGTTGCTGGTGCTTTTTTACTGTTGTGTTCTTCAGCACAAGCAAACTTGCTGCTGACGTCCCCCACCTCATATGGTCAAATCGATTACCGTATACCAGACTTTGGTGGTGCCGTTATCGATATGATTGGGCACAATAACAATCGAGTAACAAGCTTCATCGGTGAGGGTAACTTGGCGCATGTGGGTTTGATCACAGACTTAAATGGGTACGCTGATACCACCATCGGTAAATTGTCATTTAATGATGACATGCTGAAGGCGCTTGGTGGCGGTATTGCTCAAATGGGGATCCGTTTGACCATGTGGGACGGTGATAACGACCTTTATCAAGACGATACACAATCTCTAGAGTTAGGCTTTCACGCTAACAAAAACTTTTTATTCGTGAATGACTACTATTTTGGTAACTTTTCGGACGTTGAAACGGTTTCTTTTAATCGGTTTGGTCTCGGTCAGGTAGAAACGTCTAACACCTCAGGTTTTACCACAGATCATACAGGCGTTGGTTGGTTTTTCTCGAATGACGGTAAACTCCTCAGTAGTATTACTGAAGCAATTTTTGCCACTAGCGAGCTAGCCATGAAATTTGTGGTTTCCGGTGCAGCGCCAAATCATGCGAACTTTATTTCGTTTTCGGATCGTGATGACCGCCTCACCAAGCAAGTTAAGTCATTTACTAGCATTAAGGTTCCAGAGCCTAGTACCTTGATTTTGATACTGCTTTTGGTCGGTATGTTAGCGCTCAACCGCTGGCGAGATGCTACGCACCATAGAGCGGTAATCAACGCGTAATTATGAAGGAAGCCAAATGGCTTCCTTTTTTTTTGTTGTCTCTTTACTCAAACTCTAATTCCATGAATACTATGAGAAAAAAGAGAACGCAGACACCATGATAAAGATAAGTGTTATTGGCATGGGTTATGTTGGCTTAGTTTCAGCAACCTGCCAGGCTAATGATGGTCACAAGGTAGTCGGTGTAGACACTGATTCTGCGAAGCTTGCGCTGATTGCACAAGGTCAAGCACCCATTGTCGAAAAAGATCTTGCTCAGCTGTTAGACAATGCCGTCAACCAATCAGGCAACCTAACGGTAACAACCGATATTCAAGACGCGGTGCTTGCGACCGACATTTCTTTTGTTTGTGTTGGCACGCCTTCCGACAAACAGGGGGGTCTGGATCTCAAATATATTCAACAGGCATGTCATGACCTTGGAGCGGCGATAAAAGCCAAGGGCAGCTATCATGTGGTGGTGATCCGCAGTACGGTTATTCCTGGAACGGTTTCAGATGTGGTTAAACCTGCTTTGGAAGCGGCCTCAGGGTTGGTCGCCGGCAAAGATTTTGGTATCGCCTCAAATCCAGAATTCTTGCGTGAAGGCTCCGCTATTCAGGACTACAAAAATCCTCCGATGACCGTAATCGGAGCGCTAGATGAGCGTTCTGCGGAGACGTTGTTGAAGCTGTATGCCAATACCCCAGGGGAGATTGTGCAATTACCTATAGAATCAGCCGAAATGGTGAAATATAGTTGCAACGCATGGCACGCCACTAAAGTTGCTTTTGCGAATGAAATTGGTAGCTTTGCCAAAGCCTATGGCGTTGATGGTCGACAAGTGATGGACGTGCTTTGTAAGGATCATATTCTCAACATTTCTCCTTATTATATGAAGCCCGGATTTGCTTTCGGTGGGTCTTGTTTACCCAAGGACTTAAGGGCCCTCGACCACGAAGCTCGCGGTCGTCATATTCAATTACCCTTGCTCCATGCCGTACTAGAAAGTAACCGCAAGCACATTTACAAAGCCGTCAGCCAAATCGAAAAAATTGGTAAATTGAAGGTTGGCTTATTAGGATTAAGTTTCAAAGCTGGCACGGATGATTTGCGTGAGAGTCCATTGGTAGAGCTCGCCAGTATCCTGACCGGCAAAGGCTATGATTTACAGATTTATGATGCAAACTTGAACGCCAGTTTAGCCTTACAGAGTGAAACTCAAGATTTTTCCAAATACATTCCATTCCCCTACTTACTGCGCCTGTTAAGCAAGAACATGCAAGAAGTGATTGAATTTGCCGATTTAATCATTATCGGTAATCCCGAGCCTGAATTTAAATCTGTGGTTGCTACGCTGCCAGCAGATAAAGAGCTGCTCGATTTGGCCGGGCTAATGAGCTCAACCAGTCAAGGAAATCTGCATGGCATCTGTTGGTAAAGCGCAACTTTTACCTGCGGTTTATACCCCCGTTGGCTGGGTACTATGGTTTACTGTTGTTGGCATTTTAGTGCTTGCAGTGCCCCCCGGCACCTTTGTCGCTGACCACCCCAACTTTATTTTTATTATTGGAGCCTTGGGAATTTGGCGCTATGGGGTTGGGATCATGCACTTTGTGCGCGGCATGATTTTCATGTACTTAGTGTTCCCCGGTCAGCGTAAACGTGCATTGAAAGCCATTGCCGATCGCCCCCCCTCGCACATCTACTTGATGGTCACGAGTTTTCGGATTGATTCAATGACCACCGCGAAGGTCTATTCAGCGATTATCAAAGAAGCAGTCGAGTGCGGTTACCCTACTACCGTCGTGGCCTCTATTGTTGAAATGTCAGATGAGCTCTTGATCCTGAATTTATGGGAGCAGTTCAGTCCCCCCCCACACGTGCAACTTAAGGTTGTGCGTATTGCTGGCACCGGAAAACGCGACGGATTGGCTAATGGCTTCCGCTGTATTGCTAAGGACCTGCCCGATGAAACTGCTCTGGTTGCGGTTATAGATGGCGACACTGAACTGCAACCCGGAGTTATTGCGAAGAGTGCTCCCTATTTCTCGCTGTATCCTAATGTAGGGGCATTAACCACGAATGAAACCTGTCAGGTACTTGGCTCCTATGTGATGAGTCAGTGGCACAAACTGCGTTTCGCTCAACGTCATGTCAACATGTGCAGTATGAGTTTAGCGAAACGAGTATTAACCTTGACTGGCCGTATGTCGGTGTTCCGCGCCGCCGTGGTCACCCAAACTGACTTTATCAATGATGTTGAAAACGACCATCTGGATCACTGGCGTTTAGGTACTTTCAAGTTCTTAACCGGTGATGATAAGTCTAGCTGGTACTCATTAATGCGTCGCGGCTGGGACACATACTACGTCCCTGATGCCAGCATCCACACCTGGGAACACCCACCCGATAAGAACTTTTTCCGGGCAGCAAAGCAATTGATGTTCCGTTGGACCGGTAATTCTTTGCGGCAAAATTACCGTGCAACACGCTTGGGTTTGCGTCGTTTAGGGGTTTTGACCTATTACGTTCTTTGGGATCAGCGTATTTCAATGTGGACCAGTTTGGTTGGCCTGACAGCTGCGATTGTGGGCGGTCTAAAATACCACTATTCAATCCTCGTCATGTATCTCCTGTGGATTGCAATGACACGAACCTTTGTTACCTTTTTGCTGATGTTTTCAGGCCACAAGGTTGGCCCTATGTACCCAGCATTGTTGTATTTCAATCAGATTTATGGCGCTCTTGTTAAGGTCTATGTGACGTTTAGACTCGATCGTCAAAGCTGGACTCGTCAAAAAACCAAAAGTAAAGAAAGTGACGATCCATTTCAGAAGCACTTTAATGTTTATTCAACTCGACTTATGACCTTTGGCGCATTTTGCTTATTTTTTGCATTCATCTTACGCCTGGTATAACGCAATGGGATTTAAGGTATCAACATGAGTAATCAGTCAGATCCAAACAGCATGGTTCACGAAACAGAAACGCAAAGGCGACATTCGCGGGTTAAGATACCGAGCAAATTAACCATCGTGGCCGAGGATGGCACAAAGTCCCAGTTCGAACTGTTGGATATCAGCGCCAGTGGATTTGCTGTGCAAGCGGGCGACCTCAGCTTTACAGCGGGCGATTTTGCCAAAGGCACTTTGACCTTTAAGTTTGATAGTCTAGAAATTGGCTTGGATGTAAAGTTTCAAGTCGTCGCGAAGTATGGTGAAAAAGACGCGCGCTACGGTTGCGAATTCCATGAACTGGGCCGCGAAGAAATTTCTACTATTCGTACCATCATCACCAAGTTCCTGAGTGGTGAAGTCACCAATGTGAACGATATTCTTACTACCCTATCGCGGGAAAACTTCGCCAAACAGCGTACCGATGTAAATCGCGCCCTATCTGGCTCAGATAAGGTAAAAGCGGTGATTTTTACCGGCATGTTTGTGTTTCTCAGTTTGCTTGCGTTTGCTTATGTGTTACTCAACATCCATCAGTCATTCTTTGTCATTAAGGCAGATACCGCTGTAGTTTCAGCGCAAACGAGCATAGCTGCCGCCCAGCGCGAAGGTAATATTTATATTCAAGTTCAACCCGGCCAGAAAGTCGTTAAAGATCAACCTTTAGCAATAATTGAATCACCAATGTTGGTGGACACCGGCAGTATTGCTGCAGCAGCAGGAATGGAGCAATCAGCATTGCAAGATTTGCTCGATAAAACCATCCCTAGCACGGTCAAGAGCCCCTGTGATTGCGAAATCGTAGAGCTTGCTGTACGCGATGGTCAGTATGTCACTCAAGGTCAAACCATTGCCACCTTTGGCGACGCAGCCACATCAGCCGTAGTGTTAGCACGCTTCAAGCATGCAGATTTAGCTGATATTGCGGTCGGCACTAGTGTTTACGTCTATCTTGATCCGGAAAAGGCTCCGGTGCGCTCTGTCATTACTAAATTAGAAGTACCCGAAAATATTCGCGCCGAAGAACACAAAGTTCACAGTGTTCTTGCGACAATAGTGCCAGACGATCACATTCCACTGTCCTACCTGAAACGGCCGGTGACTGTGAAAATCGGCGAACTAGACGCGTTTATGTAAGATGAAAAAATTGCGGAACAACATCATCAATCGAGACATTGCTAGCTGTCTGGCCGCAGCGATGGTAATGACTGGGCCTTTGGCTTTTTCAGGTACCGCGTATAGCTATGAACTCGAACCTTGGTTACGCGGTGCAGTAACATCCCGTGACGTTACGAATCGCCCTAGCTTAAACACTATTGACCAAGATAGTTGGCTACTAGAAGCACGTTTAGGTATTCGCGACCAAATCAACACGCAGTGGTCTTGGTTTGCTGACGTTAGAGCCCTCGCCGCGAATGACAATACGTTCTTAAGTGACCAAACCAACGATATAGTGCGTGAAGATGGTTCCAATGACTCTTATTTTTTACAAGTGCGCGAGGCCTATATTAGATACTCTGGGTTGACCCCCTACCCCGACGAATTTTTAACCATAGGCTTGCAGCGCTTGGCTGACGCCGATGGCTTTTGGTGGGACGCTGACATCGAAGCCATTAGCTGGCAAGCCGATACCACACAGTTGGACTGGTTGGTAGCAACCGGCAGAGAATTTGATACCTATCGAACTGATGCTGAGCTTAGCGCTGTCAATGAAGACGTTACCAGAACCTTTGCTGGTTTTGACTGGGACTGGATTGCTTACCATAGTATTGGCTTCCATTACATGCGACAAAGTCAAAGCACTGACCTCACGCAAACGCGGTTTATCGATACGGCACTAGGCAGAAACGCAACTGTCAATTGGTACGGCGTAAAAGTCATGTCCAATTGGCATACGCGACAGGGGCCGAGTCCACTGGCTTATAAAGTAGAGTGGATCTCTCAGCGCGGCGATACTTCACTTATTAACGCAGATAATGTTGCCACGCCGAGCAAAATAGACGCTGACGCTATCGATGCAGGCATCCGCTATGATCTTGCTCAGTGGTCGGTAGGGCTAACTTACACTCGTGGCTCTGGTGGCGGTACTGCAGAACAGTCAAATAACTTTGTACAAAGCGGATTACATACCAATCGTGGCCAATATTTCGGTGGCAGACAACGCCTCATTCGTTTTAATGAGGCGCTACGAGCGGATATAACCAACCTCTCGCACAGCGGCCTCTTTTTCAGTTATCGACCTAACCTAGAATGGGAAACGGTGGTGTTACTGGGTCACTATCAGAAAACCAACAGCCAAGAGAATATTTTTTCTCTGACGCGTGAGATCGAGACACATTCTGACAGTAAAGACGTCGGCAAAAGCCTGGATGTAAACCTTACCTACACTCCGCAGATCCCTTTTTACAACATGCACTTGCTGCGCTTGCGCGCAGGCGCGTTTAGTCCGGGAGACGCAATGTTACGCAGCGGGACTGATTATCGTATTACCCTCGATGCTCAGTTTTGGTATTGGTAATGAAAGCCATTCTTGTTTTAGCCTTCATCGTCCTAACTAGTTCAGCGTCGGTAAACGCCCAGCTAGCGCAGGTCACAGCAGTAGAAATGCCGCTCAGGGCCAATCAATTGCCGGATCGAGATATCACCAACAATCCCACTCTCAGCGCCGATGTAACAGTCTCCTCAGCTGCATCAATAGCAGGAAATTCTGAGGTTAAACGCCTTAGCGAAACTAAGGATGTATTAAAAACCATATACTCATCCAGCTTTACCCGCATGGCCGAACAGCAAGGCCAGATCCCACTCGGTATCGTACTCAATCAAGGCAGCATGTCATTAGCAGAGCTGCATCAACAGCACCCAACATGGTTGCGAAAGATTGATGCGCAGAGTTTTGTCGCAGAGCTCCCTATCATTGTTGATATCGGTGCCGAATTAATTATTAGTAAAAAGCAGGTCCTTACCCTATCGACGCAGCGTGGTAGCTTTTTACATAACAGCGGCCGCTTGGTGATAACTGATGCTGTTGTCCAAGGTAGCGAAAATAAATCCGACGCGAACGACTTCCGACCATTCATTGTAGCCTTTGGCGGCAGCACCACAGTCGTCGCAAACTCTACCATTCGACAGCTCGGGTTTAATGAGACCTCCAGTTACGGTTTTACCATCCGCCCAGCCACTGCAGCAGCATTAGCCATGCTCAATGGGAATGAACAACAACTATTGGCAAAAGCGCCAAGACTATTGGTTGAAAACTCAACCTTTGAGGACCTATACATTGGTATTCAAGCTGCCGGTGTCAGTGCTAGTGTGATTAACAATACGCAGGTGAACAACAGTAGATTCGACGGGATCCAAGTTTTAGCCAGCGCATCTGCTGTGATAATCAACAACACGATACAACACGCAAAGCGCCATGGACTTTTCCTCTCAGGATCTGTCACGGCGAGCAGGGTGAGCGATAATCAAATAACCCTCAATGGCGGTGCAGGGATCGTTCTGGAGCAGGCCAGTGAGCGCAATCTAGTTGCCTACAATGAAGTTTTTAACAATGCAGCTGATGGTATTGCGCTGTATGAAGCCAATGAAAATCGTCTGTTTGGCAATCAGATCTATCAGAATGGCAGCCACGGTATTCGCTTGCGCTCAGCACACGCAAGCCAGCTACATCAAAATATCCTACTCGCCAATCAAGGCAGTGGCGTATTCATTTATGCCAGTGGTAACGTCAGTGCTTCCAAAGCTAATGCAGCAAACACGCTTAGTGAAGTCATCGGTGGACTGATGATCGGCAACCAGCGTGGTGCCATTACTAGTGAAGCGCCATACTCACTGTTACTTGGTCAATTGCGACTTGAAGATAATGGCAGCAGAGCATTTCGAGGACAGCTAGAGGTGCTAGAGGGCGCAATTGCCAGAGCCACACTGTCCGATAGTTCGGCCGCGCTTATCCAATTTAAGGTAGAGTAGGAATGCAGATGAGCGAATTATTACGGTCTGTTTCAGCTTCATTCTCAATGCTGCGACTGCGTCGATACATGCTGCCTATCGGTAGTATTTTGCTATTCTCAATCCAAGGTTGCAAAGTGCTGGAAGATACTCAACTTGCCCGCATTCAACTCACTGACAATTCACCTGCCCGCCATCAGCAAGCCCTAAAAGCATTACAATCCTTGTCCCAAAAAGGCTACTTGGACGCCACAATATTGCTCGCAGAATATCATGGTCGCCTCGGACAGTTTCCCAATATTGAGGCGGCGCACAGTGCTTTTATCCAGATGATCCCAAGTGCTGCAAGCTATGGTAAGCGTTATGCCAATTGGCTAACCCGCCTTGCCAGCACCCAACCCACTTATCACCAGCAAGCCAATGACGTGTTGTGGCAGCGCATGCGCACGCATGGAGATGTTGGCTACCAGTTGGTTAGATTGGCAGCAGCAACTGATCAAGATGTTGACGCGACAGTGCAAGAAGTGTTTGCTTTACTCGACCAGCAGGGGGAGTCAAGCACACTCGAGAAAATTCGGATCTTGGCTGAATTGGATGACGTTGCTCCCTGGTATGAGATGCTAGCAGAACTCTGCTCTAATGCTATCGATGCGAGTTATCATTGCTTGCGTAGTGAATTACGGTTTGCCAAAAAACATCAAACAGATCGACTTTCAGCGCTCGCTGAAGAAGCCAATAGAGCCTTCCAAAAAGGTGAGATCAACGTCGAGGAAAACATCAGCTTAATGCGACTATTTGCTGCTCAAAATGCCGATATTGGCGCCGGCAGTCAACGTTTAGCCTTCACCTCAGCAGGCACGGCTATTGCAACAGAGGATACCGCTTTTCTGGCGTATGCCAACTACGCTGTGGCTAACGAGGTGCATTACAAACTACCTGAATTAACTCAGCGACTTGAGCGCATAAGCGAGCAACACCCTCAAGCATTCGTTTTTCTCGGTCGATTATTTATGGAGGGGCGTCGCACGGTGGAATATCCGAGTAGAGCTTTAGGTTATCTGGAGCAGGCTTTACCTGATCCTGAGGCTTCCTATTACCTCGGTAAACTCCTACTCTCGGGTAAACTAGGTTATGCCGTGCTGCAAGAAGGTGTTGATCGACTGTTATTTGCCGCCCGACGCGGTGAGTATCGAGCCTATCGCGAACTCTTTCAACTATTTACTAATGGCGCTGGAATAAAGCCCAACCCAACCTATGCGCAAACCTTTGCTGAGGTCTATCAAGCCTTGGGGTATCAATTAAGTGAGTTCGACACCGAATTGCTCGCGTCACTGCCTGCAGCCAATGATACCGCCACCGATGTTACCGAGCTTGTAGCTGCTGAGATGCTAATCCTGACAGAGTTAACCGATGATTAAGATTTATCAGGTGCGGTTAACCCATAAAAGGAAACGCTAACGCATATGGTGTTCTCATCCAGCATCTTTTTGTTTTTCTTTTTGCCGCTGTTTTTGCTGTGTTATTACCTAACTCCTGCGCGCTTTCGTTCCTTAACCATATTGCTTGGCAGCTATGCATTTTACGCGTGGTGGCGCGTTGATTTTCTAGCACTTTTTGTCGCTGTAACCCTGTGGAATTATTTCATCGGCAAGGGCATTGCCGCTGCTCTTGCAGTGCATCCCACGAAAGCCAAACGACTGCTCGTTATTGGAGTTGCTGGTGATCTCGCAACATTAGGTTACTTTAAGTATGCCAACTTTGGCGTGGAAAATTTGGATCAACTGTTGATCTCTATCGGCAGCGAGCCACTTTCTCTGGCGCACGTTATCCTGCCCATTGGGATTTCCTTTTACATTTTTCAGGCGATTAGCTATTTGGTCGATGTGTACCGACAAGACACCCCGCCTTCCCGACGATTTATTGATTTTGCCGCATTCATCGCCCTATTTCCGCAATTAATTGCGGGCCCGGTATTACGTTATAAAGACTTAGCCAGTCAATTTGTCGAACGAGTGCACAGTTGGCCACTGTTTTGTTCTGGTTGCCTGTTGTTTATGCAGGGATTTGCCAAGAAAGTCTTGATTGCAGATACCGTTGCCCCTATCGCTGACGCCGCATTTAATGGGCATGCAGTGACCATGCTGGATCACTGGCTAGGTGTAACTGCCTACAGTATCCAGCTGTATTTTGATTTCTCAGGTTATAGTGATATGGCTATTGGACTGGGATTGATGATGGGTTTTCACTTCATTCAAAATTTCAATCAACCCTATATCAGTCAAAGTATCACCGAATTTTGGCGACGCTGGCATATTAGCTTGTCCACTTGGTTGAGAGATTACTTATACATAGCGCTCGGCGGAAACCGACATGGCACCTGGAAAACCTACCGTAATCTGTTTCTCACTATGTTGCTTGGCGGCCTTTGGCATGGTGCCAATTGGACATTCATTGTATGGGGGGCATGGCATGGCCTCATCCTCGCCTTTGAGCGACTCACCGGACTATCAAATTATACCGGCTTTTCTTTACTGCGTTGGCTGATAACCTTACTTCTGGTCATGTTGGGCTGGGTGTTCTTCCGTGCAGACAATGTCACTGACGCAGTCCACATAATCATCGCGATGTTTAGTTTCGACACTCAAGCGCTCAGCCCTGAGTTCTCAATTGAAGTGGCTCGCTGGGCATTAGTGATGCTCGTAATCGGAGTGGTAGTCGTTTTAATTCAGGGTTTGCGTCAGCACATTGCTGCAATCGAACGGGCTCTGAGCCATGCGATGGTATTGAAGCTAGCGCAAGGATTGCGACTTCCTATTTTCTTACTTGCGTTGAGTAGCTTATTAGCATCCAGCTACTCACCGTTTTTATATTTCCAGTTTTGAGGGTTGTAACATGAACACCAAATCCCTGATCGCTGGCATATGCATGACGGTACTTGCTGTAACCGGATTTATTACATTATTTCGTGCGCCGGTTGTCTTACCGGTATCGATTGACGAAATCCTGAATGGAACCACAAGTAAAAACCTCGAAGACCAACTTTTAGAGGCCATTCCATATAAGCAAGCTGTCACTGATTATTGGGCTCGCTTTCTTTTTACTGTATTCAATGAAGGTAAAGCCGGTGTGGTTATTGGTGATCAAGGCTGGTTATACAGTGACGAAGAGTTTCAATGGCCCCATGATGCAGCACAAAACATTCAAACTCACACCCAGTTTGTTGTTGAGACTGTACGCCATCTACAGACTGCCAATATTGACGTAGTGATTATTGTCGTACCGGAAAAAATAGCGGTCTATCCAGAATTTAGTCCACAGCCGAGTGCGCACAACAGTAACACGCTACACCAGCGGGTGGTTCGGACACTGAGAACAGCTAAAGTAACCATCATCGACCCGTTACCGCAATTACTAAAAGCGAAAGCCCAGCAAGCTCCCCCCTTATTCTTGCGTACAGATACACATTGGACGCCCGCAGGCGCCGAATTAGTTGCGCAACACGTGGCAACAGAACTACCGCAGTTGCAAGGCACGTTAAACTTTAGCAGCACTATAGCAGAGCCAATAGCATATCCCGGTGACCTGATGACCTTCATTCCTGCGAATAATGACTGGTTACGTCAACAGATCACGGTGGATCAAGTCGCTGTGGTTACAACGAGTTTAGTGGCGGATGATTTTGCAGACCTATTCGCAACACCAGAGCCGGTGTTTGCGGCATTAGTTGGAACCAGTTACAGTGCGAATGCGACTTGGAATTTTCATGGCTTCCTCCAACAAGCAATGGCCCTCGAAGTTTTGAATTATGCGCAGGAAGGACAGGGTCCATTTAAGCCGATGTATGCATTAATTGAAGCAGACGAATTACAAGCCCAAGCAATAACTACCGTATTTTGGGAAATTCCAATAAGATATTTTGTCCAAGCACCAGCGAACATAAGCGTGAGAGAGAATTAAGAAAGATGCGAAAATTGCGTAATGTATACTCAATAGTACTACTGAATCTGCTCTTGGTAGCAGGCGCCGTGCTGGCTGAAGATGAAGCCTTGTACGGAGCAGCACCACCGCCAGATGCGGTTTTTTTTCGTGTATTTAATGCATCGGAACAACCCATCGAGATCGTTCATCAAGATAAAGTCTTGGCAACAGTAGAGTCTCTGCAAGCCACACCCTATGGATTTGCTGCAGCCGATGAGGCGATGCTAAAGCTCAATGGCCAACCACTTACCCTGACGGGTCCCATTAATAGTCAATGGACAGTCATTTTCACTCCCAGCGCAGGATCGCCCTTAGTCTTGCTCGAGTCGCCTTTTGACAATAAACGTCAGGCTCGTATCGCGGTTTATAACCTAACGGAAGAAAGCGAGCTAGCGGTAAAAACCATTGATGGAAAACACACGATTATTGACAAAGTCCCTACGCTAACCATGGCCACACGCGATGTCAGGGCAATCAAAATTCCTACTGCGATAATGGCCGGCGAACAATTATTAGTGCAGTCAGAACCACTGATGCTGGCCCGCGACAATGTGACCAGTCTATTTATAACGCAGTTAAATGGGGCTGCTAGCCTTACCGTTGTTCAGGCGGAACAATAGTAATGACAGCAGCAAGAGGAATTCTCGTATTTATACTGTTAGGTTTAGTGTCGGTAGCCCGCGCCTCGACCTATCAAGTTGAAACCTACCCAACGCTCTGTGATGCGGTTTACGATGAAGCTAATTACACGACTGAATTCTTACGCAAGCATTGGCGTATCCTGCCAGGACAAGGTAACTGGCTCGCCAATACCAGTATGGATTTTCCCGATTATAGCAATATCATCTCAGCTCAAGGTATACAGGAACTTCGCCGCTTAACCGAGGTTTTAGCTACTTTTGATACTCAGCTTATGCTGGTTTATTTGCCCGCGCGAGGCGTCACCTATCCACAGCTACTCAATGCCCAACTAGCAGGCTTCGATGCGACATTGGCGCGCACTCAATACACCAAGGCGTTAAACGAGTTTAGGGCGCAGGGCATTGTCGTGCCCGATTTAACCGCCCTATTCACTGATGACGAACCGGCTCCTTTGTTTTATGAAAAAGATATCCATTGGTCTATCACTGGGGCGCAAAGAACCGCGCAATTAGTGGCGCAACAGCTTGTTACTCTAGGGTTAGCTGATATTGATATGCCAGCCAAATATGAAACGGTATACAACGGTGTAATGCTGGACGTCGCTAATGTAGAGAAAGCGATTGAACAAATTTGCGGGTTTACGTTTGCGCCTAGCTACTCTGCGACTTATACGACTAATGAGATCATAACTGAAGCTGAACAAGACACGTTTAGCTTATTCGATACCGTTGCCGATGAGATAACGTTATTAGGTACCAGTTTTTCTGCGCTCAGCAAATTTAACTTTGTAGGCTACCTGCAGGAGTATGCCAATGTTCCCGTCACCAATTATGCCCTTAGCGGCGGTGGTCTCATTGGCTCATGGATTAATTATCTGAAGTCCGGTGATTTTCACAGCCAACCGCCACGCCTGATCATATGGGAAGTGCCCGGATGGAGGGACTTTGAGCCGCGCTTTTTCCACACTATTTTACCGCTATTTTTTGACACCTGCGGTCCGGACGACGTGGCAATGCAGGCGAACAAGTTGACCGTTCGAGCAAATCAACGCTTGCCGAATGCCGCGTTTGACCCGAAGGGCTCGGTTAAACCTGCGCGCGAGCTAATGCTACAAGTCACCACCGACTCACCACACATTGAGGAAGTCCAGTTGCGTGTTTGGTTTGCCAATGGCGGAAACCGACTATATAAGTTGCGACATCAGTACCGAACACCAAATGACGGGCAATTTCAGACATTGTTAGGGGAAAATCACAATTATCCATCACAACCGGTTGTTGGGATTGATATTGAAAACACTCGATTCTATTCGTCAGGCGGCGAGCAAGCGCGCGCAACCGTCGATGTGAAGCTATGCTCCAATCCATTGCCCTACGAATAAACTGTGCTCGCGGGCTTAATTTAGCCAATCTAGGTCTGTGCGGACTTGTGCTGCTAAGCGTTATCACTGGTTGTAAACCTGCGCCCGACAGCACATCAAAGACATTTCAGCCGTTAGCCGCACCGGTGGGATTCTCACTGCCTATTACTTTACAAACAGATGTGGTTGATGAACGTTGTGAGTTGTCTGCGCCATTTACGGCTCGACTTACCTTTCCAAGCCGCTATGCAGGTAGTGATAGCGCGCGCGACCAAGTAAACTCGGAAACCACACAGGCATATTTACAACAATCAAAGCCAATTAGAGACTTTTCATTGTTAATTACTCGATTGGCCAACCGCCTATACGCACAGCAAGGCGGAGCAACAGACTATGCATGCTTAATTCGGCAACTGCATCATTGGGCACAACACAATAGCTTACTTAACATTGCTGATATGACTGGCATGGCGGTGCGAAAGTGGACATTAGCCGCATTAGCAAGTAATTATCTTAAACTCTCCTATCTACATCGAAATGATCAAGCATTTGCGTCACAGCGCCAACTGATTGAGCGTTGGTTCAGTGCTATCGCATGGCAAGTTGTAAGCGATTACAGTGACAAACCTATTGCACGAATGAACAATCATAGCTATTGGGCTGCTTGGTCAGTGATGGTCACCAGTATTACCGTGCAGGATCAAAAGTTATTCGCTTGGTCTAGACAGATCTATACGCAAGCGCTCAAGAACATAGATGAGCGTGGGTTGATCACATCAGAGCTCAATCGGGCCACACGCGCCGCCCATTACCAAAACTTTGCTTTGGCACCATTGATGGCAATAACTGCATTTTTGCAAGCGAACCAACTTCTGGAAAAAAGTGCATTGAAAACGATCACACTGGCAGCGGATACGACTCTTGAGATGCTCCACTCTACGGCATTGATTGAGGTAGCCACAGGTACTCCCCAAGTTGATCCAGAATTGACCACTCGAGGTCGACTCGCATGGGTGCCAATATTTTTATCGCTACAATACAATGATCTAGGGGTCAGTACTATTGAGTCCTATAACTTAACCGGTAACAGTCGGCTCGGAGGTGATACCTTTGCACTTTTTCAGCCGATAAGTGTCATCAATTAGGACAAATATCCTAGCATGATTTGTAAAATCCTGTTAAATCAGCAGCCTAAACTTAAAACCAGGCATTAAAAACCAATCAGCTTTGATAACAAATAAACATTAAAAACAACTAACAAATACCACGAAGTTATAATAAAAATTAAATTTTTGATTTAATTCATAGAGTTACGAATTTAACCTTATGGCAACATAGTTTGTAACGCTGTTTTTACCCAACCACTACAAACAAACAACAACAATCCATTTTTTCCTCAGGCATAAAGAATGGGCCTGGCACATGTTGTGTCAGGTTAACTTGAGGAAATATTTATGAAATTCATTTCAATAAAATCACTAATAGCTGTTTTGGCTTGTGTATTGACGTCTAATGTTGCGTTGGCAACAAGTCTTGAAACAACACCTGCACAAAACGTTAAATTTACGGGCGATATGCGTTTTGCCGGTTTTTGTAAAGCTGTGCTTGAAGACAGCGTAACGAGTATCCAGCAATTTGCTAATCGCAATGTTGGTGAAGTTGCCGCTAGTCGTCGAGCGGTTATTCGTGCGGTAGCAGCTGATAACGGTGTGACTTGCAACGGTAAAACACTGATTGAGTTTTCACTGGAAAAGAATGCGACCGACGTTCACGCTTTCTTAGTCGCCCAACGTTAATTCGTTATGCGGGTTAATCAAGCAACCTTAAATAGTGTCAAAGGCGAGGCTGGGCCTCGCCTTTAATTTTCATTTCGGCAAGTCAGTTTTCAAGGATTAATCTGCGGCATTTCAAAAGCAGGGCTAACAAAGCCTGTATGTCATCGATAAAACCCTGTTTTGTCACTACTCACTCCTCTATCTATGAGGTAATTTGCGTTTTCCCGGTCTCAAGAGATACGGCTATGAACTGTGCGAGTAATTAACTTTACTGGTTTTTTGCATCAATAGCGCTTAGATTGGCATTATTACATTCGTATTTGTTGTCTAGCCACAAAAGAACTTTACATGGATCATATTGCTACCTTACTCGCTGAGATTCAGCAATCAATGCACGCTGCACTTACCAGCCAACACTTTTTCATTCAAATCGGCGCTATTCTCGGGATCTATCTCTTTGCCTTCATTGTGGCCCGTCGCGTAACTAAATCGACACCCCTGCTTAATACTGAACCTGAGTCTGGTACCCACACATTACGTTGGATCGGTTACCGCTTAGGCGGGTTAGTATTCCCGTTTATTGCCATCGCTTTATTGAAACTATCTACCGTTTTGAGCCAGCAATTCCAGTTTTCTGATTGGCTGTTAAAAACCGCACTGACAATCGCGACTTTATTAGTTTTAAATTCATTTATTCGCGCCTTTGTGAAAGAAGGAATGATAGCAAGCCTACTGCGCTGGTTGGGCTTACCCATTGTGTTTTTACACATGATTGGTCTATTACCAGAAATTGTTACTGCCCTCTCTTCTATCGGATTTACTCTGGGCAATATTGAAATTTCAGCCTATGGCGTCGTAAGAGTTATCATTTTTGGCTCATTGCTGTTTTGGCTTGGGCGGGCGTCAAATGTGGTGGGTAAAGACATTATTCGCAATCATAAATCGCTTGATGTCAGCACCAAGGAAGTATTCGCTAAGATTTTCGAAGTTGCCCTATTCTGCGTTATTTTCATCTTATTATTGAATATTATGGGCATCAACTTGACCGCTCTGGCCGTTTTTGGTGGTGCAGTGGGTGTCGGTCTTGGTCTCGGTTTACAATCCATCGCTTCAAACTTTATTTCCGGGATCATCATTTTGCTCGATCGTTCACTCACCGTGGGCGATTTTGTGGAGCTTGACGATGGTAGCAAAGGATTCGTACGCGAATTTAAGATGCGCTATGCCGTGTTAGAAACCTATGATGGTAAAGACATTCTCGTGCCCAATGAGAAGTTCATTAACTCGCTGCTTATCAACTGGACCCATAAAGATCCAAAGCAACGTTATCGTATCGATTTTTCAGTTGCTTACCATACGGATATCCGTGCCATGGTAGAGATCGTGAAAGAAGCCGTTGCTCAACATCCGCAAGTTATTGCTGGTGAAGATATTCCCTTTGAGGAGCGCCCTGATTGCGAAATCGACAGCTTTGGTGACTCAGGGGTCAACATGTTTGTCGAGTTTTGGATGTATGGTATTGATGATGGTAAGAATCGCGTCGGCGGTGACTTATTATTGATCGTGTTTGAAACCTTGCGTGAACATGGTATCGAGATCCCATTCCCGCAACGCGAAGTGCGTATTCTTGAGCCAAAAATCAGCAAAGTGGAATAAGGCCGACTACCGATAGTTTCTTGGAAACTATTGTTCATCGAGGAATCTTGATGATCATTAAAAAAATCACGATTTTAAACTGATAATTAAAATCTCTATGATGGCGCACTATAAATCATAGAAGTGCGCCATTATGCCTCAACTCAACAACTTACAGATGCTTGAAGCTGAAGCTATTCATATCCTACGTGAAGTCGCTGCCAGCTTTGATAACCCGTGTATGTTTTACTCCATCGGCAAAGACTCAACCGTTATGTTGCATTTGGCGCGCAAGGCATTCTGGCCAGCCCGAGTGCCATTTACCCTGCTACATGTGGACACTACCTGGGAATTCAACGAAATGGGACGGTTTCGCGACCAACTCGCCGAAAAGCATGATTTGGATATCCGTGTACACATCAACCAAGAAGCGCTCGACATGGGTATTCATCCCATTGCCTCTGGTTCGGTCAAATATAATGATTTCATGAAGACCATTGCATTAAAGCAAGCATTGGATAAGTATCAGTTTGATGCAGCACTTGGTGGAGCACGGCGAGATGAAGAAAAATCAAGGGCCAAGGAGCGGGTATTCTCAGTCCGTAATGCCAATCATCAATGGGATCCGAAACAACAACGTCCTGAGCTATGGTCAATTTATAACTCACAAATCAACAAAGGCGAATCAGTCAGAGTTTTCCCGCTATCCAATTGGACAGAATTAGACATTTGGTTGTATATCCTGCAAGAGCGCATCGATATTGTGCCGCTGTATTTTGCTAAACCGCGGATGAGTTGGATTGATGATGACAGCCAACAAATCCTGGCATTAGATGATGAGCGCATGCTGCCTTACCTAAGTGCAACTGAAAAAGCATCACTCAAGGAACGTTGGATCCGTTTCCGCACCTTGGGATGCTACCCGCAGACAGGCGCCACATTGAGTCGAGCTGATACTTTAGAAGGCATTGTGGCGGAAATGATTGCCAGTAAAACCAGTGAGCGCGAAGGCCGACTTTTGGACAAAGACCAAACCGGTTCGATGGAGAAAAAGAAGCGCGAGGGTTACTTTTAAGTGATCGTTCGGTGCGCTTGCAACTCAGCAGTCATCCTTGCCTGCATTTGATTATTTATTGGATATGCCATCATTACGGCTGCACCAACTAATGCAAAAAATGACGGAATAAAACTCATCAACAATAACATGCCCGGTACCGCTTGTTGCGTCGTACTCTCATCCATGCCGTTGTACCCATACGAGGCTAACACAACTAACACCAACGCTCCTGCAAATCCACCCCCCGTTTTCTGCACGAAGGTACCAGCAGAATATACCAGCCCGGTTGCCCTGCGACCCGTCCTCCACTCGGAATAGTCGGCTGAATCGCCTAACATGGCAAAAAATAATGTGGGCATCATCGCAGCAAAAAACTCAGCTCCACAACCTAACACAAACAATAAAACCAATTGTTGGGAGCCAACCCAGAACATCGCGGACGTCAGCAATGCACTCGCTAGGAGAGCAAAAATAAACACCTGCTTCCGTCCCCAACGCCTAACAAACCATTCTGTGCTCAACGCCCCAACAACCGAAATTACCAGTAACGCGACAAAGTATTTCCCTACGAGTAATTCATTACCAACGTAATATTTAAAGTAATAGGCAATCACGCCATATTTAATCCCATTAAACATCATGGTTAGAAAACCCATAGCGAGTAATATCAGCCACGGCTTGTTCGATAGTAGATCAATCATATCTTGCTGGGCGCGCGATCGCTGCTGAATGGGGCGCCGCAGTAACCATCGAATGGCAAAAACTGTGAGCGCTCCAACGACCAGCAAAAATAAGAATGTCGACGCACTGCGATAGTAAAAAAACAGCGTGATAGCCAGTAGCGGTAATAGGATAAAGGGCAGTTGTTTCGACAAATCGATTATTTCACGGCCTAATGGCAACTCAGTTGTATTTACTGGCTTAACGCGCTCTTTAGTACCCGCTACCGTTATCAACATTAAAAACATAAGCAACGCAGCAAAAACGTACATGCTGTACTGATAGCCAATAGCATCATTACCTTTGCCGAAATGAGCGACCATATCGGGTAAAAAACCCATCACAAATAAGCCGCCTAAAAATGCTCCAGCAAAGCGGAACCCTGACAATGATGTGCGTTCAACATCTGAGCTCGTCATGACCCCCATCAATGCCGAATAGGGGACATTGTTGAATGTATACGCAAGAGTTAAGCCGATATAAGTGACATAGGCATAAATCAACTTGTCTTGTTCTGACCAGTCCGGTGTGGTGAAGCACAACACCATAAATAAACCTAAAAATGGTGTTGACACGAAAATCCACGGGCGAAATTTGCCCCACCGAGTGTTGGTGCGGTCCGCAATCATGCCCATAATGATGTCACTGATCCCGTCCGATAAACGCACCACCAAAAATAGCAAAGCTGCAGCACCTGCTGAAATTCCAAACGTGTCGGTATAAAACACCGCCAGATAAGCAAGTGCACCGCGCCATACCAAGTTCGCGGCCGAATCACCGAGAGCATAAGCGACTTTCTCTTGAAACTTTAACGACGTAGTCTGCATTTTTGGAGATCCCGTTGGTTAACTCTTAGCCTCGCTGTTGCGTTGCATAATCAGCTTTTTGTATGCATACGCACTTGCTTTGAAGGTACGTTTTTGTGTGGCGTAATCAACATAAATTAATCCAAAGCGTTTTAAATACCCTTCCGCCCATTCAAAGTTATCCATCAAACTCCAAGCAAAGTAGCCATTGACAACCACACCACTTTCAACCGCATTGTGTAGCGCCTCGAGATGTTGCTGGAAGTAGTCGATACGGTCTTGGTCATCCACTTCCCCATTGACCATTGTGTCATTCATGGCAGCACCATTTTCAGTGATATAAATCGGTGGTAAAGGATAGAGTTCATGCAGCTTAAGTAACAGATCGGTAAGCGCTTGTGGATAGATTTCCCAGCCAATATCGGTACGAGGGGCTTGGTGCGGATGTTCTATGTATAGCTTTTCAGGCTCAGACGCAGCTGAATAAGTAAGTCGGGTGTAAAAGTTTACGCCTAAAAAGTCTAGTGGTTGCTGCATGATTAATAAGTCCCCTTCCTCAACCGGAGGCTTGTGTGCATCAGGTAACTTATTGAACACATCTGGGTAGCAACCATCGAACAAAGGCTTAATGTACCACTGATTGATGTACTCATCAGCGTCGCGGGTCGCCAGCACATCTTCAGGTGCTGACGTGCGTGGGTAGCAAGGCGTAAAGTTCAATACAATCCCTGCTTGCGCTTTTGTTGTATTGCGTCGAATCGCCTGCATACCTAGGCCATGAGCTAGCAAAATATGGTGCGCTGCTGTTCTACCTTTATCTGCACCGGTTTTTCCCGGAGCATGTACCCCTACTTCATAACCAAGAAAAGCTGAACAAAAAGGTTCATTAAAAGTTGCATAGGACTCTACAGAATCGCCTAGCCTTGCCACAACTTTGTTCACATAGTTTTCAAACTCAAAAGCAGTTTTGCGATTAAGCCAGCCACCATGATCTTCGAGATACTGGGGTAGGTCCCAGTGGTACAGGGTTACAAACGCTTTAATGTTGGCAGTATTTAACTCTGCGATCAATTGCTCATAGAAGGCAATACCCGATTCGTTCAGCCGGCCATTTTCAGTCATCACGCGCGGCCATGAAATTGAAAAACGGTAGGCATCCACTTCCAAATCAACCAACATCTGAACATCTTCGCGAAATCGTTGGACATGTTCACAAGCAACTCGGCCGTGACTGTTATCAGCAATCTTTCCCGGCGTGGCACAGAAAGTATCCCAAATTGAGCTGAGTCGCTCATCTGCACTGCCTTCAATTTGAAAAGAGGATGTCGCAACACCGAACGTAAATGAACGATCCATCAGCGGAGAATTTTCGGGAAGTTGCAACGCTTTAATCATACGAGTCACTTAACTTGGTAGGGCAAACATTTAAGTCGCCTAATTTAAAATTTTTAACGAGATCAATTTATAGCTCATTTCGCACCTTAATGAAAGCGCTTTCATTAAATCTCATTATGCGCAATAATCAATGTGATACTAAGTCAAGCTGCCATATTTTTGCGCGTAGAAAGGTAAGGAGTAAAAAATGATGAAAATCGCGTTTACACTATCGCTTATCAAATGGTCATATATTTGTCTGCTGCTAATTGTTGCATCCGGATGTGGCAGTAGTTCTGGCTCATCACCAGTCACAACACCCACTGTAGATCCTTCTCCGGCGACTCCTGAGCAGCCTTTACCATTACCGAATGTGAGTCAAAATGTTTTGCCTGATGCGCAAGCGCCTGAACATGTAATCACAGCAATGGGGATTGGCATAAATCTGGGAAACACACTTGACGCACCGACTGAGGGTGAATGGGCACTCGCTGCCGAAGAGTACTATATTCAAGCCTTTCAAGATGCAGGGTTTAAACATGTGAGGATCCCCATTACCTGGGGAAATTATGTTGATGCCCAAGCTCCCTATGCTGTTGATGATGACTTTCTTGACCGTGTAGAGCAAATCGTTGATTGGGTCTTGGACCGAAATTTATATGCCATAATCAACGTTCACCACGATCAATGGATTAAAGAAAACTATCAAGACATTAGTCAGCGAAACCGGTTTGATTCAATTTGGTTAACGTTGTCTGAACGATTCAAAGACAAGTCTGCAAAGTTACTATTTGAAATCATCAATGAGCCTCGTGGATTGAGCGTTGCCCAACTTAATGAATTGAATCTTCGAGCCATCGATATTATTCGTAACCAAACACGTAATCGAATTATTGTGTATGCAGGCAATGAATGGTCATCATTAGACGACCTGTTCAATATCAACGTACCCTACCCGAATGATGGATTTATTATCGCAAATTTTCATAATTACGACCCTTGGGGTTTTGCAGGACTATGCGTCCAGTCTTGGGGCAGCGCCCAAGACAAAATGAATATGGAATCACTATATCAACGCGCGAGGGAGTGGTCAGACAGTAATAACATACCGATTATGATGAATGAATTCGGCTCGGCGAAGTATGACTTTCAAAATCCCGCCAATGTTTGTGAGCCCAGCGAACGTGCCGACTACTTACGCACATCGGTTGATCTCATCAAGAAGCATGGCATAGCAGCAACCTTTTGGGATGATGGAGGCTCATTTAGCAGCTATGACCGCAGCACTAACACCTGGAGTTTTGAAAAGGATATTTTGACTGCACAGTAACGACACTGTCGTTTTTGAGTCGCTTTTTACAACCATGATTAATGGCGGCTCTCATGCTTAATGCTGCTCTTCAATAGTATCGCAACAATTACTACACAAGTAACGGCTCTAATTTAAGAACGGTAACTGCTCAATGCTTATTTCCTTTCCTGCATTAAGCACATACACCGGTCCGAGTGCAATGTCCTGTTGCTGAGCAGCAAGCTGAAAACTAATTTGCGCCTCATGACTCGCGAAATCAGCGTGGGCTCTGCCAGCTAGAGTGTAAGAAGCCCAGTTTGATGAGACAGTAAAGCGCTTAGAAAAACTCGCGGTATAAGGTGCACGATTGAGTTGCAAGCCGACCTGCGATAATTCTCCCTCTTCTGCGTTCAAAGAGCGCGCAAAAAACAAAATAAAAATAACATCACCGTGTTTAATCTCCCCTCCTACAGGCAGGTATGCACCAGCATCGTATGGGTACTGGCCAGCTTGGGAAATTGAAATTTCATAAGCGCGGCCACCTACCGCGTCACTATTGGCATTCAGTTTTCCATTCGCTAAGGCACCATAATGATTGAGTTCATCAACGTAAGGAACCGCTATCAAATTTACGTTCGCTGGCATCTCACGAATAAGCTTGGCAAACACGATATCGATTTCTTTCGACCTATCTTGAGCCTGGCTGCTGAAGCTTGAAAGTGTCGTAATTAACAGAAAAACAACCAGCATTTTTACGGTGATTCCGTAAGGACTCATAGTTAACGAGAGAAAGACTGCTCTATATTTGGCATTGACGATTGATTGCATAATGTTTACCTCGACTTTAAAAAGAACGCCCCCTAATCAGTACTAGCACAATGTTGTGCAATAAAGTCAGCGTGAGTCGGCAGGCTTTCAGCACAGTGTGCGATCACTTGCTGCATTTTGCTTAGGTGCTGATGCAAGCGCTCCGCTTCACGCGCATCTGCAAATGGGTGAAGCCCTTCGGCACGAAAGTTCTGCCCCTCCATAACAGCGAGCCAACTGGGTATACCAAACAGCTCTTCATTATCTCTGAAGATGTGCCCACCCGTTTTATAAAGCGCCAGCTTGTTGGCCAAATCATCTGGGATTGGCATATCCCTGCAATGTTCCCAAAAGTGTGAGTCGGTGCGCTGATTAACTTTATAGTGCAACACCAAAAAGTCGCGAACACGCTCATATTCCCAATCTGTTAGTTGGTTGTAACGTTCGCTTAAAACGGAGCTAAAGCGCTTGTCTGGGAATAAGCTCAGCAACTTGGTAATACCGGTTTGGATCAGGTGTATACTGGTGCTCTCTAATGGCTCCATAAAACCACTGGATAAGCCAATCGCAACGCAGTTTTTAGACCAAAACTTGTTTCTTCTGCCAGTAGTGAATTTCAGGGTTTTAGGTTCAGCCAGCGGTTTACCATCAAGATTGTTCAGCAGAATGGCGGTCGCTTCATCCTCACTCATAAAACGACTACAAAACACATGACCATTGCCGATGCGATGTTGCAAAGGGATCCGCCATTGCCACCCCGCCGCCTGTGCGGTCGACCGCGTATACGGGATTGGTGGGCCGTCTGATTCGCAAGGCACAGCAATGGCTCGATCACAAGGTAGCCAATGCGTCCAGTCCTCATAGCCGGTGCGTAAAGCCTGTTCGATTAACAGGCCCCGAAACCCAGTGCAATCAATGAATAAATCGGCATTGAGTACCTCACCAGATGCTAAAGTGATCGACTCAATAAAGCCGTCATGATTACGCAATTTAACGGCAGAGACCTTACCCTCGATTCGCTGTACGTCACGCTTTTCAGCAAACTTACGCAAGAACTTTGCGTATAACCCCGCATCGAACTGAAAGGCGTATGCCATCTGTGCCAGTGGGGAATTAGGAATGTTCTGAGGGCGAGAAAAACGTCCGCGTTTTGCTGCGGCAATGGCTAATGAAAAATTGCCTAATTCAGAATCATAACCGGCATCTCTGAGCTTAAGCCAATAATGATGGAAAGGAATATTATCCGCCATGGGGGAGCCATACACACCAAATGGATGGATGTAGCGCTCACCGATATTACCCCAATTAACAAATTCAATCCCTAGCTTAAATGTACCTTGGGTTGCTTTTACAAACTCATTTTCATCGATGCCTAAGACATCATTAAATGTCCGTATCGCAGGTATGGTAGCCTCTCCAACACCAACGGTTCCAATCTCGTCAGACTCTACCAGACGAATACGCCGGCCTTTCTTGTGGAAACTTTTTGCCAATGCTGCAGCACTCATCCAGCCTGCTGTTCCACCACCAACAATCACAATTTCTCTGACTTGGCTGTCATTCGGTAGCGTATGCTGACGAGGTTGAGCTTCATGCATTCCTAGTTGACTCCTATTTAGCACCACAATGGCGCTGTAAATATTCACGGTGTGACGGCATTTGAGAACAAACCTGGGCAAAAGAATTTGCCAGTTGCTCACAAACTTTGCGGCTATCCTGTGCCGAATGTCGCTGTACATCTAACAAACGGTCGTATTGATGTGGCCAAAGGCCTAGCCCCAGAAATAACGATATCCAGGTTTTTTCTGCAAAGGTTTCTCGCTCATAGAAGGGGAACCGCCCAGTATGCTTGAACAACCTCATCTTATGCGTCAATGAATCAGGTAATTTTGCCGTTTGGCATTTCTGCCAAAAGGGAGAGTCCACCACTTTTGAGTCTCTAGCTATTAGCGCAAAGTAAGCACATTGATAGTCTAATAATCGGTCATACTCTTCGTAGCAAAGATAATTATATTCATCTCGACTAGCACAAATAGCGCTTTCATTTAATGCCATGTCTGGCAACAAATCGACCAACCGCAACACGGCAGACTGTACCAAATGAAAATTGCTAACAGCATTGCGGCCCAAGCTTCCAGCAGCATCTCCCATAGCAACACAATTGCCTGACCAAAAGGTTTCAATACGCCGTGGCTTGTGCTCTTGATGAATGATCCTTGCGCCAACGATTTCACTCAACTTGAGTGACTCCAAGGCTTGCTCTTTAGTTAACTGACTGCTATCGAAGTGGTATTCACAAACACCACAATCTTGCAACGGAAATCTAAGCCAAAAGCCATTTTCATGCGGTTTAACTTGCGTTACGGCTTGAGGATTTTTTTCAGGCTCAATAGCAAATTGAATACTCTGGTCACACGGCAGAAAATGACTATAGTCAATATAGTTGTTATTTAACGAATGATGGATCAATTGCCCCGTGTCGGTGCAATCAATGAAAAGATCAGCCTCCAATATTTTATCCGCATCAAATTCAATGGATCGGATGTGTTGATTTTTCATCTTATCGCCATCAGCAACTGCAAAAGTTGTTACTGCCTTGATCGAACCACTCACTTCAGTAACTCCCAGTTTGCACGCAAAGTCTTTCATTCCGGCAGCGTAGCGGTGAGTATCCAAATGCATGCCATAAGCGAAAGGTATGGATTTATATTCGGCCGAGGGAATACCAAATTTACCAAGCCGAGCAGCAACAGCGGGCAAGGAGTATCGGTCCAAATCGATTGACACACCAGACAGCCGCGCCTTACTAAGGTGATGTTGAAAAGCAACATTGTTGATCACTGTGCCATAAGCGCTCATGGAGTGATAAAAGGAAGTATGTGCTGCAAATGAATATTCAGTCGCTAATTTATAGGTCCCTTTTGCAACTGCCATCAGTTGATGCTCTTGGAGGCCAAGCACGCGATGAAAATAATGTATAGCAGGTAAGGTCGACTCACCAAGACTGTCTGGTGAGGTGTTTGGCTGGTTGCATACCACGACTTTGGTCGGGGTTTTATACAATCTGCGGGCTAGGCATGCAGCAATGGTCCAAGCATGCAGTCCGTTGCCCACAATTGCGATAGTATTTAACGGCCTATTTTGAGTCTGTTCCATCAATCTGCTAATGTCCATACAAGCTTAATTTAGCGGGTGGCGGTGGTGTTTGCCAACCTCGCGCAAGATTACAATGACGCGCTAAGCTTTCAGCATGCATTGGCATTTGTGAGACGGCTTGTCTAACGTCAGACTCAATAGTCTTAAGACACAGCGCAATCTGCTCTGTGGGTAAGGAATCAATTTGCCAATCATAGTTTTCGGGGATAATACCTTGTCCTAGGTAAACTGCTATCCAGCTCGCCTTGAGGAATAACCCCTCAGTGTATTGCACAACGCGACCACGCTGTTTGAACAAGTTGATTTTGTGTTCAAGCCCTGCTGGCAACGGCATCGTTCTAACGTAATTCCAAAACTCGGTTTCGTCGCGCTGGGTCGCGTGGTAATGCAGAACTAAGAAATCGCGTAAACGTTCAAACTCCAATTGCATCATACGATTGTACTCATCCGTTCGCACGGGATCACAATGTTTATCTGGAAAGAAATCGAGCAACTTCATAATACCCAGTTGAATTAAATGAATACTGGTACTTTCCAAAGGCTCCAGAAACCCAGCCGAGAGCCCAATGGCTACACAGTTCTTATGCCAAGTTTTCTTACGTTTACCGGTAGTAAAGCGCAGGAAGTTAGGCTCTGCTATCGGTTTGCCATCGAGGTTTTTAAGTAGGGTTTCTAGCGCTGCTTCATCATCCAAATAAGGGCTTGAATAAATGTGTCCATTACCAACCCGGTTTTGCAGTGGGATCCGCCACTGCCAACCCGCCTGCCGAGCCGTTGCCTGCGTATACGGTAAGGGAGGCGCTGTGGATTGAGTAGGAATTGCGATAGCTCGATCACAGGGCAACCAATGCCGCCAATCGTCATACCCAGTGTTTAAACACTCTTCAATCAATAAACCTCTAAACCCTGAACAATCGATGAAGAAGTCTGCACTTAGCTCTGTGCCGTTTTCAAGGGTTATCGATCGAATGAATCCATTGTCTTTATGCTGCCTCACACTGCTCACGGTGCCCTCCTGACGGATGACACCTCGTTGTTCAGAATAGGTGCGCAAATACTTGGCGAATAACCCAGCGTCCATATGAAACGCATATGAGAAAGTGGCAAGTATTGATTGTTCATCCGTGCTTGGATAAGCGAATTTCTGCGCTTTCGAGGCTAAAACAGGAAGTGAATAATTGCCTATTGGCTTAGCAAGACCGTGTTGGCGTAACTTCACATAATAATGATGAAAGTCGACCCCTTTAATGGGGTGACCAAAATCACCAAAAGGGTGAATATAAGCATCACCTATACGCCCCCAGTTAATAAATTCAATGCCAGTTTTATAGGTTGCGTTGGTTGCCCGCATAAACGCTTGTTCGTCAATCCCCAAGCGTTGAATGAAGTAGCGCAAGTGCGGTAGCGTTGCCTCTCCCACCCCCACAGTTCCAATTCGGTCTGATTCAATCAAAGTGATTTTAGTATCAGTTAGCAAATTCGCCAGAGCGGCCGCAGTCATCCAGCCAGCCGTACCTCCACCAACAATAATAATTGATTTAATCGCGTTGTCTTGCATACTTACGACAGCCCTGACGAAGGTGATTTTGATAGACTAATTGAGAAACCATTTTTATTCGCCAGCTTAGCAGCTTGCTGGCTGCCAATGAAAGCTGGACTTGCGCTTGAAAAATAAAGGGGGCTAAACATCAGCCCCCAACACACACAGAACCTAGAATGAACCTCTTAGGATAAGGGCAATCCGGCGGTCATTGGTAAATGAACTTCGCACCACTGTGTCACCTTCGTTATTAACTTGCATCCGAGTATTCGATTCAGACTCCGTTAAATTCTGCCCTTGAACACCAATCTGTAACTCGTCGGTTAAGTTATAGAAAATCGACGCATCAACTTGCCCCCGCGCTTCATTGAAGATCGGAACGCCTAAGTTGACCTGACGAATGGTCAATAGGTAATCCGAACGATAGTTATAGGCAATCCGGGCCTGAATATTGTCATCTTCATACATACCAACAAAATTGTAAGTGCGCTCTGATAATCCCTGCAGTGGCAAGTTATCGAATGGTAACTCCGTGCGCGATACATCATCTGGACTACCCGATTGATTAGGCCGTGTGTTCTGATTGGGCACACCGCTTTCTTTCAGCAAGGTAGCGTTAAACTGCACACCTAGATTTGAAAATAAACCTGGTAACTCATCAAAGAACTGCTGATAAGAAAGTTCAAATCCGCGCAAATCACCATCGCCCACGTTGATCGTCGTCGCAACATTGACAGGCAAGGTCACGCCATTATGAGTAACATTCTGCACAAAGGTATCATTGGAGAAGAATCCCTCAATCGATTTATGGAATATTCCGACCGAGAGTGAATCTGAATCGTCAAAATACCATTCTAGCGACAAGTCAAAGTCCGTTGACTCCATGGGATCTAAGAATGGGTTACCACTGCGACGCTCAATATTATCAAGTACCACAGGTGATTGCGGGTCGTTGGGATCAATACTGACAGTATCTGCGGTATAGTTGAAGTTGTAACGTAAATTACCTGAGTCAGCAAACGCGATAGATTTTGAAAAAGCAAAACGCGCGATCAAATCGTCACCAATCAGATATTTCACATTGAAACTGGGCAAGACTGTTGAGTAGCTGCTGCTAGTGGAAGCCAGAATGCTATCACCATTAAAGAAAGCGATTTGCTCAGGTGTCAATTGTAGATTTGCTGACGTTTGTAAAGGGTAATTTTCACCACCCTCAACGCTTGTCTCTACATTCACATAACGCAGCCCGACGTTGCCTGACCAACGCGAATCACCGCCAAAATTCAGCTTGACATAGAGCGCCGTATTCTCCTCTGTCACACGGTTTACTTCACCCGGCAGATAGCTGGTTCCTTCTACTACACCATCACGCGCTGACAATGGCGCTCGACCGAAACCGGATAGTCCTTGAATAAAATTGCCATAACTCGAAACCAGACTTGGGTTAGCAAATAACGCATTGACTGCACCACCGGCGTTACCGTTGTGGAAACCGTCGAAACCAAATTGCACAGGGGCTGCGATAGCAACGTCACCGATATCGCCAAATGGGTCACCATCCCACGATGGTGCGCGTTGGTCACCATTAAAATCAACCCAGCCACCAGCCCATTCTTCAGACAGATTTTGCCAATTATAAGTGGACCATCGGGTAGTTTGATCACGCTCAGCGTAACGCGCACCAACTTCCAAAGAATCGAGATATTCGTGCTCAAGCTCGTAGTCTACATCGAATTGAAAAGCCGTTTGGTCACCTTCAGATTCCTCTAAATGATCCATCGCCGCACGATAGAAATAGTTACTCGGGTCGCTAAAGTATTCCTGACTACTCTGTGCTGTAGTGCTCGGTGGTAAAAAGTCGACTACTGGCGTATCACCTTGTGCACCCACCTGAATGTTGATACCACTACCGGAGCTTGGAATAAAACCACCGAAGATAGATACATCGACAATATCGGTTGAAGCCTGTACGTGCTGAATATCAAACTCAATGCGCAGATCATCATTCAATTGGTATTGCGCATTGAAGGTGAATTCTTCGAGCAATTCTTCGGCATTACTCTGGCGCGTTTGTGGCCCAATACCGCTTTGCAAATTGAGCAATGTGCCACTGCGAAATGATACATCATCAAAAACCACATCATCAGCTAAGCTGCCATAGGCCTGGTCATCAGAAAAGAACGCATACTCAAGCCATTTAGTTTGTGAATCCGAGCGAATATACTCTGCGGTTAAGAACAAGGTTTCCGTAGTATTTTGATACTGTAATGAAGCAGAAGATGCCTCGCGACCTCGCTCAGTGGTAGTCGAACGGATACCCGCATTGATAGGGACGTAACGGTCCTGACCGGCACCCGCGGCATCTGCCACTAAATTATGCTGACCTAACTCAGAGCCATCAGCACGAAACGTCAGATCAACATCGCTGTGACTAACTAAAAAGCCAATCTCACCACCATCGACATCAAAAATATCTGAGTACAAACCAGAGAATCCAAATTCAGGCTCTTCGGACAAATTCCCCTCACTGCGCTGAATTTCAAAACTCATTAATCGCGACGAACTATCGAATGGTTTGCGGGTGTTCAGGTTGATGGTACCGGCAATACCGCCTTCAATCATATCCGCGGTTTGATTCTTAAATATTTCAACGCTACCGAGTAGTTGAGGAGAAATATCATCAAAACCGAGTCCGTTTGAAGAATCAGCGGCAACGCTATCGCGACCGTTAATGCCAGTTCGCGTTTGCGGAAGTCCGCGTAAGGTAGCGTCACTACCTTCGGTGGAGAAGTGGTCAGGATCATCTGGCGCAGCAAAACGCTCAATTGCAATACCAGGCACCCGCTGCAATGCTTCGACCACACTGGCATCAGGTAATGCACCTAAGTCAGACGCAGAGATGGCATCAACGAACGTATCAGCATTGCGCTTAATTTCTTGTGCTTCGGTCAAACTCAGGCGTTGACCTCGCACCTCAATGCGTTCTTCGATTTCGTCCGTTTTATTGTCTTGCGTTTCCTGCGCAAAGACAGGAGCATTCATCGTGGCCGCACCAACACATACCGCTAACAATGATTTTTTAAAGGGTGACCACTCGATATCTCGACAGTGACCGGCGTTTTTGCTGTTGCGTTTTTTCATCTCTATGTCCTTCCAAGTCAAGGTGTCTTGCAAACTATTTAGACGTTGAATCAGTTGTATTCTTTTATTTAGTAAGCGCTTACATTTTTACTCAATAGTAAGCGCTTACATTTTTATTTGAACTTATATTTTATTTGTTTCTTTCCCTTGTTTTTTGAATCTATCGAGGTGGCGTTGGAGTGGAATAAAATAAAAGACCAGCCACACTTTTTGATATTAGGCCGTAAAAATGACGATTGCAACAATATTTTAACAAAATGTAAGCCTTTTCATTATTTCGTTAACAAAACTGACTGCTGCAGCCTATTTGGCTACGGCTAGGCAAAAGCCTTCAACTATTTTGCTCTTAAGTAAAATTTTCTGTGATTTTTCACAGTCTCTGCAGTCAACAACCGATTCGATAGTTTATCGTTAGATTAAACTGCATCCATGATTGCTGTTCTGAATGGTTCTTTGTGGCTTTAGATGCGTAGTCTACGGGCCAACCGACGATTGGAAATCTGGCAACGTCCCGAGCTAGCTGTCCGACACACGACTCTCGGATTATTGTAGATTGTGCAGCGCCGCTAGGGCATAAACCAGTGGCGCATTCCAATTGATAGTTACTTCGTTGGTAGCATAGCTACACCAATCGTCAATGTAGGTATCTGCCGCCTGAGCTCCGGTGTAATTACAGTTATCTTGTTTACCTAAATGTGGCCCCCCAACTAAAAAGCCTGGCACAGGATCGTTCACGGCGTCTGCAGCCGATTGACGATGATGAGGATCCATCGGCGAATGTGTTCCATAGCCAGTTACATAAGAATATGCGGTTGGGTTTTTGCCTAACACATAGTCTGTCAAGCCTACTGCAGCATCCAAATAAGCGCTATTGTCGGTTAACTTGTATGCTTGAATTGCTATCAGTGCTTTATTCATAGCCACCGAATTACTGCCCCAGACAAAATCCTCTGGAACCATGGCTGTGCGATAGGCAGAGTGCTGATGGGTATTCGAAATCCCGTCAGCCAATTCCAGAAAACGTGCTTTAATTGCAGTATACGCGTCAGACCCTAATAAATTTTTGCCATCTGATAGTAACGAGATGTAGCCCAAGCTCATGGTATCTTGCCACCCTGGGACTGTTGGTGCTGCTGCATTCTGATTAAACGTATCTAGATACTCTTTCTCACCCGTTAACAGATAAAGCTCTACTGCAGCCCAAGTAAACTCGCCAGCAAAATCAACA
The DNA here is from genome assembly GCF_059752595.1 of Alteromonas sp. DYW1. Lineage (NCBI taxonomy): Bacteria > Pseudomonadati > Pseudomonadota > Gammaproteobacteria > Alteromonadales > Alteromonadaceae > Alteromonas > Alteromonas sp. DYW1. The sequence goes on along the minus strand of NZ_CM186038.1, from coordinate 889,050 downwards.
TCTTCATATTGACCCGTTTGGATATCAGGGGGTTGTTTATAAGGCACATTAGGATTGGCAATCGCCCAAGAATAAGCTCTAACTGCAGCGTCTTGATAGCGTCGAGCATTTGTAGAAAACTCTGGAAATTGGTGATACACCCGACTAGCCCTTGCCATCACTGCCGCAAAATTAAGTGCAGCTCCAGTACCTTTTTGCACAACATAACGCTGCGCATTAGCTTCATGCGGCATCACTTTACCCGCAAACTGTTGCGTGGTTAGTTTGTGATACACGCCCCCGTCATTGGGATCTTGCATCGTTTCCATCCACTCTAGATTCCACATGACTTCATCTAAAATATCGGGAATTACATTTTGCGATTCTGGAATTTGACCATCATGATTTGCGTAAAACTCAGGATAATGTTGGTAAGCGAGTAGCAGTGTATAAGTAGAAATTCCACTATTGACGATGTATTTGTTGTAGTCACCCGCGTCGTACCAGCCTTTTGATGAGTCGATAATAGTGCCTTCGGTTCTTTGTCCAGAAACCGCTGATCGATGAACCATGACCTTATCATCAGGATGCCCCATTGGCCGGTGCCAATCACCTGCGTGTTCCTGCAAAAGTTCCATGCTCGCACGATTGAAGTAGTAGGCTTTCAATGCCGCATCATGCAGCGCAATAAAACTGTTTTGTGCAATAACGAAATGCTCTGATGGTAAAACACCATCGACGACAAGCTGATAAGTGCCAGGTGTCGTTAAGGCAGTAAAATCAGCTAACTTTACAGTATGCGCAGCAGGTGCCCAATTAGCAGCGGCAGATAAGTCGCCTTGCATAGCAACTGCACCGGTAGTGGTATCTATCACTTTAAAGCGGTGTGCTGGCGTATCTGACACTACTGCGATTTTTGGCAGTGTAGGCAAATAACCTATTTGATTAATTTTAATAGTGGTTGCATTGGGCAATGTGTTTAGACTTTGTACAATTAGAGAACTCTCTCCACTAGCCATCTCAACGCTACAAGCACTACCCCAAAAAACTGCAAGACCAATTGTAAAAAGACGAAGTTTATTTTGCACTAATGCCCTAACTATAACCATTGCCTTCCAGCCTCACATTTTGTCGAAAATCCAGATCTACACCATCTAAACACAAAAATGTAAGCGTTTACAAATTTAATTAATTTAAACGTCCTCAATTTATCTAAGTGGCTAAGAATGGGATATAGGACAGCAACATTAACTTAAGCCAAACGACCAAAATCTCTGTCACTCATGGCAGTTTAATAGGGTAGAACCCCGCTCAAGCGTCCGCTTATTGCCTGTAACGTTGAGTCTGCATATCATGCGAATGGGTTAAGCAAAGAGAGGTAGAAACTTGCTATTGCGCCGATTACTTCCAACCCAACGTTTGCTCAAAATCCATATCTAATTGCTTGGCAAACTCCTTTGCATGAATGGCAACTTTTTCTAACTGCTTGCCCTCTTCATCCTCAACAGTAAATGCTGGCACTGCTACCGGATAACCCGCCTCATCCACCGCCATAAAAGTGATAAAACAACGATTGGTGACCACAATGTTATCTTCTTTGGGATCACCTGCCCGCACCACAACATAAATGTGCATACTGGTTTTTCCGGTATGCACTATACGCGCCTTTACGGATACTAATTGCCCCACCAGTATAGGCCGGATAAAACGAATCGCATTGGCTGACACCGTGACACAATAGCGCTTGCTCCACTGCGCGGCACAGGCATACGACGCTTGATCAATCCATTTCATGACCATGCCACCATGTACCTTACCGCCAAAATTCACATCAGTAGGCTCAGCGAGGAAACGAAACTCGGTTTGACTATTAGGACTGCTCATATAACTCTTTCATCTTTCTGCACTTTATACGTAAACCTAACCTTAGCAGAAAAGTCGCTTGGTACGTGGTAAATTGACCGACTTACACACTGAAACCGCTGTTTCTCTCGCGCTCTGAAAGGATAACGCGACATCTAACCTATAACTCGTTGCTGTCTCAAGCCAAGTTGATACTTGACCTGTCTATTACTTTATAGTTTACATTCAACATCACATCTAAAGTGAATGGAGTGGTCGGTGTATCGCATTTCTGAGCTAGCTTCGTTGGTGGGTTTATCCAGAACAGCGTTACTGTACTACGAAAAACTCAATCTGATTTCCAGTAAAAGATTAGCCAACGGCTATCGCGTATACAGCGAAACAGACTTACAGCAAGTTCGCTTAATTCAGCATTTACAAAGTGGCGGATTAACCTTGACTGAATGTAAATCGTGCCTTGACAGTAAGCTGGATAAGTCTGTGCTTAAAGTCCGTTATGAGCAGTTACAGCAAGACATCGAGCGAAAACAAAAGTCGTTGTCTTTGCTGGCTTCCCTATTAGGTGAAAACAGTAGTAAATCATGGCATGAGACGCTGGCCGAAATAGCGCCTGATGCACATCTCGATTGGTTGAAAGTACAAGGGTTTGACGAAAAACAAGCTCTCAGAATCAAATGGTTATCAAAAGACATGAACGAACATGATCAATATATACAAGATTTTATGAGCGTATTTGAGACGCTTGAATATTGGGGCCCGAATAGTGCAACTGATACAACTAAAGCATTTCGATCGCTCACTAAGGATCCAGAACGGATATTAGAAATCGGCTGTGGCAAGGGAAGTTCAACACTAGTACTCGCAACATTGTCCAGCGCTGAGATTATTGCAACTGACAATGAACCATCCGCTTTAGATATAGTAAATGCCAAAATACAGCAAAATAACCTGAGTGAGCGAGTATCAACCCAGTGTGTCAGCATGACAGAATTGAATTTTGGCAATGATAAATTTGACGTTATTTGGGCTGAAGCCTCTGCCTATATCATGGGCGTCGAAAACGCACTAAAGCAATGGAAGTCGTTACTCAAAGACGATGGGGTTTTGGTGTTTAGTGATTTAGTTTGGTTAACAGACCCCCCAAGTCAAGACACTATTAATCACTGGAAGAGCGATTATCCCGATATGCAGACTATTGAAACTCGTAGGTCACAAATCGCCAAAGCAGGTTATACACTGCTGCATACATTTACGCTGTCCAAACAGGCTTGGAAAAACTATTACGAGCCTCTAGAACAACGCCTCGATGAGGTTGCAACAAAAATGGCGGGGGCCCAAGCGGTGATCGACATTCAGCACGAAGTGAATTTGTATAAATTGAGGCTTGGCGAATTTGGCTATCAGTTTTTTATCGCGCAGAAGCTCTAATGTAACGATTACTGCAGCTCAACCTGAATAATAAAACGCCCCAACGAAATGCGGGGCGTTTGATTTACCATTTTATTGTGTTGGTTTAGCGACCTAAGTTCATCACCTTGGTCCATGCGGCAACAAAATCATCAACAAACTTCTGCTTCGACGTATCAAACGCATACACTTCAGCTATTGCTCGTAATTCAGAGTTACTACCAAAAATCAGGTCTACCGGCGTAGCCGTCCATTTCGGATTTCCACTGCTACGCTCAAGGGCCTGATACACGCCTTCTTCATCAGTTTTCTTCCATACATACGCCATATCTAAAAGGTTGACGAAGAAATCATTGGTCAATGTGCCTGGGTTATCCGTCAGCACGCCGTGTTGCATTCCTTTAAAGTTGGCATCCAACGCGCGCATGCCCCCCACCAGGACTGTCATTTCCGGTACTGTTAAGTTTAGCTGATCAGCCTTATCAACCAAGCTTTCGGTCGGTGACTCATAGCTTCCTTGAGCATCGAAATAGTTACGGAAACCATCCGCCTTTAATTCTAGCAAGGCGAACGAGTCCACATCGGTTTGCTCTTGAGTCGCATCACCGCGTCCGGGCTTAACCGGTACGGTAACGTCAAAGCCAGCGTCTTTGGCAGCTTTTTCAACCGCAGCCGCGCCAGCAATCACAATGAGGTCTGCCATGGATACTTTATCGCTATTGAACATACCGCCATTGAAATCATCTTGAACCTCTTTCAATGCGTTCATAACTTTTGTCAGCTCTGCTGGATTATTCACCGCCCAAGAATTTTGCGGTGCCAATGCTAAGCGCCCGCCATTGGTTCCACCACGCATATCAGAGTGACGATAGCTCGCGGCAGATGCCCAAGCAGTACGCACCAGTTCAGGCACACTTAAACCAGTATCAAGCACCGCTTTCTTCAACTTAGTAACGTCTTTGTCATCGATATCTGAAACACTTTCAGCATCAATCGGATCTTGCCAAATCAGTGGTTCCTCTGGCACGTACTTACCTAAGAAATTACTCGGTGGCCCCATATCACGGTGCGTTAATTTGTACCACGCTTTAGCGAAGGCCAATCGATACTCCTCAGGATTCGCCAAGAAACGTTCGGCTATCTTGCGATATTCCGGATCGGCTTTAAGCGCTAAGTCGGCAGTAGTCATTACCACCGGATTACGTTTGCCTTCAACATGCGCATCAGGCGCTGCGGTATGCATTGCCTCGTCTTTGGGGATCCACTGAATGGCACCGGCAGGGCTGCGCGTTTGTACCCATTCATTGTTGAGTAGATTACTCAAGTAGAGTGAAGTCCACTTGGTTGGCATTTGGGTCCAGGCCCCTTCAAGTCCACTGGTCACGGTATCTTCTGAATGCCCCTTACCACATTTGTTTTTCCAACCTAACCCTTGATCTTCAATTGGACCCGCGCCTGGTTCAACGCCTACGCAATCGGATGGTTTATGCGCACCGTGCATTTTCCCGAAGGTATGCCCACCCGCAACGAGTGCCACTGTTTCTTCGTCGTTCATAGCCATGCGACCAAAGGCTACACGAATATTTTTCGCTGAACCCATCGGATCGGGTTTGCCCTTAGGGCCTTCCGGATTTACGTAAATCAATCCCATGTGAGTCGCACCAAGCGGACGTTGTAATTCGCCATCGCGGGTTTCACGATCACTGGCTAACATCTCAACCTCTGGCCCCCAATAAACTAAGTCAGGTTCCCAGTCATCAGCTCGACCACCAGCAAAACCATAGGTTTCAAAACCCATATTTTCCAACGCTACCGTGCCGGCCAATACCATAAGGTCTGACCAAGACAGTGCCTCACCGTACTTTTGTTTAATCGGCCACAATAAACGCCGGGCTTTATCTAAATTGCCGTTATCCGGCCAGCTGTTGAGTGGGTCAAAGCGCATTTGACCACCGCCTGCACCACCACGTCCGTCAAGGGTTCGGTAGGTACCAGCACTGTGCCAGGTTAGACGAATGAAAAAGGGTCCGTAGTTACCGAAATCTGCAGGCCACCAATCTTGTGAGTCTGTCATTAAGGTGTTGAGGTCCGCTTTGACTGCGTCCAAATCTAACCGGGCAAATGCTTGCGCGTAGTCGAAATCGTTCCCGTAAGGGTTTGACCGCGAATCTTGATCGCGAAGTGGGGATAAATCTAATTGATCCGGCCACCAAAACTGGTTGGATTTTGGTTGTCCCATTTTTGCCATGCCGCTGCCCATGGCACCTTTCGGCTTGGTCATTTCGGCAGTTTCCGCAATAACGGGTGCGCTCGCGAAAGCCATGCTTACGAACCCGGCTAACGCGGTCTTCAAAAATCGACGTTGCAATTTCATATTCCTTTTCCTCGTATTTTCTATCTGCGTTTCTTTTCATTATTTTTAAGCTGAAAAAGGGAAACTATGTTTAGCAAAACCAGTTCCCCTTGCAGACCAATCACTCTTGCGACAGGCATCGCAATGAACGAATTAGTGTTAGAAGTATAGGAATGAAATGGTGAAAACGTGTGGTAAATAAAATCGATTGCCCTAATCAGAAAATTTGATTTAAGCGCACAGGCTAGTCTTTCGTTCTCGCTTGAGCACCTCTTAGCATTGAAGTTAGAGTTGCGACACTGACAAAAGAAAGCGATAAAATGAACGCTTGTGCGATAGTGGACATCATCGCTTCAATCGATGCTGACGCCATTGTCTGCTCCCCCATTTCAGCTTGTATAATTAAATTAACCACACTCATTCCAAACAAGTTGCCAATGGTTCTCGACAAATTCATTGAGGCTGAGGCGACACCGACTTCATGTTCATCAACTGCGCCCATAATGGCATTGTTGTTCGGTGTTGAGAATAATCCAAAGCCAATCCCTACAGCCAGCAGTGCGGCACTGATAACACTTGTACTGGTGCTTGCACTCAGCTGACTGAGGATGATAAATCCAATAGCCACGATGACACACCCCATGGTGGCTAAAACTCTTGGCTCAAATTTATCTGCCAGACGACCTGCAAAAGGCGCGACTAATGCCATCGCCAATGCTTGCAATAACAGTATCTGCCCAGCCTCTGCGGGTGACATGTTCTGAACATATTGCAGATATAGGCTCATCAAAAAAACAATGGCGAAATTACTGCCGTACATAAAAAAAGACGTGAGCAAAGACAAACTAAACAGGCGGCTTTCTGCAAATAGCTGAACACGAATAAGTGGAGTAGCATGCTGCTTTTGATGCACAATAAACGCCAGCAAACTGAGTAGCGCTACAACTAGACACAGTCCACCCAAGACGTTCAAGCCTTGACTGAGACCGTAAACCAGGCTCCCTGCAAAGAGCATAAAAATTACGCTTCCAACCGAGTCAAAACGTGCTGGCTGGTGACTCTTCCACTCGCCGGCTAAACGCAAACGAATGTAAAGGCTCAGCACTAACATAAAGGGTACCTGAAAGAAAAACACCGCACGCCAACCCCATTGCTGAGTTAACCAACCACCGATTGCAGGGGCGATTGTCAGCCCAACGTACACACTTGCAGCCACTATTCCTAAGGCCCTTCCGCGTCGGTGGGTGGGAGTCACCGATGTCACGATGGCAATACCAGTGCCAAAAATCATCGCTCCTGCAATCCCTTGAATAAACCGCCACACGAGAACTTCATCAATACTGGTAGCAAAGCCACAGCAGAGTGAAGATATTGCGGTGCACACGAGCCCGAGGGAATAGACCCGTTTGCGCCCATAGATATCAGCAAGCTTGCCTGCAGGTAGCATAAACGCCACATTACTCAGCAAATAAATGGTCGGTAGCCAGGCGACTTTAGAGGCATTCGCCTCAAGATCAAGCGCCAAATTAGGGATCGCCACATTTACAGCAGCCATGCCCATTGGCCCGATAAGGTAACCTATACACACCGCTACTAATGCGACAGAAGAAGAGGAATTCAACGTTATTCTTGAATAATTCAAACCGCAATTAGGATATCACAGAAAGCCGAATAGGAGGCGTCGAACATCAAGCTGAATGCTGTTGTTAACGAATGCGGACGGCTGCCCCGATAGGGATTGCATTAATATCTAATTGCGGATTCAGTGCTTGCAACTCTGCAACACTGACACCATAGCGCTTTGACAGACGATAGAAAGTCTCACCGAGCTGGATCACATGCATGCGTGCGGTGGGTGAGGGTTCCGTATCAGCTGTCGAAATCTCGGTGCTGATGGGTGTTTGTTGCGGGGAGCCAGCAGTATTTTGATTAAGTGAAAAATCAATGTTGTCTTGCTGGGTAGCCGTCTCATCAATCAGTGCCGATTGCATACATTCAATTGGCGTATCAAAGCGCTCATGAAATAAAGCAAGGTTACCGCATTCAGTGACGTGACTGAGAGCACGCTGTGCACTCACAATGTCATCGTTGCGCAAAGCAATTTCTGCGCTATACCGCCATAAAGACTCAGAGTATTGCTGTTCACTGATTTGTGCCATTAATGCTTCTGCACGCGTAAGATTGTTGTTCTTTAAATAAGCACCAACGAGAGAGCTCACGGTATCGACTGACATGGTAGTTGTTGAGGAGTTTAGCTGCACTTTGTCAGCTTCGCCCACCGAACTGCACCCTGCAATAGCACTGCAAACCGCTAAACCAATCACACTGGATATTTTTCTCATTGTGCAACGCCCCTATGGATAATGCGCTACACCATACCCAGTCAACAAGCGGCTTGCAATATGCTCAGTCGTTGTAACCTTGCAGGGTTGATGGTCGTGTGAGCTTTTTGTGTATTAAAAGACGTCTATTGTTGATTTTGTAACTGAATAACGCCAAATACATCTGCCGTTTTGTACCCTAGGTTTTTGTCGCCATTGATGGGTTCAATTGCATGCGAGCCTACAAAATGCTCTCGATTGGCACTACCGTCATTATCACAATAAGCCAGCATAAAGCCCATTTTCTTGCCAGCGAATAGCTGGACAGGTCGCTGGATTGAGCGCTTTCGGTCATCAAAGGAGTCATCAAAAACACGAATTGCAAGCTCCCAAATGACTTCGTAAGGCGGTTGATTACTGCGTTGCCAGCGACTGCTAATATGGTCATTTAATAAAATAAAACGTGTAGGTTGATCGGCCCCACCAATCCCAATATCGACCACCTGATTATCCAGAGCGACATGATAAGCAAAAGCATTATGATTAAATTGATGCTCACCACCCGAGGCGTCTTCATCTAAAAACACTTCTAAACAATCATCATCCCAATAAGCCTTGAGTGGATCTGGATTTTGGTCAAAGAGCACATCGTCTTGTATTGCAGCTAGTAAATACAAATAGCCTTTGTCCCATAGCAGTTTATATTGCCCGCTGAAATCATTCTGCGCTGGAGTACCACCTAAAATTAACTCCGACATAGGCAGCCAATCAGCGCGTTGCCATGCGGGTTCGTTAGCATTACCGTCCACGACAATCGGCACTGGCGTATGCACAACGGTTATCGCACCCGCCGCTTCAGCCGGAGACGCAACCGCACTTTCAGTATGCAGATATGATAACAGCGCTATTACAATCGACGCATAATGTAATCTATTTCGCAGCATCAACATATGCCATGGCTTGACGTAATACATGATTTAACTCCTGTTGCACGGAAACACAATAAGTCCGTAATTCACCCTCAGGTTCTTCCAACGCTTGCAATTGACTTTGCAACAGGCTGGTAGGGAAAAAATGATTAGTGCGTTCAACTAAGCGCTGACTTAGCGTAACAGAGTCACCTTTTAAGTAAATAAAGGACGCTGCTAAACCCCCTTTCCTTATCTGCTCTCGGTGTTTTCTGCGCAACGCTGAACAGGACATAACGATTACTGGATTTCTACTCGACAAACGTTTAATTGCTTGTAGCAATTGTGCTATCCATTGCTCACGAGCACTATCGTCCAGAGGCGTTCCATTCGCCATTTGCGCTTTAGCTTGAGCGCTGTGGTAATCATCGGCTTCAAGAAACCCATAACCTCGCTGTTGCGCAATATGCCTTGCAACGGTTGACTTACCACTCCCACTCACTCCCATAACCACCCACAAATGACGGGAGGATTTGTCAAAATTTAGGGTCAAATCACGCATGGATACTCACATTTTTACTACGGTAACTTAACCGCAACTTGATATTGAGCACCGGGCGTAATGTTAGTGATCAGATTATCTTGCAAAACCTTCCCATTCAGCACCAGCTGGGTTACCTCGACTGCGTCCGAACGTTGAATATCAATATCAAACCGAGCACCTCTAAAACGGCGATGAATATTTGCCTGCTGCCACTGGCTTGGCAATTGCGGATCAATACGCAGTCCCTGACTCTCGCCGCGCACACCAAACAGCTGTTCAACAATAATACGGTATAACCAAGACGCCGTGCCGGTATTAAATAGTTGACTGGAGCGCCCTGCACTATCCGGCAACTGCTGATAGGCACCACGGAAATAATTTGGCACAAATACAGGGAGTTGCCCACAAGTAGTATAATGCTGCTCGGTGATTAACATCTGCTCGATAAGCGCAAACGCCTTGTCCGCCTCGCGTAATTGGTACAAGGCAAAAATATAGAATGCCGCAGCATGATTGTATACCGCACCGTTTTCTGCCACGCCTGGGTACTTTTGCGTTAAGCGACCAATGTCTTCAACCATCTGAGTGTAGGCTGGTGCAAGCATTTGTACCCCAAAAGGCGTCATCAACCGCGCTTCGACTGCGTGAAGTAATTTGTGCGTTTGCTCAGGTGTAACGATTTCAGCAAGGATCGACCAACTTTGCGGATTCAGATAAATTTGTCCCTCTACGCATTGGCCGGTACCGAATGGTCGACCACCATCAGTGATACCTCGAATAAACCAATCTCCATCCCAGCATTGACGCTGGATACATTGACCTAGTTCGTGGCTCTTTTCCCGCCAGTAACCGGTATCTTCGGACAACTCAAGCTGGTTACACACCTCTGCCCAAAGATTCAGCGCATAAACGCACGCCATACTGAGCCAAGCTGACACGCCTTCCCCCTTGTATCCAACCATGTTCATGGGATCGCACCAGTCGCCTTGGGCAATCAACAGCAGGCCATTTTTTCCCTGTTGCTGCAGCAACCACCGCAATGCCCGGTTAATATGGACATATACCGGATGACTACTGTCATCGTCCGCGAAACTGACCGTTTGCTGTAACAGCGCATAATCATTGGTTTCATCAAGGTAGGCAGCAAGACATACCACCAGCCATACACAATGATCGGTATGCGGAATTTGATTGATATACTTTAACTTCGCCTCTGGATATAAACGAATGCCATCAGGCATTTCACCGTTACTTTTCTGCTGTGCTAAGGCGAATAACAAAGCACGCCGGAAATCATTCGGCTTAATGTAGACCATCCCCATGTGATCTTGCAGATAGTTACGGGTTTGTGGATCTGTACTCAAACGATTAACATCACCATGGTAAAACACTTGCCGCGGTAACCACTGGTTGACATATTGGTCAAATACCGGTTGCGCGGTAGCAACGCGAATACACCCCTCACTGCTAGCAAGATAATTTGCATACGCTCGTTTCGCTTTATCCACGCCATCGTTAAGATAAAACAATGTTCTGCGTAATTCGCCAATATCCCCCACAGAATGAGCAGCACCGAAGGCAAAACTATGTTTTTGTTTACTTTCTGGGGCTAGCGTATGTCGAAATTGCATAATTGCACTGGCATTTTCGTACCTGCTGAGACGCTGACTCAACGTTGCCTCTGCAAGTGCACTCGGCCGTTGCAGTCCTCCTTCGCCTTCGAACTGCTGCGCATTCGTCGTCCAACTATCCGGATGGTATAAGGAAGTAAAAAAGGTAAGCTCTTTAAATTGTTTTTGCTGCCAATAATCCTCAACTTTCTGATAAGGCGTTACTTTATGCGCAACAACGGCACAGTATTTCTCATTGTATTCTGCAGACTGATTCATCCATGATTGATAGCCGATTGAAAAGTAGGGATAAATTGCAATATGCCGGGTATCACTACCGGTATTATGTACCTGTAATTGCCAAATTTCATAAGTGCCTAGCGCAGGTAAACTTAAGGTCAGTGTAAAGCGCAATGCTCGCCACTCAATCTCCCAACGAATGTCGCTTTGCCCTTGCGAAAACGTAAACGTATCGAAACTGGCGCGCACGGGTTCATAAGGCAAAGAGCACACGGCACCGGAGTCTAAATCTTTTACATAGAAAAAACGCCCCGGATGATGCGCATAATATTGTGGTTCGGGCTGCATGAAGGTCGTCGCCTCTAACATTGGGGCAGACGAATACTTTGCCGGCTCAGGTTGCATAAACTGACTCGTCGCGTAGCCACGACAACTCATTTGGATCATCATTTGTGGATTCCACAAAAAGCCACTTGCCGCGAGTAGCGCTGTAGGCGAATGTAGGTTGACTCTACCATGCTTAAAATCATGGGTAATGAGAGGCTTCATCACATCTATTGCCCTTGCACAAGCCGTCGCTGATGCAGGTCACTTTGAACTTGCTCCAGTGCACTAGCATCTAGGCTATACCAGCGTATACAGCCTACCGCGAGAAATGCAAATAATGCTGGAATGAGCGTCATCAACAAGACAATGCCTTGTTCTGAGGCATTTGACTGCACAGCATTTGCAACGTAGCCCATACTCGCAAGAAGCCAGCCAATCATGGCGCCCGCAATCGCACCCCCCAATTTCTGTGAAAAGGCTGCGGCCGAGAAAACCATCGCCGTCGCTCTGCGTCCATGTTGCCATTCAGCATAATCAGCAGTATCAGCATACATTGAGAAGACCAAGGGTGATTTAGGGCCAAGGCAAAATCCAATAGCCATTTGCATGATAAACATCAAGCCCACCTGGTCACGTGGAATAAAGTAAAAACCGACGGAGAGGACTGCCACTATGAGCATGAGCAACATTAATAATCGTTTCTTGTCCAACCAACGGGTCAACAAGGGAGTCATCGCCGCACCTGTGGCCAGCGCAATCAAATAGGCGCCACTAAATGCACCGATTAGGTCTTCACGGCCAACATAGTATTTGAAGTAAAATGTCCCTGTACTGCCGCGCAGCGTTATGGTCAGCATTATGATCAAGGCGAGTGAAAACAGAACTAACCAAGGCTTATTGTGAAGCAGATCCAGAACATCCTGACGGATAGAGGTTGACTGTGCAGGTGGCGGTTGGATGCGCTCTCGCGTTGTCATAAAAGTAATAACAAACAAACCGGCAGCTACCATACCATAGACAGCCATCGTTAATTGCCAACCTAACGCAGTGTTGCCGCCACCGAAAACAACCACTAATTCTGGCGTCAGATAGGCCACTAATGTACCGCCACTAAAGGCGCCAATAAACCGGAAGCTGGTTAATGTGGTGCGCTGCTGACTATCAGCGGTCACCACTCCTAAAAGGGCTCCATATGGCACATTAATAAAGGTGTAGGCCAACATCATCAATATATAAGTCGCATAGGCCCAAACTAATTTACCCCCCTCTCCTAGGTCGGGCACGGTAAACGTGAGCACCCCAGCAGTAACGATGGGCAAAATCCCCCACAATAAGTAGGGCCTAAACTTACCCCAGCGTGTCTTAGTGCGATCAGCCAGAGCGCCCATCAACGGATCCGAGAATGCATCGATCAAGCGCGTGACAAGCATCATCGAGCCGACCGCAGCAGGACTTAAACCAAACACATCGGTGTAAAAGATAAATAAAAAAACGTCAAACACGCGCCAGTAAAAATTCGACGCCACATCACCACAGGCATAACCCAACTTCTCTTTAAGTGTTAGGGCTGCTTGCATCATCAGTTGGCCTCAGCGATCGGGCAATACAGGTCTGCATTATCTCGATTATTCGGCACCAGCCTAGCGTCTGCGAGCTGAAGAGTAAGTTCCCCGGTAGTTTCAACGGCCAGCAATGATGCAATGCGACTTAAATCAACGTTGTTTTGGACTAAACACTGCAAATCAATTACTAAGGTATGCCACTCTTGAGCTGACGCTTCACTTAGCCGCTCTGTTACATCAATACTATTGCCACACTGAGATTCACAACGCATGCCAAGGAAAACTGCAGCATTCGGTGGCACAACTACTTTCCATTGAATATTAAGGGTTGAATTAGCCTCTTGATAACCCCTTAAATCAACCACAAAGTTATCCGCAATTGCATAGAGCCCTTGCTCTGAGCCATTGAAAGTAAGTAATACGGTATCTTCTTGAACCTGCCAATCCTTGGTGCGAATACTGACACTGGCATTACTTTCTGCGCTACTGGCAACGCGATCTGTGCCCTTGCTGTCGCCAATAACGTTATGGAATGGTGCCCGGATCCCACCTGCAAACATTACGTATTCACGCAATTCGTCGGCCCCTGTTGCACTTTCTTCCGGTAAGCGATCAGGTAAAACATTGCTATCGCCAAACTGCAATCCAAAACCATAGGGTAATAATGGAAGAGATTGAGTTGTCGTTGAACTCTGTTGCGTAGGGATTGGCCAGACTAGAGCAAAGTCATCCCGCTGCATGCCCTTAGGCAAATAGGGTGATTGATAATCGCCTCGATTGATTACGGCTTGGGTGGCCGATATCGGCCATGAGAAGCTTAGACGGCCAGTAAAATCATATTGAACCTGGTCGTTTGCATCGCGCAACAATACATCAGCGATCCCTTGGCCCTCACTCCCTGGCAACCAAGCGGCAACGAAAGCATCAGACTGATTCAATTCGGCATTGACCCACAGCGGCCTGCCGCTAATGAAGACCGAAACCACGGGAATACCAGCGGCTTTAAGCTTTTTTAATAACGCAAGATCTGTTTTGCGACCGCGCTGATATTCTAAGTTGTCAAGGTCGCCATGCCCTTCGGCGTATGGCTCTTCACCAAATACCACGATAGCAACATCAGGCTGCTGTGAGTAATCGCCGTTTGCACTTAATTCTATACTGCCACCCGCCGCTTCAATTTGGGCTTTGAGACCTGCATATATCGACGTACCGCCTGGAAAGTCACTGTTGTTGTTGCCGGTACCCTGCCAAGTGATGGTCCAGCCGCCTGATTGTTTACCTATATTGTCTGCCGCGTCGCCCGCCACCAATACATTCAAGCGCGGCGATAATGGCAGTAAAGCATTTTTATTTTTCAGTAGCACTAAGGATTGACGCACCGCACGGCGAGCTATCTCGCGATGCGCTTGTGCACCAATCAACTCCATTTTTCCACTTAGGCTTCGCTCAGCAGGGCGAGGTTTATCAAATAAGCCTGCACGTACTTTAACGCGCAGAATACGCCGCACTGCATCGTCAATCCGACTCATGGGAATGATGCCGGATTCAACTTGCGCAATGGTGTTTTCATACAAAGGTTTCCAGGCATCCGTGGGCACCATAAATATATCTAACCCTGCGTTAATAGATTGGGGACAGCTTGCATTGGTGCAACCGGCAACCTGACCATGCCCATTCCAGTCACCGACCACAAAGCCATCAAAACCCATGCGCTCTTTTAAAACATCTGTGAGCAAATACCGATGACCATGGATTTTCTCTCCCTGCCAGCTGTTAAACGACGCCATCACTGACTGCGCTCCAGCTTGCAGTCCGCCGACATAGCCCTGAGCATGAATGGCAAATAACTCTTCTTCAGTTGATAAATTATTACCCTGATCGTCACCGCCTTCAGTTCCGCCATCGCCCACAAAGTGCTTGACTGTGCTAATTACCCGCTCATCGCCTAACAAATCACCATCAGCGTGGCCTTGTAAACCTTGTACAATTGCGGCTGCATATTCGCGCACAATTTCCGGATCCTCGGAATAACCTTCATAGGTTCTACCCCAGCGATCATCTCTGACAACCGCAACCGTCGGTGCAAACACCCAATCAATGCCCGTCGCCATAACTTCTTTGGCGGTAGCATGCGCGATTTCCTCAATTAAGGCAGGGTCATGCGCTGCACCCAGACCAATATTGTGTGGAAACAATGTAGCCCCAATTACGTTATTGTGCCCATGCACTGCATCTGTGCCCCACATGGTTGGAATACGACTGCCATCCAAAGAGTCATCGATCGAAGCCATATACATCGCGTCAGCAAGATCTATCCAATCCTGCACTGTGGCATGCTTATTCTGAGCAGGAAACGAGCCACCTCCATTGAGATAGGAGCCAAAACCATATCGCCGCATATCATCGACTGTGATATCCCGAATCTCTGGCTGGATCATTTGAGCCACTTTTTGTGGCAAGGTCATTTCAGCAATCAGGCTATCCACGCGAGCTTCTATTGCTGGATCATGCTTTACCGCAATATCAAGTCGAGGCCAGAAATCGGCAACAGGCTTTGCAGGGCTGGTTTGTGCCACTTGATCATCTGACGTCTCTGGCGCTTGACTGCAACTAGCAAGCAAAAATAGTGGCGCGATGATGATGAAGAGAGACCTATGCATGAAAAATTCCTTGTGTTTACTTGGTGACCAATGTTTGGAGTTATTGCGGGCGACTACCGGAGACGCCATAAAAGGCGATATAAAGGTAACACAATACGGGCGCGATAAATGCGAGTTGCAGACCGATGGCGTCGGCTAGCACACCTTGCACTACGGGAATAAGAGCGCCGCCGACAATAGCTAAACACAACAAACCTGAGGCTTGACCAGTGAGGCTGCCAAGTTGCTGTAAAGCAAGACTAAATATCGTTGGAAACATGATAGAGTTACATAACCCTACCGCCAAAATCGCCCACATTGCGGTGGTACCGGAACTATTTATCGCCACCAAGAGCAATACTACTGCCGCAACGGCATTGAACGCGAGCACCGTGTTACCAGCAATACGTTGCATTATCACAGCACCAATAAACCGGCCCACCATAGCACCGCCCCAATAGTAGGCGATGTAGCTCGCCGCTTTCGCTTCAGTAAATCCCGCCACATCGGGTTGCATAATAAAGTTCACCAGAAAACTACCAATTGCGACTTCAGCCCCTACATAGGTAAATATAGCGATAGCACCTAAAGTCAGATGACGATGCTCGAGCAAGTTTTCACCAACGCGGCTAGTTAACTTTGTTGCTGCTGTTTTAACCTCTGGCAAATTAATTCTGGCAAAGATTACCGCCAGCACAGCGAGTGCACCGGCCAATATTAAATAAGGGACTTTCACTGCGTCACTACCGCTATCGATGCTGGCTGGCTCATGCCCGGAAAAAATCAACCAAGCGCCAAAAAACGGCGCAACTGTCGTGCCTAGTGAGTTAAATGCTTGCGTCATGGTCAACCGCGATGAAGCGGTCTGTGCAGGCCCTAAAACTGTCACATAGGGATTCGCGGCAACCTGCAGTACAGTAATTCCAGCCGCCAGCACAAATAGTGCCGCCAAAAATAGTCCGTAAAGTTCAAGTTGCGCCGCTGGATAGAACAATAAACAGCCACACGCCGCTACCGTTAATCCCAATACGATCCCTTTCTGATAGCCAATTGCACTGACTAACTTGCCAGCAGGTAGTGACACAATGAAGTATGCGCCAAAAAAACAGAATTGGATCAACATAGCCTGTGTATAGCTCAAGTCAAAAGCCGCTTTGAGATAAGGAATGAGGATGTCATTTAAGCAGGTAATAAAGCCCCACATAAAAAACAAAATCGTCAGAATAACGAGCGGTGCCACCGACTGTGAGGAAGGTGAACCTGAAAACTCGGGATTAACGGTTGAAGGACTTATTGCCATAGTAACTTTCCACGTGTAGTTCAGCTTGCTTGGTTACGCGCTAACAAACCACTGGCAACTTCTGAATTGTAATAACCAATCTAGGGTGACTTGGATAATATTCATGAATATCCGGTCTCTTAAACAGCTCAATTGAAAGCGCTTACAAATAGGTTTTAACATGCAGTTAACTTTCTTGCAAGAATAATTGTAAGCGCTTCCAAGTGCGCGGGTAAAATGGTTTAATAAAGCGAAAAAACCACTGCCCCGCAATTGCTTTAGTAAAAAAGCATGGCAATGCAACTCGCAGATCTTTGAGACACACGGCTTTGCTCCAACTATACGGGGGTTGATGTCATGCCGACTGCGAATGAAGGAGCGCACATACTAGCGCAATACCTAAAGTGTGGTAGAGTTTACCTTGTCTTCAAATAGGCTAAATTTGCATGGCAACGATTTACGAAGTATCCAAGCTTGCTGGCGTCTCGCTTGCAACGGTCTCTCGCGTTATGAATGACAACGCGAAGGTTAGTGAAAAAACCCGCAATAAAGTCCTTGCGGCAATAGAAGAGTTAGGTTACCGGCCCAATTCGATTGCCCAATCGCTGGCATCTAATCGCAGTAATAGTATTGGTCTTTTAGTCACCGAACTGCACGGCTCTTTTTTTGGTGAGATGATGAGTGCAATTGAAGCTGTTTTGCGTGCCGCAGGAAAACACGTCATCGTTACGCCAGGGCATGCGAATGCAGAGAAAGAGAAAGATGGTCTCGAGTTTCTGATTTCACGCAAGTGTGATGCGTTGATTTTACACGCCGAGGCAGTTTCGGATGAGTACTTACGCGAACTTAGTCAAGGCAGCGTACCTATTGTGCTAGTTAACCGCTATGTTGAGGGCTTAAGTGAAAACTGTATAACCCTGAACAATGAGTTAGGTGGCTACATTTCAGCGAAGGCCATGATTGATATGGGTCATACTCGCATCGCCTATATTGCCGGTCCTGAGGCAAAAGCAGACGCCAACGAACGTCTCGAAGGTCATAAGCGCGCGCTACGTTCACACGGCATTGATTTTGATGAAGACCTCTTCTACCGCGGGGATTACAAAGTTTCAGGGGGCGAGATGGGGCTTAAAGCCTTGCTCGCAAAAAATAAACCCTTTACTGCATTGGTTTGTTGTAACGATGAGATGGCATCCGGTGCAATGACCTATGCGCGTGAGCACAACTTAACCATCCCGGACGATCTTTCAGTCATTGGTTTTGATAATGTGATCTTTGCTACCCATGTATACCCTAAGCTTACGACGGTGAATAATCCCGTAGCAGAAATGGGCAGTATGGCTGCCCGTTGGGTATTAAAAAACGTGTATGGACGTTCGCATTTACAAGTTCAACACCTCTTCCTTCCACAACTCGTTCAACGTGATTCGATTCGCAATATCGCCGACTAATTGGTTGGTGTTATCGTAGTTGTGGATAGCGGTTCGCGATAGGCTTGCGTGCCCCACAAGGGCACCGTTGATAGGCTGTGCTTAAAACTGCCTGAGGTTTCTTTGGTGCTGTAGGAGACATACATCAGGGTTTGTGACGAAGGGTCGAAAATGCGGCGTACTTTCATGTTTTTGAAGAAAATACTCTTAGATTTTGTAAACACGATCTCACCCGAATCAGACCGATCGATGCTAGCCAGCATAGCCGCAGTAATCTCGCCGGTTTGGCGACACGCAATAGAGCTATCCGAGGGGTCGGATAGATCCAGATTCGCTTCAATACTTGAGATATGGCAGGTGACTCCCGGTATCTTCGGATCAGTTAATGCGTCAATCTTGATGTCTTTGGTGGTAAACACACCCAGACTTACATCACCCACTTCGCTATCACTGCAGCCCGTAAGCGACAATACTAACAATGTCAGCATTCCAAGGTATGTTTTACAGCGTATCAATTTCATTTCACTGTTCTCCGTTTGATAGATATTTTGTCAACTAACAGGCTTATTCTTAATACGTTATCCTATTAACCCAATCGCCTCCACTAGCAAAACCAAAGCAATTTGTATTCAAGCACCGTTAGGGCGATACTCTGCTTACCGCAGTAGATAAGTAATGTGACATGTATACCGAGGCCGAACAGTTAAAACACGCCTACATCACCGCAATGGTTAAGGCATTAATGTTACTGCTGTTGCCGATTATCTTGTTGACCCTCTACTTTAATTTAGTTGCAGCAGTCCGCCCACAGGTCGTCATCGTACAATTGCTCATGTTTTGCGCGATGTTTTTGCTTTATCACTGCCGCAATCGGCTATCTTCGCAAACCCTTGCACTCGCCTTTAGTTGTTTATTGATGCTCGTTGGATGGGTCAATTGTTATGTGAATCAAAGCATTGCCTATGCGGGTATTGCGTTAATGGTGAGTGCCTTTGCTATCGCAGTATACAATACGCAATGGGTGCGATGGAGCGTGCTAGTAGTTACCCAAGTTGGATTACTTACCAGTTACGCAATGGCCTTTAATTTTGATTTCGCTCTCGGACCCAGTCGCTGGTTGCTCGTAACCTTGGTTGGCCAGGTGGTCGTGCTTCAAGGTATGCAGTTTTTGTTTACTAAAGTAGAACAATTCTTTGCCATTGAGCACCAACTCCGACTGGATTCAGAAGCTGCGTTGAAAGAAAAATCCCGCTTTTTGGCTAACATGAGTCATGAAATTCGCACCCCGATTGCAGGCGTCAGTGGTTTATTACAAACCATTGACCTGTCGAATTTAGCGCCACAACAGTGCGAAAATCTAAAGTTGGCCCAGCAAAGTGCGACGTTGCTAGCGCAGATCGTCGACGATATTCTAGACTATTCCAAGATTGAAGCCGGCAAATTGAGGTTAACTCAATCGACCTTCGAACTCACTGAATGCTTTGCACAAATGGTACAACTGTTTGAGCCAATGTATGCCAAACAAGGCAATACCTTGGTTTTACAGACTGATTGGTCAAACCCTGTTTGGGTCAGCGCAGATCAAACGCGCTTACAACAGATCCTGCTTAATTTACTCAGTAACGCGAATAAGTTTACCGAGCAAGGTCAAGTCACCATCACGGCTCACCTTAGCGAGAATGCGAATGACTGCAGTTTAAACTGTCAGATCAAAGATACCGGAATTGGGATAGCAGAAAACGACCTTGATAAGTTGTTTCGCCCATTCCAGCAACTGGATGACAGCAGCCGCAAAAGAAATGCGGGGACGGGCCTTGGATTGTTGATTTGTCGAGAACTAATAACTTTGATGAAAGGAACGATAGCTGTCCGCAGTGAACTTGGTGAAGGAACAGAATTTACCTTTACCCTTCCCCTAGAGCGTGTTGCAGAAAGAAGCGAACTAGGTGCAGATGACATTGCTGCTGATATTACTGACTGCCAGGTTCTAGTGGCTGAAGATAACGCAATTAATCAACTGGTAGTCGAAGACATGTTGGCAAATCTCGGGGCCAAAGTCATCACGGTTGAAAATGGTCAAAAGGTGCTTGAACTTTTGTCACAAAAGACGAGGCAGGAAATCGACCTGATCTTAATGGACTGCCAGATGCCGGTTATGGATGGATACGAAACCAGTCAAAAAATCCGCGCAGGCCAATGCGGGCCTTGGCAAGATATCCCAATTATAGCGTTGACAGCCAATGCTTTAGATGGTGATAGGGATGCCTGTTTTGCTGCTGGCATGACCGATTATCTGACTAAACCCGTCGACAAGTCCAAACTCGCACGCGTAATCGGGCAGTATTATTCACGCAAGAGTGCCTAATAGCCCCAGTCATTGACTGAGGCTCCTGTACTTAACTCAATAATGATAGCTGTGTAGCATCCATCAATTCATGCCTCTTGATCAATTGCTTAGCGGCCTCTATATCAGGGGCGAAATAACGATCCTGGGCATAAAAATCAACCTTACTTCTCAGCAACCCATGCAAAGTTTGTAAGTGCTCACTTGTCTTTAATGGCTTGCGGAAATCTAGCCCTTGGCAAGCAGCCAGCCATTCGATTGCAAGGATCCCTGCAACATTGTCGAAAATGTCGCGTAAACGACGTCCGGCGAACGTTGCCATGGAGACATGATCTTCTTGATTCGCCGATGTTGGCAACGAATCAATCGATGCTGGATGCGCAAGGGTTTTGTTCTCACTCGCTAGCGCCGCACAGGTGACTTGCGCAATCATAAAGCCAGAATTTACCCCACCGTTATCCACTAAAAATGGGGGTAACCCGCTCAGATGCGTATCAATCATGAGCGACATTCGACGCTCTGCGATGGCCCCAATTTCGGCTAACGCAATCGCTAGCATATCAGCGGCCATAGCAACCGCCTCGGCATGAAAATTCCCACCCGATAAAATATCACCACTCTCAGCGAACACTAACGGATTGTCGCTTACACCATTGGCCTCGGTGACTAATACTTCAGCTGCAAATCGCATTTGCTGCAAACTTGCTCCCATAACCTGCGGCTGGCAACGCAGTGAATAAGGGTCTTGGACTTTCTCGCAGCCTTGATGAGAATCACCTATGCTTGAAGACCCGAGCATCTGGCGAAATGCCGCGGCTACATCGGCTTGACTCTGATGCCCACGCACTGCATGAATGCGCTCATCGAAAGGCACCCGTGAGCCTAAAGCAGCATCAACGGTTAATGCTCCTATACCGATCCCGCTGTATAGCGCGTTTTCTGCATAAAACAATCCTTGCAACGCAAATGCCGTTGAGGCTTGAGTACCGTTAAGTAAGGCTAAACCTTCTTTAGGGGCAAGAGTAATTGGGGCTAAACCGGCGATTTTCAGCGCTTGTTCTGCATTGATCCGTTGACCGCGATGAAACGCTTCCCCCTCACCCAGCAATACGGCACTCATATGTGCCAATGGCGCAAGGTCCCCGCTTGCGCCGACTGAGCCTTTTTCTGGAATTGCAGGATAAACTTCAGCATTATACAAGCGGATTAACGCTTCGATTACATTCAGACGAATACCCGAAAACCCGCGCGCCAATGAATTGATTTTTAGCAACATGAGTAAACGCACAGTATCGGGTTGCATGAAATCCCCCGTGCCTGCGGCATGTGAAAGCACAATACTGCGTTGCAGGAGTTCCAATTCTGTAACATCAATTCGGGTGTTCGCTAGCAGCCCAAAACCCGTGTTAATACCGTAGACAGTGCGCCCTTGTTGGATAACATCAAGTACCGTTTGCTCGGCCGCACGAATGGCACCATGAGCAGTTTCAGTCAATTGCAGCGGTATATGCTGACGATGTACTGTGCGTAATTGCTCTAACGTTAAGGTGCCAGGTTCGAGAATGAGAGGTTGCATTACTCGTTCCCTCCTTTAAGCATCGGTAAATCCAGTTTGTGGTCACGCGCGCACTGTTGCGCAATTTCGTAACCTGCATCCGCATGTCGCATAACCCCAGTCGCTGGGTCATTATGTAACACGCGAGCAATCCTAGCATCAGCCTCTGCGCTACCATCACAGACAATCACTACACCGCTGTGTTGACTAAAACCCATACCGACACCACCACCATGATGTAAGCTAACCCAAGTAGCGCCACCGGCAGTATTTAATAATGCGTTTAGTAGCGGCCAATCCGACACCGCATCCGAGCCGTCCAACATTGCCTCGGTCTCGCGATTCGGTGACGCAACTGAGCCTGAATCTAAATGATCGCGTCCAATCACCACCGGCGCGCTGAGCTCG
This sequence comes from Alteromonas sp. DYW1, assembly GCF_059752595.1. Taxonomy (NCBI): domain Bacteria; kingdom Pseudomonadati; phylum Pseudomonadota; class Gammaproteobacteria; order Alteromonadales; family Alteromonadaceae; genus Alteromonas; species Alteromonas sp. DYW1. The sequence goes on along the minus strand of NZ_CM186038.1, from coordinate 866,281 downwards.
CCATCACGCACCATTTGGTTAAACGCCAGACCCAATTTTTGCCTTTCTCCTAAACCAACCCAGCAGATCCGCGCAGGTAGTCCCTGAAACTGAATACGCTCTTTGGCCATATCCAGCCAATTGTGCAGGTGCGGATTATCGGGGATTAGCTCTTTTACCTTGGCGTCAGTTTTATAGATATCCTCAGGATCACCCGACAATGCAGCCCAGCGAAACGGACCAATCCCTTGGCAGAATAACGGACGAATGTAAGCTGGTACGAATCCCGGAAAATCAAAGGCATTACTCACCCCTTCTTCCAAGGCCATCTGACGAATATTATTGCCATAGTCCAACGTGGCTGCGCCAGCTGCCTGCAAACCCAACATGGCTTTTACTTGGAGCGCCATCGACTGTTTAGCGGCATTTACCACCGCGGCTTCATCTTTAGCCCGCATTTCAGCCGCGTACGCTAAGCTCCAGTTTTGCGGCAGATATCCATTAAGCGGATCGTGCGCGCTGGTTTGGTCGGTAACCACGTCGGGGATCACATTACGTTCTAACAAGGCAGGAAAAACATCCGCCGCATTGCCGAGTAAACCTACTGAGATAGGCGAGTTTTCGGCTTTAGCCGCGCTCAGCAGAGCCAGTGCTTCATCAATCGATTTGGCTTTCTTGTCGAGATAACCGGTTTTGATGCGAAAGTCGATACGGCTTTCATCCACTTCAACAGCTAACATTGAGAAACCGGCCATCGTTGCTGCAAGCGGTTGAGCGCCCCCCATACCACCAAGACCGCCGGTCAATATCCAACGACCTTGCGCAGCGCCATCAAAGTGGGCCTTGGCCACACTGACAAAGGTTTCATAGGTGCCCTGCACGATCCCTTGTGAACCGATGTAGATCCATGATCCCGCGGTCATTTGCCCATACATCATCAACCCTTGCTTATCGAGTTCATTAAAGTGTTCCCAATTAGCCCAATGCGGCACCAAATTAGAGTTGGCTATCAACACACGTGGTGCATTCTCATGGGTTGGAAATACCCCAACCGGCTTGCCTGACTGAACCAACAGTGTTTCATCATTATTGAGGCGCTTGAGCACTTCTACGATTTTGTCAAAGCATTCCCAATCACGCGCCGCACGGCCAATGCCACCATAAACCACCAGGTTTTTCGGGTGCTCGGCGACGTCTGGATCGAGATTGTTCATCAGCATGCGCAGTGGTGCTTCCGTCAGCCAGCTTTTTGCAGTTAAGGTTGTGCCACGTGGGGCGCGAATTTCACGGGAAGGATCAAAACGGTTCATGTTTTCTCCACGGTAGGGGTTATTTTTGTTTGAAAATCTAAATGACCACCCAGGCGATAGCGTTTACCCGGGTGATACAGCAATGCATGACTAACCACGCCTTTGGCTGAATAGGTTCGCCGCGCGATCTTTAAGCAAGGCTCGGTCTCTTGGATATGCAACGCAGCAGCAATGTCTGCGTTTGGTAACATAGCTTCTACGCTGTGATCAGCTTGAGTCAGGGGAGCGACCTGATTAAGATAATAATTTGCGGTCTGCTTGGAAAAGTCGAGGGACAAATAATCTGGCGCCCAACGCGGATTGACCCAGCGCTCTTCATATTGCACCGGTAAGCCATTCTCAAGATGCACTATCACGCTATGAAAGGCAGTATGCCCGCGTGGAATATCGAGAACATTAGCAATTACGTCGTTTACGGATACTTCGCTAAGTACCTGGATTTCATTGCTATACTGATGACCCCGTTGTTCAATTTCATCACGTATACTCCGAATTTCGAGCATTGAGCTCATTGGCCGATGGTCCGCCACAAAGGTACCAAGGCCCTGCGACCGCATCAAAATACCTTCATCTACAAGTTCGCTGAGGGCCCGACGCGCAGTCATGCGACTGACTCCATGCTGTTGAGCTAATTGATTTTCTGAGGGAACCTGCTCACCTGAGGCCATTGTGCCTCGCTCGATGGCATCCACTAAAGAAGCTTTAATTGCAATATATCGGGGCTGCATGCTAGCGCAACTTTACAGTTAATGAGGTTGCTCATACTACTTGTATATACAAGTATAGACAAGTAGACTGCAAGAATATGGAACCCGCGCTTGACTCATGTGTTATGAATTACGATGCCATTATTATAAATGCTAGGATCGCGTCTATGACCGAGAGCGGTCTGCCTTATGGCGAGCTTCAAGCGTCAACACTCGCGATAAAAGATGGCTGTATCGCTGCACTCTGTTCTGCTGATACCCCAATCTCTGCCCCTGAAATTTTTGATGCCCAAGGACAATGGCTACTGCCGGGATTAATTGACTGTCATACCCACATTGTTTTTGGCGGTGATCGCGCGCAAGAGTTTGCTCAGCGCTTGCAAGGAGTGTCATATAAAACCATTGCTGAGCAAGGCGGTGGGATCATGCGCACCGTTAACGATACTCGCGCAGCAACTCCCGAGAGCCTGCTGGAAAGTGCCAAAAAACGCGCACGTCGATTATGTGAGGAAGGGGTAACCACCCTTGAAGTTAAATCTGGATATGGACTGGATGAAACCACAGAACTTAGAATGCTTAAGGTTGCTAACGCGCTTGCTGCTGAACTACCACTGTCCATCATAGCGACTTATCTTGGCGCACACGCCTTACCGCCTGAATATAAAGACCGTGCCGACGACTACATCACCTTTGTCTGCGACCACATGATCCCCAAGGTCGCTGCTGAGAATTTGGCTGATGCTGTGGATGTATTCTGTGAATCAATCGGGTTCTCAACGGCGCAAACTGAACAAGTATTTAAAGCAGCGCAACAACATGGACTTAAGATCAAAGCCCACGTTGAACAATTAAGCGATCAGAAAGGTGCAATATTGGCCGCGCGCTACCAAGCAATGTCGGTCGATCACATCGAATACTTAGCCACAACGGATATAGCAGCGTTGGCAGCAAGCGGCACTGTTGCCGTGTTGTTACCCGGTGCTTATTATTATCTCAACGAGACACGTAAGCCGCCAATTCAAGCTCTGCGGGAGCATGATGTACCGCTGGCAGTCGCGACGGATTTTAATCCTGGCAGTTCACCCGTCGCCTCGCTTTTAACGGCTCTCAACATGGCTTGTGTCTTATTTGGCCTGACTCCGGAAGAAGCCCTACAAGGGGCCACCATCAATGCTGCCCGTGCGCTTGGTTTATCAGACCGTGGCATCATTGCTGTTGGACAACGTGCTGACTTAACCCTGTGGGAGATCAACACCCCCGCTGAATTGGCCTATAGCATTAATGGTATTCGTCCATCCAATATTTGGTTTGGAGGCAAACGTGTTTAATTGGCAAGGTCGAGTTGACAGTGAAGATGGGGATTTAGGGCTACGTTGGCATCAAAAAGTACAAAAGCCTGCATCTAAATTCGCACAAAGTGCAGCATTGGTGGGTTTCTGTTGTGACCTTGGTGTTGCTGCCAACAAGGGCCGGATGGGCGCCGCTCGGGGACCCGATAGCCTAAGAAGCGCATTAGCCAACTTACCTTGGCACTGGGCAGCCAACCTGAATGATTATGGCAATACGCTAGCAGATGAACAGCTTGAACAAGCTCAACAGCGTTATGGCCAGCAAATCAAAACCGCGCTCGAGCAGCATGATTTTGTGATCGGACTAGGCGGCGGACATGAAATCGCATGGGGTAGCTATCAAGGCCTAACCGCGTCGCTCGCCTCATCAGCACAAAGCAAGATCGGGATCATCAACTTTGATGCCCATTTCGACTTACGCCGGCCGGCGCCGGCGACTAGCTCCGGTACTCCCTTTAGACAAATTGCAGAACATCAAGCCAAGAGCAATCAAGCATTTCATTATGCCTGTATCGGGGTTTCTCGAGCAGCAAACACGCCGGCCTTATTTGACTATGCCAAAGCCTCTGGTACACACTATCTGCTAGATAAAGACTGCTCAATAGATGCGGCCAAAAACTTCCTAACGCCGTTTTTGGCAGACATTGACCAACTCTACCTCACCATTTGCTTAGATGCCTTCCCTGCGGCCGATGCCCCTGGCGTTAGCGCGCCTAGTGCTTTAGGGATCGAGCCCCAAATGGTGATTGCAATCCTGCACTGGATCGCACAACAACGCGAGCATTTAGGTTTCACTTGGAAGCTGGCAGATATAGCAGAACTGAACCCTAATTTCGACATTGACAACCGCACCGCTAAACTAGCCGCGCGGTTGGCTTTTGAAATGTTTGATGCGGTATTATCAACAAATTAAATAGCAAGGCGCACATCAGCGTGCACCACAGGACCTAACTGCTCCCCTAACCCATAACGCAGACTTTACGAGTAGGACGTTGGAGCGAAATGTGAATGGACATTACTCATAATCTTCGTGTACGCCGCAAATAACCACGTTTGGCCCATGAAAACACTAAGACCATCCCTGTCACGGTAAAAAAGAGCGCAATCACTGCACTGATAATAAGCAGTGGATTATTAAAATCATCACGGGTTTCATAATCCATGATGTGGAGCATCCAAAAGATATCGAATAAGCGCCACAAATCGCTACGTACCTTTAACACTTCGGCGGTCATTGGATGCAAATAGAAAGTCGTATTCAACCAATCATCAAAGTCAGCACGATAAATCGGGTGAGCAATACCTGAAGCCTCACTGGGAATATCGGTAAGAAGAGCAATTTGTGCTAAATCTCCGTTGCCGGCATACCGCCGCTGGGCCTCTGCCGCGACGAGGGCTTCGCTGAGCGGAGGCAGTACCTGCCACTGTTGGTCATCTTTAAGGCTTAAGTAGGTTTCATTGCCACTAAAATCAACGGCTTTTACCACCGACTGGTCAAGACGCTTGACCCAGAGTAGTGACGAATATTGCGTTATATCCAATGGCTCGATAGGCCCAGCGTTCACCACATTCTTTTCGGCGTTGCTTGTCGTAACGATTGGCCCACTGGTATCGGAGTGAAGCAACGGCTTACCATGTACCCATTCCAAAGGCACTGCACTCATATACAAGCCCCCGGCAATCCAAAGTAGTACTTGAATACCAATGATGACTCCAATCCATTGGTGAAGCGCACGCCAACGCCGCATATCTAGATTCCTTGACTGGGTAACAGTTGGAATACGCCTTCTACCAATAACAAATTAATTTGGACTGGTAGAGATAGGTGAATTGCAACTATCGGAAATTGTTCTATAAACAAAGAGTACATTAGTGACAGTAGGTTGAAAACCTGCATTACTCGGAGTTCATTATGCAATTCACAACTTTGTCCATTCGCCTACAAATGTCGCTCTATTTCATCGGTATCGTGACCGGCCTGGGGATCCTCTATAGCCTGCTCGCTATCAACAGCTTGACGACGTTTTCACAACAACAAGTACGACTGAATGAAACCAAACTTAAAAGTTCGGTTGTTGAGTCCATGCAAGATGCGGGTCGCTTAGCCTCTAATAAAATTACCGAACTGATCACGGAGAGCTTTGTACCAGCCATTAGTCTTGCCGAAACCCTAGCCCAAACCGCCCATCCAAAGACTCCCTTAGCTCGAGAAACAGTCATGACCATGACCCGGGCTAGCCTTCAGTCAAGTGAGACGATCAGCGCTATGTACACTCAGTTTGAGCCTAATGGTTATGACAACAACGATCAACAGTGGCGCAATACGCCGAGCCACTCGACCCCAATAGGCACTTTAGAAATTTATTATGTAAAAGAAGATGGCCGCACTGTGCTTTATCCCGTGGACGACCCAAATGAAAAGTATCTTGATGAGATGGATGAAAACGGCATTCGCGAAGCAGAATGGTTTCTGTGTAGCCGTGATAGTCGCGCTAACTGTGCATTAGACCCTTATTTATATGAGATTGAGGAGGGCTACGAGGAGCTCATGACAACCCTATCAGCGCCAATAATCGTTAATGGTAGTTTTCGCGGGATCGTTGGCGTTGATATCAACTTACCTATCGTCCAGCAATGGGTCCAGGAGCAAAGTGCTGCACTGTTTGATGGGGAATCCAATATTACCCTTGTTAGTCAACGTAACTTATTGATTGCCTCAACGGAATATCAGTCATCCCTTGCAAAACCTTTACGCACGGTGAATGCAACCTTGCATGAACAACTGGCCCAAAACAAAGACTTCTTTCAAATCAATGAGCAATGGTTTGTACGGGTACCGGTTAACATTCGCCAAGCCGATACGACATGGACTGTACTGGTAAGCGTGCCCGAAAAAGTTGCCTTAGCGACAGTCAATGAAATGAAACAAAACGCGAGCGATAGCCTGTACGGGACGGTTGGGCAACTATTAATTTTTTCTCTATTATCACTAGGGGCTGCTTTTGCGATTGCCTTTCTGTTAACACGTTCGATCACCAACCCAATCCGCCGTGTCGCTGACTCAGTTGCCGAATTGGCCGACAAAGAAGGCGACCTGACGCAAACCGTAGACATCAAAAAGCATCGAGAGCTCATCAATCTTGCTGATGGCTTCAATCGATTTGTCAAGAAACTCGCCGAGATGATCAGTGTATCAAAGCAGAACGCAGGTGAATTGGCCCAGCAATTTGAAGGACTACAAACAATTTCAAACTTAGTTGAGCAAGATACCCAATCACAGCAACATCAACTGGATAATGTGGCGACCGCAGTTACTCAAATGGCAGCCGCCGCGACCGAAGTTGCGTCAATCGCTAAAAGTACTGCCAATGGCAGTGCCCGGGCAACTTCGCTCTTAGCAGAAACGCAGGAAATACTGCAAGAAAGTGTTGATAGCGTTGCTGCCTTGGCTCAGGCGATCAATCAATCCTCACAACAAGTTAGCCAGGTGGCAAGCAGAAGTGCCGAAATCACCAGTATTGTGGGCACAATCCAGGCCATTGCAGAACAAACTAATCTACTGGCCTTAAATGCCGCAATCGAAGCTGCTCGTGCTGGTGAGCAAGGCCGTGGGTTTGCGGTTGTCGCGGATGAAGTTAGAAATTTAGCAGCGCGAACACAAACATCGACCCAAGAAATTTCCTCTCTCATTGAAAATCTGCAAACAGATGTCGGCGCCGCCGTTAGTTTGCTTGAGAATACGCACGGGTCAGTGTCTGGAACCGTTGAGAAAACCCAAAGCAGCTTTACCCGACTAAATGAAACCTTAAGCAGTGTCAATGAGATCAGTCAAAGCGCAGAACAAGTATCCAGCGCAGCACAAGAACAAAGTGTTGTGTCTGAGGATATCAATAAACGTTTAGTACTAGTTTCGGATAGTAGTAAGCAGTTAGCAGACTTGGGGAACCAACTAAAAGATAAAAGCATTCAGTCTAAGGCATTGATCATCGCGGTCGAAGATCAACTGAATCGATTAAAAGTCTAAACGCCGATTAGAAGGTTTTAGCGATCAACAACACGACACCGGTGTCTGCTATGGCACAGTCGAAGAAATCCCTGCTGTGTAGCGCTAACGCAAACTTACCAGCCAGCTAACATCTGATGATTGCTGCAAGCCAAGGCCCATCGGCCTTGGCCTGAACCTTAAAGGACTATTTTTTGACCGCTGCCAGTCGCTTTCTGTACCACAGCATTAGCAACAGCGCGAAAAGTCCGCTGCTGGTTGTGGTACCACCACCACTATCACTATTAACTGGTGTCGGTTGCGGTAATGCCGAACGATTCGGATCTAATGGATAAGCATCGTTTGCATCAACGACACCATCATTATCATCATCATTGTCAGCGTTATTGCCAATGCCGTCACCATCGGTATCCACGGTCTCTGTAGGGTCAAGTGGGAAGGCATCTGCGCTATCATTTACCCCGTCATTATCGTCGTCTTCGTCGGCATTGTTACCAATTCCATCGGCATCAGTGTCGAGCGATTCTGCAGGATCTAATGGGAATGCATCGTCGTTATCATTGACCCCATCGTTATCGTCATCAGGATCGGCGTTATTACCAATGCCGTCGCCATCTGTGTCCAGTGTCTCTGTGGGATCAAGCGGGAATGCGTCTGCGTCATCGTTGACACCATCATTATCGTCGTCTTCATCCGCATTGTTGCCCACGCCATCACCGTCAGTATCGGTATCTTCCGTTGGATCAAACGGGAATGCATCGACATCGTTGGTGACGCCATCATTATCATGATCATTATCCAAATCATTTTCGATCCCATCATCATCCACATCGTTACCCCCATTCGCATCGGCACCCAGTAACATGAAGCCATTAAGCTCTTGTGTGGTTGTAAATTCATCATAACCATAGGTAATGCGCAACGAAGCAACTTCTTCACCGCGGAACATGGGGAGCTTGGCCCTCACACTCTGCAAGTCTGAGGCATCAACCTCGCTCGGTAATGTTACCCAGTCTTGCTCGCCCAGCTTTAACTCAATGTGCATAGTCTCAGCTAAATAGTCAGCGAGCCGCACTTCTACATAAGGGTTAAGTTTATTGACTGCTTGATTGAATACTGGCTTGTCGTTTTGCACTAAACGGATTAGATCGACACTCGTGATGTAAAAATCTTCACTGTCTTGCAAGTTATGCCGCATTGACGAGCGAAACACCTCTCCAAACAGGCTGTTATCAAATTCGACCACCAGTTGGGTCTCTGTACAATTGAGCTCAGGAACCGTCAGTGAACCATAATATGAGGCCTTTAAGCTTTCAGGTTCAGTGCTCTCATCATCACACCAATAATGCAGCGTTGTATTGGCAGAATTATCGTAGTTATTCAGCAACGTATCGCTGACAAAAGCACGGTCAAAGCTTGTGGTGCTCGAATACAAATACAACTCCCTGCTACTGGCTGATATATCTGCCGTGAAGAACGTACTGCCACGGGCAACCTCCGTTGTGCCATCACCCACTACCACTTCATGATCGGTGAACGGAATATATTTAACCATTTCTCCCGATGGTTTTGTGGTCAAGCGGTCGGTGGAGAACCAGGCTTCAACATCATTCTCATTAACGAAGCCACTAACCCCAAGCTCAACCATTCCGCCCTTAACCGTGTCGGACGTTTTATAGTAATTAAACGCCCGCGCAGTATAGACGCCCCCAGCGCCGAGACCGCTTCCATCTGGGTCATAGGCCATGCGATTGAAGCTAATCCCCTCAGGCACTAAAGATGGTTCAATGTTAATAGTAAAATGCTCATCATTGGCTAAATCCAAGGTAACCAATTCAGATTCCGATTGTTCGGCTTCTCCAGTGATGGATATGACATAAATATCCATTGCGTCAGGACCACCCGCAGCAGTATCTTCGGCACTAAAGGTGTAATAACTGGACGTGGAGGCGGTAAGCGTATTCACCGCTAGCACGGGGTGTGAAAACCCCAGCGCCCAGGTTCCCCAACTCGAATCATTCACATAAATACCAAGACTCGCACTCGAGCCGCTGCCACTGACAGCAATGGGCTCGCCATTCGCATCAACTATTGATTGATAACCAAAGAACTGGGTTAAATCTGTGCTTGAAAAAGATAGCTCAGTATCTTCAGTTACATCTAAGGAGGTTGCGATGTAGCCATTTAATTGTGCAGTCGCTGGTAAACCTGCCGCGTCGCGCAACGCCGGATCTTCAAAAAAACCAAATCCAGCCGTTACCGCCAGAGGAATTGCCGGAACCTTTATCGATTTGCTCTGCCCAGCAGGGATATCAATAAAGCGATAAAAGCCCTCGTCATTATTTACGAAGGATGCAAAAACGGCGTTATCCGTATCGTGGGATACCACAACTTCAAATGATTTTTCCAACGCCACTGGCACGCGCAGAGTGTGCTCACTGCTCGCTAGATGTAAATTATCGAACAACACCATTGCGCCGTTTTCAGGCACAGGCAACGCTGCAACGTCTGCGATTTCAATGGTAAATTCGAGAGTCTCCGTGCTATTGGCGGCCAATGTTAATTCTAACTGCTCTGTGGATAAGGTTACGCCCTCTGGCAGATTATCCGGCAGCGAAATACTGATATCAGTCGCTGCATCAGAAAGGTTTTCTACCGTCAGAGTCGCAGTGTTGCTCCACGCGGTCGCCGCATTATCAACCTTACCAAAACTCAATAAACCTTGCGGGGCGATTAACGTAGCCGCTATTGCTGCGGGGATATCCATACGGCCCGTGCCTTGTGCAAACGGATCGAGTTGCAAATCAACGGTCCCCGCCATTAGCTTACTCTTAATATCTTGCGCCGACATTTGCGGAAATGCTTGCTTTAACAGAGCGGCGGCTCCAGCCACATGCGGTGCAGCCATACTGGTGCCACTGAGACTGCCGGTGTCACCATTCGGTAGCGCAGATAAAATATCGCTGCCCGGCGCGGTAATTTCTGGCTTTAAAACCCCAGAACTCAGCATTTCACCTTTTGAGCTAAAATAAGAAAGTTCATCACTTTTCGTGCTGGAAGCCACCGTAATTGCCTTACGGGCACTGGCCGGTGAGGTACTTTCAACATCGCCGTAGCTACCACCATTACCGGCCGCTACAACCACTATCACGCCAGCATCCACGGCGGCGTCGGTGGCCTGACTTAATGGGTCAGTTGCATTACCGCCGCCCCCTAAGCTCATATTGATCACATCGACCCGATCATCAGTTTGCGGGTCACCATCGGGATCAACCGCACGCTCTATGGCAGCGATGATATTGACGTCTGAGCCGAACCCTTGGTCTGACAACGCTTTGTAAGCATGCAGTTTGGCTTGTGGTGCCACACCCTGCATGGTATCGCTATTCGCCGCGACGATACCTGCAACGTGGGTACCATGGCCATCAACATCCATCGGATCACTGTCGCCATAATGGAAATCATAGCCATCCGTAACTTTACACTCGGCGCCAAAACATCCGCCAAGCGCCGGATGGGTATAATCAATCCCAGTATCGATAATCGCGACGGTTATCCCCTCACCTTGCAAACTTTTAGCATTTCCATCGGTCATCGCCCAAACGTCTGGCGCTCCGACTAACGGCACACTCTCAGCCAGCGATTTATAATAATAGGACTCAGCAACTACGCGTTTGACTTGCGGCAGCGATTTTACTGCTGCAATGGTGTTGTCATTGGCAACAACCACCAACGCATTCGATACGCGTTGAAATGCTTTATCCAAGGCGACTTTGGGGGCTACTTGTTGCATAACCTGCCAAACATTGTCCTGCTCGGCTTTTAACTGATAAAAATAATCATTCACAGCGCGCTTAAACGCTGGCTTATGTTGCTCAGTGCCTTGGGGCAAATCCCCATCGCGCGGGGCTGCTTGCAACAACGTTTTTTGATACGCCAGTAGCGAAGGGTCTTGCAATTCAACAATGTAACGACGTTGTTCGTGCTCACCAAGTTGCACAAGAGGATATTGCTGACGTTCATTGTGAGTAATTGCCAGCGTCTGATTATTCGCGAGGTAGGCGGTACGCATACCATCCTTAACCACGATATCACGGGCTACTGGTGGTGTGGATTGGGCGGTCACAACTGCACTGGCAAGGCCAGCTAAAACAGCTAATGCTATCTTTGACTTCATAGTACGTCCTTGTGTTGATATTTAAGCGCTTTTCAATTTGTAGCAAAGAATAAACACAGCCCAATTTTCATGCAACCGGATTTAGTCGAAGATGCTTTACTGCGCGTACAAAAAAGGAGACACCTAGGTCTCCTTTTTGATTGAAACTCAGTAGCTACTCACCATCCCCGCGATACATATCCATACTTGGGCATGAGCAGATCAAGTTGCGATCACCGTATACGTCATCAATCCGGTTGACGCTTGGCCAGAATTTATTCTTAGCCACTGCTGGCACTGGATATGCCGCGAGCATTCGGTCGTAGCTGCGGGTCCAATTCGCATCGCAAATATCCGCCAAGGTATGCGGCGCATTGTGCAATGGGTTATCGGTGGCATCCCACTCACCACTTTCCACTTTGGCAATCTCCTCACGAATGTGGATCATCGCCTCGATGAAACGATCAAGCTCTACTTTGGCTTCTGACTCAGTAGGCTCAATCATCAGCGTGCCGGCGACAGGGAAACTCATCGTCGGTGCATGGAAACCATAGTCATTCAAACGCTTGGCGATATCCATCTCCGACACACCTGATGATTCCTTCAATGGGCGCAGATCGATAATACATTCGTGCGCGACGCGGCCATTACGCCCTTTATACAGCACCGGATAATGACCTTCTAACTTCTTCGCTACATAGTTAGCATTAAGGATCGCAACCTCTGTCGCCTTTTTCAGACCCTCACCGCCCATCATCTTAATGTACATGTAACTGATAGGTAGAATAGAAGCACTCCCCCAAGGCGCTGCCGACACCGCACCATTATCACTACCCGTGTTGTCGATGTTGATCACGGTATGGTTAGGTAAAAATGGCTCTAAATGGGCCTTCACACCAATCGGGCCCATACCTGGGCCACCACCGCCATGCGGAATACAGAACGTTTTATGCAGGTTCAAATGCGACACATCAGCGCCAATAAAGCCAGGAGACGTGATCCCTACTTGCGCATTCATATTCGCACCGTCCAGATACACCTGACCACCGTGCTCATGCACAATGTCACAAATTTCACGGACCGTTTCTTCATAAACACCATGAGTCGATGGGTAGGTGATCATGGCACATGAAAGATTATCAGCCACTTCCGCTGCCTTTTTGCGTAAATCGGCGAGGTCAACGTTACCGTCTTTGTCACAGTTAACCACTACGACTTTAAGACTGACCATTTGCGCCGAAGCGGGGTTGGTACCGTGGGCAGAGCTTGGGATCAAACACACATTACGATGCCCTTCACCGCGGCTTTGGTGATAGCGTTGGATCGCCAATAAACCTGCGTACTCACCCTGTGCACCGGAGTTGGGCTGCATGGATAAAGCATCGTATCCAGTGATATTGATCAACCAGTCACTGAGTTCAGCGATCATCTCTGCGTATCCTTGCGCTTGGTCGAGCGGCGCAAACGGGTGCAACTGACCAAACTCTGGCCAGGTGATCGGGATCATCTCAGCAGTCGCATTGAGTTTCATGGTACAAGAGCCCAACGAGATCATTGAGTGATTCAACGCCAAATCTTTATTTTCCAAACTCTTAATGTAACGCAGCATCTCGGTTTCAGAGTGATACTGATTAAACACTTCATGGGTTAGGATCGCAGTATGGCGATGCAAATCTGCAGGAATAGAGGTTGATCCTTGGGTGGTCACTTCGGCATCGAGTTGCTCGATATCTAAACCGTGACCTTCACCCAGTAAGACATCAAACAAAGCTGCAATATCATCGCGTGTGGTGGTCTCATCCATGGTAATACCAACAGCATTGTCTAAGTCTGCGCGCAAATTCATGCCCCGGGCACGAGCGCGTTCAAGCACAACTTGCTGGTCTTCAACCACTACACTGATAGTGTCAAACCAAGTACTGTGCAACAAACCAACTTCTTTCTGGCTTAATCCAGTCGCCAAGATATCCGCCATCCGGTGGATGCGGTGCGCAATGGTTTTAAGCCCTTGAGGACCGTGATATACCGCGTAAAACGACGCGATATTAGCCAGTAAAACCTGAGCAGTACAAATATTCGAATTGGCTTTTTCGCGGCGAATATGTTGTTCGCGAGTTTGCAGTGCCATGCGCAATGCAGGGTTACCTCGCGAGTCTTTACTTACGCCAATAATACGACCAGGCAAAGAACGCTTATATTCATCACGGGTTGCGAAGAATGCGGCATGCGGGCCACCATAACCCATAGGGACACCGAAGCGTTGTGCACTGCCGAATACAACATCAGCGCCCATTTCACCGGGCGATTTGAGCAATACCAAGCTCATGATATCCGCCGCCACTGCTACAATCCCTTTTTTGCTCTGCACGGCAGCAATCAGGTCGCTGATGTCAGTGACTTCACCCGTTGAACTCGGGTATTGCAACAGAGCACCAAACACATCATGCTCGGTCACGCTCTCAGGTGCACCCGTCACTACGTCAAAGCCAAACATTTCAGCGCGGGTCTTAACGACATCAATGGTTTGCGGGAAAACGTTATCAGCAACGAAGAACGTATTGCATTTTTTATTTTTGCTGACACGTTTTGCTAGCGCCATGGCTTCAGCCGCAGCGGTTGCCTCGTCAAGTAATGAGGCCGAGGCTAAGGGTAAGCCGGTTAAATCGATGGTGACCTGTTGGAAATTAAGGATCGCTTCTAAGCGACCTTGCGCAATCTCCGGTTGGTACGGCGTATACGCAGTATACCAACCTGGATTTTCCAACACATTGCGCAAAATTACATTGGGTGTGTGAGTGCCGGTATAGCCCATACCAATAAAGGAACGAAACACCTTATTCTTATTGGCAACCGCTTTTAACTGGGCGAGCGCATCAACTTCATTTTCTGCCACGCCCACATCTAGCGGCTCTGGCAAGCGGATCCCTGCGGGTACGGTCTGACTGATCAGATCGTCCAAGGATTCGGCACCGATGGTTTCTAACATTTGGGCAATTTCTTGCTGGCCAGGTCCAATATGGCGTCTTACAAAATCCTGAGGTTGCTCTAGCTGAGCCAAAGTCTGATTGGTATTTGACATAATCGAGTACTAGTTGTGTTGCGCAATGAATGTAAGTGCCGCGACACCGCGCGGCACATGAATTTTTAGTAGCGTTTCAACGCAGATTTAGTCTTCGTCGATGCTGGCTTCGTAGCCGTCGGCATCTAACAAAGCGTCAACTTCGCTGGCGTCATCGGCTTTGATTTTAAACATCCAGCCGTCGCCGAACGGATCTGAGTTAACCAGTTCTGGTGAGTCCTCGAGATCTTCATTGACTGCAATGATTTCACCACTAATAGGTGCATAAACATCAGATGCAGCTTTTACTGATTCGGCAACGACAATATCATCGCCCGTGCTAACTTGGTCACCGACATCCGGTAATTCAACAAATACCATGTCACCCAGCAGATCTTGGGCGTGTTCGGTAATACCCACAGTGAAAACATCATCACCTTCTGGACGGACCCACTCGTGAGTAGCGGTATAACGAAGCTCTTTTGGAATGTTGCTCATAATTGATCCTGCGATTGAATTTTAGTTATCTGTTAAAACACTTTTGCCATTGCGAACAAAACTGGGTTTCACCACTTTTACTGTAACCCACTTTTTGCGCATTTCCACTTCAACTGTGTCACCTACGTCTGCAGGTACCCGCGCCATCGCAATCGAATGCCCTAAGGTTGGGGAAAATGTGCCAGAGGTTATGACTCCGCTTCCGGCCTCACAACGAATGGCCTGACCACCGCGCAATACACCTTTCTCGTGCATGACTAAACCGACTAACTTGTCGGTACCTGCGGCTTTTTGTTGCTCAAGTGCTGCTCGCCCGACAAAGTTACGCTCTTGTGGTTCCCAGGTAATCGTCCAGCCCATATTAGCTGCAAGGGGGGATACGGTCTCATCCATATCCTGTCCGTACAAATTCATACCCGCTTCTAAACGTAACGTGTCACGCGCACCCAAGCCGCAAGGCTTCACTCCCGCGTCGAGCAATTGTTGCCACAACGCAGTGGCATCTGCTTTGTTCACGATGATTTCATAGCCCGCTTCACCGGTATAGCCGGTCGTCGCAATGAATAGATCTTCGGCTTGGACGCCAAAAAATGGCTTCATACCCTCAACCGCTTCTTTCTGCGCCGTGGAAAACACCTGGTGCGCTTTCTGTTTGGCATTCGGGCCTTGCACCGCAATCATGGCAAACTCGTCACGCGCCTGAATGTTGACCGAAAAACCTTCGGCCTGTTGATTCAGCCAGTTCATGTCTTTTTCACGCGTCGCTGAATTAACGACTACGCGATAATTCGTATCATCAAAATGATAGACAATTAGGTCGTCAATAACGCCACCGGCTTCATTCAACATGCCAGAATACAGCGCTTTACCTTTCACGGTTAACTTGGCAACATCATTCGCCAATAAATGACGGAGATAGGCTTTCGCTTCAGCGCCTTGCACATCAACAATCGTCATGTGCGATACATCAAACATGCCGGCGTCCTGTCGAACGGCATGATGCTCTTCAATTTGCGAGCCATAATTGATGGGCATATCCCAACCAAAAAAGTCGACCATTTTGGCACCAAGGTCGCAGTGCGCTTGATATAAAGCAGTTTGCTTTTGCATAGTGGTTATCGCCAAGTTGCTACTTAAAGTAAGCATTGAGTATAGAAAGCGGCTGCTCGACAAACAAATTTGAATTACTTATCATTACATAAGTATTTTAAATGTATAAACCCAATTACATTAGATAACCTAATCATGAAACAGCTTTCAATGGACGCTTTGCGGACGTTTGTCACGATTATCAACCAAGGCGGATTTGCCAAGGCTGGTGACATTTTAGGCCGTTCCCAACCCGCGATCAGCTTACAAATCAAGAAGCTCGAATCGCAGCTCAATAGTAAACTGTTTAGCAAAGTCGGGCAGCGCTACCAGCCAACGCCGCATGGCCAGTGGCTGTATCAGAAAGCGTCGCAAATATTGGCGTTGAATGATGAAGTTTTCCATTTTAGTGAGCAAGACCCGCTGCGCGGACGCATGCGACTGGGTATCCCGAGCGAGTTTGCCTCAATACTATTACCTTCGATCATTGGAGAGTTCTCTGCACAATATCCTGACGTTGCCTTAGAGGTCACGTCATCATTAAGTCGCGATTTATTAAATGAACAACAACGCGACGCCTTTGATGTGATCCTAGCGCTCACCGATGATCAAACCGCTGCACAGGCTGATTATCAAGTTCAGGATGAACTCGTCTGGATCAGTTCACGTGGTCAAACGACCGATCCGGGGCTTATTTCCTTAGTCCTTGCGCCCGAGGGGTGCGTCTATCGCAGCCGCGTCATTGAATGTTTAAAGCAACAAACGGTGCCTTGGCGCATAGCCTATACCAACGCGGATCTCAGCGGTCTTAGCGCCGCAATGAGTCAGGGAATGGGGATTACCGCGCTGGCCAAACGCAGTGTGCCCGATAATCTAGTGATCATTAACAAGCCAAATTTGCCAGACTTAGGCAAGGTGAATATTTGTTTATTTGACTTGGCAAAGCAACGCAGCCAACAAAATCAATCCACGATCAGCCGTACTCTGATGCAATTTATTGCGCGCCGCTTGCCACGTGCTTGAAAGACTTGAGAAATTTTAAATCTGGCGTAAGCTGAGTGTGTTGGAGTTGTAACTTGGCTATGGATCAGTCCCATCACTTAACAGGAATTACTATGACGTTTAAACACACACTTTCAAAAACTGCATGTTTAGCCGCGATTGTCGGCTTGGGTTTTGTTGGCAATGCTACGGCTGATGACCATGAAGAAACATACTCAACCGAAGCGTATTGCTTATTACAAAAAGAAAATGTCGATTCGCGCTATCTGCAAGCATATGCCGACAAGCTTGGTCTTGTGCCTTCGCGCAAAACCTGTCGTTCGTTCTTAGAGTTTGCAGAATCTGTAACACCAAAAGAGTGGAGCTATCCGCAAGGTCGCCCATACCCTGGTAGCGTCATACGCTTAACCAAAGACCAAATCGAGAAGATTAAAGCCGCTAAAAATAGCGACAAGTAATCATAATTTCCCCCTGGTTAACTAGGGGGAAAACTTTATAAAAATTGAGTTATTGGCCTTTTACCGTCCGACTGGCTGTGGTGCTTATGCCTTAGTTCAGGTCTGGCCGCTTCTGTATCGTGAGTTAGTCTTTTTCAGTGGATGTCGACATCTGCCGTAAATGTCGTAAAACAACTTGCTGCTTATACAACGTATTACCATTAACATCCAGCGCACGCATTGTGATCCGGGTGTTCTCAACCGGCTTCTGCCAGTCAATGTCTAACATGCCAAAATGTGACTGGCGATGCACGCTACTCACGCGAAACGAATTGAGTTCGTCTACTGGCTTATACGCATCTGTCATCCCACTCACGGTAAAATCCCATAGTGAATACGGTGGGTTATCACCGAGCTGCCCTTGATCAACTGACACTTCAGTGAGATGGCGGTCACCAGAAATGATCACAACGCCAGATGCCTTGGTGCGTTCGATCAATTGATACAGACGTGCGCGCTCATGGGGCATATTTCCCCAAGTTTCCCAGCCATGTTCATGCGCAACAACTTGGATACTGCTTACCAATAAACGTATTTCCGCAGGCTTTTGTAGCTGTTCTTCCAGCCATTGCCACTGCGCCTCACCAAGCAATGTGGACGATTGCTCAGCTGTTGGCATATAGGGCCCACGCCCAGCCATGCTGCCCTCGGTCTTGCGCACTAATGGATCACGATGAAAGCGCGTATCTAACATGATCACTTGCACACGTTCGCCAGGTTCACCAAAGAAGCGCGCATGGTAAATACCCGCTTGTGTGCGTATCGGGTCATCGTTGGCAAAGCCAAAAAAATCAAGAAATGCCTGCTGGCTTAAAGATTTTAATGGGTACTCTTTACCTCCGTCGTTCTTCCCGTAATCATGGTCGTCCCAAGTTGCCATGATTGGCACCTGACGGCGGAACTCTGCAAATTCGGGCTTAGCAGCTAGCGTTTGATAGGCCTCAGTAAAGCGCTTTGGATCGCGCACCGGATAAGCGATAAGCTGACCACGTTCATTGCTGTGAAGGTCAGCATACTGATTATCGCCGATAAACAAAAACAAATCGGGCGATAACTTGCCAATCGTTTCCCAAATGGGTTGCGCTTCGCGCTCCTTCGCGCATGAGCCGATGGCGACACTATTAAGTTTTGTCGGCCATTGCGGATTGGCTGCTACACTCGTTGCAACCAATAAAGCACTGCCAAACAAACTGAATTTCATACCGACTCCAACACAAACAACAGCATTATTGACTGAATTCTTCGAATGCTTGCATCGCGTCCGCAGCGTACATCAGTGAAGGACCACCCCCCATATAAATCGCCATGGCTAAGGTTTCTTCCACTTCTTCTTTGCTGGCGCCTAACTCAACCAATGCCTTAACATGAAAACCGATACATCCGTCACAACGGGTCGAAACGCCAATGGCCAAGGCAATCAATTCCTTGGTTTTCTTGTCTAATACTCCATCAGCGGTCGCCGCCTTCGCCATTGCAGAAAATCCCTGCATAGTTTCACTGATATCGGTACGCAGTCCCTTCATATTTTTCGAGATGCGTTGCGTAATTTCAAGGTATGACTTACTCATAGGGGATCCTTTCTTTGTCCTTAACAGGTGATTGAAGTAGCACTATTGCCCGCTGATCAACAGCATAGCGAATAAATTAGTTTGCGCAAATGCTTAGCCTCACTTATATTAGCTATTACTAATATTAAATCAAATAATTTAAGATGCTTTCAGCGCCTAATTTTGAAACCCTGCAATACAGCGTGATGCAAGCTGAACAACTGTTGAAGTTGCTGGCAAACCAACACCGATTGCAAATACTCTGTTGCCTATTGCAAGGTGAGAAATCAGTGGGTGAAATTGAGGAAAAACTGGCCTTGTCGCAGTCCGCAATATCCCAGCACCTCGCCAAACTGCGTAACTCTGGGATTGTTTCGACTCAGCGAAGAGGTCAAAAGATTTTCTATCAGTTGACCAACATTGAGGCGCACGCCATCTTAACAACACTGTACCTGGCCTACTGCAAAAATTAGCAAATTCTAATATAGGAGAAAGTTATGCAAATCCAAAATGTTACCGCACAGCAAGTTAAACAATGGTTAGATGACGGGCAAGCGGTCTTAATTGATGTGCGTGAACCCAACGAATTTGCCCAAGCGCACATTCCTAGCGCCACATTGCTACCATTAGGTAATATCTCCGCAACAGATCTACCTAAAGTTAAAGAGAATATCGTGATTTATTGCCAAAAAGGCGGTCGCGGGAACCAGGCTTGCGTTAAGGTAGCTAGCGAGAGCGATTTAACTGTATTTAATCTTGAAGGTGGTATTGAAGCTTGGTCTGCTGCAGGTTACCCCATCAATAGTTAGCGAGCTAAGGCCACAAGCCACTTTTTCGCCAGCGCCTAGCAATCGGTAATACGTAAAGCATAATTAGAATTGCCGATTGCTCGTCGGCGACTAACACAACGCAACGTTAATTAACTACGCAAATCGTGCAGTATTGCGTTCCTATGGTATGGTTATCTACTCATAAAACTATTAAGTTGATCCGACCATGAAAATCGCCGTTATCGCTTTTCTTGCCCTCTTTTCGTTCACTACATATGCTGCACCAGGCGCACCAGCACCTGCTCGGCAGGCCACCGAAGGTGATGGCCCTTACCCACAGTTAATTCTGCGTGGTGTCACTTTAATTACCGGTGAAGGAGCGCCTCCTCGAGGACCGGTGGACATCGTGGTCGAAAACGATCGTATTGTGAATATCGTAAGTGTTGGGCATCCAGGCGTTCCAATTGTTGCCCAGCGCCCTGAACTGGCCGAAGGAGGTCAAGAAATAGACTTGCAGGGTCATTACATTCTACCTGGGTTTGTCGATATGCACGGGCACATTGGTGGTTCCGCCGACGATATTCCAGCTGAATATGTATTTAAGTTATGGTTAGGTCATGGCATCACAACTGTGCGTGAGCCCGGCAGTTTCAATGGCCTTAAATGGGTTATGGATCATGTAAACCGGAGCGCAGAAAACACCATCGTTGCGCCAAGAATAATCCCTTATTTAGGCTTTGGAATGGGCGCAGAAAGACCAATCGCAACCCCAAAACAGGCCAGAGCATGGATAAAGCAGGCAGCTAAGCAAGGGGCTAAAGGCGTAAAGTTCTTTGGTGCAAGCCCAGAAATTATGCAAGCCGCACTGGATGAAGCGCAAAAACAGGAATTGGGCACCATGATGCATCATGCACAACTGAATGTGATGAGCATGAATGCCCTCGACTCTGCACGTTTAGGGCTAACCACCATGGAACACTGGTATGGTCTGCCAGAAGCATTATTTACAGAGCAAGTCATACAAGACTACCCCAGTCATTACAATTATAATGATGAACAACATCGCTTCGCTGAAGCCGGCAAATTATGGTTACAAGCCGCAAAACCTGGCACAGCCAAGTGGGATCAGGTACGGGATGAACTGATCGCGCTTGATTTTACCATTAACCCAACATTGACCATTTATGAAGCCAGTCGCGATTTAATGCGCGAACGATTTGCTCAGTGGCACGCGGATTATACACTCCCCACCTTGTGGGATTTTTTCACCCCTAGCCGATACGCCCACGGTTCCTATTGGTTTGATTGGACAACGCAAAATGAGATTGATTGGAAACACAACTTTCAACGTTGGATGACCTTTCTCAATGACTTCAAAAACCACGGTGGCCGTGTCACCACAGGTTCTGATGCTGGCTATATCTATAAAATCTATGGTTTTGCTTACGTCCGTGAATTGGAACTGCTCCAAGAAGCCGGATTTCACCCGCTAGAAGTGATCCAAGCCGCTACTTTGAATGGGGCACAAGCACTCGGCTTAGAAAGTGAAATTGGTTCTATAACGATTGGTAAAAAAGCCGATTTTGTGGTGGTGAAAGAGAATCCATTGCATAATTTCAAAGTATTGTATGGCACCGGCCATTACCAATTGAACAACGCCAATCAACCGATCCAAACGCAAGGCATTGTGTATACGGTGAAAGATGGAATCGTTTACGATGCGCGACAATTATTAGCCGATGTGCGTGCTATGGTTGAGCAGGCCAAGAAATAAAAAGGGGCCTTTGAGCCCCTCGTAACTTACTTGCAGGATGACTGTAACACACGTTGCAATTAACGCATCCGCGCGACTACAAAAAACAGTCCAAAAAGCATTAGTAACAGAATTGTCGGAGGTTCAGGAACCGTTGGGTTCTCTGCGTCCTGATTTGCTGTATTACTGCTGGCGATAAAATCTTGCAACAAGTCAGCTTGGTTGTTCGTTTGAGTGAACATTGACTGTGATGGAGGCATCTGACTGTCCGGATCGCTAATATCGGCCCCATCATTAGCAGCAGCGTTAGTTGTTTCCGAGCCGTTCATCGCAACTTTTTCTCCATCATCTCCTGACTGCGAGTTTGTCATCATCACAATCGTTGGTTGATGCGTTGAGTCGCAAAGTACCGCATAGCTATCACAGGCATCATTACTCAGGTTATTCTGCTGCGTGTTAACCCAAACGATTTTAGCGGTCTGTAACGCGGGCTTAGCGGATTTTAATATGCCCTGACTCGGCGTTTGTAGCGGTTGTTCAAATAATTTGTCAACACCTGATTTCGCTCCAGGAGTTAGTGGCGCCGCAATAGCGGGGCCTAAGGCATAAGCAGTGCGTTGTGAACTGCCATTCATGTTCGTACCCGTTAAATTGCGTGTCGCTAGCACACCGGCAGGTCCTGCTGTAGAAGCAGTCGATGAACCTTGGGGCTGACTAAACCCTGAACTCACTGAGCGATTTGACGCGCTAAAACTCACGCTGTGCATTCCGCTTTCGGCAGCGAATAAGCCGCGTAATGGACTCAAAAGGGGTGTATCTGATTGAGCTGAGCGCTCAGCCCCCTCGTCTTCCAATGGATTGCTTGATTGTGGATCATTCGATTCGCTGGGTCTTGGGATCAACAGGTCGGCAAATTCAGACCACAACGAATAGAGGGAAAGATCGGGAAACAATGCCAACGCATCTGACTTGGGCGCAGATTCATTCTCACCGTCGCGTGCACCTTGCGCTGCCGCTGGCATCGATGAGTCAATGAAAATAGCGTGTGCTGGCGGCATCAGTAGAAGCGCTAGAACGATAGTCAAATGTTTCACGTTGATATCCATAAATAAATTCCAAACGTAAGGATATCAATGCGAGATTGGCAAACATAGGTCATTTCCCGCCATTTTGGCGTGCCTACATCATGAACAAACTCATGACGATTTACTGTTCGCTACCCTTCCATCGCCTGCTGGATCAAAAACCGTTTTGCGAATGTCAGCTCGTTGGCAGCGGTCATCCCGATCCCTCGGATGAGTTTCTTAACCGGCTGTTCTCCTGCAAATCCGCGCTTGAATCCTTCCATGGTTGCAATCATTTTAATCGTCGCTGCCTTTCTCGCCCGTTCAAAGGCTCTAAGAGGTGTAATAGTTCCCAAATCATCGAGAGGCGTCGCCAGTATCGCCTCGGCTAAAGCGATACTGTCCTGAAATCCAAGATTCACACCCTGTCCGGCTAACGGATGAATAGTATGCGCAGCATCCCCAATAAGAACCGCTCGATCAGTGACCCACTGGCGCACATAACGCATAGCCAAAGGAATACAGTGGCGTGAATTGAGTAACTCGCATTGTCCTAACTGCATATCCAAGTGAGTGGCCAAACGCTGGCAAAACTCGTACTCAGATAATCCCATTAAGTGTTCTGCCTGCTGCGTATCTTGCGACCACACGATCGAACACTGCTCTGCTGCACTTAGTGGTAAAAAAGCCAACGGCCCTGTCTTAGTAAAGGCCTGCCGCGCAATTTGTTGGTGCGATAATTCGGTTTTCACGGTAGCGACAATTGCACTCTGGTCATAGTGCCAAAATGTCATGGGCACTTGTAGTAATCGGCGCACCGCCGAATTTGCACCATCTGCACCCACCACAAGACGGGCAGAAACCAGAGTTTGAGTGGCTGACATAAGCAATGCAGAAGATGCATTATATTCAATTTTGGCGAGTTCAAAGTTGTCGATCACTGTTATGTTGGCGTGCCTGCGCAGCGTCGCATACAGAGCATTGACGATATTCTGATTTTCAACAATACAGCCTAAAGTCGCATGTGATGTATGCGCTGCAGTAAAGTGAATACGCGCAAAACTGTCCTTTTCCCAAACCTGCATTCCGGTGTAGTCACCCACCCGCTCAGCTTGCACGTTAGACCAAGCCTGTACGCGCTTTAGTAACATCTGTGAGGTGATATTTAACGCGGAAACACGGCAATCTGCGATATCAGGCAGCGGTCGAGACACCGCCCCTTGGTTGAGCACTACCACCTGCATATCACTGTCTGCTAACTGGGCAGCCAACGCTAAACCGACCATGCCGGCGCCGACAATCGCAACATCACAATTAATCAAAACGGTACCCCATAGCTCTGCGCGCAAAGTGTTGTTTGAGTAATGAGCATTTATTCATCGTTAAAAGCCCCACGTTACGGCCAAACGTTAGCGGAAAAAAGCTATTTGAGAAACCGCGAACCAGACTGTCTGTACTCAGCATAATCAGTTGGCGATCATCTTTGCGCCGCTGTGCGTAGGCTTGTAGGTTGCCAAAACTGCCCACATTTTCAGGCACAGTCTCTTGCAGTACACCGACCAAATCCATCACATCACGCAACCCCAGATTAAACCCTTGCCCCGCTATAGGGTGCAGCGTTTGGGCTGCGTTACCGATAACAACGCTACGATGTTGCATGACTTGTGAGGTAAATTTCAAACTCAGAGGATAACTCTCGCGCGCACTGGTGCGTAGGCAACGCCCGATATGAGCGCCTAACAATGGGCTTAACTCTCGCATGAAAAAGTCGTCATCTTGCAATAAACGTTGCTTGTATTCAGGTACGTCTCGCGAGATTGTCCACACTAATGAATATAAGCCACTCGATTGCGCAGTATTCGCTAGCGGTAACCGCAGTGGCAGCAAAGCGATAGGACCATGTTCAGTAAAGCGTTCATAGGCCCAGTTCTGGTGCGCAGAGGTGACCTCAAGATTGGCAATTATTGCATCTTGTTCATAGTCTTTTACGTTTTCATCGTAGCCCAATTTTTGAGCGATACCGGACCCACCACCGTCGGCAACAACCAGTAATCGAGTGTTTAACGAAGTCCCTTCAGATAAGGTTAACTGCTGGTATGAAGGTTGGCTAATCACGTCGGTAATTTGACTGGGGCATCGAAATTGAAGTTTGCTGCCCGGCTTGGCCATTTCCATTTCTAATGCCTGATATAAGCTTGTTCCCATGGCCTGTAAGGGCGCAACCACGCCTAAAAACGGTTGCTTAAGCTCACTTGCGGAAAGAAAACATTTACCCACGTAGCCCTGATCAGACACTTGGATGTCATGGATCTCACACCCATGCAGTTCACCAAAATGATCCTTAACACCTTTGATTAGCTCGGCCAAGTAATCATAGGTAGACGCGCCAAGCGCTAGACAACGGCTATCGAAAGCTGGATGAACCTGCGCTTGCATGGCTTTCGCTTCAACCAAAGCGATAGTCAATGATGTGTGGCGAGCCAATGCGAGCGCTAAAGATAAACCCACTACACCAGCCCCGACGATGGTTACGTCAGCATCAATTGCCGTTTCAATACTATGCGTATTAGTGTCCGCGACCATGTTGGATCAGTGCCTCAATCTCAGTAATGGTTTTGGGTACACCTGCAGTCAAATTGCTAAAACCCGTTTCCGTAATAACAATGTTATCTTCGATCCTTACGCCAATGCCTTGATACTGTTCTGGCACATTCGTTGTCGGCCCAAAATACAAGCCGGGTTCAACCGTAAGCACCATACCTGGCAAAAGGGGGCGATCAGCGCCATCGATTTTGTAATCACCAACATCATGCACATCTAGGCCTAAAAAGTGCCCGAGTCCATGCATAAAAAAAGGCTGATAGGCTTTCTTACTAATCAATGTGGCACAATCACCCTGCAATATATTCAGTTTGATTAAGCCACTCACTAATACTTCTAAACATGCCTGCATAGCAGCTGACAACGTACTGCCTGGATATAGTTGTTCAAGTGCAGCTGACTGCGCATCGAGTACCAACTGATAAATTTCCGCTTGCGGCGGAGAAAATTTCCCATTGACTGGAAAAGTGCGAGTAATATCCGCAGCGTAACCTTGATACTCAGCACCCGCATCAATAAGGACTAAATCCCCATCATTTAACGCATCGCTATTCTCGGTGTAATGCAGAATACAGGCGTTTTCTCCGCTACCAACAATGGTATTGTAAGCCGCATGCCGTGCACCACGAATGGCAAACTCATGCAAAATAGACGCTTCTAATTGATACTCTCGATCCAGCTGCGTCACCTCACG
Source organism: Alteromonas sp. DYW1 (assembly GCF_059752595.1). Classification (NCBI taxonomy): domain Bacteria; kingdom Pseudomonadati; phylum Pseudomonadota; class Gammaproteobacteria; order Alteromonadales; family Alteromonadaceae; genus Alteromonas; species Alteromonas sp. DYW1. Next base: position 840,204 of record NZ_CM186038.1, on the reverse strand, counting down.
CATGGCGCGACAGTGCGCCGCTACACTGATTGTCGCTGCTTGTTGCATTAATGCCAATTCATCCGGCTGTTTAATCAAGCGCATTTCATGCAACAATGGACGCACGTCAACAATCGCCTGCGGTGCTTGTTTGCTTTGCTTCGGTGCACCTCGGAGTTTCTCAAGGGCGGCAAACACTAACTCGTCGGCGGACGCTGATTGACCCATCGCAAAATACAAATGCGCGTGTCCATCGAGCAAATCGTGTAACGCCCAAGGCAGCTGTTCAACTGTGCAAGTGTCATCCACTAGAAAAGCGCTTAGTGCCGCATCCGGTCCTACTCTACGACCATGCCATATTTCGGCCTGTTGGTCCTTTTCCAAACAAGCGAGCAGGCTGTATTCTCCATCGTATTGATCGCTGTTAGACAGCAGCAACCACGCATCGGGCTCGTGAAACCCGGTTAAATACCAAAAGTCACTGTCTTGACGAAAGTGATATTCGGTATCCCGACTGCGGTTTTTTAATTGTGCCGCGGGAACGACAACTACGCTATTCGGTTGAAGTTTGGCGATTAGCGCACGGCGACGTGCTAAAAAAGCGTTGCGGTCCATACTCCCAAAATTCCTAATGCACTGTTGGCGGTGCTTGGCTATCGTCTAGTGGCGAATGACCGAGTTCGCTAAAACATAACATTGTTGAAACCCTTACATATTCTTGTACTTCAAACAGGGCTTTTTCGGATTCTTCGTCGTCAGTCATTGCCTCTTCCAATTTGACGATTTCGGCAAAATCTTCAAGTGCCTCCTTAACATCATCTGAACAATTGGATAAGTCATTTTGCTGCAAACCAAACCCGGTCATGAAGCCCTGAACATAGTTAATTAAGGCGCTGCCGCGTTCATTTATTGGTGCGGAATCATCGGGTAACAGTAAAGAAAGTGCGAACTCGCCATCGACCATCTGTTGACTGGTTTGCTCAAACAAACGCAGCAGCGCTTGCTCGACTTCTGGCGCAAGTGGCTCTCCGGCATTGAAGATATCGGCGATGGCAGGCATCCAGTTGCGATCGCTTAACGATAAGCCCCCAGCCATCATGCCGCACAACATGCCCTGTAATTCGGCAGCATCTGCGGTCACTTTATTGCGCATTAATAACGCTGATAACGTCTCGTATTGTAGTTCGCTCAAAAAACACTCTCAGGCAAAGAAATCACGTAACTATGCTACCAAATTTATTCTAAGACTGCGCGCTGGAAATATGATCTGCTTTCTACTTTCCCACGTTTGCGCTACCCTTACGCCAATAATAATTCAAACAATGCCTCCTGGGGTATTAGCCAGTTCATTCATGTCCCTGGCCGATGCTTTTTACCAAGGAAGTTGATTCCACTGCTTTTGTGCAAGCTCGACTCGTATCGAGACGCCTGCGGCAGTGATGAAACTTCCGCCCTGAACTTTCGGTTCACGGGCGCACATGAACAGCGGTACTTTGGGAGGCGCCTTTCAGTTAACAGGAAGACAATGGCTGTTATTAATTTTGGCTCAATTAACATTGACCATGTATATCAGGTCGAACATTTTGTTCAACCGGGTGAAACAATTGCTTCACATCATTATCAACAGTTGCTCGGTGGCAAAGGTGCTAATCAGTCGATTGCGTTGGCCAAAGCAGGTGCTGAAGTGCGCCATGTAGGACGCATCAACAATAACGATGCGCACATTAAGCAAACCCTTATAAAGCAGGGTATTGATTGCAAACACGTACAATGTACCGACACCCCTTCTGGTCACGCGATCATTCAAGTCACGCCCAGTGGGGAAAATGCAATCGTACTATTTGGCGGCGCCAATCAAGAGCTTGATAGTAAGACCGTGTTGGCGGCACTTGATAACGTTAAATCGACTGATTGGGTGTTAACGCAAAACGAGACATCGGCAATTGCAGATGCACTCAAACAAGCCAAAGATAAAGGTCTTAAAGTTGCTTTCAATCCGGCACCTATGACTGAGTCAGTCAAATCACTTCCGTTGGACTGCATTGATCTGCTGATCGTTAATGAGGTTGAGGCCGCAGAGTTTGCCGGCACGCAGGATATGGCCGCCATTGAAGCGTATTTCACTGCAAACTGGCAACATGGAGAGGTGATTATCACCTTAGGCAAACAAGGCGTCGTTATGCTGCGCAAAGGGCAAAAAATCGAAGTTCCAGCCTTTGTGGTTGATGCCATCGACACCACCGCCGCCGGCGATACTTTTATCGGTTATTTCCTTGCTGCTTACACCGATCATGCTGATCCTAAGCAAGCATTAATGCGCGGTTGCGCCGCTTCAGCATTGGCAGTCACCGTTGAAGGTGCCGCGCAATCTATTCCAGATGTTGATAAAGTTAATCGCTTTCTAGCAAAGCACAGCTAAACCTAATTATTGGACACACACATGGCAGAAAAAATTATTTTAGATACCGACCCGGGTATCGATGATGCAATGGCAATCTTTTTCGCGTTTCAGTCACCCGACATTGACGTTTTGGGCTTAACAACTGTTTACGGTAACGTACCTGTGACAATGGCCGCGCGCAATGCAGTCACACTGTGCGAGCTGGCCGGGCAGGATATTCCCGTCACGCAGGGCGTCGGCATGCCTTGGGTGGGTCCAGAGTCGACCTATGCCCACTTTGTACACGGTGACGATGGCTTCGGTAATATTGGGTTCCCGCTGTCCGACAAGCCATTGGACCCGCGTAGTTCAGCACAATTCATTGTTGATACCGTGCGCGCAAACCCGGGCGAGGTAACGCTGGTAGCGATTGGTCCTTTGGGTAACTTGGCATTAGCATTACGCCTCGATCCAGAACTTCCAAAATTAGTTAAAGGCGTCAAAATCATGGGTGGTGCTGCCTTCGTAAAAGGCAATGTAACTCCGGTTGCCGAAGCGAACATATGGAATGATGCCTATGCTGCGGACATCGTTTTTAGTGCTGATTGGGATATCACCATGTTTGGTCTGGATGTGACCAACAATGTTCCCTTTGACCCTAGCTTCGTCGATATACTTGCGAGCAAGAATGGAAAACTGGGAGGATTTGTGCAGCAATCTGCGCAGTTTTATATCGATTTCTACTCACAAAATCGTGACGACCGCGTGTGTTTCTTTCACGATGCGTTTCCACTAGCATACTTGATTGATGAAAGCTTATTTGAGCTAACAGAGGGCCATATTCGCGTCGCTACCGACCCATTAAATCGGGGGCAAACAGCGGTGGCGCCCGTGGGCACCACAGCAAGCCCGTTATGGTTAGAAGCCAAGAAAATTAAAGTGGCTACGGGTGTTGATCACGCCAGGCTGACCCAGCTGTTCATCGATACGTACGCCAACTAATTGTTGAACAAGGTAGATAAACCAGCGTTACGCCGCCACTTCAGGGCGGCCCGTAACGCTTTAACCGAGTCCCATCAAGCGCAAGCGGGGCAACGTTTGCTGGCTCAACTCAGCAAAATTAAGGCGTTTTCAGCCGCCAGGACCATTGCAGCTTACCTTGCCAATGATGGTGAGTTAGACCTGACTCCAACCATTCATGCATGCTGGCAACAGGGTATTAACACTACATTACCCCTATTAGATCCACGCCGTTCAGGGCATCTGCTATTTCATGATTATGCTGTGAACACGCCAATGAGTATCAACCGGTATGGCATTGCTGAACCGACGTTTAACGCTGCACATTGTCGCCCGCTAGCTCAGCTAGATGTATTACTTTTGCCCCTCGTTGCATTTGATCATCAAGGCAATCGTTTGGGCATGGGGGGCGGATTTTATGACCGCACCTTAGCTGACCTAGAGAGAAATAACCGACCGACCTTGATTGGTATCGCCCACGATTGCCAGCAGGCTGAGACCTTGCCGGTTGAGCCGTGGGACATTCCACTTGATTATATCGTGACACCTTCAGTGCAGTTAACAATAGCACCGTAGAAAAGCACGAAAAATAACGCCAGCCTGCTCTGATTTAAGACCAACTTAAGCTACACTTAGGTGCTCCACAGTAGATGTATTCCAACAGGGTTCACGATGACACAAGACGATAAAAAACGTGCTGCGGCAACTGCCGCCGTCGCATATGTGCAAGAAGACAGTATTATTGGCGTCGGTACCGGCTCCACCGTGAATCATTTCATTGATGCACTGGCACCGATCAAGCATAAGCTAAAAGGGGCGGTGTCGAGCTCTGATGCATCCACAGCTCGGCTAAAGGCCTTAGGCATTGAGGTTTTTGACCTCAATGGCGTGGATGACCTAGCGATATATGTGGATGGCGCTGACGAGATTACTGAGCACAAACACATGATCAAAGGTGGTGGGGCAGCACTGACTCGCGAGAAGATCGTAGCTGCAGTGGCCAAGCAGTTTATTTGTATTATCGACGATACTAAACAGGTACCAATCCTCGGCAAGTTTCCATTGCCGGTTGAAGTGATCCCTATGGCACGTTCGTATGTTGCGCGGGAAATCGTGAAGCTTGGTGGTGATCCGGTATACCGTCAGAACGTGATCACCGACAATGGTAACGTGATCCTGGATGTCCACAATTTAACTATTTTGAATCCTAGCGAACTCGAGTACCAACTGAACAATATCGTCGGCGTCGTGACCAATGGTCTGTTTGCCCAGCGCGGCGCTGACCTAGTTTTGGTCGGCGGCGAAAATGGTGTTGAAACTCTGAAATAGCATAATTAGTGCTTTTTATTTGCCGAGACATCTGGTATTTTCCATTCTCTTTTGGACGTCTAGATGTCTTAATTAACCTTCAATCCGAGAGCCATGCATCATGAGTAAAGTTTCGCTGCCTAAAGATAAAATCAAGATCCTCTTATTGGAGGGCTTGCACCCTAGTGCAATCGAAACGCTTGAGAGTAACGGATATCACAATATCGAAAGTTTAAAAACTTCGCTTCCTGAAGAAGAATTGATTGAGAAGATTAAAGATGTGCATTTTATTGGGATCCGCTCGCGCACCCAACTCACACAGCGCGTCATTGATGCTGCCAATAAATTAGTGGCCGTTGGTTGCTTCTGTATTGGTACCAATCAAGTTGACCTTGTAGCGACTCAAGCGCGGGGTATTCCGGTATTTAATGCACCGTTTTCAAACACCCGCTCAGTGGCTGAATTGGTGCTTGGGCAAATCATATTATTGTTGCGTGGCATTCCCGAAAAGAACGCCAAAGCGCATCGTGGTGAGTGGCTGAAGAGTGCCGTCGGGTCATTTGAAGCGCGCGGCAAAACACTGGGTATCATTGGCTATGGGCATATCGGTACACAGCTAAGCATTCTTGCAGAACATCTAGGGATGCGCGTGCAGTTTTTTGATATCGAAGATAAATTGGTATTAGGTAACTCAAGCCAAGTGAAAAGTCTGAAGAAGCTATTAAATACGTCTGATGTAGTCACCTTGCATGTGCCAGAAACCGCGCAAACGATGAACATGATTGGTAAGAAAGAGTTAGCGGAAATGAAGCCTGGGGCCATTCTAATCAATGCAGCCCGCGGCACAATTATTGACATCGACGCATTAGTGGACGCTCTGCAAAGTAAACACATCAGCGGTGCCGCAATTGATGTTTTCCCAGTTGAACCTAAGTCCAATGATGAAGAGTTTGAATCCCCTCTGCGCCAATTTGATAATGTCATTCTTACTCCGCATGTCGGTGGAAGTACCCAGGAAGCACAAGAAAACATTGGTATTGAGGTCGCGGGTAAACTGGCGAAGTACAGCGACAATGGGTCCACACTCTCGGCAGTTAATTTCCCTGAAGTGTCTTTGCCAGCGCATACCGATACTTCGCGACTATTGCATATTCATATCAACCGCCCAGGAGTCCTGACCCAAATTAACCAGGCGTTTGCTGACAAAGGGATTAATATTCTTGCCCAGTATTTGCAAACCAACGATAGCATCGGTTATGTCGTTATTGATGTTGAGGCAGACCGTGCAATGGATGCCTTTGCGGAAATGGAAAAGATTGAAGGTACAATCAAAGCCCGCGTATTGCACTAGAATACCTAGACGAAGACGGGCTGTCTTGTACAACAAAAAAAGGAGAGCAAAGGCTCTCCTTTTTTATACATAGAATTATCTGCCTAGGTACCAACTGAGTATCAGTCCCTACCTTTCACTATGATCTTAAAAGAAACTGTACACCAAGGTAACCGCAGTTTCTGTATCTAAATTATCAACACCGTCTGCTACGTCACTGTTGTGGTCAAGCTTTAACGAGAGTTTCATTGACAGTGCACCACTGATGGTTGCAGTCAATGCAGATTCTGCGCGAGACTTAGTATTATCGGAACCAATCTCAGTACTGAATGTTTGCGTAAACTTAGACGTTTCTGAGATTAGCCAGGTGTAATTAAACGCACCACGTAAAATGACACTATCTAGATCTTCGCCGGTTTGGCTCTCAGCAAATGAATAACCCGGACCGACACTATAATCAAAGCTACTGGTGTCATCTTCCCACACTTTTTGGTTCCAACCGGCCGCGACAGTCGCTTGGTATTTAAAGTTGCTAAACCGGTCATCTTCATAAGAAGCAAACGCAAAGATGCGATGATCTGGATTTTCTAATTTATAGTTACCTTGTGCCGACGCGAAAAACTTTTGTGCGGAGGTCTGCTCAACTTCTTCACCTAATGCATTAGTCACTGTATCTTGCTTGTATAAGCCTTCGAGCAGATATTCGTTGCTCCATTTTTCCAACTCTTGCTTCGCATTCAGACCTGCACTGGCAGAAGTTGTTTCGGTATTACCCGTGGTGAAAATGAAGCCAAACTCTCCATCCATGGTAAACGAAGAGTCTTCAGCCGCTGTCACATTGAACGCCGCTAATACTGTCGCAGCAATAACTAACTTTTTCATGTCTTTTCCTTTCATTGAATTTGTAACTCCCTCGTTCGCAACGGCACTGCGATTAACTTGGGTATACTTACTTTAACTGATTAAAAAAATTGATAAACCAAGGCCACAGATGTCTCTGTGTCCAAGCTTTTTGTCTGTGCATCATTCAGGCCACTATTATAATTCATAATAAACGACAGCTTCATGGCCAATGAATCCATTATTTTGGCTGAAATCGAGGTCTCAGATCGAGAGCGTGTTGTCGCATCGTTAGCTTCTGTGCTCAAAAACTGTCGTAGCTTAGCAACATCTGATAATTGTTGTTTGTACTCAATTGATGCTCGAATAATAAATCCATGTTTTTCTTCATCCACCGCGCCATCATGCTGTATCGCCACACCATAACCAGGACCAATACTGTAGCGAAATTGATAGGTCTCTTCGTTAATCGCTTTTTGAGCCCAACCGGCAGCTATAGCGGCCTGGTACTTGTAAGCACTAAATCGATTATTATCATATTCACCAAACACGAATAAACGATTATCCGGATCATCAAGCTTGTAATCCATTTGTGCCGTTGCATATATACGCTGAGCCGTCACATCAGTACGACGACCATTATCAGTGTCAACTTTAGCCTCTTTATACAACAACTCTACACGGTATTGATTGCTCCAGCTTACCGTTTCATGAGTCGCATCCAATGCACCTTTTATACTTGACGTATTCGTGTTGCCTGAAGCAGTAATAAATCCTAACTCACCATCCATTTCAAATAGCGGCTCTGCATCCAGCTCGTAATTTACATCAAAATCCAGATCATAAACCGACTTCATAATATTGGCACTGGCTACCGCGGTTCCATGCAGACACAAACAGCTACCCAATAACATGAGGTGTAATTTCATTCAGCTAAACCTTCAACTCAATAACGTGCTTGCAACACGGGCGGTATCACGATTCGTCATTTCGGTTATTGCGGCAATATCTTCATCACTTAAATTTAAGGACGGTTGCGTATCATCAGCCCACAATGCAAGGGAACGATATTTTTCTTTTTGGCTCTGGGACTCAGTCAATTGTGCGGCAAAGGTCATAATAGCCACGTCCTGATCCTGTGCAACGCGGGCTGTATTGTGCATTTGCGCTATCGGGTAATAGATTGGCAAGGGCAGTTTCCAACGTTCCAAAATAGCCCCGCTGCATTGGGCAAACACAAAACCGAGCACTTTACGTTGCTTTTGCCACGGCACACCGTTCTCATTTTCATCGATAATTTGGCGGTATTGCGCGGGCGCATTTTTGGCAATTACGAGCTCCGCTAAACCTTGTAAAATCCCCATTGCAAAAAAACGATCCGTCGCCCGTTTTTTCAATACGCCGGCAGTATTTTTAGCCGCCATTCCGCAATACACTGAATTATGCCAATGGCGATCCATATCAACCAAGTCATTGTCGAAATGCTGAAACGCCAAGGATGCCGTTTCAGCCATCACAATATTGTACAAGGCTTCACCGCCAATCACGGTAATCGCCTTGGTGACAGATTCAATTTGGCTTGGAAATCTAAACAATGCGCTATTAGCTAGGCGTAACACCTTCGCACTTAAGTTTGCATCCACTGCAATCATACGCGCAATATCGTCCAAATCGTGCTTACCGTCATCCAGCATACCGCGCAGTTTTATGCAAACTTGCGGCAGTGTAAATGACTCTGATGCAGAGTCTGCAAAAGCTTCAATTGGCATGTATTACCCCAATACTTAAGATGCCTAAAGTATAGCGATAAAAGCCTTGTGAATTAAGGGTTTTTTGCGCCTTAATTGGATTATTACGGGTAGTTTTGGGTCAACATGATCCGTTATCTCTGGCAAACAGATCAGATTGCTGAGGTTCATCCTGCTGGTCAACTTGAGTTCGCTTTACGGCAGCGTTCGCTCTACGCTTACAGTTTTGCAAGATAATCCGCTTTGCTGCCTCAGAGATTTGTGTCCAATACAGTCGTTCTTCGCGACTACGAAAGCAACCTTTACAAAATCCGCGTTGATTAACCTCACAAACACCGATGCATGGACTCGGCACCGAGAACATTTCGATTTGTTGAAGCTGAGGATTGGGATTTTGTGAACTCATAAAATCAATGTTGCTGCTTCATTATAACTACTATAACGCATAACTTTTGCTGAACGTTAGTTGATTCATACCCCCTGCACTATTACTCAATGTTGCTTGAGACTCATGTCAAGTTTTGATTAATTTATGTCAAATATACTTGACTCAACACTATTGCAAAGCTAGCATTACAAAAAGTAAAGTTTATTTGACTCAACATAGTAAAGGCAAAGCATATGATAAATACAGAATCAAAACCCCTGGAAGAACGGATGCGCGAGTCGAATCGCAGTCTATTTATTTGGACCAGTGCTTGGGTATTAAGTCTCGCAGTGGTTGCGTTCGCGCCCAAATTTATCTGGGACTATGCGCCGACCTATAGTGTTATCGCTATTGGGGTCAATCTGTTTATGGGCTATCGCATGATCATTGCGAATAAGCGCCACTTTGATGGCTTAGATGAGTTACAGCGTCGTATCCACTTCAATGCGATGGCAATATCGCTCGGTGTCAGCATGGTTTTTGGGGCCATTTATGGATTGCTTGAAGCCATCCGGTTAATCTCGTTTAGTCCGAATCCATCCAATATTTTGTTCGTAATGGGGATCAGCTATATTGTTAGTGTCTTCATTGGTTTTAGGAAATACCAATGAAAAATCGACTAAAAGTCCTGCGCGCTGAGCGCGACTGGACTCAAGCAGACCTTGCCAAAGCGCTAGACGTTAGTCGTCAAACCGTAAACGCCATCGAGACAGGTAAGTTTGATCCCAGTTTACCGCTGGCATTCAAAGCGGCACGTATTTTCGAGTGCAGTATTGAGGATATCTTCCAAGATCAATGCAGCTAAGCTTGAGGCAATAAAAAAGCCAGCATGTGCTGGCTTTTTTATTGGAGTAAACGAATTAACGTTTCTTCGCTTTCGGGTTTGGCATATCAGTGATGCTACCCTCGAAGATTTCAGACGCTAAACCGATTGACTCATTCAAGGTTGGGTGAGCGTGGATAGTCAAAGCGACATCTTCGGCATCTGCGCCCATTTCAATCGCTAAACCGATTTCGCCCAACATTTCACCGGCATTAGTACCCACAATGGCACCCCCGATGACGCGACCCGATTCCTTCTCAAAAATCATCTTGGTCAAGCCATCGGTTGCTGCGGAGGCAATCGCACGACCTGAAGCCGCCCAAGGGAAAGATGCGGTCTCGTAGTTAATGCCTTGCTCTTTCGCTTCTTTTTCAGTTAGACCAACCCAAGCGACTTCTGGCTCAGTGTAAGCAACTGAAGGAATGCAACGCGGATCAAAGAAGTGCTTCTTACCAGCAATGACTTCAGCTGCCACATGACCTTCATGTACCGCCTTATGGGCTAGCATTGGCTGCCCAACAACGTCGCCAATCGCATGGATATGCGCAACGTTTGTACGCATTTGCTTATCGACATTGATAAAACCACGGTCATCAACATTGACGCCCGCTTTTTCCGCATCGATCAACTTACCATTTGGCTTACGGCCAACAGCGACTAAAACTTTGTCATAACGGACGGGGTCTGCTGGCGCTTGTTTACCTTCGAAAGTGACGTACAGACCATCATCTTTCGCTTCAACCGCTGTAACTTTGGTTTCCAACATCAAGTTGAATTTGTTTTTCAAGGTTTTGGTGTAAACCTTAACAATATCTTTGTCCGCAGCAGGGATCAGCTGATCGAGAAATTCAACTACGTCAATTTGTGTTCCCAACGCATTGTACACCGTGCCCATCTCAAGACCGATGATACCGCCGCCTAACACCAACATTTTTTCTGGAATGTCGGCCATCTCAAGCGCACCAGTAGAATCAATTACGCGAGGGTCATCCGCAGGAATGAACGGCAACGAGACCGGCTCTGAACCTGCAGCAATAATTGCGTGCTCAAAGGTGATGGTAGTTTTGCCGTCTTTGCCGTCAACTTCGAGGGTGTTTGCGCCTGTGAACTTACCGTAACCTTGCACATGCTGAACCTTGCGCATTTTGGACATACCAGCCAAACCTTTGGTTAGCTGATTCACTACGCTATCTTTCCAGGCGCGAATTTTATCAAGATCGAATTTAGGTTCGCCAAAGGTTACGCCATGGGCAGACAAGTGTTTCGCTTCCTGAATAACCTTAGCAACGTGCAAAAGTGCTTTGGACGGAATACAGCCCACATTCAAACAGACACCGCCAAGAGTTTCACGGGCATCAACGACAACCGCATCTAAACCTAAGTCTGCAGCACGGAACGCAGCCGAGTACCCACCAGGGCCTGCACCTAAGACGACTACCTGAGTTTTTATTTCGCTCATTACGACCTCAAATTTAATTCAAATCAGAATGTCACTGTGTGTGACATAAGTATGCGCAGATTCTAATGTTCTGCGCATCCGAGTGCAAAAATATTAGGTAATTTGTTCAACAAAATACCTATTTTTCCAGTTTTACAGCAGAATTTGGCGTAAATCGCCCAATACACTGCTCAAGTGCACAGCAAACCGTGCCGCGACCGCACCGTCAATAACCCGATGATCGTAGGATAATGACAAAGGTAACATTAAGCGTGGCTCAAACTCTTTACCATTCCACTTCGGTTTCATTTCACTTTTTGATACACCTAATATGGCGACATCTGGCGCATTTACAATCGGTGTAAATGCAGTACCACCAATTCCACCTAAGCTTGAAATAGTGAAACAACTGCCCTGCATGTCGGCCGCTTTTAGCTTACCTTCACGGGCCTTTACACTGATTTCAGTCAGTTCTCTGGACAATTCCAGCACGCCTTTCTTATCCACATCACGTACCACTGGGACAACCAATCCCCCTGGCGTATCAACTGCGATACCAATGTGGTAATACTTTTTCTGGATCAATGATTCACCTGACTCAGACAGTGAGGTGTTGAATACCGGATAGGCCTTCAACGCATCAGCACAGGCTTTCATCATGAACACCAAGGGAGTTATTTTAACCCCGAGTTTGCGTTTTTCCGCCAGTGCGTTTTGCTCTTTGCGGAACGCTTCTAAGTCAGTAATGTCGGCCTCTTCAAATTGCGTAACATGGGGAATGGTAACCCAGTTACGATGCAGGTTCGGTCCAGAAATTTTCTGAATACGTGTCAATGGAATTTCTTCCACCTCACCAAACTTACTAAAGTCAACTTTCGGCGGCGCCAATACTTGCAAACCACCGCCACCAGCCGCTACGTTTGCCCCCGGCGTCAGTTTCGGCCTTGACAATTCGTATTTGACATACGACTGAACATCTTCTTTTAAAATGCGGTTTTTTGCACCTGTACCACTGACTTGGGTTAGATCGACACCAAATTCGCGCGCTAATCGACGGACGGAGGGCGACGCATGTACCTTGCCTGACTTTTGCTTTTCACCTGCTGAAGGGTGATGCGGTACTGGCGGTGGTTTAGGTGCTGCACTACTCGTCTCACTGGCTTCAGCTTTGGGCTCTGATTGACGCTCCTCAGCAACATCCGCTGACGCAGATTCTGTACTGGCGCTGGCGACTTCGAGTAATAACACCAAACTACCTTTGGATACTTTGTCACCCACGCTAACCTTCAATGCTTTGACTGTGCCCGCTTTGGGTGCTGGTACATCCATAGTCGCCTTATCGGTCTCAAGTGTAATGAGGCCATCCTCTTCAGCAACGCTATCGCCTTCCTTGACCAAAACCTCAATGACATCAACGTCACTGGCATCGCCGATATCCGGGACGGTAACTTCAACAACGCTAGAGCCGCTGGCGGCTCCACACGGACTCGATGTTGGCGCTGGTTCATCGGATGCTTGTACCTCCGCGTTTGCAACGTTGCCATTCGAGCTCGAACTTGCCGATTGCGCACCTTTAGCACGCATTTCTAAGATCACGGATCCTTGCGAAACTTTGTCGCCAACACTGACCTTGAGCGTGGTAATGATCCCTGCCTGCGGCGCAGGAACATCCATAGTCGCTTTATCAGTTTCAAGCGTGATCAGGCCGTCTTCTTCCGCAACCTCATCACCCTCTTTAACCAAAATATCGATAATTTCTACATCGCTGGCGTCACCGATATCAGGTACGGTCACCGTTACTGACTCGCTGCTGTCACTTGACGATGCAGGAGTACTGTCATGCGTTGCTTCGGGCTTAGCCGATTCAGAATCACCGGCATCTTCTTGCGGCGCACTGTCGGCATCAACATCAAGCTCAGCCAGCAGGTCGCCTTGCTTAATTTTGTCACCCACTTTGACTTTTAACGATTTAAGTTTACCGGCGAATGGCGCAGGAATATCCATACTCGCCTTGTCGCTCTCAACCGTTACCAATGAACCATCTGCCTCAATGCTATCGCCTTCGGCAGCACAGAGTTCAATGACTTCTACTTCATCATCACCGATATCGGGTACTAATACTTCTTTAATCGACATACTATACTCTCCCTATCGGTTTAAGCGTAAAACGGGTTAGGTTTGTCAGCGTCAATACCAAGTGCATCAGCAGCCTTCGCTAACGCTTTCGCATCAAACGATCCACCTTTATACAACTCATAAAGTGCGGCATAAGCAATGTGTGCACTATCTACTTCGAAATGACGACGTAAATTAGCCCGACTGTCCGAACGTCCGAATCCATCAGTACCTAGAACCTTATAAGTTCCCGGCACAAAAGCACGAACCTGGTCGGCATAATTCTTAATGTAATCCGTTGCCGCAATGGTTGGCCCCGCAAAGCCCTCTTCCAGCACTTCCGTAATGTACGGCTTTTGAGCTTTAGCATCAGGCTTCAACATATTATGACGTTCAACGTCATTACCATTGCGCGCCAGCTCATTAAACGAAGTGACACTGTATACTTGGCAAGCGACCCCATAGTCATCGTGCAAAATTTTTGCCGCGGCCTGTACTTGCAATAGGATCGTACCAGAGCCGAGTAAATTCACTTGTTTCTTGGCGTTAGCGTTGCCTAATCGCTCAAGCGGGTAAATCCCTTTTATAATGCCCTCTTCACAACCTTTAGGCATCTCAGGCTGAACATAGTTTTCGTTCATTACGGTAAGGTAATAAAACACGTTTTCCTGATTCTCCAGCATCCGGCGAATACCATCTTGTACAATCACCGCGACTTCATAACCGAAGGTTGGATCGTAACTGATACAGTTTGGAATTAAGCCAGCCTGAATATGACTGTGACCATCCTGATGCTGCAAACCCTCGCCATTGAGCGTCGTGCGTCCCGCAGTTCCACCGACCAAAAATCCGCGCGTTTGTGAGTCACCAGCAGCCCAGGCCATATCACCCACACGCTGGAAACCAAACATTGAGTAATAAATGTACACTGGCAGCATAGGCAGGTCGTTTAACGAATACGAAGTACCGGCAGCAACAAAGGATGACATCGCACCCAGCTCGTTGATCCCCTCTTGCAGTACCTGCCCCTTTTTATCTTCGCGGTAATAAGCAACCTGATCTTTATCCTGTGGGATGTATTTCTGCCCAGAGTTACTGTAAATACCCACTTGACGGAATAAACCTTCCATCCCAAAAGTCCGAGCTTCATCAGGAATAATAGGCACGACACGAGGCCCTATTTGTTTGTCCTTGAGCATAACTGTCAATACACGTACAAACGCCATCGTCGTAGAAATCTCGCGGTCACCTGAGCCTTTTGTTACCGCTTCAAAAGCTTTCAATGGTGGTGCAGGCAATTCCTCCGAGCTATTGACTCGACGCACTGGCATATAGCCATTTAAGGCTTCGCGCTTTTCGCGCAGATATTTCATCTCCGGGCTATCTTCATCGAACTTGTAATAGTTCAAATTTGCGCAGTCTTCATCGCTCAAAGGAATGTTGAAACGGTCGCGGTATTTCTTAACCGACTCGGTATCCATTTTCTTGACGTTATGGGCAATGTTTTTACCCTCACCCGCTTCGCCCAAACCATAGCCTTTAACCGTTTTCGCCAGGATCACTTGTGGGCGACCAACAGTTTCGGTCGCGCGCTTGTAAGCGGCGTAGACTTTCACCGGATCGTGCCCCCCCCGATTTAGGCGCCAAATGTCTTCATCTGACATATTGGCCACCATGTCTTTCAGCTCTGGGTATTTGCCAAAGAAATTATCGCGCGTATAGGCACCGCCTTTGGCCTTGTAGTTCTGGTACTCACCATCCACGGTTTCGTTCATTACGTCGAGTAATTTACCCGCAGTGTCCCGAGCTAACAAAGGATCCCAATACCGCCCCCAAATGACCTTGAACACTTCCCAGCCAGCACCACGGAAGGTACCTTCAAGCTCTTGAATAATCTTGCCGTTACCGCGCACCGGACCATCCAAGCGCTGTAAATTACAGTTAATCACGAAAGTGAGATTGTCCAGGTTCTCACGTGAAGCCAACCCGATAGCGCCCAAGCTTTCCGGCTCGTCGACCTCACCATCCCCCATAAAACACCACACGCGTTGGTTGGAACAATCTTTCAGGCCACGATTAGTCAAGTATTTGAGGAAGCGAGCTAGATAAATCGCTTGCATTGGGCCCAGTCCCATCGATACCGTTGGGAACTGCCAAAAGTCAGGCATGAGTTTAGGGTGTGGATAGGACGAAACACCTTTTCCATCAACCTCTTGGCGGAACATGTCCAATTGTTCTGCACTTAAACGACCTTCGATGAAAGCACGTGAATAAATACCTGGCGAGACATGCCCTTGCACGAATAAAAAATCACCGCCATTGTCTTTAGTCGGAGCACGGAAAAAATGATTAAAGCCAACATCGTATAGCATTGCGGAAGAAGCAAAACTCGAGATATGCCCACCGAGCTCAAGATCTTTTTTGGAACCCCGCAATACCATCATTAGCGCATTCCAACGGATCGCATTCCTGATCTTTGTTTCAATGGTTTGATCGCCAGGCATCGTCGGCTCTTGGCCTGCTGGGATACTATTGATATAGGCAGTCGTAGCATCATAGGGTAGATGAGCCCCATTGCGACGCGCTTTTTCGATCAAAGACTCAAGTAAAAAGTGGGCACGTTCAACACCTTCATTTTCCAGAACCGATTCTAATGAATCGAGCCATTCCTGCGTTTCTTGAGGGTCTTGGTCGTGCTGCATCATTTCTGACATGGTGCCGTCCTATCGTTGACTAACTGTATTATTCACTCTGGATAAGCCTAGCGCATTCGCTCGTTTTTTGCGGCTGAATGTGCGGCTAGTCCGTCTCTATTCTTCTAAGCGCCCGCTGCATCCGCAGATCACGCTGATTAATTTTTAACAATGTGGTTTCAATAAAAGCCAAATGTGCATTACTCGCGGTACGGGCAAGGCCAGGGTCGCGCTGAATAATCGCAGTCACAATTTTCTCGCGTTGCAAGCGAATTTCTGTAGCCACATTCGGTTGTTGTGCCAACATATCCAAGTTACGTCGGATGTTTTCAATCAACATCGATTGCATTGTGCGCATTACATGCACTAAAACCATATTGTGGGATGCGCGCGCCATGGTTAAATAAAATTGCCCCAATGCTTGCGCCTGACCACTTGTGTCTGCCTCACTTGATTGGTTTACTTCCTGTAAAGCCTGTTCAAGCGCAGCATCATCCTCTTTTTGCCCGCGCAGAGCTGCATAGTAAGCAGCCATACCTTCAAGCGCATGGCGAAACTCTAATAAGTCAAATTGGGTTTCTGGTCGCTCTGCCACTAATGCCAGTAAGGGGTCTGTCATCGCAGCGTTTAATTTCCGATTGACGAACGTACCACCGCCTTGACGTCGGGTGACTAAACCTTTGGCCTGTAAATTCTGAATGGCCTCTCGTAAAGAAGGTCGCGATACTTCAAACTGGGCTGCAAGTTCACGCTCAGACGGAAGCTGCTCACCCGCTAACCAGGAGCCATCTAAAATCATGCTCTCTAGCTGTTCGGTGATCACATCTGAGATTTTTTGTCGCGCTTGCAACATAGTCCCTACCTATATGCTGAGTAATTGTTAAAATTTAAACAATTTACAGATAAATGGTAATACCATTTAACCTATTAACCGCTAAGTTTAGGTTACTCGTCCATATAGGTAAATGTTTTTTCTGCAAAAAACCAAAGGCGAGTTCAGGTGACCCGCTATACATCAGCGAAAATAGGGCTTTACAAGTGATCCGACCTGATCCAATGAGCCCCTCAATGGATTCCACATAAGCCCTATATAGCGCTTACGGTGGGTGGCACCATTAAACATAAGAACGGTCCACTACTGAAACTGGAAAATCAAACACCTAAGCTGCATGCAGTAATTTTTGCCAACGTTAAACGCAGACCATTGCCCTCAGAGTAGCAAGAGACTGAGCACGCGATGCGCCTATTCATTGTCTGGAGTTGAGCCAACCAGGATGCAGTGGCTTAAATTGAGTCAATGGCTCAGGTTTAGAGCCATCCCGCTAGAGTCAATACGGATACAACCATCACCATCAAAACCATATTGCGCTTCGCTAACTTAACTAACACTTTTGGCTCTTCACAGCAGCTGTAAATATCGGCGCCCGCTGCTATCGGCACGGCTTCGGTATCTTCCGCAGCTTTAGATACTCGGCAAAGTAGGGTTTTGGCTGATACTGCAGGGTCCAGCAACAGACCAGCCCATACCGAAAACGCCCGTGCAAAGTGACCAACCAATAGAAAGCCCAGCGAAATAATTCTTACCGGCAACCAGTCAACCCAATGGACTAACGTTGTTGTAGACTTCACCCATTCCGTCGGTTCGATAGATTCTGTATTACACGATGCGCTCTCTTGCTCCTGTTGCCGAGTGAATTGCAAGAATGCTGTGCAGGACACATAAAATACGGCGCCCGCGGCACCAAAGAAAGCAAAAAACACCAATACGGCGGCGTAATGTGTGTAGTTCAGCCATACCAGTTGCTGTCCAAAACTTTCATTCCCACTGTTGGTACTTGAACTATGACCCAACGTGCGCGCATGTAATTCACAGGCCATTAAGTCACCACGATTTGCCGCTTGTAAAAAACCTCGGTAGGCTGATCGTAAATGTGGGCAACCAAAACACAGCAATAGGATCAGGGTATTAGTGATCAAACTCAACAAGCCTGAACCCATTACATCCAGCAGTAACATTACCCCCAAAGCAGGAATAAAACACAGGATGAAAACTTGCCAAAGCGCAGCTGAAGAAGCTATCCACCCTTGTTGTTGAGCCCAATTAAAGTAGCGGTGCAGATGATACTGCGCTCGCCATCCTTCAGTTTGTGCAGTCACCCGTTCTATGACTAGTGCCAATAATAAACTGATTAATGTCATTCTTAATGTCCTAGTGCTTGTCTAAAATGAGCCCAATCAAAGGCTGAACCGGGATCACTTTTACGCCCGGGTGCGATATCGCAGTGACCGACGATACGGCCTAATGTTATCGCCGGGTATTGTCGCCGGATCAACGCTGTAACCTGCAGCAGCTGGTTGTATTGCGCAGCGGTATACGGAATATCGTCGGTTCCTTCGAGCTCGATCCCAATTGAAAAATCATTACACCGCGCCCGGCCTTGAAAACTCGATAAGCCGGCATGCCATGCGCGTCGATTGAAAGATACGAATTGGATCACTTTTCCACAGCGACGAATAAACAGATGAGCAGAGACTTTTAAATGTGCAATCTCGGCGAAAAAAGGATCGCGTTCGACGCGTAATTGCCCAGTAAATAAGTCGATAACATCATTGCTACCGAATTGTTG
This sequence comes from Alteromonas sp. DYW1, assembly GCF_059752595.1. NCBI lineage: Bacteria > Pseudomonadati > Pseudomonadota > Gammaproteobacteria > Alteromonadales > Alteromonadaceae > Alteromonas > Alteromonas sp. DYW1. The sequence continues at coordinate 821,476 of NZ_CM186038.1, read as the reverse complement.
TGGAGGAAGAGAAATATTATGCACGACTAACAATGAAACCTCAGATCCAGGCCTCTCGTCGGCGAAGGGTGAAAGAACATGCTCGCAGTTGTCCAACCAACCGTCAGCAATTTTCATCAATTATGTCTCAAATCCCGTATAGTGTATTAAAGCATGACGTTATCAAGGTAAAGATGCAACAACAAGATACAACCACAGAAGGAGTGACCAAATGGATGGTACTGCTAGCCTGGATCGCTGGCTTAGCGCTCGTCACCTTTGTATTCGCAGACTTGCTCGAAGCACAGTTCAATCCAAACCAATCGCCTGCCTCCGCACGCAATGGTGAAAAAATTGAAGTCCGCTTGCGACAAAATAAAGCGGGCCATTATGTCGCCAGCGGCAGCATAAATAACCAACCCGTTGTATTTCTTTTAGATACCGGCGCTACCGATGTTTCGATCCCTGCGCATTTGGCTTCTGAATTAGGTCTTGTTCCGGAGCGCAAAGCCTATGCCCAAACGGCGAATGGTATTGTCACCGTTGCCGAAACCACAATTCGTTCAATTACTCTTGGCGAAATTCAGCTAACCGATGTTGCTGCAAATCTCAACCCGGGGATGCAAGGCGATAAAATTTTGTTGGGCATGAGCTTCTTAAGACAAATAGAATTCACCCAAAAGGGTAACGAATTGGTGCTACGTACACTATAATCGCGCCAGATTTATTGTTAACCAGAGTACCCAGCCAGCATGCAATTGCCTGACTATATTACTAAGCAAGATATTACTGACCTCGTTACGCGCAGTTTAGCCGAAGATTTGGGCGGTTCAGTCACAGTTTCAAATGACTTAACTGCGCAATTAATTGCCCCTAGCACTCAGGCTACCGCCAGCGTAATCACTCGCGAAGCCATGGTGCTTTGTGGACAAGCGTGGGCAGAGGAAGTCTGCAGTCAAATTGAGCCATCACTGACTCTAACTTGGCATGCCCAAGACGGCGATTCAGTTAGTGCAAATCAAGCTATCTTAACCTTGCAGGGTAATGCCCGAGCAATCCTTACTGCGGAGCGAAGCATCCTTAACCTAGTGCAAACATTAAGTGCTACGGCAACCCAAGCTAAGCATTACTCGACGCTATTGAAAAATACTAAAACTCAACTTTTAGATACGCGCAAAACGATTCCCGGATTGCGTCTGGCGCAAAAATTTGCCGTGCTTTGTGGCGGTGGCACAAATCATCGCATTGGACTTTTCGATGCATTTCTAATCAAGGAAAATCATATCGCCGCTTGTGGCAGTATCTTTGCCGCGGTAACCACAGCTCGGCAAATTGCACCTGACAAGCCCGTAGAAGTGGAAGTGGAGTCGATTGCAGAATTCACTCAAGCCATTGATGCCAAAGCCGATATCATAATGCTAGATAACTTTCCGCTGCATCTGATCCAGCAGGCAGTTGAGATAAATCAAGGACGCAGTAAGCTTGAAGTGTCTGGCAATATTACCGATGAAGACTTGCCATTGTTAGCAGCGACTGGCGTTGATTTTATATCGAGTGGTGCTCTCACCAAGCATGTTCGAGCCATTGACTTGTCGCTACGTTTAACTATGGAATCAAACGGTTAACTAATGGATGTCGCATTTGAGACACACAGGTATATGTTTACATACTTGTCAGTTGCGCAACTCCATCTATACTTTGAAACAAGTACCGAGGCGCAGAACCTGAAAACGGCTTGGGTACCCTTTAAACTTTAAATACACAAAGCGTTAGACGGCGCGCGGAGATATACCATGAAGAACTCAATGACTAGCAACAAAGGTTTTACACTAATTGAATTGATGATCGTAGTTGCGATTATCGGTATTTTGGCAGCAATCGCGTTGCCTGCGTACCAAAACTACACGAACAAAGCGAAGTTCACTGAATTAACGAATGCGAGTGCAGGCGTTAAGTCTCAGGTTGAAGTTTGTTACCAGTTAGAGGGCGATATCACAGTATGTGACGACGCGACCAACGGTATCCCTGCGGCAATTCCTGCAGCAGCAGGCGTCCCTGGCGTTTCAGTAACTGACGGTGAAATCTCTATTACTGCTCCTACTGATGCGACAGGTGCACTTTCAGGCGCTACTTATACGTTGACGCCAGACACGACTAACGCAAACGGCATCCTAACTTGGGATGAGTCTTGTACTCCAGCTGACCTTTGCTAATACTCTAAATAGACGAGCATTAAAAAGCCCAGTTCTGCTGGGCTTTTGTATTTAACCCGGGCTAAGTTACGTTCCTTATCTATCAACTCACTACATTGGGTACCTTTGTATGGCTAAAGCATTAGACACCTATACTTATACCGGCATGGATCGCCAAGGCAACGCCCGCAAAGGTGAAGTCAGTGCGGGTTCTATCAAAGATGCAAAAAATATGTTGCGTCGACAAGGTATCTCTGCAAATAGAGTTAAAAAGCTAAGCAAACCTTTATTTGGCGGTGGGAACAAGATTACTGCCGCTGATATTGCGGTTTTTTCCCGTCAAATTGCCACCATGCTGGGTGCTGGTGTGACCTTAATCCAAAGTCTAGAGATGATTGCACAAGGGCATGCCAAGCAGTCGATGCGCAAAATGCTCGGCGAAATAACCCGTGAAGTTCAAGGTGGTAAGCCACTGTCTGATAGTTTACGCAATCAACCTGAATATTTTGATGATCTCTATTGTGATTTGGTTGAAACCGGTGAGCAATCCGGTGCGTTAGAAACGATTTATGACCGGATCGCGGTCTACATGGAAAAAGCGGAAGCACTAAAATCAAAAATCAAGAAAGCCATGTTTTACCCAGTCGCAGTAATCGTCGTTGCCTTTATTGTTACGACCATTTTGTTAATTTTTGTAGTGCCACAATTTGAAGAAATTTTTAGTAGTTTTGGCGCTGAGCTTCCTGCGTTCACTCAACTTGTCCTCGGTATTTCCCGCTTTGTACAGGATAATGGGATATATATCGCCATTGCCATTGGTATATCGGGCTGGGCATTTATGCGCGCACACAAAAAATCAAAATCATTGCGCGACAATGTAGATAAAAAGATCCTTAAGATCCCGGTGATTGGCGAAATTCTTAAGAAGGCCGCTATCGCTCGCTTTACTCGCACCCTTTCGACCACGTTTGCCGCGGGTGTGCCACTGATAGGTGCACTAGATTCTGCCGCTGGTGCATCAGGCAATGCAGTCTATCGAGACGCGATCCTATTTATTAAGAAAGAAGTAGCTGGTGGTTTGCAAATGCATACTGCGATGCGTGCGACAGGGGTATTTCCGGACATGGTTAATCAAATGATCGCGATTGGTGAAGAGTCAGGTGCCGTCGATGACATGTTGAGTAAAATTGCATCCATCTATGAGGCTGAAGTGGATGACATGGTCGATGGCTTAACAAGCCTACTAGAACCTCTGATTATGGCGGTTCTTGGCGTGGTGATTGGTGGCTTGATTATCGCCATGTATTTACCAATCTTCCAGATGGGTAACGTTGTTTAAAAAACTCTGGTAGGCTTAGGCAAAATTTATCGCAAGGCGTGTGATATGTCCGCTGTTTTTGATTTGTTACACCAATCCCCGACGTTTTTCCTAGCGCTCGTATTTGTTGTGAGCTTGATGGTGGGGAGTTTCCTTAATGTCGTTATTTATCGACTGCCGGTCATGATGGAGCGCCGCTGGAAGGCAGAATTTAATGCCTACTTTCAAGCCGAATCAACCCAAGCTGCTGACGCTGCTCCCGCCGCGGCAGAGCGATTTGATTTAATTAAACCGGATTCTACCTGCCCAAAGTGTGGCCATAAGATCCGTGCCTGGGAAAATATTCCGGTTGTCAGTTGGCTATTCCTGCGCGGTAAGTGCGCCAATTGTAAAACACCAATCAGCATTCGCTACCCCAGTGTCGAGTTAATAACCGCACTACTTTCAGTGTGGATTGCTAGCGCGTTTGGTTTTAGCAGTGCCGCTCTCTTGGCCGTCTTTATCACTTGGGTGCTCGTGGCACTTACCTTTATTGATGCCGACACGATGTTGCTACCCGATGAGCTCACTTTGCCCCTCCTTTGGCTTGGCTTGATTGCCAGTATTTTCAATATTTTTGTTACTCCGCAGGAAGCCATTATCGGCGCGGCGGCGGGTTATTTGTCGCTATGGAGCGTATATTGGTTGTTTAAACTTCTGACCGGCAAAGAAGGCATGGGCTATGGGGATTTCAAATTGCTCGCGGCATTGGGAGCCTTCACCGGATGGCAAGGTTTACCCGTTATTATCATATTGTCATCTTTGGTGGGTGCGGTGGTTGGCATCGCACTCATGCTATTGAAGCGGAACGGCGTAGGTCAAGCGATTCCTTTTGGTCCCTACCTTGCCGCCGCGGGTTGGTTAACACTTATTTACGGTGAACAGATCCAACAGGCCTATCTGCAGTGGGTGCTCGGTTGAGTAACTACGTTGTTGGCTTGACTGGTGGTATTGGCGCGGGCAAAACCGCGGTTAGTGATGCCTTTGCTGCATTGGGCATAGATATTATCGATGCAGACATCTGTGCTCGTGAGGTGGTGCAAGCTGGCAGCCCGGCGCTGGACGCAATCAAAGCGCATTTTGGCGCACAAGTGATTGCTACTGATGGCACTCTAGACCGCGCTCGCTTGCGACAAATCGTGTTTACTCAACCGGCCCAAAAGGAATGGTTGAATCAATTACTGCATCCACTGATCCGCGCGCGTATGCTCGAGCTCATCGTACAAGCGCACTCGCCTTATTGCCTGCTGGTTGTTCCCTTGTTATTGGAAAACAATATGCAAGGTTTAGTGCAGCGAATAGTAGTCGTTGATGTGCCTGAGGAACTACAAATCGCCCGTGTGTTGGGGCGAGATGGCAGTGATGAAGCAACCGTTACAGGCATTATGCAGGCTCAGCTAAGCCGCCAAGAGCGCCTCTCTCACGCTGATGATATTATCGACAACTCGCAATCCTTTGACTGCCTAAATCAGCAGGTCAATAAACTGCATAGGCAGTTACTTCAATACGCCCAAGACTCATCAAACACTTGAAATTTTTTGCTTTTTCCTGTGTAGTGCCGTTTGGCAGAATGGGGAGAGGTTATGTCGATAGCGGTCTATGAATTTCCGCTCAATGAAAAGGTGCGTAATTACCTGCGAATAGAGCAACTATTGCAGCAGTGCTCAGGTAATGCCGAAATTCATCACAACACGGCAAATATCCATTTTTTCGAAGACCTTTTTACGCTACTAGAGTTGTTTGAACGACTTGACGTGCGCACCGATATACTCAAAGATTTTGATGCCCAGGAACGTAATCTGGTGCATTGGTCGCAACACCCTAAAATTAATAATGATGCGCTGCAACAGACACTACAGACCATTATTCGCATGCGCGAAGTATTGAAAAACACCAAACGTATCGGCAGCGAACTGAAGGACGACCCCTTTATTGCTTCCATTCGCCAACGTTTCGCCATCCCTGGAGGTTCCTGCAGTTTCGATTTACCAAACTTGTTTTTTTGGAGTAACCAATCGGAAAACATTCAGCGTGCAGATAAACAACAATGGTTGGCGAGCTTTCAAATCATTGCCAATGCGTTGGAATTAACCTTATCTTTCCTGCGTCAACGTGGCCAATTCCAAGCGGTAACTGCGACCAACGGTTTTTTCCCGGGTCTCAGTGATGACCGCGGCGAGTTGATCCGCATACGCTTAGATGTCGGCACTGGGTGTTATCCAACATTGAGCGGCAACAAATACCGCTATGCCCTGCGCTTTATGCATTTTGGGCAAGGCAATACCGCTAGTCGTCCGGTCGACGAGGACCTTAACTTTGAAATCGCGAGCTGTTGAAATGCAAGTTAATTGCCCTACTTGTCAAAAACCATTGGAATGGTCAACGCAAAACCCATTCCGCCCATTTTGTTGTAAAAAATGTCAACTGATCGACTTAGGTGATTGGGCCACCGAAAGCCATGTCATTTCTTCCCCGGCCAGCGATTCCGTACCAAATGGCGAATTAGACGAGGAAGCCATTGCGGAATTAATCGAGCAGCAGCAGTCTGAGTTTTTCAAATCATGAGTGCATCGGGTTCGCTAGTTAATAATATTTTGTTGGTTGGCGGCACTCATGGCAACGAGTTGACCGGCGTTAGGATGGTTGAGCAATGGTCAACTATCCAACCAATGATGCCCGCAGCCAATATTAGCATCAATACGCTGATGGCTAACCCTTTGGCGGTAGAAAAGCGCGTCCGCTTTGTCGACGATGACCTCAATCGTCAGTTTACTGATAACAATCAAGTCGCGACTGCGTCAAGCAATGAAGTTAAATTAGCGGCTGAGCTAATCCGGCAATTTGGGTCTAGCAGCACCAACCAACCCGATTTGGTTATTGATATTCACAATACTACTAGCAATATGGGTGCAACTTTGATCTGTGTATCCGATGATCCGTTCAATCAAGCCATGGCGCGCTTTGTGAAAGAACAGATCCCATCAGTCAATATTTTACTGGAAAATGAGAAGAGTTTTACCGCGCATCCGTACCTGTGTACTTTAGGTAAATTCGGCATTATGCTCGAAATAGGTGCTCAGCCTCAGGGTGTCTGTCGTGCTGATATCATGCAGCACAGCATTGATCTACTGGCCTGCATCATCAGTTTCTGTGAGCGCTGGAACGCGCAATCGTTACCTAGCTCTGTTGCTTGTGAGGCGTTTCAGTTCATCGAAAACATAGAATTCCCGCGGAATGCCGTCGGCCTAGTGGATGCCATGGTCCATCCGCAATTACAAGATGCCGACTTCACATCATTGCATCCTGGCCAGGCTATGTTTACACGCTTTGATGGTGAAGTGATACTTTGGCAAGGGCAAGATACGGTCTATCCGCATTTCATCAATGAGGCAGCGTATCAGGGGCAACATGTGGCGTTTGCCACCGCGAGGAAAATTTTTTGGTAAAAGTGCTAAGCATCAAAAAGGAAGAAGGAACACGCTGTTGAAAAGAATCACCCCTGGTTTTACGCTGATAGAACTGATTATCGTTATCGTACTTTTAGGTATCTTGGCTACGGTTGCAGCCCCCCGTTTTCTTGACCTATCCTCTGATGCAAAAATTGCGACTTTGCAAGGTATCGCCAGTGAGTTAAAAGCCACCATTGGTTTAGCGCAAGCGAAGGCCCGAGTGAATGGCTTACGCCCTGTAGCCGCAAACCCGGGCGGTAGCCAGCAAACAGAATTCGTCGTAGATTTTGGATTTGGACAAACAGAAGTTGACTGGCGCAACCTTTGCCCAGAAAGCCGAGCTGAATTAGGTAGTCGGCTAGAATTTCTTGATTTTATCAATATCTCTGGTGATGACTTTGAAAGCCGAGTGAATAACCAATATACGCTATTTGGTTACGATGTGCCGTCATCAGGCACGCCGACGAACCAGGGGTGTTATATCTTGTACAATTCGTTTGGTAATCCCGAGTGTACACTTCAAGTGATAACCGCTGATTGCTAACTGGCGCGTGGATAGTCGCCTTGTTTAAGGCGCTCTAAAATGGGCATATTGGCGGTAGGAAATGTTAGCTGCTCCAGTGCATCAAAAGAGACCCACTCCACTGGTTGCCCCTCAACACCCGATGGCTCACCAGTAAAATTATGCACTATGCTCATATGCAAATTAACGGTCTTCTCCGGATAGTCGAAAGTTAGTGAGAACCATGGTTGCTGTGCAGTGACGACAATCCCTATCTCTTCTTTTAATTCACGCTGAATCGCTTCATTAAGAGACTCACCGGGCTCTATTTTTCCGCCGGGGAATTCCCATTTATCACCTTGATGCAGGTGTTTAGGGCGTTTAGCAAGCAAGACTTGCTCGCCCTTAATAATAACACCTACGGCAACGTCTACGGCTTTAGACATTGTTTCGCAAGCCCACGCTTAACTCAATTTACCGTGGCACTGCTTATACTTCTTGCCGGAACCGCAGGGACAAGGGTCGTTACGCCCCACTTTTGGACCTTGGCGCATTTGTGTTGAGGGCTTGGCGTCTGTGTCGTTGAGTGATTCATGCTCAAACTTTTTTGACATCGCTTCGGCTTGTTGACGCCGCTGCTCTTCGACTGCCTCTACATCAGATTCTGCTTTGACTTGAACTTTACTCAGGATCGAAATAACTTCAACTTTCAGCGCTTCAAGCATGCCTGAGAATAGTTCAAAGGACTCTCGCTTGTATTCTTGTTTTGGATTTTTCTGTGCGTAACCACGCAAATGAATACCCTGGCGCAAATGATCCATCGCGGCTAAATGTTCCTTCCAGTGGCTATCCAGGTTTTGCAGCATAACGGCCTTTTCAAACTGGCGCAGTACCTGAGGGCCTACCACATCTTCTTTCGCTTTATAGGCGTCAGTAATCGCCCCTAAAATCCGCTCGCGCAGCTTTTCTTCATACAATTTATCGTCTTCATCTAGCCATTGTTGCAGCGGTAAATCGACTGCAAAGTCGCCTTTTAAGCGCACTTCCAGATCAGCGACATTCCACATTTCTTCTAACGACTGTGGTGGAATATATTCGTCAATAACCCCATTCACCACATCCTCGCGTACGGCGGTGATGGTCTCACTGATATCTCCCTCATCCAGCAACTCATTCCGCTGCTCATAAATCACTTTACGTTGATCATTAGCAACATCATCGTATTCAAGCAATTGCTTACGAATGTCGAAGTTACGCCCTTCAACTTTGCGCTGGGCATTTTCTATCGCTCGGGTTACCCATGGATGTTCAATCGCCTCACCCCGTTGCATCCCTAGACGTTTCATCATATTGCCCATTTTTTCAGAGGCGAAAATACGCATCAACGCGTCATCTAATGACAAATAAAAGCGCGAAGAACCAGGGTCGCCTTGACGACCAGAACGCCCACGTAGCTGATTATCGATGCGGCGTGATTCATGCCGCTCGGTACCAATAATATGTAAGCCCCCCGCATCCAACACCTGTTGGTGGCGTTCTTTCCAATCAGTCTTAATGCGCTCTACCGTTTGCGGCTTCGGATCATTTATTGCCTCAAGCTCAGCTTGCAAGTTCCCACCTAACACGATATCGGTACCACGACCTGCCATATTGGTTGCAATGGTCACCGCTCCAGGCTTACCCGCTTGGGCAACGATGTCAGCCTCTTGCTCATGGAATTTTGCATTCAAAACTTTGTGCGCTATCTTTTCTTTTTTCAGAATACGAGAGAGCAATTCTGAGTTTTCAATCGAAACAGTACCTACCAAGGTTGGCTGACCACGTTTAACACAATCTTTTATGTCTTCAACGATAGCTTCGTACTTTTCCTCAGCAGTTAAATAGATAAGGTCCGGCATATCTTTACGGATCATCGGTTTGTTAGTCGGAATAACAACCGTCTCTAAACCGTAAATATGTTGAAATTCAAACGCTTCAGTATCGGCAGTACCGGTCATACCGCCCAATTTGTCAAACAAGCGGAAGTAATTCTGGAAAGTAATCGACGCTAGCGTTTGGTTTTCATTTTGGATCTTAACGCCTTCTTTCGCCTCTACCGCTTGGTGCAGACCTTCAGACCAGCGACGGCCCTCCATGGTTCGCCCAGTATGCTCATCAACGATAACAATTTCACCGTCCTTAACAATGTAATCAACATCTTTGCTAAACAACTTGTGTGCACGCAGGGCGGCATTCACGTGATGCAGTAGAGAGATATTTTGTGCCGCAAATAATGATTCATCGGCGGGCAGTACGCCTTCTCGCTGGAGAATTTCTTCTACGTGGATCTGGCCACGCTCGGTTAAGTGAATTTGCTTGCCTTTTTCATCGATCGTAAAGTCACCGTCGCCTTCCTGGCCCTCTTCATCCTCTTTTTCTTGTCGAATTAACTCAGGGATAATTTTGTTTATTTTGGTATAGAGTTCAGAGCTATCTTCAGCTGCCCCAGAGATAATTAAGGGCGTGCGCGCCTCGTCAATCAGGATAGAGTCAACTTCATCGATGACCGCATAGTACAAATGACGCTGAACACGGTCTTGCGGACTAAACGCCATATTGTCACGCAGGTAATCAAAACCAAACTCATTGTTGGTGCCGTAAATCACGTCACAGGCATAGGCTTCCTTCTTTTGAGCAGGACTCATGCCAGGCACATTGCAACCAACCGTAAGACCTAGAAATTCAAATAAGGCACGGCTCCAATCCGCATCACGACGCGCCAAATAGTCGTTCACGGTAATAACATAGACACCCTTACCGGTTAGTGCATTTAAGTAGGTAGGCAAGGTAGCCGTTAAGGTTTTACCCTCACCGGTTCGCATCTCAGCAATCTTACCCTGGTGCAATACTTGGCCACCGAGCATTTGCACATCAAAATGACGCATACCGTAGACACGCTTGCTCGCTTCTCTGACCACAGCAAAGGCTTCGACCAACAAGGCATCCAACGCCTCACCTTGTTCAATGCGTTGCTTAAATTCACCAGTTTTGGCTTTTAGCTGCTCATCACTTAACTGTTCAAAGTCGGCTTCTAACCCATTAATCGTATCAACCGTCTTGCTCATTTTCTTCAATAAGCGGTCATTGCGGCTTCCAAAAATCTTCTTTGCAATACTGGCGAACATGTTTTAATCCAATTTCTTATAAAAAGTTACTTATCTGCGCGAGTCTATTCAGCGTAGGCCTTTACTTGCTCTGCGAGGGGGGCTTGACCGTATCAAACCTCAGGTGCCTTCACTGCTGCGTTTAGTAAACAAACGGCAGTGGGTCTATCTGTTGTCCTTCACGCAATACTTCATAATGTACATGGGCTCCCGTGGAACGACCGGTACTACCCATAACGGCAATCTGTTGTCCCTTCGTCACAACGTCACCCATAACGACGTTAATTTTTGCATTATGTCCATACCTCGAGACCAGCCCATTGCCATGATCTATCTCAACGAGATTGCCATATCCATAACGCTCACCAGCCCAAGTGACCAGACCAGCAGCCGTTGCGATGACTGGGTCTCCTTGATTGCCAGCAAAATCCAACCCTTTATGCATGGCAGGCTCTCCCGAAAACGGGTCCTCCCGCATGCCATAATAAGATGACAACCAACCGGATGTTACCGGTCGTCCTGCAACCTCACTAATCGTTTGGATATGGTGCCCTAACAACACACTTTCAAGTGCCTCAAGCTGTTTTAGTTGAAACTCCATATCCACATTGACCGCAGCGATGGCATCCAGCAACGTGGAAGGCTCTTCTTGCGGCCTGATTAAGTTGAGTGAATTACTATCTTCCGCCGCTAGCTCAGCTTGCTTGATATCGATACCACCGCGCTGCGCGATTACATCACTGCGCAAACTCATCTCGCGCAGCTTGGCTTGGGTTTCTGCCAACTGGCGCTTAACAACGGCAAGTTCACCTTGGGTCTGTTGATATAACTGGGCAACTCGCTGCTGCTCAACCTCAAGACCTGTTTTAACCACGTGAATGCGGGTAAGGTACTCGTTGATATTTTCGGTCGGACGACTGGAGACAAGGACAATCAAACTCAACAACACGGTTACGCTGACAAGCGTCCGTGCTTTAATATGTCGTACGAATCGAATTCGTTTGCTGCGTATTAATACCGTGAGTTTCATAGTGTTCTTTATCGCCTTTTCGCTGGCGTATTCTACCGCGTTGAATAAATCGCACAATCCCCTTTTGTAATTAGGGGTATTAAATGCCAATTAACCGAACACATGCTGCAGACAAAAAATAAAAAATGCCGCTCTTATGAGCGGCATTTTCATTTAAACTAAGGCGGGCTGGGTAAAGCTGATCGGCGCTTCATCAGCCGAATGATAGGAAACAAACTCCCAACTACTGGCATCTGCCAACATGGCATTTAGCAACTTGTTATTGAGGCCATGCCCGGTTTTATACGCACACAGTTCACCAATGATGCTATGCCCACATAAATACAAATCACCTATCGCATCCAAAATTTTATGCTTTAGGAACTCATCATCGTAGCGCAAACCTTCAGGATTAAGTACGCGGTACTCGTCAAGTGCGACAGCATTCTCCATGCTTCCGCCCAAGGCCAGGTTGTGCGCATTCATATATTCCAGATCACGCATAAAACCAAAGGTTCGAGCACGGCTGACTTCATTGACGTATGATGCAGAGTCAAAATCCATAACCATATGCTGACGGGTCTGGCTAATAACTGGATGATCAAAATCAATCTTAAAGTCGACTTTAAAGCCATTAAATGGGCGCAACTCAGCCCACTTATCGCCCTCTTCAACACGGATAGTTTTGTTGACTTTAATAAATTTCTTGGCTGCTTTCAGCTCTTCAATCCCCGCCGATTGCAACAAGAAAATAAATGGGCTGGCAGAGCCATCCATGATCGGTAACTCATGGCTATCGACTTCAACAATAATGTTGTCAATACCTAAACCGGCTAACGCCGAAGCTAAGTGCTCAACAGTATGGATGCTGACGCCATCGGCGTTACTTAAGCAGGTACATAACATGGTGTCACCAACAGCGTTCGCACGCGCGGGAATGTCAACGTGCGGATCAAGGTCAACACGCCTAAACACAATTCCTGTGTTGGCAGGCGCTGGCCGGAGAGTCATAGTGACCTTTTCTCCTTTATGAAGACCGATACCAGTCTCCTGAACAGCTTGTTTTATTGTACGTTGACTTATCATATCTACATGTACCTAAAAATCGGTCGCGAATTATAGAGCATCGTCACAAAACTGTCAAAAAACAGGTCGGACTTGCTTGCTATATTACGCTAACTTTGCTTAGTCCGCCTGCTTACGCAAAAATGCCGGAATATCAAGATATTCCAAATCATTGTTGGGTTGCGCCAGCTCATCAGTCTTCAACGCTTGGTTACCGTCAGTCGCTTGATGCGAGCTGTGCTCACGTGACTGGGTAAAGTTCTTCGCTGAACTGGTAAGTCGTGAGCCTTCGCTGCTAACCAGAGAAATATCCGGTTTACGCTCAGCACCAATACCTGTTGCAACTACAGTAACGCGTAATTCATCGGTCATTTCCATGTCGATCACTGTGCCCACAACCACTGTAGCGTTTTCAGACGCAAACGCTTTTACGGCATTCCCCACGGTTTCGAATTCATCAATCGCAAAATCAGGTCCTGCGGTTATATTGACCAGAATTCCACGTGCGCCAGACAAATCAATATCTTCCAGCAACGGACAGGCAATAGCCGCTTCCGCCGCCTCTTCAGCGCGGTCTTCACCGCTGGCTCTGCCACTGCCCATCATTGCCGTGCCCATTTCAGACATAACAGTCTTCACATCCGCGAAGTCCACGTTTATGAGTCCGGGACGGGTAATTAGTTCAGCAATACCTTGCACCGCGCCACGCAATACATCATTTGCGGCACTAAATGCTTGTAACAGTGGCGTACGCGGCCCCATGACTTTGAGTAACTTTTCGTTCGGAATCGTGATCAGTGAATCCACGTGCTTGGATAATTCTTCAATGCCTTGGTTGGCGAAATCACTACGCTTACGACCTTCAAAAGGAAACGGCTTGGTCACCACCGCAACCGTAAGAATACCCATCTCACGCGCGATTTTAGCCACTTCAGGCGCTGCACCGGTACCCGTACCACCGCCCATACCTGCAGTAATAAATACCATGTCTGCGCCGTCGAGGCTTTGACGAATGGTCTCACGGTCTTCACATGCGGCTTCACGGCCAATATTGGGATCGGCGCCAGCACCAAGCCCCTTGGTTACGCTGGTACCAATTTGCAACGTCACATCCGCAGAGGAACTGCGTAATACTTGCGCATCAGTATTAACAGCGATGAATTCTACGCCTTCGATACTTTGTGAAACCATGTGTTCGATCGCGTTGCCGCCACCGCCACCTACTCCTATCACTTTGATGACTGCGTCTTCGCCGTGACTATTCATTAATTCAAACATACTTACTCTCCGGTTTTGTACGTTCATTGTGCTTGGTAAATCAACTAAACCGTCCAAGTTTAGGCAAGTTCACCAAACGATTTAACGCTTAAAATTCACCCTTAAACCAGCTTTGGACACGACTAAAAATGCCCTCGCCAGACTTACTTTTCTTAGTTTTCTTATTATCCATGTGGAGCTTCCCGTACTGCAGCAATCCCACCACAGTCGCGAAACTCGCATCATCTACATACTCAGATAGTCCCTTGACAGCGAGGGGTTTACCCACGCGCACAGGCATCTGAAAAATTTCTTCAGCAAACTCTACGGCACCTTCCATTTTCGCCGTGCCTCCGGTCAAGACAAGACCAGCAGCAATTTGTTCCGCCAATCCACAGGCTTGGATCTCTTCATAAATGAGTTCAAACAATTCCTGATAACGCGGCTCAATGACTTCTGCCAGCGTATGCCGTGACATAGCACGTGCCGGACGGCCACCCACGCTGGGCACTTCAATCGTATCTTCCATGCTGACCATATCTTTCAGCGCGCAGGCATAATTAACCTTGATTTCTTCCGCGTTACTGATCGGTGTACGGAAAATCTTCGCAATATCGCTGGTGATCTGATTACCCGCAACCGGGATTACCGCGGTATGCCGAATCGCACCATCAGTGTAAACTACGATATCAATGGTTCCGCCGCCAATATCGACTACACAGACACCCAGTTCGCGTTCATCATCAGTCAACACTGCATAGCTCGATGCCAGTGCTGAAAAAATCAATTGATCGGCATGCAAGTCACAACGTTCAACCGACTTTACTATGTTCTTCGCCATGTCATCCGCACAGGTGATAATGTGCGCATTCGCTTCCATCCGCACCCCTGACATTCCAATCGGGTTCTTGATACCCTCTTGTACATCAATCGTGAATTCCTGTGGCAATACGTGCAACAAACGGCGCTCTGCCGCAATGGGAACTGAGCGTGCCGCATGGATCACGTTGTCCACGTCTTCTTGGGTCACTTCTTGATTGTTAATCGGCACCATGCCATTTTCATTCTGACACTGTACATGGCGTCCAGAAATAGCCAAAAACACTGAGGAAACTCGGCAATCGGCCATGAGTTCCATTTCATTGATTGCACGCTGAACTGATTGCACAACCAAATTCAAATCATTGACGCCCGCCTTATCCATGCCTTTTGACGAATGCGTACCAACCCCAACCACGCTCAGTGAGTTGTCGTCCAAAAGCTCGCCGACCACTGCTTTGATTTGGCTAGTACCAATATCTAAACCAACGATTAGATTTCTATCCACTACTTTGGACATACTTATACATTCTCACTCATGTTACTGGCATCTGACCAACCAACGGCTAGTCCGGTGTCGTAGCGTAAATCAATATACTCAACGGCTCTTTGCTGCTGTTTTATCAAAGGAAACACATCCACAAAGCGCTGTAATCGATCGATAAACTCCTGTCGACCTAAATTTAATTTGATGCGATTTTGCAGGGTTAATTGCCATGCAAATCGTTCACTTAAAAACAACTCATCAATGGGTAGTGCTGCACCAGCCAAAATGGTTTGCATTGCGTTAAAACCCTGCAATGCAGTCTTTTCGCTACCACCGGGACCATATAATCTCGGTAATCCAGCAATCGCCTTACCACCAGCAAAAGTCTCGCCATACGGGTTGAGCAACAAATCATCGTTCCAATGCGCAACCGCCTGTTGCTCGACAATATATACTGTCAAACGATTTGGCCATTGCTTGCGCACCGACGCACGGTAAACCCACGGCTGCTTTTCTAACAATGCATAGACATCGTTAACATCCAAAGCAAAAAAGCTGCCCGGCTGATGTTTGCGGATCAACGCCTCTAAACGACCCTCGTCGATATGCTTGCGCTCACCCTCAAACACGATTTGTTGCACCGGCAATGCTTGCGCGTCATTTAACCAACGATAAACACTCGCCGCCGTCAACCCGCCAACAATCAAGACTAGCGCTAAAAACACGACGCCAGCCCAAAAAGTTGTAGTGCGCTGCTCACTGCCACTCATGCCGCTGCACTCGCCAAGCTGGTGGCTAAAATCTCAACTACCAATTGTTGAAAGCCAATACCCGCGGCAGCAGCCGCTTTAGGTACCAAGCTCTTTTCCGTCATTCCGGGCACAGTATTAGCTTCCAATAGGAAGAATTCACCGTGCGTATCCTGCATTAAATCAATCCGGCCCCAACCACTGCATGACAGCGCTTCAAAGGCTTGTAACGAGAGCGCGGCAATCCGCTGCTCTCGTTCGACAGATAGACCACTGGGGCAAAAATACTCCGTGGTGTTATCCTGATATTTTGCAGAATAATCATAAAAAACATGCGGGGTAGACATACGAATGGACGGCAATACCTGACTGCCTAACACGGCAACGGTGTACTCCGGTCCATCAATGAACTGCTCTATTAATACGTGTCGATCATAGTCGAACGCTGCTTGTACGGCAGTTTCTAGTTGTTTAGCGCTTGTCACTTTTGCCATCCCGATACTCGAGCCTTCTCGAGCCGGTTTGACCATGACGATGTTCCCCAACTCATGCATTATAGCGCCGCATGATCCAACGTCAAAGCGCCTTTTATCAGCAATTTTATATTTTGCCGTAGGTAAGCCCAAACATTGCCATATTTGTTTCGTGTGAACCTTGTCCATGGCCAGTGCAGAACCCAAGACTCCGCTGCCTGTGTAAGGTATTTTAAGTTGCTCCAAAGCCCCCTGTAATGACCCATCTTCACCACCTCTACCGTGTAACATGATCATCACGCGGTCAAACTGTTCAGAGACTAAGTCCGTTAACCTGCGTTCTGCCGGATCAAAGCGATGCGCATCAATACCCTGAGCACGTAATGCGGCAAGCACTGCGGCGCCTGAATTCAGTGACACTTCACGCTCAGCCGATTGCCCGCCATACATCACTGCAACCTTGCCAAAATCTTGTGCTGAATACCTCTGTATTAGTGCACTCATTGCGCCAACCTCCGCTGCAACTCAGACAATGATAACTCTGCCGCTTGTAAATTTTTGGCCAGTGCGCCAACATTGCCGGCCCCTTGAGTAAGCAGTAGGTCACCGGGCTGCAACACATGGGTTAACAGTTCAGGTAGCTTGCTGGTATCCCCCACATAGATCGGTTCGATTTGGCCCCGCATGCGGATGGAGCGACATAATGCGCGACTGTCGGCGCCTTCAATCGGTTGCTCACTGGCCGCGTAGACGTCGAGCAGTAACAAAACATCCACCGTCGATAACACGTCGACAAAGTCCTCGTAGAGATCGCGGGTGCGCGAATACCGGTGCGGCTGAAAGATCATCACAATACGTTTTTGTGGCCAATTATCTCGCGCTGCCGCCAACGTCGCTTTAACTTCTGTCGGATGGTGACCGTAATCATCGACCAAAGTTACCGTGCCACTGCCGATGGGGAATTCACCCAACTGTTCAAAACGGCGTCCAATCCCTGCAAAGTGGCTTAATGCGGCCTGAATATGTTGCGCGGCTATACCCTCATCTTGAGCGACTGCGATTGCGGCGAGCGCATTCAGTACATTATGTTGGCCAGAGAGCTTCAATTCGATTGCGAGATCTACATAACCAGCACGCGATACATCAAACTGCATCCCGCCTGGCACAGCACGCACCTGCTTGGCCACCACATCGTTATGCTCAGATAAACCATAAGTCAATGTGTTACGACCAATTCGGGGCTGTAAAGCTCGGATCACTGGGTCGTCACCACATACCACGGCACGGCCGTAAAAAGGCAAATTATGCAGAAACTGAATAAACGTATCCTGCATCCGCTCAAAATCCCCTTCGTAAGTATCCATGTGGTCAGCTTCAATGTTGGTGACCACTGAAATCATCGGTTGCAAATGTAAGAAGGAAGCATCCGATTCATCCGCTTCGGCGATCAAAAATCGACTCGTGCCCAGTTTAGCGTTAGTTCCAGCACCGTTTAGCAAGCCGCCGATGACATAGGTAGGGTCGAGCCCGGCCTCGGCGAAAATAGTCGCAATTAAACTGGTGGTAGTGGTTTTGCCATGCGTGCCGGCGATCGCTATGCCATGTCTGAAACGCATGATCTCGGCTAACATTTCAGCCCGACGAATAATGGGTATGCGTTGTTCCTGTGCGGCTTTGATCTCGGGATTAGCCGAATTGATCGCGCTGGACACCACCACGACATTGACATTCGCTACATTGCTCGATGAGTGGCCAATGTGAACAGTAGCCCCTAAACGACTTAAGCGTTCTGTCATGGCGTTGGTTTGAATATCCGAGCCGCTGACCTGATAGCCTTCATTTAACAAAACTTCAGCGATGCCACCCATCCCAGCACCACCAATACCAACAAAAAAGATGTGTTGGATCTGGCGCATTTGTGGATTTTTAAACGGAGTCATGTCATTCATAAGACCGCCCCTCCAATGGTTTTCCTGCGCTTACTATTACTCACGTCATCACAAACCTTCGCTACCCTGTACGTTGCATCCGCAATCGAACAATCCAAAGCATTTAAGCGGATTTCCTCAAGTTCACTGGGATCCGCTTGGATGGTAGTCAACAGTTGCGGTAACTGTACTTGCATATCTTGTTGCTTAATTAAATATCCAGCGCGCCGTTCAACTAAAGACTTTGCATTCGCGGTTTGATGATCATCAACCGCATGGGGTAGCGGAATGAAAATCGCAGCAATACCTGATAGTGAAATTTCGGTGATAGTTATTGCGCCTGCGCGACAAATCACCAAGTCAGCCCACTGATAAGCTGCGGCCATATCGTCAATAAACTCGCAAACCTGAATTGAGGCTTTTGGCTGCTGCTCTGCGTACGCTTGCTCAACCGCCCGTGCGTTACCCTTTCCGGTTTGGTGCTGTATTTCAATCGAGTCCAGTGCTGATAATAGCCCTGGTAATTCTTGATTAAATGGGCGCGCACCTAGACTCCCGCCAATGACCAACAGCCGCAGTGCGCGATTCTCCAGCGCGGCATGCGCTGCTGGCGCTTGTCCAATAGTTGCCCGCACCGGGTTTCCGGTGACTTCAGTCAATACTGAATGTGGCAGTGTCCGCGCTGCACTGGCGAACCCTAACAGAACCCGCTCAGCTATTTTCGCTAGCCAGCGATTGGTCATACCGAGCACAGCATTTTGCTCATGCACTAACAGCGGGATCCCGGTTAAACGCGCTGCAATACCACCAGCTCCACTGGCGTATCCTCCCATGCCGAGCACAACATCAGGTTGTAGCCGACGGATCAGGCGCCATGCACTGCCAATCGCCCTGATTAGTTTAAACATCGCGGTAAGCTTTGCGCCCAGTCCTTTGCCGCGCAATCCACTGACCTCGATAAAATGCATAGGAATGCCGTATTTCGGCACTATTTCAGCCTCCATATGATCGGGTGTACCTAACCAATGCACCTGCCATCCATTGACGCGTAGGTATTCAGCCACTGCGATGCCGGGGAAAATATGCCCGCCAGTTCCACCCGCCATGATCAAAATGGTTTTCGCTGCACCAGAAGCCAAACTACTCATCATCGGCCTCCTTATTTTCCGCACTGCCTGGTATGCGTCTTTTCCCTCTGGGTTTGTTGTTACCTAACGCTTGCACCCCATCGACGCGCATCTCGAAGTCAATCCTTAAAAGGATCGCCGTAGCCACCATCATAGTTATTAGGCTCGAACCTCCATAGCTGACCAACGGCAGGGTTAATCCTTTGGTGGGCAGAATGCCTGCACTAGCGCCAACATTAATGGCGGTTTGGAAGCTAAACCAAATACCGATAGCATAAGCTAAAAAGCCATCAAATGGTCGATTCTGCGCAATGGCCTTATTGCCAATTGCCAATGCTTTGATCACCAAAACAAGCACCAGAGCCAGCACGCTAATAACCCCAAAAAAACCCAATTCTTCTGCGAGAATCGCAACAATAAAATCGGTATGGGCTTCCGGCAGAAACTCTAATTTTTGCAGACTATTGCCCAACCCCTGGCCAAACCAATCTCCGCGCCCATAAGCCATTAATGACTGCGTTAACTGGTAACCGCTGCCGAAAGGGTCTGCCCAAGGGTCTAAAAAAGAGGTAATACGCCGCATCCGGTATTCTTCAAATACGATCAATGCAACAACCGCTAAAAGCCCAACGAATACCAAAGCAAAAAATTGCCATAAACGAGCCCCGGCAAGAAAAAGCAAGCCTATGGTGGTAACCAACATGACGACAACAGTACCGAGATCCGGTTGCAGCAGTAGTAACAAAGCCAGTACAAAGAATACAATCAGCGGCTTAACAAACCCCTTTAGGTTTTCAGTGACTTCTTCATAGCGCCGCACCAAATAACCAGCGAGGTAGCAGAAAAAGAAAAGCTTAGCTGGTTCAGCCGCTTGAATGGTAATTGGCCCGAAAACTAACCATCGCGTACTACCATTGACATTTCGCCCAATCAGCAATACCGCCACCAACAGCCCAATTGCCGCTAACAACAAATAGGGGTTGGTCACGCGCCAAAATTGCATCGGTATCTGTAATACAACAATGGCAGCCGCGATCGCCAAACCTAAGTAAATAGTGTGGCGAATAGCAAAATGAAACGGGTTATCGAATAACCGTGCGGCAATCGGCATTGAGGCTGAAGTGACAATAACGAAGCCAATAGCCATCAATGCGATGGACGCCAAGACAATGGTTAAGTCGTAATAACGCGGAGCACTTTCACCGTGTTGAAGTGCGAATAATTGTGCTAAGGGTAGTTTCGCCGGTGAAAATGACATCATGCGGCTAACTCCTCAAACGCTTGCCGGAAGCATTCGCCACGATGTTGATAGTTTTCAAACATATCCAAACTGGCACAGGCGGGAGCCAATAAGACAATATCTCCTGGCTGGGCAATACTGTGAGCCACCGCCACGGCTTGTTGCATACTGTCGACATACACACTATTGGATTGTAGCGCCTGCAGTTTACGACCATCACGCCCCAGCGCGATAACATAACGCACCGAATTTAGTTCTGATACCAGTACTGTTAAGTCAGCGCCTTTAGCATCGCCGCCCATAATCAGAATTAAATTGTTATGGGTTTGCTTCTTGGCGGCAGCGATGGACGCTAATGCCGCACCTGGATTGGTTGCTTTTGAATCATTAATCCAAACCACATCTTGATGCACACCGATTTGTTCGTAACGATGAGCAATACCACGAAAATCTTCAATGGCGGCTACCACCACCTGCGGCGCTATGCCTGCAAGGACTGCCG
Source organism: Alteromonas sp. DYW1 (assembly GCF_059752595.1). Lineage (NCBI taxonomy): Bacteria > Pseudomonadati > Pseudomonadota > Gammaproteobacteria > Alteromonadales > Alteromonadaceae > Alteromonas > Alteromonas sp. DYW1. Next base: position 800,198 of record NZ_CM186038.1, on the reverse strand, counting down.
TTAAATAAGCAACTTGTATGTTGAGAACATTGTGCTCTCCTGCGATGCGACAGCGCGAAAAGTCAACGACCGCTACACCATTGTGGTAAATAATTTGATTATCTGGATCCCATGCCATGCCTACCGGCGCTGGCGATAAACCAAAGCTGAGTTGAGCATCGTGTTTAAGCGCTGCTAATATTGGGTCATCACGCAAAACTAAACACTTGTTTGCACCATTGTAAATGCGCATTTTCGCATTACGATAGGCGTCCATCGTATGATGCCGATCTAGATGGTCTTCGGTAACATTTAGCACTGCCGCAATTTCACAATGCAACGAATGCGTAGACTCAAGCTGAAAACTGGAGAGTTCAAGGATAAACCAATCCACTGTCTTATGCTGCTCATCTTGTAACGCATCGAGAACAGGGGTACCAATGTTACCTATCACCGCAGCATTGACCCCAGCCTGAGTAAAAATATGGCCGAGCAAAGAAACGACGGTTGATTTTCCATTTGAACCGGTGATGCCAATGACTGGACGCGTATTAGCCAAGGCAAATAATTCGATATCTCCAACGACAGTAACACCCGCCTGCTTGGCATACTCAAGCGCTGGTAAATCAAAAGGTACGCCAGGGCTCACTATTACAGCATCAAAATTCGCCAACGCCTGCTCAGGTATATCTCCCCAGATAACCGCTTCTGTTACCTGCACTAATGGTGTCGCTCTAGTATCCAATAGCGATATTATTGCTCCCTGCTGACGCAAATACCGCGCACAGGACAACCCAGTAAGGCCTGCCCCAACGATCGCAATATGTTTACCAGCAAAAAAAGCCACTTAATCTCTACCTTTAACGCAATTTGAGCGTTGCTAAACCAACCAACACTAAAATCAATGAAACAATCCAGAAACGCACGATAACGCGTGGCTCTGGCCAACCTTTGAGTTCATAGTGATGATGAATTGGCGCCATACGAAAAATTCGTTGTCCACGCAATTTAAACGAGCCAACTTGTAAGATCACTGACAGCGTCTCAATAACGAAAACGCCCCCCATAATGATTAAGACAATCTCTTGGCGTACTAACACAGCCAAAATTCCTAGCGTGCCACCAAGTGCCAAAGAACCAACATCCCCCATAAAAACTTGTGCTGGGTATGTGTTAAACCATAAGAAACCCAGTCCGGCACCGACAATCGCCGTGCACACAATCATAAGTTCACTGGTTAACGGGATATAGGGAATATTCAGATAGGCGGAGAAGTTCACATTACCAGTCACATAAGCAAAAATGGCCAGTGCTCCTGCCACCAGAATAGTGGGTACAATGGCTAATCCGTCCAGTCCGTCAGTTAAATTGACAGCATTACTAGTACCCACTATCGCGAAGTAGGCAATCAAAAGGTAGAGAGCGCCGAGTTGCGGCATAACTTCTTTGAAAAATGGCACCAACAATGCCGTTTCTGCATCTAATGTTGCGCTGCTGTAAAGGTAATACGCAACCACTATCGCTATCACGGATTGCCAAAAATACTTCCACCGGGCAATCAAGCCTTTCGGATCTTTACGGATAACCTTGCGGTAGTCATCAACGAAACCAATGATCCCGTAACTAACCACGATGGCGAGTGTGGCTAACACGTAACGGTTGGTAAGATCCGCCCACAGTAGACTACTCACCAAAATAGCGGCTAGGATCAACAGCCCCCCCATCGTTGGAGTACCGGCCTTGGCTAGATGCGTTTGTGGACCATCGTCACGCACGGTTTGACCGATTTGCAAGCGCTGTAGCCAACGGATCATCGCCGGCCCTATCAGAATTGCGATGAGTAGAGCCGTTAACGTACTGAGAATCGCCCGCATGGTCAGGTACGAAAAAACATTAAAGCCTGGCTCAAATTGTGTGAGCCAATCAGACAGCCAAATTAACATGCGATTTTCTCCCGCCGGCGTTCACGCTTTCCCAACGGCGATTCCTCAATGGCTTGAGTCACGCGTTCCATTTTGGCACTGCGTGATCCTTTAACGAGTATTGTAATGTCGCGTTGTTCGGAGGCTAAGTCAGCATTTAGCGTCGCGACCAACGCATCCAGTTCGGTAAAGTGTTGGCCATTAGTCCCCAATACCGCGCTGGCATGCTGACTCAAGACCCCAAGTGAGTAGACCTGCTCAATACCATTGTCTAATGCGTACTGTCCAATTTCCTCATGATAAACGCGGGCTTTATTGCCTAGTTCTGCCATATCGCCTAAAACCAATATACGACGACCTGAATAACTAGAAAGTAAGTCAATCCCCGCCTTCACTGAGGCCACATTAGCATTGTACGTATCATCCAATAGGCGAATTTGATTGGATAATTGTTTTACATTTAAACGGCCGCTCACTTGCTGCATTCCGGCTAAGCCATCACGCACGTCCTCAAGTGTTGCGCCAACATTCATTGCCAGGGCCGCTGCGGCCAGTGCGTTGCCTACATTATGCACACCTGGCAAAACTAAGTTGATACCTGTCGCACCCTGCGGCGTAAGCATGTGAAACGAAGCGCATCCATCTAAACCAAGCGTGATATCTACAGCATGAAAATCACTTTCTGGATCACCGGCTTGGCTGAAGGTTTGTACGTTGTGCCGTTTTAACTTACCCTGCCAATATTCAATAAACTGGCTATCGGCATTTAATACTGCAGTCCCTGCTTGCGTAAGGCTTTTAAAAATTTCGCTTTTTGCTCTGGCCACTCCAAATAGACTACCAAACCCTTCCAAGTGAGAGGCTGCTGCATTGACGATGGTCGCTACATCCGGCTTAACCAAGTCTACAGTATAGGCAATTTCGCCGAGGTGATTGGCGCCCAGTTCTAATACGGCATAGTCATGCTGAGCTTCCAGTCTAAGCAGAGTTAAAGGTACGCCAATATCATTATTGAAGTTACCTGCGGTAGCTAACACACTGCCACGGCGCTGCAAAATAGCCGAGGTCATTTCTTTAACGGTGGTTTTACCACTACTGCCGGTTATCGCCACGGTTTTAGGGGCGACTTTTTGCTTTATCGCAGCGCCCAACAGGCCAAGTGCCAAATGCGTATCTTCAACCAATATATAAGGTAAACCTGTGCTTACTGCTTGGCTGACAATGAGTGCACTAGCCCCTCTACGCTCTGCTTCAGCAACAAAAGCATGACCATTAAAGTTTTGCCCACTCAAGGCTAAGAATACGGCGCCGTTGCTAAGAGCTCGAGTATCGGTGGTTACCGCATCCACGGTAATATCGGCTCCATGCAAAGTACCGTTGATATGCTCAGCAATCCATTGAAGTGAAACCGCAATCATAGCGAGTGCTCCTGTAAAATTTGTCTGGCAAACGCGCGTTCGTCATAAGTGAAGCGCTCACCATTGATGTCTTGATAGGTTTCGTGGCCTTTACCAGCCAGTAAAATAATGTCGTCAGGTTTGGCGGCGTCTAATGCATGAATAATCGCCGCTTTGCGATCGTCAATCACTGCAACAGGACAGTCATTAGTGATCCCAGCACGAATATCTTGACTAATTGCTGTGACGGCTTCGTTGCGCGCATTGTCGGCTGTGAGCACAATATGATCCGCCAGCTCACTGGCAATCTTACCCATCTGCGGACGCTTACCCGTGTCACGTTGACCACCACACCCAAATACGCACCATAGTTGACCTGCACAATGGCCCTTTGCGGCTATCAGTGCGTGTTCAAGCGCATCGGGAGTATGCGCATAATCGACGATTAAACTGGGCTTGCCCGCTTGCGCAAATAACTCCATCCGACCAGGAACCGGCGCCAGGCGAGGTAAACCCGCTAAGACATCAGCAAAGCGAGTGCCAAGGGCCAAAACGCTGGCTGCAGCGGCGAGCGCGTTGTATACATTAAAACGCCCAACGAGTTGTAATTGGATAGGACTGTTGCCCCAACTGCTGTAGAGTTCAAAGTGCGTGCCAGTCGCGGTACTGGTGATGTTTCTTGCACAACAATATTGCTGCTCACTAACAAACTGTTTCGGATCAACATCCACACCATACCAGGTTACTTTGACGTGTTCCGGCGTGTTCTTGACCCAATTCAGGCTTTCTGGATCATCGGCATTAAGTACAACATGACGTAGCGCGGGTTGGCCAATTAGGCGACGCTTCGCCGCAGCATAAGCCTCCATGGTGCCGTGATAGTCGAGATGGTCCCGCGTCAAATTAGTAAATATTGCCACATCGGTTTTAACTTGATTCAACCGCCCTTGTACTAATGCATGTGATGAAGCTTCAAAGGCAACTTGATGCACATCTTGTTGCGCCATTTCGGCCAAGATGTAATGCATATTCAAGGCATCTGGTGTGGTATTTCGACTCGCAACTAGCGAATCCATTCTGAATGGATGCTGATAGAGCCCATAACCCAGTGTTCCAATCAGGCCGCATTTCATGCCTAACTCAGAACGTAACTGACTTAATAACTGGGATACCGAGGTTTTTCCGTTAGTTCCCGTTACGGCAATGGTGGTCATCTTGGTTGCTGGGTAGTCATAAAATGCTGCAGCAAGGGCCGAGAGTTCTTGCGCTAGATTGTAAAATTCAACAATCACAGAGTTTTGCCGCATACTGCAACGACCGTGAGAAGCAGCGTCATCGGCTTCACAAATAATCGCAGGAGCCCCGAGACTAATCGCTTGAGGTATAAACTCTCGACCATCTAATTCATGCCCTTTAACTGCCAAGAAAGCGGTCTTAATCGACACCTCACGACTATCCAGTACTAACCGCTCTACCCGCACATCTGGCGCATGAATACCAAACTTGGCTAACAAGGGTTCGATACTTTGCACAAATTGACTAATGACCATGGCTCTGTGCCTCCAGCCATTGCACCTTAGAAACATTGCCACCCGTTGCATCGGGGGCAATATTTAACAGACGCAACGCCCCCCCCATTATTTGCGAAAACACAGGAGCAGCGGTATCACCCGAATGGTATAAATCACCACCGGGCTCATTAATCAACACTACGGTAACTAACTGTGGGTCTGATACTGGTGCTAAACCGGCAAAGATATTGACGTATTCATCGCCGTAGCCACCGGCAACCGCTTTGCGGCTAGTTCCTGTTTTGCCTGCAATTCGATAGCCATTAACACTGGCTTTAGTCCCAGAGCCACCCTCTTGAGTCACACTTTCCATCATACTAATAAGTGCTTTTGTGTTGCGCTCTGACACTACCCGCACTTCTTCTTCAAAAGCTAACGGCTTTTGCTCGCCGAGAATGATGTTGAGGTTTTTCTTGATCCCGCCATTAGCGATGGTGAGGTACATTCGTGCCAATTGTGCCGGTGTAACCGAAATACCGTAACCAAAACTCAACGTAGCCAGTTCAAATTCTGACCAACGATTACGTTCATGAAACAGACCGGAACTTTCACCCGCAAGCAGGGTACCCGTATCAGACATCAAGCCCATGTTGTAATAAGTATCAATCAAGAACTCCTTAGGTACCGCTAGGGCCAGCTTAGAAGTCCCCATATTGCTCGATTTTTGCACCACGGTGGTCAGATCAATCTTACCCAAATTACGCGGATCGGAGACCACGCTGCCACCCAACTGCATGCGACCTGGCGAAGTATCAATTGTCGAATTGGGCTCCACAATGCCAAATTCCAGCGCGGCTAAAACTGCCAATGGTTTAACTGAAGAGCCCGGCTCAACCGGATCGGTAATAACCCGATTTCTTACCCGGTGCGGCGCCACGGTTTGACGATTATTGGGATTAAATGATGGACTATTGACCATGGCTAAAATGTCACCAGTTGCAACATCAACCACGATGGCCGATGCCGACGCTGCCGCGTAAGTTTCGGTGGCCTGTTTGATGGCTTTGTACGCCATTGCCTGGATCCGTTGGTCAATGGTCAACTGTAAATCTTTTGCTTGCTCACCATTGGTTTGTTCAATAATTTCAACCTGTCGACCTTTTGCATCGCGGCGGATGGTTCGGCTCGACGGCGTTCCTGTCAAATGATCATCAAACAGACGTTCCAACCCCTCGATACCGCGATCATCCACATCTGTGAAGCCTATTAAATGCGCAGCGACTTCACCTGCAGGGTAATAACGCCGTGATTCATTTCTCAATCCCACACCAGGAATATCGAGCTGCTCAACATACTCAGCCATGGCGGGAGAAACTTGACGCTGTAGATAAACAAAGCGACGCTTGGGGTCATCCACCTTATCCAGCAACTCACTGATATCCTGGCCAAGTACTTCTGCCAAAGCTAGCCAGCGGCGTTGCTGATTAAATGCGTTCTCTTGATGAATGATTTTTGGATCAGCCCAAATCGCTCGAACTGGGACACTCACCGCAAGCTCTTCACCATTACGGTCGATAATTAATCCGCGATGTACCAGGGAGTTCCGTGTACGCAGCGTCCGATTATCACCCTGCTCGATTAAGGCATCGGGTGAAATAACTTGAATATAGGCTGCGCGCATCGCTAACACTGCAAATACAGCTAATACACTGCCGAGCACCACAAAGAAACGCCAATTAATCAGATTTGGCGCCTTATTCTGCTTTGCTCCTCGCTGTTTAGGTCGATTCCCTTTGGCATTCACTGTGCTATTGGTATTAACGATAACGGTCATTTGAGCCTCACAATCACTTCGTCAGAAGGCTCTGGGCGACGCATGTCTAAATCACGTTTAACCAAACTCTCTATGCGGTTGTGTTCTGTTAATGCACCCTGTTCTAGTAGCAGATGTCGCCATTCAACATCGAGGCGATCTTTTTCTTGCATCAGCTGTTCACTAGCGATAATCACCTGCCGATTCATGTGCGCACTTAAGATCACCGCAAGGGCACTGGCAATTACCAATAAAAACAACAAAACCCGCATCGGGTGGCGGGCTGCATCAGTCAGCATAATGGTGACTGGATTAAAGGTGGTGGGCACTTGAGTCATATCTTTTCCGCCACCCGCAGTACGGAACTCCGAGCCCGCACATTATCATTCAATTCAGTCTGATCAGGCTTTATTGCCTTACCTATCAACCTCAATACTTTATCCGCGTCTATTTCAGCCTGAGTAATTGGCATGTTCGCGGGGAAGTTTTTGCCCTTACTTTGCTCACGCATAAAGCGTTTAACCAAACGGTCTTCTAGTGAATGAAAGCTAATAACTGCAAGGCGACCTTCTTTTGCAAGTACCTCAGTAGCAGCTTTTAATCCCTGACGAAGTTGATCAAGCTCGGCATTGATATAAATTCGGATCCCCTGAAAACTTCGAGTTGCCGGGTGCTTGTGCTTATCTTTGACGGGCATAGCCTGATCAATAATTTGCGCCAATTGCGAGGTCGTGGTGATCGGCGTATGAACCCGATGCGTTACTATGGCATGCGCTATGCGTTTACCAAATCGCTCTTCACCAAATTCTTTGAGGACTTGCGTAATGTCCTGCTCCTCGGCCTCGGCTAACCACTCGGCTGCGCTAATCCCGCGCGTGGTATCCATGCGCATATCCAGTGGTCCTTCGCGCATAAAGCTAAACCCGCGCGAGGCGTCATCAAGTTGCGGAGAGGAAACGCCAAGATCCATCAAAACCCCGTCAACTTTGCCGACGATGTCTTGCGCTTCGCAAACACGATGCAGCTCTGCAAAAGGTTCATGGATGATTTGAAAACGCTCATCAGACTCAAAGCGTTGTGCGGAGGCTATCGCCATAGGATCACGGTCAAAAGCGATCAATCGTCCTTGTACCGAGAGTTTATCGAGAATCGCCTGCGAATGACCGCCACGGCCAAAAGTTGCATCAATGTAAAGTCCGTCAGGCTTGATCTTAAGACCATCGATACAAGCATCTAACAAGACCGAGCGATGCTCAAACACACTCGCCGTCACAGTGAAAAGTCCTGCAAACGCTCTGTGAGTTCGAAGCCCCCCGCTTGCTCAGCAGCCATATCGTCACTGACTTGTTCGCTCCAGATAGCAGCATCCCAAATTTCAAAGCGATTAAGCTGGCCAACGAGCATGATTTGTTTGTCAAGTTTGGCGTGCGCGCGCAACGGGGGAGGTAGCAGGAATCGACCACTCTTATCCATTTCGCCTTCGGTTGCATGACCTAAGAGCAAACGCTGCAAGCGACGCTCTTGCGGGATCATCGATGAGAGTTTGGTGAGTTTGAGTTCGATTTCTTCCCATTCAGTAAGTGGGTAAAGCAGCAAACAGCTTTGTTGTATATCAACGGTGCAAACTAGATTTCCGCCACAATCATCAAGCAGCGCTTGGCGATACTTGGTGGGTATAGCCACCCTGCCTTTACTGTCAAGATTGATTGCATTAGCGCCGCGGAACATTCCCCTAGCCTTCTTTGTTGTTTTTTTATTATTCGTATTTTGAAGCTCTAATTTGCAAACTACGGCCCGTTAAAAGTTATTATGATCCACAATTTGCCACTTTTACCCACATTTGTGAGTTTAGGTATCCAATAGCCCCACTGTCAAGCTAAATTCGGGATAAAAACCGTAAATTCGGCGCGGATAATTCGTGTGTCAAATGAGAATTAACGTGAAGTTGCTGATAAGACTAAAAAAAAAGCCACCAAGCAAAGCTTGGCGGCTTTTTAATTTAAAATGCTGGAAGTCAGCTTCGTCGAGTTAGGCGTTTGCTGACTCTGCTTCTGGTTGTGCCGCGCGGATTTGTAAACTCGCAATAGGCGCATCAGTATTATTTGATAATTCAATCAATCGGTTGAGTTGACCGAGTGAAATCATGGTGGCATATATCGCACCCAAGAAGCCGTTTTTATGCATCTCCATTACGACATCTTCATTAAGTTCACGCAGTTTCTTCTCGTTTATTGACATCATGCCAGTCACGTTACGCTTTTGGCCATTGGTATAAGTTAGACCAATTTCAATTGATTCTAATAAACCAAGATCAACCACCTGCTTAACGAACTTTTGGGTTAACAGTTCGCTATTAGCAAGTTCAGACAAAAACTGCTGACGCTGATTAAGGAATTCTGAAGGTTCGCCAGCATCATTAAATACTGCTTCACCACCTTCCTGATTTAATAAATCACTGTTTTCATCAAAGAATACGCCTAACTTGTCGCCATCTGGTCGCACGTCAAAAGGATAACGTTGAATATTCATTGGCACGTGAGGACCTTGCCATGCGCCATCCTTAACATAAAAGTTTTTGTTTTGTTCAGTCCCTAACATTGCGACAACATGGTAGTTACCTGATTGTGGATCCTGAATGAAAACGATCGGCATTGAACCGGCTAATTGCGCAAATTCGCGGATTGTAGCTGCTGCCAAGTGGCTGTTTTTTGCAAACTCAAAGTCTTTATGAGCATTAACTTTTAGATCTTTATGTTTAGTTTTGTCTAAAGGAATATAATTTACTGCCATGGATTTAATCTCAGTCTCATTAGTTTAGGGTGGACCACACCATCAATTTGACTATGCATGAAGAAGGATAATGAAGAACCACAAAGTGTTCGGTCAACGTTTTACTGCATAATAAAACCGACCGGTTAAATTTTCGCTGCGTAGTATCTAAGATCTCAACGCTGTTGTCGACAAGGATTGCGAGATTTATCTGTCTGGGCTAGGGTATGCGCTCAATTATTGATACTTAATCAAGGAAGCCCTCTCATGCTTATCAAAGCAATTACCGTTGCAACTTCAATAGCGCTTACACTGTCCGCTCAGGCTAGCAGTAGCAATCACGCCAGTACCGCAAACCGAATTGCGCAAGCAAGCATTATTGTGGATGGCCATATTGATGTACCTTATCGTGTGAAAGAAAAATGGGTAGATGTAACCAAGGCGACTGACGGCGGCGACTTCGATTATCCACGCGCCAAACAAGGCGGCTTGAACGCGCCCTTTATGTCGATTTATGTTCCTGCATCTTTAGATAATAGCCCGCGCTCGACGCAGCTTGCACATGAGCTGATTGATTCTGTAGAGGCTATTGTCGCGCGCGCGCCAGACAAGTTTGCGATTGCAACCTCGGTGGCTGATGTCTATAACCATTTCGAAAACGGGCTTATCTCTTTGCCTATGGGAATGGAAAACGGCTCTCCAATCCAGGGGGATCTAGATAACTTACGAACGTTCTATCAGCGCGGCATACGTTACATTACCCTTGCCCATTCGCAGAGCAACCACATCAGTGACTCGTCATATGATTTGCGCCGCCAATGGAAAGGGCTCAGTCCATTTGGTAAAGAGCTAGTTAAAGAAATGAACGCGCTCGGTATCATGGTCGATATATCGCATGTCTCAGACGCCGCGTTTTATCAAGCATTAGCTATCAGCCAAGTACCTGTCATCGCATCACATTCAAGTTTGCGTAAGTTCACGCCTGGTTTTGAACGCAATATGGATGATGAAATGCTCAAAGCCCTCGCACAAAACGGTGGCGTGATCATGATCAATTTTGGCTCTGGATTTATTAGTCCAATGGCGCGGCAATGGCGTGACAAATTAGGTGAGCAGCGACAGGCATTAATTGATGAGTTTGGCGAAGATAGTCCGCAAGTCGCTGACTTTAATCAACAGTATCGCGAGCAAAATCCCTACCCGTTTTCTAACTTGGATATGGTTCTCGAGCACATCGATCATGTTGTCGCAACCATTGGTATCGATTATGTCGGTATCGGTTCTGATTATGATGGCGTGGGCGATTCATTGCCAGAAGGATTAAAGGACGTATCGACATTCCCCAATTTAATCCAAGGACTACTCGTGCGTGGATACAGCGAAGCTCACATCAAACAAATCCTTGGGGGCAACTTGTTACGGGTTTGGCAGCAAGTTGAAGACTACGCTGCAGCCATCAACAAATAGCACCAATAGGCCAGGCTAAAACAACAAGCTAACCAGAATTACCGTCACCAATATCAGCATATAGGGCAAGGGAGACGCCCAAAACGATAAGGGACGCGGAGTATGCACATGGTCTGGTTCTGTTATTGCCGTAGCTGGCGCTGTTGCGGCGTCTGCGCTCTGACGTAACTGTGAGCGCTTACGCTGCCAATAGATTAAGGCCACGGCAGCAACGAATAATGCGATTGCCAACCACATGTCAAATCCTTCATAAATGTATGCGGCCCAAAAATAAAGAAACACATAGGCCGCACCACTTAACCAAAAAAATACCTTCACAACTACTCCGTAGGGTTCAACGTTAACTGTTCTTGAATGAAATGCATCAGCATCGCCAGCATATGTTTATGTAATGGATTCGCTTCTGGTTCAAAACAAAAATCGACAACCTCATCAAGAGGAGCGCTCACTGCCATTGCTTGCACTTGCGCTGCATCCAACAGTAAATCACCGTGACAAAGTTCATAACGTTCGTCAACGATAAAAGTCATGTTGGCTGCACGATTGACTGCTAGAAAGTTTTCTACACCGCGCAGCGGCGTCGTTACATCTGCTGCAGAGTGTGCAGCAAACGTTGGTATGTTAGGGTTCTCTAACGTTAACTGAGCCCTAATCTGTCGGATCACTTGCATTAATTCAAATGCCGCAAATAAGCTGACGTCGGGGTACTTATATGGGTTCACCCCGTGTGAGGCATAATCACCATCAATCCATTTAGCAACCGTTTGCATCCCAACAATACGACTCATTTGCTCTGCATTGTCGGAAAGAGCAAGTGCCGCAGAAAATAACAATAGGCCAGTCATCGTATCCGGGTTATTCAATACGTATTCGGTCGCTAATGCGCCCCCTGCAGAAAATCCACCTACAAACTGCAGGCGACCAAGGCCGCGGCTTAAACCCACAACTTCAGCCACACTGTTGCGCCAACGATCAGCGAGTTCAGGATCCTGCATATCTGCGTCAGCATCGCGCAAACCATGCCCCGGTAATAGCCCTACGACAACATTAAAGCCTTGTTGATGGAGAGCCGCGGCTACCGAACGAAAGTAAAAAGGAGAATCACTGAGGCCATGAAATAATACAATAACCGCTTCTGTGGATTTTTCATGGTGGAGTATATAGGGCGCATTGCCCTCGTTCCGCAGTGCCAACGAGCACACACGCTCTGTATTAGGCGCTTGTTTAATACAGCGTTGGGGGTGACCTAGCAATGCTTGATAATACTGCCTGAATGCATCAACACTGGCTCTGAATTCACTGGCCTGTGTCAGTTGACTTATTCCCAACAGGCTCAGCGCAGCAACGCTGAGCCAACCTCTACTGATCAATTAAAAAATGCCTCCAAATCGTCGCTACCACCAATATGTTTGCCGCCGATGAACACCTGTGGAACAGTATCACGCCCACTGATCGCCTTTAGCGTAGTAAAGCTCGCCCCTTGACCCAGTACAATTTCCTCATATTCAAACCCTTTATCCCGCAATAAGGCTTTCGCCTTAGCACAATGAGGACAGCCGGGTTTGGTAATAATTGATACCGGCTCATTGACTTTAGCATCGGGCGCCAGGTAAGTCAGCATGGTATCAGCGTCCGAGACTTCAAATGGATCACCCGGTAGATCCGGTTCGATAAACATTTTCTCAATCACACCATCGCGAACTAACATCGAATACCGCCAACTGCGCTTACCAAAGCCTAGCTCTGCTTTATCAACCAGCAGGCCCATTTTATCGGTAAACTCACCATTACCATCGGCAATCAAAGTAATGTTGTTAGCTTCTTGATCGGCTGCCCAAGCGTTCATAACGAAGGTATCATTAACCGACATGCAAATTATGTCATCGACTCCGTTTGCTTTAAATATTGGCGCCAGCTCATTGTATCGCGGTAAATGTGTTGATGAGCAGGTGGGTGTGAACGCCCCAGGTAATGAAAATACGATCACAGTTTTATTGGCGAATAAATCTTCTGTCGATTTCTTTATCCACGCATCACCCTCGCGTAGTGGAAACGTGACCTGAGGAACACGCTGCCCTTCCTTATTTTCAAAATTTGGATTACTCATATTTTCTCCTTGCTGCAATGACAAAAGTTAAGCTTAGTGGCAAGTAACAGAATTGCATAATCAATTAATTCTATCAGCGTAATCGCCCCATCATGTAATGGCCCACTTTGGGTATCAAATCGTATGCTTTTATATAGCTTCTCATGCCGTCCTACAATTGCGACCCGTAGCACTCGACGTTATCTTTACCTCAAGCAGAAGTCGTTGTTCTGGATCAGGAGCAACTTTGCACAAGAGGCAGATCCCATGATACTGGTTGTTGGTGGTGAAAAAGGTGGTACCGGAAAAAGTTGTATCGCGCAAAATTTGGCCGTTTTTTTTGCTGTGGAGCAACAAAAATCGGTGGTATTAGTGGACTGCGAAACCAACAGATCATCCAGTCATTGGTGTGATGAAAGAAGCAAAAATCCAAACCTAGTGCCAATAAAGTCTATTTCGCTGAATGGCAAGATACGCAACGAATTACTGAATTTGGCGCACCATTATGACATCGTCATCATCGATTGTAGTAGTCACGACAACTTGGCTTTACGCTCATCGATTGCAGTTGCCCAACATGTCCTAATTCCACTTAAGCCTAAGCACAGAGATATGCAAACCAACAATGTGATGGAGGATGTTGTCGCCACCTGTCGTATGGTAAACCCAAAAGTGAATGCCGCATTTGTACTAACTCAATGTGCGACCATAGCTAGCATGGCCGCTCGTATCAATGCTGCCAAGGAACATTGTCGCGGTTTTGAGATCCAAGTACTCAACTCTGTGACTTACAGCCGCAATATCTACGACGATTCGGCAGAAGCCGGAAGTTCGGTTCTTGAGAGTGATGGCAAAGGTAAGGCGGCTATCGAGATACGTGCAATTGTAGAAGAACTGATTGCTCGAGCAACCAGTAATAATGAGTGGCGGCAACGAGTTGACGAACGGGCTAGCGCATAAGGTTAGTGTGAGTATGTTCGTACGCAATGCAAAAAGTTAGTCTTTTTGCACGTAAATACCTTTATTTTGCGGCCAAAGCACTATACTTTGGACATTAATTGAACAATGTCCATGATAGGGATAATCTTTTGGTCGATAGTTCAGATGCAGTCTACAGGAGTCCGTGTACTCCCTCTTTAGTCGCCTTGTTTAGTCGAATGCAGCGATTGCTTGCAGCTACGCTATTTACACTGGCCTGCGGCTTGCCATGCTATGCGCAAAATATGGCTGAATTACAAAATGTCATGTCGAGTAAAGGCTATCTTGCCTATGCCAGTGCACTCAATTTATACCAGCAAGGGGCATTAGAAGAATCTCAAGCGATCGCTCTGACACTGCTGGAAAACACCCAACAAAATTCACTCGATGCAGCCGCAGCGAAACGTATCATCGCCTTGATTGCCATGCAACGGGCCCAATATGACTTTGCCCAGCGCACATTAACGCAAGCATTAAACGAATTTCAGCGCCGTGAAGAGTTGCAATTAGTTGCTTTGATTCAAACGGATTTAGGCAATAATCTGAGCCAACAAGCATTACATTCGAACGCGCTGCACCTTTACAACAGCGCACTCAGTACCTATGAAATGTTTGGGGATACTGAACAAATAGTAAAGCTCTACAACAGAATTGCTGCAACCTTGGAGAAGCTGGGTCAATATGAGCGGGCGTTAGCAGCATTGACCAAAGCACTCGAATTACAGCGACAAGCAGGCGAGAGGCAAGACTTAACCAATACCTTATTTAACATCGCAGAGATCCATCGCGAATTAGCACAACTTGAGCAAGCAGAAATATACTTCAACGATGCCTTGGCACTTGCGAGAGAACTCAACGATCAAACCCAAGTCGCCAAAATCCAATCCAAGCTAGGCTTTATTCATATCGACAGCGGAAACTATGTCGCGGCCGAGACCGCATTTAATCGGGCTATTGCCTTATTAGCTCCAATGGAACATTCACTAACGCTGGCGGAATCGCGAGCCGGACTGGGGCAAGCGCTCATAGGGCAAAGCAAACTTGACGTTGGGATGGTTCTATTAAATGAGGCATTAACTCATGCAGAAACTCACGACTATTCAGCGCTGCAAACTAAAGTTAGATTAATTCTCGCGCAAGTACAGGTAAAACGTGGCAACTATGCAACAGCGCTAGAACAAGCTGAGCTCGGCTTAGCTGAAGCGACTCAGCGACAAGAACTGCCGCGGCAAGCAGAATTTGAGGCGGTCCGAGTGACCATCTTTGAGAAGACCGGTGCATTCGCTGAGGCATTTGCCGCGTTAAAACGTCAGACACAGATTGAAGCTACCATTTTACAACAGCGCCGGGATAACGCTTTGACGGCGCTCCAATCAGAAGTTGAGTATGTTAGACAGGAGCAGGATATTGCGCTGTTACGCAAAAACAAAGTGACCGAATTAAATTTAGCTGAACAGCGAAACGCGCGAAACGTGCTTATGTTAGCCAGTCTTATCGTTTTCTTACTGCTCGCTTTTTTGTTTTTCAGTCGCCACGCCCAAAAACTGCGCAACGATCAATTAACCGGTATTGTAAAAAGGCGTACACAAGAATTAGAGAAGAAGAATGAAGAGTTACAGCAAGCCTATCGCACATTAGAACACATGAGTTTGCGCGACTCTTTGACGGGTTGCTATAATCGCCACTATCTCGACGCCAACCTACCCGCGGAAGTCAACCGTAGTTTGTTCAGTCACCGCTCGGCCAAAGAGAGCAATCACCCACCTGCACTGCACAATGATCTACTTTGCTTTTTACTCGATATTGATGATTTCAAGACTATCAACGACACCTATGGTCACGTCACCGGTGACCGCGTGCTCATTCAATTTGGAAAAATCATTGCCAATGTTTTTCGGCATTCGGACCTCCAAGTCCGATGGGGTGGAGAGGAGTTCTTAATTATTTGTCGCAATACACCGCGCCTAGACGCTGCAATGCTTGCCGAGCGGTTACGCGCAGCCGTTGCCGATGCGCCGTTTAGAGGCAGTAATGAGAAAAAATTTGCCGTTACCTGTTCCATCGGCTTTGCAGCGTTCCCGCTCGATCTTGAGCAACCAGAACGAATCTCATGGGAGCAATGCTTTAGCCTAGCCGATCATTGCCTATACTCAGCGAAGCGCTCCGGTAAAAATTGTTGGATCGGTATTACTCAAGCCACACAAGAAGCTAAAGAAGCCCTTGACGACCAAGAGAGTGCATTCGGTTTAGGTAAACTAGAAGTGCAAACCTCCCTCAATCATTTATCATCGATAAAGTGGCAAAATGATATGCTTACCAATGCGCAGGAATAGTTAAGCGCCTGTCTTAACGTCTTCAAGATGATATTTGTCGATCAATGAGTATAGGGTTGGACGCGTAACTCCGAGTAATTCAGCGGTTTTCGACATGTTTTTATCAGCTCTTACATAGGCTCGTCGAATCGCCTCACTCTCAGCGTTCTCACGTACCTCACGTAAATTCAAGATTTCTTTTGTACCAGACGACTCCACAGAACGTAAGCCAAGATCTTCTGCCGTAACCAATTGCCCCTCCGCCAATATCACTGCGGACTTGAGCTTATTTTGTAACTCGCGAATATTGCCCGGCCAAGGATGCGCCAACATGGCATTGATTGCGCATTCACTAAAACCTTTTACTTTGGCATTAAAATCAATGCAATACTGAGCTAAAAAGGTCTTAGCAAGCAATACGACGTCTTGTTCGCGATCTTTCAACGGCGGAATTTCAATAATGATTTCCCCTACGCGATAAAAAAGGTCTTCGCGAAACGCCTCTTCCGCAACCATTTGTTGTAAATTACGGTGCGTTGCACAAACGACGCGAATATCCACTGGAATTTCAGTGCGGCCGCCAACGCGTTCTATCACCCTTTCCTGCAGGAAACGGAGCATTTTAGCTTGCAAACCAATGGGCATATCACCGATTTCATCTAAAAATAAGGTACCGCCCTGCGCCATCTCAATTTTACCCAAGGTTGTTTTATTGGCCCCTGTAAACGCACCTTTTTCGTAACCAAACAGTTCACTTTCAAGCAAATTTTCGGGAATTGAGGCACAGTTAATAGCCACAAAGGCCTTTTCACTGCGTTGACTGTGTTCATGAATACTACGTGCAAATACCTCTTTCCCGGTACCACTTTCACCCAGCAGTAAGGCGCTGATATCGGTTTGTGCAATCTTTTCTGCGCGCCGACTTGCTGCTTGTATACTCGGGCTATTACCTATGATCTTACCCATCGAAGGGTTGGTGCGCACCAGAATGCGATTCTCATGCTCCAGTTGAGCTAGGTTCAAGGCCCGATTGATGATGATTTTCATCGTATCTGAATCAATCGGTTTTTGATAAAAATCGTAGGCGCCAAGCTCTATTGCTTTTAATGCGTTGGCCTTATCATTATTTCCGGTAACGACAATGACCTTGGTATGGGGGGCTAATGACAGAATTTCAGATAACGCCAATAGTCCTTCAGAGGCATTGGTTGGATCGGGCGGCAGGCCTAAGTCCAAAGTAACGACTGCCGGCTCATGACGACGCAATTGTGCAATTGCAGAACTTCTGTCTTCGGCGTAGACAAGTTCGAAGTCGGCTAAACTCCATTTTAATTGCTTTTGTATTCCTAAGTCGTCATCCACGACTAGCACCTTTGTCATAGCGTTTCGTTTCCCTTATTACCGGCAGATTAAGTTGTTGGAATAAACAAAGTGAAGGTTGTACCTTCTTTCACTTTGCTGATGACTTCGATACTACCACCAATTGATTCAAGGTAGCTACGGGCATCGTAAGCGCCAATGCCCATACCTGCATTTCCTTTGGTCGTATCAAAGGGTTTAAATAAGCGATTTTGGATGAAGTCTGCGGTCATGCCTTCACCGTTATCGCTGATCGTCACGACCTGCAATGCTTCCGCGTTATTATACTCTAAGGTTACAGTCACCCAGCCATTATCAGCAGTAGCCTGTTGCGCATTGCTGACAAGGTGATACATAACATTGGCAAATTTTTCGGCATCAACGACCACATCTGTTTCAGATTCAATGACCAATTTAGGACTCGGCAACAAGGTTGCACAGCGTTGCTCAATCACCGCAGAAATAATACCTGAAAGTTTAAAACTACCTTGCTTAACCTGCGGCGTGCTTTGCTTATCTGACAATTGCAGTAGCATTTTATCCATGCGCGATTTAGTGTGTTGCAACGTCTCGAAAGTATCATCTATGAATTCTGGGTTATGCTTATGCTGTTGCGCGTTACACAATATCAAGTCGATTTGTGCTAAGACATTTTTAAGATCGTGTACAACAAACGCTGACATGCGAGAGAAAGCCGCGAATTGAGCGTTTTCTGCGATTTGGTTAGCCGCCTCGTTATGGAAAACAAAATTGCTAACTTGCGCAGTAACAGCATTTAAATAATCGCGCAGCTCCCAGTTGAGACGCACTTGCGTTTCTTTATCGCCTTTTAAAACAACGATACCCCATAATTCATCATGCTCAAAAAGGGGGACAACAATAATTTTGTCCAATGCCTTTAGTTCTTCATCAGCTAGCTTTAAACCTTCGTAAACGTAGGGTTTTACTTTGTATTCCTCACTATCAAAAAGCCAGCTCGTAGAGTTAAAGAACGCAATCAACTTCTTTCCTATCGGTGCGGAAATGTCTACAAAATCATCGGTCTTGGCGACAACGCAAAGGTTTGCTTGCTGCAGTTTGAATAACGCTCCTTGTTTGTACTGCACAGCGCCCAGATAGCCCTGTAATGCATTCTCATATACATCTGATATATGGTCGCTCTGGGCGGTCAAGGCTGCGGTCAATTTTACCCACTCTTGGCGATAATCAAACTGGTTCGCAAAAAAGTTTTTGGTAATAAAGACTTTTACCTTGGTGCGAAAACTTTGCGATAAAAATACGGTTGCCAGCAAGGTTAACGACAGAGCGATAAACACAACTTGAATCGTCGCTCCCCACTGACCACCGATGTACTTTACTGCGTAACCGATGGTCGCCATGATCAGGAGATAGCCTCCCGCCACCAATAACAACGAACTATGCAGCACGACTTCTCTGGAAATGAAAATATCAACGCCCCAATGTTTAATTCGGCGAATAGCAATAATCAGCAGTGGCGCGAGGAGTAAATAAATATACCCGCGGGCGGCAATATACAGGGGCTCAACTTGTGCCACCATTGTTGCATTGGCATAGGTGACAAATTCAAATAGATTTATAACGCCAAGATAGAGAACTAATGGTTTGAATGCCCAACGTTGTTCGCCGGCTTGGCGGTATACCTGCTCCAGCAGCACTAATACTTCAAGGGCAATGATGGTTTGCAAAAGAAAGCGCCACGGTGTCGAAAGAACGCCAAACTCTGGTAACACAATAGCAGCGGTTGGAACAGCAAGAATTGCCCAGGTAACGGGCCGCGACAATACCCCCCACAGAGAGGTAAAGTCATTGCGTAAAAAAGCAGACAAGAAAAGTAACCAAACCCATTGTTTACCGCTATCAATGTAGAGCAACCGATCCAGCGTAAAGTCGCCACCGATTAGCATGAAGTGCGCCCCAGCCCAGAGCACTGTGACTAACGTCGAGAGGATTAATAAATACTTTGCCAACCCCGCCTTGCGCACAGTAAGTAACAGTAGGAGAAGTAGAAAATACCCTATCCCAGCGAGGCTGTATCCAATATCTGCTATCACAGTCGTTTAATCACCAAACTACCAATCGAATAGCCAGCGCCAAAGGAGCAAAGCACACCGACATCATCTTTAACTAAATCCTTATGATTCAACGCAAAGGCAATAACTGAACCCGCAGACGCTGTATTCGCGTAGGTATCTAATACGATCGGCGCTTCATCAGCATCTGGCAGCCGCCCCAATAGCTTCTTACTGATGAGGGTGTTCATGTTAATATTTGCCTGATGTAACCACCAACGACGGATATCTTGTATGCTGAGCCCACAAGCAGCAATGTGTTGCTCTAAATGTTCAGCCGCTAATGGGCAAACTTCTTTGAATACTTTGCGCCCCTCCTGATGAAATAACTTATCCGGGCCGTAAGGATCTGCATCTGTGGCATGGGTCATGTAACCAAAATTTGATCTGATATTATTCGAAAAGGCGGTTAACGCTTTGGTACCTAAGATCTCAAATACATGACTTCCACGCGCAGTTTCTTTGCGTTCAACTATAGTCGCGGTAGCGACATCACCAAAAATAAAGTGGCTATCGCGATCGGTATAATTGATCTGCGGAGAAACTAATTCAGGGTTGATAACCAGCACGCGCCGCGCCGTCTCTGCTTTCACCATTTCGTAGGCTCTATGCAAGCCGAAGGTGGCAGCTGAACAGGCAACTAGCATATCAAAACCAAATCCACTGATACCCAAAGCGTTCTGTACTTCAATGGCGATTGCAGGATAAGAACGCTGAGTATATGCACAACTTACAATCACAGCGTCGATATCGCTAGGCTCAAGTGCAGCAGCTTGGATTGCGGTTCTTGCCGCTGCCACAGCGATTTCGGCCTGTTGACTCAATTCATCATCGCTGCGCTCTGGTATTGCTGGTCGCATGCGATTGATATCTAACACGCCATCCTTACAGTATATGTAGCGACTTTTAATGCCCGATGCTTTCTCAATAAACTCAGCACTACTGTGTGGCTTTGCCTCGATTGTACCAGCAGCTATAGCATCTGCATTCTCGGCATTATATTTGTCAGCATAATCGTTATAGCTTGCGACTAGCTCTTCATTGCTAATGGTATGCGGAGGAGTCCAAACTCCAACTCCGCTGATAACTACCGCATCAGTCATAAGTTCTCTCTATGTATTAGGGTGACACTGCAAATGTCAATTAATACTAGAATACCCTGACAGCGCGAGATTGTCATGAAACAAAAAAGGCGCCTTAAGCGGCGCCTTGGTCATTCTGATCTCATTTAGTTTGGCGTAATTTCCCAAACGCTAACAGTACCACTAACTTCATTCCCTGATATCAGCAGAGGGTTACCCGTAGCACTGTCATCAGCTGCCACAAAGACTAAACTTTCAGGTGCCAAATCACCAATAACATCTGCTACGCCGAGCCCTTCGGTTAGGTCGCGATTGATAATGTACTCAGCAAACTTAACGTCATACGGGTTGGTAACATCATAGACCATGATCCCGCCCATGCGCTCTAAGCCAATGAATGCATATGTACGATTACCGATCATACCAACAGTGAGCGCTTCAGGTTCAGGCCCTTTGTTTTCAGAGCGTGAGTCGCTTTCGTTCACATCACTGTCGTTATTGAATTGCGCGCCATGGACCGAAGCGGTAATACGCTCAAAGTCATCGCCAGAATCAAACACCACTAAACCGTTCTGATCCCAGATGGTAAATGAGCGGGCACCATAGCTGTACGCCATGTCATACTCACCATCGCCATCGGCATCACCCAGTTCTGCGCTCACTCGTAAACCATCGATATCGCCCATCATTTTAAGACTCTCAAGTTTTGAGCCCGGTTCTGCAGCAATATCTTCAAGCTTCACTTCATCGGTGTACGACAAGCAACCATCATCAGCATCAAAACTAAGGCCACCAGCCGCGGTACAAGCAGCTTCATCTGCAACATCAAAGAAATACTCTCGCGCATCACCTTCATTAGCAGTGACTAAGAAAGTCGCTCCTTTCCATTCATAACTTGAAATGGTATCCGGCATATACACACCGTAGAGGCCATCGTATTGACCAAAGCTAACGGCACCATCTTCATTGCCATCGAAATTGAGCGCTGCCCAATCTTTAAAACCTAAGCCAATGAGCTCAACTGATAAATCTTCTAGGTCTACTACTGCTACCCCATTATTTTCTTGTAAGGTTACATAAACCCGATCATTAGTTGCTTCGATCGCTTCTGGCTCTAAATCCTGCGCTACAGAAATATCAATGAGATTACCGTTGATGGTGCGACCTGATGGATTGGGGAAGACCATACCCTGCGCTTCCAAATCAGCTTGCTGACCATTAAATTGTGTAAAGTCTACGGTTTCAGCAGTTTCTTCAGGTTCATTATTGGCAAGAATGTCAATCACCGAGATACTGCCTTCAGGGTCATTACTGTAATCACCGTTTGGCTCACCTTCATTGGCAACAATCACTTTGCCGCCATCTGGGGTGAACTTAACCATATCGGGCAAATTGCCTACCATCACACCATCAAGCAATGTAGGCGCATTGTCATTCAGACCGTTGTAAAACAGAACCATGCCATTGTCTGCTTGGGTTGCCCCTGAGACTGCAACGGCAAGCAAGTCACCTGACACGGCAATACTGTTTACACCACCTAACGCAGTACCTTCAAATTCTGTCGGCAACGTGATTGTCGTGGCCGACAAGTTGACTAGGTTAATTGGATCCGACAAGGCATTCGACGTTAAGCCACTGGCATTAATAATCGCAATCGTGCCAGTCGAGCTATTGGTCGCATAAATACGCTGAGTTTCTTTGTGGTATTGAACAATTTCTGCAGCGCCACTCGAGCCAAGACTGGCGCGGCCAATGATCGATAGCGTGATGCCTAAAGATGCGTCTGAACCATCCTGACCATCTTGGCCATCTTGCCCCGGGGCACCGTCTTGTCCCGGATCACCTTGCGGCCCTTGCAAGCCTTGTTCACCTTGTAATCCGTCGTCACCGTCTAAGCCACACCCTGCTAACGTCGCTGACACAAAAAACGCCAGAAGTCCGTATTTGAATACTTGTCGAGCCGCCATTTGCCTTCCTTTTTTTGTCGTTATTGTCACACAATAGTTGATTATTGCTTATCATGCTAAATACTGTGGACTAAGTCCACACCATTTATGTTTTTAACTGGCAGTAAGGTAGAGTGCAATTGTTACAATTGCATGAAGTTCTTAGCACAACGCTCCCCAGCAACAGGATAGCGTTCCACCGAATGTGCAATACGGGGGAATACACAATCTCCCATCAACGCATCATTCGACTCTGTGATAACGAGTACAGAATCACCATTCACCGAGGCAAGCTAATGTTGAGTTTATGTATGTTTGAAGACTCGTAACGAAAACGATTAGGGTAAATATAAAAACTAAATGCATCCTTAACACCGCTCTATTTTAACTTGCTTCTGGGTGCTTGAATGGCGCAAGATACTTCCTATAACTAAGTGAAATCGATGAACCCAAAATGCTGAAAAAAATATTTATAACGACTGCCGTCCTCACATTGCTGGGATGTGCCACTTCGCCAACAGGTAGAAATCAAGTCCTTCTCTATTCAGATAGCCAGTTGTCTGAAATGGGAGCGCAAGCCTTTAACGGTATGAAGGAATCTATCCAGATTTCCAATAAAGCAATTGAAAATGACTATGTGCAATGTGTCGCTCGCCCAATTATTGCTCAAGTAAGTCAAGAGGTATTTGCAGGCCAATGGGAAATCGTTGTGTTTGACGATCCCCAAGTCAATGCTTTTGCCTTACCTGGCGGGAAAATTGGCGTATACACTGGTCTCTTGCAGGTCGCAAAAAATCAACATCAACTAGCTGCCGTCATTGGCCATGAAGTCGGCCATGTTATTGCTCAACACGGCAATGAGCGAATGTCGCAAAGTACCATCATATCGATTGGATCGCAGGCGGTTGGACAAATAATGGCTGCAAATGAGGTTGCTAATTCTGGTCCGATCATGGCCGCGATTGGACTAGGAGTGCAAGTTGGAGTGCAGTTACCCTTCAGTCGAACCCATGAATCAGAAGCCGATGAAATCGGGCTAACCCTGATGGCGCAGGCGGGCTTTGCACCAGAGCAAGCCATCACATTGTGGGAAAATATGGAAGCTGCCAGCGGTGGCCAGCGCCAACCGGAGTTGCTATCGACCCATCCAGCGCCACAAACTCGCATTGCCGCGCTGTCCGCATTATTACCACAAGCCCAGAAAATTGCGCAGCAACAAACCCAAAAACCTAACTGTCAGGCGTAGTCTTCAATTTATTAGTAAAAAGGCCGCTGTTTAGCGGCCCTAGTTCTTAATGTAAGAAGGATTAATCCTCTTTGTGAACGTGCACATCCATTTGCGGGAATGGAATTGAAATACCTTCTTTATCAAAGCGTAGTTTTACCGCTTCGGTGAAATCAAACAGCACGCCCCAATAGTCACCACTTTTAACCCATGGACGGACCACAAAATTAACACTGCTATCGCCAAGTTCTGATACTGCCACTTGCGGCGCCGGATCAGCAAGAATACGCTCATCTTCCTTGACCATGGCCTCGAGCACCTGCTTTGCTTTTAATAAGTCGTCGCCGTAGCCAATGCCAAACACCATATCAACACGGCGGGTTTCTTTGGCCGAGAAATTGGTGATATTACCGCCATAAATGGCACCGTTTGGTACGATTATTTCTTTGTTGTCTGGGGTCGTCATAATAGTGGTAAAAATACCGATAGACTTAACCGTCCCCATAGTGCCGCCCGCTTCAACAAAGTCGCCTGACTTAAACGGTTTGAATACCAGCAGCATCACACCAGCTGCAAAGTTTTGCAGTGATCCCTGCAAGGACAAACCGATCGCTAAACCAGCTGCACCTAAAATCGCCACCAATGACGTGGTATCAACGCCCAATTTATCGAGTGCTGCAACGATCACAAATAGCATCAGCACCGCGTTGAGAATTGATGCCAAGAACGCTACGAGCATGGCATCGTATTTTGACTTCGCCATAACCTTATTAAATAGCGACATCAAAACACCAACGACAATTTTACCTACTACGTAGATAAGAATAGCGAAAACGATATTAATACCCCATGGGATTACGTAGGTATTAACCAAGTTTTCAATTTCTTCAGCAGAATACATGTGTAAATTCCTTCTAATTGGGTTAACAATTTAACCGAAGAAAAAAATAGCAACATTTAGACACATTTGGCAATTAAAAAAGCAACGTGTTGTTTTTAATTATTTTTCGAAAGACTTGAGCGCCCCTGTTATGCTTTGTTACAGCGCTGCAAACACATTGTAGAAGAAGTGTTAAAAACCTGTCACCAATCACAGACACCCGTAAATAAAGGCGTGCAGAACAATTTTTTTTTTGCAAATCCACTGGATCTTTCTGAAAAATTGACTATATTTCCACCACGCTCTAAACCTGTTCAGAAGAACAGGTGGCGTAACCCAATTAATGTTTTTAAAGGAATTGAAAATGTTATTACTATCTATTTTGTTTACCGCAGTTAGCCTACTATTTATATACGCTTTAATGAGAGATACTGGTGATAACACGCCTGATGCGCGTGGAACCGGTCATGCAATAACTTCAAATAGCGCCACAACACAGGCTCATAGAATTAGCTCCAAAGAGACCGAGGTAGTCAGCTTAAGCTAAATACACACAAGATTTTAGGCGCGCAAGCGCCTTTTTCTTTTTCATCCTGTGTTCAGCATGGGACGCATGTTATTCTTGCGCCATCTTAATTAGCAACCATGACCCCGTATGCGAGTATCACGTTTTTTCGTTGCCAGTGCCCTAGCTGTCGACACCGAAGTTATTATGCCGGCAGAAACGGCCCACTACATGGCCAATGTTCTGCGTCTCGTGCCCCAAACGCCAGTCGTTCTGTTTAACGGTGACGGCAACGAATATAGTGGTGTTGTAACCCAGATCGGCAAGCGGCAAGCGGTCGTATATCTCGACGCGAAATTGGCTATTGATCCACAATCCTCACTCTCTTTGCATCTTGGGCAAGCCGTCAGTAAAGGCGACCGAATGGATTGGGTTTTGCAAAAAGCCACCGAACTGGGAGTCACGCACATAACACCGGTAATTACAGAACGCTGCGCGGTGAAATTGAGTGCGGAGCGTTGGGATAAGAAACTCTCACAATGGGCCAAAATAATTCAAGCAGCCTGCGAACAATCCGGCCGCAACACACTGCCTGTATTGAATAGTCCAGTACTGTTGCACGACTGGTTAAAAACGTCATCCGATCAAACTCGCCTATTATTTGATCCCACGGCACATCAACGAATCCAGCAGCTTGAGAGTAATTCGCGTGGTTTTCGAATATTGATAGGACCGGAGGGAGGCTTATCACAACAAGAGGTCTATACCGCGGTACAAAATGGCTATCAAGCGCTTACGATGGGCCCGAGGGTGTTGCGTACAGAAACTGCCGCAGTTGCTGCAATTTCTATACTGCAAGCAAGCTTTGGCGATATTTAGTCAAGTAAACAATTAACTGACAAAATTTTGACACATCTTAAAATTGCGTTTACCGTGTGAACGTCATATTTGTTTGCATTGAAGCGCGATTGCAACGCAGTAGGTTGAATGTCTAAGAACCCCGAAAGAAGTATCAGCAAGGAGCAAATCACACAGTTACAAAGTAGGAGTGCTATCGAAATAGGCAGAGCGAAAGCCCTCGACCTGTTAATTAGTGGTGCCTCCTTGAAAACTGTTGCACGCACCATGGTGCAAGGTATTGAAGAAGCTCACCCGGGCGTGCGCTGTATTATCATGCTGTTAAACGATGATAAAATAACCTTATCTCCACTGGTAGCCCCCAGCTTTCCCCAGGAGTTTGTAAAAGCACTGACTAATTTCCCAGTGGGGGCTAATAACGGTTGTTGCGGCGCTGCGGTATTCCATAAAAAACCCATCTATGAGGCAAATGTTCTAACCAGTAAAGACTGGCAACCTTTGGCTGCTATGGCTAAACAAGCAGAGTTAAAGGCGTGTTGGTCGCATCCACTTATTTCTCCGGCGGGTGAGGTGTATGGCACTCTGGCAATCTACCCTGAGCAAAGCCAAGCGCCAAGTCAAGATGACATCCATGCGCTTGATTATGAAGCGAAAATATTAAGCGTGATTATTGAGCGATCGCGCATGATTTCGGCGTTAAAAAAGTCACACAATGAATTAGAACAACGAGTTGCAGAGCGAACGAAAGAGCTCAGTGAAGCCAACGTGTTATTGAGCAAAGCGCTGGATCAACGCAATGAAGTTCGGATGCAACTGCTCGAGATGGAAAATATGGCAGCGCTTGGTACCATGATGTCGAGCTTAACCCATGAGATCAATACCCCCATTGGGGTTGCCATTACTGCCGCCACTTATCTGCGCGCGATGCAGCAAAAATCCAGAACACTGTTTGAGCAAGATGCGCTAAAACGGTCTGATCTTGAATCTTTTTACCGAGAATGCGGCGAAGCATCCGACATCATCGAGCGGAATCTGGCTCGCACCAGCCAATTGATTACAACCTTCAAACAACTCTCGATTGACCAACACTCTCAAGAGCCGCGAACGATCAATGTAATTGATTATATTGATGAGATACTTTTATCTTTAAAGCCGCGCTTAAAACGTTTTGGTCATGTTTTTTGCCTGGATGTAAACCCTGATCTGAACTTCCAAACCAATCCTGGAGCGCTTGGGCAAATTTTAATCAACCTTATCATGAATTCAGCTACCCATGCGTTTGACTCCGGTCAGCGTGGGCGGATCACCATCCGCGTACGTATCGATAATAGCAATCAAGTACAATCTTACTTATCGTTGGATTATCGTGACAATGGAAAAGGTATGTCTGAGCACACGGTTGCAAACATTTATAAGCCATTTTTTACAAATGCGCGTGGTAGTGGTGGCACTGGCTTAGGCATGCACATTTGTTACAACTTGGCTGTCGATGTGTTGAAAGGAACCTTGGACTGCGAGTCCGTCCTGGGGAAAGGTACGTTGTTTCGGTTACGCATTCCGATTAATGCAAACGAAAGCGACTAATTTTCAGCACCTAACTTGAAATAATCTTTCGCACCGCCATTTCCTATAAAAGTCAGGATTCAAAGGATTCACATGAGCATCAAGTTAGCCATAGTGATGGACCCCATCAATGCCATCAATATTAAAAAAGATAGCAGTTTTGCCATGCTGCTAGAGGCCCAAGCGCGTGGCTACAACCTGTCCTACATTGAAATGACAGACCTCTATATCAACGATGGATTACCGTATGCAAGTTGTCGTGCATTACAGGTTGAAGAAAATCCCGAAGACTGGTTTACACTCAGTGAACGCCATGAGGTTGCACTGTCACACTTTGACGTCATATTAATGCGCAAAGATCCTCCTGTAGATGCGGAATTTATCTACGCAACCCACATGTTGGAACTAGCCGAGCGACAAGGGTGTTTGGTGGTCAACAAACCGCAAAGTTTGCGTGATTTCAATGAAAAGCTGTTTACCACTTGGTTTTCCGAGTACACCCCCCCAACACTGGTCACCGCACAAAAGGAAAAAATTAAAGCCTTTCACGCCGAACACGGCGATATTATTTGCAAACCACTGGACGGAATGGGTGGCGTGTCTATTTTTCGAGTCACTGAAGATGGCACCAACTTGGGGGTCATTGCAGAGACACTGACCAAAAATGGACAGCAATATGCTATGTTTCAACGCTATTTGCCGGCCATCAAAGAGGGTGACAAACGGGTATTGATTGTTGCCGGTGAAATTATTCCATACTGTTTAGCGCGCCTGCCCAGTGGTAACGAAACCCGCGGAAATCTTGCTGCAGGGGGGACTGGTAGGCCACAACCAATCAGTGATAGTGACCGGCTATTAGCGGAAGCTATTGCACCCACACTGGTTGAAAAGGGCTTGTTATTTGTCGGTTTAGATGTCATCGGTGACAAAATCACAGAAATCAATGTCACCAGCCCAACTTGCGTGCGCGAACTTGAAGCCGCCTACAATATTAATATTTGTAGTCAGTTGTTCGACGCCATTGAAGAAAGGATTAATCGTTAAGCTATGTCAGACCGAGTCACCTTTGAAAATCATTTTTTGATCGCTATGCCGAGCTTGGAAGATCGTTATTTTTCACGCTCGCTGACCTATATTTGTGAGCATAATGAACAAGGTGCGATGGGGCTGGTTATCAATCAACCAACCACCATGAATCTGAAGGCATTACTTAATCAGATCGATGACAGTGTAGCGGTGGATGATGCTTATGCGGAAAAGGTCATACTGGCAGGCGGACCGGTCTCGCAAGATCGTGGGTTTATTCTACACACGACCCAAGAGGGCTGGTCTTCCAGTCTAGCGTTAACACCAGAAATCATGGTAACGACCTCGAAAGATATTTTGCCAGCCATCGCAAGCGCACAAGGACCAGAAAAATCATTAGTGACTTTGGGTTATGCAGGCTGGACTGGCGGCCAGTTAGAGCAAGAGCTCCAAGAAAACAGCTGGTTAATAGTCGCCGCAGACACCGATATATTGTTTGACGTACCCATTCATAAAAAATGGCAAGCTGCAGTAAACAAACTAGGCGTTGATATCTGGCAACTAGCACCGAATGCAGGACATGCTTAACATGCGCGGAACACTATTAAGCTTCGACTATGGCGTAAAAAGCATTGGTGTTGCGGTCGGGCAATCTATCACCGCAACGGCATCGCCATTACATGCACTGAAAGCTCGCGATGGCGTACCCGACTGGTCTAAAGTGGAAGAAATCATTGCTGAATGGCAGCCCAGCGCTTGTATTGTTGGCCTGCCATTAAACATGGATGGCACAGAGCAACCCTTAACTGAACGCGCACGCACCTTTGCCAATCGCTTGCACGGGCGGTTTAAAGTGTCGGTGGAGTTATGGGATGAACGCTTGACCACTGTGGATGCCAAAGCTGAATTATTTGCTATGGGTGGTTTTAAGAAACTCGAAAAAGGGAAAATCGACAGTGTTTCTGCATGTTTGATCCTGCAAAGCTACTTTGAGAACCATTAATTGCTCATTACCCTGTTAACGACTGTGCTGGCATTGCCAGCAGACCGCAAAGTTTGCACTATTAACTTCCCCACAACCGCTGCAACTCCAATCATCACCATTGTCGCTATTGACATAATCGTGTCTGAATTCATCGATAAGAACGCGGGCTCTAGACGCCCACTCAGCGTCGGTCAACCAGACCTCAGGCTGTGCATCCAGTGGCGAAACCTCGCCAATTGCACCCGCGATATATTCGTTTTTCAAGAAGCACGGTATTCCGTGCTCCTCTAACAATGCCTTGACTCTAAAGACTAGGAAGCGATCGTAATCGCGATAGATCAGCAAACCTGTTAGTCCATATCAATCGATACGTTGGACAATGAACCCAGTCCAGACCCTTCATTGGTATCCAACTTAATCATTAAGCGCAAGTCATTCGGAGAATCGGCATGATGCAGCGCCTGATCCAAAGAGATCCGCCCCGCTTTATAATGATCATACAGTGCCATATCAAAGGTTTGCATGCCTGCCTCTTTGCCTTTCTGCATGGCTTCCTTGAGCGACCCGATATTGTTTTTCTGGATTAAATCAGTGATCAGAGGTGAGTTTAACAAGATCTCTATCGCTGCGACCCGCCCTTTACCATCGATCGTCGGCACCAGCTGCTGCGCCACAATTGCACGAATGTTCAAACTCAAATCAAAACGCAACTTATCGTGCAAATCTTTCGGCGCTAAGTGCATAATCCGTTCTATTGCCTGGTTGGCATTGTTTGCGTGTAGTGTTGCTACACACAAATGTCCAGTATCGGCAAATGACATGGCGTATTCCATGGTCTCCATTGAGCGGATCTCACCAATCAAAATAACATCAGGCGCTTGTCGTAAGGAAGACTTCAACGCATCATCAAAAGACAGTGTATCTATCCCTACCTCTCGTTGGGTCACCACGCATTTGTTATGCTCATGCACAAACTCAATGGGATCTTCGATAGTGAGAATATGGCCCTTTGAATTTGCATTGCGATGACCAATTAACGCCGCCAATGAGGTTGATTTACCCGTGCCGGTTCCCCCCACAAATAACACTAAGCCGCGCTTAGCCATGATGATATCTTTCAGCACTGGCGGCAGCCCTAAATCATCAGCTTGTGGAATTTGCGTAACAATCCGACGAATAACCATACCGGCCAGATCACGCTGCCAGAACGCGCTACAACGAAAGCGTCCAATGCCTTCCCGCGCTATAGCAAAATTGCATTCTTTGCTAGTTTCGAACTCCTCGCGTTGCTTATCTGACATTGCCTGATGCACCAAATCCAAGGCATCGTCGGCCGTAAGCGCATCATCGCCCAATGGGGTTAATTGCCCATTAATTTTGGCACTTACCGGATAGCCAACGGTAATAAATACGTCAGAGGCCGATTCGCCTACCATTTGCTCTAAATAATCATCAAGAGAATGCATCGCTTAGAATCCTGGTTTGGGTTGTTTATCGATAGATTTAGCCGCTGCATCTTGCGGAGAAATCACGCCCATGCCAACAAGTTTTTGCAAACACTGATCCATGGTTTGCATTCCATGGGCTTGTCCGGTTTGAATAACCGAATACATTTGCGGCACTTTGTCTTCACGGATTAGATTACGGATGGCCGGAATACCAATCATGATTTCGTGGGCCGCGATACGGCCGCCCCCTACTTTCTTAAGTAAGGTTTGTGAGATAACTGCGCGCAAAGATTCTGACAACATAGAACGCACCATGGCCTTTTCTTCAGCAGGAAACACATCAATGATCCGGTCGATAGTTTTCGGCGCGGAATTGGTGTGTAGGGTACCAAAGACTAGATGCCCCGTTTCCGCAGCTGATATTGCCAAACGAATCGTTTCGAGGTCACGTAATTCACCGACGAGAATAACATCAGGATCCTCACGCAGAGCACTGCGGAGCGCATTATTGAAACTATGAGTATCACGGTGAACTTCACGTTGGTTGATCACGCAAAGCTTATTTTCGTGCACAAACTCGATCGGGTCTTCGATAGTCAGAATGTGCTCACGTTTGTGAGTATTGATATGGTCAATCATTGCTGCCAAAGTGGTACTCTTACCACTACCGGTCGCACCGGTAACCAACACAATCCCAGTCGGCTGGTTGATGATGTCCTTAAAGATTGCCGGCGCTCCCAGATCATCTAAGGTCAACACTTTACTAGGAATGGTCCGCAGTACAGCCGCGGCACCACGATTTTGCACAAACGCGTTAACCCTAAAGCGCGACAGGTCTTTAACTTCAAAAGAAAAATCAGTCTCTAGATTTTCTTCGTATTCCTTACGCTGCATATCGTTCATGATTTCATAAACCAATGCATGGACTTGTTTGTGATCCAGGGCTGGTACATTTAGGCGGCGCATCTCACCATCAACACGAATGATCGGGGGTAGTCCTGCGCTTAAATGTAAATCCGATGCGTTGTTTTGCACACTAAAGGCTAAAAGTTCGGTAATATCCAAGGTCTGTGTCTCCGAAAAAACTAAACACGCTATGCAAACAATAGCAGATCGACTGGAAAGCGCCTACAAGATGATTGCGCACGCAACTGAAGTTGCCCATCGTCCAGCAAAATCAGTTAAATTACTAGCAGTTAGCAAAACAAAACCGGTATCAGATTTACAACAAGCGTATGCGGCGGGGCAACGTTTGTTTGGCGAAAATTACGTTCAAGAAGGCGTCGATAAAATCATCAAGATGCGTGATTACACGGATATTGAGTGGCATTTCATTGGTCCATTACAATCGAATAAAACCAAGGTTGTGGCGGAGCACTTTGCTTGGGTGCAAAGTCTCGATCGACTGAAGATTGCGCGGCGCTTGTCGAAACAGCGGCCGACGAATCTAACGCCACTGAATATCTGTATTCAGGTCAATATCGATAGTGAGAATACCAAGTCGGGTGTGTTAGCCGAAAACGTAGAAGAATTTGCCCAAGCGGTGGCAGAACTACCGAATCTGCAGTTGCGTGGCTTAATGGCTATCCCGGCTAACTCTACTGACGTCAATATGCAAAGGGCCAGTTTTGACCGCATGAATAAACTGTATTCCCTCTTGAAACAACAGCATTCAACCATAGATACTTTATCTATAGGAATGAGTAACGATGCCGAAATTGCGATCCAGTGCGGTTCCACTATGGTAAGAATAGGCACAGCAATTTTCGGGCAACGCAACTGATCACACAGACGACACAAGTATTTTGGGAGTAGCATGCAAACTAAACATGTAGGATTTATCGGTGCCGGTAATATGAGCCGCAGTATCATCGCTGGACTTATTGAGTCAGGCTATTCGCCGAACGCCATAACCGCGAGCAACCGTTCTACCGATAAATTAATGGACCTGCAAGAAGAGTTTGGTATCAACATAACCACTGATAACGATGCTGTTGTTGCTTACGCTGACGTCATTGTCATGTCGGTGAAGCCACAACTGATGGCAGAAGTTCTTGGCGCCTTGGACTCTGCGCAAGTATCTGACGATAAGGTATTTATGTCTATTGCTGCAGGAATTAAGCTAAACCGGCTCAGTGAAATGCTACCGGCAGCAACTAAGTGGGTACGAGCCATGCCTAACACGCCAAGTGCCGTGGGTGCAGGTTTAACGGGATTGATTGCTAATACAGCAGTCAATGAAACCGAGCGTCAAGTTTGTGCTGACCTAATGGCAGCGGTTGGGGAAGTTGTGTGGGTTGATGAAGAGTCACAAATTGATGGTGTAATTGCTGCGGCAGGTAGTGCCCCCGCGTACTTCTTTTTGTTTTTGGAGGCCATGCAAGCGGAGGCAGAGAAGATGGGCTTCAGTCACTCACAAGCCCGTTTAATGGTGCAGCAAGCAATGTTTGGCGCTGCCAAAATGGTGGTTAAGAATCCAGCGGTGGAACTCTCTACCTTGCGTGAAAACGTTACCTCGAAAGGCGGTACTACAGCGCAAGCACTACAAACATTTATGCAAGGGGGCCTAAGTAGCCTAGTCAGCGAAGCGATGCAGGCTGCGGTTAAACGCGCCGAAGAAATGTCTAATGAATTCTAACTAAAGAGCCTTTTATGAACGCGACTTATTTTCTTATTACGACCCTATTCAACCTGTATTTAATGGTTGTTTTATTGCGCTTATGGCTGCAATGGGTTAGAGCAGACTTTTATAATCCATTGAGTCAGGTAGTTGTAAAGACGACTCAGCCGATTGTTGGTCCAATGCGCAGGATTATCCCATCAATTGGTCCCTTTGATACTGCTACATTTGTCTTTGCACTATTGGTGTCAATTGCCAAGATCACGACAATATCTTTAGTATTTAGCGCTAATTTTGCACCGTTGGCGATCATTATATCAGCCTTTGTTGATGTACTTAGAGAAGGTCTGAGTCTGGTTTTCTGGATCTTAATCTTACGAGCGATTTTAAGCTGGGTAAGCCAAGGTAACAATCCGATTGAATATGTCACCATGCAGTTGACAGAGCCCTTTTTGGCGCCCATCCGTCGGATTATTCCGCCCATGGGTGGTTTAGATCTGTCTGTTCTGATTGCAATCATTGGGTTACAGTTTATTCGCATATTACTCGGCGATATTTTCGGCGGTTTTTAATTTTCAGAGGAGGAGTCATGCGGCATTATGCGTATGTGATAGTTGGACTGATTACATTGTGGTTCTCTGGAGTTGCAAACGCTGAACAAAAAGCCACACTCGGCGGTTGGGATGTTCATTATATGGTGGTCAATACGACTTTTTTAACGCCCGAAATAGCCAAAGCCAATGGCATTGTGCGTAGTCGCTTCAACGCTCTGGTTAACATTTCAGTCCTGGATTCAGCTTCAAAAAAAGCGCTTGAACCTGCGGTTTCAGGAAGCGCGACGAATTTAATTGGTACTCAAAAGGAACTGAAGTTCAAGCGCGTGCGCGAGGGTGACG
Source organism: Alteromonas sp. DYW1 (assembly GCF_059752595.1). Taxonomy (NCBI): domain Bacteria; kingdom Pseudomonadati; phylum Pseudomonadota; class Gammaproteobacteria; order Alteromonadales; family Alteromonadaceae; genus Alteromonas; species Alteromonas sp. DYW1. The sequence continues at coordinate 765,481 of NZ_CM186038.1, read as the reverse complement.
CTGTGTATTACTTGGCTGTTTTACCCTACAGGGACATGGAGACCTATCGGTTCGCTATTCAGATCCAAGCCGGCAACGAAATCCAAACCTTAAACTTTTCACAAAAACTGTATGCTGAGTAGCAGTCACTAGTCATTGTTACCTATGCGCTCTGCTCAGGCTTGGGTAATTTCAGAGGTTAAGCTTTCCGCATTTACCCTATCTCTGAATTTTTTCAGCATGGCGAAATCAGATCCGGTCAATTCCGCAGATTTGGATCGTATGCACACAAAACGACACCGACAAATCCGTTGCTGAATCGGACATACCCTCTTTAGATTTAAACCACTGACGCTAAAATCTAGAATTGATCGAACATCACTTGATTCCCATCCGGATCAGTGAAAACGCAATGACAAGGGCCAGTATTGCCTTGCGTTGCGGTCACCGGCGTATAACCGGAATCGACCATGCTCTTTTCAATGGCACGAGCATCTGCAGGATTAAAGGTTAAAATATTGTCCTTAAACATATCTTTAAATAAACCAATCACCACATCTCCCTTTTGCAGTATTAACCAATTGTCGTCGATTGAACCGCACCCTTCACACGCAACAAATCCAAGCGCCTCGTAGAATTTTTTGGATTGCTGAATATCTTTCACTGCGAGGCTTACTGAAAATTGTCCAAGTTCCATTGCATATCTCCATCTGACTAAGAGAAAACAGTAGACGTTAGATGTCCATTCTGCAACCAATGAAACACCATTGTTCAACCACGGTTTTGCGGCTTATAGTTGAAATCAACTGTTTAAGCACTGGTTTTCTATCGCTTTGAAAATCCAGCTACTTGGGTGGCTCAAGCGCACCGGCTGGCGGTAACAGAAGCTTTTCTATTTTGTCGCGCGCAACTGTCAGTGTTATGTAATGATTATTTTCTGGCGTGCTATTGTATCCATTTGTACCTCACATATGGGCAAGTTGGCCTACTTTAGGGCTGCTAGAAAAAACTGTTCCAGATCACTTCTTATCTACTAGAGCTAACAATGTGAGTGACTGGGATTATTGCTTACGCGTAAATACCCATTCGTCGACACTGCTTAGCTTGGGCTCATACTGATAGCCTTCCGAAGCAAAATCTTTCAGCTTTTCGACATCGAGAATTTGGTTTTGCAAAATATACCGTGCCATTAATCCACGCGCTTTCTTGGCAAAAAAACTAATCACTTTGTATTGACCATTTTTAAAATCTTTAAATACCGGTGTAATTATTCTGGCCTTGAGTTGTTTTTTCTTTACGGCTTTAAAATACTCATTCGACGCCAGATTGACTAACACTTCGGAATTGGCATGCTCCAGTTGCTGGTTCAATACCTCAGTAATCTTATCACCCCAAAATTCATACAAATTTTTATAATCACCGGTGTTTAACGAGGTTCCCATTTCTAGGCGATAGGCTTGCATCAAATCTAATGGACGTAAAACGCCATACAGACCTGACAAAATGCGCAGATGCTGCTGAGCAAACGCGAGTTCATCGGTGCTAAGGGACTCCGCCTGCAAACCGGTGTATACATCTCCATTAAAAGTGAGTACTGCAGGTTTCGCGTTTGCGGCAGTAAATGGAAACTCGAAACTGTTAAACCTCTCAGCATTGAGTATGGCCAGCTTGTCACTGATTTTCATTAGCGATGAAAGCTCGGCGGGCGCAAGGGTGCGGCAGACATCCACGAGCGCTTTGGTTTCGTTCAATAATTCAGGTTGAGTGTTGCTAACATTCAACTTTACTGGATCAAGGTCAAGGTTTTTGGCGGGGGACAAAACAACTAACATAACAACAGTTTCACTTTCACTCATCTTGTGTTTACTAAGAAGATTGCGGCAATCTACAAAAAACCAAGCACTGACTAAAAATTATATTTAATTCCTGCAGATAACTAGCACTCCACAGCCGACAGTTATACCCTATGCACATTAAGAACTATGAGAATCCAATATGTCTGATCAATTAAGCGCTTTGCGCGCGATGACCACTGTCGTAGCCGATACTGGTGATATCGAAGCCATAAAAAAATATCAACCGGTTGATGCCACGACCAATCCTTCGTTATTGCTTAAGGCGGCTGAATTACCCCAATATGCAACGCTTATCGATGATGCTATCGCCTATGCCAAAGCCCAAGGCGGCTCGACTGCTGAGCAAGTGGATAATGCCAGCGATAAGTTAGCCGTCAGTATTGGTCATCAAATCCAACAAATCATCCCAGGGCGGATCTCGACAGAGGTTGATGCCCGCCTTTCTTTTGATACCCAAGCAACAATCGCCAAAGCGGAAAAGTTAATCGCACTATATGCAGACGCAGGCGTTGATAAATCGCGTATCCTGATCAAAATTGCCTCTACTTGGGAGGGGATTAAAGCTGCAGAATATTTAGAAAAGCAAGGGATTAACTGTAACCTCACTTTACTGTTTAGTTTCGCGCAAGCCCAAGCCTGTGCTGAGGCTGGAGTGTTTTTGATCTCGCCCTTTGTCGGTCGCATTTTAGATTGGTATAAACAGAGTACCGGTAAGAGTGATTATGCCGCAGCAGAAGACCCAGGGGTATTATCAGTAACGAAAATCTATAACTACTACAAGCAGCATGGCTACAGTACTGTTGTAATGGGAGCTAGCTTCCGCAATACTGGAGAAATCATCGAGCTAGCTGGGTGTGATCGACTCACCATCAGCCCCCAGCTTTTAGAAGAATTGGCAAATACCCCAGGAACCTTAACACAAAAGCTTGAACCAGCGACAACGGTTACAGCTAAACCCCCTGCACTAACAGAAAGCGAGTTCCGGTGGGCGCACAATGAAGACGCTATGGCGACAGAGAAACTCGCTGAGGGGATCCGCAACTTTGCAGCAGACCAGGAAAAGCTCGAAGCGTTACTGCAAGCGAAATTTTAGTCAATGCGATGCGCTTGCTTTCCAGCAGGGCTAAATTACACATTCAGCGCTCGCAAAGCGTTATCCCATGAAAGCTTAAAATGCATGGTTTGCTGAGTCTTGACTCAGCAAACCGGAATACTCAATAAACCCTATTCGTGTTTTCTCAAACCGCAACTAATCGACTCCCATCGAAACGAGTATAAAACACATTAATTTCCTGTACTCTTATCCAGCTGCTCTGACCATTCATTGCAATAAGAATTCCTGCACTTTTTAACTGCACAGCGTGCCAACAATCCTTTACTATAGTTACGCGTTCAATAACTCTCATATAAGGATTAAATATGCCTAACACCAATGCATCTGCTCAATGGCAAGCACTTAACCAACATGCCAAACGAATGGATGGCCAGCATATGCGAGACTTATTTGCGCAAGACCCAGCACGAGCAACGCGATATTCTGCAGAAGCTTGCGGCATTCACCTTGATTACTCAAAAAACCGTCTTGATGACGATCTGTTGGCAACGCTTTTTGAACTAGCCCGTGAATGCAAGGTGGAGCAACAGCGTGATGCCATGTTTGCTGGCGAGACAATTAATACAACCGAAAGCCGTGCGGTGCTGCATACCGCATTACGCAACTTCAGTGATAAAGCCGTGTATGTTAATGGTCAAAATGTTATGCCTGAGGTCAAGGCCACCTTAACTAAAATGCGTGCTTTCACGCAGTCGGTTCACAGTGGCGAACACAAGGGTTACACCGGAAGTGTGATCAAAGACATTGTTGCCATTGGTATTGGTGGCTCCTTTTTGGGCCCTAAAATCATGACCGAGGCATTAAAACCTCTCCAATCAGAGAAAGTTAATGTGCATTTCGTTGCGAACGTCGATGGTTGTCATATTCGGGATGTACTCGCCAAACTGGATCACCGCGAAACACTCATCGTAATGTCATCAAAGTCATTCACCACACAAGAGACATTGCAAAACACCTTATCGGCAAAAGCCTGGTTTCTATCTGCTGGCGGCAAACAACAAAACGTTGCTAAGCATTTCGTTTGTGTATCCTCAAACGTCAAAGCGGCACAAGAATTCGGCATCGCAAGTGATAATATTTTCCCTATGTGGGATTGGGTCGGCGGTCGCTATAGTTTATGGTCCGCCATTGGGTTACCGATCGCTCTTGCACTAGGGTTTGAAAATTTTGAGACCCTGCTCAAAGGCGCATTTGCCATGGATGAACATTTCCAACATGCACCAATAGAGAGCAACATGCCCTTTATTATGGCATTGCTCGGTATTTGGTACCGTAACTTTCAAGGTGCGCAAAGTCATGTTTTACTGCCCTACTATCACTATTTGCGCGGCTTCCCAGCTTATGTTCAACAACTCGATATGGAAAGTAACGGCAAACAAGTCAATCAAGCGGGCGAGCCGGTTACATGTGCCACAGGCCCAATCATTTGGGGCAGTGAAGGGACCAATGGACAACACTCGTTCCATCAGCTGATCCATCAGAGTAACACACTGATCCCTGCCGACTTTATCCTGCCACTCAGTGTTTATGACAATCAAAGTGATGCTGCGAAACAACACCATGCCATGTTGGCATCGAATTGTTTTGGTCAAACGCAAGCGTTAATGCAGGGTAAAAGTTATGCAGAATGCCTTGCCGATATGGCAAACAGCGATCTCGACGAACATGAAAAGACGCGCTTAGCGGCACATAAAACCATGCCAGGGAATAAACCAAGTAACATTTTGCGCTTTGAACGCCTTGACCCATTTACCCTTGGCGCATTAGTTGCTTTATACGAGCACAAGGTCTTTGTGCAAGGGGTTATTTGGGGCCTTAACTCATTTGATCAATGGGGTGTAGAATTAGGTAAAGTACTTGGTAATCAAGTGCTTGACGGAATTAATGGTAAGCGAGAATTAGCCCAGTTTGATGCGTCAACGGCAGCTCAAATTGCCGCTTTTCAACGCGTTCAAAGCACCAAATAAGTGCAAGTGCCCAGTAACCTAAATGTCATCAAATGTTAACCTAAAGTTAACATTTTGGTTTTATCTTGTAAGCCGTTGTGGTATTAATATCGAGTGAGTTGAGTAAGCTAAGTAGTATGCTTCGACAAGCTCTCGTAGTGTGCGCAAAAATAACTATAAGGAGATCGCCGTGAATAAAAAAGATGTATTCGCGATGGCAGATAGTGAAAATAAATCGAGCAAACAACGAAACAAAAAACGCAAATGGCGCGAAATTGAGGCGATTCAAGACCGCTTCAGATTAGAAAAAGAGCTCGCTGAATTCGATATGGATTTCGATTTGGACACCGCAATCAGATAAATTTAAACGGCCGCAAATTAGTGCGGCCGTTTTCGTTTATGTTGATAAGTTAAAGCTGCCAATCGATAGGTTGCTTGCGGTGCGCTACTAACCATTGGTTTGCGGCCGAAAAGTGACCGCAGCCAATAAACCCGCGATGCGCTGACAATGGCGATGGATGTGGTGCTGTTAGTATACAGTGTCGCTGACTATCGACTTTGCCTGCTTTACGCTGTGCATGCCCGCCCCAGAGCATGAATACTACGCCGTCTGATTGCGAGCTGATGGCTTCTATGACACGATCAGTAAACCGTTCCCAGCCTAATTTAGCGTGTGAATGCGCTTGGCCGTGTGTGACCGTTAATACCGTATTTAATAGCAGCACGCCCTGCGCTGCCCAATGCTGTAGGTCCCCATGCTCAGGGATAGCATAATCAGGATAATCTCGGGCGAGTTCTTTATAGATATTTTTTAACGACGGCGGCGGTTTTACCCCCTCCGGAACAGAAAAACACAAGCCATGCGCTTGGCCCTCACCGTGATACGGGTCCTGCCCCAAAATGACTATTTTCACCTCTGCAAATGGGGTTAATGCAAACGCATTAAAAACGAGCTCTTGCGGCGGATAAATGACCTCTCCTTGCTGGCGGCGCCGAGCAATTTCTTGCATCATCGCAACAAAGTAAGGCTGCTTTTTTTCCGCCCCAAGCACATCGCTCCAAGTTTTTACCATAACAAACTAGGTGAGCGTGGCAAACAGATAGGCTTTCAGTGCTGCGTAGTCAGCACTACTGTCCGTCGCCAGACTTTCTTTTCCAGCAACTTCAGCCAACGCTGGTGGCAGATTAATTGGACGCCCCAATACATTCTCAACTGACTCGCGAAATTTCGCGGGGTGTGCTGTACCCAAAAACAAGCCAGTTTCACCGTCTTGTAGGTGATGTTGCAGCGCTCGATACGCTACTGCGGCATGCGGTTCACTAATATAACCGAGCTTGGCGAGCTGCTTCATGGCCAATTGGGTGTAATCTTCATCCACCATTTCTCCAATGATGCACTCTGGCGCAATTTCATTCCGAGCAAGCATTGCTTCTATGCGCGGCCAATTATTTGGCTGGCTGACGTCCATTGCATTCGAGAGTGTCGCTATCGTTGGTTTAGGTTGCCATTTGCCAGTCCGTAAAAAACGCGGCACGGTGTCATTCAGATTTGTCGCGGCAACAAAGCGCTTAATTGGGAGTCCAAGGACTTTAGCGATAACACCTGCAGTTAAATTACCAAAGTTACCACTAGGAACCGACACTACCAACTGTTCGCGCTGGTCCTTGGGCAATTGCGCAACGGCCTCAAAGTAATAGCAAACCTGAGCCACTAAGCGACTAATATTGATAGAATTTGCTGAATTTAAATGCAATCCATCACGCACTTCAGGGTCGTCAAAGGCTTGCTTAACTAGCGCCTGACAAGCATCAAAATCACCGTCGATTGCAACAGTGTGAATATTGCCGCCTAAGGTGGTAAACAATTTTTCCTGTAGAGGGCTTATCTTGCCTTTAGGAAACAGGATCACCACATCAATGTTCTCGATACCATGGAACGCGTGCGCAACTGCAGCACCGGTGTCACCCGAAGTAGCCGTTAGAATTGTAATGGGTTGGCCATGGCTGATATTCGCCAAGCATTGCGCCATAAAGCGACCACCAAAATCCTTAAAGGCCAATGTCGGTCCGTGGAATAATTCCAAACAATACGTGTTGTCACTAATTGCTTCGATCGGTGCAGGGAAGTTAAAGGCAGTTGTCACGATGTCACGCAAAACATCAGGCGCTACATCATCACCAATGAGGTGCGAGAGTATTGCGATGCTGCGTTCTACCAATGGCATATCTAAAAGTTCGTCGACGTTTTCAAGTGCAACAAACTGTTCAGGGAAAAAAAGTCCCTGTTGCTTACCTAAACCTGTTTTCACGGCTTGGGAGAAATCTACGCGCTGTTCAGCGACTTTTAAATTGACTAAATCCACTCAATTTTTCTCACTATTATTCTGTTCTTGCCCCGCTCGCGGGAACCGTGCAGATATGACTAAATCCATCGTCGTTTTGCACATAATGTTGTTCTAAATATGTTTTGATGTTTTCAGCTTTACTAAGTTCATCACTGACACAAAACACCGTAGGACCAGACCCTGAGATACCGAAAGCTAACCCACCCAGTGCTAGCGTGGCTTCCCGTGCAGCATCAAATCCGGGTAACAGCTGCTTGCGCCAGGGCTCTGCAATCACATCATGAATAACACTCGCTGCGGTTACAGCATCTTGGCGATGTAAAGCATCGATAAACACACCGACCTGGCGCCCAAAGGTCAATACATCAGCACGCGGATATTGGTCAGGTAAAATTTCTCTTGCAGCGGCAGTCGACACGGATAAACCAGAGTAACAGACCACCCAGTACCATTGCGTCAGATTAGGTAAAACCCGACAAGGTGCCGTGTCCTCTCCGGTCATTAGCGTAATACCGCCCAAATATGCCGGGGCCACGTTGTCATAGTGCACACTACCACTGATCCGCCCCTCTAATTCGGCCATCATATTGAGCAATTGATCAGCTGAAAACTTCTGCTCCATAAACTCGTTTAAAGCATACAATCCCGCAACAATTGATGCCGCGCTGCTGCCTAAGCCGCTGCCGATGGGTAATCGTTTTTCTAGATGTAATGCCAACGGTGGCAGCGACTCTCCTTGTTTGGCGAGTTGCTCTGCATAATAGTGATAACATTGCATGACAATATTATCTTGCATCGCGCCAGGCAATCGATCAGCAAACTTACCTGACACCGTCAAGTGGGTTTGCGCTGCACGTTCCACCCGCACACTATCGCCCAAAGGAGTACCGTCGATAGGCTCTATTGCCGCCCCCAATATGTCAAAACCAAGGCTAATATTACCAATTGATGCGGGCGAATAGGCCGTTACCGGCACAGAATAACTACTGGACATCTTGTTTCCATGGCATGGTTCTTAAAATATCTGCAAAAACGCCTGCGGCCGTAACCGTAGCGCCTGCTCCATAACCCCTTATAACATAGGGAATCGGCTGATAATAGGCACTATGAATCGCTAACGCATTTTCACCATCTTTTACCGCCGCTAACGGGTGCTCCAACGGCACCTCTTCAATACTAACTTTGCATTTTCCATCGCTAATCGAACCCACATACCGTAATACCTTACCGGCTGATTTAGCTGCCTCAACCCGCTTAGAAAATTCAGCATCTAACGCTGGCAAATTGAGCAGAAACGTTTCTACCGAGCCTGACGCATCAAATTCTGCTGGCAATACTGACTCGATTTGTATATCCGTCAACTCTAACTTCATATTCGCTTCGCGCGCCATGATTAACAATTTACGCGCCACGTCCATACCGCTTAAATCATCTCTCGGGTCAGGCTCAGTATACCCCTTCTCACGGGCTATTTTAGTTGCTTCTGAAAGTGTTTTCCCAGCTTCCAATTCTCCAAACACGTATGATAAAGAACCGGAAAGTATTCCTTCGAACCGTACTAGGCTATCGCCTGCACTCAACAACTTTTGTAAATTATCAATAACCGGCAAGCCAGCACCGACAGTCGCTTCATACAAGTATTGGCGACTCGTCAACTGGGCCACATCGTGCAGTTGGTGATAGTACTTGAGAGATTTTGTATTGGCTTTCTTATTTGGCGTCACGACGTGAAATCCACTTTCTAAAAGACCTAAATACATATCCGCGACTGAATCACTGCTCGTACAGTCAACAATGACAGGGTTTACCAGCGCGTTATCGGACACAAAATCACTGATCGTTGCCGCTGAGAAGGCTTGCTCAGCCCCTGCTAAGCGGTCCTTCCAGCCATTGTTGAGATCAATACCTAAAGGATCAAGTAAGATTTTTCGGCTATTGGCAATGCCATAAACTGTCAAGCGTACGTTGCGCGCTAACAGCTGCGCTTGCTGCCGCTCTATTTGGGCAAGCAATGCACCGCCAACTGTGCCGCACCCAATCAGAAATACATCAATGGTGTGTGAATTAGAAAAGAAGTTTTGATGAATAACCTTCACAGCTTTTTTACCCTTGCGACCTTCAATGACGGTCGAAATAGAACGTTCGGAAGAGCCCTGAGCAATCGCAACATTGTTCACTCGAGCTTGTGCGAGTGCAGCGAAAAAGCGCGCCGCTAAGCCTTTTTGGTGACGCATTCCATCACCGACAAGTGTAACTATCGCAAGCCCCCTACGCACTTCAATCGGGTCAAGCAGTTGATTTGATAGCTCCAGTGCAAAAGCGTCTTCCAGCACATCCAAGGCTTTGGTTGCATCTTTTTCATGGATACAGAAACTAATGCTGTACTCACTTGAAGATTGAGTAATTAAACAAATCGAAATATTCGCATGGGCTAAGACCTCAAACACCCGACTGGCCATACCGACCATCCCTTTCATACCTGGCCCAGCAACATTAAACATGGCCATATCATCAAGCTGAGAAATCCCCTTCACACTGGTCCATTTAGTACTGGGCTCAGCACTGATCAAGGTGCCTAAAGCCGAAGGATTAAGGGTGTTTTTTATCCAGCAAGGAATATGAAACTGAGCAATCGGACCAATCGTCTTCGGGTGCAATACCTTGGCACCGAAGTAGGACAATTCCATCGCTTCCTGATAAGTCAATTTATCCAGCAATACCGCACCGTCCACTTGATTCGGGTCAGCATTGTATACGCCGTCAACATCGGTCCAAATTTCACAACATTGCGCATTGATGCAGGCCGCTAAGATAGCCGCGGAATAATCCGAACCATTGCGGCCAAGAGTAACCTTCTCGCCACAACTATTAGCCGCAACGAACCCCGGCATGATCAATAATTCTGAGCCATCCGTAGGCACATCTGCAAAGCGCGCCCGACTTGCCTGCAAATCAGCTACACTATCTAAATAGTCACCTTCAGCAAGCACATATTGCACAGGATCAATCACACGATTTTTAATACCAGATGCGCTGAGCAGATAGCTAAACAGAGTCACGCTGACATACTCGCCGATACTTAGGATACCGGCAGTTACTGCCGGCGGAGCCATACCTAATAATCTTACCCCTTCCAACTGCGCCGCTAGTGACGACAAACGTTCGTTGATAAAGGCAGACACTTGCTCTAAGTCAAAGTTAGGTTGGGCGGCATGTAACTCAGTGGCAATACTGTTTAAGGTCATTTCTAGCTTGGCAAATAGTTCACCAAAATCACGACTTTCAGCAGCTTCATCGCACAGTAACGATAGAGCATTAGTCACCCCTTTGGGTGCTGACAGAACTACTGCGGCTCCTTCGGTTACATGAGCTTGACGGCTAATTTCCACTACATTTAAGTAGCGTTGCGCATCCGCTAGAGATGACCCACCAAACTTCATAACCTTCATTGCCTAATCTCCTTACCTGTTCTCACCGCAAAAAAAAACCCGCTTGTTTTAAGCGGGCTTTCGTTGAATTAGCTATATGCACTAGCCAACGTCCGCCCTTAAAAAGGTGGTTGTCATCATGCCGGTAGTGCTAATAATTGTTTTCATGGGTGCAATGTGACGTATAGACGTCTAGATGTCAATACTGTTTTTCAAAATAACTACATTTGCAAACTTACGTGCCGCCACCGAGCCTTGTTACTTACTGTATCAAAGTCACCCTTAGGTTCAACACACAATGGATTGCAGACGCTGCATTCTCCGGCACGTTGGCACAATAAAGTTCCCATAAATAGATAAACCACCCGCGAAAATTCAAGGTATATCCCGCGGGTTAGCATCCCAATGTATTTTAAGTCTTATCCGATTACGGTTCCTAATGCGAGCCCCTCAGCCGAGGTTCCAACCGATGTGAAAGTTATTGGACCTACTGTTGCAAACAAAAAGTTAATGTGCTGGCGCACACCGTTTGCAATGCAACATGTCCGGTTGCGCGTCAGCCGCTTGCTAGGCAATCTCACAGCTCTACGCCTGGCTTGCGATAAAACACATTGCAAGCCCGCTCAAACTCCCCTACCTTATAAATCATATAAAACAGACAAATTAATCCAATGATTTTCATCCAATCTCAATTACAACGAATTGCGTTGTTCTGCGGAGTCGTAATCATGTCAACATCTTCGTTTGCCGCCGAGTGGCAAAACCCACAAATCGTCGCTGTCAATAAGGAGCCCGCGCGCGCAAATTTTCATGTCTTCTCTACGGAACCTGACACCTACACTGCGTTTCCTTGGGAGTATGACAACTATCTATTGTTGGATGGTGACTGGGCTTTCAAGTTACTTCCGCATCCGGAGGCTGATAATTTAGATTTTATCAGTTCCGGTTTCGATACTAGCCAATGGACAACAATGCCCGTCCCGGGGAATTGGGAAATGCACGGTGTGGGTTATCCTAATTACATCAATATGCGCATGGCCCACAGCGCGGCACCGGTCGCCGGCGAATTGCCTAGCGACAACAATCCTACCGGACTATACCGTAAACAATTTGAGCTACCCTCGGACTGGCAAGAACAACAGGTATTCATTCATTTGGGCGCAGTAAAATCGGCATTTTATCTGTGGGTCAATGGCCAATATATAGGCTACGCTGAGGATTCAAAAACCGCGGCGGAATTTAATATCACCAGCGCCTTGCAAGCCGGTCAGAACACGCTTGCATTGAAAGTGATCAAATGGTCCGATGGAACGTTTCTAGAGCTACAGGACATGTGGCGCTTAAGCGGTATTGAGCGGGAAGTTTACCTGTACGCAACCCCACAAACACGGCTGCAAGATATTCAAGTGGATGCAACCTTGACCAATAATTATCAAGACGGCCTCCTTAGCATTGCTACTACGCTGCAAGCCCACACAAAAAAGCCCGCAGCGGTTGCGGTGCAATATACCCTTACCGATAGTAGTGAAAAGGCTGTTTGGCAACATACCGCGGCAATCCAATGGTCACACCAAACGGCTGCGGTTCGCGCCCAAACCCAAATCAATAACGTTGCCCGTTGGAGTGCCGAAGCGCCGAACTTATATAACCTCAAAACGGTTTTGCTGGATGCCAATCAACAAGCGATACAACATACTTGGCAACGCATAGGCTTTCGTACTAGCGAATTACGGAACGGGAATATATTGATCAATGGCCAACCCGTGCTATTTAAGGGCGTTAACCGCCACGAACATGATCCTCAAACTGGTCACGTTATTACAGCCGAATCAATGCGCCGGGACATCGCGCTGATGAAGCAACTCAATATTAATGCAGTGCGGAACTCTCACTATCCGAATCACCCGTATTGGTATGACTTGGCTGACGAATTTGGTCTGTATGTGGTCGACGAGGCTAATATTGAGTCCCATGGAATTGGAGCCGCCAATCAAGGCCACTTTTATGATCCTGACGCCCATATGGTTAACCTGCCGAATTGGCAAGAGGCATACATTGACCGAGTACGTAGCATGTACGAGCGCAGTAAGAACCATGCGTCAGTTGTAATTTGGTCACTCGGCAATGAATCCGGTGACGGCGCAAACACTGAAATTCTTTATCACTGGTTAAAGGAACGTTCATCCTTACCCATTATGGCCGAGCAAGCACAGCTTAGGGCTCACACCGACATGTATGCACAGATGTACGCCAGCGTCGAATTAATGGAGCACTACGCGTTAATGGGCGAAACCCGACCCATGATTTTATGCGAGTATGAACATGCAATGGGAAACTCGGTGGGCAACCTTAATGATTATTGGGAACTGATCCGCAAGTATCCGTTATTACAAGGTGGTTTTATCTGGGACTGGGTCGACCAAACCATTCTCACACACGCTCAAGATGGTACCGCATTTTATGGCTACGGCGGCGATTTTGAGCCCGAAGGAGCCTACCATGACGGTAATTTTTCAGCCAATGGTTTACTCGCTGCCGACCGTTCGCTGCACCCCCATGCACATGAAGTTAAACATGTCTATCAACCCATTCAGGTCAGTGCAGCAAACCTAAATAGTGGCCACATTGAGATTTTTAATGAAAATTTTTTCCAAAATTTGGATAATATTGAAGCGACTTGGCGCTATGAACGGAATGGTCACCCCATCGTTTCAGGCACCTTAGATTTGACGGGCATTAAGCCACAAACCAACAAATCTTACACGCTTTCATTACCCGCTATTTTGACCGGTGAAAGGGATTTTCTTAGTCTCACATTTACCTTAAAAACCGCAACGCCCCTGCTTCCTGCTGGCCATATTGTCGCACAAGCACAGTTCCCTATGCCTTTCATGGCGGCGAAAACGCCGTCAAACCCAACAACTTCCGCGCAGCTAAGCCTTGTAGATGATGAAACAAACTTGAGCATTCAAGCCGCTAACGGAACCGTATATCGGCTGAACAAAACCAGCGGCTGGATTGAACAAGTGAGTGTCACTAATCACGCATTATTAAAGTCACCGATTATGCCTCACTTCTGGCGAGCTCCAACCGATAATGACTTTGGCGAAGATCTCCCAAACAAAGCAAAAGTGTGGCAATTTGCGGGCAAAAACGCTGAACTTCGCCAATTGAGCATAGATGATTCCTCGAGTGGTACACTCAAAGTGTTTACTGAACACACCCTGCCCGATGTTGAAAGTCGCTATCAGACAACCTATGTTTTTCAAACTGATGGTAGTGTGGATATTAATGTTTGGTTTTATGCGGCTCCGCACCGATTCTTTCCGGAACTACCGCGTATTGGCCATCGCTTTGAGCTTGCCTCCGAGTTTGCAACCGTAGACTGGTTTGGCCGAGGGCCACATGAAAATTACGTGGACCGCAACACTTCAGCGCTCATTGGGCGTTATCAAAGCAGCGTCGATGAGCTCAAGTATGATTATGTGCGGCCACAGGAAAATGGTCACCGCAGCGGGGTTTATTGGGTCAGTTTCACTAATTCTGATAAACAAGGGCTGCGTATCTATGGCTCTCCAACGCTAGGGTTTAATGCTGCGCATACCGATCTCTACGATTACGATCAATTCAGTAAGCAGGGCTTACATCCCCATGAGATTCCCGTTTATGAGAATATTTTTGTAAACATTGATTTTCGTCAGCGCGGTATTGGCGGCACTGACTCATGGGGTACCCCGCCGCTGTTGAAATATCGACTGCCTTGGCGTGATTATCGCTATGCAATCAAGATCGAGCCCTTTTCTGGTTCTGAGTAGCACTTAAGTTAAACAAACAATTAATTCTGAGGTCGTCCCAAGAGATAACGCAAAAAAGGCACCTGAGGTGCCTTTTTTATGCATTATTTGGTCATCAACTGAGCTAATACAAACCAAAGCGCTGTAAGGTCATGTGCAAACGCGCTGAGTCTACCGGTTTGGTAATAAAATCTAATGCTCCCAGTGATAATACGCGTTCCTGCATTTGCGGCTGGATATCACCTGACACCACAATAACAAAGACTTCAAGTGACTTTTGTTTGATCTGCTTAAGTACCTCAACACCATCCATAAAGGGCATGGTTAAATCTAAGAACAAAAGGCTAATGGGTCGCTGCTCTAAGATTTCCAGCGCTTGCTCTCCATTATCCGCAGTAAACACTTGCTCTGCCAAAGGCTCTGGTAAGCAACGTTTAACCATTTTGCGGGCGAGCGATGAATCATCACAAATGAGTACGGGAAACGCCATAACAGGTCCTCTATTATTATTCTTATGAACAGCGTTAGGGTAAGTTTTTATTGAGCCAAACTAGGCAAAATTCAACAAATTGGTCTTAAAATACCCGATATGTTGCGAAAAGAAAAGTATTCCCCTCCAGTCCCCCCTAAACTACACTAGCTGTGTTGAAATGACAAAATGCCAACGTTAATGAGAAGGCAATGCAAGCACAAAAAATAGGCGCGAGAGTCGCCTATCAAATCCTCAATGGGTTCGATAAGAATTACCGTTGGTACACCCGCATCACACGGGGCGCGCAAACACGCTTTGAGCAGGGTCAGTGGGCCGCCACGCAGCAAGCCGTGAAAGAGCGGATCAGTATTTATGAACAGAGTTTGTCTGATGTGGTCAGTGAGATCTATCAACAAATTCACGTTCATCATCAGGATCTTCTCTTTTGGCAGCAACTTAAGCAACACTTTTTACTGTTACTCGACCATCATCCACAGTACGAACTTGCAGAAACCTTTTACAACTCGGTGATAGGTCGGGTCTTCCGGCATCGTCAAATCGACGAAAGCATTATGTTTGTTTTACCCAGTCGCTGCTTTCTGCCGGGCCATGACCGGGCCCATGTGGTGAACAGTTTTGATACCACCGGTACCGTGCGGGCAATGTTCGAATCAATCTTGCACACTTACCGCTTTAACATTGATTTTGAGGATCAGGAACGCGATTTGCAGCTCATGGACAGTGCACTGCGGCGTCGTTTAAATCGAGCACAATTAGCCAGTGTTACTGCCGTAGAGTTACTAAAGCCGGTATTCTATCGCGGTAAGGCTGCCTATTTGATCGGCCGTATTTGTATGCCGGATGATACTCTACCATTCGTACTTGCGCTGCAAACCAATGACTCACAACAGATTTTCGTTGATGCGCTGCTCACTGAACGCAAAGACTTGAGCGTCATATTTGGCTTTGCTCGTTCCTATTTTATGGCCGATACCCAATTCCCGGCCGAAGTTGTCGCATTTTTGCAAGAATTACTCCCCAATAAAAAGCAATTCGAATTGTATATGGCCTTGGGTTTTTATAAGCATGGAAAAACCGTATTTTATCGGAATTTTCTTGAACATTTGCAGCAAAGTAACGACAACTTCTGTATTGCTCCCGGTATCCGCGGGTTGGTCATGGCCGTCTTCCATTTACCTTCTTACGGCGTGGTGTTTAAAATCATCAAAGACGAATTTGCAGAAAGCAAAAAAATCACTCGAGACCACGTAAAAGATTGCTATCGGCTGGTAAAAACCTCAGACAGAGTTGGACGTATGGCCGACACTCACGAATATGTGAATTTTCGTTTTCCGCGCGCACGCATGGAGCCTGAGCTGATCGACGAGCTGCTCGAAACTTGCCATTCCAGCATAGAACTAACCGATAACGAGGTGATCATTAAGCATCTCTATATTGAGCGCAAGATGATCCCGCTTAACCTTTATCTACAGCAAGAAACCGACCCAGAAAAGATCCGCAATGCTATTGATGAATTGGGTACCTGCATTAAACAAATTGCGCTCGCCAATATTTTCCCCGGCGATATGTTACACAAGAATTTTGGCATTACTAAGCATGGCCGAGTTGTATTTTACGACTATGACGAAATTTGTTTCATGCATGAGCGCAACTTTAGAGCTTTGCCGAAATCTGATGATCCCTACGTATTGGATACTCTTTCTGTAGCGCCTAACGATGTTTTTCCTGAACAATTTGAACATTTCATCGTTGGCAAAAAACAATTTAAAGATATTTTAAAAGAATTGCATGGGGATCTAATGACTCCAGAGTATTGGCAAGAGGTACAGCGCATTACTGCAACTGGAGCCATCCAAAATTTCTCCCCTTACCCGCCTAGCCGACGTTTTACTCGCTAGCTTTTGATTGCGGCTTGTTTTAACCAAAGGCCATTAGCAAACGAACTAACAAAGTGATTGCGCAAGCAAAGCCAAGCACCCAGAAGATACTCCGCAAAACGTGCCAATTAAACCAATAACACAGCAAATAGATTAATCGGCTTGCGACAAAACCAACGGCTAACAGCTTAGCGGTGTCATCGATTGCCCCAAGGGCAATGACAGTCACTGCCGCAGGGGTGAAATAGGCGATAGCTTCAAAACTGTTTTTGTGTGCCGCGAGTGCGCGCGCGCCGAATCCGTGCAGTTGGGACTGCTGCTCGCGCGGATGCCGGTTATCATAGCCTGCCAACTGGTGCATGGCTAAGGCAACGGGAGCTTTGGCCACGATAGGTAAAATAAGGGTAATTAACAAGCAAATTAGCATAACCGCCATAGTAGCGTCCTCTATTGTTTTTCTGGTCTGGTAAATAACCTGGATGAAAAATTTGTCATGTAAATAAACTAATCTAAATTTAACTACGCCCACGTATGAATGGCAAAACTTTCGATACCGACTCCTATGAATTGTTTAATCATTGAAGACGATAATGCGGTAAGCCAATACATACAGCATGGCTTACAAGCACATGGGCATGACTGCACTGTGTGTCGAGATGGAGAAGCTGGCTTGCAGGCATTGGCGACGGAGCAATTTGCCGCGGTTATTTTAGATCGCATGTTACCTAAACTTGACGGATTGGCGGTTTTACAAGAGGTTCGACAAACTTATAACGATCTGCCTGTGCTGATATTAAGTGCCCAAAGCAAAGTTGATGACCGCGTTTCCGGCTTGCGCGCAGGCGCTGATGACTACCTTACCAAGCCTTTTGCTTTTGAAGAATTGCTGGCGCGCCTGGAAATACTGGTTCAACGCCATGGCAAAAATCCAACAGTTACTGTTCCGGAAACCACGCTAGCAATTGGCGATCTTAGACTTGATCTGCTCAATCGAGAAGTCACGCGTGAAAATGAAAGCTTTGTGTTAAAAGCCCGTGAGTTTCGGTTACTCGAGTTTTTGATGCGCAACCCAAATAAAATAATAACCCGTTCTATGTTACTTGAACACGTGTGGGATTATAACTTTGATCCACAAACCAACATTATTGATGTGCATATTAGCCGTTTACGCAACAAAATTGATAAAGGTTTCGCGCATACTATGATTGAAACTGTGCGGGGTGCTGGGTATCGGTTACACGCTGAAACCGAAACTAATACGACGTAGTATCTCGGCCTTTGCGCTTACCCTCATACAAATGATGATCGGCAACATTAATGCATTCGTCCAACGTTTGCCCAGGCTTGATCTCACTAACCCCAATGGTTAACGTAACCTTTACTACCTGCTGTTCGAAATTAACTTCAAGTCCCTGCATCGCTTGACGAATTTTATTTGCTGTCGCAACTGCCGCTGTCAAGTCAGTATTTACCGCAAGCAAGATAAATTCCTCTCCGCCCCAGCGCGCCAAAAGATCATGCTTGCGGACTAATTGGCTCATAACCTGCGCGCATGCTACTAATACACGATCACCGCAGGCGTGACCCATTGTGTCATTAATTTGTTTGAAGTGGTCGATATCAATCATCAAAATAGAAAACGGCACACTCAAACGTTTGAAACGATCCAATTCAAGCTCAGCATGAGCGCGAAAGTCACGTCGATTGCGCAAGCCGGTAAGTTCATCGGTTGACGATAAACGCATTAATTTCCGGTTACTGTCTTCCAAATCTTGCGTTCGTTTTTCAACTAAGCGCTTCAACTTTTCTGAACGTTTTTGCAGATCCCAGACCCGCCACTTGTAAATGGCAGTGATTGTTAGCAGCGTCAATAATACCCACAACACTTGTGACCAGGTATTCCAATACCAAGGGGGAGTCACCACAATCTCAATACTGGCTTGATTCTCACTCCAAACGCCATCTTTGTTAGTTCCCCGCACGTGTAAGCGATAGCGGCCCGGGTCCAAGTTTGTATATGTTGCAACCCGATGACGCGCGATTGCAGTGTTCCAGTCTTGATCAAAACCATCCAATTTAAATGCATATTGATTGGTTTCGGGTGCGGCGAAATCTAAAGCACTAAATTCAATACTAAATACATTATCGCTGTGGGCTAGGTTGATGCGTCTAGCAATATGAATAGGTGCATTCAATATGCTTATTTCAGCATTATCCAAGTTCGCGATTACCGGTTTATTCAAGACCAATAAATTCGTTAACACCACATTAGGCTGCCATTGCGAAACGCCGATTTCGTCGGGATAAAAATGACTAATCCCACGTGGACCAGCGAAAACCAACTGGCCATTCGTCGCTTGAACACTATGGTTAATATAATAGCCCTCGGAAAATGCCCCGTTTTTCTTATTGAAATAACTGATTTCTTGCGTTTTGATATCGACGTGTGCAATACCTTCGGTAGTACTGGCCCATATGTCACCTTTTCGATCAAGCTGGATCCCACCAATCGATAATGAGGCTAAATGTGAGTCAGGATAAAGTGCCTCGAATTCTATTTCAGCATTTCTCTTAATCGACATTGCATAAATGCCCGAGCCTTGCGTCCCCAATAAAAACTCCGTTGCATTAACTTGAGAGACCCAAGTAACGACGCGCGGACTGCGTTGTGCTGATACCCTTGAGTCATCGTGAAGGTTGGTAATTTGACCGGTTTTCTTATCTATCATTAACAACCCTTCAATGGTTCCGGCCAAGACAAAATCCGGGTGAGATGCTAATGCATGAGTGACAGTCGCGACTTCCCAATGACCCAGCTGTGCACCTGATTGTGCATTGATCCGATACAGTCCACTATTGAAAGTTCCGACCCAAAGTTCACCATTTGCGTAAGCAATATGAAAAACATTCGCATCAGACAAAAAACTGGCTGGCTCCAGTTGGGGTTGCCCTAGAGAAAGACGATAAATGCCAGTTGTCGTGCCAACCCAAAACTGACGGTTTGGTTGGTCAAATGCCAAACTCCGAATAGTGACGGTACTTATTTGCTGAATGCTTTCAGGTGTTGGGAACTTTATTGGTCCGCGTACGACTCCAGATTCATCTCGATACCATATGCCGTTTGTAGTGCCAAACCAAAGTCGCTCAGCATCATCAAATGCAAGGCCGCGCACCCAGGTATTGGGGGCTGCATTTAATGATTTTATTTGCAAACTATTGGGATCAAATATAGAAAACCCACCCGTCCAAGTTCCTTGCCAAACGAGTCCTGACTGACTTTCGAAGGTACGAGTCATGTGCGCAGAACTAAGGATGCTCGCTCCCTTGTTATGGTAATAAAAATCGGCCGCTTGAGTGGGATCATCTTGACGCATGATCCGTAATCCCGTCATTGCGCTTATCCAAATATCGCCGTTGCGCAGTTGCTTTATCGCATTGACGCCAGACCGGGTTAATTCGTCGGGTAATCCATGTAAGGGCACTAACGCATCAATTCGGAAATCAGGGGCAGTTAACCGCAATACGCCACGCTCTAGTGTAGAGAGCCAAAACTCTCCCGATTCCAAGCGCTCAATGTCGGTTACCTGAATACCTAGTAAACTTTGTTGCGGCGGAACTTTCGCCGTTAGGTCAATCAGTAATAGGCCTTCCGTTGTAGCAACCAGCGCAAGCTCTGGGGTTATGGCATTGACATCGAGTACCCAAGCACTGGCACTGATCGGAATATCAATCGATACAAAGGCGTCAGTTTCAGTGTTATACCGAAACAAACCATGCCGTGTACCAGCCCATACTTGGCCAAATTGATCCGCGGTTATACTGGGTACGATAAAGCGCTGCTCGCCATCGTTCGCAAGCAGAGGGTAATGTTTGAAGGAATTTGTTGCATATTGGTAACGGCTGAGACCACCAGAGGTTGCGATCCAAATGTCGTCAGATTCTGGGTCTAGCAGCAGCTTGTATGCGAACTCTCCGATCGGCCCTGAACCATCGAGTACTCGGTCTTTTTTATAGATGGCAAAGTTGTAACCGTCATAGCGATTTATGCCGTTTTGAGTTGCTAGCCAGATAAAACCCTGCCGATCTTGCACTATATCCGCCACCGTGACTTGGGACAGTCCGTCACTAACACCAACATGACGAAAATGCGTCGGAATCTTTAGGGTTTCGGCTTTAACAGGGGCCGTATCACCGAACACCAGCGATGCACAGAATACGGTCACTACACACAAATAACGCCTGAGGCAAAGGGTCGGATATATGGTCAGTTCCTGCGCGTTTTAACTTCTACATCATTAAACATAGTCCAGCTTTAACCATCTGCAAGCTGAACGACAAAAGTGAGCCAAACTCTACCGGTCAACAGATAAATCTCTAATGATATCCACCATTTCATTGGTTCGATTATTTATTCGCGCAATAATCGCCCCAGCTTCTTTGATTTTTGTCAGACTGTCATTGGAGTGCTCTTGGATATGATTGATTGCTGTTACTGCAGAAGACGTCAATGCATTGTTTTCCTGCACCATTGCTTCAATTTCTCTGGTTGAGGAGGAGGTGCGCGATGCCAGTTGTCTCACTTCATCGGCAACCACAGCAAATCCTCGCCCTTGTTCACCGGCCCGAGCCGCCTCAATCGCTGCATTGAGAGCTAATAAGTTGGTTTGATCCGCGATCTCATGGATAGTATTCACAATTTTCGCTATTTCCTGCGACTGCTTGCTGAGTTTGTCAATGTTTTCAACGGAAGCATCAAGTTCGGCTTTGGCTTTGTCCATGGTTTCAAGTGTTGCTGCGATACACTCGTCCCCCTCATTGGCAATGTCGTCGGTCTCAACGCTGGTTTTAAGCGCCAGCTCGGCGGTTGTATTGTGTTTTTGGATAGTTGCAGTGATATCTGTGGCGACTTTTACAATTTTTATCAACTTGCCATGAATATCAAATATAGGGTTGTAGGAAGCTTCGAGCCATAGATCATTACCTGACTTATCTTTACGCAGGTAACGGCCCTGTTGATACTCGCCTTGCCCCAACGCTAGCCAAAAGTCACGGTACTCTTGACTGTTAACTAATTCATCGGGACAGAATAAACGATGATGTTGACCTTGTATGTCGGTTAGCGAATAACCGGTGGCATTTAAAAAATTATCGTTCGCAGTTAAGATAATTCCTGCTCCGTCGAACTCAATCGTTGCCATGGAACGGTCAAATGCCGATAACACAGCCTCGGACGCAGTTCTAGCCTTAACATTCGCGGTGACATCTGAAGCGATCTTTACGATTTTAAACACTTGCTGTTGCGCATCAAAAACCGGACAATAAGTAGCTTCCAACCAAATATCGTCACCCGTTTTACCTTTTCGTAAGCACTCCTGTGAGAATGCTTCACCGGCTTTCAGCTTTGACCAAAACGCCTTGTATTCAGGCGAGTCAACCAAGGCTTCTGGGCATAGTTTACGATGATGTTGCCCAATCAACTCCTCTGCGGCATAGCCTACTACCGCAAGAAATTTGTCATTCACTTTCTCAACGATGCCATCGGGTGTAAAGAATATCATCGCATTATTACGATCGAGGGCATCTAAAACCGCTTGATTGCTTTGTGCGATTACTAATTGAGGATGATTATCTAACTGATCTTGCTGTTTACCAAACCACATGAGTGAAACTGCTCCAGTAAAAACAATGCCTTATTGGTATAAGTATATGTCAGCATTTACAGTTATCCATAAAACCCCTTAATATCGCGGCAAAATCTTTACTGTTTTTGCATAAAAATAGTGACTTCGGCCATGACCAAACCAAACTTTCGAATATAGCTACGGTTCATCATGGTATTTTCATCAAAAGCCCAAAACCAATCATCGAACGCAACACGATAGGTGGTACCATCAACGGGTAGGTCCATTTCATAACTGAAATTAAACGCATTTCCATACGCGATCCCTTGCGCTGGTCCGGCTATATCGCCAGCATTGCCAATATAATCACCGCTAGACGTGCGCTGGATCCGCCAAACGCGACTGTCAGGGCCTTCCCCGACGCCATAATCAAACGTTTCATCGAGGATCAATACATCGTCTTGCATACGCCCATCGATATTCACAATGAAGCGCTGAACCACTTCACCACTGCGGTTTTGTACAATCCCCCATGCCCTGACTTGGCCGTTAAAGAAACTGTTAATATCAAACGTCGGTTGAACATTTTTGTAATCTTCACCATCAATCGATACGCTACAGCCTGACAACGCTAGTAGCGCCCCAATGACAAGTGAAAAACGGAAAAGCTTATACATAATCCCTCCAATAGAATAAGTAATTAATATCAACGTTGCATGATGATCTAAAACATCGGTTTATTTTGCGCTTGAAAGTTAGGCTGACGTCCTCGTTGGCGTGTTACTACAAGTTAAGTAGTTTGCGCCGCAAAGCAGGTTCTGATGTGCGCTCACCTAACCAGATATTGAAAAACTGGCGAGTAAACTCAGCATCATCGACTGAACCCAGCAGAGTCGAATCCAAGTAAAATTGGGTTACCCCATCGGCTGCTATGCCAGTGATAGACTGCCCCTCTTGTACATCTGGGAATAATGCCGTCATAGTCTCGCCCCACTGCCGTAAACGCTCCGTATCTTCAAATCCTTGCTGACGAATTTCCTTCACCGAACGCTCAGCAATGTCTTCACCTTTAAAATCGCGCAGATAAGTAATTACCAACGCGAAGCCTTGGTCTGCAGTGTATTGACCTTCGGGCGCATACAGCTTGGCTCGATAAACATCCCAAAAGAAATATTCTAACTTGGCCTCTCCTACCAATTGATATTCCGCCAATCCGAGATTGGAAATTAGTAAATTCGCCATCGTTTTTCCATGCAATCCGAGGAGCAGCAATAAGGCAATTAACCAACGTTGACCGCGCATAAGAGTCTCCTTTTAATAAACCCTATAGTGGTTACGCGGATTTGCTCTCTATGATCAACTCTAGAGATTAATTTTTTGTCATTTCCCGATACTCGCATAACGCTACTTAGGGCGGTTTAAAGCACATAGAAAACAGACATATCAGCCATACAACCCTATACACAAGCGAATAAATGCCGAATAATCCAGAGTTAATTAGTTCCGGATTTGACTGAATCGCATACTTTTGAACGCGCTTATTCACTCGCAATTATCGATAGCCACGCCGAGCCCACTGCAGCGTATATGCCCCACATGGCGAAACGCAGATAAATACGGGCTATGGATCAAACGCGATGATTTGATCCATCCTGTTATTTCGGGCAACAAGTGGCGCAAATTACAACCGTTAGTTGTCGACATCGCGACTACTGCCGAACGGGGTGTCGCGAGTTTTGGCGGCGGGTTTTCTAATCATATTCACGCACTTGGCTACATTTGCCACCGTTTGAATATTCCTTTTTACGCTATTATTCGCGGCGACTACGAGAGTACCCCTACCCCGATGTTGCAAGACATTGACGCTTGGGGAGCAAACATCCGTTATGTAACTAAAAGCGAGTATAGACAACGCACGGAAATCGAGTACCTGCATACTCTGCAACAACGCTTACAGGTAGATTTAGTGATCCCTGAAGGTGGTAGTAAACAAGGTTACCTTCAGGGAATGCAACTGCTGCATGATGAGATCGTGGAACATATCGACCTTCTGATTTGTCCTGTTGCCAGTGGTGGCACACTTGCTGGACTTGCCATGAGTGAGGGTTGTGTGAAAGCATTGCTCGGCGTGGCGGTATTAAAAGGGTCCGACTATTTGGCATCACTCGTCACCGGCTTAATCGACCGAAAACCTCAAACTCCGTATACGCTTACGCATGAACATCATTTTAATGGGTATGCCAAAGCACCAAAAGAACTGAGAAACTTTTGCCAAGACATGGAGCAACAATTAGCAATCCCTTTTGAACCCGTATATTCGGGTAAGGCACTCCATGCGTTTAAACATATCGTTGAAAGTGGTCAATATGCCGCCGGTAGTCAACTTGCCCTGTTGCATACGGGCGGCCTCCAGGGAGCTCGCCCGCTGAAGCGTTGAACCAATAAGCGTGTTCATTCGTTTAATCCGGACTATGTGTGAGGAGAGGCCAATGCGAAAACCACGCTCAACTTCAGCTCCCCCTAAACTGTCACCATTGGTAGAGCGCTCATTAAATTTTGCTAAGTTGCTATTGAATCTTGGGAACTCGTTTTATCCTTTTGCAACACTGACCTACGGCAGCAAAGCCCAATCCGTGTGTTGTTCCGATCATGAGGCAGAAAATGGCAATCTCATTGAACAATTGGAGTGGTTGTTATTTGAGAAAAGTTATCAGCGAGACAACTCGGGGAGTGTGCTAGTTTATCTGGCAGAATATCAGGGCAACCAAACATGCACAGAAGCTGTGGTTGTCTCACTTGTTAATGCGCAGCAGCAAACATCCCAGTATATTTACCCGATAAACCGCAGTAAAAGTGGTATTACTTTCGGGTTGCCACAACTGATCTAGCTGATAACTTCACTTGCAAGATCGTGATTTACTGCTAGCATTCAGCGCAAATTCAAAGAGAGTCTTTAGGATATTAGTTTATGGCAAAAGTACTAATTATTGGCGCCGGTGGCGTAGCCGCGGTAACCGTTAAAAAATGTGCCCGTTTAAGCGAACACTTTGACGAAATTTATTTAGCAAGCCGCACCGTATCAAAATGTGAAGCCTTGCAGCAGGAGGTTGGTGCAGACCGAGTTAAGGCCGTTTTCGCCATCGATGCCGATGACGCGAGTGAAGTAGAAGCCTTGATCAACAAGGTTAAACCAGACTTGGTCATCAACCTCGCCTTACCCTACCAAGACTTGCCCATTATGGATGCATGCCTTGCGACTAAGACCGATTATTTGGATACCGCCAATTACGAACCCAAAGATGAAGCCAAGTTTGAATACTCTTGGCAGTGGGCATATCAAGAGCGCTTTAAGGAAGCCGGCATCATGGCGTTGCTTGGTTCTGGATTTGATCCGGGTGTTACTAACGTTTACACCGCCTATGCGGCAAAACATTACTTCGACGAAATTCATTACTTAGATATTGTTGATTGTAATGGTGGCGATCACGGTCAAGCGTTCGCAACTAATTTTAATCCAGAAATTAACATCCGCGAGATCACCCAACGTGGCCGTTATTTTGAAAATGGCGAGTGGAAAGAAACCGACCCACTAAGTGTACGCGAGGATTTGGATTATCAAAATATCGGTGTCCGGGCTTCCTATTTAATGTTCCACGAAGAATTGGAGTCTATAGTTAAGCACTTCCCGACCCTCAAGCGAGCGCGATTCTGGATGACATTTGGCGATGCCTATCTGACTCATTTACGAGTCTTAGAGGGCATTGGCATGACCAGCATAGAGCCTATCGAATTCCAAGGTCAGAAAATTGTGCCATTGGAATTCTTGAAGGCCGTGTTACCTAATCCAGGGTCACTAGCAGAAGGTTACACAGGTAAAACCTGTATCGGCACTTATATTACCGGTGTTAAAGACGGTAAGGAAAAAACCATCTTCATTTATAATAACTGTGACCACGCAGCATGCTTTGAGGAAGTCGGTGCACAAGCGGTTTCCTATACCACTGGCGTCCCAGCAATGATCGGTGCAGCACTCATGCTGAACGGTACTTGGAAGCAGCCCGGCGTTTGGAATATGGAACAATTCGATCCTGACCCATTTATGGACATGTTAAATAAGCATGGTCTGCCATGGCATGTGCTTGAATGTGACAGCCCATTTGCCCGCTAACGAGGAATGACTATGGACCTGACCACTCGCAGCGATATTCCATCACCGTGCTACGTGCTGATAGAAGAGAAACTCGAACGCAATTTGCAGCTGATGCAACGAGTGCAAGCTGAATCTGGGGTAAAGATCATTCTTGCCCTAAAGGGCTTTTCGATGTGGTCAGCGTTCAAGCAAATCGGTCAATACTTACACGGTGCAACAGCCAGCTCAGTCTGGGAAGCAAAGCTTGCAAAGTATGAAATGGGTGGAGAAGTGCATGCTTACTCGCCAGCCTATAAAGAAGCCGACATGCAGGCTCTGGTTGAGCTTGTGGATCATCTCTCGTTCAACAGCATCGCGCAATGGCAACGGCATCAAGCAAGCGTAGAAGCGGCGGGACTGTCAGTTGGACTTCGTGTCAACCCCGAGAATCAAGAGGCTGACACGCCGTTGTATGATCCCTGTGCCCCAGGTTCACGTCTCGGCATTCGGGCAGACCAGTTGCGAGGCATAGATCTGACCGGGATTGATGGCTTCCATGTGCATAACCTATGTGAATGTGATTCGTTTGCGACCGAACGCACCCTGAAAGCGATTGAAGAAAAATTTTCCCCGTGGCTTGGGCAATTAAAATGGCTAAATTTAGGCGGCGGGCACTTAATGACGCGCCAAGGCTACAATGTCGAGCATCTAATTGCGACTTTGAAGGATTTTAAAGCCCGGTATCCGCATCTAGAAGTGATTATGGAGCCGGGCTCAGCTGTCGCTTGGGATACTGGCCCTTTAATTGCTGAAGTCGTCGATATTGTAGAAAACCAACAGCAAATTGCGATCCTCGACATTTCTGCCACTGCACATATGCCTGATGTACTTGAGATGCCGTATCGGCCTCGCATTTTGCATGCGGGCCAGCCAGGCGACAAGCCTTACAGCTACAAACTAGGTGGTAACTCTTGCCTTGCCGGTGACGTGATTGACGAATACAGTTTTGAACAGCCGCTACAGGTCGGCGACCGCCTGCAGTTTGAAGATATGATGCACTACACCATGGTAAAAACCACATTTTTCAATGGTGTTGAACATCCCGCAATCGCGATCTTACGCAAAGATGGTACGTTGGATGTTATCCGGACCTTTGATTACGAAGATTTTAAAGGGCGTTTATCTTAACGCCCGTTAAAAATAATACTGCACACCTAACTGACCGCTACGTGGCTCGCCGGGGAAATACCGCGGTCCACTAAAAGAAGTAAAATCACCTCGCTCAGCGTAGTGCCGATCAAACAAGTTGTTGATTTGTAACGTCGCCGTCAATTGTGGCGAGAGTTGCCATACTCCGCGTAAATGGAACAGGTGGTGGCCATTGTAACGGTCGGTGTTTTCTGGCGCGATGAAATAATCATCGCTGAATTCCCAGTCTAGCTCGGCGCGTAATGCTGGACTTACCTGCCATTCCAGCTGCGCCCCGCCAAGCCATCGCGGCGCGGTATCCATATCCTGGCCAACCACATCACCTATGCCGAAATCGCTGGCGTAAGAATGCTTGTTATAACTCAGTGCAGACGCTAACGTCCAAGTATCCGACAGCGGTACACGCAGCGAAACTTCAATACCTCTATGCTGAGTCTTGGCATCACTGCGATTAAAAAAATCACTATCACGAATAATGACATTGTCTTTATTCATGGCATATACCGCCGTTTGTAAATTCCAGTCGTTGCCAAAATATTGATAACCGACTTCCACATTTACTGCCGATACGCTATCTAGGTCTGCGCTGCTTTGCGCTCGCTGCAGACGATAGAGTTCGGTGGCCTGGGGGGCTCGATAGCCTTGACCAACCGTCGCATACCAAGCGGCGTTGGGATCAACTTGATAGTACAACGATACTCGTGGGGTCAGATTAAAGAAGTTATCTTTGCGATCATCCGGACGAGAATAGCGACAACCGCCAAAGCTACATGCTTGACCGTTCTCATCCACCCGCCCGCTGACCATACGGTTATCGTAGTCATAGCGCATCGATTCGGCACGCAAACCTACGGTAACCCGCCAGTCTAAAGCCACTTGCCAGTTAACTTGCGCAAATGCAGCCAGTTGTGTGGCATCGACCTGATAATCATATTGTTTACCCGCTGGTATTGTCGCTTGTAAAAAGGCAGACCCTGGCGTTGCCTCCGCTTGGGTTTGCTGTAGCTGCGCTTGAGTCGCTTCAGCATCAGCACCAACCTGCAACTCAATATCAGAATGCAGTTGCCACTGCACCGTTGATAATACGCCGATGCTTTGCTGGCTGTTATCTTCCAATGGCTGGCCCGGTAAAAAGTGCATTAGAAAGGTCATATCCTGCCAACGAAAGTAGGGCGTAATTTGCCAGCTTACATCTTGCTTGGCGACACTAGTAAATTTTGCCCACCCCCGAACGGCACTGGCCTGCCTAAAAGCTTCTGGGTTTGCATTCGAGCGCGCAAGTTCGGTATTTTTATAACTATCCAAGCCGACAATATAGCCGGCAGTTTCTTGATCCAGATGACTCGCACTTATCCCTATTTCCACGTCGGTTTGTGAGCCAGCATTACGATAACGAATATGCATTTTTTGCTGCAATAAGCCTTCTTCATCTCGATATCCATTGTCATCCGTCAGCGACAACTGAATACCCAAGCCGTGCGCTTCGCGATCATTGCCGACAGATATTTGGCCACGCTGATATCCGTAAGAACCCCACTCTGCTTTTACCTGATCAGGTGCTACTATTGGATCTTGTGTAAGTACATTAATCACGCCATGAATCGCATTAGAACCATACACCACAGTACCCGGCCCTTTGAGTACTTCGATCGCTTGAGCGTATTCCGTTCCAGCTTCAAGTAACTCATTAATGTTACAGAAGCCCGCCGCGCGTAAAGGTATTCCATCTTCGGCAGTCAGTAACTCACCGCACGCACCAGCCCCAGTAAAAACCGGCGAGCGAACTGCGGGAAGATATTCTTGGCCATTTCCGCGTTGCAGATTAACCCCCGCAATTCGATTGAGTACCTGTTCGATATGCTGAGGGTTGACCATCACCAGGGCTTGCTCATCCAGCCAACCTAATGCACCAGCGTGATCTTTTGCGACGCTTGCGAGACGCGATGATGTCGTGGTGATCCGTTCAATATCGTTCGCATCAGATCGAGCAAAAGCAATCTGACTTGCAAATAAACAAAGGGGAAAAAGAATGACCAGATATCGTTTCATTTATCTCTTAAATTCAGTTTGAGTGGTGCTGTGCGAACATAATACCAAGTCAGAGTGAGTACACCGTAAGGCTCATCGCAGTGGACTTGCCATTAGTCGAAGCATAACAACATTAAATACAACGTTTATTCGACTGAGCGTTGACTTAAACGCGCGACTCTGGGTTACCGATCATTTGTTTTCCATTAACCAAGCGTAAAGTGTATTTTTTTTCACTCCGAAGTGATCAGCAACGATTGCTGCGGCCTTCTTCGGCGGTAATTCATTGCGCAAAGCTTGCAGCAATGTCAAAGCTTCAGGGGGAATATCTTCATGCGCGGCCTGAGACGGTGAAATCATGACTACAAACTCGCCTTTTTGGTGCTTTTCATCGGCCAACAACCACGCTTTTACGTCTTCTGGTGAACCACTGATATAACGTTCGAAAGCTTTGGTTAACTCTTTGGCTAGAACTACGGTTTGGCTAGGGTGAAGACACTCACAGCAGGCTTCTATGGTCGCTAAAATTCGGCGTGGCGCCTCGTAGCACACGGTCGTCATCGGTGCTGACGCTATCGCTTCTAAACGATTTTTTAACGCTTGCTGTTTCACGGGTAAAAACCCGATAAAGTGAAACTGATCAGTGGGTAGCCCTGCCGCACTCAGTGCGGTAATAGCGGCGCACGGGCCAGGCAGGGCAATCACGGGAAGACCATGAGCACGACAGTGCTGGACCATGACAAAACCGGGATCACTGATTAGCGGGGTGCCTGCATCCGATATCAACGCCACGCTTTGGCCATCTTTTAGGCGCTCACATAACATTTCCGCACGCTGCTGTTCATTGTGCTGATGCAATGAGATCAATTTGGCTTGGATAGAGAAATGCTCAAATAACCGCTTGCTGTGTCGGGTATCCTCTGCGGCAACCACATCAACACTAGACAATATTGCCACTGCTCGCAGCGTCATATCGGTTAGATTACCTATCGGTGTTGGTACAATATATAGCGTGCCGGGTTCAGCGCTTTGATTATTGAGCGCAGCAAAATTTTCAGTCAACTCATTCAGCGGTTGCATAAACTTTCAAATGGGTCCAATCGAGTAAGGCAGTAATTGTACCACGTGATTTGATTAAGCCTCTATTGGAAGTCCAATTGTCCTGTACTTTAGCCCGAATTCGTTCTGCGGTAGTGGTACATCGCAAATACCTAGTGTTACACTCTTAAGCCTGAACTTAATTATTGATCGGTATGCGAGCATTGAACCTTACGGCTAAGTCACACTATGGATTACATCAGATACTGCTAGTCGCACTAGTTCTTCTGGTATCTGGTTGTGGGTCAACCCCTAAGAATACGACCAGCAGACCAGCAGTCCCTGTCCCTAATCAAGCTGAGCAAGCCGAGCAAAATGATCCGTTATCACCTGTAGCATTGATTGAACTTGCGCGGCAGGCCGCTGAACTGGAGTCAACTGAATATGGACTCAACTCAACGGCAGTCGAGTACCTATTACAAGCCGCAGATATGTATGTCGATCAACAACAGTGTGAGCCAGCGCTAACGCTATTACAAGCGCTAAAACCTTCGATTAGCGTAAAGGAACAAGCCAAGTTTAACCTCATTCTAGCAGCCTGCGCTGGCCGCGACGGTTTATCGACAGAAACTCGCATAGATTTACTGCAAACGGTATCCAATGACCCCGCTGTGGTCGCTAAGCAACGTCGGCTATTAGCCCAAGTCTACGCGCAGGAAGGTCTATGGGTCGAGGCCGCCGCTGCATTAGCACGCCAGAGCAATATCTCAGAAGCAGACAATAAACAGATCTGGCAGTGGCTAAACCAAGTACCTGCGTCGCAACAATACCAATGGTTGAAGCAACAAACCGAACTTTCCCCTTGGTTAACGGTAGCGGCGATGCTACGGGAACATGGTGCCGACCCAGAGCGGCTATTTAATACCTTTCAACAATTTGTTATCAGTCATCCTGAACATCCAATTACCTTGTTTCCCCCTGCCGAACTGGTCAATGGTGTGCAAGTGCAGCCTGCTAAGATAAAGCAGGTAGCAGTGTTGTTACCCTTCAGTGGTCGTCTAGCAACTCAAGCGCAGGCAATTAAACAGGGCATTATTGCTGCGTATATTCAACATCAACAAACTGTGACTGCGGAAAATAGTCCCGTCAGCTTGCAGTTTATTGATTCAGAAACGCTAACTACTGACGTTATTGCCACGCAACTTCAAGATATAGACATTGTCATCGGCCCGCTATTGCGGGATGAAATTGTACGCATTGAACCACTCCTACCGGCTTCTACAACATTGCTAGCGCTCAATCGCGTAACCGACAATCTAGTTTTGGAGAACCCAGTCACTGCAACGCACAATGAACTCGATGGTAACGACGCTATAACTGCGAGCGAAATGGCTGCAGACCAGGCCATGCATGAGCGCTATTTCTTTGCTTTGGCGCCGGAGGATGAGGCCCGCCAATTGGCGCGTCAAATCTTCAACCAAGGATACCGAGCACCGGTGATGGTGCATTCACAAGACAATATTAATCAGCGAATGGCAAGTGCATTTTTAGCACAATGGCGAGAACTCAATCAGCGTGCAGACAACCAAGGCATTACTATTGTTAGTTATGACAGCATTAACAGTATGCGCGAAGGTATTGCAAGTGCCTTGGATGTTGCCCAGAGTAAAGCGCGGATCAGTCAACTAGAAAATATTTTAATCCCTGAACTGTACAATGTGCCACGCAACCGCCGCGATATTGATGCCATAATAGCTTTTTCTAGTCCGGATCAAACTGAACTTCTTAACCCCGTTATCGAAGCCAGCCTCAGCCCATTTACCGACAAAGATGTTCCCGTTTATGTCACCTCACGAAGTATTCGTTTTGATAGTAGTAAAAACCTACTGCGAGATTTACAAAACATTCACTTCATCGATATGCCCTGGATGATGCCGAGCCCTGAATGGCAGACATTGATAACAGAGTACGATACGCTCTACCCCAATCAGCGTGAATCATTAAAACGTTTGTTTGCCCTCGGCTACGATGCATTCCAGAAGATGCATGTTATGCGGCATATGGCAGTGATCCCGCAATTAAGTCAATACGGCCTTACTGGTCGGCTGCATTTGAATAGTGAAAAAGAAATTGTTCGGGAGTTACCGCTCGCGATTATTGATAATGAACAGGTTAGAGTGATTGCCAGCCCGAGGTAACCAAAATAAAGCGATTGGTGATATTGCTGAAAGTCGCGCATTGAAGTATTTGTTAGCGCACGGCTTAACGTTTGTAGCTCGTAACTATCGCTGTAAATGCGGCGAAATTGACTTAATTTTTCGGGAACAAGCAACCTGGGTATTTGTCGAAGTGAAGTTCCGCAGTGCCGACCAGTTTGGGCATCCAATTGAACAGCTCTCTCGGGTCAAACTGTGTCGGGTGGTTAATGCAGTACGCGTATTTTTATTGGATAATCACCTCAATGAATTTAATACTGCTATACGGATTGATTTAGTCGCGCTAACTGAAGACTCAATCCAATGGATTAAAAACGTAACGGGATAACAATGATAGAAAAAATCAAAGCGAATTTTACGGAAAGTGTACAAACCAAACTGTCCGCACTGGAAGTGCTTCCTGAGTCCATCGAAAAAGCAGCCACTATGATGACCCAGTGTTTAATCAATGGCAATAAGATCCTGAGCTGTGGCAATGGTGGTTCAGCCGGCGATGCGCAACACTTTTCCTCTGAATTACTCAATCGCTATGAACGGGAGCGACCCAGTTTGCCTGCGATTGCATTATCAACCGATACATCAACCTTAACCTCTATTGCCAACGATTACAGCTACGATGAAGTCTTTGCCAAGCAAGTCCGTGCACTTGGCCAACCCGGAGATATTCTTCTTGCGATATCGACCAGTGGCAATTCTCGCAACGTCATCAATGCCATGCAAGCCGCATTATCACGAGATATGACAATCGTAGCGCTGACCGGCAAAGACGGCGGTGAGATGGCGGGATTCTTTGGTCCCAATGATGTCGAGATCCGCGTACCATCATCGCGCACAGCGCGCATTCAAGAAGTGCATTTGTTAGTGATCCACAATTTGTGTGAATGCATTGACGATACTTTATTTCCTATTGCCGCGGATAGCTAAGCATGCGTAACATCAAAAAGGTTTCACTCTTGAGTGCGATTCTTGCCCTTTCGCTGGTGACGCAAAGTGGCTGTACCCTTTTAGCGGTTGGCGCAGCTGGAACCGTCGCCGCAGTTAGTGCAAATGACCGGCGCACCGTGGGTACTCAACTAGACGACACGACAATTCAAGGGCGTGTTGCTTTTCAGCTTGCCCAAGTAGAGGCCCTGCGCAATCAAGCCAATATTCAGGTTAATGTGTACAACTCGGTAGTGTTGTTAACTGGGCAAGCGCCCAGTGAAGCTTTGCGTCAGATGGCTATCAATGCAACCCAGAAAGTCGAAAATATCAGCAAGATCCACAATCAAATTAGAGTTGCGCAACCAATTGGCGCATCGACACAAGCCAATGATATTTGGTTAGCCAATAAGATCAGAGCCAAATTCATCACCGATGAGCGAGTGCCTACACTTAACGTTTCAGTAATAGCTGAAAATGGTGAGATTTTCTTGATGGGGCGACTATCGACACTGGAGGCCAACGCTGCTGTTGACATTGCTCGCAATGTCGAAGGCGTTAACAAGGTAATCCGTGCTTTTGATTTGAAATCCTAGATTACGCAAGAATCGACGGATTTGGCGCTACGCATTAATGACTTTACCTTGGCTGAGCACATCGAGCTTAGCCCTAAGATTGACAACCACGCGCTACCTGCGTTTGCTCATGCGATAAACGCGTTCGCGCGTCGTTGTCGTAAGCTTAACTCTTAGCGTTTATAGAGTGCTTCCAAGGTAACTGAAGCCAAAGCATGCGCGTTAACCATAAAGCCAGCGACAGCAGAGGATGCCCCTGCGGGGATATCTAATACGTCACTGAGCGCGAATACGGTAAATTGGTAGCGATGGGCAATGTGCCCTTCAGGCGGACAAGCACCGCCGAAACCAACCGTGCCATAATCATTAGTTTTCTGAAAACTCCCAGCAGGAATATTAGCAGAGTCGCTACTACCTGCGCCCGATGGTAGTTCAGTAACATCAGCCGGTATATTGATCAACTGCCAATGCCAAAAGCCACTACCCGTAGGCGCATCAGGATCATAACAAAACACGGCAAAGGCTTTGGTTCCATTGGGCGCTCCATCCCAGGCTAGATGGGGTGAAACATTCTCACCATCGCCACCAAACACATCGGCTTCGTGCTTTTTACTCATAAATTCGCCATGCGCGATATCATTGCTACGAATGGTCATCGCGCCAGGCATGATGGATTTCAGTAATGTTGTCATAATAGAGCCCTCTTATTTTTACTGCTGATACGTTCAGATACGGTAAAAGCGACCATTATTAATTGCCTTTTAACGCAGGCAAAAAACATCAGGAATTCAAATAAACAAAAAAATACCACAAAGTAATAAAATACCGACGTAAGGCAAAGGCGATTGATACCAACGCAAAGGTTTTCGCGAGTGCTCAATAGCCAGCTCAGGGTCTCCACTTTGCGCAGGGAAAAATGGCAACAGAACTAATACCATTAGAAAAATGCACCACACATATGCTGAACCACCAGAAAACAAGGCGCCGAGACATGATCCGATAAACCCGGCGACGAGTACTATTACCCATCAATGAATGCCTTTTATATTAATCTTCTATCGTTTGTTCGTTTAGCCAGTCGTTAAGCATAACCATATCCTTGTGCACGGCTTCTTGGAGCTCTTCCACCCAATCCTGAACATTTTGCCACCATGCAGGGTGATCACCCTGTTGGATTTGATTGGCAATACGCTGCACCCGCGCAAGTCCAACGGAACCAGCAGCCCCTTTAATTTTGTGTGCTTGAGCACAGACTTCGGACTTCTCGTCTGCACTCAGGCTCAACTGTAATATTTCCATGTACTCTGGCATCTTTTCTTGGAACACTTTTACGCTGGTACGCACCATGTCCTCACCTATGGTATCCACTAACATCTGGAGTAAATCCAGATCGAGCACATTGCCTAAATCCTTATTGGGTTTTGCTGTGGTATTGACTCGGTTCGCTGCGCCAGGAGAATAGTCAAACAAGGCGTTAAAGACTTCAATAACACGGCTCTTCTTCAATGGCTTTGCGATAATGTCATCCATGCCATTTTCTAAATACTCTTCTCGCTTTTTAATTACATTCGCGGTCAACGCAACGATGGGTGTTTGCATTACTAAGTCTTCTTCGTGCAGTGTTTTAGCGACTTCAAACCCATTCATGTCAGGCAATTGAATATCCAGCAAAATCAAGTCATAGGTATTTTCACGTGCCTTATCAATAGCTTCTTGGCCGGTCATTGCCACATCGACTTTTTGGCCTAATTTTTCCAGCAGTGCTTTGGCAACCATCACATTCAGCTCAATGTCTTCCACCAATAAAATGTGCAGATTATCAACTTTGAGCGATTCTAATTGCACAGGTTTAGTCGAAATAGCCACCGGTAATTCAACTTCAAAACAAGAACCTTGTCCCACTTCAGAATGCACGGTAATTTTACCATTCATCAAATCGACCATCTGTTTACAAATTGCCAAGCCTATACCCGTGCCGGTTGCAGTCTGGTGATCGGGATGGTCAACTTGATAATACATGGCGAAGATCTTATCGAGTTCCTCTTGTGGGATCCCTACCCCTGTATCCTCAATGACAAATTTAACCAAGGACACGCCCTGTTCGGGTAAGGTAGCCGACACCGTAAGTGCGACACGCCCACGTGGAGTGAATTTGACTGCATTAAACATAATGTTCCATAACACTTGGCGCAGTCGTGTACCGTCAACCTCAATGAGCGTAGGTAATGGTTCTTTGATTTCCCACACAAAATCGAGCCCCTTGTCCGCGGCCAATAGACGAATGATACTGCCAAGCTCATCGGTAAATTCGTGCAACGAAACCGTCTTTAGCGATAGTTCCAATTTATCACGATCAAGCCGGTCCAAATCGATAATATCGTTAAAAATATTTCCCAGCGTTATAGCACTGGCGTAGATTGTACTGACCCAGTTAAATTGCTCTTTACTTAGCTCTGTATCACGCAACATGCGACTTAAACCAACAATCCCGTTCAGTGGAGTACGTAGCTCATGACTGATCGTCGCGATAAAGCGGGTTTTATCTTTACTCGCTTTCGCGGCTTTACTCTCAGCTTGTTTGCGCTCCGTCATATCGCGGCCGAATGCTAACAGCCCCAAACGATTTCCTTCGTTGTCGAAAAATGGGACTTTACGCATTTCAAAATAACGATGACGACCATCGGCAAATCGCAACCAGAGTTCTTCTGTAATACTGGCGTTACTTTCTAATACCTCATGATCACTGGCAACTACCTGTTTCGCCAGATCCTCTTCATAGACATCATGCGGGGTTAAACCCAGCAATTCTTCTTGTGTCTTGCCGGTTAGCTGCTCTGCAACGCGGTTACACCCGGCAAATCGCCCCTCTTCATTGCGGTAGTAGATTAAATCAGGAGAAGCATCGATGATTGAGCGCAATAACGTCGATAAACGACGGGCTTGCAACTCTTGTTCAGACTTATCTTTAATTTCCTTTTCAAGCTCAACAAATACTGTTTCACGCTCAAGTTGAGCGGCTTTACGTTGCTCTATTTCATGATTTAGCTGACGAATATTGTTTTGTAATTCGCGATTAAGAAATACATCTTCTTCCCGCAATTTCTCCATCTGTTGAACCAAATCTTGTAAATCGGTTCTGGAGTGTTCCAAATGTTTCACTAGTTCACTGAAAAAATACAACACCCACGGCGCACTCAACATAGTCAGCACGATGGCACTGATGAAATCATCCGGTTCAATTGAGCTATTTAAACTGACACGAATAATGTATGAACCACCAATGGTAAAGACGAGACTGGCAAGGACAAACAGTATACTTAGCTTTATGGTACCGATACGTTCTACAAATTGTGCAAAACGAATCGCCCAGGAATCTTTTGAAGGTTGTTGTTGCATGTAAATGGTCGTATTGATTCAGCAATACATGCATGTTACCAGTATTAAGCCAAAGTGTTAGCCTCTGCTCGCCCCCTATTTTAGGTATTTTTGGCTCCCTCAACCACTTACCGTGTATTCAGTCGTCCATCCGAATATGTCGGCAGGCATGAAGGGGATAGGCGATTACGACGTAACCCCCTAACCACATAGTTATAATTGCTACAGTTCGAAGCGAGCGCTAGATGCATAGAAATGCAACAAAATCTCTACATTTTGAATATTTATGCTTACCATTACCTTCCAAGAGCACGCCGTTCAGGTTTGTAAACTGGATGTTAATACGCCGTAATTAGTACGAAATTAGAACCATAAAGGCGTAAATTAGTTGCATATGCAACTGTTATATAAATAAGTTAACTTGTTGTTTATATTAAAATTATATCCATTCGTCGCAAACTACAAGAAAGAACAAGGAATCTCCAATTGATTTTCCCGCTGGACACGGGTATTTTGTTCCATCCGCAATAAATAAAAATGAATAAAAATGCGGTTCAATAGGGCCTGTATCCTCACAAGTACAACGACAGTTATGCATTACACACACGCAGTTCAGACATAGCCGAAGGGTGGTCTATGTTAGGTCAGCGTGCATATTAACGTCTGCTAGATCTGCCCTCTTAACGTTGCAGTTAGCACGCTAAGAAAAGCAATAGGAGTTTTGGAATGAGTTTATATAATCCTGCTGACTCACGGGATAACTGTGGATTTGGCCTGATCGCCCATGTACAGGGCGAGGCTAGTCACCGTTTGATATCCACAGCTATTGAAGGGCTGGACCGCATGCAACATCGTGGTGGGATTGCTGCCGATGGTAAAACCGGAGATGGTTGCGGACTCTTATTACAAAAGCCCGACTCATTCTTTCAGGCCGTAGCCGATGACAATGGCTGGCGTTTAAGCAAGAAATACGGTGTCGGAACTATCTTTTTTAGCCAAAACGATGAGCGTCGCGAACGAGCTCGCGCGGTTATAGAACAAGAATTAACCAAAGAAACACTGGCTGTCGCTGGCTGGCGCCAGGTTCCCGTTGACCACAGCGTGTTGGGTGAGCTAGCAAAAACCGGTGTACCGCAAATTGAACAAGTGTTTGTTAACGCTCCCCCAGGCTGGCGTAAGAGAGATTTAGAACGGCGCTTGTTCATGATCCGGCGACGAGTAGAGAAGCAGTTGACGGATGATCCTGATTTTTATGTTGCCTGTTTATCTGCCTTAGTAACCATTTATAAAGGGCTTGTGATGCCCTGCGATTTGCCTAAATTCTATTTAGATCTGGCAGATCCTCGCATGGCAAGTGCGATCTGTGTATTCCACCAGCGCTTTTCAACAAATACCTTGCCCAAATGGCCATTGGCGCAACCCTTTAGATTTCTTGCCCATAATGGAGAAATTAATACCATAAAAGGCAACCGTGATTGGGCCATGGCACGGACCGCAAAGTTTGCCACGCCACTGATCCCAGATTTAAAAGATGCAGCCCCATTTGTGAATACCGAAGGTTCCGATTCGAGTTCGTTGGATAATATGTTGGAGCTGTTTCTCGCGGGCGGTATGGATCTATTCCGAGCGATGCGACTCCTGGTGCCTCCGGCCTACCAAAACAACAAAACCATGGATCCAGAATTACGTGCTTTTTATGAATTTAATTCTATGCACATGGAACCCTGGGATGGGCCTGCAGGTATTGTTCTGACCAATGGGCGTCACGTAGCCTGTAATTTGGATCGCAATGGTTTGCGTCCTGCACGTTATGTGATCACCGATGACGGGTTTATCACGCTCGCTTCAGAGGTCGGGATTTGGGACTATGCACCGGAATCAGTGCTCGAAAAAGGTCGAGTTGGTCCGGGTGAGATGCTGGCGGTAGATACTTATACCGGAAAAATCATGCGTTCTGCTGAAATTGATGATGATCTAAAGAGTCGTCATCCCTATCAAGAATGGTTAACTAAGCATATTCGCCGACTCACGCCGATTGAGCAGATGGACTCGGGGTTGATTGGTAAGCGTGTATTTGATGATGATGTCATTGCGACCTATCACAAGCTGTTTAATTACAGTTATGAAGAAATCCAGCAAATTATCAAAGTTTTAGCTAAAGATGGGCAAGAAGCGGTGGGGTCCATGGGGGATGACACCCCAATGGCGGTCATGTCATCGCGCCAACGCACTCTCTATGACTATTTTCGTCAGCAATTTGCCCAGGTGACCAATCCTCCGATTGATTCATTGCGCGAAAACCACGTTATGTCACTGGCCACCTGCATAGGACGCGAACAAAACGTATTCAGTGAAACCAGTGGTTATGCTGACCGAGTGCTATTTGAATCGCCAGTATTAATGTACACCGATTTAAAGCAGCTGAGAGAATTCAATCCGGATAACTATTATTCCGAAGTTGTCGACCTTAACTATGCCCCGGACGAAGGCCTCAAGAAAGCAATTGAACGTATTTGTGGCGAAGTTGAATACCTGGTGAAACAGAAGCACGCCGCTTTCGTGATTTTGTCAGACCGGCATATTAAGCCAAACCGCATTCCAATCCCGGCAGCCATGGCAGTAGGTGCAGTACATCAACGGTTGGTTGCGAAGCAGTTACGTTGCGACGCTAATATAGTGGTTGAGACCGGCAGCGTGCGCGACCCGCATCACTTTGCCGTATTAATTGGGTTAGGGGCGACAGCGATCTATCCATTCTTAGCCTATGAAACGATTGAACAAATGGCAGAGCATAAAGAATTCGATATTCCTGTGCTCGATGCGGTGTTGAACTATCGTAAGGGGATCAACAAAGGTCTCTACAAGATAATGTCAAAAATGGGGATCAGCACCATTGCCAGTTATCGCAGCGCCAAGTTATTCGAAGCTGTGGGTATTAATCGCAGTGTAATGGACTTATGTTTTAAAGGGGTTACCAGTCGCATCCAAGGGGCCAGCTTCGATGATTTCGAGCAAGACACCTTAAATCTCGCACGCGTTGCTTGGCTGAAGCGTAAAAAGCTAGCACATGGTGGGCTGCTGAAATATGTTCATGATGGTGAATATCATGCATACAATCCAGATGTTGTGCAGAGTTTACAAAAAGCCGTCAAAACAGGTTCATACGACGACTATAAAGTTTACGCCGACCTAGTAAATCACCGTGCCCCTGCCCATTTGCGCGACTTATTAG
This sequence comes from Alteromonas sp. DYW1, assembly GCF_059752595.1. Classification (NCBI taxonomy): domain Bacteria; kingdom Pseudomonadati; phylum Pseudomonadota; class Gammaproteobacteria; order Alteromonadales; family Alteromonadaceae; genus Alteromonas; species Alteromonas sp. DYW1. The sequence goes on along the minus strand of NZ_CM186038.1, from coordinate 724,305 downwards.
GTTTAACCAGTTCACTTGAGCCAATTGACATCGCTGAAGTAGAATCTGCCGAACATTTGTTCCCGCGTTTTGACAGTGCCGCCATGTCAATTGGTGCACTGAGCCCCGAGGCACATGAGGCGCTCGCGATAGCCATGAACCGACTAGGCGGCAATTCAAATTCAGGCGAAGGTGGTGAAGATCCCGCACGTTTCAACACTGAACGCAATTCTAAAATCAAACAAGTGGCTTCTGGTCGTTTTGGCGTAACCCCCCACTATTTGGTCAACGCTAATGTTATTCAGATCAAAGTAGCCCAAGGAGCTAAACCGGGCGAAGGCGGGCAGTTACCTGGTGATAAGGTCAATAAATACATCGCTGAGTTACGTTACTCGGTGCCCGGTGTAACCTTAATCTCACCACCACCGCATCACGATATCTATTCGATCGAAGATTTAGCCCAACTGATCTTTGATTTAAAACAAGTTAATCCAGCCGCGCTTATTTCGGTGAAACTGGTCTCGGAACCGGGCGTGGGCACCATTGCGACTGGGGTTGCCAAAGCGTATGCCGATTTGATCACGATTTCAGGTTATGACGGCGGTACCGGCGCAAGTCCGTTAACATCAGTAAAATATGCTGGCAGTCCATTTGAGCTGGGTTTGTCTGAAACGCAACAAGCCCTTGTGGAAAATGGCTTGCGGCACAAAGTGCGTGTGCAGACTGACGGTGGATTAAAAACCGGCCTTGACGTGGTTAAAGGTGCCATCTTAGGTGCTGAAAGCTTCGGTTTTGGTACCGGACCAATGGTTGCACTAGGCTGTAAATACTTACGTATCTGCCACCTAAATAACTGTGCAACTGGCGTTGCAACGCAAGATGAAAAACTGCGTGACAACTATTTTATCGGCCTGCCAGAGATGGTTATGAACTACTTTAAGTTCGTTGCTCAGGAAGTTCGCGAAATCCTTGCTTCACTTGGCGTGCGCCGCCTTGACGATGTGATCGGTAGAACCGAGTTTCTAAAAGTCTTAGATGGCCAAACTGCCAAGCAAACTAAGTTAGATCTGCAGCCATTATTGGACAAGCCAGCAGCCGGCGAACATACGCGCCTATTCTGCTCAGAAACCACCAATGCGCCGCTCGATAAAGGTCTTCTTAATCAGCAAATCATGCGCGACTGTGAAACAGCCATTGCGACTGGCAATGGCGTAAATCTAGAGTATGCCGTTCGCAATACCGATCGCAGTGTTGGCGCGACCTTGTCTGGCGCTATTGCTAAAGTACATGGTAACGAGGGGCTTGATGACAGTCCGATTAAGATCACCCTACGTGGTACTTCAGGCCAGAGTTTCGGGGTGTGGAATGCTGGCGGCGTACATCTGCATTTGATTGGCGACGCCAACGATTACGTGGGCAAAGGTATGGCCGGTGGTAAGATTGTTATTCATCCACCGCGTGGAATTCAGTTCAACCCGCATCACAGTGCCATCATGGGCAATACCTGTTTGTACGGTGCTACTGGCGGTAAGTTATTTGCAGCCGGACGTGCGGGTGAGCGATTTGCGGTACGTAATTCCGGTGCCATCGCAGTCGTGGAAGGGATAGGTGATAACGGCTGTGAGTATATGACGGGCGGGATCGTTGCTGTTCTTGGTAGTATTGGAGTTAACTTCGGTGCCGGTATGACCGGTGGCTTTGCTTATTTGTATGATGCTAATGATGATATTGCTGCACGCGTTAATCCAGAATTGGTAGAGATATTGCCAGTCGAACAAAAAGGTATATTAACTGAGCACTTACGTGGCTTGATTGATCAGCACTACGAGGAGACAGGCAGTGATCATGCGCTGCATTTACTGACCCATTTCAGCGATGAGGTCGCAAAGTTCCGACTCATCAAACCGAAAACCAGTGATGTGAAGAATCTACTAGGGCACATTAGCCGCTCTACGTCAGAACTTCAGTTGCAAGCGCAGTAGTGTGAGGAAGTATTAGTAATGGCCAAGAACGTTTATCAATTTGTAGATGTTGAAAGAATTGATCCGCCGAAAAAGCCCATCTTAGTGCGCAAAGAAGATTTCGGTGAGATCTATCAACCGTTGACGCAGTCGCAAACTGAAGGTCAGGCTGATCGCTGTTTAGATTGTGGTAATCCTTATTGTGAGTGGAAGTGTCCAGTTCATAATTATATTCCGCAATGGCTTAGTTTAGCGAATGAAGGGCGTATTCTAGAGGCTGCTGAGCTCTCGCATAAAACCAATAGTCTTCCTGAGGTATGTGGCCGAGTGTGCCCACAAGATCGCTTGTGTGAAGGAGCATGTACGCTCAATGATGATTTTGGCGCCGTCACTATCGGCAGTATCGAGAAGTACATCACCGATACTGCTTTTAAGATGGGCTGGCGACCGGATATGTCTGGTGTTACCTGGACTGACAAAAAGGTCGCAGTCGTTGGCGCAGGTCCTGCAGGGCTCGCATGTGCAGATATTCTAGTTAGAAATGGGGTCAAACCGGTGGTGTTTGACAAATACCAAGAGATTGGCGGTTTACTTACATTCGGCATTCCATCTTTTAAACTCGAGAAAGACGTAGTAAAGCTTCGTCGCGAGATCTTTACTGAGATGGGCGTTGAATTTGTGCTTAATACTGAGATTGGTAAAGACATTCCATTTCAACAATTATTAGATGAATATGATGCTGTTTTCCTTGGCATGGGGACCTATAAAGCAATGGAAGGTGGCTTTACTAATGAAGAAGCCCCGGGGGTATACAAAGCACTACCTTTTCTCATTGCGAATATCAATCGCTTGATGGGGTTTGAAAAGTCGCCAGACGAGTTTATTAACATGCAAGGCAAGCGTGTGGTCGTTCTCGGTGGTGGTGATACCACCATGGACTGTGTGCGAACCTCTATCCGTCAGGGTGCGGCCAGTGTTACCTGTGCTTATCGCCGTGATGAAGAAAGCATGCCGGGTTCACGCCGAGAGGTTGTCAACGCAAAAGAGGAAGGCGTTGAATTTCAATTTAATCTGCAGCCGCTGGATATTGCTGTAGATGAAAATGGCAACACGGTTGGCGTTAAGCTGGTCCGCACAGAAATGGGCCCACCTGACGCGCAAGGGCGACGCAGACCGGTTGAAGTCGCTGGGTCAGAACATATCCTCGAGGCCGATGCAGTTATCATTGCGTTTGGTTTTCAACCGAGTCCTGCAAGCTGGTTTGCTGATTTCGGCATTATTCTTGATGAGAAAGGCCGGGTACGCGCGCCTGCGCAGGGTACATTTGCGTTCCAAACCTCTAATCCTAAGGTATTCTCGGGGGGCGATATGGTACGTGGTAGTGATTTAGTCGTCACCGCTATCGATGAAGGTCGCAAAGCCGCGGAAGGGATCCTCGACTACATCGGCGTTTAGCGCATCTACAGCAATGCGCCAATGCTCTGGCGCTTTGCTGCATGGATTCTTAAGACTCCCTTACAAACTCACAGATAAAGGTTGTCCCCGATGGCGAATTATCGCTGATGGATATTGTTCCACCCAAACGAATGGTAACGATATTAGCAACAATTTGTAAGCCGAGCCCAACGTTACCCGCTTGGCGTCGAGTGGTAAAAAACGGCTTGAATATCTTTTCCTTGATCTCATCGCTTACGCCACAGCCATTATCACTAAACAGTAAACGCGCTTTATTGGCTTGTATGGACACATCAATCGATATCCGTGGTGACGGCGTCGAATTAAACGCGTGTTCGATAGCATTGAGCGTTAGTTGAGTAATGAGCTGGGCTATCGCACCGGGGTATGTGTCTAGCCGAATACCATCAGGACAATCAAGCTGCCAACTTACCTTCGCGCGCTCTAACGTTGGCCCTAAGTTTACCATTACTTCATATAGGTATGATTTTAAATCGATTGTTCGCTTGGTTTGCGAAATTTGATCGGTCGATAAATTTTTAAAGCTGTGCACTAAATGGTTAGCTTTTTCTAAATTCGAAGCAATCAATGCTGATCCTTCGGTAATACTATGCAGCGTTTTCTCAAAATCAGACCGGGTCACTTTATTTGCGGAAAATTTGCTTAATAGCTTTTGCGCATCATCGTGGATTAAGGATGAAGCCGTTACCGCAATGCCGACCGGCGTATTTATTTCATGCGCAACGCCTACCACCAAAGAGGTTAAAGATGCATTCTTTTCCGATTCTATGAGCTGGGTTTCTGCGTTTACTAACGCTTCACTGCGCTTTTTAATCTCTTGCTCAAGATGTTCGTTGCTCGCCTTCAGTGTCGCCATTCGCCAACGGCTCCACGCAGCAAAAAACAATACAGCGAGTAACACATAAGAAGCAATTGCCGCGGGGGTTTGCCACCAAGGTGCTAGAATACTGAAGCGGAAGTTTGCCATCTGCGCAGGTTGAATACCTTTGCCTGTACTAATGACTTGAAATTCATATTCGCCAGGTCCCAGACCGGCATAACTAACGCTGAATTGTTCAGCCGGGACTGACCATTCGTCTTTATGTCCAAGCAAGCGAAAAGAGTAGCTTGCGACAATGTTAGAAAGTAAATTCAAGTCTGCAAATTGGAATGTTATATCTTTGGTCGAATGTTTATACTCATGCTTTTGCGCCCCCAATTGAGAGGCAAACAAAACGTCCTTTTCATCGACAAAAACGTGACTGATCGTGATCCTAGAAGGGACTATTTTAGTTTGCAGAGATGCAGTCCGGATCCTCGAGAAACCTGTCGTCCCACCAAAATATAAGTCGCCATTGGCACTTGCAAAACCTGACTTGATCACAAATTGGTCCCCATGCAGCCCATTATCGGTAGTGAAATGCTCGAGCTGAGTGCGTTGTGGATTCAATTGATAGATACCATTAGCAGTGCTGAACCAAATGGCGTTATTTACATCAGCTAATACCTTTTTGAGCGCCAGATTTTGGATCCGGCGATCTTGTGGGAAATATTGAAAGGTGTTGGATATATCATCAAGCTGATTGAGCTTATTATCGGTTGCAACCCAGAGAGTGTTCTGAGTGTCTCGGATCATATCAACAATGTTATTGCTACTTAAGTCCCCCTCATCGCCTGCCTGAAAAATTAGTCGTCGCTCGCTATCTAAACGAAAGCGCAAAACGCCGTACCCCAAAACCGCAACGTTAATAAACTGATGTCGGTCTTCGGCGATTGCAGCGATTGCTGCTTGCATAAATTGCGGCAACAGCGCACTCAGGTCAACACGTTTAATTTCCTTTCCATCATAGACAAAAAGACCATTATGGGACGTTCCTATCCATACTAGCCCGTCAGAAGATTGTAATAATGATTCGACTAAATAATTTTGTGCATCGGGAAACAACGACTGCATATTAACAAATTCGTTCTCTCGACTGCGTTTCCTGAACAAACCTTTATTACTACCAACCCACAAGTCTCCTTGCTGATCTTCTATGATGGCAATCACGAGCCCGATATCCGGGTCAACGACTTGCGGGATATCCGTGCCGCGGTCAAGTCGCAGTAGGCCTTGAGTCGATCCTATCCACACTTGTTGCAACGAATCTTCGAGTAGCGCGTGTACGCGCCCAATATCAGCGGTGCCTCCCTGTGCATCCTGATAAGCAGTGAAACCGGTGATAGAGTCACCGATAAAGCTAACTTTAATTAATCCTGATGGGCGCGATGCTATCCACAGCACACCATTAGTATCATACACAATGTCTCTAATATCATCATGCGGAAGTATCGCTAACCGCTGCCCGTTGACTAACGGAATAAAATCTTGCGCTGCCGTGTCATATAGGTACAAACCGGATAACGTGCCGATCCATAATTGGTCTTGAGCTCCCTCGATCAATGCAGTTATGCGCACATCGGTGATATTTTCGGCATTAAACCCGCTAATGGTAATACAACTATCTCGGGTACTTGCCATCTTACAAATACCATTTTCGGTACCTACCCACATATCTCCAGCGGATGTTACCAACAAGCGTCGAATACGCTGTTGAAACAGTAGGCTGTCCTGTGCAACCAAATTATTTAAGGGAATAACGCTGAAACTATCTGTTTGAATGCGGTCTAACCCAGCGCCAGTAGCAATCCATATGGATCCATCCGAGTCTTGAGTAATATGCCATACACGATTGTGACTGAGGCTACGAGAGTCGCTGTCACTGTGCATAAAGGTTTGAATGCGGTTTGTCTCTTGTAGGAAAACTGACACGCCACCGCCATTGGTACCGACCCACACATTGCCTGACGAATCTTCAAAGAAGGTTTGGACTAAATTGCTATTAAGTCTGAAGGCCTCAGATGCTTGGTCAGATAAATGCAATTGCAGGCGTAACTGCTGATCATAAACAAACACCCCTTGGCCCCAAGTACCGACCCACAGACGCTGCTGACTATCAATAAATATATTACTGTTATTACGCGAAGCGACCTCTGTTCCTTGAGGGTTCGCCGCTGAAAAATTATCAAAAACTCGCCCATTAAATCGGGCAAGCCCGTTCGGAGTGCCTAGCCAAAGATAACCTTGTTGGTCGCGGGCAATACTGAACACAGTGCTGTCAGGCAGCCCGGATTTAACCGAATAACGATCCACATCGAAGAAAAACTGCTTCGCTGCAGCGGTCAAGCTGAGCGAACAAGCTAGAATACAAAAGCTAAGTAGAAAAAAACGCCGGAACAATGCAACGAGCTTAAAAGTGGCAAACATTAAATGAACGACTACGCCCCCAAAGTTTTGTATGACCTAACCTAAAACTGCGCATGGTCAAATCCATTGGAGCGCCGAACCTCATAGGAACAAGAATAGTTCAAGATCAACAAAAGTAGCAAAGTTAGGAGGGTAAATTAATCAGTAATTACCGCGAGTTACTACTCATCTTCATTAAACTTACCATCAATAAGTTGCTTAACTGCAGCAAATGCTTGATCGGCATCGCTCCCCTCACAAATAATATTGACGGATTCCCCTTGGTGACTTTCCAACATCATTAAACCAAGTACGCTACTTGCATCCGCACTTTTGTCATCCTTATTAAGCGTGATAGTTGCGTCGAACTGATTCGCAAGGGTCACCAATTGAGTCGCCGCGCGGGCATGCAAACCTAACTTGTTGACGATGGTTACAGTCTCTTCAATACGCGCCATAAATCCCTCTACCGATTCAGCTCACGATGGCGGATCTGCACATCAGGATGAATATCTTGAAAGGTCCGCGCTAAGCATTCAGTTACGTACACCGAACGATGTTGACCACCAGTACAACCAATCGCAACTGTCACATAGCTACGATTATTGCGCTCTAAATGCGGTAACCACGTCGAAATAAGGTTCTGGATCTGCCAAACAAATTTGGTGACAATCGGCTGCGAACCTAAAAACTGTTCAACCGGTGAATCTAAGCCCGTTAGGTGTTTAAGATCGGGCTCCCAATGGGGGTTAGGTAAAAACCGGGCATCGAAAACGTAATCGGCATCTTTGGGAATACCATATTTGAAGCCAAAACTCTCGAAGACCAAAACCAAACGAGAACTCTTTTTTCCCAACACTCGCTCACGGATCAATTCAGCTAGCTGATGGACGGATAGTTTGTCAGTGTCCAGATAGAGATCAGCGCGTTCAGCAATTGGAGCAAGTAACTGTTTTTCGGCAATGATGGCGTCTGAGAGTGAACGATTTTCCTTTGACAGTGGATGTAAACGTCGGGTTTCACTGAAGCGTTTAACTAGCTCATCATCGCTGGCGTCTAAATAGATGACGTTCATGTCCCATGCGTCAGGGAGATAATTAAGAATTTCTACAAGTTCATTGGGATCTTTTGGCAAGTTGCGAACATCAATGCTTACCGCGACAAGGTCATACTCATCGACCACGGCATGTGTCAGGGTGGGGAGTAGATTGACGGGTATATTATCAACACAATAGTAACCTAAATCTTCCAGTGCACGTAGCGCAATTGATTTCCCTGAGCCACTGCGACCGCTGACAATAATAAGTTTCATGTGAACGTATCAATTCCCTTAGATTAATGTGTACAGATTAGGCCAAAGCTTGCAGGATTTCATCACTTGTTTGCGCTTTGCGGATTAATTTAACCCGATCTTTGTCTGCTAACTTCCCAGCAACGCTCGCCAACGTTTGCAAATGGCCGTCAGCTTGATCTTCTGGCACCAGAATAGCAAAGAAAATATCGACGGGTTTATCGTCGATAGCGTCAAAATCGATTGCAGGCTCACTGGTTACTACGATTGCCATAACGTTACTCAAGCCCAACAAGCGACCATGTGGGATAGCAATACCATTGCCGATTCCAGTGCTTCCCATGCGTTCACGTTGCATGAGAGCAGCGAGAACTTTATCTTGGTCAATATCGGGATTATTGTCCGCAGCGAGTTGGCTAATGATTTCTAGAATTCGTTTTTTGCTATTACACTGAACCGCACATTGCGTGCGGTTCGTGCTTAATATTGTTTGTAGGTTCATGGTTTATTAAAAAACTCCAAATCTCCAAGATGGAGAGGACCGCTTTAATGCTTTTTCAGCTTTTCCTTATGCCGGATAACCTGACGATCAAGCTTATCTATCATGCTATCAATCGCTGCATACATATCAGTATCTTCCGATGATGCAAATATCTCCGCACCACTCAGATGCACAGTTGCTTCAGCCTTTTGATTTAACTTTTCCACATTTAATATCACGTGCACGTTGGAAATATGGTCAAAATGTCGTTCCAACTTTGAAAATTTGGTGTCGACGTAATTGCGGAGCGAATCGGTAATATCAACGTGGTGACCAGTTAAGTTAATTTGCATATATCGTCTTCCTTCTTGTTCGAGCTATTAGAGTAAACTCTTACGTTGATTGGACGGGGGAATCGCGAGCGATTCACGGTATTTTGCTATTGTCCGACGGGCCACTTGTATACCTTGGTCCGCCAACAATTGAGCAATCTTGCTATCACTCAGTGGCTTGCTCGGTTTTTCGGCTGCCACCAGCTTCTTAATTAATGCACGTATCGCCGTAGAGGAGCATTCGCCACCCCCGTCAGTCGCAACGTGACTAGAAAAAAAGTATTTCAGTTCAAAAATGCCGCGCGGGGTGTGCATATATTTTTGCGTTGTTACCCGTGAAATGGTTGACTCATGCATATCTACCATTTCAGCCACGTCATTTAACACCATGGGTTTCATCATTTCTGGCCCATGCTCAAAAAAGCCAATTTGCTGCTGCACGATACAGTTAGCCACCTTTAATAATGTTTCATTGCGGCTTTCTAAACTCTTTATGAACCACTTAGCTTCTTGCATATGCGAACGAATAAATTGCGAATCGCTGCTGTTGCGCGCGTTGCGACTCATGGCAGCATATTGCTGGTTTATACTTAGTTTAGGCAAACTGTCTGGATTTAGCTCGACATTCCAGCGACCATTTTTCTTACTGACTGATACATCCGGAATAACGTATTCTGGCTCCTTCGTAATCAGCGCACTGCCTGGACGCGGATTAAGCGTTTGCAATAAGCGTAGTGCCTCTCTTAGCTCTTCTTCCTTTAGTCTGCTTTTGCGCATCAAAGTTCGATAGTCTTTACTGCTTAACAGATCAGAAAATTCGATGAGAATTTGCTTGGCTTCTGCTACCCAAGGAGTGTCAGGCGCAAACTGGTTAAGTTGGACTAACAAGCATTCCTGCGGTGTGCGAGAGCCAGAGCCGATAGGATCAAACATTTGAATGCGTTTCAGCACACACAAGACTTCATCTTCTTCAACCTGCTCGTCCGTTACGTCATCATTCACACTGGCGAGAATATCTTCAACTGTGCAGGTTAAATAACCTGATTCGTCAATCGAATCGATGATTGCAATGGCGATGGCGCGATCGACTTCGCTAAAAGGAGTCAAGTCCATCTGCCACAGCAAATGGTCCTGTATATTGTCGGTGGTTTCCCCCTGAAAAACCTGGTCATCATCACTACTTGAAGACATTGGTGCTGGTGCCGATGAAGCACTGTAGTATTCATCCCAAGTACTATCGATGGGCAACTCATCCGGCAAATCGGCCTTTTCAAGCGCATCACCACTTTCAAGTGAATCATCACTGGAATTCGCCGTTGGCTCTTCCTTTTCCTTACTATTGGTCTGCAGATCACTGTTGCTGTCTGGCTCGTGAACCTCTTCTAACTCGAGTAATGGATTAGAATCAAGCGCCTCTTGGATTTCGGTTTGTAAGTCGAGCGTCGATAACTGCAGCAGTTTGATTGCTTGCTGCAACTGCGGCGTCATCGTAAGTTGTTGACTGAATTTAAGCTGTAACGAGGGCTTCATTTATTGCTCTTTACTTCCCACACCATGTGTTGACGAACTCTGCTTTGCACAAATTATTATCGTTAGGTTAACTATAGCCTGAATTGCTCGCCGAGGTATACATCTCTCACTTTTTGATTTGCTAAAACCTCGTCTGCCGTACCTGCAGCGATTAACTCTCCATGACTAACAATGTACGCTTTCTCACAAACATCAAGGGTTTCACGGACGTTATGGTCAGTTATCAAAACACCGATACCGCGCTCGCACAGGTGCTGAATAATTTTTTTAATGTCGTTGACCGAGATAGGATCAACTCCAGCAAACGGTTCATCAAGCAAGATAAATTGTGGGTTGGCGGCCAGAGCTCTGGCAATTTCAACTCGGCGTCTCTCCCCCCCCGACAAGCTCATTCCAAGACTGTTGCGAATATGATTAATATTAAATTCGTCGAGCAATGCATCTGCCTCTTGCTCCCGCTGAATAGTGGTTAATTCTTTGCGAGTCTGCAAAATAGCCATGATATTTTCGAGCACCGTTAATTTACGGAAAATCGATGCTTCTTGCGGTAAATAGCCGATACCTTGACGCGCCCGCTCATGCATGGGCAACAAAGTGAGTTCAGATTGGTCAATATAAATCCGCCCATGATCCAATGGCACTAGCCCCACAATCATATAAAACGTGGTTGTTTTACCGGCACCGTTAGGCCCCAGCAGGCCGACGATTTGACCGCTATCAACGCTGAGACTAACGTCTCTAACAACTTGTCTGGACTTATAAGATTTCGCTAAGTTCTGCGCGATCAGCGTAGCCATTATCGCGGCTCTTCCTGTTGCGGTTGCTCTTCTTCTGGCTCGTCGTCTTGCAGATCTTTAAACGTTTCTGGGCGAAATACGGTGGTAACCCGGCGCTCTTCATCGTTATCATTGCTTTGCGCAAGTAGCTGCTCTTTCTCCATATCAAATTGGATCAAATCACCTTGTACCATACTGCTGTCGCGCACCAACTGTGCTGAACCATCTAAGGTAATGGCGCGTGACGATACAGCATAAGTAATTGAATTCGCCTGCGCCGTTACTCGACTGCCATCATCCATATTTTGCGCGTACATTGCGGGGCGCCCACGTGCGATAAATATTTCGCGACCTTCACCTTCTGTGGCAATAACTTCAACCTCATCCGCATGAATTTCCATCGACCCCTGGGTAATATGAACATCATCCTTAAAAATAGAGGTTTTATTTTTACCATCGACAAACTGGCTTTTTGCATCCACTTTGATTGGTTGACTAAAGTCAGACTGCCCTGCCCACACGAATGTAGCAAACACGCCGTAGCCGAGAATCAAAATACTACGATAAACGGCTGTAAAAATCGGGGTCTGACTAATGCTATTAAAAAGGTTACGCAGCATACTAGAGGGCCTTGTTCGTGGGTGAATATACAGTCTGGACATGCTGTTGTAATTCATAAGTCTTATTCGTGAGATCCGCATTCAATCCATCGCTCTGTATTTGGTAATCCTCACCAATGATGGTGACTGCTTGATCAGATGTCATTATTTTAGTCGTTAAGTCTATTTGAAGGAACTCCGTTGCAATAGTTTTTACGAATTCCTCGTCATTCAGACTCCGAATGGTCACATTTCGTTCAAGTTGAATGCGATTGTCGTCATACAAGGTGCCTTCTTCAGCCGTTACCTGCCAGGGCGTATCCTCATCGTCCATGTAAATGGTATATTGTGGTTGCTTAAAGTAAACAAAACCAAGCTGTTCGAAGTGCTCCATTTGTTGGGCAAATATGCGGTGGCTAAGCTTACCCGATTCATCGTAGATTGCACTGCGTAAGTTTTTTGCTTGATAGGTCGGTTTATAAGCGTCTTCTTCATTTTCTACCGTGGTCACTGAATCTTCCTTTAACCACGTTGGGATGTAGGTAGCTAGGGCAAGGATAAACAACGCCGAGATACTATATCCAAGCCGATTCACACGCTAGCTCCGGTAAAATTATCCAGTTGTCCATGAATTTGCAAGAGCACATCGCAAACTTCTCGCACCGCGCCAAAACCACCGCGAGCAGATGTTGTCCAGCGCGCTTGCTGGGTAACTAGTGGATGAGCATCCGCAACCGCAATCGGCACCGCACTGAGTGCAAACATCCCTAAATCTGGTACGTCATCACCGATTGCAGCGACTTGCTCTGCAGTGAAATTTGTCACCTCAAGGATTTCTTGTAGTGCCTGCGCTTTGTTCTCTTGCCCTTGCACAATAAAATTGGTGTTTAATGCCTGCATCCGCTGGGCCACGATTCTCGACTCGCGCCCAGTAATTACCGCAGTTCTAATGCCTATCCGTTGCAATGCTTTAAAGCCAAAACCATCGCGGGTATGGAAGGCTTTCAGTTCTTCGCCTTGATTGCCCAGATAGATACGCCCATCCGAAAACACCCCGTCGATATCACAGACTAACAATCGCACTTGACTGAGTGCCGTGTAAACGTCACTTGGCAGCGTACCGTACAAGGTTTCAATTTGCTTCATTACAATACTCCAGCCATTAGCAGCATGTGCATGTTAAAGGCACCGACTGGCTTTCGTTCGCTGTCCACCGCAAACATAGCACTGATCTTATACTGTTCCATTAAGTTTAAAGCGTTCACAGCCAGTGTTCCTGGGGCAACCGTGACTCCGTCTTTGGTCATAACCTCGCCAACGGGCGTGGCGTGGATATCAATACGGGCATCCAAGATGCGACGCAAATCGCCATCAGTGAATATGCCTACTAGACTACCCTGTGCGTCCTGCACCCCAGTCATTCCCAACCCTTTTTGCGAAATTTCTAATAACGCCGCCGAGATACTTTGCGCAGGATCAACTAACGGTAACTGGCTTCCCGCCAACATAATATCACTGACTTTAAGCAGTAATTTGCGCCCTAAACTGCCGCCGGGATGTGACAATGCAAAATCATCTGACGTAAAACCTTTCGCATCGAGTAAAGCAACCGCCAGCGCATCTCCCATCACAAGTGTTACCGTAGTACTAGTCGTAGGCGCTAGACCGAGAGAGCAGGCCTCTTCGTTGACATGGATATCAAGCATCACGTCGGCATGCTTGGCCAAGTTGCTATCCCGACTATTTGTCATTGCGATAATGGGGATTTTTAAGCGTTTGACCACTGGCAAGATACTTAATAGCTCAGCTGATTCACCAGAATTAGAAATAGCCAAAAGCACATCATTTGCGGCTAACATCCCCAGATCGCCATGATTAGCTTCACCTGGGTGCATGAAAAACGCGGGCGTCCCAGTGCTCGCCAAGGTCGCGGCTATTTTATGGCCAATATGACCAGACTTGCCCATACCACTGACCACTACCTTGCCCGTACATCCTAAACAAAGCTCACAAGCTTTGGCAAAATCGCCATTGATGCGCTCTCCCAATGCGGTGAGCTCACGCTGTTCAATCTCTACAACCCGTTTACCGGACGCAATAAAATCTGTCATGGCTTATCCAAAAAGTACCCACTGATAGACAAAAAACGCGGCAACCAGTGAAAACGCTTCGTATCGATTGATGCGACGACGACCGCGCAAATCAAAACTATACACGATTAAGAGCACAGTGAGGCCTAACATAACAAAAATGTCACGTTCCGCGGCCTGAGCTTCGATGATGCCTGGCGTGATTAAGGCAGGCATGGCTAATACTCCAAGTAAGTTAAACATGTTCGACCCCACGACGTTACCTAACGCCAGATCATGTTCATTCTTCATAACCCCAGCAATACTCGCAGCCAGTTCTGGCAAACTGGTTCCCAAAGCAATCACGGTAAGTCCAATCACCAGTTCACTAACGCCTAAATAAGTCGCAATCTCGGTAGCGGAAGCAATAATAAAGTGCGCACTTGCGGGTAACAATGTCATGCCAAGCAGCACCCACAACCACGCATGTAAATTCGGCACTCCCTTCGGAATTTCATCGTCAGTTTCGTGATGAATAGGATCATTCTTTTCGGTAGTTATTGACAGAAATGCCATGCCAATCAAGACTAAAATCAAGCCAACCGTTAAGGCGATACCCTCTGCTCGACTGAGCGTTTGGTCATAAATAAACCAAGATGCAATCGCGCAAATAATCAGTAGAATGGGCATCTCGCGCTTAACGGTTAATGAACTAACCACCAGCGGCTTAATTAAAGCGGTAATCCCAAGAACTAAAGCAATATTGGTAATATTCGAGCCCAAGGCGTTGCCGACCGCAGTATTGCGATTATCATTGAGCGACGCGATGATTGAAACCACGATCTCCGGCGCGGAAGAGCCCATTGCCACAATCGTAAGGCCAATCATCATCGGAGATACGCCGCTGTTACGCGCCAATGCGGAGGCGCCATAAACAAAGCGGTCAGCTGCCCAGCTTAAGATTGCGATTCCGATGATAAAAATGACTATACTACTAAACATGAAGCACTGTCTGTTCCGGTATGATTGGGCGGCATGATCGCAAAAATTTAATCAGCTGCCTAGTGCACAGCTCTGACTTGGATTAATTTTTTTCCATCTTGCGCAACTCTTTGCCACTTTCTGCGGTCAGTAGGGGTATAATCTGGCGAGGTTGGCTCAGCATATGCTTTCACACCTGAGTTGTGGAGGGCATGTTTCGAAATATTTGGATATAAGTTGTTACTTTTTAACTTTGCTCGAAACACTTGAAAACCGTTAAAATGTCGCAACATCGTCGATTCGACAAATCGTTCTCAACTAACGCCATACTTTACAAGGCAGGCATGGATAATTTAGTTTCAATTAACAATATGACCTTCTCGCGTGGCAATCGAACGATTTATGATGGTATCTCGTTGCAAGTTCCGCGCGGAAAAATAACCGCAGTGATGGGACCCAGTGGTATCGGTAAAACTACACTGCTCAAACTAATCGGTGGTCAATTAACACCTGACACTGGCACTGTTGAGTTTGATGGTAAAAACGTGCACAGCTTATCCCGCTCTAAGTTATTTGAGTTACGTCGTGATATGAGCATGCTATTTCAAAGTGGCGCCTTATTCACCAATATTTCAGTTTTTGACAATGTCGCTTTTCCCTTACGCGAACACACCAATCTTGCCGAATCAGTGATTGAAACCTTAGTCGCACTAAAATTGCAAGCCGTTGGTTTGCGGGGCGCGGCGCATTTGATGCCAGCCGAACTTTCCGGCGGTATGGCCCGTCGAGCGGCGCTAGCGCGAGCCATTGCGCTGGATCCAAAATTAATCATGTTTGATGAACCTTTTGCCGGTCAAGATCCTATTTCAATGGGGGTTTTAGTGAAGCTAATTCGTGCATTAAACGATTCTTTAGGCGTTACCAGTATCGTGGTTACCCACGACGTAACTGAGGTGCTAACGATTGCCGATTACGTCTATATTCTAGCCGAGCAACGAATAATTGGTGAAGGTACACCGGCAGAAATTCAACACAGCGAATCAGCTCTGGTACAACAATTTTTACAAGGCAATGCCGATGGTCCGGTTCCGTTCCATTTTAAAGCGCAAAGTCTGGAATCCCAGCTATTTGGTGAACAAGCATGATAAATTGGATTGCCGATATAGGGCATAATACCCTAGCTAAAATTAGCGCCTCTGGACGCGCTGGGTTAATGCTATTTGGTGCCATTTTTGCGTTTCCACAATTTAAGAATATCCGCCTTACTATCCAACAAGTCTATGTGGTTGGTGTTCAGTCTCTGTTAATTATCATCGTGTCAGGCTTGTTCATTGGAATGGTTATGGCGTTGCAAGGTTATACCATTCTGGTCGACTATGGAGCTGAAGGTAGTCTTGGCCCCATGGTTGCGCTGTCGTTATTACGCGAATTAGGACCGGTAGTGACTGCACTATTGTTTGCAGGGCGTGCAGGTTCTGCATTAACCGCAGAAATCGGTTTGATGAAAGCAACGGAGCAACTAAGTAGCCTGGAAATGATGGCGGTTGACCCCTTACGTCGAGTGGTAGCCCCGCGCTTTTGGGCAGGCGTTATCGCGATGCCAATGCTCGCGGTAATCTTCAGTGCTGTCGGGATCCTTGGAGGTCACTTAGTTGGCGTTGACTGGTTAGGGGTCGATGCCGGCAGCTATTGGTCAATCATGCAAGCAACTGTCGAATGGGAAGCCGACGTAGTCAATGGAATTATCAAAAGTGTGGTGTTTGCCTTGGTGGTTACTTGGATTGCGATATTTAAAGGTTATGATGCAGTGCCTACCTCTGAAGGTATCAGTAAGGCGACCACAGAAACCGTAGTTTTTAGTTCACTCGCCGTTCTAGGCTTGGATTTTGTATTAACTGCACTCATGTTTGGCATTGAGTAGGAGAAAAAATGACAACGCGCAAAACAGAATTATTAGTGGGAATGTTCGTCTTGTTGACGATTGCCGCATTGTTATTGTTGGGGCTGAAGGTTGCCAATCAAGGCATGCAAGCGAATGGTGAAACCTACATTCTAAAAGCCAAGTTTGATAATATCGGCGGGCTTAAAGAACGCTCAGCAGTTAAGGTGGGTGGCGTAACGGTTGGACGCGTAGAGTCAATTACTTTGGACGCTGAAGACTTTACCCCAGTTGTGACCCTTACAATTAGCAAAGATTACAACAATTTCCCAGAAACAACGTCAGTGGCAATATTAACGTCTGGATTACTGGGCGAACAGTATGTTGGCCTGCAACCTGGGTTTTCATTCGGCGATATTGAAAACTTGAGTGACGGTGATTTCATCGAAGATACCAAATCAGCACTGGTACTCGAAGACCTAATTGGTCAGTTCCTTTTTAGTCGAGACAGTGAATAACAAGTAACCTAGGAGTAAATATTGTGAAAAATTGGTTGATAGGGATCCTCTCAGCGAGCTTTTTATTGTCTGCCAGTGCTCTCGCCAACGTCGAAGCGACTGATCCGTACGCAATGGTAAAAGATGTAGCCTCTAAAACCTTTGATCGGATAAAGCGCGAACAGCAGGACATTAAACAAGATCCTGAGAAACTGCGTACAGTTATGGAAGAAGAATTACTCCCTTACATTGACTACAAATTTGCCGCATTTATGGTGCTCGGCAAACATTTCCGCTCGGTACCAGAAGATAAGCTAGGTGAATATGTGCAAGTATTCCGTGAATATTTAATCACCAGCTATGCAATTGCGATGGGCTATTATGATGACCAAGAGGTTTTGTTTGAACCGTCTGGTGAATGGGACGATAAGAAAACAGTTACTGTGCGTGCGCTGATAAAGGATGACGAGCGTCCCGATATTAAAGTGGCATTTATGGTACGTAAAAATAAAAAATCAGACGAATGGCGGGCTTACGATATGGTAGCCGAAGGGATTAGCCTGATTTCCAGCAAACGCAGTGAATTCGAATCAATTTTACGCCAAGATGGGATCGAAAGAGTCATTGCCATTATGCGTGATACCATTGATAAGCCAATTGTTTTACAGCCGAAAGAAAGCTAGTTCATGACTCCATATTCAGTAACGCTGCAAGGTGGTAGCACCTTGCAGATTTCGGGTGACTTAACCATGTATACGCTCAATAAAGATTGGTGGCAGAGCGCTAGCAAGGAAACGTTACTACAGTTACAACAACAAACTGCTATCACTATCGCTTTGGCTCAAGTAGAGCGGATCGACAGTGCGGGTTTGGCATGGTTGTTAAACCTCATTCGTGACGCCAAAAAAGCAGGAATTGCAGCGAAATTGTTGGATCCTCCCAAAGAATTGCTAAATCTTGCAAAAATCAGCGACGCCTCCCCTCTTTTACCGTTAGAATAGCGCTCATGTTATTTAGTTTGTAGAGAACGCATGACGAACGAAGAAATCGAACTTTTATTAAAAGAAGCACTCAACCTTTCTGAAGTCCACGTGCAAAGTGAAGGTTCACATATCAAAGTGATTGCTATTGGCGATGTGTTTGACGAGCTTAGCCGAGTAAAAAAACAACAATATGTTTATGCCCCGTTGAAAGAACTAATTGCTGATGGCACCTTGCATGCTGTGACAATTAAAACTTTCAACACCCAACAATGGCAACGTGAACGTTTGTTCAATATGCCACGTTAGAATAGAGTTTCAATGGATAAATTGGTTATTAAAAAAAGTCCTCCATTACACGGGGAGGTCGTTATATCTGGCGCCAAAAATGCCGCACTGCCGCTGCTTATTACTTGCTTATTGACAGACCAACCGTGTACTTTCACTAACGTACCGAATTTGCGAGATATCAACACAAGTTTAGCGTTGCTCGCCGAATTGGGGGTCACTGTTGAGCAAGAAAATGATCGCGTCGTATTAAATGCAAGCACATTAACGTCGATCACCGCGTCCTATGAACTCGTGCGCACAATGCGCGCCTCCATTTTGGTATTAGGCCCGTTGTTGGCAAAACATGGAAAAGCAAATGTATCTCTCCCTGGTGGTTGTGCAATAGGTGCGCGACCGGTCAACCTGCATCTGGCTGGCCTTGAGAAAATGGGAGCGCAAATCGCGGTTGAAGAAGGTTATATTCGCGCCCACGTTGATGGCCGTTTAAAAGGGGCGCGGATTTTTATGGATATTGTCAGTGTTGGAGCCACTGAGAATTTGATGATGGCTGCTGCACTAGCCGACGGTGAAACCATCTTGGAAAATGCCGCCAGAGAGCCAGAAATTGTCGATCTTGCGGTCTGTTTAAACCGCATGGGTGCCAAAATTGAAGGCGCTGGTAGCGACAATATTCGTATCCAAGGTGTCGAGCAGTTGCATGGAGGCACGCATCGGGTATTACCGGATCGCATTGAAACCGGTACGTTCCTGGTCGCAGCTGCTGCGAGCGGCGGTAAAGTGCGTTGCACTAACGCAGCTCCAGAAACATTAGATGCCGTCATCGATAAACTTGAGCAAGCGGGTGCGACCATTACCACTGGATCGGATTGGATCGAGTTAGACATGGCTGGGAAACAGCCCAAAGCAGTCAACCTTAAAACCGCTCCACATCCTGGTTTCCCGACAGATATGCAAGCACAATTTGTTACTTTAAATTGTATTGCACAAGGCACTGGCGTAATCACTGAAACCATTTTCGAGAATCGCTTTATGCACGTGCCAGAACTGCACCGTATGGGGGCCGATATTGCGCTTGAAGGCAACAGCGCGGTTTCCAAAGGCGGGTCTAAGTTACGTGGAGCTCCCGTCATGGCAACGGACTTGCGCGCATCAGCGAGCCTTGTCATCGCCGGCATGCTGGCAGAGGGTGAAACTACGGTCAATCGGATTTATCACCTTGACCGAGGTTACGAGTCGATTGAGAAAAAACTCAGTGGGCTCGGCGCAAACATTGAGCGCGTTGCAGAATAGCAACGCGTATGTCTGTTACTTAGTAAGCAACGCCGTCATTGCCTGATTAAAAATCCGGATCCATTTCACGCTAAACTGTCCCTTAGCTTGCCGATTTATAGCGATTACTGCGTCTTTCTTTGAGAGTTGCTCTTTACCATTATGGGCTCTGGGATGCGTCATTGCATCGTAGGTATCTAGAATTGCTAACAACTTTGCGCCTTCACACATGTCCGCTTCTTTGATCCCTAAAGGGTAGCCACTGCCATCCACCCGCTCATGATGTTGCATAACAATTTTACGTGCACCGTCCCATAGATCCAAATGCTCAAGTAAGCGCGAACTCTTATACACGTGGGAGCGCATCAGATTGAACTCGATATCTGAGTACTTTTCCGTTTTATGTAGCAACTTTAGCGGCATAAATGCCATGCCAAAATCATGTACATAGCAAGCCACCGCGAGCTGTTCAGGGTCAATTTGATTGCCGGAGGCTTTGTTGACATAGCTGGCCAATTTAGCAATCCGATCACCCCGTCCCTCCCAGTAATCAGAGCGTCGCTCAATGGCTTTCATTAGATCCCGGAAAAATAATATATCTTTCTGTTTCTCTGAACTCAGATCTTTGGGAATACCAGTGTTTCCAAGGGTTTTACTCGTGGTTGCTGCTGGGCTGCCTTCACCGGCTTCGACATCAAGATCGAGACTAGGATCGAGCAACAACACGGCTTTCGCTAGCAATTTCTCATGGTCGCTTTTATTTTCTGGTTTGATCTGACTGATAGCATCAATCAGTTGCGTATGTAATTCACTATCATAACTAGCCTTCCCTTGCTCCATGCAGGCTTCAACAAACACTTTAACTCTATCCATAGTGATCAAGACGAGATCACTCATGGTGCTGGTATAGTCGATTTGACCTTTGCGCAGATAGTCTAAAAGGTCTTCCAC
Source organism: Alteromonas sp. DYW1 (assembly GCF_059752595.1). Classification (NCBI taxonomy): domain Bacteria; kingdom Pseudomonadati; phylum Pseudomonadota; class Gammaproteobacteria; order Alteromonadales; family Alteromonadaceae; genus Alteromonas; species Alteromonas sp. DYW1. Next base: position 703,698 of record NZ_CM186038.1, on the reverse strand, counting down.
GTGCTGTAGCAGTGGGATCATTGGCGAAAAGCTAACCAGCCCCAAATCACCTTTAATCGTATGCACCGAACGGAAAAGCGCGCGTTGAAGTTCATTATCTGTCGGACGTAACTCCAACTCAATGAGAGTTTGTTCACTGGCCTCATACAACTCTTGGATTTCTTCCATCAAGTCGCCCAGAATTTCGTCATCCAGTTCTTCCGGCGTAAATACTTGCATTCTCGACATTTTCCTCGCGCTATTGTCGGTAACAAAAGTGTATCGACCATATTAATTTAACACTTTAGCACAGCTTTGCAGTGAACAAATGAATTGGAGGTAAGAGGTGTGATATTAAGGCTTTAGATTTTGCCAGAGTGGCGTATACTTCCGCGCAAAAATCTTTTGAGCGTACACGTGTTAGCTGTTTTTCGTTGTCTATTTATTTTTATCTATTTCATCGTGATCAATTTGTTTTTGATCATGGTGTGTTTGGTGCGTCCCTTTCATCGCAATAATGTGTACCTTGCTGGGCAAGTCTATGGCTCGGTTTCTCGGCTTATCGGAGTTAAGGTCAAGCTTCGTGTCGCGCCCGAGATAAAGGCCGATCAACCCTATGTGTTTGTCGCTAATCACCAAAACAGTTATGACATTTTTACGATTTGTAAAGCCGCACTACCGGGTGTTGTCACGGTAGGGAAAAAAAGCCTGAAATGGATCCCGATTTTTGGCCAACTGTACTGGCTATCTGGCAATATCATGATCGATCGTAAAAACTCCGGTCGAGCGCGTGACACCCTCTCACAAACCGCGGAAAAAATTCGTGAGCGTAGGCTTTCCGTTTGGTTTTTTCCTGAAGGAACTCGCTCGTATGGACGCGGCCTTCTGCCCTTTAAAACTGGGGCGTTTCGACTCGCTCAAGACACCCAAACCCCGTTGGCATTAGTCTGCGCTAGCAATACTCATCGCAATATTAAGCTGAATCGCTGGGACAACGGCACAGTATTGATAGATATTTTGCCTCCACAAATGATTGATCACTCACACAGTGCCAAAGCATGGGCTGAAATTTGTCATCAGCAAATGCACAGCCACCTGCAAAAATTAGCTGATGAGGTCGCCTTGCTGGAAGCAAAAGAGTAAACTAAGGGTAAAAGGTTCAGAGTAGTTGTGTATGGATATTGAGCAAGAAAGACAAGAGTGGCACGAATTTAATCAAGAAACGATTGATGCATTGCGTGAGGATGGCAGTCAAATGGACGCTACCTATACTGTCGAGCACCATTTTGCTAGCGCCGACTTCGACAAGTTAGAAAAAGCTGCAGTCGACGTTTTTAAGGCCGGCTTTGAAGTTTCTGACGCTGAAGAGCTAGTACTTGATGATGGTGGAACCATTTTCTGTTTTGACGCTGTAATTGAACGCAAGCTAGAGCGTGTGGTCCTAGACAAAGATACCGATAATTTGCTCAATATTGCCGATAAACATAGCGTTCATTACGATGGCTGGGGCACCTATTTTATTGGTGAAGATGGCGCAGACAGCCACACCTTGAACGATTAGAAGCTTCGCTAAGACCCAACAACATCTTACCAAGGCTAAGTGAAATGATACTTAGCCTTTATTTTTTGCGCTTTTGCTTTTCTACTTTTGTTCCCTCTTTCCTTCCCCTCCACACTCTCTTATAACCTAGTGTGCTGCAGGCAATGTTATCTATTGGTTTTTTTGCAAAGTTCATGCAACTTTCAGTTTTTGTTCAGCTTACTCGGTGCACACTCTGCTACGTAAGATAATTTAAGCGCAGGGAGTTAAACATGAGAACAAAAGCTTTAGCTGTGATAGGCACATTAGCGATGTTTTTTTCAAGTTCGCATGCAGCCGCAATAGACAAAGATGTTCAAGTACAAAGTCGTGAATTTCAATACGACCAACCCTTTTCATCACCGCAAGGGATAGGCATTTCCAATAAGATGGCAACCGCAAATACAGCGCCTGCTCTTACATGGGAACAAAAGAATACTGAGCTGGCGGCAACGGATTGGCAGACCAAACAACGCTCAACTACCGGGTTTGTTGATACTAATCCTGACTTTTGGATTTACGATAGTTGGACCACCTTGTCCCATGATTTTGATTATGACGGTTATTTTTCCAAGTTAACTGTCGAGTTCGATGCCGACACAGTATTTAATCGTGCGTACGTATACGCCGTTATTTACCTCGGGGTAGATGGCATTTTTGACCCGATCCATACCACATCGGTGTTTGCCATCGACAGTGACTCTAGTAGTGACAGCTTCGTTGTAGAAAGTGAGTTGATCAGTGGCTTTCCGAGTAATGATTATGAAGTCTTAGTGGAGCTATATGATGCAGACTACGATGAGTTTGTCGCGTTTGCTGATGGCCTTGATGATGCAGACCTAACCTTCAATCCACTCGAAAGTGAGGATTATGAAGTGGTTACTGAAACTCGAGTGGTGATTGTTGATGAACATGGCGGTAGCAACTCAGTGCTCGTTTTATTTGCACTACTTACCAGTATTTTTATGCGCGCTCTGTTAAAGCGGGAAACACACTAAAACAGAGCCGCGGGAGTGACATTTGTCACTCCTTTTCGGTCGAGTCAGAGGAGTCAGTGTCTTCAATGTCAATGGTGACACGTTCAACAAGTTTGACTCGACCCTTTTTCACTAGCGCATCGCGCAGTACAAACTCAATTTGCGCATTTAAACTACGTAAATCATCATCCGCCCAGCGCTGCATAGCAGCTAAGACTTTCTCATTGATCCGTAGTGGAAAGGCTTTTTTACTCATGAATACAATGAACCCGTATTCACCACAGGTTGTGTACTTTTATCACCGCACAAAACGACCAATAAGTTACTCACCATGGCCGCTTTCCGCTCTTCATCGAGTTCTACAACCTGTTTCTCATTTAGCTTTGTTAAAGCCATTTCCACCATACTCACAGCCCCTTCAACAATACGTCCTCGGGCCGCAATAATGGCCGAGGCCTGCTGACGCTGTAGCATCGCGCTGGCAATTTCCTGCGCGTAAGCTAAGTGACTGATCCGCGCCTCATGTACCGTTATTCCGGCACGCCCAAGGCGCTCTTGGATCTCTTCTGACAAGCGATTGGCAATCTCAATCGGATGGCTGCGTAAGGAAATTTCAGCTTCCTCATCATCCCGCGGATCATAGGGGTAACTACTGGCTAGATTGCGTAACGCTGACTCACTTTGAATAGTGACAAAACTCTCATAATCATCCACTTCAAATACCGCTTCTGCCGTATCCGTTACTGACCAAACAACAACAGTCGCAATCTCAATCGGATTACCCTGATTATCATTAACTTTTATCTTAGCACTTTCAAAATTACGAATACGTAAGGAAATGGATTTGCGCATAAACAGCGGAATGGTCCAACGTAACCCTGCGCGCTTTTCTGTGCCCACATAAGCGCCGAATAGGGTCAGCACTTTCCCTTGATTAGGCTGTACCATAAAAAAGCCAGCAAACAGCAGTAACTCAATACCCAGCAGGATTATTTTAAAAACTTCACCGCCATTTAAGGGCACCGTATTGCTCTGCACCCAGACAACGGTCCCTACAGTGACTGCCAGCAGGATCAATAAGCTCACATACCCATTAAACGACAGTGCCTTTTTTTCAGTAACCATGATCAACTCCAATTGATATCATTTTGATATCAAAATAGACTCATTCAATGATTAAGTCAAGGTGTTCGTTAATGGCATTAGCTGGTGACTGCGCACACGCTGTAAAGTTGCCCCTATGAAATTTGGACAATAGCGGCTCAGCAGACGGGTAGGACGATAAAAGTGAAGTTAATACAACGCTGGTCAGGTGTAAGCAATAATTCTAATGCCTGCGGTGGGCATAAAACTCCCTACCTACTGCGAAGCAGAAGCACGCAATAGGCAGGGTTGAGATTTACAGCTCTTGAATGGTTTTTTGTTGCTCTTGCAATTTATGCAGCTGTTGACTGGCTTCAGCCAGTTTCTGCTGCTCTTTTTCGATGACTGCTGCTGGCGCCTTACTGACAAAGTTCTCATTACTGAGCTTACCCTGTGTGCGCTGGACATCTTTTTCGATTTTTTCCATCGCTTTGGCAATACGCGCAAGCTCGGCCTCTTTATCAATCAGACCTGCCATCGGGATCAAGACTTCCATTTCTCCCACAATAGCACTTGCCGACGCTGGTGCGGTCTCATTGATACCAAGCACTTTGATGGACTCTAACTTAGCCATTCTTGTGAGGTACAGATCGAGTTCCGCTGCGCGTTGTTGGTCAATTTCACTGGCGTTCCGGAGCATTACATTCAGAGGCTTATTCGGTGAAATATCCATTTCGCCGCGAATATTACGGATCCCTACAATGACTTTCTTCAACCACTCAATGTCGGCCAAGACTTTCTCATCAATACCTGACTCGGGGGCTTGCGGGAATGCTTGCACCATAATGCTAGCCGATGGTTTATCCGCATGGTCAGTGAGGGCCGCTACACGTTGCCAAATACTCTCAGTGATAAATGGCATCATCGGGTGCAACAAACGCATTAGCTGTTCTAGCACATTAACGAGAGTGTGACGCGTGCCACGCTTTTGCGCGGCTGTGCTTTCCTCACTGTTTAACACCGGTTTGGTGAGTTCTAAATACCAATCACAGAATTGATTCCAAGTGAACTCATACAACGCTTGCGCGGCGATATCGAAACGATACTGGCTAAGCGCCTGCTCAAAATCGGCTACGGTTTGATAAAAACGTGCCCAGATCCAGCGATCCGCCATACTTAACTCTAATTGATCTGCGCTTGCGCCTTTACCGGTATCCTCCGTTTCGGTATTCATTAGTACAAAACGTGACGCGTTCCAAATTTTGTTACAGAAATTGCGGTAGCCCTCAACCCGACCCATATCAAAATTAATGTCGCGACTGGTCGATGCCATAGCAGCAAAAGTAAAACGCAAAGCATCGGTTCCATAGCTCGCAATACCTTCAGGGAACTGCTTCTCTGTGCGTTTGGCAATCTTGGCGGCTTTTTGCGGTTGCATCATTCCACCGGTACGTTTGGCAACCAAAGCGTCTAAGCTGATCCCATCGATCAAGTCGATAGGGTCGAGCACGTTACCTTTAGATTTAGACATCTTGTCACCCTGCTCATCACGGATAAGACCGGTAATGTAGATGTCTTTAAATGGGATCTTGCCAGTGAACTTCTTGGTCATCATGATCATACGAGCGACCCAGAAGAAGATAATATCAAAGCCGGTCACCAACACTGAGCTTGGCACAAAGGTCTCTAACTCAGGAGTTTTCTCTGGCCACCCCATGGTCGCAAATGGCCACAATGCTGAAGAAAACCACGTATCTAATACATCGTCATCTTGACGTAACACGACCTCATCCGCTAATCCATGCTGTGCGCGCACGGTCGCTTCATCTTCGCCGACATAATATTGCCCAGCATCATCGTACCAAGCCGGAATTCGATGCCCCCACCACAATTGACGTGAGATGCACCAGTCTTGAATGTTATGCATCCACTGGTAGTAGGTTTTGTTCCAATTCTCCGGAATAAAGCGGATTTCACCTGACTCAACGGCCTCGATGGCTGGCTTAGCGAGAGATTCAACAGCCACATACCATTGGTCTGTTAGGTAGGGCTCAATCACCGCGCCAGAACGATCGCCTCGTGGCACTTTCAGAGTATGCGGCTCGATTTTAACTAAAACACCAGCGGCGTCTAAGTCGGCAACAATCTTTTCGCGGGCATCAAAACGATCTAAACCTTGATAAACTGCAGGCACCTGATCATTCAGCTTGGCATCGTCAGTTAGGATATTGATCATCGGTAACTGGTGACGTTTACCCATGTCATAGTCATTGAAATCGTGCGCTGGAGTGATTTTGACGCACCCGGTTCCAAACTCCTGATCAACATAATCATCAGCAATTACCGGAATCAAACGCCCGGTTAACGGTAATTTTATTTCTTTACCGACAAAATCCTTATAACGCTCATCATCAGGATGCACCGCAACGGCGGTGTCTCCGAGCATAGTTTCAGGGCGTGTCGTCGCAACCACCAGCTCTCCGCTTCCATCCGCTAATGGATAGCGCATGTGCCACATGGAGCCAGATTCTTCTTCGTTCAGTACTTCTAAGTCAGATACCGCGGTATGTAGCACCGGATCCCAATTAACCAAACGTTTACCACGATAGATTAGCCCTTCATTGTAGAGCTCCACAAACACCTTGGTAACCGCCTTGGAGAGATTTTCATCCATAGTGAACACTTCGCGGTCCCAATCTGTGGATGTGCCTAATCGACGCATTTGCTGACTGATAGTGCCGCCAGATTCCGCTTTCCACTCCCAGACCTTCTCAATGAATGCGTCACGACCTAAGTCGTGCCGGCTCAGGCCTTGCGCATCGAGTTGGCGTTCAACCACCATTTGCGTGGCAATACCGGCGTGGTCGGTACCACATTGCCACAACGTATTATCACCCTTCATGCGATGGTATCGGGTCAGCGTATCCATAATGGTATGCTGGAAAGCATGCCCCATGTGCAGGCTGCCAGTAACATTCGGTGGCGGTAGTAAAATACAGTAAGGCTCACCGTTACCTGACGGTTTGAAATAACCATTTTGCTCCCAATCGGCATAGCAAGTTTGCTCGATGGCGCTGGGGTTAAAGGTTTTATCCATTGCTACTCTCTTTAGAAATTTGCTTAAATTGCATTGTGCAGCCGGCAGCTTGATACGCTTTATACTTTTCCCGCGCAGCCTGTTTAGCTGCATCATCGGTCGGCACAAATTCAATAATATGTTGCGTCGTGCGCGGCAGGCTTAGTTGCTCTGACGATAAATTAATCATTACTGTTTTAGCTTCACTCACAGGCGGCCACAACAGCGTCACAGGTGCACCTGAAGAAGGCCCTTCGCCGCGTAAATTATGCGCGATAAAGGCATCATTTGGCTGTTGCCACAAATGTTCGTCCCATTGTTCTGCTTGGGACTTCGTTTCACAGATCAATGCGACCGGTTTGCGTGCACGATAAAAATCCACAATCAACGGTGTCGCTGCGGCTAGCATGTCGGCATTTTCGAGCTGGTAAAACGTAACATTTATCGGCATGGATTAATCTTCCGTTTTAATCCCAGCGCGATTGAGTAAAAACTGCGTCAGCATAGGTACAGGGCGTCCAGTAGCCCCTTTATTTTTGCCTGACTGCCATGCAGTGCCGGCAATATCCATGTGTGCCCAATTGTACTTCTTGGTAAAGCGCGACAAGAAACAAGCGGCGGTAATAGTCCCTGCAGGACGGCCACCTAAGTTGGTCATATCTGCAAACGGACTCTCAATCTGCTCTTGATACTCATCCCAAAGTGGCAAACGCCAAGCGCGATCAGCACTTTGTTCAGACGCATTGACCAACTCATGAGCCAATGGATTATGTGGACTCATTACGCCCGTTGCATGTTTACCTAGGGCAATAACACAAGCGCCAGTCAGGGTGGCAATATCAATAACCGTATCCGGTGAGAATCGTTCAACATAGGTCAGTGCGTCACACAAAACCAGGCGTCCTTCGGCGTCGGTATTTAATACTTCAACGGTTTGTCCAGACATGGTGGTTAAAATATCACCCGGACGATATGAGCGCCCGTCTGGCATGTTTTCACAGCCAGCTAGTACACCAATGATATTCAAAGGCAGGTTTAGCTCAGCCACCGTATGCATGACACCGTACACTGATGCTGCGCCACACATGTCATACTTCATCTCATCCATGCCTTCGCCAGGCTTAAGAGATATACCACCACTATCGAAGGTTAATCCTTTCCCGACCAGGACAATCGGTGCAGCTTCTGGATCACCGCCTTGGTGATGCAAAATACTCATCATCGACTCATTTTCCGAACCACGACCCACCGCAAGGTAGGTATGCATGCCTAACGCTTCCATCTGCGCTTCGTCAACTTTTTCAGCGGTTAAACTCGCATATTGGTCCGCCAAGGCCTCAGCCTGTTGCCACAAATACGCTGGATTACAAATGTTGGGTGGCATGTTTGCGACATCACGCGCTGAACTGGTTCCCGTCGCCACCGCTAAACCATGTGCCAGCGCTCGTTCACCAATCGGCAATTCCTTCCGGGTAGGTACATTAAACACAATTTTGCGTAGTGGTCTGCGTGGCTCGCCCTTCTTACTTTTCAAACTGAGGAAGGTATAAAGCGAATCTTGAGTGGCTTCTACCGCTTGTCTAATTTTCCAATAGACATCGCGGCCTTTGACATGCAGGTCGGAAAGGTAACATACCGCTTCCATTGAACCCGTTTCGTTCAAGGTGCGAATGGTCTTAGCAATAATTTGCTTATACTGGCGCTCGTCTAACTCACGCTCTTTACCGCACCCCACTAACAATACACGTTCGCTAAGCACGTTGGGGACATGATGCAACAGCAGCATTTGCCCCGCTTTACCCTCAAGATCACCGCGGCGCAATAAACTACTAATGTAACCCTGACTAATTTCATCCAGTTGTTCTGCTACTGGGCTTAGTCGGCGCGGCTCGTACACGCCCACCACGATACAGGCGCTGCGTTGCTTTTCGGGGCTTCCACTTTTTACACTAAATTCCATAATAATCTCTCGTTCAACAATCCACTTTACGCCTTTCAAACTGTCAATTTTGTATAATTTGAATTAACCTTAGGCTGTTGGTTGTGATTTAATACGCGGGCAATTGAATGCGTTATTGTATGACCGCTGGTCGACAAAACTTGTCAAAACACTGAGTTTACTGAAATCTGTGACTTCTTTCATCAAAAATCCAAGTTTTCGTGTATCTAACTGATGTTGATTTTCCGTTATTTACTTAAAGAGAGCCTTAAGTCTCAACTCGCCATATTCTGCGTACTCATGGCAATTTTCATAACCTTGCGATTTGTGCGTGTGCTCGGCGATGCCTCTGACGGTGACATTCCCGCCAGTTTAGTTGTCGGATTTTTAGCACTGTACAGTCCAGTATTAGCCTCTCTTGTACTTCCCATCAGTGTGTTTTTAGGCATCATGCTGGCCTATGGTCGCTTGTATGTAGACAGTGAAATGACCGTAATGAAAGCGTGTGGGATCAGCGAGTGGTACGTGACTCGTGTAATGCTTGTGCTATCTGTGCTGATGATGGCCATCACCGCGATGATCACTCTATGGCTTGCACCGCTATCTGCTGAAAGTGAGTACCAACTTCGCGACAAAGCCGCATCTGAAGCTGGCATTGCCGCGATTATTCCCGGCAGATTTCAACAAACAGGTAATGATAGAGCCGTTATATTCGTGCACGAAGTAGACACTGCCGATGGCAAGCCACTCAAACGTATCTTTTTGTCTCAACACAAACAAGTCGACGGTGGTAAGCCGCAGGTTCACGTAGTATATGCCGATGCGGGAAGTGTTAGTGTTACGCCTAGTGGCGCACAAAATCTTATATTAAACGAAGGTAATCAGTACGAGGGTAATGTTGCACAGAATAACTACCGCATTGTGGCTTTCGATGAGTATCAGATTCAGATCAGTGAAAAAGCACCGACAGAGTCGAATCGAAAAATGGTGGCTGTTCCCACGTTAGATTTGCTGCAAGATGGGTCAATCGAAGCCATCGCAGAGTTGCAATGGCGCATTGCAATTCCCTTGTCTTTACCTTTCTTAGTGTTAATCGCTGTGCCGTTGTCGTCGGTTGATCCCCGTCAGGGACGGTTTGGCAAAATGTTTCCTGCCATACTGCTTTACCTCGGCTATTTCCTGTTATTATTGGCCAGTAGACGTGTCTTAGAAGACGGTAAAATTCCTGTACAAATCGGACTATGGTGGGTGCATGGGGTGATGTTAATCATTGGCATAACGCTGATTGCCCGTGAACGTAAAACAGGCTCCAAACTGCGCTCCTTGCTGTGGAGGCGCAGCTAATGTTTCGTATTCTCGATTGGTATATCGCTCGGACTTTACTCGGCACGGTATCGATTACGCTATCAGTATTGCTTGGCTTAAGCGCACTGATCAAGTTCGTTGAGCAATTGCGCAAAATTGGCGAAGGCGAATATGACATGACCATTGCTTTGGTTTATGTACTGTTAAGCTTGCCAAGGGATCTAGAACAGTTTTTCCCTATGGCAACGTTGCTTGGAGGCCTTATCGGTATGGGATTGCTCGCCAGCAATTCAGAATTAGTCGTAATGCAAGCCGCCGGACAAAGCCGCTGGAATATTATCAGTTCGGCGATGAAATCTTGTGTTGTCATGATCCTTGTCGTGATGTCGGTAGGTGAATTTGTCACTCCAGCCAGTGAAGCAAAAGCCAAAGAAATCCGCACTGAAGCCATTTCAGGGGGTAGCTTATTCTCTTCTGACCAGCTAGTTTGGGCCAAAGACGGCGATAATTTTGTTAGCATTGGTCAGGTAGTTTCCCGCGACTTATTGCGTGACGTGAGTATTTACTGGTTTGATGGCTCTGCTAATTTACGTCAATTGACCTACGCCAAAGAAGCGGTTTACCAGCAGGAGCGGTGGCAATTATTGAACGTCAACCACACCTATTTCAGCGAGCAACGCATCCAGCAAGAAAGTGTTGCTGCATTGGATTGGTCATCCACCTTAACCCCAGATAAACTCGGCGTTGTTGCAGTAAAGCCTGAAGCGCTCTCGATTCGCGGGCTACTCGATTATGTCACCTACTTGAACAACAATGCGCAAGATCCAGCCCGCTATGAATTGGCATTATGGCGCAAGATCATGCAGCCAGTGTCAGTGTCAGTCATGCTGCTTATGGCATTAAGCTTTATTTTTGGGCCACTGCGCAGTGTAACGATGGGGGCGCGCGTCATCATGGGCGTGTTGACTGGCTTCGCATTCTTTATTACCAATGAAGTGTTTGGACCGTTGAGCCTTGTGTATCAACTGCCACCCGCGATTGGCGCGTTGTTACCAAGCGTTGTATTTGTAGCGATTGCCGCTCTGCTGCTGCGGCGCTAGCACATTCTAACGCCAAGACTTGTGATCATTTTGCAGTTTATTGAGCTGCACAACCTCAATGCCAGAGACCCGATCCTGCAGCGCGAGCTTGTGGCGAAAATCTAATAATACCAAGAGTGTACCCATACCACCCAGCGAAGAGATTAAGCGCAGTAGTAGGCGACCATAGCCAACCGGTTTTTCATCCATTGCAAATAAACGTAATCGCCACGCGCGCATACCAAGTGTTTGTCCACCATGCTTCCAGAACCACAAAAAGAATCCCATCACCCAAAGCACAACCCAAGCTTGTACAAGGGATTTATAGAGCATTGAAGCCTGCATAAATTCATTGAAAGGCTGTTCGGCAGAATTCGCAATCACACCATTTTGATACAGAATAAGCAGTATAATGATGATCACTAATGCTGCACACATGCCCACGGCTACAGCCACTAACGCATCGTAGACCATAGCCGCTAAGCGTTTAAAAAAACCGGCTCTAGGTAAGTTGTCACTGGTTGCGGACACGTAATACTTCCTTTGATGAAATTTTGCCATAGCATGGCAAAACTCTGCGTCGCTGACCAGCCCGCTATAGTAAATATGGTCAACAATTAAGCATTCGCACCGGATTTTATAAAATCGCTTGCGTGGAAATTACAGCTGGTTATAATGCGCAGCCTGAAGTCGTTAATCACAACACTTCAGCGGTATGGTTACCATTGCCAGAGTGGCGGAATTGGTAGACGCAGCGGATTCAAAATCCGCCGCCCGTGAGGGTGTGCCGGTTCAAGTCCGGCCTCTGGTACCAAACCATCCAATAAACCGACGTCAGTCGGTTTTTTTGTGTCCAAAAATCCTGTTTTATTAGCTCCGTTCGCGCAAATCATTTTCTGATCTAGGATAAGACATCTATTGCTAATTTCACCTTCTGAAATCTCCAGAATCCACTGACAAACGACGGCTTGCGCTCGAGCAAACCGAATCCGTTCACATGTTAAGTGAACGCTAGACAACCAAGTAGTTGAGGAATGCCTTTTAGTTAGCAAGAGCGGGCACAGGGTTCATATCTACAATCAAGTATTTACTTAACTGTCGACACTGTCTGTTCGCTAACGCACAGATAATAATCCAGAAACCATATATGCTTTTTTACATGGTCCAAAACAGCGAAACGCAAGAAGGATGTATGACCAAAGTGAAAAATAATGCTAACAAAAGTCGCAACGATTTATACATGCCGCAGAGACAGGATGAGGTGATAGCTCAAGCAACAAGCCCGTACTGGCCAAAAACATTAGTTCATGCAACACAGACTGACCTAACTAAGAATGTAGTCCAACTCTCTGAAGTTGAAACAATAGATTAACCCGTTAATTAGATGCCATCCAAATAAAAAAGGAACCGCAAAAAAACTCAAGTAATTGGGGCAAGTAAGTGTTGTAATGGACTTAAAGCACATAGGCCAAAGTGGAATGCTTAATGTAACCAAAAGCTTTAATTCATCAGACAATAAATTACTTAAAGCATTCTCTGACGACAGCAAGTGTAGAGTATTCCCTCAACTTAAGTTGGTAAAATTAACATTAGGGGAAGTGCTGTTTGAGGCTGGCCAAAATGAGTCCGTTGTGTATTTTCCGATTGATAGCATAGTTTCACTGGTATCTGTAATGGAAAATGGTTCATCAGCTGAGATTTCTATGGTTGGGAAAGATGGCCTTGTGGGAATAGCCGTCTTCATGGGCGGTGAAAGTATGCTGAATCGTGCAATTGTGCAAAGCGCTGGTTTCGCATACCAGCTACCAGCGAAGTCTTTAGTTTATGAATTTAATAATGATCAGTCGACACGCATGGTTTTATTAATTTATACACAAGGCCTAATCGCTCAAATGGCCCAAACGGCAGTCTGCAACCGCCATCACTCTATTGACCAACAACTCTGTCGATGGTTACTCATGTCTCTGGATCGCTTATCAGGTGATGAGCTGGTAATGACCCAAGAATTGATTGCCAACATGCTTGGCGTTCGGCGTGAAGGAGTAACCGAAGCCGCTGGCAAACTACAAAGACTAGGTGTCATCACATATAGTCGAGGGCATATCACCGTGCTGGATAGAAAGCAGCTAACCTCTCTTTGTTGTGAATGTTATGCGACTGTCAGAAAGGAAACGGACAGACTTGAGAGATATTAAATCTCGCTATCAATAAATAACCTAACAACGGTTCGGCGGACGATTAAAAAGCCGTCGGGGTTCAACGGGGATGTGAGCATCGCCTTTGGAAACTACTGCATCCGAGACTGTAACTAATTTTGTGTAACTGCTAATCACATCATACTCTATTGAGAGTTAAGGATTGGCAGATGCAAATGAACAAAAAAGAGCTTGAAGCTTTCGCAAAGGAAGCGGCCAAAGGCATTAAAACGCCTGAGGACTTAAATGAATTTAGTCAGATGTTGAAGAAGATCACCGTTGAAGCGGCGTTGAACGCTGAAATGGATGAACATCTTGGCTATGAGAAACACCATAAATCGACCGCAACAAACAGCCGCAACGGGAAAAGCAGCAAACGGGTTAAAACCGAAGATGGCGAGTTTGAACTTGATACGCCTCGCGACCGTGATGGCTCTTTTGAACCCAAACTCGTCAAAAAGCACCAAACTCGTTTCACGTCCATGGACGATAAAATTCTCTGGTTATATGCGCAAGGCATGAGCACCCGAGAAATCGTCAACGCCTTTGATGAATGGTATGGCGCAGAGATATCACCCACACTGGTTTCTCGTGTGACCAATGCCGTTATCGAACAAGTGATTGAGTGGCAATCTCGCCCACTGGATGCAATTTACCCAATTGTTTATCTGGATTGTATCGTAATCAAAATCCGGCAAGACAAACGAGTCATCAACAAATCCATCTTTTTGGCGCTGGGTATCAATACTGAAGGCCACAAAGAGCTGATGGGCATGTGGATAGCTGAGAACGAGGGTGCCAAGTTCTGGTTAAACGTCCTGACTGAACTTCAGCAGCGAGGTGTTGAAGATATTCTCATCGCGTGCGTGGATGGTCTGAAAGGCTTTCCTGATGCAATTAATACGGTCTTCCCTCAAACGCATATCCAACTCTGTATCGTTCACATGGTTCGAAATTCATTAAAGTACGTTTCGTGGAAGGATTACAAAGCCGTAACCGCTGATTTAAAGCGTGTATACCGTTCAGCGACTGAGGACGAAGCCTTGCTTGAACTGGAACGCTTCAGCGATACCTGGGACGACCAGTACCCACAAATCGCCAAGTCTTGGCGTAACCATTGGCAAAATCTGAATACGCTGTTCAATTACCCTGAAGATATACGCAAGGCCATCTACACAACCAACGCGATTGAGTCGCTCAACAGCGTGATCCGTAAAGCCATCAAGAAGCGGAAAATCTTCCCCAGTGATGATTCTGCAAGAAAAATGGTTTACCTTGCGATCAAAGACGCCAGCAAGAAATGGACGATGCCCATTCGAAACTGGCGTCAGGCAATGAGCCGTTTTATGATTGAGTTCGAGGAGCGCCTCGAAAAGCACATTAACTAAATGGCAGTTACACAGAATCTGTTACAGGCTCCTGCATCCCGATGTGCTATCGCAAGTACTTGTATAACCAATGACGTGCATTGAAGCGATTCAGCATTTTGTCCATGTACTCTAAATCTGAGACGCGATTGTCGAGCTCTCGCAGAGACTGCCCCTGCTTTTCTATGTCCCTATCTTGCGCGCGATCCAAACCGCCACTGGCAATAAAGCTACGAATTTGCGCCAATTCATCTTTATCCAACCAAACGCCACAGTTCACGCACAAATCTATCATCACCCCAGAAATCGCCTTGTAGTTTTTTCTAATCATTAATTTTGAACAACACGCACAAGGTAGGTAACCCTCCGACTTATGCTGTCCTGGCCGGTAATATTTGGGATCAACTGTATCGTCGCGGTAGACATCATACTCAGTGGTTAATACGCGGAATGTTTCCGGTTCAATCCACATACCTTCGCAATCTGAACAGGTATCAAGGTCATGATGATTATATTGGTGAATCGTCAACGGAATCGAGCAGCGCGGGCACGTGCGCGGACCATCCTTCACCACCAGCTTCATTCCACCATTGCACAAAGGACATACGCGGCTGAGCCCTTTGACCTCATGGCTGCAGGATGTGCATTTTGAAATATCCATTATGCTGCCCACTGATGAAAATTTATCGATAATATTAGCATCAAGTCAGCAATAGGCTTTACAACATATTCAAAACGCATGAATAGATAACAATACCCAACATGAAAGGCTTTATACGTAAACCATAAATCGCTTGCAATCTGGCGCACATTTTTGCCAAATACAGAAGTGCTTGGGCACAGTCAATATGCGGTAATGTAGTCGTGAAGCAAACAAATTTAACCGCCTGTTTTAGGGCCAATGGCAAGAAAAGCTGGGCATTTTTAATAACTTGCCTTATTGGCTTGCTGCTATGTCAAACACATGCTCTCGCTCAGTCAGTACTCAATTTAAACGAAGATACAGCACTAACCGCAGGCCAATACGTTACCTATTTTCAAGAATCCGACCGACGATTGTCCCTGCATGAAGCAAAAGCAATATTTGCTCAAGAACCGCATAATGTCGGTGGGGGGTCATCAATATCGCTTGGCATTAGTGTTGATCCCGTGTGGCTAAAATTAGTCGTTAATAACCCTGCACAGCTTGAAAACATATACCGACTGAGCGTCGAGACACCATGGCTAGACCATATCGATGCATGGATAGTGCATGCTGACGAAATCCTAAAACATAGGGTTGGTGGCGATGCTTTGCCTTTTGAAAAACGCCCCATGCAATATCGATTCTTTGCTTTTGAAACAGACTTTCCTCAGGGCACTTCGGAAATCTATATACGAGTAGAAACGGTAGGCCCTATGGCTTTGCCTATTCGCATCTCTGAGTCTGAATTAGCCAGTCAACGGGATGCGTCAGCGGGATATCAATACGGCTTTCTTTATGGTTTGATGATTGCACTAGCACTCTACAATGCAATTATTTATTACAGTATTCGGCGCAACGAGTTCGGCCTATATGCCTTGTATCTGTTAGGTTTCGTGGTTAATAGTTTATCGTACACAGGCCAATTACATGCGTGGTTCACACCCGATTGGGGCCCTTATTTCCAAGATTGGCTCGATATCTTTTTAATGATCACCTATTCAATTGCTGGATTACATTTTGCTCGCGTACTGTTAAATACGAGAGCTTACGCGCCGCGGCTCGACAAACTAACCATTGCTGTGACGGTTTTTATTCCGGCAGGTATGCTATTGGGCGCGTTTCTCAATAATCTAACCCTGTCTCTCCTTCTGGCTTTTATCCTCAATACTAGTTTTGTGTTTTTGTTTATCGCCATTGGGCTACAAGCATACAAACATAAAATAAAGGCCGCGAAGCTCTTCTTACTTTGCTCGCTGACTGCAGCGGCCTGTATTTGCATATCAACCGGCGCTGTTGCCGGCCTGCTACCCTACAATGATGTCACATTTAAACTAATCGAAGTAGGCATGTCATTTGAAGCCGTGTGTTTGGCGTTTCTGCTTGCACAAAGGTTCCGTGAAGCTGAAATCGCCAAACAACTCGCACAACAGTACGCGCGTGTCGATAGTTTAACCGGAGTATATAATCGGCGCGGTTTTGAACAAATCACGCAAAAACTTTGGTTGCAGCACGTCAGGCAACAACATGACCTTGCAGTTATTCTGGTTGATATCGATTATTTTAAACAAATTAATGATCAATATGGCCATACCGCCGGTGATGAAGTCTTACGTTCAGTTGCAGAGATACTCCAACTAGGGATCCGCAAGAGTGACTTATTAACCCGTTGGGGGGGAGAGGAGTTTCTGATTTTATTGCCTGAAACAAATCAAACACAAGCCATTAAAGTCGCCAACAACTTACGTGAATCAATAGCGGCAATGCAAATACTCACAGAAGAAGCATCGATCAGTCTTACTGCTAGTTTTGGGATCAGCGGCACTGTCCAAAGCACCTATCAGAATAAAGCACTTAGCGAAACCAGCCTTGAGCAAATGATCCATCGCGCTGACATGGCGCTGTACACGGCTAAAGAAAGTGGTAGAGACCGAGCTGAATGTTTATAGGCTTATTGGAATTATAACTCTTTGACATTAGTTTTCTGTACCAAAAATCAAGCGCGAATTTAACGCGGTTACTAACTCTTGTGGAATATCATTATTTTGCAGAAAGAGCTTTTTACGCTGACTTAAATCCAGACCTTGATAGCGCGCCTTAAAATAATTTTCAAAAATTGGCATAAATTGCTGCTCTTGAATCAATTTATCAATCCCAAGTTGTAACTTGGCTTTAAGCCCTGGAGATTTATCTGACACAAAAAGCAAATAATAACTGGGGTACACGAGTGCTAGATGCGGCTCAATAACAATTCCCTGTTGCTGTGCTTTTTCCTGCTCATATTGAATTGTCATTGCTGAACGGGGAAAGTAATCGGCCACTTTCGTGCCAATAGCGCGCACCATGTTGTCATAATCAAGTTCCTGATTAATCGATAATCCATTGCTCAACAATACACCAGTATCAGACCACGATTGGTGCTGAAGCCCGATTAACTGGGCTAGATCATCGATTGAATTCACCGTTGAAAAACGTTGCTGGTTGTCGCGGTGGATCAGCAATAATCGAATGCCGTGCAGTCCCTGATACAACGGCAAAGTCACGTAGGAAAGTGTATTGACGTATTCATGCGTAGCTGGCAACCATGTGACATCTATTTGAGCATCATCCCCCATAAGCAGCATGGTGCGCTTAATGTTAGTCGGAAACGGATAATACTCAAACGTTACTGCGAGACCTTGAGTTTTTAGGGCTTGCTGGAGAAGCTCTTCAACATATCGATTACGCGAATTACGGTTGGGTGAGTGCGGTAATACAAGGGTGTAATTGTCCAACAATGGATCAGCTGAATTTAAAGCGTAGGCTGGCTCGACAACAACGCCTTGGCAAACCATGATCGTGATGCTCACCAATAAACATCTAATTCGCTTACTAATAAGCATTAGTGATCCCGAAAACTACTGCATGGTTGCACGCGCTAACTCCAATTCACAGACGCTTAATTTTCTATCGATAGTTAAAGGTATAGTCGATGCTTCGCTTGCTGGCAAAAAAACACCGGTAAGGTTTGGCAAAAAATATTGAACAAGTTGTTTTTTGCTTATTACTAGCGCGACTGCTCGCTCACTTGCTATTGGGTGTAGATAATTGGCTGATGATAAAATTTGGGGGGGCTTTAGGAAAAGAAGTAACGGCACCCAACAAGCATGTTAAGGTGCCGGCAACATAGAGTCGGTATGAACAGAATCTACATGATACGGGAAAATACTCTACGGCGACCTGCTGTTGACTTATTACGACGCAAGCGTGAGCGTAATTCGCTACGTTTATCATCCAGCCATGAGGCTCTATCAACACTAGAGTCTGCGCCTTTGCGATTTGTTTCTGTAATGCGGTATGCACAAAATGCTTGATATGCCTCTAAGTCTTCAGACAAATCACGGATAACTAACTCAATCATAATTGCATCATCAAGATACCCCAGACCAGGAATACTATCTGGCACTAGATCATGCGGCTCGGCAAAATAAGCCAATGAGGTTAACACTTCAATCCGTTCGTCTTCTGGCATTTGCCAGTCTTCATCTTGTACTGCCTGGATCAACATTTCGAGAGAAACTAAACGTTTGGCTACAAAATCAGGAACCCTTGCTTGCTCCATTTCAACGCACATCTCTTGCGCACGAGCAATAATTGTATCGGCTGGAAGGTCTTTTGCCTTCTCTATGGCAGCTGTCATTAAGCTTTTAAAATGCTCTAGATCACTTTCATTGAGTTCAATATTAATATCTAAAGACATGCGTGATTCCCTTTTTAATGTATTATTTGAAAGCTAAGCATATGCTATATCTATGCGAGTTTACAGACGCTAAGTAACGAAATCGACTCGTCATAATAAATTATGCTCGATTAGTGTATGTCATAGTAAACCTTGTCAGACGATTTTGCGACTACTCACCTTTGCAAAGCTATTACCTTGGGGACGATTGCGCATGTTGTTTAAAAAGATGAATTTGCAATTTTCTTGCTACACCAAGCGTTTGGCTTCGATAGCCATCCTATTAACTGTTTTGCAGTCATTGCCCGCAATCGCACTGTTAGCAAATAGCCTTCCCACTGTCGATGAAGCAATCTCAGATCATGTTCAAAATGGAAGTTTTGCTGGGGAAATATGGGTGATCAGAAACGCTGAAGTTGTGCACGCAAAGGCTTATGGTCGCCGCAGTGTTAACGCTGATACACTGCATACATTAGATCAGGAATGGCGCTGGGCTTCGGTAACTAAAATGCTTGCGGGACTGCTAGTAATGGAAGAAGTTGAGCGCGGCAATTTGAGGCTAGACACACCGATCACCGATTGGCTCAGTGAATTACCTGTCCACATGCAGACTGTAACACTCAGGCATTTGCTCAACCACACATCAGGAATTGCTAACCCTTACTATTCTGCCAAGGACCCGAATTCAGGTTTATTGCTGTGGGAAATGCAAGACCAACCCGATAAAGCGTATTGCTACGGGCCTGCTGTCTTTCCAGTTGGAGAAAAATTCGAATATAACGGATGTGACTTTATGGTCATTGCCGATGTTCTCTCTGCCGTAACAGGAATGTCGTTTGCTCAGTTGGTCAATACTCAGATCAATCAACGGCTGTCACTTCCATCAGTCAACCTAGTGACTTCACCTGATCGCGACTCTGAGGTCAAAGGAACGGCTGCAGGGATAGTTCTGGATCAAGGATTACGGCTTTCAGCTTTGTCAGCCCATGCTGGTGTAATTGGCAAATCTTCAGATTTGGTCAAACTTATCATTCATTATTTTAACGGTGCATTTATGCAGCAACAAAGCCTTCGCACAGAATTTGAAACCGGAGTTCCAGAGCTCGGTTACGTGGCACTATCTGTTTGGGGATACACCGTTCCATTAGCTGGCTGCAAAACACCTATGCGATGGGTTGAACGACAAGGTTATTTAATGGGCTCCATGGTAAAAATTCTCATGCTACCTGAAGAAAAATCTGCATTAATCATGTTTTCAAATTACCAAGAAACTGAGTGGGGTTACCTTTGGCAGGGCAGTGGTCTTAGCTTTGAGGTTGCTAGTGCTGCATTTTGTAACTAGTCTTCTAGTTAAAGTTTTAGAATTCATGGACACAGACCACCAACAATCATATTCTCACGTGAAAGGTATTGTCATGGTTGTATCAACAGATAATTGTTATGCAGTCAGTGTCTAGATAAGAAGAACCGCTATGCAGAAAGACGAAGAGCTATTAGTCGCGTTACGCAAAGTGATCCGTGCGATTGATCTGCGCTCAAAGCAACTCAGCAGGGATGTCGGTCTCACCGGGCCTCAACTGCTGGTTATGCAAAACATAGGTAAGCAACCAGGCATCATGGTGCGTCAAGTCGCTGAAAACATCAATTTAAGTCCAGCAACTGTGACCAGTATTCTGGATCGCCTAGAGAGTAAAGCTCTAGTACAAAGGGTCCGGAGTACCGAAGATAAGCGTAAAGTCGGACTATTTTTAACCGACTCAGGCACAACCATTTTGTTGGATGCACCCTTACCTTTTCAGGAGCATTTTACCAACCGTTTTGCCCAACTAAAAGAATGGGAACAAAGCCAAATGGTGGCTACTCTGCAACGTATAGCCAGTATGATGGATGCTGAAGATATCGATGCATCTCCAGTGTTAGAAGTAGGAAATATTGCTGATAAATAGGTATTTCACGTTCAGAACTGATTTTTTCTAAAAAATTCTTGCACGTAACCTAAATCATAGCTGTATCGGTCTTGAGCGAGACTTTCTATTGCGCTTTCAATGCAATCAAAAAATCGCGGCTCTAGTTCGGCGACTTCATAAGCGCTGCGTAATTGTGCTTTAATTGTTAATGCTACATTTGAGTCGAGAATAACCACTGAAAGCGCTTCCAGCCCAATTTGCTTACGGATGATCGTGTGTTTCACAAAGGAGTCAAAAGTGCTCGGTGGCATCAAACTTTCACCATACAAAGCACTAATTTGTGCCCACGGCCGTTTGTGATCGAACTGTTGAATATATCCAGCCATATCCCTTGAGCCAAAACGCATAGTTTGATCGTTCCAAGGGCCGCGGCCCGAAAACAATAACAATTGTCCACTACGGCGTGTGACAAAATCACCATGACGTTGAAACGTTGTTGTTTTATGCAAAGACAATCGGCAGTCCTGTTTTCACATCAATACGATCCAGTGATTTTCCAGTATATTGATCGAGCAGCATTTCAACAACCGCTTGACCATAACGTGCATACCAGAAATCGCCCATTTGTTTTAACTTAGCGATATTACCTGCACTCACATCATCCATTGCATCATCTGCTGGGTTAGGCAAACCGGGTTGATGAGTTAACTGTGAATTAACGCGAATGTACTTACCATTTGCAACCATGGTTATCGCTTGATAACCCACCACCATTTCATCCGACAAAATATCAATGATATTGCCCTTTGTCATCCACTGTAACGCCCCCCAATGCTGAGATTCCGGGCCATTCAGCTTGCGTGTTCGAAAACCTGTTCCAACCGATATCACGCGGAAATCATTGAGATCAGAATCCCGCCAACAACGTCTAGCTTCGGCAATCGCACACATGGTTGGATTATTCGCAATAACACCACCATCAATTAACCAGCTATCAAATTCATTATCTTCAAGACGCATGGCTTTGGTCGGAAAAAATGTAGGTGCCGCGCTTGATGCATCTGCTACATCAGCTGACAGCAATTGGCCATGCGCTGGCTTTGTTGTTTTAATCACATACGGACGACGCTTTTCGATCCCATAAGTCACACAAAGCACATGCTTGTCTGGCTCTACATCTTGTAACCTCGCATCCGCAAAGTTGGTCTCTAGCACCGCTCGCTTGCCCTTGGCGGAGTATTTTGGCGCATTAACACCATCAATCTCAAACCACCCCCGATTTTCACTAAAAATATGCTTCGCGTTTTCAACACTATATAACTGGTTAATATCAGCCATGCTCAAGCGAGTTGTTGCCAACGCAAGGGCAATGATACTGCCGGTGCTAGTGCCCGCATAAAAGTCGACACAATCTCGCAAGGTCTTTTGGGCTTGCTTGAAGAGCTCGGCTTCCACGTGAGATAGAAATTGTGTTGTTGCGGCGCCACGGATACCGCCACCGTCCAACGATAAGATAAGCTTGCTCATGGATGTCCATTATCCCGCAGAGGTAAAAGTAACTATTAGAATAGTTCAAGCGCTCGAAACTACCAGTTTAAGCGCCGCTTAAAAAATTCAAACTCGAGTTTGATAAAGGTAAGCTCCACTGTCAGATAATTCACTGCTGACTTGCTCAGACGCGATTAAGTAATTTAAATGTGCCAAGCCTTCAGCATTGGCAAAAAACATGGCTTGCCCGCTTAATGGGCGATTAAATAATTGCGGCAAGCACTGATCGAGAGTGCGGGGTATTTGACAAAATTCGCATAACCGATCTAACTGGTTTTGGTGATGCTTAACTAACGCGTCTATTCTGTCGTGCAAGCCATAAAATGGCTTCCGATGTGATGGCAAAACAAATGTATCTGCAGGCAACTTATTGAATGCTTGAAGCGTGCGTAAATAGTGCGCAAGAGGGTTTGCTTTTGGCTCTGTGCTGTACACACCAATATTCGGAGAAATTTCCGGCAATACGTGATCACCTGAAAGTAACAAGCCCTTTTCTGCACAATACAAACATACATGCTCAGGAGAGTGGCCTCGACCAACCAGTACTTGCCACTGTGCATCTCCCAACACCAACATTTGTCCTTCGTCGAGTCGTTCAAAGCTAGTTGGAATGGGGCTGACTACACTCGAGAAGCCCTGACGATTCGAAAGCGCTCGTTGAATATATTCGCGCGGCAGGTTGCAACGCTGCATAAACTGCTCTTCAATCCAAGGATCAGCGCCAGACGCTCCTGCGCGAATACTTCGTGCAGAAAAGTATTCTCCGAAACTCATGGCCAACGGTACACGGAATTTTTCTGTCAACCACCCAGCATTACCAATATGGTCCGGATGCATGTGAGTCACAATAACCTTAGAAATTCGCAAAGAATAATCAGCAATAAGCACTTCCCACAATGCCATCGTAGCTTGATCATGCACGCCAGTATCGATAATTGCGTAAGCATCACCGTCAGCGATCAGGTAGAGATTGATATGGTCTAACTCAAATGGCAATGGCATCCGCAGCCACATTACACCAGGTGCTAATTCGACTAATTTACCTTCTGCTGGCGGTTGTATACCGTCATATACACTAATCATGCAGACCCCTTACGCTAGAAACCTCATGAAACCACAAAAACTATAAATAACAATTCATCGATTGTGATTCACAACTATTGATCCGATTTATTGCCCTCTTAGCGATAAACAGACTATGCTTTCGATATCGAATTTGTGATCAAAAAACCGTTTTTTAGGCCGTCCAATTTGTATATCATCCAGCGCAATATCGCATTTGTTTTGCTCTTTGTAATAGCATTCGTCGTTGACGTGAAACAGATATTAGCAAGTGAATCTAATGCGCCAACCATTACTCCAACGAACACGACTCAAATTCGCGCGTGGCCGAGTGTAATAAAGCATCAACTTGACCAGCTAGAAACCAATCCTAACGGAGTCATAGAACACGCAATGTTGCAATTGCGCTCATTGAATTCAACCGCAGCAACCACAGGTCCAACGAGTGCCGAATGGTTATATCTACTCAGTCAGGCATTTTATGCACAAGTCAAGGCAGATCAGGCGTTATGGCATGCAGAACAGGGCCTGACGCTAACCAGTAAAGTGCAGCAACCCTGGCTGTATTATCAATTAACACTCGCTAAAGCTAATGCACTGGATCTTGCAGGTAAAGCTGAAGAGGGGACCGAATTAGTCAAAGAGGTGTTAGCGTGGGCAGAACAACAAGCTGATTTTGCGTTATTACAAGAAGCTGTAATTACCGACGGTTTGCTCAATCTAACCTTGGGGGATTACACCCAAGCACTTGCGAGTTTTCAGCACGCCGAGCAACTCAGTCGATACGCCAATACCTTTCCTGAACCCCATATTGCATCATTTATTGCGCTGGTCTACGAATACCGCGGCGACAATCAAGAGGCGAAGAGGTACTTTGAAATTGCTGCAAACTACTATCGAAATTCAAACAAATGGTTAGAGTTAAGCAATGCAACCTATGGCTTAGGGAGAGCGTACAAGTCATTAGGTGAGCTTGATAAAGGAAGAGCTGTTTTAACTGAATCGTTGCAATTGTCACAAAAAATAAATGATCCGCAGGGTGAAGCTTACACGCTTAAAGAGTTGGCTTCTGTTTACACTCAATTAGCAGACTTTGAGCAAGCACGTAAATTACTGACTCGGGCAATCGACATATTTTCAGATACATACAATCCTTACATGATGCTGAATTCGTACATGATCCTTACCGACATTGAAATCAAGGCCAGAGACTACCAAAGCGCCCTAGAAAACGTAGACATTGCTTTAGGCTATGTCACCGGTGAGTCGATGCGCCCACATTTAATCGATGCGCAACAAAAGAAGGCTCAGATTTTAAGTCTTTTAGGTAACTATCAGGCAGCGTATGAACTATTGACGGAAACTCAGAAGCTAGCCACTGATTACCGTGAACAACAAAGTGAAAGCGAATTTCAGCGCATTAGAGCCGAATTTGAACTCGATAAACAGACTGCAGAGAATGCATTGTTAAGCGCTGAAAATGAAAGACAACAAGCTCTCCTTGTCGCTAAAAATCAGCGTGAATTACTTTGGCTTATTTCTACCCTGTTCGTCATTGTTATTTGTATAGTGCTATTGGTGTTGTATTTTAATGGTAAACGAACGAAGTCCAGACTTGAAAAATTAGCCCATCATGACTCCCTTACAGGGCTTTATTCGAGACATTTTGTCATTGAGAGTCTTGAAAATTTAATGTCTTTTGCACATCGCTACAATGACCCGCTTACTATTGCCATGATTGATATAGACTACTTTAAGCAACTTAATGACGCGTTTGGTCACTCCGCTGGCGATGCTGTTCTGCAACAATTCGGTGAGTATTCGCGTGCTACTTTTAGAGACTCTGACGTGCTTGGCCGCATTGGTGGTGAAGAGTTTCTATTCATATTCCCACGTTCAAACATTACCGATACCCAACAAAGATTAGAAAATTTTGCCCAGGCTGTAAAAGCAATCCCGAGTCAATTAAGCATTGAAGATTGGAAATTTTCAGTCTCAATCGGTGTCCTAGAGGTCGATAACCAAACAACCCTTGAGGAAGTATTGCGTCGCGTAGACGAAGGCTTATACCAAGCTAAACATAATGGCCGGGATTGTATAGTCCAAGTCGAACAACTCAGATAACAGGAGAATTTAAATGCAGTACGCACCAACCGCACTGTTAATCGCAGGCGCATTTAGCCTTGCACCGCTTAGCAATGCTAGCGCTGAGCCTAGCCCAAACGACTTTATTGAACTCTTTGAAAAGCTCGGCGGGCAACACAAAGGGCTCCGCAGAGCGCATGCAAATGGTATTTGTGCGTCAGCGACATTTATGCCAAATCAAATGCTAACTAAATACAGCACCTCCGCGCTTTTTAGCCAAGAAACGTTGCCTGCCACAGTTCGATTCTCGATGGGTAGTGGGAATCCGAATGCTGATCAACGGTCTAATGGAGCGCGGGGTATGGCAATCCAAATAACCCTACCTGATGGTTCCAAACATCATATTGTGGGAAACAGCACACCAGTATTTGCCGCAAAGGATCCTGCTACATTTTTCGGCTTACTTGAAAATCTACTACCTAACGCAGAAGGTGTGGTCGATTACCAAAAAGTCGGAGCCTATATTGCTACGCACCCCAGCACTCAACCGTTAGCTCAATGGCAACAAATGACGCCCCCACCATTCTCTTATGGACACTCAAAATATTTTGGCTTACATGCATTTTATTTTGTCAATAACGATGGCGAACGCCAGGTATTTAGATGGCATACAACGCCGAATTCCGGCGAGCGATTACTGACGCAAGAGGAAAAGCAAACTCTCCCTGAACTATTCTTAAGCGACCACTTACAGCAACAATTTGATGCCGGCGAAGTAGCGTTCACTATCCACGCTACATTGGGATTACCAGAGGATACAACAACCGATCCATCACAAGCTTGGCCATCGGAAAGAGAAACCATAGAGTTTGGTCAATTAACACTTACTGCAGTGGGTGGTGATGCATGTACGCCGATCAATTTCGACCCAAATGTGGTCAGTGCCGGCTTTGCCACCAGTGAAGACCCCGTTCTTAAAATGCGTTCACCCGCTTATGCAATATCGTTTGGTAAACGCCTATCGGGACAGTAATTCACATTACTCAAAATATAAAAGGGCTATCAAATATAATAGCCCTTATTTTGTAATCCACGATCCTTAACAACTATCTATTTGGCCTGCGCCATAACAGTATTCATTCTGTGTAGGTACTTATGGTAATGAGGCGCATAAAGCAAAAAACCCAGCCGAAGCTGGGTTTTTTAGAATGGGAGTCTGGCGATGTGCTACTCTCACATGGGGAAGCCCCACACTACCATCGCCGCTAACGTGTTTCACTTCTGAGTTCGGAATGGATTCAGGTGGTACCACGTCGCTATTGTCGCCAGACATAAACTGTTGGTGCAAATTCATGATGATTGCGAAGCTTTCATCGTGACATTTGCGCAAGGAGGACTCACAGTACTCTCGAGGAGTATGCTAAGTCAGCCTTACTTAAATCTTAACTATTCGGAATCACTGATATCTTTAATCTAAGAGCGCGTTTTGTATGGTCTTACGATTGTCACCACAAACACATTAGGTGTTGTATGGTTAAGCCTCTCGGGCAATTAGTACAGGTTAGCTTAACGCCTTGCAACGCTTCCACACCCTGCCTATCAACGTCATCGTCTATAACAACCCTTCCAGGACTTACGTCCAGGGATGACTCATCTTGGGGCCGGCTTCCCGCTTAGATGCTTTCAGCGGTTATCCGTTCCGAACGTAGCTACCGGGCAATGCCTTTGGCAAAACAACCCGAACACCAGCGGTTCGTCCACTCCGGTCCTCTCGTACTAGGAGCAGCTCCCCTCAATCATCCAACGCCCACACCAGATAGGGACCGAACTGTCTCACGACGTTCTAAACCCAGCTCGCGTACCACTTTAAATGGCGAACAGCCATACCCTTGGGACCGACTTCAGCCCCAGGATGTGATGAGCCGACATCGAGGTGCCAAACACCGCCGTCGATATGAACTCTTGGGCGGTATCAGCCTGTTATCCCCGGAGTACCTTTTATCCGTTGAGCGATGGCCCTTCCATTCAGAACCACCGGATCACTATGACCTACTTTCGTACCTGCTCGACGTGTCTGTCTCGCAGTTAAGCTAGCTTATGCCATTGCACTAACCTCACGATGTCCGACCGTGATTAGCTAACCTTCGTGCTCCTCCGTTACTATTTGGGAGGAGACCGCCCCAGTCAAACTACCCACCAGACACTGTCCACACTCCGGATAACGGAGCAATGTTAGAACATCAAACATACAAGGGTGGTATTTCAAGGACGGCTCCACGTCATCTGGCGACAACGCTTCAAAGCCTCCCACCTATCCTACACATGTAGGGTCAATGTTCAGTGCCAAGCTGTAGTAAAGGTTCACGGGGTCTTTCCGTCTAGGTGCGGGTACACTGCATCTTCACAGCAATTTCAATTTCACTGAGTCTCGGGTGGAGACAGCGTGGCCATGGTTACACCATTCGTGCAGGTCGGAACTTACCCGACAAGGAATTTCGCTACCTTAGGACCGTTATAGTTACGGCCGCCGTTTACCGGGGCTTCGATCAAGAGCTTCGCTTACGCTAACCCCATCAATTAACCTTCCGGCACCGGGCAGGTGTCACACCGTATACGTCATCTTTCGATTTAGCACAGTGCTGTGTTTTTAATAAACAGTCCCAGCCACCTGGTCACTGCGACCCCCATCAGCTTACGGAGCAAGTCCTTCACTAACAGGGGCGTACCTTCTCCCGAAGTTACGGTACTATTTTGCCGAGTTCCTTCACCCGAGTTCTCTCAAGCGCCTTAGTATTCTCTACCTGACCACCTGTGTCGGTTTGGGGTACGGTTCATATAATCATAAGCTTAGAGGCTTTTCCTGGAAGCAGGGCATCAACCACTTCGTCACCGTAGTGACTCGTCTCGTGTCTCGGCCTTAGAAACCCGGATTTACCTAAGTTTCCAGCCTACTCACTTTCACGTGGACAACCAACGCCACGATGGCCTAGCCTTCTCCGTCCCCCCATCACTGATTATATAAGTACGGGAATATTAACCCGTTTCCCATCGACTACGCATTTCTGCCTCGCCTTAGGGGCCGACTTACCCTGCCCTGATTAGCATGGGACAGGAAACCTTGGTCTTCCGGCGTGGGGGTTTTTCACCCCCATTATCGTTACTCATGTCAGCATTCGCACTTGTGATATGTCCAGCATGCTTCTCAACACACCTTCATCCACTTACACAACGCTCCCCTACCCAGCGTACAAGTACGCTGCCGCAGCTTCGGTATATTGCTTAGCCCCGTTACATCTTCCGCGCAGGCCGACTCGACTAGTGAGCTATTACGCTTTCTTTAAAGGGTGGCTGCTTCTAAGCCAACCTCCTAGCTGTCTTAGCCTTCCCACATCGTTTCCCACTTAGCAATATTTTGGGACCTTAGCTGGCGGTCTGGGTTGTTTCCCTCTCCACGACGGACGTTAGCACCCGCCGTGTGTCTCCCGGATAGTTCTCATTGGTATTCGGAGTTTGCAAAGGGTTGGTAAGTCGGGATGACCCCCTAGCCTTAACAGTGCTCTACCCCCAATGGAATTCGTCCGAGGCTCTACCTAAATAGATTTCGGGGAGAACCAGCTATCTCCCGGTTTGATTGGCCTTTCACCCCCAGCCACAAGTCATCCCCTAACTTTTCAACGTTAGTGGGTTCGGTCCTCCAGTTGATGTTACTCAACCTTCAACCTGCCCATGGCTAGATCACCGGGTTTCGGGTCTATACCTAGCAACTAAACGCGCAGTTAACACTCGCTTTCGCTACGGCTCCCCTAGACGGTTAACCTTGCTACTAAATATAAGTCGCTGACCCATTATACAAAAGGTACGCAGTCACCCCGAAGGGCTCCCACTGCTTGTACGTATACGGTTTCAGGTTCTATTTCACTCCCCTCACAGGGGTTCTTTTCGCCTTTCCCTCACGGTACTACTTCACTATCGGTCAGTTAGGAGTATTTAGCCTTGGAGGATGGTCCCCCCATCTTCAGTCAAGATAACACGTGTCCCGACCTACTTAATATGACCCACTTGAACCTTCGCATACGGGACTATCACCCTGTATCGTTGTGCTTCCCAACACATTCTGCTAATTCAAATAGATTCGGCTGCTCCCCGTTCGCTCGCCGCTACTAGGGGAATCTCAATTGATTTCTTTTCCTAAGGGTACTTAGATGTTTCAGTTCCCCTCGTTTGCCTCGTTAAGCTATGTATTCACTTAACGATACCGCCGAAGCGGTGGGTTTCCCCATTCGGACATCTGTGGCTCAAATGCGTTTTGTCAGCTCACCACAGCTTTTCGCAGACTTACACGTCCTTCATCGCCTCTAACTGCCAAGGCATCCACCGTATACGCTTAGTCACTTAACCATACAACCCTAATATGTCTGCCTTTTGACTCCAGACTATCAGTGGCTCGCGCCAGGCTGTAACGTGACAATCGCTAATCGCGTATGATTTTACTCATACCCATACAAGTTTCGCTTGAAAGAACCGTCATTTAATAAAATAACAATTCAATCAGTTACTCTTGGATTAAATTAATATCAGCTTTTCCAAATTGTTAAAGAACATATTCAAGGCTTAAAAAAACCTTAATCAATAATTCTCATCATTCATTAAGGCTCTTACCTAACAACCACCGATCACTTACCACCCGTACCAATCAAACATCAGAAAATGGTAGGCTTGGGCAGACTTGAACTGCCGACCTCACCCTTATCAGGGGTGCGCTCTAACCAGCTGAGCTACAAGCCTGTGGTGGAGCTAAGCAGGATCGAACTGCTGACCTCCTGAATGCAAATCAGGCGCTCTCCCAGCTGAGCTATAGCCCCATAAGTATGGTCGTTCTTTTCATAACAAAACAATCTGTGTGAGCACTGCATCAAGTGCGTCCATCGACTTTAAGGTAAGGAGGTGATCCAACCCCAGGTTCCCCTAGGGTTACCTTGTTACGACTTCACCCCAGTCATGAAACACAAAGTGGTAACCGTCCTCCCGAAGGTTAGACTAGCTACTTCTTTTGCATCCCACTCCCATGGTGTGACGGGCGGTGTGTACAAGGCCCGGGAACGTATTCACCGCAGTATGCTGACCTGCGATTACTAGCGATTCCGACTTCATGGAGTCGAGTTGCAGACTCCAATCCGGACTACGATATGCTTTAAGGGGTCCGCTCCACATCACTGTCTCGCTTCCCTCTGTACATACCATTGTAGCACGTGTGTAGCCCTACACGTAAGGGCCATGATGACTTGACGTCGTCCCCACCTTCCTCCGGTTTGTCACCGGCAGTCTCCTTAAAGTGCCCAACTGAATGCTGGCAACTAAGGACAAGGGTTGCGCTCGTTGCGGGACTTAACCCAACATCTCACGACACGAGCTGACGACAGCCATGCAGCACCTGTGTCAGAGTTCCCGAAGGCACCAATCCATCTCTGGAAAGTTCTCTGCATGTCAAGTGTAGGTAAGGTTCTTCGCGTTGCATCGAATTAAACCACATGCTCCACCGCTTGTGCGGGCCCCCGTCAATTCATTTGAGTTTTAACCTTGCGGCCGTACTCCCCAGGCGGTCTACTTAGCGCGTTAGCTTCGCTACGCACGTATTAAATACACACACAGCTAGTAGACAGCGTTTACGGTGTGGACTACCAGGGTATCTAATCCTGTTCGCTACCCACACTTTCGCACATGAGCGTCAGTCTTTGGCCAGAGAGTCGCCTTCGCCACTGATGTTCCTCCAGATATCTACGCATTTCACCGCTACACCTGGAATTCCACTCCCCTCTCCAAAACTCTAGTCTGCCAGTTCTAAATGACCATCCCAGGTTGAGCCCGGGGCTTTCACATCTAGCTTAACAAACCGCCTGCGTGCGCTTTACGCCCAGTAATTCCGATTAACGCTTGCACCCTCCGTATTACCGCGGCTGCTGGCACGGAGTTAGCCGGTGCTTCTTCTGTTGCTAACGTCACAGCTAGCAGGTATTAACTACTAACCTTTCCTCACAACTGAAAGTGCTTTACAACCCGAAGGCCTTCTTCACACACGCGGCATGGCTGCATCAGGGTTTCCCCCATTGTGCAATATTCCCCACTGCTGCCTCCCGTAGGAGTCTGGACCGTGTCTCAGTTCCAGTGTGGCTGATCTTCCTCTCAGAACAGCTAGAGATCGTCGCCTTGGTGAGCCTTTACCTCACCAACTAGCTAATCTCACTTGGGCTTCTCTATAGGTGGGAGCCGAAGCCCCCTTTGGTCCGTAGACATTATGCGGTATTAGCCACCGTTTCCAGTGGTTATCCCCCTCCTAAAGGCAAATTCCCAAGCATTACTCACCCGTCCGCCACTCGTCAGCAACTAGCAAGCTAGTCCTGTTACCGTTCGACTTGCATGTGTTAGGCCTGCCGCCAGCGTTCAATCTGAGCCATGATCAAACTCTTCAATTGAATACTTGCGTCGTTTCTACGAATAGAAACTAAAAATAAATTGTCGTTGTGACACTCTTAACGAGTGCCCACACAGATTGTCTTGTTATAAATTGTTAAAGAACAAAGCAACTTTCGTTGCAGCTTAAGGCGCCTTAGTGACTCTCCTCAAGCGGGATGCGAATAATACGCTGTTTATTCGCTGTGTCAAGCATCTTTTTAAAAAAGTTAGCAAAGTTTTTTGCTTGCTTGTCACGGTTCGTTTCGTTTTGCTTTATAGCCCCCCGAAGCGAGGTGCGCATTCTACGTCGAAGAATTTGAACGTCAACTGTTTTTTTGGCTTTTTTGTCGGTTAAGCAGGATTTTGCGCATTAACGCTTATTTTTTACACTTTATTCCGTTATCAGACAGCGTTAGATAGAATCTGATTTGCTTCTAAGCTGGAGTTCAGTAGACTAACTAGTGCTTTTTATCTACGTATACATAATAAAAAAAGGTAAAGCTATGAACGTTAAATTTTTTCACTGCGTGATAGTGGCAGTCGCCCTAGCAGTATTCACCTTCTTTACTGCTGATTATCTTATCACAGTTGCCTCAACTAACAGCGTATTAGCGGCCCTCGTCCTAGTCGCCGGTCTTCTCACTCCTTCCATCGCCCAACTCTTTAGTAGAAAAGCGACATCTTTCACAGCGGATTCTGCAGAAACTACTGCCGATGTTACTACATTATATGTAGGCAACCTGCCGTACCGCGCTAATGAAGATGCTGTCAAAGAGTATTTTCAAGCTCATGCAACTGTACAATCTGTTCGGTTAATGAAAGATAAGCGCACTGGAAAGCGCAAAGGGTACGGTTTTGTTGAAGTGATTTCTAATGATGTAAGCAAAGCCATCAATAAGTTAAATGATTCGGTATTCCAAGACCGAACACTGAAAGTCCGTTATGCCAAAGATAAAGTAGCCCATTAAGGCCACTGCTAAATGATGTGCACGAAAAAGGCTGGTCATAACCAGCCTTTTCTTTTATTGATTACTCACTGCAGCTGAGTCCGACTTTGGTAAGGCCTCAAGTAATTGTTGATTGAAGGTGTGAAAGCGGTTTATCGCCTGCACCAAATCAGGTACTTGGACATCTTTCATTTCATTAATGATGCCATTGATCATCGTGTTGTAGTCTTCAGGGCCCTGCAGCTTTTGCTGCGCCTTATCTAACACGTTTAGCATTTTATCAATATATTGCGCCACAGGCTTAGTGGATTTTTCTTTCTCAGAATCTACCCCACTATTGTCCTTATAATGCTGTACATAGTCATAAGCTTGCACCACTTGCGTCTGTTCAATCCGATTTAGCTGCAGTGCGAAACCAACCAACTCCTGCTTATCATAGCCTAATTCAAGCGCCTGATTAAAAGCGGTTTCAATATCTCCGCGATAAAATGTATCGGCTAAGTCATTGGCATTGGTAACGAGATCAGCAATAGAGGCAAGCTCATTTTCATTTAGCTCCCCTTTGATTTGAATACTGTAACCAGAAAACTCTAGGGTTTTCGCTTGCAAGGATTCGCTAAAAGATTGAACGCTGCCAGAAGATTGTTGCTCAGACGCCTGCTGTTCTGCTGCATTTGTTTGACTGGCGGCCTCTGTTTGCGCATCGTTCACCGAACGTGTAAATGACGTTTCATTTAGATAGGCTACACTTTGCAAATCGCGGAACGTCAAGGTGACTTCATCACCTTCTTTGGTGCGGATCACAAGACTACCATTGTTTTCCTGGCTTGCAGTTAACTGAGTTAAAGAGGATACAGTTTCAGCTGACGCATCATCAGGTCGCATCAATTGTTGTTCAAGTTCAGCAATACGTTGGGCAATCAGTTGACGGCTACTATTGATGCCTTGATCAATTTCATCGTTCATTAATCCACCGATATCCTGCTCAGCCATCTTAATGCCTTTGGCTACACCCGAGCGTGCTTGTTCGAACAAACTGGCTAACTTGGCTTCATCAGCACCACTGCGTGCCGCGCCTTTGATAACACCTCCAACAAAGCGCATCACATTCTCAGCGACTTTCTCAAAGTCGAACATCGAAGCCGGTTTATCTTTATCAAAGGTTGTTGCTTGCGCCGCCTTTTCGTCGTTAACCACAACATTTTGCTGCATTGACCCGCTGTATATCTTCAAACCAACGGTCGTTTGTGAGCTCAATACACTGATTGACACGCCGGTGCTATTTGCTACCTGCGCGGCTTGAAAATTTGCCGCCTGCTTTAAACCCTCGGCCTGAAGCTGCTTATTCAGTGCGTCACGTGGTTTTGCCGATTGCGGCTGTTCGCTATGAAAAGCCTTTATTTCGCCAAAGTTCATTTTCGATACCTCTCTATCCTCGACTTCTTATCGGCGGGTCTAAAATATAGTTTAGTGTTTTTTTAAACTACTGCGCACTACCACGTAAAACGTTACAATATGGCTTTTGAATAATCAGTTATATTGTAATGCACATTGACCCAAGCACCTATGAACAACAACTTGCAGATAAAATTGCAGATTTACGCGGTGCCTTCGCCGAGTTTGCATTGCCAGAGCTAGAGATTTTTCGCTCTCCTCCCCAGCACTATCGAATGCGGGCTGAATTTCGTGTTTGGCATGATGGCGACGACCTATACCACATCATGTTTGATCAGCAGAGCAAGCAAAAATACCGCGTCGATAGTTTTCTTCCCGCATGTGAATTGATTAATCACGCGATGGAACTGCTGATCAACTATCTCAAGCCTGTCGATAGTTTACGCAGAAAGCTGTTTCAAATTGACTATCTCTCATCCCTGTCTGGTGAACTGGTGATTAGTTTGCTTTATCACAAACCACTAGATGATGAATGGCATGCAGCAGCGACTCAACTGCGCGAAGCGCTTGGTGAGTTAGGTAAAGTTAGCATCATTGGCCGGGCGCGTAAGCAAAAGGAGATTATCGGTGATGACTTTGTTATTGAAAAGCTTACCATTAATAATCAGTCGTATACCTTCAAACACATAGAGAATAGCTTTACGCAACCTAATGCTGAAGTCAATTGCCATATGATTGAGTGGGCAAAAAAACATTGTGCTGACGTCGAAGGTGATTTGGTTGAATTTTATTGCGGCGCGGGTAATTTCAGCCTGCCCTTGGCCGAACATTTTAACCACGTAGTTGGTACCGAAATAGCTAAACCGTCGGTTGAGGCTGCGCAATTTAATATCCAAAAAAATGCACTTAACAACGTTCAGATTGTACGTTTATCAGCTGAGGAGTTTACTCAGGCTATGCGCGGTGAGCAACAGTTCAAGCGCTTAGGCGATATCGATCTCAGCGTCTTCACTTTTAATACTGTACTGGTTGATCCGCCACGCAGTGGGCTAGATAATGAGACGTTGGCGCTGGTACAAGGGTTTGATCGTGTGATTTATATTTCCTGTAACCCAATGACACTTAAAGCCAATTTGCAGGAACTTCGCAAATCCCACGAAGTAGAGGCTTTTGCTGTTTTTGACCAGTTCCCTTACACCCCCCACCTAGAATGTGGCATGGTTCTTCGAAAACGCTAAACAGCCTAGCTGGTTTTAGCTCTCGCGCCATTCTGGATAAAGCGCAATTGTTGTTTGACCCTTTCGCCGATTGCAACTCGCAACGTAGGGTCAGACTCTAACGCTTCTGCGCCGGCACTAAAGACTAGCTTCACCATAGCTTCAGCTTGCAGATATGCCAACGAATGCTCTATGTTCTGAACCTCAATTATATAGTCGGTTAATTCTTCAATAAAATGCTGGATCTCGCGCTGCACCGCGGTCCGGTATGCTGCTGACGTCCCTGTATGTTCGCGCAACAATAGTCGAAATACATTGGTATTGGCGCTAATAAACTCTAGAAATGTATTCACCGACGTATCAATAACGCCACCACCTGACTCGATCCGGCGCCGTGCTTGACGCATTAATTGACGTAATGCCAGACCCGCTTCATCAACCAGTGTCAGACCTAAATCATCAATATCCTTAAAATGGCGGTAAAAGCTCGTCGGCGCGATACCTGCCGCGCGCGCCACTTCGCGCAAACTGATCGCAGACAGGCTCCTATTTTCATCTAACAGACTAAACGCAGCATTCACAATATTTTGGCGAGTCTTTAATTTTTGTTCTTGTCTGCTCAAGGCTTTCTTCGCGATTTTTGGTGTTAATAATCGATTATTGTTACCTATATTGAGCAATGTTCCAAGCGAGCATTATTTGAATCGGTTGCACAATTCTAAAATTGACGTAAAATCAGCGAACAGTTGTACGCCGAAAATTTTATCATGAAAAAACCACCTCTTATCCCGTTAAACATTGCTGTATTTATCATCACTGGAGCTATCGCCTTTCTTGTCGCGCCACTCTGGGCTTACTTTGTTGGCTTCAATGCCGCAGAAATCGTCACCACTGTCATTCTATTTTTCTTTACCGGGATTTCGATTACGGCTGGTTATCATCGCCTCTGGTCACATAAGACCTATCAAGCTCACCCTATAGTACGATGGATTCTGGCTGTTGGTGGCGCGATGGCTGTGCAAAACAGTATTTTACATTGGTCTTCAGACCATCGTGTTCATCATCGCCACGTTGATGACAACGACAAGGATCCATATTCTGCTAAACGCGGTTTCTGGTACTCACACATGGGGTGGATGTTACGCGAGTATCAAGCACATCGTTACGATAACTATGAGAATTGCCGTGATCTACAAAAAGATCCTATTGTGATGTGGCAACACAAACATTATCTGGCGATAGTGTTTGTTGCGAATTTTGGTATCACGGGATTCTTAGGTTGGTTAAATGGGTCGATTTTTGGCATGATCATTTTGGCCGGCGTGTTTAGATTGGTTGCGGTACATCACGTGACTTTTTTCATCAATTCATTAGCACACATTTGGGGTAAACAACCTTACACCGATGGGAATACTGCCCGAGACAATGGCATCGTAGCCCTATTTACCTTTGGTGAGGGTTATCATAATTATCACCACATTTTCGAGTACGATTATCGGAATGGGATCCGATGGTGGCAATACGATCCAACAAAGTGGCTCATTCGTGGGCTATCCTTCATTGGCTTAACATGGGATTTGCGCAGAACGCCAGAAGAGCGTATCGAAAAGGCAAAAGCAAAAATGCAACTACAATATGCTCAACGCAAGGTGGCACAGTTGCCAAATGCGGAAGAGATGCTGTCGCTGATCGAGCGTGAGTATAACGTGTTAATTGAAAAAATGGGTGAGTACTACGCGACTAAGAAGCGCTTAGTCGCAATTAAAAAGCGTCATTTACAACGCTCGTTAGACGGTTTAGAGCTTATGTACAAATACAAGGAACTGAAACAAACATTGGCGATCCAGAAAGAAAAATGGCTCACCATTCATCGTTTACAATATATGCAAATGGCATAACTCAACCTAGCTGGACGACTGTAGTTTATCTAAAGGCTTGCTGATTCATTACGCAAGCCTTTTTCTTATGTGCAAAGTCAACTAGACTATCTGCAAACAATTAACATGTTGATGATCATGGGAAAAAGCAAAAAAACTGAGTCTCAAACTAGTTCTTACCAATTTGATGCCGTGGTCATTGGCACTGGTCCTGGTGGTGAAGGTGTTGCTATGCAGTTGGCCAAGGCTGGGAAAAAAGTCGCCGTCGTCGAGCGCTATGAATCAGTAGGCGGCGGTTGTACGCATTGGGGCACCATCCCGTCAAAGTCATTGCGCCATTCCGTAAGCCGCTTGGTAGAATACAACAGCACGCCACTTTTCAACGAAAACACGATTCAAACATTGACGTTTAGCGACATTATGCAGCACGCCAGTGGTGTTATCCGTAAGCAATCACAATTGCGTTCATCATTTTATAGTCGCAATCGCGTTACTTTGATCCACGGTGAAGCTAGTTTTATTGACGCACATACTATCGAAGTTAGAAAACCCGATGGGTCCATTGATAAAGTAACCACTAACCAAGTCGCCATAGCTACAGGCTCTCGTCCATATACGCCAGACGATATCGATTTCACTCATCCGAGGGTTTACCATTCAGACAGCATACTGTCGATGAAGCATGATCCCAAGACCATCATAATCTACGGTGCGGGAGTCATTGGGTCTGAGTATGCCTCGATATTTCGGGGCATGGGAGTTAAAGTTGATTTGGTTAATATGCGTGAACGTTTACTCTCTTTTCTTGATGCTGAAGTATCAGATTCTCTCAGCTATCACCTATGGAATAACGGCGTTGTTATCCGCCATAATGAAGCCTATGAGTCAGTCGAAACTCACGACGATTGTGTGATCCTGAACCTACAATCCGGTAAGCGTATGAAAGCGGATTGTTTATTGTTCGCGAATGGACGTACCGGCAATACCGACATGCTTAAGCTTGAAAATGTTGGCTTAAAATCTGACTCACGTGGGCAATTAGCGGTCAACGAACATTACCAAACTGACATAGAAAACATCTATGCCGTTGGCGATGTTATTGGTTATCCGAGCCTGGCATCCGCCGCTTATAATCAAGGGCGTTTCGCGGCCGAAGCCATGCTCGATGGTGCCAGTCATGCAAGCCTAGTGGAAGACATTCCAACCGGTATTTATACGATCCCAGAAATCAGCTCTGTGGGTAAAACCGAGCAAGAGCTTACCGCGATGAAAGTTCCCTATGAAGTAGGCCGGGCACAGTTCAAACACTTGGCAAGAGCGCAGATCGCGTCAACCTTAGTGGGCAGCCTTAAAATTCTGTTCCACCGCGAAACCAAGCAAGTGCTCGGTATACATTGCTTTGGTGAACGTGCATCAGAAATTGTGCATATCGGACAAGCGATTATGCAGCAAGAAGGTAAAGGAAATAGTATTGATTATTTCGTTAATAATACCTTTAACTACCCTACGATGGCAGAAGCCTATCGTGTCGCAGCATTGAATGGACTAAATCGGGTATTCTAATCACGCTTAAACACACGAGATAAATAGTCGCAAAACTTTGTATGCGAACGGCCTGCAATAAGCGGTGCTGAAAGTTGCTATTGGGTAATAGTGGGGTATAAAAAAACCAGCGATTGCTGGTTTTTTATCGTTTAATTATTCGACGCGTCGAGCCTTTTGGCGTAGGTTGCATCACGGTGTGCAACGACTTCGATTAGACGCAGTTCTGGATAGAATGAAACAGTTGCCATCGCATTTTCTGAACTATCTTGGGCAGCCATCACAATAGACTGCTGTGCTTCAGCAAACGCGACATTATTGTTAATCTTCGCAGCCATACACTGGCTATTAATTTCAAAAGTCTTTGCATCCATACAATCAAACGCCTTAGCATTGTCGGCGTTTGCATGCGCACCCACGGCAGCTAAAGCCAACGTGATTACTGCTAAATATTTACGCATAACTCCTCCATATCGCCATTGTTTTTTATGCCCAGAGACCATTTCGTAGGGGCATTCCAATTAGCGTATTGAAGAGTATAGCAAAAAAAGCCCGCTGATTTCAATTGCGAATCACACCAATATGACAGAATTATGACAATAAAGTCACATTTTGATGACAGCGGTTATTCTTTCTCCGCAAGAAATGCCATCAATTGATCAAAGGGCATGGGCTTAGCATAGAGGTAACCTTGAGCTTCATCACAACCTAGCTTCAGCATGTAACTTGCTTGCTCTCGCTTCTCAACGCCCTCAGCAATAGTTGCAAGGCCAAGTTTATTACCTAAGGTTACAATCGTTTCGGCAATAAAGGCATTACCACCCGGCTGGATATCACTGACGAAAGAGCGATCCACTTTCAAGCGATCCAGTGGTAACTGTTGCAAATAACTCATGGAAGAAAATCCAGTCCCAAAATCATCAATGGCAATCGCAACGCCGTACTCTTTTAGCGAGCGTAATGCATCAATAACGATTTGAGGTTCGTCCATGACCACACTTTCGGTAATTTCCAGCTCTAATAATTTTGGATCAATACCGTTTTTCTCGATTGCATCTTTAACTTTTTGAACAAAAAATCGATCCCTAAACTGAGGAATTGAAATATTTACTGCAACGCGCAGGTGAGCATACCCTTTTTCACACAATTCCTTGATACGAGCACAAGAAGCCTCAAGTACCCATTGACCGATATCGACAATCAATCCCGAGTATTCCGCTAATGGCACAAACACTGCTGGCGATATATATTTCCCATCACCATCTGGCCAGCGCAACAAGCCTTCCATTCCCACGACTTTTTCACTGACTAGGTCCACCTGTGGCTGAAACCAAAGTTCTAATTTGTGCTCGCCAAAATCCGCCCGGAGACGACGGATCATATTCAATCGCCAGGTAGTTTTCTCTTCGATTTCTGGGGCAAAGTACTCGTAATTATCGGTTAAATTTTTCTTCGCTCGGTTTAATGCGATATTGGATTGTTTCAATAACGTATTACCACGATTCCGTTCACCCGTTAAACGTGTCAAACCGATAGTAACATTCAATGGTAAAGTGTGATCGCCGGCGATGAACGAGGTCTGAAATGCTTCATTGATACGCTCGGGATTGACCACCTCTTCATCACCGATGAGGCCAAATACATCAGCACCAATACGGCCTTTTTTTATATCTTCGTCAAAGCACTGTTGCAAACGGTCGGAGACAGCACTAAGTACTTGGTTCCCCACTTCCTGACCTAATCCATCGTTGATATCAGAAAAGTGATTAATATCGATTAATGCAACATTCACCATATTATGGGACCGGATTTGATGCGGCCTATCCAACATATTGATAAACTCGTTGCGGTTAGGTAAGCGCGTTAACCAGTCTCTAAACGCTGCATTACGCAGTTGATGGAACAAGTTCACATTTTCATAGCCAACCGACACACTAGACAAAAATATCTCTAATAACTGTCTGTCTAGCTCGCTTAACTCTTTCCGCATATTCACGTAAACAGCAGCCTCAAAGCCAGAACTATTAATGTAAAGCACAGAAAAATCTGTTTCAAAGACATGCTTTTGGAATTTCAAACAACGATTGACGTGCTCGACAATGATAGGCTCATGCAATTGTTCAATTCGTTCATTGATATAAGTTGCAAAATCCCCCGCTGCGCCTAACACATATACGCCGTCATCATCTTCCTTATCTAGCACTGATCCAGCACGAGCGCAGACAACCCCTTCGGCCTCAAGCCCGATCATCGAGCTGATTTGGGTCACGATACCTTCACAAAACCCTTTGACCGAATGCTCTTCCAACAAATGGGCTGCTGACTGAATGATTTTTTGCAAACCAATCCGACTTTGATTAATCGTACGCAGCTGTTGATAGGAACGGATTGAGGCGATGACGGCGGTCATCAACTTACCGCGAGTTAACTCTGTTTTGGTTTTATAATCATTAATATCATAGGTTTTAATGACTTCTTCTTCTGGTGCATAACCTGGTTGACCGGTGCGTAAAATAATCCGTGGTTCAACCAGCCCCATTTGCTCGCGCATGTGTTTAACAACGTTGAGACCGGCGTCGTCGGTCTCCATCACAACATCCAACAAAATGATTGCTATTTCGCGCTCATATTCACCCAATATTTCAATGGCTTGCTGGCCAGTATAGGCATGTAAAAAGTTGAGTTTACGATCACTGACAATTAAGTCTGACAGTGCTAATCGGGTGACGGTATGAATTTCTTCATCATCATCGACAATTAGGATATTCCAAACCCGGTAGTTTTCTACGGGTTGCTCGTCGCTGTTATCTTCTTCTTTGAAGATCAACTCATCGTTATCGTAATCGTTAGGGACCATTAATTCTTATTAGTTATTTAGCATACCTATACGTTATCCTAACCCCATATGGCTATTTTGCAAACAATGTGTGGATTAATCTTGTGCGGTTTTAATTTATGAAAATTGAGGATTCAACGAGTATTCGAGCAAAACCAGTTTCCGCAGGCGCTAAAACTGAGAAAATAAACCGCTCATTGCAGACGTCAGCATCCAAAGCGGAGACGGCAAATAGCGCTAAAAGCGAGCGTCAGCAAAGGTCCGCTGCGACAATTCGTCGTTGGTTTGCTCAGATCGGCGTAGAAGAAAGTTCTGGTCTAGATAGTAACATTGATTTGATCCGACAAACCCAACGGCGCGAACAGTTATTGGCTCAACAACGCCTGCTAAATTTACAACGTGTATTGGAACATGCTGTCAGCGTCAATATTGAAACTGAACATGCTGATAACCTGGACCCGGATTGGTTTTTTAGTTTTTCACGCTTTGCTGAAGACATTCATGCCCCTGGCATGCAAACTTTATGGGGCAAAATCATTGCTGTCGAAGTGGCTCGTCCGGGCAGTTTCTCAATTCAAACGCTAGCCCTACTCAAACAGTTAACGCAGAAAGATGCACGGTTATTTAGCAAAGTGGCAAGCATTGCCAGCCGGCGTAAACATGACAGCTCGCCGCGTCTTTTGGTGGGCTACCATCAAAAACCCAGTGTATTTACGTGGTTTGCTCAATCGCGTAGTAAGCACATAAATCTTGCCCAACACGGGATCACCTACCCAGATCTGTTGGCGCTCATTGATATGGGGTTGCTGTTTTCCAGTGAAATCGAAACCGGTGAGCTTGATCCTGCCAAAGGCGAGACATGGCGTTGTGGTGATGAGCAATTCGAATTGAGTCCCAAGAAAAATGGCACGGCATTGGTCTATTATAAGTTTACTCGTATTGGCAGTGAGCTATATCGCCTGATATCCCGACAGCCTCGCGCAAACTATTGCAGCGATTTATTCGCCTTATTGGAGCACGCTTTTTACATCACCAAACTGTAATGCACCACTGCTCCACAAAGTTAAATACCATCACCAAATTCGTGTAAGCCGCATTCGCGTTTTAGCCCAAAGAAACGCGTATCTTGCTCACTCATGCCTTCTTGCAAACTTTGCGTTGTGTGCCAATCACCAATTGAAACATAACCTTCATCCCACAATGGATGATAGGGTAGTTGATGATCTTTTAAATAAAAGTGCAGATCTTTATTCGTCCAATCGATAATCGGCAATACCTTGAGGCGGCCACCGACCTTCTGCAACACAGGCAAGTGTTCACGTGAGTCAGATTGAGAACGGCGTAAACCCGCGAACCAAACACCAGCATTTAATTCATTTAGCGCTCGTTGCATAGGCTCAACTTTGTTCATTTTGTTATATTGCTCAATTCCCTCTATGCCCTTTTCCCATAGCTTTCCATATCGAGCTTCTTGCCATGCGGCAGAAATTTCGGCACGGTAAACATGTAAATTAAGCTTGAGCCGCTCGCAAAGCTGATCAATGAACTGATACGTCTGTGGAAACAAATACCCAGTATCGGTTAACACTACGGGAATATCCGCTTGTTGCTCTGTTAATAAATGCAACATCACCGCCGACTGTGCACCAAAACTACTGGATACAATCGCCTGTTCAGGCAGTGCCGAAAGTGCCCAGCCAATCCGCTCTTGTGCCGTCATTGATTCAAGTAACTGATTAGCTTCTGCAATCAATTCTGGTGCCGATTCAACGGAAACAGTAGGCATGTTTGCCAAGCCTGCTTGCGTTTTTATATTAACCTTACTCATAAAAATCCTTGGCCGAATTGACCACAGGTTTAATGATGCCAACGCGCACGACAAAGTCGCCGAAAGCCTCATTAGATTCACGCTCTGCAGCCCAACGAGCAATTAACTCGTCCATGTGCTGCATAATTTCATCGTGGCTGATATTTTCTTTGTACATTCGCGGGATACGAGTACCTTCGCGATTACCACCAATGTGAAAATTATATTTACCCGGTCCTTTACCTACTAAACCAACTTCAGCGAGCATTGCGCGTCCGCACCCGTTC
Organism: Alteromonas sp. DYW1; assembly: GCF_059752595.1. Lineage (NCBI taxonomy): Bacteria > Pseudomonadati > Pseudomonadota > Gammaproteobacteria > Alteromonadales > Alteromonadaceae > Alteromonas > Alteromonas sp. DYW1. Next base: position 659,759 of record NZ_CM186038.1, on the reverse strand, counting down.
GGGCAGCCGGTCACGCGGAAAATGATGCTGTCATCGGCTAGGCCATGTTTTGCTAATAAGCCTTCGAGTTCGGTAACTGCATCAGGTAAATAGCGCTCGGCTTCTGCCATTGCGAGGGGGCATGTGGGTAAAGAAACACACGCCATAGAGTCTTGACGTTGCACGCTAGTATTGGATTCTAGTAATCCATACTCTACTGCTAGAGCTTCTATTGCAGCTTTCTGCTCTGTAGGGACTCCTGCGATAATCAAGTTCTGATTAGCCGTTAAGCGAAAATCTCCTTGATGGATCTTAGCGATTTCAGCACAACCGGTTTTTAACGGCTTACCAGGAAAATCAAGGATCCGGCCATTTTCTATGAACAGGGTCAAGTGGTGCTTGCCATCAATACCTTCAACCCAACCAAAGCGGTCGCCACGGCCGGTAAATTCATAAGGACGACTCGCAGAGAAAGTGATCCCCGCTCGTTTTTCCACTTCAGCTTTGAACGTCTCAACACCAACACGCTCAAGGGTATATTTGGTTTTAGCGTTTTTCCGATTGACCCGATTTCCCCAATCGCGTTGTGTAGTAACCACCGCTTCAGCCACTGCCAAGGTGTCTTTAAGCGCGATAAAACCAAAATCGTCGGCTTTGCGCGGAAACGTTGATGTATCGCCGTGGGTCATGGCTAGGCCCCCACCAACCAAAACGTTGAAACCGACCAACTTGCCGTCTTCAGCAATCGCAACAAAATTCAAATCGTTAGCATGCACATCGACATCGTTTTGTGGCGGTATTACAACCGTCGTTTTAAACTTACGCGGTAAATACGTTGAGCCTAAAATTGGCTCATTATCGGTGGTTTCGAGCTTTTCACCATCCAACCAGATCTCCGCGTATGCGCGGGTTTTCGGCAATAAATGTTCACTAATTTTCTTCGCCCATTCCCAAGCTTGTTGATGCACTTCGGACTCAACAGGGTTAGAGGTACATAAAACATTCCGATTCACGTCACCGGCGGTAGCGATAGAATCAATACCAGCCTTGTTCAGGGTTTGATGCATCTGTTTAATGTGCGGTTTTAACACTCCGTGGAATTGAAATGTTTGCCGAGTGGTAAGGCGAATACTGCCGTACATAGAATAATCTTGAGCAAACTTGTCGATCACTAACCACTGCTCAGGAGTGATCACACCGCCGGGTAAGCGTGCCCGTAGCATTACATTATGCAGTGGCTCTAATTTTTGCTTGGTTCGCTCGTTACGGATATCGCGGTCATCTTGCTGGTACATGCCGTGGAAGCGGATCAGCTGGAAGTTGTCAGCACTAAATCCGCCCGTCACTGGGTCGGCTAAATCAGCTTTAATGGTGCCGCGTAAAAAGTCACTTTCACGTTTTAAGCGTTCATTGTCAGAAAGTTTACCTTCGACGATTAGATCCGGTTTATTGCTCATTAGTAAACATCCTTCTGATAACGTTTCGCTTTACGTAGGCCAACCAAGTAGGCTTTGGCTGCACTGTCGTCTAAGTTGCCATGGGTACGGATCACTTCTAACAAAGCATCCTCTACATCTTTGGCCATGCGCATTGCATCGCCACATACGTATACATGGGCACCACTTTCAAGCCATGCAAAGACGTCTTTGCCTTCCTCGATTATGCGATGTTGGACATAAATTTTTTCCGCTTGGTCACGCGAAAACGCCAAGCTAATTCGGCTTAATATGCCGCCTTTGAGATATTGTTGCCATTCCGTCTGGTACAGAAAGTCTTGAGTAAAATTAGGATTCCCAAAGAACAACCACGATGCACCTTCCGCCCCCTGCGCATCACGCTCTTGCATAAATGCTCTAAAGGGCGCAATTCCCGTACCTGGCCCTATCATAATAATTGGCGTGCTGGGATCGGCTGGGAGACGAAAATTATCATTCTTCTCCACAAAAACTTTCACCGTTTCGCCTTCTTCAACTCGTGTAGTAAGAAATCCAGAGGCGCCGCCTTGGTGACGCTTGCCACCAAATTCATAGTCAACGTGTGCGACTGTTAAATGCACCTCTTCTTCAACTTCAGCCTGACTGGAAGCTATCGAATACAAACGTGGAGTGATTGGGCGTAAGGCGTCAATCAATGCCTGAGCTTCAATTTTTGCTGGATGCTCTCGCACAATATCGACTATCTGCCGCTCTGCTAAGTACGCTCTGAACGCAGGTGCATCCTGCATAAGTTCAGCAAGCGCAGAACTCTCGGTCGCTGCGGCAAACGCTTTAACAAACCCGGGGTAGCTGAGGGTAAGTTCCAGTTTCTCCAACAATGCTTGGCGCACACTAAGCGTTTCACCTTTCACGTCGACCGATGCTTCGGGTGCAATCGCTAGTAAGTTTAGAATTTCATCGACAATGCTAGGGTCATTGGTAAACCATACGCCTAACGCATCACCTGGCTGATACTGCAATCCTGAATCTTCAAGACTAATTTCGATATGCTGGATATCCTTCACGGAGTCACGACCCGTGATCTTTTGAACTTGCAATAATGATGCTGGAAACGGATTTTGCTTGGTATAGCTAGAGGCGTTCGTTGTGCTAGCGGTCATGGCCACAACGTTACTGGCAGCATCAGATGAAGCAGCTGTTAAGTTGGTTTTTGCATATTCAACAATCTTTGTGATCCATTCAGCAGCCTGCGCTTCATAGTCGACATCACAATCAACTCGCTCCGTGATGGCTGCTGCACCGAGTTTGGCTAAACGCGCATCAAAATCCTTACCGGTTTGGCAAAAGAACTCGTAACTAGTGTCGCCTAAGCCAAGCACAGCATAATTCAATGCCGGTGTTTTAGGCGCTTTCTTGCTCGCCAAAAACTCATGTAGTTCAATTGCATCATCGGGCGCATCCCCTTCACCATGGGTGCTTACCGTAATAGCTAAGTGGGTTTCGCTCTTTAACTGACGCGGCTTATAATCAGCCATACTCACTAAGTTCGCCTTAACCCCAGCCGCCTCTAATTGTTTGTGAAGATCGACAGCAATTCCCTTCGCATTGCCGGTTTGCGAACCAAACATGACGGTGAATGTTGCGGTATCCGGGGCAGAGCTCACAGCCTGCGTGGTGGCCGCGTCTCCTGCGGCACCAGTTGCCAGGCCTGCGATGTATCCACTTACCCAGTGCAATTGATCGCGATTTAACGGCGCAATTGCCTGCGTAATTAGATTCCATTGTTCTGGGCTCAAAACACCCGGTTGTTGACCACTCACGTGAAAACTCCAAATATCAATAATCAAAGGATAGGAACGCTAACCTAGCAAATTAATTGCAAGGCTAGCGTGTGTTTTTCAAAACAGGAAAGAATTAAAAACGATTTTTTATTACTTAATTGACTTATAGACAAATCAATCAGAAGTGGAACTCAATCCCCGCAAACGCACCATCAAAGGCCAGATCGGAATACGTATCGTCTAAATCATCAAGTTCGACCGTGGTATCTCGATAACCGACTTGCAACGTCAGGTCTAAGGCTAAACTTTCAATAAAGCTATAGGTTATCGCTATCTGGTAGTCGCTTACCGTGCTATCGTCAATTGCGAGATAACTCCCCTCTGCATATACGCCAAGGCCGGTAAAGGGTAATCCAAACGCAATCCGGGAATACCCCATTGGAACGATCCCACTAAACGATTGAGTCGCAGTGAGGCTGGATGCCGCATCTTCCACAAGCAAAGTACCATCAACATGCTTACCATTGATACCGATATCAATACTGACTAAATCATTGTCAAAGATTTCGTAATACAGAATGTAGTCGGTTGTCGTTAGATCGATGTTGGTAGCGACCAAAGAATCGGCAGTAAACAATTCTCCATCGAAGGTAAACGACGACGTCAACGTAGTATTACCATTAGTATCTAAGACTGTGCGATTGATCTTTATATTCGGAACGAAAGGCACGGGGTGCTCTAAAGCTGCATACACAGCGCTGTTTGTTTGTGAATCAAAACCAAACTGAGTAATGGTTGTATCATCAGCAAAACCACCCGCTGTTGACATATCCCACCCTTGCGCACCTGCATACACACCGAGAACCGTATCTGCCAGGGCGTAAGGTGCTGAGGTTGCACTAATCAGCGCCATCGCAATAAGTGTTTTGCGCATTAAAATTAACCTTGATTGAGTAATTCAGATAACTCTATTAAAGCAGCATTTGCGCGAGAAATATAGTTGGCCATAACCAATGAGTGATTGGCTAAGGTACCGAATCCACTACCATTCAGGATCATAGGGCTCCAAACCGTTTGTTGTGTGGCTTCAAGTTCACGGATAATTTGTTGCAAACTAACAGTCGCATTTTTCTTCGCCAGCACATCTCTAAAGTCATACTCAATAGCCTTAAGGAAATGCAACAAAGCCCAACTTGCACCTCGCGCTTCGTAGAAATTATCATCTAACTTGAACCAACTGGTTTTGGTTTGCAGTTTGTGCTCCGTTGGCGTCGATTGATGCGCTTGTGGGTCGCCAGCCAAGTCTGTATTTAATACTTCTGTTCCCACACTGGCACTGAGGCGTTGTGATAAGCTCCCCAAACGCTTCTCAACTTGCTTCAACCAATCACGCAGATTGTCTGCACGTGTGTAGAACTGACTATCGTCAATGGTTTGATCACCCAATTGACTGCGATACTCACGGAGTAAATCAAGCGCATCGGAATATTGCGACTCTGCTGAAGGTAACAACCAACTACGATGATCAATATTCAGCTTCGGCTGGGCTTTTATGAGCATGGGATTTTCGACTGACTGCGACTGCGAGCGACTGAAATCCTTGCGCATTGCTAACGCAAGGTCACGCATCATCTCTAGCGCCCCAAACTCCCACGCTGGCATGTTATCGATAAACAGTGATGGCGGCGTTACATCATTAGCAAGATAACCACCGGGTTTGTTGAGCAACGTGTCGCCAACTTCAATCAACGCGGTAGAAACTGTATAACCAGCGACTAAGGTTTCATTACTATCCAATGCGTGTTGACTGGCTCGCTCGCTGACATCAAACACCTCGGGTTCGTTGCTCCAGTACCAACCAATCATCGTCATCAAGATGAGGATTACTGCGGCCGCAATAGTGATAGTTTTACCCGTCAAAAATGATTTCATAATTCCCTTAAACAATCTGCTGTGTGATATTTCATAGATACCCTAATAGTAGTCTAGCTGATCACTTTGTTGAAGGCTTAGGTCGCGACCTGATTATCGCGACACAGTAAATATACACCTATACCCATGGCTACTGGCCAGAAGATACTCAATCCCATAGCGGCAAAAGACACTACAGCGACAATCACCGCAACCACAAACAAAATGATGATGCCGGTTGCCATAATCGTTGCCAACAGTACAAAGGCAGCAACTAGCGCCAGCAAGCCAAAAAACCACTCACCAGCTTGAAGATGGATATCTTGTAGATCAAGGTGAAAATGCATGTTGTCTAACCATGAATAATCAACCCAATAAAATAATGTCCATACGATCAACAGTGCAATGAGTAGTTTGCGCATTTTACCGCTCCTTTAACAGCATGCTGGCAATTAGATAAGCCATGCCACAAAACATCGGCGCAATAAACATGCCGATAACCATGGCGACACGCACATAGAAAACATCGAATTCAAAATGTCTGGCTAATCCACCCGCTAATCCTGTGATAATTTTTTCGTGGCGGCTGCGATAAAGACTACTAAGATCAAATTCCTGTTTCATAATCCCCTCCTACAAGGTGTGTGCCACTGAGCTGAGATTGAACCAGTCGGTGGCATATTCACTTAATGCCGAGTGCTACCGCCTAAACTAGGCGGCTTGGGCACTTTTTTGATTGCTTTTCTTGCTGTCTTTAGTTTGAGCTGCCTTAGCATTGACTTTAGCCTTAAGCTGCGCCAGCGCACTTTCTACTGACTCGTCTTTCTCTAGAGCTGCAAAATCTTGTGCCAGCTGTTGCGACGAAGGTACAATGTCAAATGCATCTACTTGTGCTTCCAGCGTTTCTACACGCGTCTCGTAATGCTCAAAACGAGCCATCGCTTTTGTAATAGCATCACTATTTACGCTTTGTTTGGCATGTAAACGCACTACTGAGTTTTGCTTGCGTGCAACTAAGCTTTTCTGTTTACTGCGCGCTTCACTCAATTTGGCTTGCAGACGCGCGGTATCGTCTTGAATACTGGTAATCAATTCAGCCAATTGGGCTTTCTGTTGCACCAATTCAGCTAATGCTTGTTCGGTTGCATGTTTTTCACTCAAGGCTGCACGAGCTAGATCGTCACGCTCTTTGGTGACAGCTAATTCCGCCTTTTTGCCCCACTCTGCCACTTTGCTTTCAGCATCGGCGATTTTACGGTCGAGCATTTTCTGCTCTGCCAAATTTTTCGCTGCCACCGAGCGGATCTCAACGAGCGTCTCCTCCATTTCTTGGATGATTAGGCGAATGACCTTCTCCGGATCTTCCGCTTTATCAAGCATGGCATTAATATTTGATTGAACGATATCTGAAATACGTGAAAACATTCCCATGGTTTCTCTCCTCAATTAACTTATTCTGATTTAGGTAATTCTTTGTCTTGCGATGCGGTTGCGGTCAATTCAGTGACTTTAACTTTCGCTTTAATGTCATTGTCGTGCTCAGAAATACTGTGAGCGGTATTCGCCACAGCTTCGGCTGCTTGATTCTGCAATTCATCGACCGTAATTTCGACAACACTGGTTAACATGCGGCTAACCATACTTTGTAAGACATTTTCCTGTGCCATCGCAGCAGGGCTTAACAGACTTGCGCCAAGAACCAATGTCGCTGTAATGCGTGTCATAACTTTCATAATCCATTCCCTCTATCGTGGTATTCACCGTTGACTTGGAATAGTTGTAGCGAAGCTTGTGCCAATTCTGCAAAATCAGCACAGGCTATTGTTTTATAATTGTTTTTTAACCCGGCAGGTAAATTGGTGAAAGGTAACTTCAGCGTTCCAAAAGTTAAGGTTGGTCAAATTAACCACATTGCATAGTCATTCTGACCAAATTGTGAACAGGTCTTTTAGGAGGCTAACGAAGAGCGTTGTCGCACTTGCTCTGCTGCGGTTAAAACGGCATCTAAACCATGCAGCACGATATCGGGCTGTGGATTACGCCCGGTACCATTTTGACTAAGGTAACGGCGCCATACCCGACCACCAGGCTGCCCTTGAAACAAGCCCAACATATGCCGCGCGATGTGCCATTCACGTGCTCCCGCAGCAACTTCTTGGCGGATATAATCGCTCATTTTCGTAACAATCTGCTCACGCGTTAAAGCCGGCGTTTTTTGCCCAAAAATTTCGTGATCAGCTGCAGCCAGCAAATACGGATTCGCGTAGATTTCTCGCCCAATCATTACGCCGTCAACATACTCAAGATGCTTGTGCGCCTCGGCAAAGGACTTAATACCGCCGTTAATACTGATTGAGAGTTCTGGGAATTCCCGTTTTAACGCATACACTCGTGGATAACATAACGGGGGTATATCACGGTTTTCCTTCGGGCTAAGGCCCTGTAGCCAAGCTTTGCGTGCATGTACAATAAACGTATCACAACCAGCCGCAGCGACTGTTTGAATAAAGTTGCTCAGGTCGGCATATTCATCCATATCATCGATTCCGATGCGACATTTTACCGTGACTGGAATGTCTACTTCAGATTGCATGGCTTTTACACAGTCTGCCACCAATGTTGGTTCAGCCATCAAGCACGCACCAAAACGACCGTTTTGCACGCGGTCTGAGGGACATCCAACGTTTATATTTACTTCATCGTAGCCACGCTCTTGCGCCAACGCAGCACATCGAGCCATTGCACTGGTATCGGATCCGCCCAGTTGCAACGCAACAGGATGCTCAGCCGCGTTAAATTGCAGGTAATCGCCTTTGCCATAAATAATTGCCCCCGTGGTTACCATTTCGGTATAGAGCAGGGTGTACTGTGACATCAAGCGATAAAAGTAACGGCAATGCTTGTCTGTCCAATCCAGCATGGGTGCCACAGATAGTCGTCGATGCTGTTCCAGATTGTTCACGCTGATTGCCTTTTACTTGAGGATAAAAAATTGCACGAGGATGATATCACTTCCCCCATGAGATTTAAAAAGTTACGGCGATTTGCGTTCTGAGGTTAGATTTCACTATTAACCAGTAATTGGGAACGTCGTTGTTTTGTGCATCAGCCGTTAGAGCGGCAATGAGCGGTTAGGCGTCACTCAGTTTGTCTTTGGTAATATGCACTATTGCTATCTTTCGATTACTAAATGCAGACATTCAAATAAACCTGGTGTAATATTGCACCAGTTAATAACTATTGGAGTGAACATCATGCCTCGTCAAAGTATTACTCTGACTGAAAAGAATGATGCGTGGCTCAAAAGTCATGTTGAAGAAATTCGAGATTATGCAAACAAAAGTGAACTCGTAAATGATTTAATTCGTCGAGCCAGACGCGCAGAGGCCATTAATCAAAAGCTGGTAAGTGCAGAGAGAAGTGGATTCATTGAGCAATCACCCAAAGAGATGCTGAAAGAGTTCAAAGCTGAATTAAAACGATAAATGAACAACTACAAGATATCGCTAAATGCTAAAGAGGATCTTAGACGTATATATACATATGGATTTGTTGAATTTGGCGAACTCCAGTCAGATAAGTATTTCGAAGGCTTTTTTCATGCATTTGAAAAAATAGCGAGTAATCCATCTTCATACCAATCAGTTGACCATATTCGACCGGGTTACCGACGTTGCGCCTATGGTTCTGACAGTATCTATTATCGTGTCAATGGTGTTGAAGTTGAAATAATGGCAATTCTGGGTGGGCAAGATATGGATGAATGGCTTTAGACCACTCAAAACCTCAAACCTCAGTGTACGCCTTTTTTTCAAGTACTTCACAAGTCTAATAAAACCTTACCGCCAGCCAATCGCACTCAGCCTACCTAAAAAAACCAACCTCCAATCACCATATACAGATTTAATCGTTACGATAAAAAAAAGTCACTCAAATAACCTCTGTGGATACTTGCGTTGGGGCAAGAATAGCCTATATTCCACGCGTCTTTTGATTACACTTTATACCTCGTGGCCAAACCATTAATCGTTACCGATTCCGAAATTGATATCGGTACCAATGACATTCCGGTCGAACTCTTTGCTGACTATTTAGCTCATTACCCGAAAAAGGGCGAGCCCAAAATGTTAGTAATCAATTTGTGTGACACTAGCCGCTATTTAGGCGAGGGCTACTATTGTTCATTGTTAGCGGAAGCCCGCAAGCACCAAGTGTTGCCGAGCGTTAGTACCATCAATGATTTAAAGCTGGACGCCCATGGTCAGGCCCGTCAAGTAGCCTTGACCAACACCCAAAGCAAACACCTAAAACTGGATGAAAGTATTGAGTTGTTGGTATTTTTTGGCCAATGCGCGAATGATCACTATCGTAAGCTCGCTAAATACCTGTTTGGTTTATTCCCAACACCGATTCTTAAAGTCGAATTGAGTAAGACTCAAACTGTTGCGTTAGCCTCAGTCCAAGCGGTATCGGTTGAAAGCCTTAAGGCAGAGGAAGCTGAACTATTTGCTACAGCTTTACAGCGTTTCACTCAGTCAACCTTTCAGGGGGCGCGAAGCAGTAAAACGGCGCGCTGGGATATGGCTATCCTGTATAACCCTGAAGAGAAAACCCCGCCAAGCGACAGCAAAGCGTTAGCCAATTTCGTGAAAGCTGCGCAACGTGTTGGCATCGATGCAGAACTGATCACACCTGACCAAGTCCATTTAATCGACACCTATGACGCGCTATTTATTCGCGAGACAACAGCTATCAATCATCATACATACCGCATAGCACGGCGTGCCGAACAACATGGCTTAGTCGTAATAGATGATGCCACGTCGATCTTACGCTGTTGCAATAAAGTGTTCTTACAGGATGCCTTTACCTACAGTCAGGTGCCAGCGCCACGCAGTGAGTTTATTTCAACCTGCACCGATGCCACCTGTGCAGACTTGGAAGATCGCTACGGTTATCCCATGGTACTCAAATTACCTGAAAGTGCGTTCTCGCTGGGCGTACATAAAGTCGAAAGCCGCGACGAATTGCGCACGCGACTCACACTGATGCTCGAGCATTCCTCAATTGTGCTGGTGCAGGAGTTTTTGTTTACTGACTACGATTGGCGCATTGGAGTGCTCAATGGTAAGCCGATTTATGCGTGTCGCTATTTTATGGCACGCAACCATTGGCAAATTTATAACCATGAGTCGAAAAAAGACTTTAGTGGTGGGTTTGAAACTTTGCCGACTTTTGAAGTTCCTCGACCAGTCCTGGATGCTGCAGTGCGAGCAAGTGCAGTCATAGGTAAAGGCCTCTATGGCGTGGACATTAAGCAAATTCAAAATAAAGTCTACGTGATTGAAGTTAATGACAACCCATCCATAGAATCCAAAGTTGAAGATGCCTATTTGGGTAAAGAACTCTACACCATCATCATGGAGGAATTTGCGCAACGGTTGGAGGCTCGGGGCCGCTAACCATGTTGAAATTGGATTCGGTGATTTTTCGTGCGGCGCAGCGCTCCGATGTTGCCCCTCTTTACGCACTAGAATGTGAAGCCTTTGTTACTGACCGCTTGTCAACCAAACGATTTAAGCACTGGGTTGGCGCCGACAATTGCATTTTTATAGTCGCTGAAGCTAACAACCAGTTGCTAGGTTATGGGCTGGTTTTGCTGCGCAAAGGTACTCAGCTTGCCCGCCTATACTCTATTGCTATCAGCCCCTCCACCCGGGGCTCAGGGCTGGGTGCAGCTCTGCTGGAACGGCTCGAGCAAGCCGCGCTCAAGCAAGACCGTTTGTTTATGCGCCTAGAGGTTGCAGAGAATAATGCTGCAGCTATCGCCTTATACAAACGTGCTGGCTATGAGCCATTTGGCGTTTATGCAGAGTACTACGCCAACAATATTGATGCGATTCGGATGCATAAGCCTATTCGTCAGTTAGCTGTGCAAACGTTGTTACCGCGTTATCCATGGTATCGTCAAACCACCGAATTTACTTGTGGACCGTCAGCACTCTTAATGGCCATGCATCATCTGGATGACAATATACAGATGACCCAACACCACGAGTTAGCCCTATGGCGAGAGGCGACCTCAATCTACATGACCTCCGGCCATGGCGGCTGTCATCCCTATGGGTTAGCTCTCGCGGCTCACCGGCGTAATTTTGCTGTTGAAGTTTATGTGTCATACGCGGAAGGGCTTTTCATCGACGGGGTTCGCAGTGCTGAAAAGAAACACATCATGCAGGTTGTAGAGCAAACGTTTCGTGACGAGATAGAGCAAACGGCTATTCCATTACACGAGACGACGCCTGCATTAGACACCTTAAAACAGCATTTGGCCCAAGGTGATGCCATTGTGGGTTTGATTAGTACCTATCACCTTAGTAACAGTAAAACCCCCCATTGGGTTTGCATCACCCACATTGATGAAGCCTGTTTCTACTTGCATGATCCAGATGCCGAAAGTGAAACCACCAATCCGCTGGAATATCAGCATATACCGATAAGTAACCAGGATTTCCTCAAGATGTCTGGGTATGGCAAACAAAAACTACGCGCATTTATCATCTTGCGACGGTGCTAAGTTGGCGTTTTATTAATTTTATCGTATAGCCAATTAATAATGTCACGCCATGTGATAACCCCAACTGGCTTACCCTCTGAATTGACTACCGGTAAACAAGAAACCTTATACTGTTTAAATGTAGTTATCGCGTGCTTTAGCGAATCACCCTGACGAATACAGACGAGTTTCCGTTTTACAATCTGATGAACGCGTTTATCTAAGGTTGCCAAATCTTTCGCGCGTGCGGCTGGTAAATCAACCGTAGGCGTTGTTGCTTTGAAGTAGTCGCGATCAGAAATGACCGCCACTAATACGTGATTTTTATCAACGACTAACAGGTGGTGGAAGCGGTGTTTGATAAATAAATCCCGCACCACCTTTAAGCGATCATCCATGTCCACGGTGACCACGTTTTTCGTCATCAAATTATCCACAGCCATCGGTTCTTGCGCTCCTCTTACTCAACTTCAGCGGCAAACAGATACTTAGCGTGGAAGGCCAAGTGTTGATCAATGAAGGTAGCAATAAAGTAATAACTGTGGTCATAGCCTGTATGCAGAGAGTAGTTCAGGCTAAGATCATTGCCCTGTGCCGCTTTGATCAAACTGTCGGGCATTAGCTGCTCTGGCAGAAACTCATCGTCGCTGCCCTGATCAATACGTATTGGCAAAATTTCTGTTGCCTGCGACATTAACTCAGTGGCATCGTACATCGCCCATTTGGTTTTGTCGTTTCCAAGGTAACCTGTGAATGCCTTTTGTCCCCACCCGCATTCCATCGGATGGCAAATTGGACTAAAAGCAGAAATCGAGCGGTACGCTGCAGATTCGCGCAACCCAATCACTAAGGCACCATGACCGCCCATAGAGTGACCACTGATGCTCTTAACCTGAGTCACATTAAAGTGCGCCTCAATCACTTGCGGTAATTCCTGCGTGACATAGTCATACATATTGTAATTGAGTGCGAACTCAGGTTGTGTCGCATTCAGGTAAAAACCGGCACCTAAACCAAAGTCGTACGCACCATCTGGATCATCGGCAACACCATACCCACGCGGGCTGGTATCCGGCATAACGATAGCGATATTAAGGTCCGCCGCGGCACGAAACGCCCCTGCTTTTTGAGCAAAATTCTGGTCATTGCAGGTGAGGCCCGAGAGCCAGTACAACACTGGCACTGGCTTGGGTTCAGTACCTTGAGTCGCCAATGGCGGCAAAAATATACTAGCAGTCATGGTGCAATGATTAACATTCGAAGGATGCTCAAAGCGGATCAACAGGCCCTCAAAAATCCGCTGCGTCGATAGAACTTGCATAATGGCTCACCTACCTTGTTAGAAATTGATGACACTACGAATGCTTTTACCTTCGTGCATTAAGTCAAAAGCTTGATTAATATCCGCCAGACCCATCTTATGCGTCACGAATTCATGGAGCGGGATTTCTCCCGCTAAGTATTGCTCAACAATGCCCGGCAATTGCGTTCTACCTTTAACGCCACCGAACGCTGTGCCGCGCCAAACACGGCCTGTAACCAGCTGGAAGGGTCGCGTTGAGATTTCTTGCCCCGCGCCGGCAACACCGATAATGACCGATTCCCCCCAACCTTTGTGACAACATTCCAGCGCACTGCGCATGACATTCACATTGCCGATACACTCAAATGAGTAATCGACACCGCCATCGGTCATTTCGACAATAACCTCTTGAATCGGTTTATCATAATCCTTTGGATTCACCACATCAGTAGCGCCCAACTTCTGCGCCAAATCAAACTTACTGTCATTGATATCTATCGCAATAATCCGCGAGGCTTTAGCCATCACAGCACCAATAACAGCAGAAAGTCCAATTCCACCCAAACCGAAAATTGCTACCGTCGCACCTTCTTCAACCTTCGCGGTATTTAACACAGCCCCCATTCCTGTGGTCACGCCACAGCCCAGCAAACAAACCTCTTCAAGCGACGCTGTTGGGTTTATTTTTGCAAGTGATATTTCAGGCAGTACTGTGTACTCAGAGAATGTTGAGCACCCCATGTAGTGATAAATGGGTTGGCCATTGATCGAAAACCGTGTAGTGCCGTCAGGCATTAATCCCTGGCCCTGAGTGGAACGGATTTTCTGGCATAAATTGGTTTTCCCTGATTGACAAAACTTACACTCGCCGCACTCTGGCGTGTACAGCGGTATCACATGATCGCCGACAGCAACCGATGTTACACCTTCACCGACTGATTCAACGATACCCCCACCTTCGTGGCCAAGAATGCAGGGGAATTTTCCTTCCGGGTCGTCCCCTGAGAGTGTATAAGCATCGGTATGGCAAACACCGGAGGATACGATCCGGATCCTGACTTCGCCAGGCTGTGGCGGCATGACATCCACAGTTTCAATGGACAGAGGCTTACCCGCCTCCCACGCTACAGCGGCTTTACATGAAATGATGTCTGACATAATGTGCTCCTATTGTTTTTATCCACGCACGTATTCGGATTTTAGCGGTTTTCGTTTACAATGCGCGCTTTTATTGGTCGCAAAAGGGTTAGTTGCAAAATGTTAAAGCAAATAGGCTACACCATTGCTGGCAGCCTGTCCGTAATTCTGTATTTTCTGAATACACTTTTTTGGGTGATCCCGATTATGTTGCTTTCGGTGCTCAAATTAATTCCGATTTCAGTTTGGCGGCGCGCCCTATCCTACTTGCTCGACGGCTGTGCAACGAACTGGATTACAATAAACCGACTCAACCAAAACATATTTAGTCGGGTTAAGTGGCACGTGACTGGACTAGAGGCATTATCAACCAATGATTGGTATCTAGTCATCGCCAACCACCAAAGTTGGGTCGATATTTTAGTCTTACAACGGGTATTTAATCGCCGTATCCCATTCTTGAAATTTTTTCTTAAAAAAGAGTTGATTTGGGTACCCTTTTTAGGGCTTGCCTGGTGGGCACTCGATTTTCCATTCATGCGCCGCTACAGTAAATCTTTCCTTGCCAAAAATCCGCATTTAAAAGGGAAGGATTTAGAAACTACGCGTAAGGCCTGTGAAAGGTTTCAACATAAGCCTGTGAGTGTAATGAATTTCATCGAAGGTACTCGTTTAACGCCCAGTAAACACGCTCGCCAACTGAGTCCGTATGAGTATTTATTGAAACCGCGCGCAGGCGGCATTGCATTTGTACTTAGTGCTATGGGTTCGCAACTCCACAAACTGGTTGATGTTACGATTTACTATCCGCAAGGTATCCCTACATACTGGGATTTCGTCTGCGGTAAGGTAAAGGACATTAAAGTGACTATTACCGTCACTCCGATCGCTGATCTCTTTAGTCAGAATATTTTCACTCAACGCTACTTTGACGACCCTGAACAACGAGCCATTTTTCAGCAATGGCTGAATGGTGTTTGGGCGCAAAAAGACCAGCAACTTAAACAACTCTCAACGCAGGATTAGCAGTATGATGCGTGTCGTTTTCGCTCCAATTATTTTCCTTCTCCACTTACCCCTGCAGTTACTCAATCTAGCGTTCTGGGGATTACTCATCATCACTTTCGGTTTGCTAAAACTGATTATTCCTCAAGCGATTACGCAGCGTTTCATTAATCCTTTAATGAACCTATTTTTACTCGCCTTTGGGCAGATCAGCGTTGCCCTTATCAAACTATTTAACCCAATTACCATTGAGTATCGCATCGAAGGCCAACTTAGCCAGCAAAGTTGGTATTTAATTATTGCTAACCATTTAAGCTATTTAGATATTGTACTGCTGATCCATTTTGCCCATAAACGTATCCCACCGCCAAAATTTTTCCTTAAGAAAGAACTGATTTGGATGCCATTTGTTGGGCTTGGTGCCTGGGCGCTCGATATGCCGTTTATGCGTCGCTACTCGCAAGCTTTTGTGGCAAAGCATCCACACCTACGAGGCAAGGATATCGAAACAACACGCAAATCCTGCGAGAAATTTAAGTCGCAACCCACCACTGTGATCAACTTTGTTGAGGGTACGCGTTTCACCCCAGAGAAACATCAATTGAAAGGGAGTAATTTTGAATGTCTGCTACCCCCCAAAGCCGGTGGGATAGCCTTTACCCTAGCCGCCATGGGGGAATTGTTTACCAATATTCTGGATATTTCTCTGGCCTACCCGCACAACCGTCGCCACCCCATGCTCGAAATGTTAAGTGGCCAGATGCGCAGCATAATCATAGATGTTAATGTGTTGCCTGTAACAGAGGACGTGATTGGTGACTATTTCAATAACGCATCTTTTAAAACGCGCTTCCAGCGCTGGCTAAATGAACTTTGGAGTGCCAAAGATCAACGCCTAAAAGCACTTCTAGGAAATTAACCTATGCTTAGCAACCTCAACGTTAAACAGGTTTTGCTTGATCAAGTTCAGATGCTAGCCCCCTCTGCGACACTGGATAGTTTCACGTATTTCGCTGCGGCGTGTGTAGTGATACTGCTCAGTGCCGTATTGTCGCTCTGGGTCACTCGTATCGTAGTGAGTGAAAAAGTAACACATTTTGTGATGCGCACTCGGAGTAAGTGGGACGATGAGCTTCACCGCCACCACTTTTTCAAACGTTGTGGACATATTGTACCAGCGATAGTAATCAGCCTGATTGCATATGCACTGCTACCTGAAGAATCTAAACTACTGGCGGTCATTGAAAAGTTATCTATGGTCTATCTGGCGTTTGCGTCGCTGTTAATTGTTAGTGCGGTTCTTAACACTATCGAAGACATCTACAATGCGTCTGCACTTGCCAAACGCGCCCCTATTACCGGCTTTATTCAGGTTGCTAAGTTACTGTTTACCATGATTGTAATTATTCTGGTGATCAGTCTATTGATTGACAAAAGTCCAATCATTCTACTCTCTGGGATGACCGCTATTGCAGCCGTTTTATTGCTCATTTTCCGCGATACAATTCTGGGCTTTGTAGCGGGAATTCAAATTGCCGCCAATCGCATGTTTAACACGGGTGATTGGATTGCCATGCCGAAGTATGATGTGGATGGCGAGATACTATTAATCGGACTAACTAATGTAAAAGTACAAAATTGGGACAAGACCATATCTACGCTACCCACCTACTCGTTGACCACTGAAGCAGTCAAGAACTGGCGTGGTATGAGTGAATCTGGCGGTCGCCGAATTAAACGAGCAATTAACATCGATCTGCGTAGCGTGAAATTTTGTGACCAAGATATGCTGCAGGAATTTGGCAAAATTCGTTACATCAAATCGTACATAGCTGAGAAGCTCAATGTCCTGAAGAGCTATCATGATGATCAAGCAATTGATGAGCAGGATCTACTCAACAGTCGTCGCTTGACCAATCTCGGTACGTTTCGCGCGTACTTACGCAATTACATCAGCAATCATCCGGAAATTAATAAAGACATGACCATGATGGTCAGGCAACTAGCGCCCACTGAAGTCGGTTTACCGTTAGAAGTGTACTGTTTTAGCGCCAATAAAGACTGGGTGGCTTATGAGGGTATCCAAGCAGATATTTTTGACCACGCCATCGCGATGTTGCCTCTTTTCGGTTTAAAGGCTTATCAGCGCGACAACGTGATGCAAGTTAAGGATTAAAACAGCAAATAACTGAGTAATCCACTGAGGGCGATACCCGATACCCCTAGGTAACCGTATTCAATGCGCTCTTTGAGCGCCTCTGCACCGGTTTTATCCGATAAGAAGCCCATAATAACACTGCTTAATCCAAGGACCAGTGCAACCAATGTAACGCCAAATAAAACCGCGTTTAACCAATCAGCCATTTGAAAACCCCCTAAACAAAAGTGCGCGCATTATGCCTGAAGCTGTTATTCAATGGTATGCCAGTTAGCTATTTTTTGCAGATTTATTGACCTTGGTCAAATTGACTAACAGTTTGTAAAGATCACCACTTTTTAAGAGGGACGAGTTATTTGATCTTCCTTTCAAAATTTTATCTTATTGATATTTATAGTTTTTTAAAGTTGGCCTAAGAAATGAATAAGGATAAACAAACCACGATAAGGAACCGATCAATGATGAAAATGCGTACTATAATGACTCACTCTGCAATAGCGGTAATTCTAGCCACCAGCTCATCTGTAATGGCACATACTGAATTCTCTGACAGTTGTCATATTCGCTTTGAAGGTGAACTGACTTTTAAAGATGAAGTGTTGTCTATCACACTCGACAATGGTGACGTTGCGCATTTTACCCCGGACGGCCAGGTTGATATTAATCGTAAAAGCTTAGACTTAACCGCTGAGCAACAGGCCGATGCGCAGCAATATTACAGCTCAATTACCACAGCTATTCCTATGACGGCTGAAATTGCCGTGGATGCATTACATATTGCCAGCACCGCTGTTACCGAGGCCTTTGGTGAACTACTTGGCTATGACGACCCACTGGTGCATGAATTTGATGATTTTTTCGCGGATTTGAACACCAGTGTTAATGAACAGTTCTATGCAGCAGATGGAACTTTCACGATGCAGTCTTCAGATGCGAACGAAGGGCGTTGGGTAAGCCCCGCATGGGAATCTGAATTAGAAAACAAAATTGAAGATATGGTCGGCAAATCCATTGGACGTCTGTTGGTTGCCATTGGTACAGAGATGGTCATGGGGGGTGGCGACATGAGTGCGTTCGAAGCCAAAATGGAAAATTTCGGCGAGCAAATCGAGCAACGCGTTGAGTACCAAACCACGGAGCTCGAAGAAAAAGCTGAAAACCTTTGCATGACCCTAAGCAGTGCCGATCTAGCAGAAG
Organism: Alteromonas sp. DYW1; assembly: GCF_059752595.1. Classification (NCBI taxonomy): domain Bacteria; kingdom Pseudomonadati; phylum Pseudomonadota; class Gammaproteobacteria; order Alteromonadales; family Alteromonadaceae; genus Alteromonas; species Alteromonas sp. DYW1. The sequence continues at coordinate 641,296 of NZ_CM186038.1, read as the reverse complement.
CTAAATTAGCAAATAGCGTGAAAGAACTTGGTTCACTGGACATGTTGGATATCGAGAACCCACGCTTTAAAATGTAATTATACGCTGAAAGCATTACAATACCCCGCATCAGCGGGGTATTTTTTTGGGTCTTGTATATGCAACAAACAGATAAACCAACGATCGCGGTGATTGGTTGTGGCTGGTTAGGTTTCCCATTAGCGCAACACCTAATTACCCTTGGCTATCCGGTAGTGGGTACGTCACGCTCTGTGTCCACCCTGGAAAAACTCAGTGCGCACGGCATCGTGGCACAATACGCAGATGTGTATCAACCGGAGACCTTCGCTACGCCATCACTGTCAAATGCTTCAACTTGGATTTTTAGTATTGCTGCGGGTCGCAAGGATACAGATTTCAACGCTTACGTGAGTGCGATGCAATCCTGCTTAACGATGGCGCAACTAGGCAAGGTATCACGGATTGTATTTGTGAGTACTACATCAGTGTATGGCAATATTACGGGGCATGTAGACGAGCACACTCCTACCTCTCCAGTAACCGAATCCGGCAAGGCGCATGTTGCAATTGAAAACTACATACGCCAACTATTCCCCACGCAACACACAATCTTGCGCCTCGCAGGGTTAGTGGATCGTGAACGTCACCCGGTGCGTACTTTGTGTCATAAACAAAATATTGAGAATGGCCAACAGCGGGTCAATCTGATACACCAAGCGGACGTTATCGGTGCCTTAACCGCAATTATTACACGCCCAACAAAGAACCTTGCCACACTGCTGCTGGCGAGTCATGAGCATCCGCGACGAGATGATTACTATCGTTGGGCAGCGGCTCAACTCGATTTGCCAGAACCTGATTTTATTAAGGTCGATCAAACTGCTGAGCAAGACACCGGAAAGATTATTAATGCACAAGCGTCATGTGCAGAGTTGGGGCTGACATTACGCTTTGCCAGCCCTTTTGAAATGTTAGCTGAATAGCGACACACCGAAGTACTTCACGGCAACTGTATTAACGAAAATAATCAACAGGATCACCGGAATGAACGTGCCCACCGACAGATCAACATAACGTTCAAAAAGCGACCCTTTATATGCAGGAGCACCTTCGTCCAACTCAGCGTTAAAATTATGCTTCTTCCAGCGATAAATCACGAAAACACAAATCAATAACCCGTTGAGCGGCAAGATGGTGTCATAAAAGACATCATAGACAACATCAAAAAAGGATTTTGACGCGCCGGCATAACCTGTAAACTCGGTGAAAAAGCTTACCATGCCAAAGGACAGTGCACAGAATACCGCTAGAATAGCCAATAAAATCCCCAGGATCCCAAGCGCAGCTTTGCGTGACACGCCCTTTTCATCAATTAATGCAGCAACAGGTACTTCAAAGATGGAGACAATTGACGTGATCGCTGCGAAGAACACTAACAAAAAGAACACACTCGCCACGACACTTGCACCAAAGTAGCCAAGTGACGCTTGCAGCGCTAAAAAGATTTTCGGCAAGAACGTGAAGATCATACTGATTGATGATTCACTCAAAGCTGTCGGATCCACATTGGGATTGAAGGAAAAGATTGCCGGCAAGATCATCAGACCTGCGACAAAGGCGACCGCAGTATCGGTTAAGGCGACCAATTTGGCAGAGCCTGGGATGTCAGCACGTCGATTAATATAACTGCCATACGTGATCATGATACCCATACCCAAAGACAAGGAGAAGAAGGCTTGCGACAGCGCACCATTCACAACCGAAGCATTGATCTTACTGAAATCAGGGATTAAGTAATATTTAACGCCTTCAATTGCGTTATCGCGGGTCAAAACGAAAATTACCAACGCCAACAACATCACAAATAATGCCGGCATCATCAACTTTGCGGCTTTTTCGATACCTTCTTTTACACCGCCTTGGAGGATCATATAAACAATACCCAGTACCACAGCCATATAAATAAAAATCGACTGGCTATTGATAAACGTACCGAAAGTTTCAGGATCAGCAAGATGAACCAGATCACCGGTGGCAGACTCAAATAGATACCCAAAAATCCACACCGTTATAACCAAATAAAATACGGCAATCATAAAAGGGGTGATAATTGAAAGCCAACCAGCCACTTTCCAAGGAGTAGAGCCGTTCGTTAGCTTGCTGTATGCGCCCAGAGGATCTTTACCTGCATGTCTTCCGACTGACATTTCAGCCAGCATAACAGGTAAACAAATTAAGAAAACGAAGAGCGCGTAGATAAGTAAGAAAGCACCGCCACCGTTTTTAGCAGCACCAACGGGGAAGCCCACCAAATTACCGATACCGACCGCTGACCCTGCGGCAGCTAAAATAAATCCTAAACGAGAGCCAAATTCTTCTCTAGAAGCGGCCATAACTTCCTTCCTTTATCATTATTATTGTTTTCACGCTGTAGCGATGACAGCGCATGTGTTAGCGGTATGTTAACAGTAGAATGGCAACCTGCCTAGTTACTGTATCGCTTCTTCTCGCCACTTGTCGAAACAGTTGGTAGGGAATACAAATTTCCATTCCAGAGCTCACCACGGAATAGGCTTCCCATCCCAGTCGATGTAGGACAAGTTATGCTCATCGGGTAACGTCGATAAATGCTTGATGAGTTGAGATGCGGAGTAGTCAGGTGTGAACAGCTTGTCTGCTTTTACATTCGCCTGGAAGGGTTTTGACAATGGCGTATCCACCGTGCCCGGGTGATAACAGACCAATTTAGCTTTTTTAAAGCGCCGAGCGAACTCAATGCTAGCGGTCTTCATTAGCATATTGAGCGCAGCTTTAGAGGCACGGTAACTATACCAACCGCCTAATTGATTATCGTTGATACTCCCCACCCGCGCACTGAAAACTACCCACTCGCTACGTGCGTTTTGAGGTAAAAGTTGCGCAGCATATTTCAGCCATAGAGCATTGATCCCAGCATTCACCGTCATCACTCGGGTAAAAGTATCAAGATTCAAGTCTTCGAGCTTTTTTTCCGGCTGCACATCTGCAGAATGCAGCATACCTACAGTGCTAATAACACGGCTGAATCGGACCTCTTCGCCGCGCCATCGCGCAACTAAATCTTTAACCTGTGACTCGCTACTCGTATCACAGTTAGTCCATACGAGCTTGGCTGAAACTTGAGAAAAGGACGTCTCCCGCCGGGATACGACGAAAACCCGCTCTATTGCCGGATCATCGAGGTGCTGCTCAATCAAAGCGTTAGCAATCGCGGAGCTTCCACCAATAATTAAAATGTTGAGTTGACTACTGCTCATTGGAATCTTCCTTTATAGGTAAAGCACATTGGCCATTGTCACAGCGTTTTTGCCCGGTGAGCCAGTAAGAGAGGGAATGACGGTGGCGAGCAAACCAAAGATAAAATCGATCGGCGAGAGGCCGAATCAATGGCCAACGCAATGGTGCATACAACCAGCCATGGCCAACCAGTTTCCAAGCCGTATAAGTAACGTCCAGCCCAGTCAACACCCTGCCGTCAGACCAACGCCCGTGGATCCTGGCGTCTAGCGTGGCATAATCAAATTCGGGGAACCGCTGTGCAAACTCTGGCTGATTAATATCTTCAAAGATTAGCTTGCCTGCTTGATTGCGTTGCATCAGATGCCGCATTTCTTTCATGCAGAGTGGGCAGTTGCCATCGTAAAACAGGGTGAATTGCATCATTATCCTATCTATTTTAAGAGTTTCGCTTTATAAGTACGGTCAGATAGCCTGAGCGGATGACTTGATTTTCTCAGCGCAGTGCATACGTTATGTGTTCTAATGCAAAGGAGTCCTACATGAGTCATTTACAAAAAGCTACGCTAGCCGGTGGCTGTTTTTGGTGCCTTGAATCAGCGTTTAACAGTATCAAAGGGGTAGAGATTGCTTACTCTGGCTATGCCGGCGGTAGCGTGGAAAATCCAACTTATGAGCAAGTGTGTTCGGGCGATACAGGGCACGCAGAGGTCATTCAAATCATCTTTAATGAACAGGTGATCAGTTATCGTAGCTTGCTAGAAATATTTTTTGCACTACATGATCCCACACAGTTAAACCGGCAAGGCAATGATGTTGGCACCCAGTATCGCAGCGCAGTGTTCTATCATGATGAAACGCAAAAGCAACAGGCCGAAGAAATCATTGCTGAAATCAATCAACAAGGTATTTGGCCAGATCCCGTGGTCACGGAAGTAGTGCCGTTAACAAATTATTGGCAGGCGGAAGACTACCATCAGGATTATTTCAGTAATAACCCACAGAACACCTATTGCAATATGGTGGTTGCACCCAAACTGGCAAAATTTAAGAAGACCTTTGCCGACAACTTAAAGTAAGCCATTGAGCATCAAGTTAACCGCTCTCAATAGTGCAGTAACGCAATAACTTTAAGGGCTTGTTGGCACAAAATTTCATAGACAAATGCGGCTTCATCAGTAGAATTCCGCTCGCTAAATCAAGTTGGATTAGCGTTAAAAAGGAATTCTACAATGAAAAAAATCGTATGTGCCCTCGCACTGGCTGGGATCAGCCATATCGCTTCTGCTCAAAACACTCTACCCGCACAATCAACCTCAGGAGAGTGGGACCTTGGGGTACGCGCTGCCACAATAAACATCGATGAAGCGACAGCATCGTCGCAGGGTGTTGAAGATACCGCTTACTTTATCGGTTTTACCGGTAACTATGTGCAAAGTAATTGGATTACAACGTTAGGTATGGACATTGTTGTTTATGATGATAACGCTGAATTCAGTCAAGTTGTTGTTGGTGATGGACTATTTAATGATGGCGATGTCTCAACAGAATCATCATCTGCGAACGGTATTTTGCTATCCGTTGCCACGGGCTATCAATGGGTCTTTGGTGAGCAAGCCGATGTTTCGCTGGCACTACAGGGTGGCTTCAGCCAAATGCTCTATTCTGAGCGTTCCATTGACTACTGCTCCAATTGCTACAGCGAAGACATTGATGTTGATGGCGGCCTATTTCTACAAGCGACGTTGATGAAACATAATGAATCTATTGATGTAGGCCTGTTTCTGCAGCAATACGTCAGTGGCGATGGCGTGGATAACGCGTTAGGCGCTCATCTTAGATTTAAATTCTAAAGTCTGTGCATTCACTTCAGTAATGATATTACATTCCGCAAGACCTCGAACATTCGAGGTCTTTTTTTTTAATTTAAATAGCGGTGTAACCATTCCGGTTGAATGGGAAGTTTAAACAACAGCGGTGCCATAGCTTCATAGCGCGCGTGATTAGAGGCACACTGGACATTCTTCATGTAATTCTTTTTCCACGGATCATTCACCAAATACAGGTCAACCCCAACAACTGCAACGCCTTCCAGTGAGGCGTTATTCATTAACTCATACTCACCGCAGCTTGGGTCATTACTCATCGTTGGTGCATTAAACTTTAGGTCGATCATCTGTGCTGGCTGTTGTTTCGTCAGGTCTATCAACCATAATTGATTGTCATTGCGAGCAGCGGCAACGAGCAGACCGGGGTGCTCACCCGCCAATGGCATGTAATCCATGCCATTAATCGGATGATTGCCGCCGTTGGGGAAACTAGGTAACCATAGCTTAGGATCGTTGACCTCAGCGAAGTCAGCTTGCTGCCAAAAATCGCCATCCACCGTTACACTGAAAATACGTGGATTTCCCGCCGCATCTTTTTCAAGCCCCAGATAAAGTACACGATCTGGACCGAAAGCCATGCCTTCGATGCCATCGTTAGGAAAATCACCCACATTGAATTCTAGTGCAAACCGCAAAGGCCGCACGTGCGTCAAGGTAACACTATCGTCGTTCACAACGGCTCTAACGAGTAACGTAGGGTAAGCCGTAGAACCGGTTTCTTCAAAACGCTGCTGGCAACGAGGGGTTAGCGCACCTGTACGAGTGGCATCTTCAGTGACAATAATGAAAACATTCGCTTCATCAGGGTCCTGCACGATAGCCTCATAGTCAGGTTCATCCGCCAAATATTGACTGAAACAACTTCTACGCACGGCTGTGCTCATCTGCATAGGGCCCAGCTTTTTTTGCACAATTGCCGTAGCGGGATCAATCAGGTGAAGCCGCCTACGTTGCTGGGGCAGCGCACTCCCATCAGAGATGCTGATGAGATACTCACCATAAGCAATCAAACCAGAGGTCTGCGGATCGGCCATGACTGAACCGTCTTGCTCAGTAATCCACACGCCATCAACAGCGAGCGGCGTAGGTGCAGGCTCTGCGCTTATCTGAGCACCCTCTTCTGCTGGCGTACAGCCTATGCCTAAGGTAATACCAAGCATAAACAGTGTGCGCGTAAACAGGCCTCTGCGAGATGCATAGAAATCAGACATCAAACACTTCTCCGTCGTCGCTTTGTTGTCATTGACTGAATTTAAGTCGGTGTATCATAAGCAAAAATGACACAGAGTTCAGTAGAAATTCTCGCCTAGATGACTTTATGAAAATGTTTGTCACTGTTAGACTCAGGCATCGGTAGATCAATTAATACTTAGCATTGACAAACACTAAGCGCACAACAAACTCGTCGAGTAAGTTACCCGCAATTCTTGCCGGCCCTATCTTAAGGCGCGTTGACCCTGAACAATTGGTTATCTGGTTAGTCAGCAGTCGACCACTGAACTTAGGTGTAGACCTGTTTGATGCCGATGGTAATCGTTTGAATCGCTACACTGCTAATGATGAGGCATACCAATTTCAGCAAATTCCGGTTGGCACACATGCCTTTGTCAGCTTGGTTCAAATCAAACAAACTGCGCTGTTTGGCGAGGGTGAAACCTATGCCTATCGGTTAGTCGATTGCGCCGATGAAGAGCACGACCTGTGTGATAGTCAACTCTACTATTCAGCAGAAACCGCATTTAGTTTTCGCTGTGTAACCCAACTCAGCCATGTCGTCCATGGTTCGTGTCGCAAACCTCACTTTGATGGCGAGGACGCTCTGCCTGCCATTGATGTATTAATTGAAAAAACGCCACAGCAACGCCCTGACCTATTGCTCATGAGCGGCGATCAAGTCTATGTTGACGATGTTGCTGGCCCAATGTTGTATGCTATCCGTCAGGTCATCGAGCTGCTAGGGCTATTCGAAGAAGAGCTGGATGATGCGACCTTAAACAATAGCGCACAATTAAGTGACGCAGAGTTAGGCTATTACCAGCGCGAGAAAATTCTACCTAAAACCGCTGACAACAGCTTACTATCATCCCTATTTTTTGGCGCTAAACAAAAGCCTATATTCACCTCAGTCAATGCCAAAAATCACTTGATCGCCTTTAGCGAAGTGATGGCGATGTATCTTTTGGTTTGGTCGCCAAACATGTGGCGGCTGGTTACTTCTGGAGTGCCGAAAAATGTTGGCGAACAGTTTCTAGAGCAGTACCGGACCGAGCAACAAGTACTTACCAGATTTGTCGACAATTTACCACGCACCGCTAGAATGTTGGCGCATGTTCCAACGTACATGATCTTCGATGATCATGATGTGACTGATGATTGGAATCTAACTCGCGGTTGGGAAGAAGAAGTTTACGGCCACCCATTGTCAAATCGTATGGTTGGGAATGCTCTGGCGGGTTACTGGTTGTGCCAAGGATGGGGCAATGATCCTGATGTTTTTGCGCCTCTGGTGGAAGCCGCGCAGAAAACCTTTACAACGCAAGGGCTTAACGCTCAAGACCAATTCATAGAAGCGCTATATGATTGGGATCAATGGCAGTACTGCTTGAATACAACACCCGCTATTTTTGTTATGGATACGCGCACACGCCGTTGGCGTTCAGAGTCAAATCCCAATAAACCCTCAGGATTATTGGATTGGGAGGCACTGTGTGAGTTCCAGCAACAGATTTTAGGCAAGGAATCCGTGATTGTAGTTTCAGCTGCCCCAATTTATGGGCTTAAATTCATTGAAGCGGTGCAAAAAGTATTCACTTTTTTCGGCAAAGCACTAATGGTTGATGCTGAAAACTGGATGGCGCATAAAGGTACCGCTCAAGTTATCTTAAATATCTTTCGTCATTACAAAACACCGCCGCTGTTCATGATCCTAAGTGGCGATGTGCATTATTCCTTTGTTTACGACGTTACTCTGCGTTTTCGCAAAAATAGCCCAAGAATTTTACAATTCACATGTAGCGGTTTTAAAAACGCCTTTCCAACGGGTTTACTCAAGGGATTTGAACGCCTAAATCGCTTGTTATACTCTAAGCGTTCTCCGCTAAACTACTTTACTCGCCGTCGCAATATGCGAGTTGATGAACGTGATCCTAATCCAGAAAGCTTGCCCAGCGTATTAGGACATGTGGTTAATACACCAGCGGTTGGGCAGTTATTGCTGAACGACCATGGCGAACCCGATAAATGCCAACTTTTATTGGCAGACGGCACCACTATTACATTCACCCAAGATTAACGAGCACGCGCAATAACCATGAGCGAAGAAACATTCAGTATTGGCCTGTTTTACGGTTCTACCACTTGCTACACCGAAATGGCCGCAGAAAAAATTCAGCAACACTTAAATCAATTAATTGGATTCGAGTGCGTACAGCTATTTAATTTACAGGATACGGCGTTAAGCAAAGTCGCTCAGTTCGATATTCTTATCTTGGGCATTTCAACCTGGGATTTTGGTGAAATTCAAGAAGACTGGGAATCGCAATGGGACGATATTAGCTCCCTTGATCTTGCAGGTAAGGTCGTCGCAATGTTTGGTCTGGGTGACCAGATCGGTTATGCGGATTGGTTTCAGGACGCTTTAGGAATGCTGCATGATGAGGTAATTGCACGCCACGCTACCGTCATTGGTTATTGGCCAAATGATGACTATGAGTTTACCGCATCGAAAGCCCTCACCCCAGATAAGCGTCATTTTGTAGGATTATCGTTAGACGATGAAAATCAATATGACAAAACTGATGCACGCATTGCGCATTGGTGTGAGCAATTACTTAGCGAGCTTAGTTAGGCAAGATTACTATGTCGCACCAAAGCCGTTTGCAAAAGCCTTTTTATCGCAACGGCGAGAACCACCGGGCGGGCGCAGATGTCACATTTGCTGATATCAAACAGGTGTTCGGTTTTCGCAGTATAACTATCGGCCGCTGGGTTAGCGGCGCAGAACAACAAATTGCCGCCAACTTGTTTTTCGATGCATTGTGCGATTTATCCGACCTGCTGGCCATTCCAACGCCAGTGATTTCACTCAATGGCACTTTATCATTAGCCTTTGGCACGGGCGGCAGGAGGTCAGTAAGCGCCCACTACGACTCTGCCAATGGAACTCTGGCGCTCGCTAAAAATGCGGGTGGGGGAGCATTAGCCCACGAGTGGTTTCATGCCTTTGACCACTATATTGCCAAAAAAGCTTTTGTTGCTGCAGGAGCATTGGATTTCGCCAGTGAACTATGGTTGCAAGGCAAATCCCTATCCCCACATCCTTTAAACGAACAACTCAACCAATGGTTTCAGCTGATCTTCCTGCAACCGACAAGCAACGGTAATAACGCGCTAAACTCGAGTGCCTACCTACAACGTAGCGTCGCCATCGATAAACAACTAAATACGTTTTATTACGCTCGCCCGCAAGAAATTACGGCGCGTGCCTTTGAATCGATACTCCAAGATAATCCCGTCAAAAACCATTTTTTAGTTGCGGGTACCAAGCAATCCACTGAAGCGCAATTGGGCGCGTACCCAACTGCAGCCGAACGCCAAACGTTAAGTCCCTTGTTGTACCGGTACTTTGGTCAACTTGGAGCGGCAATCCGCTACCAATACGAACAGCGAAATGTACGATGACTCGTCGGATCTGCACGATCTTTTTACCAGAAAGATCACTTCAGGGGCTATTCATTTTTATTTGAGCAAGTATACTAACAGGTCTGATTGACGTTAAAAGATTGCTAAAGAGATGAAAAGAAAAAAGCATACCTCGGCTGACGACGAAGCACAGATCGATATGACCCCGATGCTTGACATCGTATTCATTATGTTGATTTTCTTCATTGTGACGACGTCGTTTGTTAAAGAGAAAGGTCTTGAAGTTAACCGTCCGAAGGACAACAATTCACCAACGCAACCGAGTAAAGCGTTGTCTATTCAAATTGATGAATATGGCAAGATCCGCATGAATGGACGTGATGTTGATATTCGTCGTGTTATCGCTAACATTCAAACCTACTTGGCGGAAAACAACACGGATTCTGCTGCCATCCAAGCTCACGAAGATACAGAGCATGGGATTGTGGTTGAAGTGATGAACCAAGCCAAAGAGGCAGGTATTGAGAAAGTTTCAGTACTGGTTAAATAAGCGTTAAATGACAGACAAAAACCGAGTTCCTTCGAACTCGGTTTTTTTATGCTCGCTAGTCCTGGTTCTTATACGTCATATTCCGCTCTTGCCAAAGCTTTAATCCAATACTGAATAAATTACTGATATTGAAGACGCTGCCGAAAATACTGCCTACCGAAAGGGCATAAATCAGGCCAAGTAATTCAGCGAGTATAAACCAGCGACGAATCTGCGCTGCGCTATGCAAAACAATGGAGCCGACGGTAAAGATCAATGAACTGGCATAGGCTACGAGTATCATTAATCCATGGTTTAACACGAATAGTTCGTAACCCAAAAAACCAAGATTCAAGGCAACAAATAAATACAGGATGCCATTGTGGCGATAGCGCATAGCGATGATATTGCGCACACTCGCTAGCATACAGCCGACACCTGCCGCCATTGCTCCTAATAAGAAGAAGTGCGTGCTGACACTAGCGAGCGCCAGTGCGGAAATAAAACGATAATGATTAATTTCATTCTGCCGGTAGCCAATGAAATTTAAGATCACGGCGATGGCACCAAATGCTTCAGCTAAATACAACGTAAAACCTCGAGTTAAATACTGTTAGGACCAAACACTGACTGAATGGGGAACTGTGACTTAGGAATGGTTGCCGTACCTACAATGTGATCGGCAGGCCGCGCGACCATACGATAAGTTGTGCCACAAAAATCAGCCAAGACAATCGCATACGCTGGAATTTCATCGACACCAAGCCCCAAAGGGTCAAAAAGCGGCACATCATACTGATCTATTGTCAAAATAGGTAGCGTTTGCCGGTTAATTTTGCAGAATTTGACGGGGATTGGATCCGGGATCTGTGCGTAAACTTCGAAACACGGTACTCTGAAAGGAACCCCCATCCAAACATAATCCAGCACAGCGATGCGAGAAACCGTATCTGAGAGTATTGGATTAACCGGCATTTGAACCTCACTAAAAGTTCAGATAAAACGCCCGACAAAGTTGACGGTATTCGTCAGTATACACGTGATCAGCGGTGTAAACATTTATCTGTTGCTGCACAGTCGATTGAGGCTCTTTAGTGATCTCAAACACATATCGGCTGACTGGCTTATTGACCACACTAGCAATGTCGAGTTGTTGCGCCACAAAGAGCTCACGTTGTTGCAGTAAGCTTACCCACTCATCGCGCACAGGTGCTGGTAAAATCACAAATGCTTTGCCGGCCGAGGCCAGTCCCTGCTGCAACCCTAAAGCTAATTCAGATAGGTCTAAACTCACCTGCGAACGTGCTTGCTGGCGATTTGCAAAATACCCATTAAACCCGCGAGAGGGTGATTGGATTGAGTTAAAATACGGCGGATTGCTGATGATAATGTCGTATTGCATTGGCTGCTCGGCCAGCCATTGTCTGGCATCTTGATTGACCACAGTTATGCTATCTGGCCATGGGCTTAGCGCAACATTACTTCTCGCTTGCTCACAGGCTATGGCGTCAATATCAACTGCGGTGATCTGCAACTGGCCCTGCGACCATTGTGCGAGCATCAACGCCAGCAGACCGCTACCGCTACCAATATCAACAGCTTTATGCGGTGCAGTAGGCGTTGAGCTTTGACTTAATCGATGGTTCGCAAAACTGCCCAACAGGATACTGTCGGTGCCTACCTTCATGGCACAATGACTATCTTCAATTTGAAATTGTTTAAATTTAAAAATGCTGCAACTCCACCATTTGCCGAGCGACATCAGCAGCTCGAATGGGACGATACTTTTCTAATGGCCCAAACATCAACGGCGCAAGCAGTTTACCGGCCCAAATCCCCATAGCCTCTGCGTAGCGTGTATCTGAACGTTCACCGAGCAGCAAAGAAGGTCGAACCGCAGCAGCATGAGCCAATTGCGGCATGGTCATAATGGCATTCTCGAGCTCGCCCTTCACACGTAAATAGAAGTTGCTACTTTTTGCGTTCGCACCAACCGAAGAGATCCAAACAAACCCCTTAGCCCGTTGCGCCCGAGCTAACTGTGCGGCAACGTGCACATATTCAAAATCTACCCGCCGGAAGGCTGCTTTGGAGCCTGCCTGCTTCAATGTAGTGCCCAAACAGCAATAAACATGATCGACCGTAAAGTAACCTTGGTAATCCTGTAAATACTCAAAATCAATCACCACTGGCTGAAGCTTATTGGCAGGATCAAAAAACTGACTGCGACTCAGGGGTTTACGCACCAATAAGGTAATACTGCTGTAGCGCTGGTCAGCCAACAATTGCTGAGTCAACGTGCGGCCCACTAGGCCTGTTGCACCGAGTACAATCGCCGTTTTATCGCTAGTCACTTTGGTTCCTCGTTACGATGCTCTACACTACCCCCTCAGTGTAAAACAAAGACGTAATAATAATGAAAAAACTCTGCTTTCTTGTACTGCTTTTTAGTGGAAATAGTTTCGCCCAAACAGCACTTTCCATCGAGCGCATATTTTCTTCACCGTCATTGGACGGCTCGGCCCCAGTAAACCTGCAGATATCACCTGACGGTAAACGGGTAACCTTCCTGCAAGGCAAAGTTGATGATTATGAACGCTATGACCTCTGGGAGTATCATATTGAAAGCGGTGAAACTCGCTTATTAGTCAATTCAGATGATTTGCATCAAGGTGACGAACAACTATCGGACGAAGAAAAAGCGCGGCGCGAGCGCATGCGTTTATCCGGCACAGGCATAGTGGATTACACATGGTCAGCGGACGGCAGTGCATTATTGTTTCCTCTTGCTGGTGACGCGTACTATTACCGCCTAGCAACCGCAGAATCTCCGGCCGCCGTTAAGCAATTATTGGATACACCTGAATTTGAAACCGACATCAAACTATCACCCAAAGGGAATTATATTTCTTATATCCGTGATCAGAACCTTTACATAAAATCAATTGATGCAGATAAAGAGCAAGCTATTACTCGTGAAGGCGGTGGCGATATTAAATTCGGCATGGCTGAATTTGTTGCGCAAGAAGAGATGGGGCGTTTAACCGGGTATTGGTGGTCACCGGATGAATCGCATTTAGCTTTTACACGAGTGGACGAATCGCCCGTAGACGTGATTACGCGATCTGAAATTTATGCAGACACGATTACGATGATAGAGCAGAAATACCCGCGCGCAGGTACACATAATGTGACGGTTACTCTCGCAATCCAATCCCTTAGCACAGGGCAACGTGAATGGGTGGATTTAGGGCAAGCACAAGATATCTACTTTGCGCGCGGACAATGGGCCAAAGATAACCGACATTTTACTTATCAACTGCAATCCAGAGATCAAAAACAGCTGACCCTGTTCGCCTATGATATACAACAGAAGTCATCCAAAGTATTGCTGCAAGAGCAAGCTAATACCTGGGTAAATCTGCATGATGACCTAGCCTTTCTTGATGACCAGCAACATTTTATCTGGGCATCAGAGCGGGATGGCTTTCAGCATTTGTATTTGTATCACCTGTCATCTGGCTTAGTGCGACAACTCACAAAGGGTAGTTGGGTGGTTACCTCGTTAGACGCGGTTGATGAACAAAACCAACGGATCTTCTTCAGTAGTAGAAAAGATACGCCATTAGAGAACCACTTATACAGTGTCTCGTTTAGTGGTGGTGACATTACACGGGTTTCCCAGCGGGACGGGTTTCACGAAGTCACATTCAGTGACAATGCACATATTTACGTGGATAGTTTTTCTACCATTAATAGTCCTCCTCAAGTTAGCGTGCATCGGGCCTCTGGTGAGCTATTGACCTGGCTGCAGGAAAACACCATAGATGATAACCATCCTTTACATGCGTATCAGTCACACTGGGTAAAGCCAACCTTTGGTACTCTAAAGACTGAAGACAACGCAACTTTGCATTACCAATTATTTACCCCACAAAAACTGCAAGGCAAACATCCGGTCATTGTCTATGTATACGGTGGCCCTGGCGTACAAGTGGTCAGAAATCGCTGGTTCGGTCCGCGTGGTTTAATGATGCAATACTGGGTGAACCAAGGCTACGTCGTGTTTTCCGTGGATAATCGCGGCTCAAAATATCGTGGCAAAGCCTTTGAAGATCCGCTCTATTTGAAAATGGGTGAAACCGAAGTGCAAGACCAAATTGCCGGGGTTAAATTTCTGCGTACCCTGCCCTTCGTAGACCCTGCTAGGATTGGTATTCACGGCCATAGTTACGGTGGCTACATGACGATCATGAGCATGTTTAAAGCGGGTGACTATTTTAGTGCCGGTGTAGCAGGGGCGCCGGTGACCGACTGGCGTTTATATGATACCCACTATACTGAACGGTATATGGGTAACCCGAATAAAGTAGATGCTGCTTACACTGCGGCGTCAGTATTTCCCTACGCAGACAACCTAAAAGGTCCACTTTTGATTTATCATGGCATGGCGGATGACAACGTCTTGTTTACGCATGCAACAATGCTGTATAAGCATTTACAGGACCGCGCTATTCCTTTTGAAGCAATGGATTATCCCGGTAAAAAACACAGTATTCGCGGTAAAAATACGCGTATTCACATGTACAAAACGATTACGCAGTTTTTTGAGCGCAATTTAGCGCCACCAGCCAAACACTAATCGCGTAAGCAAAACTGTAAAAAAATCGCCGGCATCAAATGATGCTGGCGCTCCCAAGTCTAACCAAACATTGCATTTGCTAACGCTTTTTGCAGGCTCTGTGCGGTGTCTTTACTGAGTTCCGTATGTAATGGTTCCGCTTGACCAGAAACCCAGATTTTTAATTCGGCATCCATGTCAAAGTGACCGGCGGTTTCAACTTTAAATTGAGTGATCGCGCGGTATGGAATGCTGTAATAATCCACTTTTTTACCTGTCATGCCTTGTTTATCAATAAAGATCACTCGGTTTGTGGTCAATACGAATAGATCTCGGATTAATTTATAGGCTTGAGTCACCTGTTCAGTATCCGCCAATACCGGGGTTAGTTCTTCTTGGATTTCTCCAGCATCGATTTCAGAGGCATTCCCCAATAGTTTATCTAGTAATCCCATAAATATTCCTTGTTTGTGAATGTTGAGTTAATTCAACTGCGTTTTACGCTGTAATCAGTGCCCTATCCTAAACCTAAACATCAATGCGCGCCAATTCGTTAGCGCTGAATATTGGTGACTGGAACTCGCTATTTATGCATAACACAAGAGTTTATCTAACCGACTGTAACCGCGTTACAACTGGTCCCACAGCAGAGCGAATTATACTGTGCATTTTTCTGGTTTTATCGTTAGGCTAATGGTTAATTGTTCAATATTTTGAAGAGATCGTTTTTTGCCAGTCGCCACGATTAATTACCAACACATTCTTGCTGCACAATCTCGAATTGAAGCAACGGTGGTCAATACACCAATAGTGTCTTCGAGTCGCTTAAACCGATGGTTAAGTCGAGAAAGCTTGCCTTCAGGACACACCCATACCGTCCTGTTTAAAGCAGAATGTTTGCAGAAAACAGGTGCGTTTAAGCTGCGCGGTGCCACTAATTTCATCGCCCACCTCGCAGAACGCAAGCAACTGCCTGATTCGATTGTGGCCAACAGTTCGGGCAATCATGCTCAAGCGGTCGCCTTTGCAGCGCGTCAATTTGGTATACCTGCTACTATTTTTGCCGCTGACAACATCTCACCGGTTAAAGCAGCAGCAACCCGTGATTATGGTGCTAATTTGCAAGTCTATCCTAATCGCATCGAAGCTGATCAGGCGGTGGCGCAAGCCAGTCAACAATCCGGTTGTATCTGGATCCCGCCATTTAATCATCCAGATATCATTGCTGGACAGGGGACTGCGATTGCCGAAACCCTGCAGCAAGTCGATCCCGTGGATGCCGTATTCACGCCTTGTGGCGGTGGAGGGCTGACGGCGGGAAGCTTTATCGCAACACGCCATTTAAACCCTCAGGCTAAGGTTTTTGGCGTTGAGCCACTGGCCGCCAATGATGCCGCGGAGTCACTCCGGGCTGGCCATATTAAGCGTCTTGCTATGCCAGCCAAAACTCTTGCTGACGGAGCTGCGACGCCTAGTGTCGGCAGTCTCACCTTTCCTTTTTTGCAACAGTTGGACGGCTTTTATGAAGTGAACGAGCATGCTATAAGCTATTGGACTCAATGGCTACAACACTTACTTAAATTACATATTGAGCCCACTTGCTGTATGACCATGCAAGCAGTCGCGCAGTGGTTATCTCAACAAACCAGTGCTAAACGCGTCCTGGTCGTTTTATCAGGCGGAAATATCAGTGCCAGCACCACCCAGCAAATTTATGCAACCGACCATTTAACCAATCATCCATCAATGCAAACTATTCAGGACCTCTGCTCATGAAAAACGTGTTAACCCTGCCGGTAAGGCTTATCTCATTGCTTACCCTGTTTTGCAGTATCAACCTTTATGCAGCTCCGCTCCATATTAGCAACGTTAAAGGGTATACCCTAAATACTCAGGGAGAGTTAGTCACCTTCAGTGACATGATCATTGAGGAAGGCAAAGTGCGAGCAATCGGTGGAGAAGCACTAGGTCATGGTTACCCCACCGCTGAAATGTTGGATGGTCAGGGTAAAACCTTATTACCAGGTTTGATTGACGCCCATGGTCACTTACTTGGACTAGGTGATACCTTACTTGCAATTGATGTCCGGGAGACAGCTTCCGCTCACGCTGCGGCGCAGGCAGTGGCTGATTACGCAGAGAATCATCCTAACCTTAGTTGGATCCAGGGCCGAGGTTGGAATCAGGTGTTATGGCCAGATAAAGCCTTCCCTACTGCGGCGATACTCGACGAACAAATCGCTGATAGACCAGTGTGGCTAACCCGCGTTGATGGACACGCCGGTTGGGCCAACAGTGCCGCATTAAAAATTGCGGGCATTGATAGCGCTACCGTTTCACCTGAGGGTGGCAAAATCATCACCGACGATAACGGCAATCCTACCGGAGTACTTATCGATACCGCGATGGGACTGGTCGAGCAACACTTGCCAAAACTTGACGACCAATTGCGTATCGAACAATTAAACGCCGCAGGTGAGCACTTACTCGCACTTGGAATTACCAGTATGCACGATGCTGGTATCGATTACGCCACGTATAACCTGTATCAAGCGTTAGCCGCGCGCGGCGAATTGCCATTACGGGTATATGCAATGTTATCAGCGACTGACCCGCAGTTACCTAAGATGTTGGCCGCGGGCATAATTCAAAGGCCAGACGATAAACTCTTGATCCGTAGTGTCAAAGCTTATGGAGACGGTGCCCTCGGCAGTCGCGGTGCAGCCTTGTTACAACCCTATTCAGATGATCCACATAATCACGGTTTATTGGTAACCGCTGAGGAAAAGCTACCCGATCTGTTTAATCAAGTGCTCAGTCAGAACTTTGCATTGCATTTTCATGCGATCGGTGACCGCGCTAATCGACTGGCACTGGATCATTTTGAACAAGCCTTCCAACAGTTCGGCGGACAAGAATTGCGGCATCGCATTGAGCATGCTCAAGTCATTGCGCTAGAGGACATTCAACGCTTCAAAACCCTAAATATCATACCGTCAATGCAACCCACTCACGCCACCAGCGATATGAATATGGCCGAAGACCGCATTGGCAAGCAGCGCTTACAAGGTGCCTACGCATGGCAGACGTTTTTGCAACAAGGGTCGATTCTTGCGTTTGGCTCTGATTTTCCGGTTGAGTTGGCAAACCCATTCTATGGCCTGCACGCTGCAGTCACTCGCCAAGATCGCAACAACCAGCCAAAAAATGGTTGGGTACCGACACAAGCACTCAGTGTAAAACAGGCATTCAAAGCCTTTACGCTGGACGCAGCATATGCTGCCGATCAAGACCAAAAAATCGGTGCTTTATTACCGGGCTATTGGGCTGACTTTATTCTGGTCGACCAAGATCCATTCTCCATAGAGCCGCAGAACATCTGGCAGATAGAAGTGCATAATACCTTCATCGCAGGTGAAGAAGTTTTCGCAAAAGAATAACGTGTATAAACAGACCTCGTTCAAAGATAATCAGGCTTTGAACGAGGTTGAATGATGGCCGAATCCGAAGACAAATGTTTGCTTAAGTGCTAGGCCTTTTCACCCGCCTAATTGACGTCAAATGCCAGATTCAGATCAAATGGATGGATACCGAATAGCAACGGGTCGAAAACGATCAACCAATTCAGCAAACTCTGCGGTTTTGCGAAATTCGCTTACCGCAAAATTCAGTTTTGTTACCACACTATCAGGCACGGCTAAATTGACGGCCAAATAATTCCCTTTAAGTTCTGGCGTATGCAACCAGGCAACAGCCTCCACGTCGTCAATGGATGCATTGAATCGTTCTAGTGAACTGGCTAATGTGTATCCAGATGCAACCATAAGATCCAAGCGGCCACGCAAAAACAAGCGGATCGGATCATCCTTGTTGTCGCACTGCAGCAGATTGTCCCCGGCCACGAAACCTCGGGCTATTAGCACTGATTCATAGATATCATCTCTGGTCACGCCAATGGTGTAATTGAGTACGTCATTGGTTTGTGTGATAGCTATATCAGCGCGGCTCTTTAGTTTGAAATACAGCGTCTCACCGGATACTGCTGGCCCTACCCATTTAAAGAATGGTTCACGCGCTGCGTTTCTCGAGGCACTTAAGATAGCGCCTTTGGGGTTCTGCATGCCCTTCGACATGGCGCGAGTCCATGGCATATCGATGAATTCACACCGTAATCTAGCGATCTCACAAGCACGCTTGATTAATAAGCCATTTAAACCGTCAATTTTCCCGTTGGTTGTAAACGTATAAGGGCGATAGTTACTTTCAAAATAAATGGTTAAATCGGTGTCCTGTTCATTAGCCTGCACACCAGTGGTTAAGCACCCGCAAACGACACAAAAAACCAGCCAATATCGCCCCATCAACGTCTACCTATTTATATAACGTGCGGATCCATCGCTCTTCAGTAATGAAACGCCAAGCCCAGCTATCCCATTGACTTTCGAGACCTTTCGCGACAATCGCATCTTCGCTCTCACCCGCGACCTTAAGTGCTTGAACATAGGCATAAGTCTCTTCGATCATAGCTTTAAAACGGATTAGATCTTGTTTATTTGCCAAAGCTCCGTGTCCGGGAATAATCTTTGTCTCTGCGTTGATCATGTCTAGCACCTGTGTAACAGACGCAATGTAACCTGCAACACTGCCACCAGCACCTAAATCAATATAGGGGAACCAATCTTTAAAGAACAAGTCGCCAGTATGTAATACATTAGACTCTTCAAACCAAACAATGCTGTCGCCGTCAGTGTGTCCGCCAGGCAAGTGAATGACGTGAATAGTCTCATTATTAAAATGAAACTTAATCCCGTCTTGGTAGGTAACTACCGGCAATGCAGCTGCATTAACATCATCGCCGGACGCCAGTCGGATGCGCACATTTTCATGAGCAAATATGGTTGCGCCCTTGGATTCATTAAAGAATGCGTTCGAACCCGTGTGGTCGCCGTGATAGTGAGTATTAACAACATAGCGGGGTTTATCAGAGCCTAATTCTTGTAATGCGGCAGCGATTTTTTCTGCTAACGGTGCATATTGATCATCAACAATCAGTATTCCATCACTACCTGCCGAGACACCAATATTACCGCCTGACCCTACCATCATGTGCACAGTGTCTGACAATGCTTGCACATTCATCTCAACACCCGCAAAGCGGTCGTCGGCGAATGCTGCGCTTGGTAACAACAAGGCCCCAAGTATGCAGCCCAACAAATTGCAGCGTTTCATAAAAATTCCTTAGTCCAGTCAGCTATTCAGATTTGAGTAACTCACTATGTATAACAACTAAGAATAGATCATTTTGTAAACACAAAGTAGCGGTTTATCAATACCCAAGAATGCTCATTACTCCGCCGCTTTAAGCAGATGAGTCCAGATACATGAATTTACGCAGCCTAACCTAGCCGAATACGCCGCGAGTGTGGCTTCTCATCAGCCGCAGCACTGCCCGGT
This sequence comes from Alteromonas sp. DYW1, assembly GCF_059752595.1. Taxonomy (NCBI): domain Bacteria; kingdom Pseudomonadati; phylum Pseudomonadota; class Gammaproteobacteria; order Alteromonadales; family Alteromonadaceae; genus Alteromonas; species Alteromonas sp. DYW1. The sequence continues at coordinate 620,886 of NZ_CM186038.1, read as the reverse complement.
GAGTGATGACTATTAAAGAAGCAGTATTACCTGCAACTATGCCGTATTGTCAAACCCTTCTAACCCGTCAACGCCTCTATTTTATCGCGGTTGCGCCGCGACAAGGTCAACAATTCACCCTCAGACAGAATAACCGTATAGTCTCCTTTATCATTCGGGCGGAGTTCTGCGACGTAGGTTCTCCGAACGATAGACGAACGATGAATACGAATAAAGTGTTCCGGATCCAGTTGCGTTTCCAAGTTTGTCATGGTTTCCCTGTGCAATACGGTTTTACCGTCATTGAGATGTAACTCAGCGTAATTACCTGCACCCGTGATGTAGTTGATGGTTGCGACATCTATCAATCGGATCCGGCCAGGATCTCTGACCACTAAGCGGTTTTTGTATGTATTCCCTGCGAGGACTTTAGGGGCCGGTCGTAAGGATCCAGAATCTCCCCCGGCAATAACGTCAGCCGGTAACGCAGCCAATGCCTTTTTCAATGCCTGCAGGAAACGTTCATTAGTAAACGGCTTTAAGATATAGTCCACTGCGTCGACTTCAAATGCAGGTAAAGCAAACTGATCATAGGCAGTAATAAAGATCCGCAAACAAGAGTCGGGGAGTTCACGCGCCAAGGCTATTCCTGTCATACCTGGCATCTGCATATCAAGAAACGCTAACTGCACGTCATGTTGGGCCGCGATTAACAAAGCTTCGCTACCCGAGCTGGCCTGAAATACATGCCCGACTTGCGCACACTCCGATAGCAATCCAACGACCGCTTGGCGCGCTAATGGTTCGTCATCGACAACCAGTACATTGATCATGATTCCCTCCCTATTTGCTTGATAGGTAAACTCAGTAGTGTTTGAAAAATACCATTATTAAGCGGTGTTAACTCCAAACGAAATGACTTATACAATCGCTTCAGTCGCTCCCGCGTATTTGACAGGCCAATACCAAACCCGGATTCAGTGTTTGTTTCATCAATGTGATTGGTTAAATAAATCTCCAATGCACCATTGTGTTGATGAATACTCAGGGTAATTTCATTGTCTTGCCCAGCTAATTGAGCCCCATGTTGCACTGCATTTTCAACTAAAGGTTGTAACAACATGTTAGGAATAAAAGTATTTAAGCAATCATCGTCAACGCGGGTCTGGATTTTAAGCTTGTCCGCAAAGCGTAATTTTTGGATCGCCAAGTAGCTTTGGATAAACTGCATCTCCTGTCGCAGCGTGATAATTTCTTCCTGCTTGGTGTCTAATGACATGCGTAGCATAGTGCTGAGCTCAGACAAGGCGTGAATGGCTTTGTCCTTTTCATTTAATCGCACCAAACTGCTGACTGTATTGAGCGTGTTAAATAAAAAATGAGGATTAAGTTGCGAGCGCAATGATTTAAGCTGTTCGACCACGAGTTCTTGCTGGATTTTATTAAACAGTACACGTTGTTGCATCGACTTATGATAGTAGTGCCCACCAACAGCCGCCCATAAGATCGCAGCATAAATTACAATATCAATCACACCCGTGGACATAATCACGCTATACAGACGCTGCTGAAAGCCATCAAACGGTTGGTCTCGGATAATCAGCTGCATGATTAAGCTAATGGTCCAATAACAAAACAATACCCCAAGCGATGCCATTGAGGCTGGCCAGAACTTGCGCCACTTATTCGGTTCAACTCTCTCTAGAGTGGTGTGTATAACCACAAAAACGGCTGGGGTAACCCAAATAAAATTAAGAAACCAAGGCGCCATCATGACCCAGTAGTCCCACCAGCCAAGCGCCAGTTCAACGGCTTTTGCATTGCGCGATTGTGCAAAAGAAAAGAATGTCAAAAAGCTTAACCATATAAAAATGTTCGCCAACCAAAACCAGCGACTTTGAATTGAAATTGAATGCTCACTGCGAGAATTTGAAATAACCCACCCCGGATAAACGCACTATTGATGATAAATATTTCGCACAACTTAATCATACGTCATATCGAGAGAATTAATCCCCCATTTATCCATTTATTTAGGCGATTTGTCACTTAGAAGTCGCAGTTGGTGGAAGCCCTATGGAGCTCATACTCGTGCGGGCATAGCGTATAGCGCAGATAACAACAGGGTTATCTTAAAACACACAACTCTTCGTTGTTTCTTAGTCAGAGCGACGAAGCAGGGAGACATCATAATGTTTGCAAATTCAAAAATCGCACGCGCTGTTAAACTAGCGTGTGTCGCAGGCGCGACAACGTCCTTGTTGTTCGCGCACGCGGCGAGTGCCCAACAAAGCGACCCAAACAGTAACGATGATACCGCCGATGTTGAAGTTATATCGGTCACCGGCAGCCGCATTCGAGCGCCTGGTGTCGAATCATCAAGTCCAATTATTTCTATTGGTGAAGAAGAAATTGGTTATCTACAAACACCTGAATTTGAACGTATTGTGCGCAGCTTGCCAGCCACCATTCCTGCTGATGGCAGTAATGTAAATAATGGCACGGCTGGCGCTGCAACGATTGACCTACGTGGTCTAGGCCCACAACGTAACCTAGTGTTACTTGATGGTCGTCGCTTAGTTCCCTTCAACTTTAATGGTGCAGTTGACACCGCAACCATCCCCACAGCTTTGATTGAGCGTGTCGACGTGGTTACCGGCGGTGCATCAGCGGTTTATGGTTCAGATGCGATTGCTGGTGCAGTCAACGTTATTCTTAAAGATGATTTTGAAGGCGTCGCCCTTGATTTAAACCATAACCAGACGGGGGAAAGTGATGGGGATCAAGACAGTATCTCGTTAACTGTAGGCTCTAATTTAGACGATGGTCGCGGTAACGCAGTGGTAAGCCTTAGTTGGATGGAACGCGACGCCGTTAGATTAGGGCAGCGTCCACTTGGCCAACTTGGGATCAACTCAAATACGGGCGCAGGATTAGCCGAATTTTTAGCGGGTGAAGAGCCGGCCCAACCCATTGCTGGTTGTGGTGGCCCGAATGTGGTCGACTTCGTTAACGGCAGTGGTTCAACTACTGCAATCCCGACCCGTTTTGAATTAATTGGTACCGGCGTCAGTGGTCAGTTCCGTGATGACCGAACCTTGGGCGATCAATGTAGCCGATTTAATTTTAACCCTTTCAACTTTTATCAAACACCGGCACAGCGCTACTCAGCAACAGCGTTAGCTAATTATGAAATTAATGAACACGCGAATGTGTACGCCCGCTTTAACTATTCCAATACATCCGTAACTCAGCAAGTTGCACCGTCAGGTACCTTTGGTGCTAGCTTTGTGTTGCCGCTCTACAATCCACTACTCAGTGATCAAGCCTTACAATATATTCTCGATGGGGCTAACTCGGCGGTCGCCGACGGTTCACTCGTCGATGGTGGCAGTTGGACAGACGCTAACGCGAATGGCGTAGTTGATACTGAAGACAGTGTTACTGTGCGCTTGCGTCGTCGTACCCTTGAACTTGGTGCACGCACAGAGCGTTATGACTCAGACTTGTGGCAGCTTAATGTGGGCGTAAACGGCACCTTTATCGGTGATTGGGATTACGATGCATCATTCCAATACGGTGAATCGAACCGTACCACTGTGCGAGATGGTTATACTAATCTAACCAATATTCAAAATGCGTTGGACACACGTGATGGTGTTACCTGTGCGGTAGGTGGCAACTGTGTACCTATCGACTTGTTTGGTGGTTTCGGCACGATCACCGAAGCGCAGGCAGGATACGCGCGAGCAATCGCATTGCAGCAGCAAAAGTATGAGCAAACCATCGGTACGTTGTTCTTTACCGGCCCGGTTGACGCCATCGAATTACCAACAGCCGCGGGGCCGCTCGCGATGAGCTTTGGTTATGAATATAGAAAAGAGGATGCGTTGCTAGAGCCGGACGAGTGTCTCAAGTTAGCCCCAGCCAGTTGTCAGGGCGGAGCCGGCGGCAACTTACTGCCAATCCGTGGTGGCTATACTGTTAATGATTTCTTCTTCGAAGGCATACTCCCCATCTTTGATGGTCAGACCTTTGCTGACCGCCTCGATCTTGAGTTCGGTTTCAGAACGTCCGATTATGATTCCATCGGCACGACTGACTCCTGGAAAGTCGGTTTCAACTGGCGACCTGTAGAATCATTAATGGTTCGCGTTATGCAACAGCGGGCCAACCGTGCACCGAATGTGGGTGAACTGTCTTCGCCGGTAACTTCGGGCTTGAACAATGCTGTCCAAGATCCATGCTCGGTAGCAAACGCAGGGAATATCGATGATCGCTTGCGCCAGCTGTGTATTTCTACTGGTATGACGGCAGCTCAAGTGGGCGTTATCCCAGATATTATTGCGGGTCAAATTAATACCTTTAATGGCAGTAACCCGACCAATCCGCCAGGGCCTGAAGAAGCTGATACAACGACCGCAGGTTTTGTTTGGACACCGGAGTTTGATGGTGTTGATAGCTTTGTCTTCTCCGCGGATTACTACAAAATTGATATTGAGGACATCATCGGCAACTTCAGTGCGCAAGAAATCTTAGATTCTTGCTATGTTGCTGGATTGGCCAGTGAATGTGCCAAGATCACTCGCGTCGGTGGTGATCTTACCGGTTCAGCGGCTGGGGTAAACTTATTTACAACTAACCTCAACTACTTGCAGGCTGAAGGTGTAGAAATCGCGTTTAACGTATCATTTGATTTAGATGATATGGGTAGCTTGCGCTTTTCAGGAAATATCAACAAGTACTTGTCACAAGAGTCGCAAAGCTCAATCACGGTGCCCGTCATTGACTGTAAAGGCTACTATGGCACTACTTGTGACCCCATCTCTGATCTCCGTTGGATCCAAAGAACCACTTGGACCCATGATGACTTGACGGTTTCTGTGCAATGGCGTCACATCAGTTCAGTGGATGTTGAGCCACCTGAGCGTTCGCTCCGTTATGAAGCATTCCGCAGTATTGATGCCTACGATTACATTGATATCTTTGGTAGCTACCAAATCAATGACTATATAACCTTAACTGCTGGAGTGGACAATTTATTTGATGATGATCCACCAGCACTCGGTAATGAAATTGGTGATACCAGCTCTAATTCAGGTAACACCTTCCCAAGTAACTACGACACGCTAGGTCGTATTTATAAAGCGGGTATCAATTTCCGCTTCTAAGACGATAAGTCTGCCGTCAAGTCAGCGAGGCCTGAGTGCCTCGCTTTTTCATTCTGCACTGATAAAACGAAATCGCGGGACCGACTCGCCATTCACGTCGACAGTTTCTTGAAACATAGTAAGCGGGCGTACCCAAAGTTTACCTTCACCATACAATGGTCGATAGACCACGAGTTGTGAGCCGTCTTCGGAATGCGTGGCGATATCAATAACCTGATAATCATTGCCTTTATAATGTCGATAACGCCCCGGTTTAAGCGACACTCGGTTGCTCCTTTGTTCGTCGATACTGCCAGGTGAGTAGTAACAAATACCCGACAATAATTATTAGGCTAATTTGCATTAAGCCTTGCCAATTGAAAATGGCAAGCAAAGCACCGGCACTAAGCGCTGCTAACGCTTGGCCAGCAAACACAGCAAAGTCATGGGCCCCTTGTGCAGTAAAACGTTGTTCATTGGAGTGACTGCTGGCTAACAATAAAGTACCGGCCAGAAATAATAAGTTCCAGCCTAAGCCCAATAATACCAGCGCTAACCAATATTGCACAAAGTGTCCCCCAATATAACCGACAAGTATTGTAATTAGATAAATAACAATCCCTGTTGCGATCACGCCTTTGAGGCCGAGACGCACGACCAACCACGCACTGATAAAGGAAGGAAGATACATTGCTAAAATATGCGATTGGATCACCCACTTGGTCTGTTCAAGGCTGTAGGTCTCGACTACATGCATATGGACGGGAGTAGCCGTCATAATAAAGCTCATCAAAGCAAATCCAGTAACCGATGTTGCAACCGCGATGATAAATTTTGGCTGACCAAACAATTGCCGCTTAGGAACAACGATACTCGAGGTATTGCTTCGCAACGATGGCGTGCGTGACAGTCGAGTAAAAAGCAGTGCACATATAACCATTACACTAGCGACCAACAAAAAACTTCCGGCAAACGGTTGCGCAAACAACGGCTCGCCTACTGTTGCTAGTTCTGGCCCAACGACCGCCGCGACTAACCCACCCAGTAACACAGTCGAAGTGGCTTTTGCGGCCAACTCACTAGGCACAGATTCTATTGCGGCAAAGCGCGTTTGCTGAAAAGCAGCGACACACAGGCCAAGGGCAAAGGTACTAAACAGGAATCCGTTGAAACTTTGCTGTAAGGTTGCCCACATCGCGACAGTCGCAGCTAATGCTGCTACCAATGCAGCACAGATAAATACCAAACGCCGGCCCCACCGATGCATAGCGCGGGTCACCGGCAGCACACCGCACGCAGTACCCACTATCATGAGCGCAACAGGCAAGGTTGCCAGCGCCTCACTAGGCGCCAGGCGGGATCCAACGATACCGCCTACCAGCACAACAGTAGCACCAGCACTCATAGCTAAGGCTTGAATACAAGCCAGTAACCAAACTTGCGCAGGCAATCTACTTCCCCTTACCCTGCATGGCATACGCTGCGACTAGTGCCGTAAGTGCAGCCGCGGTAGGTTTACCGTGCTGCCAGTCACTGTTCTCAACGCCACTACCGGCAATATCCACATGGGTATAGGCCAATGGCTCATCATTTTCCACATCATGCTGAACTAGCCCTGAGGCAATGGCCAAAAACGCCATTGGGAATTGATGCCCTCGCATGGTAGAAACTGATGGGGCATTATTCGATGACAACACATCATCAGCTTTGCTACGCGGAGCAATAAACGCATAGTCTTCACGGCGACTGCGCGAAATCTCACCACAATCACCCCAGATTTCACCATGCGCAACAATATGTTTGGCCACTTGACGTGCTTCGGCGCAGCCGTTTTGTACATACCCCGTGTAAGGGCCTAGCGCGATGGCTGCGTGGCCTGTCAAGGTGGCTACGGAGAATAATTCCGGTTGAGTTTGCTGGGGCTCCGCTAATGCCAATTCGCGGAGATGGGATAACACATCGGCCAGTACCATTCGTCCTTCTGCATCCGTATTGCCAACGCGGACGCGCACACCTGCGTGTCCAGAAATAATTTCATCGGGCACAAATGCGTCATCCCCAATACTATTGCGAACCACCCCGAGCTCTGCGACTACTTTCAGATGAGCCGGTTGAATCTCCGCTAAAGTGCGCATAAAACCCGCCACAGAGGCTGCACCGCCTTTGTCTCTGCTCATACCGGCCATATGCCCGCCGACTTTAAGGTCGGCACCGCCAGTATCAAAAGTAATTCCTTTACCCGCTAGAAACAGACTTTTTTGCGTTAATCCAGCTCCGTCGTAAGTGAGACGAACAACCCGCGGTTGATGACGCTCTACTTGCACCGAGGCCCGCGCAACCGCATGCAGTAATGGGTATTCTGTGCGTAACTGAACATCATCAGCAATGACCTCGACCTTTACTGCTGTGCCTTTAAATGCTTCCACACAATAGTCCGCAAATGCGGGCGGAGCCATACGCTCAGGCTCAGTTCCACAGAGGTCACGGGCTAAACGTTTGCCCACTTCTAGCGCATACAACTGGTCTGCTTGCTCGGTATCTGTCCCCACGATACCAATCGCAGAGATCGGTTCGAGCTCGCTTTCTAAATTCGCCTCGCGCGCTTCTAAGGGCTGCCATAAACCTTGACAGAGACCTAAGTAGGCAGCCTCTCTAGCCTTGCTAAACTTACGGTCGCTTTGTTCTAAATTAACCATCAATAATGGCTTTTGGGCTCCCACTGCAAGTAAGGTATCGGCAGCTTTACGTGCGGCATCGAAGATTCGACGTACGTCGTCGTAATAATGCTTTAATTCTCCGGTTGGGATATGGATCAGGCGTTGCTCCGGCGCATCTGCACAGGGAACAACAACCAACTCCTTTCCCACCCGCCCATCGACTGCTTGATGAGCAACCAAGGCTGCTACGATTGCTTGGTCGGTTATTGCTGATAAGGTATCTGATAGCACCACGAGGGCATCAAATTCTGCAACGGTTCCATGGTGTTCGAAGGTTTCTACTGCGATAACGTGCGGTGCAGGCATACGAATTCTCAAATCAAGTTAACGGATTCGGTATTGTGCCTGTGGTTCGGCTGCAAACTCAAGCTGTTCCAGTGGTAAATCCATTTGGCGCATGGAATGATTTGTTGGCAAGCCAACGTGTAAGCCCACCAAGCGTATGCCACGCCCCTGCGCTCGACTGAATGCTTCTCGCAAAAGCACGTCAAAGTAGTCGGCTTGTAATAGGGTCATACGGTGCTCGACCGTGGTTTGCTGAAAGTCGGCAAACTTGAGTTTGACGCCCTGTGAAGCGATTTTAGTTGCACTACCCTGAGATAAACGCTTAAGCAAGCTTTCATACAACCGCTGACTCACTTCTTGGCATTCTTCTAACGAGGCTATATCTGCGGGTAATGTTCGCTCAACTCCAACTGATTTGCGCTGCCGCTCAACAGTAAGGTCTCGCTCATCGATAGCATGGCTACGCTTCCATAATACCGGTCCAAACTTGCCAAATTGCTTTACTAGCCGATCGAGCGGATATTTGCGCACGTCTTCACACGTGTATAAGCCTAGCCGATGCAATTTCTCGATGGTGACTTTGCCCACTCCGGGGATTTTGCGCAGCGGCAATTGGCGGACGAACTCATCCAATTCATCGGGTGTTACCACACACAAGCCATTCGGTTTATTCTCATCACTGGCAATCTTGGCGACAAATTTAAGCGGTGCGACACCGGCAGAGGCAGTTAGGCCAATTTCGTGCTGAATGCGTCGGCGAATATCTTCTGCAATTAACGTGGCACTGCCGTTGAATAGTTGGCAGTCACTCACATCTAGATAAGCCTCATCCAAACTTAGTGGTTCAATTGTGTCGGTATATTGTAAAAAGATTTCGCGGATTTGCTTAGACACGCTGACATAAACGTCCATGCGCCCCTTGATCAATGTTAAGTCAGGGCATAACCGCATGGCATGGGCCGTTGGCATTGCTGAGCGCACGCCGTATTGGCGCGCTGGGTAGTTACAGGTACTAATAACGCCACGTCGGTCTGAACTTCCGCCGATAGCGATTGGAATATGCGTTAAGGCTGGGTTATCACGCATCTCAACGGCGGCATAAAAACAATCCATATCGACATGAATGATTTTTCGCATGTACCCACCAACCTGTATAAATAACCAGTATCATGCATTTATTATGGCTAAATTGCAAAGTATTCAGGCATAAAACCAACAACGCAGTGTATGCTGCTTTCTACGTTATTTACCGATGGCTGATATCCGTATGGGCTCAAGTCGAAATTGAAAAACTAAATTATAAAGAAACCTAATACAGGTGTAATGCTCATCCAAGCAAGTATCATTATACGAAAAGATAACCCTCCTGAAGATAACCGCTATCCACTGACTTATATACCAATGAAGACTCATGTCATAAGAACAGTGCTAAACGCTGCGTCTCACTAAACGCCAGGCAACCTGAAAGCTACAAGATTTTGTTCTTTTCCCACTCGGCCAATTTCTTCTGCCGAGCCGCTTCCTTTTCCATCCGCGCTTTTTTACGATCGCAGGGTTCAGGACAATCACAGGCTTTATCAACACCCAAAGCGCCTAGGCCTCCGCAGCTTCCAGATATGGTTTTGCGTTGCACCATATAACCAATCGCCATAGCGGCGACCATCGCAAGAAAAAAGAAAAATGCAAGGATAAACGTGCTCATAATATTTAAATACTCTGTAATTACTGGTTTGGATTGACCACAGTTACACGCTGATCAAATCCACTTGATGTCCATTCAATAAATTCATCTTGTTCTTTGGTGATTAAGATCACCGCCCAGTCATTCAGCTCAGCCATTGCCTTGGCCTGTTCAGCACCCATCACTGCAAGTGCAGTCGCTAAACCATCGGCGGTCATAGCAGAAGGATGGACGACGGTAACCGAAACTAAATTATGCTGGATTGGGTAGCCCGTGGTCGGATCAATCAAATGGGAATAACGCACCCCATCCTGCTCGTAGTAATTACGATAATCACCCGATGTCGCAATACCATTATCACCGATCGCTATCACTTTTTGTAATGCGCGTTGCTGACTCACCGGTTTCTCTATTGCAATGCGCCATGCTTGACCGTTAATTTTGCGACCTGCGACACGCATTTCACCACCAATTTCGACTAAATAACTATTTATTCCTTTGCCGTGTAGTAGCTCAGCAACCGCATCAACACCGTACCCCTTCGCAATCGTACTCAAATCAACATAGAGTTCTGGGTGATACTTAATGACCGCATCGGCTGTTAATAGCAATTTATCTAAACCCGTTCTTTCTCGCGCGCGCTCAATAGCATCAACCGAAGGCACCTGTTCTGGTCGCATCTGTGGGCCAAACCCCCATAAGTTGACAACCGGTCCAATCGTTACATCTAACGCACCCTGAGTAAGCTCGCCTAACCGCAACGCTTCAGCGATAACTAATTGAGTCTGTGGTGAAATAGAAAAGGGCTGATCACTCGCGTGCTGATTGAAGCGCGACAACTCTGAATTGGGATCATAAGTCGACATTAACTTATTCACGTCAATCAATAGCTCATCGATTTCTACTTGTAATGCTTCAGCATCGAGGTTGTCAGGCGGTGGGAATTTTACATTGTATGTAGTTCCCATTGTCTGGCCTTGTAAGTGGATTTCTTGCTCGGTCGGAGGTGCACAAGCAGAAAGCAAGACCAGTAAAAAAACAAGCAGAATTGCGTGGAATAATTTCATAAGAATCCTAAAAAAAGAGGGCGATATCGCCCCCTTTAATCATTTGCATTTGACGGCAGTTTAGCCACCAAAGTCATCCAACATGATATTTTCATCTTCAACGCCCAGATCCTTGAGCATGTTGATCACAGCTGCGTTCATCATAGGTGGTCCACACATATAGAACTCGCAATCTTCTGGCGCAGGGTGGTCTTTCAGGTAGTTCTCAAGCAAGACTTGGTGAATAAACCCGGTATACCCTTCCCAGTTGTCCTCTGGCTGAGGATCAGACAAGGCAACATACCAGTTAAAGTTGTCATTCTCATCTTGCAACATATCGAAATCTTCAACGTAGAACATTTCGCGCAGTGAACGTGCACCATACCAGAAAGAAATCTTACGTTTTGATTTCAAACGGCGCAGTTGATCAAAAATATGTGAGCGCATCGGCGCCATACCCGCACCGCCGCCAACAAAGACCATCTCCGCGTCAGTTTCTTTCGCAAAAAACTCACCAAATGGACCAGAAATAGTGACTTTATCACCTGGCTTCAAACTCCAAATGAATGAGCTCATTTTACCCGCAGGTAAGCTTAGATTATTAGGTGGCGGCGTAGCGATACGCACATTCAGCATAATAATCCCTTCTTCCTCTGGATAGTTTGCCATCGAGTAAGCACGGATAGTCTCTTCATCAACTTTTGATTCAATATCAAAGAAGCCGAAACGCTCCCAATCACCACGATACTCGGCTGGAATATCGAAGTCTTTATACTTAACATGATGCGGTGGTGCTTCAATTTGGATATAACCACCAGCACGGAACGGCACGCTCTCACCATCAGGAATTGCCAATTTAAGCTCTTTGATGAAAGTTGCTTCGTTATTATTCGAAATAACTTCACAGTCCCACTTTTTGATCCCAAAGACTTCTTCTGGTAACTCAATCTTCATGTCCTGTTTGATAGCGACCTGACACGATAGACGACAACCTTCACGCGCTTCACCTTTGGTAATGTGATCAAGTTCAGTTGGCAATATTTCACCACCACCTTCTTTCACATCCACTCGGCACTGACCACATGAGCCACCACCACCGCAGGCACTAGAAACGAAAATCCCTGCCTCAGCAAGTGCACCTAATAACTTACCACCCGGTTCGGCCGTAATAACCTTATCAGGATCGTTATTCACGATAATCTTAACATCACCGCTCGGTACAAGCTTTGACTTGGCAAACATAATAATAAACACCAAGGCGAGTACGATGGCGATAAACATGCCAACGCCGAGGTAAATTTCAACTTGATTCATACCTTTGACCTGCCTTTATTAAAGTTGGATACCGGTGAATGACTGGAAGCCTAATGCCATTAGACCTGCAATCATAAAGACTGAACCTAAACCACGCACACCATCTGGCATATCAGCGTATTTAAGCTTCTCACGTACCGCAGCCAGAAGGGTAATCGCTAATGCCCAACCAATCCCGCTACCTAATCCGTAAACTACACTTTCAGCCATGTTGTATTCACGCTGTACCGCGAAAGCAACACCACCAAAGATGGCACAGTTTACTGTAATCAATGGCAAGAATATCCCCAAAGCGTTGTACAACGCAGGGAAAAACTTATCCAAACTCATTTCCAGTATTTGTACCAATGCAGCGATTACGCCGATAAAGGTCAAAAAGTTCAAGAAGCTTAAATCAGCTTCTGGAAAACCAGCCCACGCCAATGCTCCTGGTGCCAGGATGTTTACGTAAATCAATTGGTTTACCGGAACCGAAATCCCAAGTACAACAATTACCGCTACACCTAAACCCATTGAGGTTTTTACTTTCTTTGATACTGCTAAGAAAGTACACATCCCCAAGAAGAGGCTGAGAGCCATATTCTCGATAAAGATCGAGCGGATCAATAATGATAAATAATGTTCCATGATTAGTCCTTAGCCTCTACTTGCTCGGGGCGAATAGTACGAATAAACCAGATCATACCGCCAATTAAGAAGAACGAGCTAAATGGTAAAATAAGCAAACCATTACCTTGATACCAACCGCCATTTTGCACCAATGGCAGGATTTCAAAGCCAAGAATTGTGCCGAAGCCAGCCAACTCTTTAATCGTGCCGATAACAATCAGGATGAACGAATAGCCTAAACCATTCCCAATGCCATCAAGTAAGCTCATCATTGGTGGACTCTTCATGGCATAAGCTTCAGCACGGCCCATTACGATACAGTTGGTAATAATCAAACCAACAAACACCGATAATTGTTTGGAGATTTCGTAGCTGTATGCTTTTAGTACCTGATCGACCACGATTACCAACGACGCAATAATGGTCATCTGAATGATGATCCGCACGCTGCTGGGTATGTGGTTACGAATAATGGATATAAATAAGTTTGAGAACGCTACAACCGATGTCAACGCTAGTGACATCACGAGTGCAGTTTCTAGCTTGGTCGTAATCGCCAATGCCGAACATATACCAAGTACGTGTAAGGCAATAGGGTTACTGTCAAGAATCGGCCCGAACAGGGCTTTTTTCATTTCTTTTGTATCTGCCATTGTTCTTGCCTCTTATGAACGCCAGGATTGCTTTTTAAGGTAAGGGCCATAGCCATTCTCACCTGCCCAGTAAGTCAATGTGTTCTGTACGCCGTTGCTGGTTAGCGTCGCGCCTGAGATTGCGTCAACCGCATACGGGTTGTCATTACCCGCTTGCTTCTTAACCTGAATAGCAACTTTGCCATCATCAAACAGTTTCTTACCTTGCCACTTAGATGCCCATGCTGGGTTTTGAATTTCACCACCCAACCCCGGCGTTTCTTTGTGCTGGTAGTAAACCAGTTCTTTAATGGTGTTGCCGTCAGCGTCAACCGCTAGAAAGCCATACATTAAATCCCAGAGGCCACTACCGTGGACCGGCAGAATCACGCGTGTTACATCACCACCAGAGTTCTTTACGACGTAAACACTCGCGACGTCAGCACGACGCTGAAAACCAACGTTGCTGTTCTCAACCTTGCTGCTACGCGCAGGATCTTTAGCCGCTTTATACATGTCGTAACCTTCTTCAGTCTCGACATATTGGCCAGTTTCTAGATTAATATGACGTTCCTGCACAAACTGCTCATAAACATCGGCGATTTGTGCACCCGTCATGCCTGCTTCATACAATCCAGCAGCAGTTAGAATGTTAGTTTTCTTATCCAGTGCGGCATTGCGTTCTTGTGTGGCACGTAGACCAACTGCAGAGCCTGCTACAACGATAGAGCAAACCAAACATACAGCAACTACGATGCCAACGGTTTTTCCTAAAGTTTCTTTTTTAGCCGACACGAGCAAGCCTCCGTTTTATGTTGCTTTGCGCCACGAAGTAGTCAAACAATGGCGCCCAAAGGTTAGCAAATAGAATGGCCAGCATAATCCCTTCTGGGAATGCTGGATTTAGCACACGGATAAGTACGGTCATAAAGCCGATGAAAATCCCGTATGCCCACTTGCCTTGATTAGTGAATGACGCCGACACGGGGTCAGTCGCCATAAAGAACATACCGAAAGCCAAACCGCCAATCACAAAGTGCCAGTAGAATGGCATTGCGAACATAGGGTTAGTGTCACTACCGACAAAATTCAATAAAGAACCGAAGAAAGCTACGCCTAAGGCAACGCCAGCAACAATTCGCCAGCTGGCAATGCGCATGTAAATAATAAACAAGCCACCCAGCATTATCGCTAGTGTAGATACTTCACCTACTGAGCCAGGAATGTTGCCGAAGAAAGCATCCCACCATAGTGTCATATCAGTAAAGCCATTCGTGACATCACCCATTTCGCCTGATGCAGCCTTACTCAACCAAGTTGCACCTGAATAACCGTCAGCTGCCGTTGCAGGGTTAGTCGCAATCCACACTTGGTCACCAGAGATTTGTGCCGGGTAAGCAAAGTATAAAAATGCTCGACCTGACAATGCGGGGTTGAGGAAATTACGCCCCGTACCACCAAAAATCTCTTTCGCAATGACTACACCGAACGTAATACCCAAGGCAACCTGCCAGAGTGGAATCGTCGCAGGTAGTGTTAATGCAAATAAGACGGAGGTTACAAAGAAACCTTCATTCACTTCGTGCTTGCGGATCGAAGCAAACAGCACTTCCCAGAATCCACCCACCACGAAGGTCACCGCGTAAATCGGAATAAAGAAACATGCGCCGTACAGCATCATGCTTCCCCAACCCGTACTATCTAAGCCTAATTGACCACCTAGTGCAGCAAACAAACCTGCCTGCCAGAAATCTGGCAGCGAAGTACCGTACTGCACCATGGCTTCATGCGCTTGGGCACCAACGTTATACATGCCATAGAACATGGCTGGGAATGTTGCCATCCAAACCATGATCATAATCCGCTTAAGGTCGATGCTATCACGTACGTGAGTGCCGGCCTTGTTAACCTTGCCTGGCGTATAAAAAATTGTTGCTGCTGCTTCATACAGCGCATAGAACTTTTCGTATTTCCCGCCGGCTTCGAAATGCGGCTCTATGTCTTCAAGAAATGTCTTTAATCCCATGACTTAGCCCTCTTTCTCGATAGTAGTTAGACAATCGCGCAAGATTGGGCCGTAGTTATATTTGCCTGGGCAAACATAGGTACATAAAGCCAAATCTTCTTCATCCAGCTCTAAACAGCCGAGTGTTTGTGCGCTATCAGTGTCACCGGAAATAATGTCGCGTAATAGCAAAGTCGGGATGATATCTAGCGGCATGATGCGCTCGTAGTTCCCGATTGGCACCATGGAACGATCAGAACCGTTGGTGGTGGTTGTCATATTAAATTTCTTGCTGCCACTCAAATGCCCGAGATATGCACGGGTGATGGAGTGTTTATCGCTACCTGGCGTAATCCAACCAAACAGCTTTTTCTCGCGACCTTCCATTAGCAATGAGATTTGCACATGGAAACGCCCTAGATACCCATGCACACCCATCGCATTGGTACCCATTAAGACTGAACCTGATACCGCGCGAACCTCACCTTCTTTGCGCTCGTTGGCAGTGAGTTCAGTGATTGATGCGCCCAGTACAGTGCGGATAAGGCGTGGATTGGTTGCTGCTGGTCCACCCAAGGCAACTACGCGATTGTTATCAAGCTTGCCGCTGGTAAACAATGCGCCAATGGCGATTACGTCTTGATAACCGATGTGCCATACGCGCTTATTCAGACCTACCGGATCTAAAAAGTGAATATGAGTGCCGACTAGACCTGCCGGGTGAGGGCCAGCAAACTCATTAACTTCTACGCGTGGTCCTTTTGCATCAATCGACGCACCAGCGGCTTTACTGACAAACACCTTACCTTCGGTTAAGGTGCTTAATACCGCCAAACCATTATTAAAATCATCGATGCGCTCGTTGATCACCAACAACGGATCGGCCGCCAAAGGATTAGTATCCATAACCGACACGAAAATTGAATGTGGTGTCGCGTCAAGCGCTGGTGAACGACTAAATGGACGTGTGCGGAAGGCAACCCACATACCCGCATCATTCAACTGCTCAACCACTTTATCCCTGGCCAACCCAGCCAATTGGTCAGCGGCTACTGGCTCAAAGCTGATTTGCTCATCACCTTCCAGCTGAATAACCACGGACTGTAATACACGTTTGGCACCACGATTAACCTCAACCACCTGACCGGCCGCGGGCGCAGTGAATTTAACGCCAGGGTTCTTCTTGTCTTCAAACAAGACCTGACCTTTTTTCACTGTATCGCCGACCTGCACATGCATGGTTGGACGCATACCAACGTACTCTTCGCCCAACACAGCGACTTTAGTAACGGCGGGGCCATCACTGATTTGCTGCTGCGGCGCTCCCTCGATAGGAAGATCCAAACCTTTCTTGATTTTTATCATACGCTATAGCACTACTTTAATTACAAAACCTAATTTTACTAACCCACTTGGCAGGGATTGCCATCGGCAGGCAAATAGCCTAGTAAAATGGGTCTCGGCTGAAGGATGACCAATCACCCAGCTCTGCTTTGGTGGAAACCAAAACCCCACACCACGAAATGCTTATCCTCACAAACCGTCAAGGTGTCCGTATCTTGCGCAAATATAATCTTGTGAATAAAAGAATTTTATGATGCTTTTTCGTTCGCTTTGAGCGGCAATGTCTCCCAGACAATTTCCACTTAAATAAACTCTGTGATTTTAACACTATCCGGCATTGTTGTGCTAATCAAAATCACATAAACATCAGAAATTTAATGTTTTAAATTGCCAACTCTTCACACACCGAGGCCGATCCGGACAAATGTGTACCTCGCACAGCTGTGTCATAATCGTTTATAAGCATAGCAAAACGCCCCAATTTGGGGCGTTTTTTCGATTTGACGTTACCAGCTTCTCAATGGGTCAACATCGGCATCATAGTCAACACCATCGAAGGCAAATCCGAAAAGTTGCAAGAAATCTCGATGATATCCCGCATAATCAGCCAATTCATGGAAGTTGTCCTGAGTCACCTGATCCCACAATGCTTTTACTTTCGCCTGTGTAGCATCATTAGTTTCTTTGCCATCCATGCGATAACGACGGGCGTCATCAGTTGGCGCATTCTCGGCAAAAAGACGGCGCGAGAATAAACCTGCGATTTGCTCGATACAACCTTCGTGCGTACCCTCTTCTTTCATCACTTTGTAAATTAAAGAGATATATAACGGCATCACCGGAATAGCAGAGCTGGCTTGGGTCACCAAGGCCTTCAATGAGGACACGTGGGCATCGACATTAAGACCGGCGTGACGCTCACGAATAGCGGCAGCGGCGCGATCCAAATCCTCTTTGGCTTTGCCAATGGTTGCTTGCCCATAAATCGGCCAGGTCAACTCTTTACCAATGTAGGTATATGCTGTGGTCTCACAGCCATCGGCCAGACAACCGGCATCGGCTAGCGCATTCAACCAAAGCTCCCAATCTTCGCCACCCATGACTTTCACGGTATCGTGGATTTCTTCGTCACTGGCAGGCTCTAAATCTACCGTGTGGATCAAATCTTTGTCAGTGTCATAAGTTTTGGTTGAGTACGCCTGACCCACTGGCTTTAGCGTTGACTTATAGACCGTTCCTGAGACTGGATCGGCTCTGCGTGGCGACGCCAAACTGTAGACCACCAAATCAACCGTACCGAGGTCGGCTTTGATGGTTGCAATGACTTCATCTTTCAATTCGTTAGAAAACGCATCACCGTTTAAGGTCTTCGCATATTTACCTGCAACGCTCGCCCGAGCATGAAAGGCTGCAGTGTTATACCAACCCGCAGTACCGGTTTTTCGTTCTGTTGGGGCTTTCTCGAAACAAACCCCCAAAGTATTGGCTTGATATCCGTAGGCCGCAGTGATCCGCGACGCTAAACCATAACCTGTTGAACAGCCAATCACCAAAACGTTCTTGGGCTTGCGAGTATTTGCGGCAAACTCTGCAGCATGCGCTTGAATATAATCGATTTGTTTATCAACCGAAGCCTGGCAGCCCTCGGGGTGAGCGTTGGTACAGATAAAACCACGCACTTTTGGCTTAATAACCATGATAAATCCTATTGCTGAGAATGGCCGCTATTGTAATCAGATGTGCAAGATTAACAACTCGGAGCAGCTTTTAAAAAATTTAGCTATAGCGTCATGCGGCTTTATCACCGGTTATTATCAAACCGTGTGCCGACTCCTCCATTAGCTTTAATTGAGTAAATGTGCAGTAAAAACTTCGAGCTGTACTAAGCTTACTTGTACTACGCCCAACAACAATTCAAATACTCATGTTAAAACATATAGTTAGCATAATCCTTTTCACTTTTATATGGTTTTCTCCCATGGCGGTTGGGCAATCCATTGTAGTAAAAGCCCAGCAGATGCTGGATGTGCAGACGGGGCAAATTATCTCCCCTGCCGTTATCGTTGTGAAAGATGGGATGATAACCGCGATAAACCCAACATCTTTACCAGAAGGTATCAAACTCATCGATTTGGGTAGCCAAACGTTGTTACCTGGCCTAATTGATATGCACACTCACGTGACCGGTGATTATTTTACTGGCGCTGAGTGGACCACGGCAGCAGTGCGTCAGACCAGTCCCGACTGGGCTCTGCAAGGGGTTCGCTTCGCCCGAGAAATATTGAGCAATGGCTTTACAACCATACGTGATCTTGGTGCTCAGCCAGGGTTCCCCGATGTCGCTTTGATGCGTGCAATTCAAGCTGGGCACATGCCAGGCCCCGACATTTGGCCTGCTGGACATGCAATATCCATCACCGGAGGGCATTGTGACTGGACAGGGTTCGCCCCAGGAGTAATGGAGTTGGGGCCAGAATCTGGTATTGCCGATGGCGTTGATGAGGCTATGAAAGCCGTGCGTTACCAGGCAAAGCACGGCGTCCGGGTAATTAAAGTTTGCGCCACTGGTGGTGTTTTTTCTTTTTCGCAAAATGCTGAAGTTGGCGCTCAGCAGTATTCACTGGCAGAACTTGAAGCGATTGTGCAAGAGGCGCACAAGCTAGGCTTAAAAGTTGCGGCTCATGCGCATGGAACCAACGGTATTAATGCTGCGATAACCGCTGGTGTAGATTCTATTGAGCATGGTTCAATACTGTCAGAAGAATCAATTGCTCTCATGCAAGCACACGGCACATTTCTGGTACCTCAGGCTTATTTGAATGAATTTGAATTAGCGCCTGATACACCGCCAGCGACAGTAGCTAAAAACGAATACCTCAAGCCTCTTGTCACGAATAGCTTTAAAATGGCCTATGACGCTAACGTAAAGATGGCCTTCGGCTCAGACAATGGCGTTTTTCCGCACCGTGATACCGCTCTGGAGTTTGCAGCCCTTACTCGCATGGGTATTGCGGAAATCGATGCGTTAAGAATGGCGACGATCTACGCAGCCGAACTCCTCGGTGTTGACGACCGGGGTACCCTGACTGTGGGCAAACGTGCTGACATTATTGCCGTTCCAGGAAACCCATTGGACAATATTTCTGTGATGGAATCAGTATCGTTTGTAATGCAAACCGGTAAGATTTTTAAATCGTAGCTACGTAGCTTGACCGCTACCGGTCAACGGGGGCTCCGCGAAACCGTAGTACCAGTTTTACCAAGCCTACCGTGGTTGCCACTAACAATGCCGCCACGCCAAGCAAAACTAAAGCACTGTTTAATTGTTTTGATTCGGCATTGTTTGCCACAACGACCAACCAATGCACATAACAAAGAAACAGCGCCATACCCACCGAACACCAAGCCAACCAGTTTGCAATATAATTTAGCGATTCAGCTCTTCTCTCTGGCGCTAGCCAATAGGATTTATTCGGCAGGTTGATAAGTTCATCTGACAGTGACGGTATGAAGCGGCTGAGTAGTCCAGTTACCAGTGAAATAACAAGAACGATTGAAATCATCAGCACAATATAACTGTCACGAGATAAATAACTGTCTGCATGCCATGCGGCATCAAAATGGGAGGCGACGCTTGCGGGCATTTGTTCGCCCGTGAGCCAGATAAACAAGGCAGCAATCACGGCTGTGATAATTGAGATTTTCATAATAGCGCGTCCTTTTGCATTTTCATGATTGCAAAATAATACCACAACGATCTTACTTTTCTAGTCTTCAAAGCCCCCAAATGATTAGCATCAACCTATCAAAACACCAGCGAGTAAGTCTGATAGAAACGTGGTCAGATTTGATCTATTCACTAGCAACTTATCCGCGACGTATAAACTTTAACCGCTCAGTAGAACGTCCGAATGCAAACATTACTGTGCAGCGTCTATACAAACACTTTGCTTACCCGTGATTAATCTTTGTGTAAATCTAACCAGATCATCGACGTCACATTGAACATCCGGCATAACCCCTTCGTTCTGCCAATTCTCACCTGTTGCTGGGTGGCGCAACTCTGCATAGGCCATTATCAGACTGATATTTTCGCTAAGCGCTTTGGTTGTTGTCATCTGACTCAACCCCATTGTCGGCGAACCAACAATTGTGGCACGTTGCGCCTGTTGCAAGGTGTATCCAACAAATTCCCATGCGCCGGCGACAAAGGGAGAAGTGAGTAAAACAATTTGCACATCTGGGGCGATGCTGATTTCAATCTCATCCGTAAACAACAGCTGCGTTTTATCATGCGCAAACTTCAATTGAGCAATAGGAAGTCCCGCCGGCATTAATTGGCTCAACAGACGCCTGGCCAACTCCAAATCAATCTGACCGGCCTTCCTTAAATCAATGATTAACGCATCCGCTGACGCTAAATGAATTAATGCCTCATCCAAAACGTCCTGTGAATTAGCGTAAATTAGATCGCCGTCCACTTGCAAATAGCCAACGTTATCATTAAAAAATTGCGACTGAATAACAGCCGGAAAAACGATATCGGATGTTTCCTCAGAAAGCGTAAAGCCTGCACGCCAGTGCACTGCAAAATTAGCATCATTACTAGCGGCAAATAATGAGGATTCCAGTTTTCGCTTTAACCGTCCAAATTGATATTCCTCGTTAAACTCACCACGAGCAATTGCTGACGTTAGCATTGCAATAATTTGCTCGCGCTTGTTGTCCAGCAAATAATCTTGCTCTATGGTTGCCACCAAGTTATTCATCGCTGTCACAACTTCCTGATGCACGACGATGTTCTCATCCGCAGCCTTCAATGGTTGATTTACAATCATCCCCAGCAACAGTAATAGTGGGAATAGTAGACACTGCTTGGCCATCTGTTTTTCATTCTAATTAAACTAATCATAGAAGAGATGCGGCTCGATCGCGGTTATTCAAGCACGCAGAATCTCGACACCCCATTCATTGATTTATAGCATCAACCCAAAAGGCCCCTAATGCTCATTAAAGGCCTATTATCGAGAAAGGATGAGTGAGTTATCGATTTTGATAGTAGGCTTGTTCTGATAGCTTATGATAAGCCTTTACACCTTCGTAAAACGTTTGATACGACGCATAAATGCGGGCAAAGTCAGCGTTTTCGGCCGACTTTTCTGCCAGCACTTCTGCCGTAGCTTGACGTAATGCGTTTATCACATCATCCGGCAGTGGACGAACATCGACCTTGTGCTCTTGGATCAGCTGCTGCATGGCATTATTGTTGCGCGCAGTGTATTCGTCGAGCATGTCCTGATTCACTGCGCGCGTGGCAATTTCTACAATTGCCTGTAGATCCTTAGGTAAGGCATTAAAGGCCTCTTCGTTGACAATAAACTCTAACGCGGTGCCTGGTTCATGCCACCCCGAATGGTAATAGTAGGTAGCTGCATTATGTAGACCGAAGGCAAGATCATTGTAGGGCCCCACCCATTCAGTTGCATCAATCGCGCCCGTTTGCAACGAGGTAAAAATTTCTCCCCCCGTCAATGTCACTGGTACGCCGCCAATTTTGGCAAAAACTTCACCACCAAGTCCGGGAATGCGCATATTTAAGCCCGCAAAGTCCTCCAAGGTATTAATTTCCTTTTTAAACCAGCCGGCCATTTGTACGCCAGTATTACCACCAGCAAAGGGGATAACGCCAAAGGGCTTATAAATCTCGCGCCAAAGCTCTAAGCCCCCACCATAATGCAACCAAGCATTCATTTCAGTCACATTCATACCAAAGGGAATTGCGGAGAAGATCGGAGCTGCTGGTATTTTGCCTTTCCAATAATAAGCACCTGCGTGGCCCATTTGCGCAGTACCCTGTGCAACAGCGTCAAACACTTCAAATCCTGGGACCAATTCACCCGCACCATACACCCGCACTTTTAAACGTCCGCCGGACATGTCTTCTACATAGCGCGCAAAGGTCTCAGGCCCCCTGCCCAAGCCGGGAAAATTTTTCGGCCAAGCAGTTACCATTTTCCAACGATATTCCTGCACTGGTTCGGCAGTCCCCTGCGCGGTTGAGGTGGACTGCGAGGATTGACCACACCCCCACATTAACGTAAGTACTGATAGGGAGATAAGGCTAGCGAGCGTAATTCTTATTTTCATTGTTATAACCTTAAGCGGTGAAACTTATAAATTAGTAGATTGTATCAGGCAAATAGGTCGCCAGTTCTGGCCATAGTGATAGTAGTATCAACACTAACACCTGAATAGCGATAAAGGGTATCACACCACGGTAAATCTGGGTGGTTTGGATCGTCTTCGGTGCAACTCCGCGTAAGTAAAAAAGGGCGAAACCAAAAGGTGGTGTTAAAAACGACGTCTGTAAATTCACCGCCAACATGATCCCTAACCACACCGGATCGATCCCCATCATTAACAGCACTGGTGCGACTATAGGCACTACGACGAAAGTAATCTCAATAAAATCCAAGATAAACCCGAGTAAAAATACCACTAACATCACCACCAACATCGCACCGACTTGACCACCGGGCAGACTGCTAAAGAAGGATTCGATGAGTTCTTCGCCGCCAAAACCGCGGAATACCAGCGAAAAGACGGATGCGCCGATCAAAATCAAAAACACCATAGAAGTGATTTTACTGGTGTCGATGAGAACTTCGGTTAACTGCTGACGAGATAATGTGCGTTTTACTAACGACAAAACTAACGCCCCCATCGCCCCCACACCTGCCGCTTCGGTAGGCGTCGCATAGCCGCTGATAATTGCCCCCAACACAACCACAATAAGTAACAATGGTGGAAGTAATGCCGATAGAATACGCTTAAGCGGTACAGGCTCGGCATGTTCGGTTTGATTGACTGGCATGCGTTGCCGCCACGTCGTAAAGACCACGTACACCACATATAAACCGACTAAAAGTAAGCCTGGGATGATTGCGCCCACAAAAAGATCGCCGACTGACACTGAATCTGGCGAGAAAATTCCCATATTCAACTGGGCCTGTTGATAAGCACTGGATAGCACGTCACCTAGCAAGACCAGAGCAATCGAGGGAGGAATAATCTGGCCCAAGGTTCCTGTAGCACAAATCAGTCCGCTACTGAGTTCTGGGGTATAACCTTTTTTCAATAAACTCGGCAGCGAAAGGAGCCCCATCGTCACAACTGTCGCACCGACAATGCCGGTACTGGCTGCCAATAACATGCCGACGAAAATAACTGAAAGTGCCATCCCGGCAGGTAAGCGACCACTCAGCAATTGCGCCATGGTTTGCAACAGTTCTTCGGCAATCTTGGATTTCTCCAACAACACGCCCATGAATACGAACAGCGGTACCGCAATTAACGTAGTATTGGTCAAAATCCCGTATAACCGACTGGGTAAAGCATGCAAATAGCTGGCGTCAAATCCACCAAGGAGAATACCCACGCCAGCAAACAATAATGATGTTCCGGCCAATGTTAACGCCACCGGAAAACCCAGCAACAAAACCAAACAAACGCAAGCAAACAACAGCAAAGCCATATATTCCATTACTGTGCTCCTGCTGCTTGCTTTATCACCCCAAAATAGCGCACGACATCTGCACAACCTTGTAATAAGAGCGTACCGCAAAACACTGGGATTAGACTTTTCAACACAAAGACAAGTGGCAATCCACCCGCTTCTTTAGAAGATTCCATAAGTTGCCATGAGTTAATCACGTAGTCCCAACTCATCACAAAAATAAAGACACAGACTGGGAACAGCAATACCAGCGTCCCAATAATATTGACCCACGCTTGTTGGGTAGGGCTAAAATTGCGATAAAAAATGTCGACCCGTACATGGCCATCATCTCGTAAGGTATAAGCAGCCCCCAGCATAAACACGAGTGCATGCAAATACATCACAGATTCTTGTAGCGCTATCCAACCGGTCGAAAAACCGTAGCGCAGCACCACAACTAAAAAAGTAATGAGCGTCATCAGCAAGATCCCATAACTTGCTGCATGCCCGAGCCAGCGCAAGATCCGGTCAATTGAGTTACTGAGCGAATTCACTCACAGCTCCTGTTATCATTTTTCTAATTGAGCTATAGGGTAAGCGTTGCTGCTAGGTCTGCGCAACCGAAATAAAAAACCCCGCTCGTGGCGGGGCTTTTTATCGTGCTTTTGTCTGAATTAGAGGATATCTAATAGCTCTACGTCAAACACTAAGGTGCTGTAAGGAGCGATGGCACCACCCGCACCTTGCTCGCCATAAGCGAGGTTATGCGGCACATATAAACGCCACTTAGCACCGACTTGCATCATTTGTAATGCTTCGGTCCAACCTTTAATTACGCCGTTGACTGGGAATTCAGCAGGTTGACCACGATCATAACTACTATCAAATACCGAACCGTCGATTAGGGTGCCATGATAATGTGTGCGTACGGTTGAATTCGCATCAGGTGTCGCGCCATCGCCAGCATTAATCACTTCGTACTGTAAACCAGAAGCTGTAACTTCTACTTCAGCACGCTTTGCATTCTCAGCTAAAAATGCTACGCCTTCTTCGATTACGGCTTTATGCTGTTCTGCCTTAGCCGCTTGCATGCGCTCATGGATCGTATTGAATGCGGTACGCAAATCGGCATCAGAAACCTGTGGTGCCGCGCCAGTGAATGCATCACGCACGCCTTCGACGACCGCATCAACATCCATTCCTTCAAACGGATTTGACGCCAATTGCTGGCCCATTTGATAGCCAATCCCGTAGCTACCTTGACCTTCGATTGTGGTAAATTTATCGCTCACATTTATCCCCAAAGTGGTAAAAGGCGGGGATGATAACACAGTCTGAGACAAATTGTGGGGAATAGACAAGTGTCTATCTTATAGCCAAACACATTAGACAGCTATCCATCACTTGCAGTATCGTGTTAATTGGCAAAATTTAAGGAGAAGGAAATGGCTGAAATAGATGCACAACTTCGAGATACCGTGCGCCAACTGGGCGCAACGCTTGGCGCAACGATTAAACATCAGTTGGGCGATGAGTGGCTCGAGCGGATAGAAACGATCCGCAAAGCAGGACGTTCAGCCAATAAGGGGGATGCGGAGAACCGCGCAAAATTACAGGCGCTGTTCAGTGAATTGGATGAGTCTGAACTACTCGTAATTGGTCGAGCATTTGCACAATTTCTTAACCTCGCTAATATCGCTGAACAAGAATACAACTCAGCGCAACAAATTGATTTCCCTATCGATCAATTGTTTGCTCACCTTGATCGTGCTGAGCTTAGCAATGATAGCATCGCGAGTGCGGTCGCTGATCTAAATATCGACTTGGTGCTAACGGCTCACCCAACCGAAGTCACGCGCCGCACCCTGATCCATAAACACAGCGAATTGGCTAAATGTTTAGCTCGCTTACACCAAAGTACCACCGACGAATATCACCGCGACAAACTCAATCAACGCATCGCCGATTTAATTGCCCAAGCTTGGCATACCGAAGAGATCCGTACCGTGCGGCCAACACCGGTTGATGAAGCGCGTTGGGGATTCTCTGTGATCGAAAATTCACTGTGGGATGCTGTCCCCGAATTTTTGCGTGACTTTGAAACCCGTTTAAAAAGTAATTATGAGCTGGCCTTACCGCTCGATGCCAAGCCTGTTCAATTCAGTAGCTGGATGGGCGGAGACCGCGATGGTAATCCGTTTGTTACGTCCAAAGTGACCGAGCAGGTTTTATTATTGGCGCGCAAACGCGCCGCTAAATTATTTGCCATTGATCTCGACAAGTTACAGGTTGAGTTGTCCATGAGTGAGTGTAACGCGGCCTTGCGCGAAGAGGTTGGTGATGCGTTGGAGCCTTATCGGGCATTGTTACGTCCTCTGGTTACCCAACTCCAGTTCACTCGCGATGACATTGATCGCCATGTAAATGGAAAACCCAGTGAACCAAGCCAATGGATCGCATCCCAGGACGACCTAATCAAGCCATTGATGTTGTGTTATCAAAGCCTCGTTGACTGTGGCATGCAAATCGTTGCCGATGGTTTACTGACTGATACCATTCGTCGTGCCCACTGTTTCGGGATCCACCTGTTGAAATTGGATGTGCGCCAAGACTCACAGCGCCACGCGGATGTGTTCAGTGAAGTTACTCGTTATCTCGGTTTAGGAGACTATAACCAATGGTCAGAAAGCGACAAACAAGCCTTTTTATTACGTGAACTGAGTTCCAAGCGGCCACTCTTTCCCCGCCATTGGCAACCGAGTGAAGAAGTACAAGAGGTCTTAGACACAGCAGGAACAATTGCCGCACACTCCGAACATGGGTTTGGTATTTACATTATTTCAATGGCAAGTGAACCCTCGGATGTGCTCGCCGTGCAGTTGTTGCTGCAAGAAATGGGAGTGACCTGGCCAATGCCTGTGGCCCCCTTGTTTGAAACCTTGGATGACTTAAACCAGTCGCCAACAGTGATGAACAATCTGCTCTCAATTGATTGGTACCGTGGCTATATTCAAGGTCGCCAGTATGTCATGATTGGCTATTCTGACTCCGCTAAAGATGCCGGTGCCCTCGCCGCCGGCTGGGCCCAATATCAGGCGCAAGAAGCTCTAGTTAAGCTCGCGCAAGATGCGCAGATCCAATTAACTCTGTTCCATGGCCGCGGCGGTACAATCGGTCGGGGTGGTTTGCCGGCGCATGCGGCCATTCACTCCCAACCGCCAGGTTCATTGGATGGAGGCTTTCGCGTTACAGAACAAGGCGAAACCATCCGCTATAAATTTGGGATGCCAGAGTTAGCCAAACGTAGCCTTGGGATTTATGCCAGCGCGATTATTGAAGCCATCTTATTTCCACCACCTGAACCGAAGCATGAATGGCGGGAAACAATCCAAACCATGGCTGATCAGGCGCGGGATAATTATCGCGGTATTGTGCGCGAACACCCTGACTTTGTGCCGTACTTTCGCGTTGCTACGCCCGAACAAGAGCTCGGTAAATTGCCCTTGGGGAGTCGCCCAGCAAAACGCAAGCCCACCGGTGGTATAGAAAGTTTGCGCGCAATTCCATGGATATTTGCCTGGGCGCAAACCCGTTTAGTGTTGCCGTCTTGGCTTGGTGTCATGCCAGCGATTCAGGCTAGCTACAATTCAGATGCTAAAGCAACGATTGAGGAAATGATCGCAGACTGGCCATTTTTTGCTTCACGTCTATCAATGCTCGACATGGTATTTCACAAAGCCGACCCGCAGATCAGCGCCGCCTATGATGAACGCTTAGTGCCTGCAGAGTTAAAACATTTCGGCGAAACCCTGCGCCAAGAGCTCTCCGACAGTATTGCCCTGTTGTTAAAGTTAACCAAGCAACAAAGCGTGATGGAAACTGATCCGCAAGGTAAGGAGTCGATGAACATTCGTGCTGGGTATTTACAACCCTTGCATTACCTGCAAATTGAATTACTCGAGCGGATCCGCGCACAGGTTGAAACCCCAGATGGCGAGAGCCCTTCTGCAACCGTTGCAACCCTCGAACGCGCAATGATGGTGGCAATCGCCGGCATCGCAATTGGGATGCGCAATACTGGCTAATGCCGTTAGGCGTATGCTAATTATCGCAGCCATCTAAGTTAGACCAGTAGCGTAGCGTTAATAAACAGAAGGCCTGATGATTATCAGGCCTTTTCTTTTTGCTTGGGAAGCTTCTTTGACAATACCCGAGTTAAAACACCACTGTTTGCTCCGGTGTACACGCCGTTTGCGCTAACTCACAGACTTGATAACGATAACTACCAGCCCCTTTTTGGCCAATATTATCAAAGCTTTGCCCACTATTCGCCACAGTAGCAACGCGTTGACCGTCACGATACACATCCACTTGCTCACCACCTAATCCAAGCCATTGTAGTTCAGTATTTTGTACGCCTTTCTGCTTAAACCCAGAAACTGTCAATTCGGCCTGGGTGGCTTCAGTAACCACATTTACCACATTGCTGCATTCGAGCGACTCGCCGCCAGCATTAAACGCAGTAACCCAAAAGAAGTACTCTGAACTTGCTTGCGCCTGCGTATCACTGATAGTACCGAAACCTGTCGCTGCGACACTTGCCTGAGTCGCGACGATTTGTCCATTTGTGCAACTACCTAATGGGTCACTGCTAGAACGATAAAGGTTAAACCCTAGCTCATTATCGGCATTATCATTGAACTCAAAACTGACACTAGTGGCCGTCATTGCAGTAGCGACAAGGTCGCTCGGTGCTAGAGGTACTTCAGGAACTAGAGTGGACGAACGAATAACTAGTTGATCAACGTATAAGCTATCAACCGCCTCGCCACTGCTTTGCTCAGCATCCGTAGCGCGGATCTGCACGGCACCGCTGATAGTTCCCAACACGGCCACGACACTATTGTCAGCAGCTTGACTGGACACGGTGAACAAGGGCGTCCAGCTATTGCCGTTATCCAGCGACATCGCAAAGTTTGCGCCTTCATTACCAGAGACCCAGGTATTCGCCACTAACGTCGAACCCCCTGCTCCGCCAGTGATATTGAAATTCCAGATATGCTGATAGGCTTGCCGTCTAGAGCGCTTAGGCCCCCCAGAGCTGGCTTCTGTGACAACTTGAGCGTTGCCATCATCAGCGTAAGTCGTGGCAAAACCGTTGGTGACCTGCCCTTGGTTCGTCAATTCGCTCAACGCAAACTCGGTAATTTCACTCGGTTGCACTGGTGTCACAACAGCAACCAGAAGACTATACGCGGAGGTGCCAGCACCATTGATTGCCGCTACACGGTATTCATAGGTCGAATCAGCCGCAACAGTATTATCAACAAAATTGGTCGCATTTGCGCTCAAGCGTGCGATCGTCGTCCAGTCTGATGCCACATCGCGCCGTTGCACCACGTATGACTCTTCATCATCGGCGTTATCAAGCCAAGCTAAAGTCACCGCGTTAAAATCAATACTGACGGCTTCTAGCGCACTGGGTGCAAGTGGAATAGTGACTTGTTGATTCACTCTGAAAGACGCCACATAGCTGGCAGATTCATTTAGCGTGCGTGCATTCCACGCACCACTCTCAGGCGCAAATGCTGGATCGATTCCCTGGGGCACGCCTGCATAGCTCACTTGTGGATTTGAAAACCGACCGACGCGGGCAGCACCGGAGCAGCTATACGACATGATCGTACGAAAGTAAGGAGACCCATTGTCATCGATTGAACCATCACTACAACGGCGATAGCCATAATTAAACGCACCAGATACGCCACCACCAACGGTTTGTCGATCATGATGGGCTCCTTGATTGTGACCAATTTCATGCGCTAAGGTACGATTGCCTACCATACAAGGCACATCGGTTACATTGAACGCTGAGGTTGCTGATGAACGCAGGTAGCCGATCCCACATCCTTGGCCATCATAAATCAAAGATACAATATCGGCATTCAACTGATCCCGTACTTGATGAACTTCATCCATTTGTCCATCTGACGTCGAGCGCAATGCAGTCAACGTTTCACTTGCATTGGTTCCGCTGTAGTCAGTTAAATGGGTGCCGACTAAATTCATAGTGATGTTTATTCCACTGGCGGCATAAGCATTATTTAGATCGGTAATAGCGGTAACAATATCTGCATCCAATTGCGAGCAACTCCCGGCATAGTTACACGCACCTTGCGTATACACTACTAGCAGGTCCTGCGTTACTGTATCACCGCTGTTAGCGCTTGCCGTGTCGGCCACAAACTCATTAATCTCTGAGTCTCCAAGCGGCACTTCACCATCAGCTTCTTCACTCGGTAGCGAGGCCAAATCAACTTCGTACAGTAATTCCTTTCCGGCATTATTGGTCGTCATTCGGTAGGTTTTTTCCTGCCATTGCACCAAGCCTGAAAGCTGACTTCCTTTAAAGGTTATAATCACACTTGCCGCTTCATCTCCCTGCACATGACCACTCCAAACATGCAGTCCCTTCCGACTGCGGTCTAGACTCGTTCGAACAGCAACAACCGGTTCGGTTAGGTTCGGTAATTCAATCAGTACCTCTGCGGCTAATAAGGCTTTGCGGTTTGCTTTGATTTTAAACGCCTGGCTCACATGTGCCGGTAATTGCGCATTGCTGTGCGGCGCTAATTCAGAAAATAACGCAAGAGGCTGCGCATAAGCTGCTGCGGGTAAGCCAGAGAGCAAGGTGGCTAGGATAGCAGCATTTTTGCAGGTTGAAGTGATCGTTTTCGGCATCATGGATGTGCCCTCTTAGTAAATTCGAAACAACAAGACACTGGTATAACCGCAGGTCTATTCGTAGTTGCAGTATAGAGTTATGGTGCTGCAAGTTGGGTAAGTGGAATTTTGCCTAAGGATATTTTTTTATAACTTTACGTTTCCTAACCGGCGACTAAGCAACAGGCAGCTAACGTAAACTGGCGATTGCTAAAGTTAACCTATACACTGATAGGCACTTAGCAAAATCCGGTGCTAATCAGTCAAAATGAGAGGTCAGCGGTGTCAGGTGTATTCAAACCGCATGGTAATTTAACTGTGCAAATTAAAGACCGCGTTCTCTGGCTAGAGGGCACAGGCCCTTGGAATCTAGAATTGCTGCAACAAGCAAACCAAGAATTACCTAAAAACTTTCCTTCCTGCATGGGTGCAAAATGGGGGGTGTTAACCATTATGCATGGTGACGCAATGTATATCCCCTCAGCGGAAAGCTACTTAAAAGAACACGTAAAAAATGAAAAGAACTATGGCCGTGTCGCTACTGCAGTGGTCATAACAAACCGTGACTCTTTTGATTTTTACACCCGTTATTTTGACAACCTATATTCCTCTTGTGGTGAAGTCTCGATGAGCTTTACCGATGTAACAGAAGCTGAAAAATGGCTGGCAGAACAGCTTCACTGAATTTGGCAGGAACTAAAAAAGCCAGTCCTAAGACTGGCTTTTGATATCTCGAATAAGTATCAATCAAGCGTTAGTAACGAAGTCTACACCCAATTGAATATCACCACGGAGACCGTCTAGCATGTCTTCCTTGGCTTTCTGCTCAAATGCGCTCAGTTCACCGTAGGGTAAAATCTCTTCTACGCCATTTGCCCCCAAACGCACAGGGTGAGCAAAAAATGCTGCATCATCAGAATCAACCTGAACATAAGTATATTCGACGACATTATCGCCTTTCATAGCGGCAACTAATGATAAACAGAAACGCGCTGCGGCTTGACCCATAGATAATGTTGCTGAACCACCGCCTGCTTTGGCCTCAACCACTTCAGTGCCGGCATTTTGGATACGTGTCGTTAATGCTGCGACCTCATCATCACTAAAGCTTACGCCTTCAACTTGTGACAATAATGGCAAAATCGTCGTACCTGAGTGACCACCAATCACTGGTACATGCACACCAGAAACATCCAGACCTTTCTTTTCAGCAACGAAAGTCTCAGCACGGATAACATCTAATGTAGTCACACCAAACAATTTATTTTTGTCGTATACACCTTTGGCCTTGAGTGCCTCAGCAGCGATTGCCACTGTAGTATTCACTGGGTTAGTGATGATCCCGATGCATGCTTTAGGACAAGTATCTGCGATAGCATCTACTAAGTTGCGAACGATCCCAGCATTAATATTAAATAAGTCAGAGCGATCCATACCTGGCTTACGCGGCACACCAGCAGGGATCAAAACAATATCACAGCCCTGCAAGGCGTCAGCCAAATTATCTTTACCGTGGCCGGTTACTTTTACATCGGTAGGAATGTGGCTTAAGTCAACCGCAACGCCTGGAACAACCGGGGCTACGTCGTAGAGTGATAACTCTGAGCCGGCTGGTAATTGAGTTTTTAATAAAAGTGATAATGCCTGACCAATACCACCAGCCGCACCTAGGACTGCTACTTTCATGAGTCTCTCCTACAAGAATATTCTTTACAAAATTAAAGCGTCTATGCACACGCACATAGAAGTGTGAGCTCAAGCAACGCGCAAGAAATTAAACGCCCGACACACTAAATCAAAAGGGCCCAAAACTCAATGACCCAATGGTCGTATACTGAGTATTTTAGGCAATTATAGCCTGAATTTACGATGAAAATTGCCACACCGCGTTGATTGCGGCAAAATGTGGGTTTTCCTCCAAGCAACTGCAATACCTATGGCAACTCCGAAGCAAGAATTATTGATAAAAGCATTCAAAGACTTATTGAAAGCCGAAAGCTATGGCTCGCAAGGAGAGATCGTAGACGCCCTTAAACAAGCGGGTTTTGATAGTATTAGTCAATCTAAGATTTCGCGCATGCTGAGCAAGTTTGGCGCGGTGCGCACGCGCAACGCCCGCGGTGATATGGTTTACTGCTTGCCACCTGAATTAGGTATGCCGACGGCGAAAAGCCCACTCAAGCAGTTAGTATTGGATATCGTGCACAATAATGTCATGGTAATCATTCGTACCAGCCCAGGAGCTGCTCAGCTTATCGCTCGCCTTTTAGACTCGTTATCGAAAAAAGACGGTGTGCTCGGCACCATCGCCGGTGACGATACAATATTCATCGCGCCTGCCGACGTAACTCAAATTGAAGAGTTACGGCAGCGGGTAGAGAAGCTGTTCGATAACGTATAACTAAAAATGAGCGAGTATCCTTGCCTCGCCTAACAATCTATTGGGAAACGGCTAGTCATACTCAATGTGTACGGGTTGTATATCCAATAAGCTATTAATACTGACAACCCTCGCAACTATAAAAGTTTTTCTAACTGTCATGTTAAATGCATTAGCTGGCTTACGACTCGACAGTGAGCGCACAAAACAAAGTCGTAGTACTCCCTCCAAGTAAATCACAAAAACAAAAAACCGGCCAAAAGGCCGGTTTTTCTAGATTAATCCGATTGGATTAGAAGCGGTATTTAACACCTACACGCATTGACCAGGTCGATGCATCTGCGTTAACTGTTTGACCTGCATCACCATCAAAGTTGGTGTATAGGTAGGTACCATCGTCAAGTAGACGAGCATCAACCACTGGGTTGTTGTACTCGAAGTTAACCTGACGGTATACACCCCAATCGTCGTTGATTAGGTTACCTAGGTTACGGATTGCGAAGTAAACTTCACCACGGTGTCCGTCCATAAAGCCAGGTAGCTCCTGAGAAACACGTAGGTCAACGCGTGTCCACCAGTTACTGTTCTGAGTATTGCGGTCAAGGATTGAACCGCGCGCACCTTCTAAACCACGCGTACGGATAAAGGCGTTGAACGCGTCTAGATCAAAGTTGTCGCCGTATTGAACGATTGGATCGTCAACCAATGGTACGTACAACAATGAACGATCTTCGAATGGACGCTCGTCACCAAAGCCCGGATCCCAGTCAAAGTTGAAGCTATACGGCTTACCTTTCACACGTTGTGCAAATAGGTTAAAGCGCGTGTCATAACCGTCGAAAATTTCCATCTTGTAGCCAAGATTGAAAGTAAAGCGGTGCTTAACTTCGTAGTTACTGGTTGCAACTTCTGGATTGTTGTAATCAGCGGTAGACAAGTTACCGTAGTTAGAACTTGCCGTTGAGCTGTTCATTGGGCTGCCTTCTTCAGCATCCATGTACGCATATGCTGCGCCAACACGTAAACCACTGTCATACGTCTTGTTAGCAAACACTGAAACTACCAATGAATCGCCATCGTCATCAGAGTTAGTCAAGAAGTAATCAGTTGTGTTACGGCCAGAACAATCGCTACTCGCTACATTCGCAACGCAATCTGCATCTAACAAATCAGCGTTCTTGTAGATAGGACGACCATCAGCTGCACGACCGATACGGACTGAGTTCAGTGCAATTGTCTTAGCAGAGTCTTGCTGACGTGAGTAAATCGCGTCGATACCAGCAACGGTACCATCTTCAAACTCGTGCTGTGTACCTAGGTTAAACTTCCATACGCCTGGTACGTTGAAGTCTGCGTCTAGCGCATTAACCGCACCGTCACCACCGGTCAAACCGTCGATGGAAGCTTGTGGTACGTTGAACAAGAATCCAGGAGTATTCGCTGCTAATAATGCATCACCTGACGTGATACGCGAAGCAAGAATAGTTACACCGTTGTTTGAATAGTTGTTAGACAACCAAACATTCGGGTTACCACCAGCGAACAAACCAGCACCACCGTATACGAACGTACTGTCATCAACTACGTAGTTGAAGCCTAGACGTGGTTGTAACAAATCCATGTCTGGTGCAACTGCGTTGGTGAAGCCATAACGCTGCTGGAAGCTTGGGTTAGCAGTTGGAGTATCGTCAGATGTCCATTTGTCGTAACGCAGACCGAAAGTCACTGTTAGGTCAACAGTTGCTTCCCAACGGTCTTGTAAGAAAACAGTCGTGTTTTCGAAGGTAAATGCCGCTGCACCATCGTTCGCATCAAGAGAAGCTGGGATGTTGTAGTCGATTTGTGACGCGATACCGTTGCGGAAGTCATCCAATGAATCAAATTCAAAGATACCTTGGCTGCCTGGAACGAATAGGTTGAACACGTCAACTGCACCGTACTCGACACCACCAGTGATTTCGTGATCACCTGCGAAATAAGTACCTGCGATACGGAACGTATCTGTATCATAGTCCAATTTGTTCGCTTGACGGAATTGGTCAGCACCCAAGAAAACGTCTACGCTACCGACTACGTCGCGAATAACCACGTCACCGAAGTCAGAGTCAGAAGTGAATGGCGTTTGGCCATTACGCACTTCTTGCATACCGAAACGGATTTCAGTAGAGAAGTCATCTGTCCAGTCAGAGAACAACTGCAATGAGTATGAAGTCAACTCATTTGCACGTTGGTAGTAGCGGTCATTGAATGCGTAGCTACGTGAGCCAGCGCCTGTTGCACTGATAGTGTTACCGTCAGTGTTTTGGTACGTCAATGACGCACGTTGACCGTCCATGATTTCCCAATCTAGCTTGATAAGCACTTTTTCTTCGTCTTCATCAGCTGCAGTTAGGATATCACCCGCTTGGTAACCATAGGTATTAAGGGCAATGTCACGGATTTCATCAAGTAAACCAACGGTTAGACCAGAAATTGGCTCAGCAAAGCCTGCACCTTCTGGGCCATCTTCAAAAAGTTCAGTTGGCTCATGAGTTTCATACGCAGCAAAGATAAATAACTTATCTTTAATGATCGGCGCACCGATAGTGAAACCGTAACGCTTCTCATCAAAATCAGGCACGTCAAACTTGTTGCCTTCAATTGAATCACCTTGCATTGAGTCGTTGGTGTAATCGATCCACACACTACCGTGGATTTCATTAGTACCAGAGCGAACAACGGCGTTAACGTTACAACCAGTGAAACCACCGTAAGTTACATCGAAAGGAGCAAGCTGAACGTCAACTTGGTCAATTGCGTCGAATGGGAAAGGTAGACGCTCAGTTGGGTAACCATTGTTGTTCAAACCGAAGTTATCGTTTTGCGCAATACCGTCAACAGTGATGCTGTTGAAACGGTTGTTTGCGCCACCACACTGGATTGCATCAGAGTTTGATGGATCGATAGTGATACGTGGGTCGTTTTGGATAACGTCTTTAATGTCACGAGAGATAGACGGTTGGAACTGAAGATCTTCAAAATTGAAGTTAGATGATGGACCTAACGCCTCAGTAACAACACCACCTGCAGCACCAGTAACTACAATACGCTCAACGTTAGAAGATGTTTCTAGCGCGATGTCAACGTTCGCTGGCTCACCTAGGTTAAGGTAAACATCTTCAATAGTACGCGAACCTTGCGCGTCTACTACGGTAATCGTGTAAGGACCGCCTACACGTAAACCACGTGCTACGAAGTTACCACTTTCATTAGTTTCTAATGTACGAACAGCGCCAGTACGAGTGTCTGTCAAAGTAACGGTAGCACCGCTAATCATCTCGCCAGCTTGAGTTGCTACAGAACCACGAATGGTTGATGACGTATCTTGCGCCATCGCTGCAGTAGAAAGGCCTACTGAAACAGCAACTGCAATCGCAACACGATTGAGTTTTGATTTAAGTAACATAGTGTGTTTCCTATTAATGTATCGTAATACTTTGTTCAACGCGGTGGCTTATTATTGTTATCAGCACGTTGAGTCCAATTCAAAAAGCTGCGGAAGTCTATATAAGAAATGTTGCAACTTTATGACAATCAGCCGCTTAGTTTGGAACGAAGTCGCGTAAAAATCCAGCAAAAAAGTCATTTTTGGCGATAAATCAACCAACTTCAGACCACGTGTTGTAAGATTATGTCCCTAACTGTATGACAGTTTAATGATAGAACCATCAATTCTGTGCATTCCAAGCTGTAACGAAACTGACGTAACCGATGACTAAAAACCGGCAACAGCAAACAAAATGGGTAACAGATGCCCCTAAAAAATTGCCAAAAAGCAGCTAAACACGTATCTTTGCACGAAGTCAGCAAAATTCCGTTTTATCATGCAAAAGCCGCTTATTATCGCCATATCTGGAGCATCCGGTTCCGGTAAATCCTTATTTACTGAAAATCTGCTAAAAGCATTCGCCGAGCAAGGCCGGCCAGTGCAGATTTTGCGCGAGGACCATTATTATAGGGCGCAAGATCACCTACCGATGGAAGAGCGCGAAAAAAATAACTATGACCATCCCAATGCATTTGAGCATAGCTTGTTGAAAGACCATCTTGAGGCACTACGAAATGGTGAAGAGATTGATTATCCGCACTACTGTTATAAAACGCATACTCGTCTGCCGGATACGGAGCGCTTAAAACCAGCGCCGGTAATCATTCTTGAGGGCATTATGCTATTGGCTCGGCCTGAGCTTTTACCGTTGTATGACGTCAAAGTGTTTATCGATACCCCGTTGGACATTTGTTTAATGCGTCGTATGATGCGAGACGTGCGTGAACGTGGACGAACACTAGAATCTGTCGCGACCCAATATGAATCAACGGTCAAGCCTATGTATCATCAGTTTATAGAGCCAAGTCGTTTTACCGCTGATGTCGTGGTAACCCAAGGCGGCAAAAACTACATTGCACTGGATGTAATCTCTTCGCACATCAAGCAAGCACTACAATAAAAATAAAAAGGTAACCCTACACATGACTGGTATTTTTGGCATTCTATTGCTGCTCGCATTGGCATACGCCATTTCTTCTAACCGCCGCGCCATTCGTTGGCGCACCGTAGGTGGTGCTTTCGCCATTCAGGCCGGAATTGGGGCATTTATCCTGTACTTTGAACCTGGCATTCAAATGCTGTTGAGTTTGAGTGAGTTTGTTAAAAACATCATTGGTTACTCACAACAGGGTATCGACTTTTTGTTTGGTCCGGTCGGTAACCTATCACTCGGATTTATTTTTGCGTTTAATGTACTACCCGTCATTATTTTCTTTTCCTCGTTAATCACCGTCCTATACCACATTGGCATTATGTCTTGGGTGATCCGCATTATTGGTGGTGCGCTAGAAAAGCTATTGAAAACCTCACGACCAGAATCGATGTCTGCGGCAGCAAATATATTTGTTGGCCAAACCGAAGCTCCACTCGTGGTGCGCCCCTTTATCCCTAAAATGACACAGTCAGAACTGTTTGCCATTATGGTCGGTGGTTTAGCCTCAATTGCCGGTTCTGTGATGGCTGGCTATGCTGGATTGGGCGTGGAAATCAAATACCTATTAGCCGCAAGTTTTATGGCCGCGCCGGGCGGACTCTTGATGGCGAAGTTGATGCAACCCGAAGTCGATAAAGTGCATAACGAACTGGCCGAAGTGAAGGAAGAAAAAGCCGACTATGCCAATGTGTTTGATGCGGCGGCCAGTGGTGCCTCCTCAGGCTTGCAATTAGCCTTGAATGTAGGCGCTATGTTGTTGGCTTTTGTTGCTTTGATTGCGCTTTTAAATGGAATGATTGGTGGCATTGGCGCATGGTTTGGCATGCCCGACCTAACCTTCCAAATGATCCTTGGCTATATATTGCAACCGTTAGCATGGGCGATCGGTGTACCATGGGAAGAGGCGCGCTTAGCCGGCAGCTTCATTGGGCAAAAAATTGTCGTGAACGAGTTTGTTGCGTATCTCGATTTCATCAAATACAAGGAAGAGTTGTCGGCGGGTACGCAAGCGATTGTAACGTTCGCTCTGTGTGGTTTTGCAAACTTCTCTTCTATTGCTATTTTGATGGGCGGGATTGGCGCAATGGCACCTACTCGCCGCAAAGAAATCGCGCAGTTGGGGTTGAAAGCGGTTTTTGCTGCTACACTAGCTAACTTAATGAGTGCAGCGCTCGCTGGCGTATTCTTATCGCTGGCGTAAATGCCAGACACTGGCAAAAGTTTTTTTGACCCGAATCAATGACCTCCGCAGAAAGCGCGCTATAATGCGCGCCTTTCCAGTGAAATAGAGATGACTATGACTCAGCGATTAGTTGCTGTCGATTATCAGGCAGCCAATGCAAAAGAAGAATTCGTGCGTTCATTGCGCGAGACAGGATTTGGCGTGTTAAAGAACCACCCGATCCAGCAACAATCGGTTGCCGATATCTACGCCAACTGGCAGAATTTTTTTAATAGCGACGAGAAAAATCAATATACCTTTCATAAAGAAACTCAGGATGGTTTTTTCCCGAGCACTGTGTCGGAAGTTGCAAAAGGCTTCAAAAAGAAAGATATCAAAGAATATTTCCATTATTACCCTTGGGGACAGTGTCCAGCCGAGCTAAAGCAACAGCTGCAAGATTACTATGATCAGGCAACAGCACTGGCCGCTGAATTATTGTCATGGGTAGAGGAACTGTCGCCCAGCGAGGTCAGTCAAGGCTATCGTGAACCCTTATCGAATATGATCAAGGATAGTGAACAGACCTTACTGCGCGTACTGCATTATCCACCGCTAGATGGCTCGGAAGAACCCGATGCAATCCGTGCCGCAGCTCATGAAGATATCAATTTACTGACCATCTTGCCGGCAGCAAATGAACCCGGCCTGCAGGTCAAAGGCAAAGACGGTGGTTGGATCGATGTGCCTTGCGACTTCGGGAACTTGATCGTTAACATCGGTGATATGTTACAAGAAGCCTCGGGGGGCTATTTCCCTTCAACAACGCATCGCGTGATTAATCCTGAAGGAGCTGATCAAACTCGCTCGCGTATTTCATTGCCGTTATTTTTACATCCGCGTCCTGATGTTGTGTTATCTGAACGACATACCGCGGACAGCTATTTAAAAGAACGGTTACGCGAGTTAGGCGTAATTTAGTCCGCTTTGGCGAGGCGCTGATCCACTTCTGTGAGCAGCGCCCAAGCCACATCTATTGCTAGAGCTAAACTCTCTGGCTTGATCCGCTCTACAGTATCCTGTGCGGTGTGATACCACGGATGCGCACCTACCCCTAAAAACAAATAAGGGATACCTGCGTCGGCAAAAACCGCATGGTCACTGGCACGCTTAAAATTAATATCAGTGCCCACTGAACGTCGAGTCCGCGCTTGGCGATGCTCTTTGATCAAGCGTAAACCAGAGTCTGCCAGTAGTGTTGCGTTAATATCATCGACCAATGATGCGAACGCTACATGCGATTGCGTGCCGGTTAGGTACAAACGCGCTGGACGCCCCAACTGACCGAGCATATCTAAATTAATGTTAGCGACGATGCTGGAGAATGGAACTCCCTCATGTTGGAGCATCGCTTTAGCCCCAATTAACCCTTTTTCCTCAGCATCAGTTGCCGCGAACAACAAGCGGTGCTGCCACGCTGTATTATTACTGAGCTGGGCCAAAGCCAGCATAACGGCCACACCTGATGCGTTGTCATCCGCGCCAGGATGAATTCGGCCTTGCACGCGGCCAAGATGATCATAGTGGGCGGTTAATACAATCACACCCAACTGATCCCCCTTTGTTATCGCCAGTAAATTGGTTCCCGAATAAGCATTCAATCCATTTTTCATCGTAAAGGGGTGATAAAAATCATCGCTCGACAGTACCCCTTGCAACTGTGCTTGAACATAACGCTCAACAATATGCTGCTGTGCCTCAATGCTTCCCTGTGTGTTTGGCTCTCGCCCTGCGCGTTCGGGTGCTGCGAGATAAACTAAATCATCCCACGCTTGGCGGTATACATCTGCATGAGTCTGGTTGGTTGCTGCAGCCAGAAGTACTAGGAGGCAAAGCCAAAACTTCACGATACCGAAACTACAACTGTTGCAGTTTGGTGAGCTTGCCCTGGTAACGCGCTTCATCTTGCGGATTTGGCGCCCGACGTTTGGCCATCGCAAGATATTTTTCGGCGCGACTAATATCACCTAATTCGTAATAGGTTTTGCTCAGCCCGAAAAGGATTTCATGCTTTTCCGCATCTAAACGATGCGCTCGCACAAAAAATTGTAAAGCATCATCAAGTTTACCTTCATCAAATGCCTGCTCTCCGAGAATAAAATGGTAAAAGGGATTATCTTGCCGCTGGCGTTCTACACGACTAAAAATGCGCTCAGCAAGCTCGGTCTCACCATTCTGGCTATGTAAAAACGCAAGGTTTTCCCACGCCGTAAGATTATCGTCATCAGCTTCTATTGCCCTTTCATAACTTTGCTTGGCGAATTCCAGGTGTCCAGTACGGCGATATAGGATCCCTAAGTTGACCCAAGCGCCGTCAAAATTGGGATCCATTAATACAGCAGCCCGAAAATATGCATACGCCCTCGTGTACGCTTCGTCAATCAGTGCATCCGCACCTTTATTGTTATAGAACATGGCGAGTGCTTGTTGCTTAGTAATCTCTACAACGGGGAAATGCTTGCGACTCTCTTGCGGATCAAAATCAATCACCACATCCGAACTCAATAATTGGATCACCTGTTGATCATGCTTTGGCCGTACTAACACATTGACATGCCCATTGAGCAATGAAAAGCCATCGCGGCGAGTCCAGTATTCGGGTATCTGAATATCCTGAAAGCGCGCATCAAAACCAGCGTATTCAGCCAATGCAAAAGTCATTATTGACATCGACAAGCAGTTTGCAGCGCCCGTTCTAAACGTATCAGACGCGGTGGTATTGGCATCATTGCTGTACAGCAGGTTCAGATCAGAGCGATCAAAAATACTACTGACTAATGCTTTGATCTTCTTAGTGGGATGGTCGTGTTGCCATGTAATGCGGTTAACAAAGGACTTCGCTTCTGGAGTAAGCTCAAATACCTCTTCCTCGGTTTCGATAGCAAAGAGATGATAACCAGGAAATGCACGGTCATTAAGCAACTGATTTGGACTTTCGCTCAGCGGGACGGACGTGCTCTGGCAAGCGCTCAAACTCAGTGCCACTAAGGCTAACAAGATTTGTGGAACCTTTCGCATACGTTACCCCACCAAATGTTAACAACATGTTAAGCATATACAGTAAGACCCAAGTCGGACAAGGGAGTTCCCCGTAAAATAGTGTCGTTCATCGTATGCATGGTCTAGCACAGCTCAATCTTCAGGTTTGCGCCAGCCATAAAACAATTTCGGACATAAACACAGTATTGGCCAATACCTCTGTTAATGGCCCCATTGCCATTATCGGGATCAAGCCAACCAGATAAGCGGGATAGAAGCGCTTCTTATTTGACCAATCAAACACCATGCCGCCGATCAGGAATAACAACATTACTGCCGATACCACAATGGCAGCTTCTACATTTAATACCAAAGCTATCCGACCAACTCCAGGTGTACCAATTGAAAGTGTCGCAGCGAACATTAACCGCCTATGCCACTCAGTCTGCTTTCGAAGCCTTAACCCTAGGCCAATGAGCATGCCGAAAACCAGCAAATTCAGCCAATCCAAGGCGAGAAAAAACTCCGGAGTAAAAAACACCGGCGTTCGCCCCACAACGACTGTATAAGGTAAAAACACAGCACCCGTCACTAACATCCAAAGCGCCAGCGCTGCTCCTATTCGCCCGAATAAACGATGATTGCCGCGTCTGTCAGAATAGATGAAATATGTTTGGCAAATATACAGCACCAGCCATGCCATAAAGGACAGTGCATGCATATGCACCCACCATGGAGCATCAAAACTCGATCGAGCCGTGAGGATAAAAAGGACAAATCCTACAATCACTATGGACGCATAGCTAATAGCGGTAACCAAGAAAAAAGTGGCCTCTCTTTGCTCAGTCTCTGTTTGCATTTCGATCTCCTGATTTCACTACAACGATAGTTCAGTCACCGAAATGCGCCAGCCAAACGGGTAAAAACAATTTTTTACAATTCCTCTATTGAGGGGCTAGCACGCACAGCCTAGTCTTAAAGCTGTGCCTTCTGATGCGATGAACTGGAGTGTTTGGGCTGCATTTACGGTGGTGGCCTTTATCGGTCTATTTCGCACTGTTGAGATGATCCCAATTTTACTCCTTGAAATTATCTATAAGTGCCTCTGGTTGCTATTAGTTGCCTTGCCACTGTGGCTGGAGGGACGTTTGTCAGAGCAAACAACCGATGGCTTGATTTTCCCCTTCGCATTAGTCATTTTACCGATCCTCGCAATGCCCTGGGAATACGTAGTTAAGAAACTCATACTGGGCCGCACTCACGCCACAGTTTGAACGTCTGGCACTCCTCCCAGAATGCTCGCCCCTTATCGGTAACCTTATATCTGCAGCACAATATCGTGCGGACCATCGACAATAATGCATTGATAGAAACTAGGCCAAGGTTCCAGATTACAAAAGATTCATCAACCAAAAAACAATGGCTGCTGTAATGAAACTATGCAATGTGCACTGCATGACTTAATTTCACTTAAAGACATCATTTGAGGTAAGCAATATGAATATGCGCTTAAAATCTACCATTCTCGCTGCTGCATTGATCAGTGTAGCAGGAGCCGCTGTCGCCGGCGGTAACTACGCGAAAAGCACTGCTAGCCAACCTGATATTGTTGATATTGCTGCAGGCAACGCCAATTTCACGACACTGGTTGCGGCACTGCAGGCCGCGGACTTAACCGATGCATTAGGAGGCAAAGGTCCATTCACCGTTTTTGCTCCCACCAA
Source organism: Alteromonas sp. DYW1 (assembly GCF_059752595.1). Classification (NCBI taxonomy): domain Bacteria; kingdom Pseudomonadati; phylum Pseudomonadota; class Gammaproteobacteria; order Alteromonadales; family Alteromonadaceae; genus Alteromonas; species Alteromonas sp. DYW1. The sequence goes on along the minus strand of NZ_CM186038.1, from coordinate 577,078 downwards.
CGAGGCATTTGCGAAACTACCAGCAGGTACCGTTGAGTCGCTGCTAAAGCCTGAAAACAAGCACAAGCTGGTCGAAATCCTGACTTATCACGTGGTTCCAGGGGAAATCTATGCCAAAGAAGTGGTTAATCTGTCTAGCGCCAGTTCGTTGCAGGGCGATAGTATTGATATTCACGTATCTATGGGCACAGTAACAGTCGACGGCGCCAAGGTTATCCAAACTGATATCAAAGGTAGCAACGGCGTAATCCATGTTATTGATAATGTGATTTTGCCCAATTCTTAAGGTTGATGCTCCGTCAGATCCAACTGACGGAGCCTAGTTGATGTTTTATTTTTGCTCAAAGGTGCCATAGCCATTCCCAAAACCAACGCTTTCTTTTATGCTGATCGTACCTGTTGGGCAGCAAAGAAATAGTATGAAAAAACGAGTTGTGTTTAATCAAAAAGGGGGCGTCGGTAAATCCACCATTAGCACCAATTTGGCCGCATCAAGTGCCAAACGGGGGTTAAAAACACTTTTAATCGATCTCGATGCACAGGGCAATGCTACCCATTATGCAGGTATCGACGTTGCCGAAGACACGCATACCGTCGCAGATATGTTTAAGCAAACCGTAGGATGGTTCAGTAAAGCGCTTACGGGCGAAGATTTTGTGCAGCCCTCAGCATTTGAAAATCTCTTCGTCATGCCCGCAGACAAAAGTTTAGCCAATATTGAACGCGAGTTAGAGTCGCGCTATAAAATGTTTAAGTTGCGAGATACAATCAAAGAGCTTGAAGGTCAGTTCGATCGCATATATATCGATACGCCGCCGAACTTTAACTTTTACTCCAAGGCTGCATTAATCGCTGCAGATTCTTTCCTAGTACCATTTGATTGTGACGATTTTTCCGCTCAAGCGATCCAGCGTTTACTCGACAATGTCATGGAACTCAAGAGCGATCATAATCCGGATTTGGCCTGTGAAGGAATCATCATCAACCAATTCAATGCGCAGGCGAATTTGCCCAAACAACTCGTTGCCGGATTAGTTGCGCAAGGATTACCTGTGTTAGAAGCCAAACTAAGTGCCTCGGTAAAAGTTCGAGAGTCGCATAGCCAGCGTCGTCCGCTCGCCTTTTTTGCCCCGAGTCATAAACTGAGTCAGCAATTCGAAGAACTACTCAACGAACTCGAATCTTAGACGCCTGATGGGAAGTTCTGCCGATCCACTACAAGGGCTTACAGTTGCCATTGCGACTCAACACCGTAAGGCAGACTACATAGCAGCTCCATTAGCTGCAGCGTTGGATTGGAAAGTAGTCAATTACACTGATTTCAATACCGACTCTTTAGGTACCTTCAGTGGTGAAATAGAACGATCGCTTTCCCCCTTTGAATGCGCTAAACAAAAAGCGCTAATGTCTGTCCAGCACGCAAATGTTAAGATAGGTATTGGCAGTGAGGGTAGCTTTCAAAGTGACGCTTTTGGCTTGTTTGCGATCAATACGGAAATACTCGTCTGCGTTAATCATGTTGGTCAGGTGATCGCAAGTGCCAGCGCTCAACAACCCATTATGGTTGAGCAATTAGCATTAGAACTTCCGCTTATTGAAGATTGGCAAACGCAGGTCAATGCGTTTACCGCTGAAGTGCCACCGGCTCAGGCCTGTATTCTCATCGCAGTTAATAGCAAAAACAGTGTACTGGCTGTGCGCAAAGATCTGATCGGGGCAGCCGCGATACAAGCAGCCGTGCAACAACTCAGTACCACTGAGTCAGCGAGTTTGCTAAAATTGCAATACGATTTTCGGGCCATGCACTGCCCACAACGTCAAGTAACTTTAGATCTAGCTGCGCAAGCGCTTGCCAAACACTTAACCAGTCTCTGCCCAAAGTGTGCAGCACGTGGCTTTGTTGCTAGTCAAGCAGTCGCAGGGCTACCTTGTCGTCATTGTGGAACACCCAGCACGCTACCGAAAGCCTATATTACGGCTTGCCAAAAATGTGGATTTAACCAAACCCAAGCGGTCGATATGCGGGATACAGATCCCGTAAATTGTAACTTTTGTAACCCATAAAATGACAGACAGTAAAACTCAATTTTTACCTGCAAACGAAACAGGAATCGCTCAAGCGGCTGATCTATTGAGGCATGGAGGGACTGTAGCCGTGCCCACGGAGACCGTCTATGGCCTTGCCGCAGATGCAACCAATCCGGCAGCGGTTGCGAAAATTTTCAAGGCCAAACAACGCCCTAACAATCATCCCCTGATTGTGCATATCCACAGTCTTGCACAGCTTGATTCGATCTGTTCTGACATCCCGGCCGTTGCGCGGCAAATCGCCAAAATTTTTTGGCCTGGACCACTCACTTTGATCCTGAAGAAAGGTGCGCTGATCGGTTCGGCTGTCACCGGTGAACTAGACACTATCGGAGTACGCATGCCTGCTCACCCGGTGTTCCGGGAAATTCTGCAACAGGGAGAATTGATTGTCGCAGCGCCTTCCGCCAATCCACACAAACAGCTCAGCCCAACTACAGCCGAGCAAGTGTTTAACGAATTAAGCGATAGAATTGACGCAGTGGTCGACGGAGGCGCTTGTGATGTTGGTTTAGAGTCAACTATCCTCGATGTCAGCGATTACCCACTCCAACCAATGCGCATTTTGCGTGCCGGTCCAATCACCGCAAAACAATTATCCGATGCCCTGCAGCTGCCAGTACAAAGCTATCGCAGTCATCAGTTACAGGTGCCCGGTAACATTAAGCAACACTACCAACCAAAGGGCAAACTGCAGGTTAAAACAACGGATGAGTTGACTGCCGCGCTGGCTCATTGGCCAGAACATACCGCGTGCGTATACTATAGCGACGAATTAACACAACAACTCGGCAATAGGGAGCTTGACGGCTTTGTTCAACTCAGTGCAGAAAAAGCCAACTATGCCCGTCATTTGTACCAATCGCTGTATCAGCTCGATAACCAAGGCTTTGCCAATATTTGGGTCGAACAACCGCCCAGTGATGAAGCGTGGGATGATGTGAATGATCGGTTAGCGCGCGCACAGGCTTGAATGTAGGCGGCGACATACAGTTCTGCCGCTGCCTGATTGTGCGAATAACTTAAACCAAGCCACAATCGCGTGACATATTCTCAATCGATTTGGGGTGTACGATAATATTGTCCTCGATGCGAATACCACCAAAAGGCTTAAATTCAGCGACCCGATCCCAATTGATATACTGACTGTTATCAGAACTGCGCAGCTCCTCTAATAGACTGTCAATAAAGTATAACCCTGGCTCGATAGTGAAGACTTGGCGAGCCTCAACCGTGCGCGTGCAACGCAAAAACGGATGATCGTCGGGTGCTGGCTTCGGGGTCCCCCGCTCATCAGCAATCAAGCCACCCACGTCATGCACCTGCAAACCTAAGAAATGCCCAATGCCATGCGGGAAAAAGGTACGACTAATGCCCTTATCAACGACCTGCTGGGCAGTAAGATTCACAATATGGGCATCACTTAAAATCTCGGCAATACCATCATGAGCCTTGCGATGAATGTCGGCATAGTCGACGCCAGGTTGTAGCTCTGTGGCGAGCAACTTCGTCAAGTTATCCACGCGCGAGATTAAATCGTTAAATTCGTGGGGCTGGTTACAGTAAGTGCGGGTAATGTCGGCAGCATAGCCATTAAACGATGCCCCCGCATCAATCAGAAAACTACGATGCTGCTGCGGTGGCTGCGACTCTAGCACCATATAATGTAGGATAGAGGCATTTTCATTCAACGCTACAATGTTGCAATAAGGCACTTGATTTTCGCCCTGTCGAGCAGCGTTTAAATAGGCCAAATTGATGTCAAACTCACTTTTGCCTTGCAAAAAAGCCTGTTCCGCGGCGCGATGTGCTGCAACGGCAGTTTTATTGGCCAAACGCATGCACGATAATTCATAGTCAGTTTTATAGGCGCGATGATAATGCAAATAATGCATGACCCGATCAGGGTTTACATGACTAAAGCCTAAGGCTTGTGCGACCTCTATGAACTCGCCCACATAAGCATATTTGTCCTTGTCATAGGGCAAGTGTTTCTCTACTGCATTGGCTTGCTTTAATAACACAACATCAAAGTGTTGCGTCCAAAACGCCGCCGGCTCAGGTGGGACTTTATGCCAAAAATCCACCGGGCGATAAAAAATCAACTTAGGTTTATTCACGCCATCGACAACCAACCAGCAGTTCGGGTTATCAACCACTGGCAACCACGCTTTAAACTGAGGGTTTACGTGAAATGGGTAATGATTATCATCAAGAAACATGACTTTACTTTGGCCCGAATGAATGACGAGGCCATCTAACGCTTCATTTTCCAAGGCTTCGCGTGTCCGCGCTTGTAAGATTTCAATGTGTTTGGCGTAATCTTCAGCTAATGCTTGCATATATTCCTTACTCAATTTCAATACGACCAGTCGCAGTGGCTGGTTTTAATTCGTGCTTGGGGACCATTTGCATATGCTGCAACTGCTCGAACACATCGGTTTCTAGCCCCAGCTGACGTTGATAGATATATTTATAGGCTAACACGGCTTTAACATAATTTCGTGTTTCTCGATACGGGATTGATTCGATCCAGATGTCAGCATCTTGCGCCTGTTGTTTTGGTAGCCAATTTAACACACGCTGCCACCCTGCATTATACGAAGCCGTTGCTAACACCGGATTATTATCCACTTTCTGCATGAGATACTGTAAGTAACGCATGCCTAAAGAAATGTTACGCTCTGGCTCAAGCAACGCCGAATAGTTGACCGATTGCTTTTCGAGGTAGTTCGCCGTGGTTGGCATTATTTGCATCAGTCCACGCGCCCCTACTTGCGAAACAGCATCGACCATGAAGGAACTTTCGCGTCGCGTGATGGCCAGCGCCCACGCAGGATCGACTTGGTACTCATTAGCTAATGGCTGCAATGGTGTTGCGTTGGGCACGGGGAAACGGCGCACCACATCATCCATGTAACCTAACTCAGTAAACAATTGGATTGCCTGATCAAACCACCCCCAGTGATGGGCGAGTAATGCGGCCTGTAATTTAATATCCGGTGACATCTCACGCAAAGCATAACGCCATTCACGCCGAGCTTCGGCGAAGCGCTCATTGCTTTTCAGTTCATAAGCGCGATTAATCGCTGGGTCTTGGATCAAAAGCGTTTGGATCTGTACATCCGTAATCGGCTCGCGATGATTGAACTGCGCCGGTTGGTCGAGCTGAGCACTCGCTAAAAATCCGTAATAATGGCGCTCTTGTGCGGCATTACTGAACCGCTCTCTAGCCTTTTCAGCGACGTCTAATTGCTGCCAACTGCGTCCCATCCAATACTCATAGGAGAGATCCTGCTGTGCAATGTCGCTGGCTTGCTCGATAATTGCTAACGTCTCTTGCCACTGCTGCTGCCGTACACTGGTTGCAACCTGCCAACGTAAGATTTCTTCGTTAAGGTTAAACGCTTGCGCCTTTTGCAGCCAACTAGGCGCATCTGGATGCTGGTCGACGGCCAATGACAGAGCGATAGCGCTAACAATATCCTCACGTTGCTTTGCGTCCAGTTGTAAGCCATCTGCAAACGTTTGATAAGCATTGATCACTTTATGCGGTTGTGACCACGCCAATTTTTTCATCGCATAAGTAAATGCTTCACCCTCTTGCAACAGATACTGCATGGGTAATCGCTTCGCATTGGTCAGGCGTGCAGGATTGCGTTGCGCGTCACGCCACAATTGCGCGAGATATTTGTGTTGGGGTTTTAAACTGCGCGCCAGAAAACTGGCAAGACGATAATTACCCTCTTGCGTGGCCAACTTGACTCGCTTTAACGTTCGTTCGGAGGTTTGCAGGCCCGCTTTTTTCCAGCGCGAAAACAACGGATCGCAGGCACTGGGTTGCGAGTAAGCAACCATCCATAAATGCGCGACTTTGGCATCAAGTACTTGCGGTTCAGCGTCCGCAGGTAACGTGTGACGAAGATAGTAGCAATCCAGCTCAGCACTTAACCCGGCATGATAGTCACGCACAAACGTTTGATTCGCATTCTGATCCTGCAATAGCTGTAACCAACGCTTACGCACGTTCCGTGCTACGGGTTGACCGTCGTAACGGGTTAGAAATTCGCTAATTTGCGCTTCTGATTGGCGTGACAAACTAGCCAGTAACCAATACTTCCATGCATAGGGATATAACGCGTAGCCTTCCAGTGCATGCAAACGTGCTTGCATGTCAGCAGCGTCAATATTGCGCTGCGTACGGATAATGGTAACAAACTCGTCAAACTGCTCACGATAACGCACAGTATCAGGGGCGCTGTACGGGTCTACCGCAGCAGCCATAGGCGTTTGCGGAAAAGTAATAAGGGGATTGTCGACTGCCAAAACAGAATTATGCCAAGCTATAGATATAAAAAATAGTCGATATAACCCTGCCAATTTAAGGCTTTTAATACGGCTAAAACGCAGCATCGACGCAACTAAAAATGACCTAGGCATACTCATAGAGTAGCAAGATTTGACGCGCGTTTCAGCGAACTTTGTCGCAATTTACGCACTTTGTGCCTTGAAAAAAACGCGAGACTACCTATCTCTAGACTTTCAAACACGTGTTTTATTTTTTCGTTGTGTTTCACACCGATTTTAACGAGAATCTCGACCCCCTACGCATAAAGTGGTGTGAGTCATCTATACTTATGCTCCACCGCGATGAGGAGATATACAATATGATTTACTCAGGTAGCTGTCTTACAGTTGCAACTATCGACTCGGCCAATGACATCGCCGAGCTAGTGTTCGATGCCTCGGGCTCGGTTAACAAGTTTGACCGTCAAACCGTGGAAGAGTTGGACCAAGCCACACAAGCCATAAAAGCACAGAGCGGCCTCAAAGCCCTGATCGTTCGCAGCGCTAAGCCTGCTTTTATTGTAGGTGCTGATATCACAGAATTCACTGGATTATTTGCTCAACCCGACGACGAAGTCCTTGCTTGGGTAGCAAAAACCTCGCAAGTATTCGATCGTTTCGAAGATCTTCCACTGCCAACCGTTTGTGCCGTGAATGGCTTTGCCCTCGGTGGCGGGTGTGAAATGGCGTTGGCCTGTGACTTACGTGTCGCTGATACCACCGCACAAATTGGTTTACCTGAAGTAAAACTCGGTTTAATGCCTGGCTTTGGTGGTACGGTTCGATTACCTCGAGTCATTGGCTCAGACAATGCGCTTGAATGGATGACTACCGGACGTGACCGGAAAGCCGCTAAAGCACTTGCTGAAGGCGCGGTTGATGCTGTCGTTGCGCCAGATGCACTGCGTGAAGCTGCTATTTCAATGGCCCAAGATGCAGCGGCCGGTAATATTGACTGGCAAGCTCGACGCACGCAGAAAAAATCCCCTTTACAGTTAAATAAAAATGAAGCCATGATGAGCTTTTCAACTGCAGCTGCTATGGTTGCAGCGCAGGCGGGCAAGCACTACCCCGCTCCGCATATGATGGTTGAAACAGTAAAAAATGCCGCTATGCTGGACCGCGAGGGTGCATTGAAGCTAGAAAATGAAGGCTTTGTTAAATTAGCTAAAACCGATGCGGCGAAAGCGCAAATTGGTATTTTCATGGCCGACCAACTGGTCAAAAGTAAGGGTAAGAAACAAGCTAAACAAGCCAGTAAAGAAGTTAAGCAGAATGCCGTGTTAGGTGCAGGCATCATGGGGGGCGGTATTGCGTATCAGGGTGCGGTGAAAGGCATTCCAACGGTGATGAAAGATATCAATCAAGCCGCACTCGATCTCGGCATGAAAGAAGCGTCTGGCATTTTGTTGAAAGGCATGCAGCGCGGTAAAGTTGACGGCGCTAAAATGGCGACGACCTTAGCCAACATCACTCCAACACTTGAATACAGCGCGATCAAAGACGCTGACCTCATTGTTGAGGCCGTAGTAGAAAATCCGAAGGTTAAAGGTATTGTTCTGGGTGAGACTGAAAACGTCGTCGCTGACGATGCGATCATCTGCTCGAACACTTCCACTATTTCAATTAACCAATTAGCCAAGAGCTTAAAGAAGCCTGATCGCTTCTGTGGTATGCACTTTTTTAACCCTGTGCATAAAATGCCACTGGTTGAAATCATTCGTGGTGAAGATACCTCAGACGATACTATTGCAGCGGTTGTAGCCACAACGTTACGCATGGGTAAAACGCCTATCGTAGTTAACGATTGTCCAGGGTTTCTAGTCAATCGTGTCCTATTCCCCTACTTTGCAGGATTTAGTCGCTTAGTGCTTGATGGTGCTGATTTTACTGCCGTCGATAAAGTTATGGAGAAGCAGTTTGGGTGGCCTATGGGTCCAGCTTACTTACTAGACGTAGTCGGCATGGATACGGCAGATCACGCCGCTGGCGTTATGTCAGAAGGTATCCCTGAACGTATGCAAAAGATTGATAATGACCCAGTGACAGTCATGTTCAAAAACGAGCGTTTAGGTCAGAAGAACGGCAAAGGCTTCTACGATTACGGCGTTGACAAGCGCGGTAGACCGCAGAAAACTCCAGCGCAAACTGCGTATGAGCTATTGCAACCGCATGTTGCCGAGCGCACCGATTTTAGTGCTGACGAGATTATTGCTCGGACAATGATCCCAATGGCTAACGAAGCCATTCGTTGTTTAGAAGAAGGTATTGTTGGTAGCGCAGCAGAAGCCGACATGGCACTACTCTACGGGCTTGGTTTCCCACCGTTCCGTGGCGGTATTTTCCGTTACATCGAGACTATGGGATTACAAGCGTTTGTTGAATTAGCCGATAAGTATGCTGACTTAGGCCCGATTTATCAGGTCTCTGATGGTGTTCGCGAGATGGCTCGCACCGGCAAATCATACTTCGCATAATTCAGGCCTAGGAGAATCTTATGAAAGACGTAGTAGTTATTGATTGTATACGCACCCCGATGGGTCGCTCCAAAGGCGGTGTTTTTCGCAATGTACGTGCAGAAACCTTATCTGCACACTTAATGAGTAAGTTGCTTGAACGTAACCCTAACGTTAACCCCGCTGAGATCGAAGACATCATCTGGGGTTGCGTACAGCAAACCAAAGAGCAGGGCTTTAATATCGCACGTAACGCACAGTTACTTACCGATATTCCGCGCAGTACAGGCGCTGTAACGGTAAACCGTTTATGTGGCTCGTCGATGCAAGCCTTGCACGATGCGACTAAAGGGATCATGACCGGCAACGGTGATATCTTTATGATTGGTGGTGTTGAACACATGGGCCATGTGCCTATGACCTTTAATCTAGACTTCCACCCGGGGCTAGCCAAGTATACTGCCAAGGCATCAGGCAATATGGGTATGACCGCTGAGTTACTGGGTCGCCAAAACGGTATTACGCGTGAAATGCAAGATGCATTCGGTGCTCGCTCGCATCAACGTGCGCACAAGGCTCATCTTGAGGGCCGTTGGGCCAATGAGATTGTGGGCATTGAAGGGCATGATGAGAATGGCGTACTCAAGTTAATTGAGCATGATGAAGTTATCCGCCCGGATAGCACTATCGAAACTATGGCAAGTTTGCGCCCAGTATTTGATCCCGTCAACGGCACGGTTACCGCTGGAACTTCCTCCGCAATTTCTGACGGTGCAGCTGCCATGTTACTCATGTCTGCAGATAAAGCGAAAGAACTTGGCCTAACGCCACGCGCGAAGATCCGTGCGATGGGCGTAGCTGGATGTGACGCTGCTATTATGGGCTTTGGTCCGGTACCTGCCACCCAGAAAGCACTTAAGCGCGCGGGATTAACCATGGATGACATTGAAATTGCTGAATTCAATGAAGCTTTTGCAGCGCAAGCATTGTCGTGTGTCAAACAGCTAGGTTGGCTGGATAACTACGATGAGAAAGTCAACTTGAATGGCGGCGCGATTGCTCTTGGCCACCCACTCGGTTGTTCAGGTGCTCGTATATCTACGACGCTACTCAACCTCATGGAGTCAGAAGACAAAACATTAGGTTTAGCGACCATGTGTATTGGTCTCGGTCAGGGGATTGCCACAATCTTCGAACGCGTCTAACTCCCAGCACGAAAAATGCTAACAAGCCCGTAGCCGCATGGCTATGGGCTTTTTTATATTTAGCCTGATCCCCACCGACCCGTTGGCTGCGTTTACGCCCCAAGTTCGCCTATAAATAAACAGACTTTTCGAGTTACCGTTGCACTGGTGTTGGCAATCGAGCATAAATTTGCATAACTCCTTGCTTGCGAATGGCCCCTTGCATGTTATTAGAACTTCCTTGTGGACTTTGGACTTTGGACTTTGGACTTTGGACTTTGGACTTTGGACTTTGGACTTTGGACTTTGGACTTTGGACTTTGGACTTTGGACTTTGGACTTTGGACTTTGGACTTTGGACTTTGGACTTTGGACTTTGGACTTTGGACTTTGGACTTTGGACTTTGGACTTTGGACTTTGGACTTGTAAATATTAGATCCTGAGTTCTTATTTTCTATTTAATTTTAAATTTTTAATTGAGTTTTTGGTTTTTGGTTTTTGGTTTTTGGTTTTTGGTTTTTGGTTTTTGGTTTTTGGTTTTTGGTTTTTGGTTTTTGGTTTTTGGTTTTTGGTTTTTGGTTTTTGGTTTTTGCGGCTATAGTTAATTCACAGGATAAAAAAACAAGGAATTTTTATGTTACTAAAGCACGCTCGTTTACTCATTGTCTCCCTTTTTCTTCCACTACTTACCATCATAGGGTGCTCCAGCTCCCAACCCTTCATTCCCGTTGCTCAGTATACATCCGATACCGCCTTATTTTTGTATAGCCCACTACAAGTAAGGAATGGGCATGAAGTTCCTGTCATTCATATCAATGGTCAGGAGGTCACGCGGTTAACAAATGGTGCTCTAACGGTGGTTAATCTGCAGCCGGGATTACACGAAATCACCTTGTACAAAATGGAAACGCCATTCGCGGTGGCTAGCCAAGCGTTCTATGCTGCGACCTTTACGATAGAGCAAGGTGAACGTCTCTATTTCCGCTGGCAAGAAGATAAAAGCTATGATGTATCGTTAACTGCCGATAGTTTTGCAGGTCCAATGGATTATCGATTTGTACCCGCGCAAATTGCCAGCACTGAGCTTAGCGAAGCAAAAATCAAAACCGTGACTGTACTTCCGGTGCGAGCGCCACTCGAGTCATAAACATCTGAGGGGCCAGATACTTTGATGGTCTCGACGGACAGCCTACTCTGCCATGAATGGATCGGCTTGCGTTGCATAGCAACATAAGTTATTGCCCTGGGTTAGTTTTAACACAGTCAATCTGACGCCTTAAACTAGTGTCCTGTAGCCCAGCTCGAGCCAGAGGGACTTAGAGGCAATCAATCATTTACATGTATGTAAAACCATTTAATCTTATTTCTTCAACATAATTAGAATACCGGTATTTGCGCATGGCATTTAAAACGCTCCTGTTCTGTTGCTTTGTTTTGTTATGGATTAGTGGCAACGCGTGGTCGCGCGAATCACTCACCGACCCAAACGCGTTTTATCAAAACAGAATGAACGTAGCCCCATTAATTCCGGCCAACAACAACAGTAGTGCTCTCAGTTGTGCGCCGCGTAAACCTGTCAATCTGAGCTCTTTTCAAAGCAGTACGGACATAAATTATGCGCAGTCTGGCTGGTCTAAACGCGTATCAACCGACCGTAAATGGCTGGCAAGCAGTGCAGAATTAGGCCGTCTACTGCTCATAGATTTTGCCACAACGAATGACGATTCACTGGTATTTCGGTATTTATCCAATGGTCGAGAGCTCGAACTGTATGAACCGTGGAGCTCGTCAAAAATATTCGCTTATACCGCCGCCATGGCAAAGTTACGCGAACAAGGTATTGGCGCAACCAGCACTATTGGTGAGGTCAGCGTCGCAGACCTGATCACCAGTATCAACAGCTATGAGTCTAGCGGTAAGGCGCCAGGTGATTCCAATGCGATTGCAACGTTTTTTGCCAACTTGGCGGGGCGTGACTTTTTAACTGAGCTATTTCATGCCCGCTGGTTACTTCTGGAAGACCCTGCAGTCCGCTTTCGCGGGGCTTACGGCAATCAAGCATTCAATCCATTTGATTACACGTGGCATGATGCAAACAAAGCAGTGAGGTTGGTGCCGTTTCAGCACGCATCGGAAGACCCCGGCTATCAGCCGTATCGCTGCGCTACCTGCGGATTAACTGGCAATAAACCTATGCATGCGCTGGCTCAAGCGGAGTGGCTGAAGCGTTTGGCCACTCACTCAAGAATCGCTGCGACACGTCATCCCCTACTCGAACAAGCAGATGTCGATATTTTATTGTACGGCTCAGATGGTCTAGGAGGCATGATGGCTGGCATCAGCCGGATCCTAGCTGATGCTATCGCAGGAGCGATTGAACCAGGAGCGGATAATGACAGTAAGGCGGTTTTGGATAACGCAACTCAGGGGCAATGGCGTATATTCCAAAAAATTGGTTGGGGTCCGAGTGAAACGCGGGGCGCCGGCGAAGTGGTATTGTTAGCGCATGTTTGCTTGCCTTTTTATCAGGGTGGCAGGGAATTTACGCTTGCCGCCCAGACAGCGCAGAGTGGCAATGGTGAAATCTTTGTCGGCTACGCAGGGATCAAAATGCAGCACCTGCTGAATCAAAGTATGCGCAAGTTGTTTGCGCTGGACGATAGTTAATTATATTAACTGAGCTTAAATTAACATATCTGCGCACGCTCTCATACACGCCGGGATTAGGCATTGAACAAATCGAAATTTTATTTGTGTTTATACTTTAACCAGCGGTAGTATAAATTTTCGCCCTCGGCGTTTGGATAGCTATGCAGAGAAAAAGTAGGACCTTAGAAGAATCAATTATTCTCACTATCAGTGGTGCTATCTCACTGAGTCTCTTGCCGTTTGTTATCATTCGATTTTTACAAAACGATATTGCTGTGGCCATTCTAAATACCACGGCAGTCTCGGTTACTGCCGCCATATTTCTTCAAGTGTATATTACCCATACGGTTTATTATGCCCGTTGGGCCTTAGCTCTATTGAGCGTGATCGTGATGGTGCTCACTATCGGTATCAAAGGACCCGATCAAATTGTCTGGGCCTACCCAGCCATTACAACCGTTTTTTTTCTCCTGACACCGCGTGTGGCAGTCATTATCGGCTCGCTGTTTATCTCCGCAGTCATTTTAATCATCTGGCCACAGATTGACGCTTTTTTTGCGTTGAAATTCGCGGTCTCAGCTGGCGCTACGTTGCTATTTTGCTTCGCATTTGCGAGCCGAACTCGACGCCATCAAGAGTTTCTCCAGCGTATGGCAACCTCCGATCCGCTTACCGAAGTAGGTAATCGACGAGCGATGGAAGAGATGCTTATTAAAACCATTGAAAGACTGCGGCGATACCATGAGCAAACGTGCTCTTTAATTATGATGGACATTGATCATTTCAAGCAAATCAATGATCAGTTTGGGCACGCAGTTGGCGATGACGTTCTCAAACACTTTGTTCAGGTAATTGCAGAGCGGATCCGCAAAACGGACGCTTTGTTTCGCTTCGGCGGCGAAGAATTTGTTGTGATTGTCGAAAACACAGGGCTGAATGAAGCAAAGTTGCTCGCGCAAGAGTTGGTCGATGCGGTGCGCTCGGCTAGCTGGCCAGTCGCATCACTTAACGTCACCATGTCATGTGGTGCCGCCGAGTTTAATGGCAAAGAAACTGCCTACGAGTGGATCGCTAGAGCAGATTCTGCGATGTATCGGGCAAAAGCGATGGGCCGTAATCAAAGTCAGTTTGCTGATTAAAGCATTAACGCACATATTCTCTGGGTACGCGCTCAGATACCCGCGTGAGTAGTTCATAGTCAATCGTACCTGCTCGTGCAGCAACATCGCCAACGCTAACATGACGGCCCCATAATTCCACTTGGTCACCAATCGCAACTTTTGGGTGGTCAGTTACATCAAACGTCAGCATATCCATTGAAACCCTACCCACTAGCGGAATTCGCTGCCCATTACACCAACCGGGTGTACCGCTGGGAGCGTGCCGTGGATACCCATCGGCATACCCAATAGCGACCGTCGCAATTCTGGACGCGCGCGATGCTTGCCACGACGCACCATAACCGACACATTCGCCGGCATTAATATTACGCAAGGCTATTACTGGGGCGCTTAGCGTCATGACCGGCTGAAGACCAATGTCGACAGGTTGTTGACTTGCCATCCCACCATATAAAGCTATGCCTGCGCGATTCCATGCACCGTGACTACTTACCCATTGCAAAATACCCGCCGAATTCGCCATACTGCTTTGAAAATGGTACTGCTTAAGTATCGTGTTGAGACATTCAATTTGATTTTTGGTGTGCGGGTTCTCAGGTTCGTCGGCACACGCGAGGTGACTGAAGATCACCGTTTCCTGATTAATTAAGTGCGCAAAGAGGTCAAATACATGCGCTAATTCGTGTGGCATAAATCCCAAACGATGCATTCCTGTATCGACCTTTAACCACACCCGTGGCGTCATGTTCAAATTGTCATTGATCCATTGCAACTGAGCCATTCGATGCGCAACTAGAATGACATTATTGGTCAAGGCCCAGCGCGTTTCACTTTCACTGTATGCGCCCTCTAACACTACGATGTTTTGCTTACTTCCCTGTTCCCGCAATTGCATAGCTTCGTCTACAAACGCAACGGCCACACACGTTGCTGCATGCTCCAGTGCACGCGCAACCTCTACAGCCCCATGCCCATAAGCATTCGCCTTAATCACCGCCAGGGTATTACCGTTAGGATTGCACTTTTGCAACAACTTGAAATTTGACAATAGCGCATTTAAATCAATGGTTGCGGTAGTTTTGCGGGTCAAAGGTCTCTTCCATCGAGTAGCTAAACGGGAATATTATTCCAACATGTACTTTATTAAAAGAATAAAGTATTCTTTTGCAATGAATATCGCTTATAGACGCTAAACATACCGCAATGCTTGATCAATATTCCAGTCTTGATGTCGTTGTTTTTGTCGGCTATGCGCTATTACTCTTGATTTCCGGTTACTGGTTTAATCGTAGAGCCAACAATGGTGCTGACTATTTTCTCGCAGGCAACACCATGCCGGTATGGGCGGTCGCTATTTCGGTCTTGGCTACCTCGCAATCAGCCGCGACTTTTTTAGGCGGGCCAGATCAGGGATACCGCGGCGATTTGAGCTATCTGGCCAGTAATATTGGGGCGTTTATTGCGGCATTGGTGGTTAGCCTGATATTAATCCCGCGCTTTTATCAGGCCCGCGTAATGACAGTATATGAGTTATTACAAGAACGATTCGGGGCTGACGCCAAGCAACAAGCAGGATGTATTTATTTGTTTGGCCGCTTACTCGCCAGCGGCGCTCGCCTTTATATGGCTGCGATTGCGGTCGCCATGATCCTGTTCGGAAACATTGCTCCAAGCAGTGTGCTAAGCGCCACAGCAGTCATAACCATTTGCGGCCTCGCCTATACCGTATACGGCGGCGTCCGCAGCGTTATCTACAGTGACGTTATTCAGTGTTTTGTGTATGTCAGTGCTGCCATTGCGGTTATTGTTTGGTTGCTGATTTCTATTCCGGCGGACCTGACTACTATAATTACCGCGCTAGAAACACCGCTTGACGGTAGCGCATCGAAGCTCACATTGTTCGACTGGCGCCTTGATTTTTCAGCAGGCGGTGTATTTACCATGGCCTCAATCCTGACCGGATTTGTGCTGCTTAATATTGCCGCGTTTGGTTTAGACCAGGACATGACTCAACGGGTACTTACCTGTAAGTCAGCACGCGATGGTGCTGCCGCGATGTTGAGCTCGGTCTTCCTAGTGATCCCAGTCATGTTACTGTTCATTACTATCGGACTACTTCTATACATTTTCTATCAACGCCCTGACTTAATGCAGTTGTCACAAACCAGCGCTACAGCGCCCAGTTTTGCAGGTGAAACCGTTACGATTTTCATGTATTACGTGCTTACACAAATGCCCGCGGGTTTAAAAGCGTGGGTCACCATCGGCATAATAGCAGCTGCACTATCTACGCTAAATTCAGGTTTAAATTCAATGGCATCAGTCATTGTTAATGACTTAGTAAAACCGTTTTGTAGCAAGCGCATGCAAACCTTATCGAGTGCACAAGAAGTCCGTTTTGGTCAATGGACAATGGCAGTCGTTGCTCTTTTACTCGCTTCGGTCGCCAGCGTTTGTTTTTATTGGCAACAGTATACCGACACTCCCTTATTGCAATTTGCCCTGAGTGTCATGGTGTTTTCCTACAGTGGTTTATTAGGCGTCTACTTTACTGCAATCTTTACCCAACGAGGGTCTAAATTAAGTGTTCTACTAGCACTTATCAGTGGTTTTGTTGTGCCTTTGCTGCTGCAGCCTTATATACTGAAGTGGTGGCTACCCACTGACGAACCTGTTTCGATCGGATTTACTTGGCAACTCATGCTCGGTACATTAACCTCCAGCATCGTCTGTTTATGCGGTGCGCAGCGTGCATCATCAACGGGTCATAACCGTCAACAACCAAGAGCCAGTTAACACTATGCTGCATCATGAAACCTTTACGACTGCGCAATTGCTCACTCAGTTGAGCAAGATAATATCTGAAGGGCGAAATCCCGACACCATGGATATTGATCTTTTGGGTACCGAAGACATCCTTAAACGCATCAATCAAGAAGATCAAAAAGTAGCTGCGGCAGTAAGTGAGTGCATCAGTCAAATAGCAGCAGCGGTTGATACTATCGTTGCTCACTTGCAGCAAGGTGGACGTTTGTTTTACCTGGGTGCCGGTACCAGCGGACGCCTCGGTATCCTAGACGCAGTAGAGTGCAGACCGACGTTTAGCGTCTCTGACGAGCTGGTACAGGGAATTATCGCGGGCGGCGAAAAGGCGATTCAACACGCGGTTGAAGGAGCTGAAGATGATCATCAAGCCGCAATCGTAGACTTACAGCGTGTCGGCTTTTCGCATACCGATGTATTGGTTGGCTTAACGGCTAGCGGTCGCACCCCCTATGTAGTTAGTGGACTGCAATACGCCAATCAATTGGGTGCGCCAACCATCGCTATTACCTGTAATCCTGATTCTCCCGTGATAGAGGCTGCAGATATCGGGATATGTGCAGTGGTAGGGCCCGAAAGTTTGACCGGCTCGACGCGCATGAAGTCCGGTACTGCGCAAAAGCTGATCCTAAATATGCTGAGCACAGCCAGTATGATCAGATTGGGTAAGACCTATCAGAATCTGATGGTTGATGTGAACGCCACCAATGAAAAGCTAAGAGCGCGAGCAATCCGTATCGTTATGCAAGCCACCGATTGCACTGCAGATGAAGCTGAAGATGCGCTCAACCGCGCTGACAACCGTGCCAAACTTGCGATCTTAATGCTGCTCACCAACACTGGTGCCGAACAAGCAGAAGGTCTGTTGATCCAGCATAACGGCTTTTTGCGCAAAGCGGTTGAAGCGCAAGGTGGCTAATATCTTCCGTGGACTTTTAATTTTATTGGCAGTGCTGCACTGTCATGCCTACGCGATCACAGTTGGCGCTGAGCGCCCGGAGCTTTACTTGCCGGAGTTAGCGAATAAACAAGTAGGTCTGATTGTGAATCCCTCATCGCGCGCATTTGACCAACATTTGGTTGATTATTTAGTGAGCCAAGACGTAACCATCGCTGCCATATTTTCACCCGAACATGGCTTCCGCGGTGATAAGGGCGCAGGAGAAAAGGTTGCCGATAGTATAGACAGTGTTAGCGGTGCTCCCATCTATTCATTGTATGGCAAAACACGTAAGCCAACGGCGCAAATGCTCAACAATATTGATGTTCTCGTTTTCGATTTACAAGATGTTGGTGTGCGCTTTTATACCTACATTAGTACCCTGCATTATGTGTTAGAAGCTGCTAGCGAACAGAACATCCCAGTTATCATCCTTGATCGCCCTAACCCGAATATCCGCTTTGTTGACGGTCCACTATTAGAGCCTGCTTTTCAATCGTTTGTTGGGATGCACCCGATCCCAATTTTGCATGGTATGACCGTGGGTGAATTGGCGCAAATGATTATAGGTGAAGAGTGGTTAACCAGTGCCGATCCTGTGAATCTTTCGGTTGTACCGGTCGCGGATTATGCGCGCGACATGCGGTACTCGCTGCCGATTGCACCAAGCCCTAATTTGCCTAATGATCAATCAGTTCAGTTATACCCAAGTCTGTGCCTGTTTGAACCCACGATAATGAGTATTGGCAGAGGAACACCTTTTCCGTTTCAGGTTTTAGGGCATGATCAGGTTCACCTCGGAGTTTTTGACTTCACTCCGATCAGTATGCCCAAAAGTGCACCCAAGCCTAAACTACAGGACTCCCCACTACAGGGCTTAGATTTGCGAACAAGTGACCAAGAGGGGTTATTTTTAGCGTTACTGATCGAAAGTCTGCGTCAGAGTCAGGACTTGAAGATTAATTTTTTCACTTCAGAGAGCTTCTTTGATAAGCTCGCTGGCACTGATAAGCTGCGCCATGCATTACTAGAAGGCAAGTCTGAAGCCGCTATCCGAGCCGGATGGCAAGCAGGTTTGAAACAATTCAAGCAGCGACGAGTCCCCTATCTTCTCTATCCCGAAGCGATGTCAGACGCTTAAGACGTCGCCCCCACGCGAAAACGATGCACCACACTATTGGTTTTTTCCAATAGTTTACGTCCACTGCGAGACGCCTGAGTCAACGCAATGAAGAGCATATCGATGATCAATTCTTGCGCCGTTCGCGCCAATATCGACGACAAACGCAGTGAAGGGTCTTCAGCCACCGAGTAAAGTCGAACATCTGCCATATCCGAAACAGGGGTACCACCATACTTGGTAATCGAAATAACTCTCGCACCGTTGTTGTGCGCCGCAGTGACTGCATTTAGAACTTCTCGTGTACAACCTGATTCACTGATAGCAATCACGACATCAAACTCACCAAAGGTGGCCGCAATACCAAGCTGCGCATGACCGTCTTGCTCAGCAATCGCATGGATCCCTAACTTGTGCAACTTATAGGAGAAATCCTTACCCACCAGCGCTGAGCCCCCGATGCCACAAATCAAGATGCGCTGCCCATTTTTAATCAACTCAACGGCGCGTTCAAAAGCGACTATTTCATTCAGTTGGCGAGTTTCATGCAGCACAGCAATCTTGCTGTTTACCAACTTATCAGCCATTTGCTGATAGCCATCAGTAAGGGTGATTTGGCCATGTAATTGGGTATTGGGAGTTTCGTTGTTAAGGGCATCTATCACCGCTAGTTTGAACGCAGGATAGCCCCGATAACCTAACTTTTGCGCAAATTTGACTACGCTGGATTGACTTACCCCTACTACATTTGCCAATTCCTGTGAGCTTAAATCTCGCACTGCATTTGGAGAGTCCAGAGTAAACGTGGCTAATTTCGTCTCACTGGTTGAGAGATTCTCACGGATGGCTTTAATTTTTACAAAGGCAGACATGGCAATTGTGAACAATAGAAGGTCAACTCAGTATAGAGACTTCAACTAGAATGTGAATTATTTATTCGGAATAATTCCAATAAATAGAATATTTATCTGCGCAGGTATATATTCTTCGCTATAGTAACCAGAATAATTGCATGGAGTGATTGTTACTTTGAGCCAAGAAGCCCTTTTACCTGTATGGCAGGCGTTAAACCGTCCTCATCTAACATTAGATGACTTGCTTCCTACGATCCAACACTTAAGCAGCCTACCGTACGTAACCAGCGAGGTGATCGGGCAAAGTTACGAGCAACGACCCATTCATCAACTAAACCTTGGGCACGGGCCTGTAAGGATCCTCGCGTGGACTCAAATGCATGGTGATGAGCCAACAGCCTCAGCCGCCGTTCTGGATCTTGTGCATCATTTGGTGACCGGTCAGGTTATGCCGCTAGAGGAATTTCTTGCACAATTCACGCTGCAGATCATTCCAATGTTGAATCCGGATGGTGCTGCACATAGAACCCGTGTGAATGGACAAGGCATCGATATTAATCGCGATGCCAACAAGCTGACCACCCCTGAAGGTCGGTTACTGATGAGAGTTGTCACCCACTTTAAGCCTGATGTCGCATTTAATTTACATGACCAGAATCCCTACTACAGCGCCGGACATTCGCGTAAACCTGCGACAATCGCGTTTCTAGCTCCCGCCTTCGATGCAGCCAAATCGCTCAATCCAGCACGGACAAAAGCCATGCAATTGATTGCTTCGATGCGCAAGGAACTGGAAGCTCAGATCCCAAATCAGGTTGCACGTTACAATGATACCTACTCTTTTCGCTCGTTTGGAGACACCATCGCAGGATTAGGCACCAGTATTATACTGATTGAGTCTGGAGCGCAGTTTAACGATCCCCATCGCCAAATTGCTCGTTACATGAATATTGTCGCGCTTGCCCACGCGCTGCTCGCGCTGTCGAATAATCAGTGGCAGCAGTATTCCCAAACTGATTATTTTGCTATTCCAGAAAATCTGGAAGACGGATTTGCTGACATATTGATCCGCGGTGTTAGCCTGCGCAGAGACCAGCACACTCTGCCATATAATACAGATGTTACCTTCCGGGTCATCGAATCCACCCAGCGACCAACCCTCGATGCCATCGGTGACTTAAGCCATCATGCGGCTTTTCAGGAAATCAACGGAGAACATTTGTGTCTTATCGCGGGGAAAGGGTTTTTACTCACAGAACCACTCATACTCTCACAGGAGAAGTACCGCGAATTGTTGCTTGCCGGCTACAGTTTTTTTGTTGGCGAACCGCGATGGATATCCAATACAAGCAATTGGCCACTCATGTGCAAGCCCACCGCTGAGCATACACTGCAACCGGGTTGTGATGGCTATGCACTGCTAGTTGAAGACGACAATGTCATCTCAGCGATACTCGGCAACCAATACATCCCTAACCTAGCAGCTTAAAGGATGCTGATGAGCCAAACTATTGCGTTAACACCTATCAGTAACTCCCAAAAGCCGGGTTGGCTGGAACGGCATCAGCAAAAATTGACCGAGATCCAATTGCGTGCTGCAAATATTCGCTGGGTATTTATTGGCGACTCAATTATTCAACACTGGGAAACCCTTGCGACAGACTCTTGGCATCAACTTGCGACTACCTTTAACGCCTTAAATTTAGGTTTTGCGGGCGACCGCACCGAGCATTTATTGTGGCGTATCGAACACGGTCAACTCGAGGGTTACACTGCCGAAGGCGTTATATTGCTAATTGGTACCAACAATAGTGGACATCGCAAAGATCCTGCCCACATCACTGCTGAGGCTATTCAAGTCATCATTAAGAAAATCCGAGAAAAGCAACCTAACGCGCGTATCATCGTGCATGCATTGTTGCCCCGCGGCAAACGACCAACGAATCCATTACGTTGTCTAAATAACGCGATAAATCATCAGGTCCGGCAACTGACTGCTTCTTTGCAAGTCGAATGGTTTGACGCTGCGGAACTATTTATTAACGAGCAAGGTTTGATGAAAAATCAGGTCATGGATGATTACCTTCATCCTAATCCCAGCGTTTACAAAGTTTGGGAAAAAACATTATGCCCACTGCTGCAGGCAAAATAGTGATGCTCATTCAAAGTCGTGCAGGCTTGTATATCGAGCAAGCTGAGATGTTTCAATTTCAAGCCGCACAACGCCTTGCTTAAAACGCTGCAGGATAGCGGTGAGCTTGAACAACTGCAGTGCGAAGTATTTGCACGTTACAATATTGATTACGTTGCGAAGTGAACAATAGGGACTTTCCTCAATTCGTTTTTAATAGCATTAACTCAGCCTAGCAACACAGCTATGTTGCAGAACACAGTCAGGGTAATTGCATTCACAGGTTGGAATAAATTAAGGAACAGTAATTATTATTACCCAGTTTTGTGCAATAGATGGTCGGTCAGCAATGATCGAATTTAAGACGGATGTGATCATTTACGACTACAGGCTCAACTCCACAAAGCGGCGTTCAGTTTATTAATTCCTGCTCCAAAACATCATTGTTTGGCTTGTAGTTTCTGAAGTGCATATTCCATGGCCTCGTTTGCAGGCATAGCCACATCTGGTTTTACACCTTGTTGTTCAATTCGCCCCGAGTTGGCGGCATAGTAATCTGCAATGGGTAATGACAGTTGTAAACCATGGCTTAGGTCGTACATTTTTTGCGACAGCATTTCTCCTGCAGTCACTTCCCCAACTACAGTTACGTTATCAATATAGCTCAACGCATCCGTTACCAGTTCGGCAGCGCTAGCCGTTCTTTTGCTGGTTAATACATACACAGGTTTATTGAAATATGGTGCGGTTGGTTGGAATTGAACACGCGTTATTGCATTGTTTTGAGCGTCATTCCAAAAGCTTTTTATAGACCAACCAGCCCAAGGAACTTGTTGTGAAATTTCTTTTTGGGTTGGTAAACGATCATGCGCCTTGTTCCAAGGCTGTGAAATGAATATGCCTGCATCTAAAGGTGATTGAATTAGATGACTGACTAACGGCTTTACGGCAAAAGCGCCACCATTGTTATTTCTTAAATCTATAATTAGGCCAGTTGCCTTTTTGTCGGCTATTTCTTTGTATGCAGTGTATATTTGCTCGATGGTATCCATACCCATCATGGTATTGACTGTCAGAATAGCGATGGAGTCATGCCAAGTTAAAGCAGCGCCATTGCCTCCCACGTTCATGGTGTCTAGATAATCAACCATTTGCGGTGCAGGCATTTGGGCGTTGTCTATTCTTACATGTGAAAACGGGCCTTCGTACCAAATGCGATTAAAGGCTTTTATAAAAGCTTCTTTATCTGTTGCTGTCCTCGCAAGCGTTTCGATTTTTTGTTCCATATCTTTGTAGGCATCCGAAGATAGTTCTTCAGGGTTATAGTGATATTGATGCATCAGCGATTTAATATCCTGATTAATGGCCTTAAAATCTATGGCCGGCTGATTTGCAAATAGATTGAATGACGCTAAACCAGCGGTTAGGCAAATAAGCAGGGGTAAGCTGATTTTTTTCATTGTTTTGACCTTTTTCTTTCTTAGTAAACATTTTCGTAATGGTCAGAGAGCAAATTTCAAACCAAATGTAACCACTTGAAAGTATTGGGAATTATACTTATCTGATTGTGTATATTCTAAATTCAGTGGTGAAAAACACGATTTAATGGTCTGATTATTGAACAGTTTTTTCTTGTTTCGTTATCGCTCAGTCATTTTTGTTCTGTGTCTTGAAAAAAGAGACTGTAACTAATTTCGTGTAACTGCTTATTATTAGTAGTCCTCGTCATAATGCGGTTTTGACCAGAAGTAAGTTACATTGGGCGTCTACTTTCATTTTCCACTTTTTTTTTGTAGGACAAGGTGAACGGCTCAAAATGGCGCTCAGCGTAACTAAACAATTAATTTCCAACGAAATGATTTATGGCACAGTCGGAACGAAAACACTTCTTCCAACCTCAGTAAGCATATGGCCCAAAGTAATTAGGGAACACCTAGTCAAAGTGAAATGAGTGCCGTTCTGCAATGGTTGAACGTCTACTCAGGTTGATTTTTAGCTTGCGCAAGTAGGACGGAAACTTGTTCCTGCCGTGCGGTTATTTGCTCTTTCAATTGAGTTTTCTCTTCAGTATCTGTGGCGGCTGATAACGCCTGATGCAATTGCTCCAACTCCGACTGCAACTGCTGGATCGAGAGTTCCTGTTGTTCTGCCTGCTCAGCTTTATCAAAAGCGACTTCTTCGTGCTGCTCCCCCTGCGCCTTAGTCACTTTCTTTTGCGGCTTTTGCGGAAGAACCGCAACATTCGGATCAGTCGGCCGTTGCGCCATGTAATTGGGGGATAAAATTTCAATACCCCGTTGATGAAATTCGTCGAGTATTGCTTTGTGTAATTTTGATTTTGCCGTTAATAGCCCTTTGACTTCAGTTAATAGACCCGATACACGATAACTGACACTAAAGTCGCCAAGCGCCAAGACTTGTACAAAGCCGTCAGATAATTCGGCTTTTTTCGCAGCACAAACTAGGACATCTTCTACTGTGTCATGATGCACGTCGTAGCCAATACTCACGTGCGCGGTAATTAAAGTGCCAGATGAGCGAATCACAGATACCGGATTGGCGATCAGATAACTATTAGCAATTGAAATCAGCTGGCGCTGCTCGGTTTGAATTTCTGTGTCCAACAAACCCTTTTCCGAAACGCGGCCAAAATATTCATTGCACTGAATAAAGTCTCCGGTGCGAAAAGGTTTATTTAGGCGCAGAACAAAACCCGCCATGAGATTGCTGACGATGGTTGTGGAGGAAAAGGCGATAACACCAGACACCATAACGCCAAGCAAAGCCAGCACCTGATTACGAGAGCTTTCACTGATGGGAAGAGACAGAATAACTGCGACAAAAGCAACAATAACCAGCATTCCAAAACCCAGCTGACGCGGTAAGCGCTGTTCCACACTGAGTTCAGGCTTAACCAACAATAACCGATGAGCCACATAAACAATGATTGCGGTTATGATAAGCGTGATAAAAAGAGGGCCAGATTGAGTTAAGCGTTCCATGATTTTCCTTGCACCGTGATAAGTTCATTGGTTTTAAGCATTCCAGTGACTCTAACAACTCATTTCGCTTGGGACTGAATTAATAAGTCTCACCTTTCCTTGCGACAAGCGCAACCAATCAATGGCAAATAAGCTCGCAATCCTAACTACTCATAATGGAATTATTGATGCATAACATGTCCCTTTCGCCTCAATCCTGACCGCACTGGTCGAGGGGCGGTTGAAAATTGTACCGTGCAATTTAATCTAGCGACTTATTCACAAGCATAAATGAGTAGCGTACCCATGCTGATGAGAAACCGTACTGCAAGTCTACTTCTGGTTGTAAGTTCCGCACTAGTTGGCAACAGTGTAAACAGTGAGTCCTTGATTGCGTATCCTGATTACACCGGTGACTACGAGGGCTTCAGTTTGGTCTTGGACGAGCGGTTTGACGACTTTAACCAGACTATCTGGAAAACCGGAGATGGCGCAGTCGGTGCGGAATCAGCCTGTCGCTTTCAGCCCCAAGGGGTACAAATTCGCAATGGCATACTCACGTTACTGGTGCAACAAGAAGCTATCGAGCCTAGTTGGTCTGAAGACCATCAACAGCAGAAAAACGCATATGATTTCTCCTGTGGTGAGGTGCATACCCAACCGCACCTGTCTGTTCGCTACGGGCGCATTGAAGCTCGTATGAAAGCCCCTGACAGAGCCACTGCGTCAGGCTATATTTCCTCGCTTTTCACCTATACCAATCATGTGGATCCGCAGGCGCCTGCAGATGCCTTATTGGAATGGGAAGAAATTGACGTTGAACTGGAAGGTGGCCGCCCGGATAAATTTCAAGCGAATTTGATTTATGGTGTAAATACCTGGGAATGGTGGCGTACACGTGCTTATGGGGCATGGGAAGATAAGATCATTGTTGGCCCTGTGGATGAATGGCGGGTATTTGCTATTGAGTGGTTGCCTGACGCTATTAAGTGGTATGTGGATGGTGAGCTAGTCAAAACGTTACATCAAACCGACACCGACTGTGAACCGACGTGCGTCGGTGAACAACGTTTCCCAGCGCCCATTCCAGACAACCCGACGCAATTGTTCGTAAACTTTTGGATCCCCAATGATGCCATTCAAGACACCTTTGGTGGCAATAAAGTCCGCAATCAATATCCAATGAAAACCGAATACGATTGGATCCGCTACTATCAGCTTGACACTCATCCTGTTGATTGGTCTTCAACTCACTGAGCGGCATAAATCCAGCTGGATTAGGGTAAGGTTTGTAATTGATGTTTAATTTCTGCCCGCACGGCGTCCACATGACCAAGGACCAGTTCAACTGAGGTGTTGTGCTGTTGAATCTTGTCCCAGTGTTCATTCCAATTAACTTTGAGGTTACTGGTATGAGCTTCCACTTCCGGGGCAATTAAAGCACTTAGCTCGTGGATCAAACCGACTTTTACCCAGCCGATCCGCGGACTTCCTTCTTCTGTATTATTGTCATAATGCAACGCATAGATATTTTGCTCTAATTCAGACAATAACACTAAGACCTCAAAAGCCGCCTCACGAATGGTATTGTTATCTTCGGTCACTTCCAAACGCCATGTATTGTAAGTGAAGCCAACGATCGCAAACACCACACTGAACATAGCGGTAAGGTAATACAGAGTGAATTTTTCACGTAATGTCACTCAATGCTCCTTCTATCCGGGAATTCTGTCGAAGTTAGACCGTATCAACATCCATAACCTTTCATCTAAACATCTACCGATGTTTGCTAATGTGAAAATTTAGCAGCGAATGCTTACCCCTGACTAGCTGCACGTCGGCTAAGGTCGCAATCCAGACACAGTGACCGGTAACCTGCCGTTAGCCCCCAGCTGTCCAGCTAACACTTTAGCCAGCGCATCAAACATAAACCCTCTCGGTTGCTCATTGGCATCTGCGTAAACCCGGTAATCATAAGTGACCAGCGCCAGATCCAGATGAGAAGCAAATTGTCCAATGACATAGGGCGCGCGAAGTGCGGCAAATATTCTTAGCTTTTCTTGTTGCGTTGCGCGTACCAGCACATTCGAGATGATTCGATACTGTTGCTCTTTATCCATTCGATTTTGCCACTCAATCCAATCGTCCATTCCCCCCATCTCAGCCATACTGTGTTGTGGAGAGATATCACCAACAAGTACTGCCGAGGCGTTATCCAGCGCCGAATATAATTGCTCAAGCTTGATTTCATTCGCCAAGGAAAAGCAGTCGTAAACAGGTAGTTTAACCGCTTGTAAGGCAGCTTCCATCGCCGCACAGCGAGCTGCATCAGGCATCAAAACCAGCAAGGGCTGAGCGGCAATCGGCAAAGTCGTCTTTTGAATAACGGGGGTAATTGCAGCTTCAGCGAGCGCCAATTCCAATTCATCAAATCGCGGCAGTGGCGCCGTTATCTCTGGCATATTCGTAACCAGTGACTTTTTTAACCTCTGAATGCGCCCAATAGATGCCTCTAATTCAGTCGTTGACACCATACCAATCCCGGCATTTGCCCTATTGGCGCGCTGCTCACTGATTTGAGCGTGCACCGAACGCATTGTTTGGCTGTACTGGGTAATGTCAGCAGGTGTTCGAATGGTGAAAGGCATCAGCGCGATGTCAGCACCGGCATAAAAGGTTTGTAACATAGCATCAGAAGGCTCCATGTAATGTGCGATGCCAGCCATATCCAGCGCGTCGGTGACAATGACGCCCTGATATCCGAGCTCGTGACGTAATAATTGGGTCAAAATAGCATGTGACAACGTCGCCGGTAGAATCGTTTTATCGCCCTCGCGAGTGACAAATTCAGTACTGTCCAATGCAGGGTATTGAATGTGAGCTGTCATTATCATTCCGGGTTGCGCGTTGTCTTGCGCACTAATTGCCCGTTTAAATGGCAACAAATCGACTTGCTCAATCACTTCCCTCGAATGTGCGACTGTGGGAAGCCCGGTATGACTATCAATATGCGTGTCACCATGCCCAGGAAAATGCTTCATTGCTGCAATGATGCCGTTATCTTGTAATGCCCTTACCGCAGCATGCCCTAACTCCGCCACCATGGGCGCAGATTCGCCATAGGAGCGCACATTGATCACGGGATTCAGAGGATTCACATTTACATCAACCGTCGGAGCGAAGTTGACGTTGATCCCCAGTGCTGTTAATTGTTTCGCGATGGCAGCATTAATTTGTTGGGCAAAAGTGTTTTTTTGCCGCGCAAAGGTTGCACCAATGGCCATATTGCCGGCAAACGCATTACTTTCACTCACCGGGATCCTCGATACGCGCCCGCCTTCTTGATCAATGGCAATAAATAGCGGGGGTAAACCAGCATCTGCCACTGCTCCTTGAAGATCAGCAATTAACCGTTTGACTTGGCTAGCTGACGCGACATTTTCTGCAAACAGGATTACACCGCCAATCTGGTGCTGCACAATCAGATCTTTCAATTCAGCGGGTAGTTGAGTGACGGGCTCACGGCATTGCTCAGATGGGATTTCTGATTGGCAAAAATACCGAATATCCAGCATTTGCTTTTGACCCAGCATAAAATCTAAAGGCATGGCGCTAATGGGCTTAACAACTATTGATGCACACAGTGCTAACCAAAAGTAAAACATGGATTGAATGTGGCGCATTGTGTTGACATACCCCTTCGCGTTTTTATCACTTTGATGACTTTCAACTTTACCATAGATTGGTAAAGTAAGACTTTATTCAAACTCGTTACAACGTTACTCTGCTAGGCGTTACTTGCCATTAGTGCGTCAACCAAAGCATTGCTTAATATGATAAAAATCACGTGGTTCTCTTTGCCGACATCAGTGCAGCTCATGACATTAAGTCTATTTTTGCTGTTGTCTAGCTGTGCCACAAACAATCTCGTGCAAATGCCATCGGCTAATCAAAACCAGCGGGTAAAAGTTTTAGTCATGCACTTTACTGCGCTGAATTATGCTGATTCAGTCACTGCCTTGGTCGACGCAGGCGGACTCAGTTCACACTATTTGGTGCCTGAAAATGGCGACACGTCCTATCCGCACGATAAACTAAAAGTATTCCAGCTAGTAGATGAACACGCACGTGCTTGGCATGCTGGACAAAGTTACTGGCAAGGCATGAGTGGTTTAAATGATCAATCGATCGGTATTGAAATTGTCAATGTCCCTGAGTGTGCGCGCGATCAAACACTCTCTTCAAGTCGTGCGGAAAATGCAGCCAATCGCGTATGCCTCTATCCTGATTATGATCCTCAACAAATCGAGCTATTAATAAAACTGAGTCAGGACATTTTAGCGCGTAACCCTGATATTCATCCGACCGCTGTTGTCGGCCATGCCGACATTGCCCCCCAACGCAAGAGTGACCCTGGCCCAAGATTCCCATGGTATCAGCTTTATCAAGCCGGGATTGGTGCATGGTATGACAACGCCCAGTTCATTGCTTATTGGCGTGATTTCAATCATCGCTTACCGCATATTGGGCTAACCCAAGCAGCCTTGCGAGCCTATGGCTATGGAGTCACAGAAACCGGTATTCTGGACCAAGCCACGCGCGATACGCTGGCCGCTTTTCAGATGCATTTTACGCCGTGGCAAGTTGACGCAACCAATAGTAGCCAGACCAATGCCGCATTATTTGCGTTGTTACATAAATACTTCCCAACCCAGTTAGCGGCCTTAATGCAGCGTTATCAACGTGAAGCAACCGTGCTGCCTCAACCGCAGACAGCCAAGCCTGCTGGCCAGATCGATCGGGTGTTTCCAGATGCAGAGCCTTCAGACCGGACGCTTGTCAATAACAAAGCCCGGTTTAAGGCCTATCAAGGTCGCGGCACATTGCGATTGGAAAATGTTTCTCAGCAACCGCTAACCGCTGACCTATTCATCAATGGCCAAAAACTCAACTTAGCAGATGAATTCAAGCCCGATACCCATTATGAATATTCGTTATCGCGGCGCACGCGAAACGGTATTAATGCGCTGGCAGTAAACAATATCCAGCCGCATGATGGTCAGCTCAGAGTGGTCATTCCCTACCCTGAACTACACGCGTCAAAACCGATGGATGTTGACTTCAGCCAAGTTGACCAATTAATCGCTAGCGATATAGCTAATGGCTTCCCGGGTGCGGTGCTATTGGTTGCTCACCAAGGCTCGATAATCAAACATCAAGCCTATGGCTTCGCGCAACGTTATAACCAGCACGGTCGTGAGTTGATCACACCAAAGCCGATGACTACGGACACACTTTTTGATATTGCCTCGAATACCAAAATATTCGCTACGACGCTGGCAATTATGCGTTTAGTCGAACTTGGGTTGCTCGATATTGATAAGCCACTGTATCACTATCTCCCCGAATTTAGAGGTGACGGACGTGATGCTAGAACCACTCGCGACCTGTTGACGCACACCGCAGGGTTATCGCCGGAAGTGCAATTTTTTCGCCGTGATAATTCCCTTGGTACTCGTTTCTTTTCCCAGCAAGCAGAGCAAACGAAACGGCTATTGCTAACGCAAGTGCCATTACTCACCAGTAATGGTGTGGTGATGCAGTACAGTGATAGCAGCTTTATGCTGCTCGGTATCCTGGTCGAGCGGATCACAGGCTTACCCTTAGATACGTTCGTCGAATCTAGCTTATATCAGCCCTTGGGGTTAACGCATAGCGTATTTAATCCAAAGCAAAAACTATCTACCGAACAGCATTACGCAGCAACGGAATTAATGGGTAATACGCGTGGCGGCCGGATCCAGTTTGACAACATTCGTACCTACACGCTTGCGGGCGAAGTTCACGACGAAAAAGCCTACTACAGTATGCAAGGCGTTGCAGGCCATGCCGGCTTATTTTCTACCGCTCACGAACTCGCCATATTGGCACAAATGTTACTAAACGGGGGTGGCTACGGCGACCAACATTTGCTGTCAGAATCCATTATCAATCAATTCGTCTTGCCCAGTGCTGTGGATAATGCCACTGGACTCGGTTTTCGGCGCGCGGCAGGCGGCCAGCGGCGCTGGCAATTTGGCCCGTATGCCAGTGAGCGCGCTTTTGGTCACACCGGTTGGACCGGCACTCTCAGTGTGATAGACCCTGAGCATGAGTTAATTATTATCTTACTGACGAACAAGCGCCATACACCTATTCAAACCGCCTTTGATGATGCGGGTAACGAGACGGTTGCTTTCGCGGGTGATAGCTTCGAAACCGGACGCTATGGCAGTGTTGTAAGTCTCATTTATGAAGCCGTACTTTTTAATGACTAGCCTGATCTTGCGGCTGCAAGCGGGCTATGCCAAGCTCTCGCCGCGAAAACGGCAAACAATTCCATAAGGACAAACATGGACTGGATATCAATTATCCCACCACTGGTAGCGATCGCTATCGTGTTTTGGAAGAAAGAAGTCATCTTGGCACTATTGATGGCAGTGCTTTGTGCGGAAGCATTGCTGCTGTTGAGTAGCGGTGAACAAAGTGTACTGTTTAGTCCCATCAGTAGTGTAGAGAGAGTGATCGCCATAATCACGGATGGCGGGAACGCCCGTATCTTACTGTTCAGTGTTTTGATCGGTGCGCTGTTAGCTTATGTCAGAGATTCTGGCGGTGTCGCAGCGACCGTCGCGCTGCTAGTGAATAAAGGCGTTGCCAAAAGTAAACGGCAAGTGGGTGGTTTAACCTTTTTAACCGGTGTTGCAGTGTTCATTGAGTCAAACTTGAGTGTTCTAACCGCAGGTATCTTGTCACGTGGCTTATTTGATAAATTTAACATGAGTCGAGCTCGGCTTGCATACATTATCGATAGTACCAGTGCCCCCGTGTGTATTTTGATCTTGTTGAATGGCTGGGGCGCCTTTGTTTTAGGCTTGCTGAGCAACTACGAGTTAGATGCAGCGCCAGCTGCGATTTTATGGGGCAGTGTACCTTTCAATTTTTACGCTATTTTCACCTTGTTAATTGTGTTGTATACCATTTTCACCGATCAACTGCATGGCCCGATGAAACAAGAGGAAACCCAGCTAAGTAGCACGGGATCAGAGCTTAATGCAGCACCCGCAACTAAAGCGCGTTTTATGCTCCTTCCACTATTAACCATGATCATTGCTATGCTTGGTTTTATGCTATGGACCGGCAACGGCGACCTTGCCGCCGGTAGTGGCAGTAAATCTGTACTCTATGCCACTGTGCTTGCCTGTGTCGTTGCCTATCTTTTGCTACTCAGCCATCGCCGCTATAGCCACCAAGAATTAGTCACCGTTGGTTTTAAGGGTATGGGCGAGCTATTACCCTTAGTCACCATTGTTTTACTATCGTTGACTCTCGGTGCCAGTCTTAAGAGCTTAGGCACAGGGGTTTTTGTGGCCGGAATTGTGGGTGAATACCTGTCTATTTACTTGATCATACCGTTGCTGTTTGTGGCAGGTGGGATCATGTCGTTTACCACAGGCACGAGCTGGGGAACATTTGCGATTTTGGTACCCATTGGCGTTCCCTTGATACAAACCTTAGGCTTGCCATCAGAACTAGTCTTAGCTGCCATTTTGGGTGGTGGTATCTTTGGTGATCACTGCTCACCTATTTCTGATACTACTGCAGTATCTTCGATTGCGGCTGGTTGCGATTTACTTACGCATGTACGCACTCAGTTACCTTATGCGTTGTTCGCTGGTGGACTAAGTCTTATCGCCTTTACCCTAGCGAGTTTTATTATGATTTAACGTACTAGGAGGCGAATAGCTGCTCAAGATCAGCAAATGCCTTAAATTCCAACGCGTTCCCGCAGTAGTCGAGTAAAAACATCGTCGACTGCTCGCCCACCTGACCTTTGAAGCGAGTATAGGGTGCAATGATGAAATCGATATGTTGCGTTGAGAGCTTATCCGCCAAAGCTTGCCAATCATCCGGTGACAGAACAACCCCAAAATGTGGCACCGGGACGGCTTTACTATCCACTTGATTATGCTCGGGAGCCGAGGGCATTTGTGCCACTTTATGGGTCACTAATTGATGACCAAAAAAATTCCAATCAATCCACTGTTCGCTGCTACGCCCTTGTTCGCAACCCAGCAAATCACCATAAAATGCCCGCGCTTGCGCTAAACAGCTCACTGGAATAGCAAGATGAAACGGGGAAAGTGTTGTTGACATATTACCCGCCTCTTACTGCAACTTTTTCAGCAAGCTTAATTTTGTTTTATTAAACGGCGCATAGCGTATATCCAAGTCAAACCAGAAGCTGCGCTTCATGACCGATTTCAGATGACTAAACGTATCAAAACCCCATTTACCATGGTAACTGCCCATCCCAGAATGCCCGACCCCGCCAAACGGTAATTCAGGATTGACCATAAACATAAAACCATCATTAACACAGACACTGCCCGCACTGGTTTTCTGTAAAACTTTTTGCTCTAGCTGCCCATTCTTGGTGAACAAGTACATGGCGAGCGGCTTTGCTCGCTGTTTTATCAAACGGATCGCGGCATCCATCGATTCCACTGGAATAATCGGCAAAATAGGACCAAATATTTCTTCTTGCATCACTGCAGAGTCAAGCTTGGGATCAATTACAATGGTAGGGGCAAAATAGCGTTCGTCAGTGTCTACGGTTCCACCATGCGCAATGTTTTGCCCCTCGAGATAACTCGCTAAACGGGCACAATGGCGTTGGTTAACAATCCGCCCATAATCAGCTGACGCGCGAGGATCATCACCATACTGTTTAATGAGCTTGCGTTTGATGGCATCTACTAGGGGTTCTACAAAGTCTTGCTCGACCAACACATAATCCGGAGCCACACAGGTTTGGCCGGCATTCATCCACTTAGCCCAGACAATACGCTGTGCCGTGACCTCCAAATTGGTTTCCTTATCAACAATACAAGGGCTCTTCCCCCCCAATTCTAATGTTACCGGTGTTAAATGCTCCGCTGCTGCGCGCATCACAATTTTACCGACGGCTTCTCCGCCGGTATAGAAACTATGCGCAAAGGGCAGTTTAAGGATTTCTGTGGTTTCCTCTTTGCCACCTTCAATCACACTAAAGGCTTGATTGTCTAAGTATTGCGGGATCAATTTAGCGATGAGGGCTGATGTGGCTGCCGATAATTCTGAGGGCTTTAATACCGCACAGTTCCCCGCAGCGATTGCGGCAATCAATGGCGCTAAAACGAGTTGGAACGGATAATTCCAAGCACCGATAATCAACACCACACCCAAGGGGTCTGGTTTAAGATAGCTTTTACCGGGTTGCGCCAGAATAGGTGAAGAGACTTTACGTATCTTCATCCACTTTTTTAAATGTTTTAAGGTATGTTTGATCTCTGCTTGCAAGTAGCCAATCTCAGAAATCCACGCTTCCATTTCACATTTACCGAGATCTTGCGCGAGGGCTTTCTGAATGTCTTGCTGATGTTCTTCTACGAGTCGATCAAGCTGCTTCAGCTGCTTGACTCGCCATTGATATTCATGAGTCACACCAGAGTTGAAATACTCATCGAGTTGCACAAAAGAATCTTCAATGTAACGAAAATCGTCTTTACGATTTGTGCCTGAAATATCAGAAATAGTCGCCGTCATAGTCCATCCCACTCTCGATTGAATAGTCGCATTATTGCATAGCCCACGGGCTATTAGTACGAGATTTCACAACAACTGATCAGTCGCACATTGCCAGCAAGCGCCGATACATGAAACCAGTTGTTCCCGCACAAAAAAACACTGCACGAGAAGATTTCAATAGATAAACACATTCATAAAGAATGAATCGACACACCCTGATCAAACGAATGACATGACCAACTAACATTTAGTCATTCTGCTCATATCCGTGTGGTTAATTAAGCCAATGATCTTAAAAAACCAATATAACTAACTGTTTTTAATAGAATTAAAATGTGGCTCCGATATTGCTAAATAACTGGGGTAAGAATAACGAGTAAAAAAGGAACGCACATGTATACCGATGAAGATTTAAATCAGGCGGTGCAACACAACATTTTCACTGCTTCTGAAGTACAGAATTTTCGCCACTACATTAATCAAGCCCGTAACTCTCATGCGGTCGATGAAGAAAATTTCCGCTTGATAAACGGCTTTAACGATATTTTTGTGGTGATCGCCAGTGGTTTATTATTAGCCTCACTTGCTTGGCTGGGGTACTCAACCTATGCACCGCTCGGCGGCCTTGCTGTCGCTTTAGGATCTTGGGGGCTCGCTGAATACTTTGTGATCAAGCGTCGTATGGCGTTGCCTGCAATCGCCCTGCTATTATCCTTTTTGTCGGGATTGTTTGCGATCCCGATCCTGTTCCAACCTGAAGTCAAAGAATTTGCTTTGATCGCCTCAGGGTTACTAACCACTGTGGGTGCAATTTGTCACTGGCTACGGTTTCGTGTACCCATTACCGTTGCTGCGGGAGCTGCCGCTTTGACTGCAGGAATTGTGGGTGCGGTTTTATACTATTTCCCGGCAACCGTTTTCTATGTGAATAATATTCTCTTGACGTTTGGTTTATTAATTTTCGGTTTGGCCATGTTCTGGGACAGTAAAGACACACAGCGCCAAACGCGTGCCTCCGATGTGGCATTCTGGTTGCACTTATTGTCAGCCCCGATGATTGTGCATCCCATATTTCAAAGCCTTGGTGTGCTGGATGGCAACGGTGGCATTATGATTTCGCTGGTTGTTTTAGCACTATATGTATTATTGGCGTTGATCAGTATTGCAGTTGACCGCCGGGCGATAATGGTTTCGGCTCTGGTGTATGTGATCTATACGTTCTCTAGCCTGATGGAAACATTCGGTATGGTTACCTCAAGCTTTGCCATCACAGGACTCTGTATCGGCTCATCGTTGCTATTGCTATCCGCTTTCTGGCATGGCTGCCGCAAATGGGTGCTGAGGCTAGTTCCTGCACAAGTGCAATTGAAACTGCCCGTTATCAAAGCGTAAGCTAATTACTAATAGGTTAGCCAATCGCACTATCAATGAAGAGAGGCATCAAGCCTCTCTTATTTGTTTTTACAATGTCGTTGATAGGACAACTGTGTACCGAACCATGTACACACACTAAACAAAACACCACCTGCTAGGCTCAGCAAAAAAACGCTTAAGACCGATGCTTGTATGCTGTGGCTAGCTTCCGTTCTTTGGGATAAGCTCAACGTGAGAAAGTACAACGGCACGAACACAGAAGTACTGTAAATAAGCAATCCGCGTACAAATAAAAATCGGCAGAACCCTTGCTCTAATGTCTTCTGCCATTGAGCCCGTGTGACTGGGTCCCACTGCGTGTGCATGCTCGCTGTTAACATCAACAAACGTCTGATATTGAAGCGCTTTACTGCTTTCTTTGGATTGAATAGCATTATTCGTCCGTAGTTTCACTATCTGAATCAGAGGACTGATTAGCAATAGACGCCCCACTAGCAAATCCACTTCCGATTGAACGCACTGCCCAACCGGCTCTAACAAATCCGGATGTTGCCGCAGCCAATCCTCCTGTTAGCCCCGATAACGCTCCCAACCCCACCAACTACCCGATCCACTTCATTTAACGATAGTGTTCTCATTTTAGTGTCCTTACTAAATTAGTGTTGCAAAACCATAAACCCCTTTGGCAGATACATGTGTATGTGCAAATAAAGTAAAACAGGTTGAGAACTAGCCCGCAACTGATCTTAGGTATAAAAAAACCAGCCATTCGGCCGGTTTTTTTATTAATTGGTACTCAGTTTACGCATCATAGGGATGGCGAAGGACCATCGTATGCGCTCTATCTGGTCCGGTAGAAATGATATCCATCGGCACACCCGTTAGCTCTTCCAAACGCTTAATGTAGTTCTTTGCGGCTTGTGGTAACTGAGCAAAATCAGTTAATCCGAAGGTATTATCCGACCAGCCTGGCATGCTCTCGTACACCGGAGTTACCAACTCATAACCATCAGCGGCCATCGGTGGCACATCAGCAATGTTACCCTCAGCATCTTTATAACCCACACAGATTTGCAGTTCTTCTAAACCATCCAATACGTCCAGTTTGGTCAAACAAAAGCCAGTGATTGAGTTAATCTGCACAGCCCGCTTCATAGCAACAGCATCAAACCAACCCGTGCGACGCTTCCGCCCTGTGGTCGCACCAAATTCGTGGCCTTTAACACCTAAATGTTCACCAACCGCACACTCAAGTTCGGTTGGGAAAGGACCCGAACCAACGCGTGTGGTATAGGCTTTTACGATACCGAGAACATAATCTAGATTTAATGGGCCAAAACCTGCACCAGTGGCAACACCACCTACCGTAGTATTCGATGATGTCACATACGGGTATGTGCCATGGTCGATATCTAACAATGTACCTTGTGCACCTTCAAACATAATGGCATCACCGCGCAAACGTGCCTTGTCTAACATGTCAGTAACGTCAACGACCATCGCTTTGAGCATATCGGCGACAGCTAAAGCTTCATTTAGCACAGTATCGAAATCCACCGCCGGTGCTTTGTAGTATTCGGTTAACATAAAGTTATGATAAGCCAACACTTCTTTTAGCTTGCTGGCAAAGTCTTCGGGATTAAACAAATCCCCAACGCGCAAACCGCGGCGCGACACTTTATCTTCGTATGCTGGACCGATACCGCGACCAGTCGTACCAATGGCTTTATCACCACGAGCTTTTTCACGCGCTTGATCGAGTGCGATATGGAACGGCAAAATGAGTGGGCAGGCTTCACTGATAACCAGGCGCTCGCGCACTGGCACGCCACGCTCTTCGAGCATTTTCATTTCGGTCAATAATGCTTCAGGACTTAATACCACACCATTACCGATCACACAGGTGACGTTGTCACGTAAAATACCCGACGGGATCAGATGTAATACCGTCTTTTCACCGTCTATAACAAGCGTGTGACCCGCATTGTGTCCGCCCTGATACCGCACCACGTATTTGGCGCGATCCGTAAGTAAGTCAACAACCTTACCCTTGCCCTCATCACCCCATTGGGTGCCGAGCACTACAACATTTTTAGCCATGGAAATTTACTATCGAAAAAATAGACGCGGATCCTACCAAAAAAAACCCCAAGTGTTGACCTTTTTTCGAGCAGATCCAGCAACAACTCGAAGGTGCTTTGCAGTGCACTGATTTGCTTACTAAAAGTTCTATTCGCTCAAATAAGACCGGGCGCTGCAAACGTATGTAACGTGACTCAATGTTAGCAATATGTAAATCTGGCTAAAATCATGTAAATGGATACGCCCATGAAGAATCTGACGTTATTAGCCCTTTCATTGACCAGTTTAAGCACTCTCGGCGCTGGATCTGCTGACGTTTTCTTTGGCACCACTGAACCCTTTGCCAAAGAGGCTGTTTACTTTGCCCTGACTGACCGCTTCGTTGATGGTGATCCGAGCAACAATCACACTGAGCAGGGCAAAGAATATGCAGATGGACAGTGGTATACCTTTGATCGTCCGTTGCTTGGTCCGAATGGCCAATCTGCAAATGTAGGGTATTTAGGGGGCGACTTTCGCGGCGTACTGAATAATGCGGACTACATTCGTGACATGGGCTTTACTGCGATTTGGCTCACGCCCATTTGGGATAATCCGGACCTTGCATTTAACGGCGGTGAAACCATTACCTACGCCGGCGGCTATAAAGATGGTGGCAAAACCGGATATCACGGCTATTGGGCTCACAACTTTTATCAAGAAGACGAGCACCTAATCTCAGCAGGGCTTAAATTTAAAGACTTCACCGCAGCACTGGAACAAAAAGGACTCAAGTTTGTGCTTGATATTGTCGCCAACCATGGCTCACCGGCCTACAGTATGGCTGAAGATCAACCTCTCTTTGGCGAACTCTATGATGCGCAGGGTAATCTGGTTGCGGATCATCAAAACTTACATCCGACTGAACTGAGTGATGATAACCCTCTCCATGAATTTTATAACCGTCAAACCGGGCTGGCCCAATTATCCGATATCAATGAGAATAATGACGCTGCTTATGATTATTTACTGAATGCCTATCGGCATTGGCTGGCACAGGGCGTTGACGGAATTCGTATCGATACCATCAAAGAGATGCCGCATCATTTTTGGAAACGCCTAGCCGATGACATTCGTCGTGACTATCCAGGTATGTTTATGTTTGGTGAAAGCTTCTCCTACGATGCGGAGTTTATTGCACAGCATACGCTGCCTGAAAATGGCGGTGTGAGTGTATTAGATTTTCCCGGTCGTCAAGCCATCACTCAGGTATTCGAGAACCCCGATAGTGACTTTGCTGAGCTCACCTCATACTTACATCTGACTTCTGGGGTCTATCAAAATCCGTATGAGCTGATGACCTTTTACGACAATCACGATATGGCGCGCATGAATGCTGATGATGCAGGTTTTATCAATGCGAATAACTGGTTATTTACCAGTCGTGGGATCCCAGTAATTTACTATGGTTCTGAGATCAATTTTATGACTGGCAAAGCCGAGCACGAAGGCAACCGTAATTACTTTGGACAAGCCAATGTAGAACGTGCGAAACAGCACCCTATTCAACAACAGCTAAGCCGCGTAGCAAATTTACGCAAGCAGTTACCGGCGCTACAGCGAGGCTTACAATTTAACCTTACCTTTGATGGGAATATTGCTGCGTTTTATCGTGTGCTGCAGCTAAACGATATCACCCAAACGGCTTTAGTCATATTGAATAAAGGCGATGCCACTAATGTGACCTTGGATAAATACCTCAACACCGGCCTATGGCGTGATGCGTTCAGCGCTGAAAATATCCCTATCGATAGCGCCAAACCTTTAACCCTGCAAATAGCGGCCAACGACTTGCGCGTCTTGGTATTGAACGCTCCATTGACGGCACCAGAACTTGTGTCTCAGTTACGTCAGCTACAAAAAGGTATTAAATAGACTATCTGGAGGGTGTTCAGCGCAGTAGAAACCATAAACTGATCACCCCGATTACCACCAATACTCCACCCACGCGGCGGAGTTCATTGGGGGATTGCAGACTGACAGAAAGCATGAATTTTTGCCATTTTTGGGGGAATAACAGGGGGCCAATTCCCTCCACCACAAGCACTAAGGCCAGTGCAATCAACCACATGGAGCTATCCATTATACCCCCTTGTGGTTGAGGCAAGAAAAATCATATTGCTTCGGATCATGATAAAGAGCAAAACCAAAGCGTAACCGCTCAGCGCGATAATCGGTCAGGATCCCGTGAGTTGCTAATTGATCGTGTAGCCGCGCAGCGGTTGCAGCATCGGGTAATGCAAACGTCAAGAAATGGCCATGATTGGATAAATCGTTGCACAATAAACTATCACGGTTTAATAACGGGTGCTGGAGCGCATCAATGCAGGCTAAAAACTGCTGTTGGCAAGACTGAATATAAGCATCAATAGCCTCTACACTGAGTGCTTCTTGAGCAAACAGTTTTAATACTGCCCGCAAACGATAGATAGCAGAAAAATCCATCGTCGCGCCCGCAAAGCGCATACCGGTTTTACTGTATTTAACCTCTCCTTGCTTGGCGCTGCTAAGTTCACCAAACTCGGCGTACCAGCCGGTATATACCGGCCGTAAATCACAACCCACGGGTACGACAGCAAAACAGGCACCTTCACCACCCTGGGCATATTTATAACTACCGGCTAAATAAAAGGCCCGTTGCGTAATATGGCTAAGATCCGTGGGCTTCGCCATAAATCCATGGTATCCATCAACCACCACCAAGGTGTCGGGATCGGTAACTGCATCAACAATCGCATCAATGCCTTCTACCACCACACCCGAGTTAAAAAATACCTGACTAAAAAAAACTAAGTCATAGTGGTTGGATTGAATGGCCTCAATAAAACGCGGATTAAACGTAGCATAAGGTGCAGATGCGATCCGTGTAACGGTTACCTGACCCGCTTCTTCCATGCGTGCAATTTGCCGCGAAAAACTATGAAACTCACTATCCGTCGTCAATACGCGTAAGGGACGCCCAGAAGGCAAACACGACATAATGCGGTAGAGCAGTTCGTGGGTATTGGGCGCGAAAACAATCTGCTCATGGTCTGGCAGGCTAAGTATGCGAGCGATATGTTGTTGAACGTCAGGAATGCAATCGCGGAAAAAGTAGCTCCATTTCTCATCCACATACCGCGCAGTGTCATCCCAGTATTGCAACTGCGCATCGCGCGTGACGTCAGGCCAAAAATAATGGCTATGACAAGCAAAGTGTTGCTTGTTTGGGTTAGCCGCTAAAAATCGAGAGTATAAGTGCTGATACATAACCAATGAGCATGCCGAATGCCTAAAGTAGCTGGCATGCATAGTACCATGCAAGCTAGCAATTCGGTATGCTTT
This sequence comes from Alteromonas sp. DYW1, assembly GCF_059752595.1. Classification (NCBI taxonomy): domain Bacteria; kingdom Pseudomonadati; phylum Pseudomonadota; class Gammaproteobacteria; order Alteromonadales; family Alteromonadaceae; genus Alteromonas; species Alteromonas sp. DYW1. The sequence continues at coordinate 535,955 of NZ_CM186038.1, read as the reverse complement.
GACTCCCGCTAGGTAGTCAGTGGCAAGCGCAAACTAAACACCGTTCCCTGTCCGACTTGACTGCGTACACTGATCTCTCCACGCATTAATGCTGTTAGCTTTTGACAAATGGCTAAACCAAGACCAACATGCACCCGCTTATCATTACACTGATTAGCAGCTTGATAACGCGCCGTAAAAATAAACGCCAGCTCACTCTCTGCAATCCCATTGCCGGTGTCTTTAACCTCAACACACGCAAACTCTTCTTGGCGATATAATAACAAATCAATATGTCCATCTTCGGGGGTATGCCGAATAGCATTGTCCAGCAGGTTAGCCACAATACGCTCGACCTTGCCGATATCCGCATGCACGAACAGCTCTTGATCATCGGCCTTAACACTTAGGGTTATATTCTTACTCATCAGTTGCCCGGAAAACGTAGCAGCTACATCATGCAACAGTTCAGCTACTGAGAATGCCTCTTGCGTAAGTGTGACCTGCCCGGCTTCTAAGTAGGCAAGTTCAAAGATTTGTTCAATCAAACGCTTTAAATTCTCTGCATTCTTAAGGGAAATCTGAATAAAACGTTTGCGCTCTGCAGGACTCAGGGTGTCGTTCTGAATATCTAAAGTTTCAATATAGCCCTGCAAATTGGCCAAAGGCGTACGTAAATCATGCGAGAGATCGGCTAGTAGCACGCGACGCTGAGTATCGGTCTGCTGTAATTTATCAAACTGTAGCGTTATGTGTTCCATCATGTCATTAAACGCACACCCTAACCGATGGATTTCATTGTGACTGGTGCGCCGCCATTGGCGCTTAACTTTAGCAATTTCTGCAGCTGCAAAGCTGGCGTCCCGGACCGCGTCCATATCATCACTGAGCAGTTTCATCGGTCGCGTAAATGCTTTAAACAACACTAATAATGCCACCAGTAAAAAAATCAGCGCGGCAGCAGCAAAAATAGCAAACTGCTGGGTTGCGGCACTGCGCTTTAGGTTTGCCAAGATAGAGTCATAAGCCTGACCACCAATAATGATATAGATATAACCTTGAACGCCTTGCTCGGTAATGACGGGGGCTGCAGAAAATATTTTGCTTCGTTGGGAATGACGTGGGTCGTTGCCCAAGATAGGTAAACTTGCAGTCTCAGCTAAAAAAGCAGAGATGGGTTCAAGTTCCACAGAGTGGCGAGCTAAGTCACCCAGTTCAGACGCATAGCTTAATATCTTGCCGGTAGGATCCAGATAATAGAATTCAAAGCTTGGTCCCATGACCATTAAGGTATGAAACAGGTTTTTCAGCGCGTCGTAATCATACACGCCTTGCGCTAACAATGGATTATCGCTCACCAAGTGTGCCGCCAAGTCCACATGTAAACGCTGTTCAGCTTCCAGCCGCGTATTTTGTTGCAAAGTAGCCGACGCATACACAAACACACCAACGACCAGGATAAATACGCTCACCAAAGAGATGGCTAAACGTTGGTAAAAACACAGCTTCAACATGCCTCTCGAACTCCTGCTGCATTTAGCTTGTAACCAACGCCCCAGACCGTTTGAATAACTAATGGCTGAGTAACATTAGTCTCTATTTTTGCGCGCAGCCGATTAATATGCGAATTAACGGTGTGCTCGTATCCGCTGTGATGATAACCCCACACAGACTCCAGCAGCTGCGCACGAGAAAACACTTGATTTGGATGTTGTGCTAGAAACGCCAACAGTTCGAACTCGGTCGCTGTTAACTCAATAGACTGGTTGTGTAATATGACTGTGCGGCGTTTGGTACAGATATGTAACTGGCCAACGTTAACCGTCGCGTGCGTATCATCCTGTGAAGGTAAAACGCTAGCGAGCATATGCACCTTACGCAGTTGGGCCCGGATCCGCGCCTGCAATTCGCGCACAGAGAATGGCTTGGTTAAATAATCATCGGCACCAAGCTCCAATCCTAATACCCGGTCCATCTCAGAATCCTTGGCGGTGAGCATAACAATCGCTTGCTCAGGCTTACGCTGCCGCACTTCCCGGCAAATATCCAAACCGCTAACGTGCGGCAACATTATATCCAACAGCAATAGCTCGTATTGATTATCTAATGCTTTAGCAAGCCCTACATCGCCTGTTGCAGCATGATCAACAGTGATACCTATTTCAGTCAAATTCACTCTGATGAGGTCGGCGATATCGTTGTCATCCTCAACCACCAAAACACTGTCGTTCATGCTCATTTTCCTTACTCTACTCGGGTTACAACCACCCGCATCACTGGATTGTCAAACTTATGCTGCGCAGCCAATATCGAGTCTGCCAATCCATCATCTTGTGATACAACGCCACCATGCATGGCGACGTAATCAACATCATCACGTGCTGCGTTATAGCCTTCACCACCGTCCGCAGGACCAGGAATAGTGCCTAGTGCCTCCGTATTTGCTTCTGTGCCTGCATCGTAGGCCACTGTGGTTGTCATCCAGCTATCACCCACAGCTAATTCGGCCAGCGATATAGCATTAAGACCGGTAAATGCATCATTTGTATTCACCAACATTGTGGTAATCGAGAGTAATGCATCGGTCGTGTCTACGACTGTTACAGTAATCGTTTCGTTATTACCGGGACCAATCGGTGCAACACCTGAAACTGCAGCCAAGGCCATATCTAACGCGATAAGTTGAGAGTTGTCGCCGCCTTCCGCCATTACCTCAATTGCCTCAGTGGCGGTCTCTCCAACAGCAAATAACTGGCCTTCAGCATGCAGTATTACCGCCGCGGGAGAAAGCGGCTGCGCATTAGTTAAATTGGTTAGTGTTACCTCATAAGTGACCATCACTGGCGCTGGAGGCTGTGGTTCAGGTGGCGGGGACGGTGGGGGTAAATCATCGCTATCACTGCCACAGCCGGCGAGCACAACACTGAAAACGCTTGCCAGCAATAACTGGCCCTTGATTGGATTGCTAATCATAGCGGCCTCCTTATTGCACTGTAACCGTGACTTTTGCGACAGGATTCAGCCAACGATGTACATTGTTGGTTACATCACTGCTGCCGCCACTGGCGTCACTATCACCTAAATTGCCTGGGTGAATATGCACGTTGGTATTTATCGACATCGTAGTCACCCCAGTTCCGTTCATACCCAATAAGGGGTCAAGTGGAGGAGGAACTGGCATACCAGGCATTCCCGGCATGCCACTGCCACGCAGCTCGTCATTGGCTTCAGTACCAGCATCATAGGCATTCAGATAGAGGGTGTAAGTTCCGGCTTCACTTGGGATTGGCCAGTTATCCAAACCGACAAAGCCGTCATTGGAAGGAAGGATCATTGCTACGATAGACAACACATCGTTACTTTCGGCAGTGCTCAACATCGCCGTGGTTGTTTGCGCTGGCGCAAGCAAACCACCGGCTGGGTTGGCCACTGCATCTGCGCTTATCGCACTACCGATAGCCACAAGCCCATCGAGACTGCCTCCTTCAGCCATTGCTTGAAGCTCTGCCGACGCAGGAGCCCCAACATCAAACAAGGTATTCTCATCGCCATGGGCCACGACCAATATTGGCGTAAAATAGATGCCTTGAGTCAGGTTAGTAACTTCAACGGTGAGTTCAGCCGCTGATGACGTTGACGCAATACCTAAACATAGCGATGTCGCTAGAAGTGAATAACGTTTTTTCATAGATTCCTCGTGAGTAAATGTGATTAACAACGAGGAAAGTGTGCGCAACAATTATCGCAAAAGTATCACGAAATGATCATAATTTGCTGGCAATTGGTTCTCGCAATGCGCGGCTAGCGCTGGCTCGAAACAATCAGCGACGGTGAGATGAAGCAAACCATCACGGTTGGTTTTTACCGTGACAGTTTGACTCTTGATTCAGATAAACGCTTCAACCTGCGGATTAATACAATAGACTATAAATTTTACGGCGGTAGGTCGATTTGAGTGCGTCACCGTCTGGCAAAGCATTAACCATATCCAAGAACAGTTTTTTCGCATCGCCAAAGTTTAAATCTTTGCTGATAACACTGTATAACAAACTCAGTGCCTCTTCGTGCTTATTGGCTTGTTGTAATTGCACGGACAATTGGACCTGAGTTTCCATATCGTCAGGATTTTCTGCCAACTTCGCCTGCAACGCTTTAATTTCGGGCGATTCCGCTGCTTGCTCAGCCAGTTCAATTTTACCCTGCAAGGCACTATAGCGGCCATCTTGGTCCACCAGACCTATAGTGCTAAGAATCGCTTTGGCTTGCTCAAGATAACCTTGCTCGATAAAACAATCAGTCATCATCAGCTTACCATCCAGATTATCGGGATTGATTTCATAGGCTTGCTTAACCAAAGGAAAGGCCGCAGCATAATTGCCTTCACTAATTAACTGTGCGCCTTGAGCCAGCAATTCTTGTTCTGGCGATGGTAAGTGTTTGGCGAGCATTTCACGGATTTGTGCTTCTGGTTGCGCACCAGCAAAGCCATCAACCGGTTGGCCATCTTTGACCAGCATAACCGTTGGCAAATTACGTACCCCAAACTGACCAGCGATTTCTTGCTGTTTCTCACAATCGACGGTCGCTAAAATTAAATCGTTGGGGTATTCCCGTGCTATTTTTTGCAATATTGGCATCAAATCTTTGCACGGCTCGCACCAATCGGCCCAGAAATCAACCATGATGAGCTTTTCATGGGATTGCTGAATGATCACCTGTTGGAAGTTTTCGAGGTTGAGTTCTACGATATTTGTCGCGAGGTTTTGCATTGAATTCACGCTTTGCTTTTGCCAAGATGGCTATAATATGTGGTGTTAACGTTGAATATCAACCCAACGATTATAAACGCGTGAGAATGCGCAGCGTCGTTGAGGCTAATTGGGGTGTTGGTTATGCAAACTGAACAAAAAACGTATTCTTCATTTGCCGAATTCTATCCATACTATTTGAGTGAGCATCAGGACCCACGCTGTCGACTGTTACATTTTATCGGCTCTTGGTTGGTGTTAGCTGTCATTGCTACCGCTGTATACACTCAGCAATGGGCATTATTATGGCTAATGCCTGTCATTGGCTATGGCTTTGCTTGGGTCGGTCATTTTTTCTTTGAACACAACAAACCTGCCACCTTTACCTATCCGTTTTACAGCTTACTGGGCGACTGGGTAATGTTTAAAGATATTCTGCTTGGGCGTATTCCTATCGGTAAGTAGCGGTTGATTTTGACGGTATCTCCTTGCTGAAACCTGATACCGTCGATACTTCAATTGCAACCAGCAACCGCCATGCAAAGTGAGCAGGTAATCAATGCAGTTAGTCATGATCGTTTTACTCTTCGCTGTCGGGCTTGCCCCCCACCACTCAGCTCGCGCTGATTATCCTCAAGGATGCACTGACCCCGCTTACCTTGCCAACATTGAAAACGCATTTGAAAACTTTGCTGCAAGTGGAAAACGCGCACTGGTTCAAACTGCACAAGCGTATACATTAAGCCTTGAAAATAGTGCCAATATTTATCAAATCATTGCCAATTTACGCAGACATATACAGTACAGCGCTCAATTCGAGCCAATTGAAACCGTCGAGCGCAAAATCGAGCGTATGTTTGAGCATGCTGAACAATTGACGCGGGAACAGTTGATCGCCGGTGATGTCATTGATGGATTCAGTGACGAAAATCATGCAATTTCTATTGCTCGCGCGTGGTTAGCGTATCGGCAAGACCAAAAAGAGCAGGCGTTTAAAGCTCTCCTGGATGCGCTTGGCCCTGAGCAATCAATACTAATATCTAGTTACGGTCCTGATTTTGATTTAGTTCGGCAAATATACCGCGACGGTCATAGACAGCCAGTACTTGAATACATAACAAAAACGGAAAAGTTTTGGATTGGCCAGCGGGCTGACAAATTGCGCAACGTGTGGCGGAAAATGATAGCAGCTGATTGCGCGGTGCAATTCAATTCAATGGACTTAGTCAACGCCGTTGAACTCGGTTTGGAACGATCATCGATGCATGAATAAGCCTCAAATACAGCTGTATTTGAGGCTCATACCTTGCGACGTTGCATTTTCAGCGTGTAGCTAGTTACTTCGGTGCGACCTGCAGCAACTTACCATTCGGTTCATCCGTCAACAGATAAATGAAACCGTCAGCACCAACCAATACGTCACGAATGCGCTCTCCTCTGTCGCGCAGTAACTCATGTTCTGCCATCACTTTGCCTTTTTCATCGAGTTCGATGCGACGCAGATGGTCAAATTTGAGAGAACCTACTAATAAATCACCTTGCCACTCTTTGAAAGCTTCGCCGTAATAAAAGTCCATTCCGCTGGGCGCAATTGACGGGTCCCAATACATGAATGGTTGCTCCATGCCATCTTTCTCAGTGAGGTCAGAAACAATAGAGTCGTCATAGTTCACGCCATAAGTGATTACCGGCCAACCATAGTTGTTTCCTTTGGCAAGGATATTCACTTCGTCTCCGCCTTTAGGACCATGTTCATTGGTCCAGACCGCCCCTGTTTCTGGATGGACAGTCATCCCTTGCACATTGCGATGGCCATAGGTAAATACTTCGGGAGCCTTCCCTGACATAAACGGATTATCAGCAGGCACAGAACCGTCGCGCTTTATGCGGGCAACGGTGCCAAAGTGATTGTCAGTGTTTTGTGCTTCGTAACGCTGTGAGCCGCGGTCCCCCATACTGATGTATAAGTCACCCTGCCCGTCAATCACCACGCGACAGCCAAAATGGAATCCGGTATTAATGCGTGGATTAGCGGTAAACAACACCTGCACATCTTCTAGCGCTTGACCATTTAGCTTGGCGCTTGCAACAGTACTGGTGGCACCGCCCTCGCCGGGGCTGCTATAGCAAAAATACAGGGTATTGTTGCTAGCGAAGTCGGGATCAGCCGTAATCCCTAACAGGCCACCCTGATTTTTCGCGACAACCTCTGGCACGCCCACAATAGGTTCGCTTAAAACGCCCTGACTGAAACGACGCATCGTTCCCGGACGCTCGTTAATGATAAAGTCGCCGTTGGGTAACTGCACCATGCCCCATGGGTGTTTCAGACCGTCAGTCAACTCAGTCACTTTAACCGCAGAGTCAGCATGGTCGTGCGCGCTAACATTGAGCGCTAAACCAGCGACGAACATTCCACATATCAGCATCTGTTTTTGCATTTTTACTCCTTAGGCGTTAGATTGCGTTGCTCGCAACATCCATGCAGTCTTTTCATGCACGCGCATGCGATCAGACACTAACGCGGCTGTGGACTCGTCATCGGCCTCTTGGGCAGTGGCAAGTACCGCTCGACACGTTTTTACCACTTGCTCGTGACCTTTGGTCAATAAGGCAACCATTGCACCAGCTGCGGGTACCCCTTCAACTTCTTTAATTGAGCTTAGTTCAGCAAATGCCTTGTAAGTGCCTGGCGCTGGCACATCGAGTGTGCGGATCCGTTCAGCGATGTCGTCAACTGCGATAGCCAGTTCGGTATAGTGCTCTTCAAACATCAAGTGCAACTCACGAAACTGTGGGCCGGTAACATTCCAATGAAAATTGTGCGTTTGTAAATACAACGTGTACGAATCTGCCAACAAGCGTTTCAGGCCATCGGCAATGGCTACTCGGTTAGATTCATTTATCCCGATATCAATTTTATGCATACTTGCTCCTATTTATGATCCCACCAGCATAGCCTCTCAGTCAGCTCAAGCCAGCAGAAAGCGGTAAAAGTCTTACCATCATCGTTCAATGGATTATCACTGTTAACGCATGAGGTAAGATTTTAGATTAGCCTATTCCCCTATTTAGTTAGTGGTGATGCTCATGCCCAAGCGCTGCACCATCAACCGCCTGCACAAGCACTTGTGTTTCGACACTTTCGCCAGACCCATAATACAAGGTGAGCGTAAACTGCTGCCCCGCTTCCAACCCTGACTTCAGCCCTAACAGCATAATGTGATAACCACCGGGCGCAAATGCGAGTGTCTCTCCGGCGGGTATCAACACACCGCCTTTTTGTTCTCGCATTTTCATCATTTCGCCGTCTTGAATGACATTGTGGATCTGCGCTTCACTCGCTATAGAACCAACGACTGATGCTCGTTCTAAGCGAACAGGCTTTTCACTCGAGTTCGTTACGCGCAAATAAATAGCCCCTGTAGGTGCGAGCGGAAAGGTGGCTCGTGCCCAAGCGTCATCGATGCTTAGTGGTGCCTTAGCGACGGCACTCTGGATACAGATTAAGCTCAGACATAACGCGACAAACCGGATTAACCCTTTTTGATACTGCATACTGCTACCTCGAAGCGGTTATTAACATCCATGCTTTATGGCGAATAACCGCTTTTTTATTGTTTTACTACCAATGATAATTTATCGCTACGTTAATTGAACGCCCCATTTCAGGGATCCGCTCACCCAGTGCCAGCTCGCTGCCATTCACGCGGTTTACGCCCCCCAAATGACTGACGTAGGCCTTATCTAATACATTATTGACGACCACATTCACTTGCCAATCATTCGCAAACGTCATCCCTGCACCTATATTGAATACCGTATAGCTCGGCGTGCGAGTCTCATTCTGAATCGCGGCAACATCATCCTGTGCATCAACCCAAATTCCCTCTGCGAATGCATATTGATTTGCTTTACGATAATCAATGCGTAAATCCAAACGGTTTGGCGCAATTCGATACAATGGTTGATCGAGATTTTTATTAACCCCCGAAACCGATTCATATGCGCCTGCTAGTGACCATTTATCATTGACTTTGAATGTTGCGGCGAGATCGAAACCGTAGAGTTTGGCGTCGACATTTTGCCACTGCAATGGCGGCTCAGTCCCCATCATCATTGCTATCATGCGGGCGGCGGCATTATCACTGGGTAATCCAGTAATATAATCATCAATACTGTAGTAAAAAACGCGTGGTTCAATGCTAAGTTGTTCACTCCGATACAACAATGAGAAGTCCACTTGCTGGGCCTTTTCCTCTTGTAGATCTAAGTTCCCAAGATAATTTCTACCGTCTGCCAGTCCCGCCGAAATCCCTAATGGAAACCAGGTGTAGAGTTCATGGTAACTGGGCGCTCTCCCTTTCTCGGCAGCTGTGGCTGTTACACGCCATTGCTTATTTATATCAATGCCTGCCTGGGCAGTCATATCGAGCCAAGTATATGTTTGCTTGCGCTGAGCCTGATTAAACGCGGTCACTAATGCCGCAGCATTAGGATTCATCATCGCCATGCTGGTTGCCACGTCATCGGCATCCGCTTCTACGCGCGTAGGTCTAGCACCTACGGTAACGAATACGCCATGCGGATTTTGCCATTGCAACTCAGCAAAGAGCGTAGAAAGGTCGCGTTTAACGTGATTAAAATTAGTGATACCAAACATGTCGTTGTTTGGGTTAGTAATATCACTCTCGTGTAGGCGAGAAGTGAACGTGCTACCGACTAAAAACTGGTAGTTCTGCTGTGCCGTTTCCCATTGCCCGGCATACTTCGCCGACAATCCCCAAACATCACTGCTCACACTATTACGGCGAGCCATTGCAGGCATGCGGTCACGCAATACAAAATTACTCATGTCGTGACGATTATTATTACCAAAGCCTTTAACTTCGATCTGATAGTCGTCAGCACTGTAGGTGTATTGAGTCCGATACCACAACGCATTAATAAACTCTATATCCATTGCGAGTGCAGGTGTACCAGATGTATTCGTATTGTTGTAACCCACTGAATAGGTCACTTCATGCGCTCGGTTTCGCCAGATCCCAGCAACATTCCCCATGGCTCGTTCATAACCGCTAGGGAGTACCGTGCGCCCATCACCATCTTGGTAGTCGTCGCCTTGTTGATACTGTGCAGCGACTCTTAAGCCCCAGTGCTGATTGACCCACTCATTAGCTATACCAAATTGATTGCGCTCACCATTATCAGTGTAATCTGCGCTAGCATTGCCCTGCATCTGCCAAGTGTCAGATGCACTCAATGACCAATCAGGGTCGTCAAATTTCACCACGCCGCCAATCGCTTCATAGCCTGCACTGACAGGAGCTATACCGGTATATAAAGTGACTTTAGGATGCTGTGCCACAATTACATGCGACAAGGGCGAATCCATGGCATTGGGCCCAGCGCCATATATACTCGCTCCCTGATGACTGACATGGATCCGATCACCAATGAAACCGCGATGTTGCAAAACCCCCGTCACCACACCATTGCTATTTATAGCAAATCCCGGCTCACGCGCAATTTGCTCCCTGACATCAGGCGCCATACTGGTAACTAACGCGCGTTCAACGCTAGTGGTTTCGTGCTGAGTTTGCCCATGTACGATAATGCGTTCTATCGTTATTGCATCTGGGCCATCGGGTTGTTCGGTATTTGCAATGGCTACAGTGCCATTGGTTATTGAAAAAACAGTAAACGCGCTCGCGACAATGCGGCGCTGCATAGAAAAAATAGCCATAGTAATCCTTTAATAGTAAATCAAACTGCCACATAGCGCGGCAAAATTAGTTCTAAAAACGTTGATTTACTGCCGGCGGAGCACGCGGATTAGAGGCTAAATAAGGAAAGGTTTGTACTGCACGAGCTTCGCGTGCCCGTACTCGATCGTGATATCGTTGAAAGGCTATATCAATTGGATCATTCGCCACCGCAAGCATATCGGAGTATGCAAAAGTTGCGAGTTCACACGCACTCATCGCTGGATCTGTCAACTCCGCTTGCGGGTCTAACTCAGTCCCGTCCGCATTCACGTAATGCATTTCACCAGTGTCCCAGAACTGCTGCAGATCGATGTATACCATCCCTTTCCCGGTACAAATCATCATTGTATTTTCGTCAGAGGCGAGACTAGCTCGCTGCATAGTATGCGACGCAGCAGCATTAATAGCGGGATGGATCAACATCAAAACCACCACTACCGCATAGCTAATCCAGCGGCTTGCAGATTTGTGGTTGTTAAGCGTGTACTTCATCGACTATTGGTAGAAGGATAATTTTCCACATTAAGGCATGAGAAGCAGAAAAATTCAAATGTCTTTAGTGTTTGGTTGACCTAGCGCATGCTTACATCACAAATGCAAAGCAAGATGGATCTTGTGGTGCGGATAAATGGTGCCGACTGCCGGAATCGAACTGGCGACCTACTGATTACAAGTCAGTTGCTCTACCAACTGAGCTAAGTCGGCACACTGTAGAGGCGCGTATTTTAGGTACGCGTAGCGTTTTGTCAAGCGCTTTTATGCACCATCAACGCGTTGCAATTTATTCACTTCTTCCATCAATACTGGGAAGTGCTCAATAGGCAGCAAGCGAGCCAGATCGGTGAGGCGAAGCGCTAATTCAGTATAGTTTGCTGCAACTACATTAATATGGCCCATCTTACGCTTCGCACGCACAGTCTTACCGTACCAATGTAGGTGACAGCCCGGCAGACCAAGAACGTCTTTCGCGATGCTACCACAGCCAATGATATTGACCATCGCACTAACTCCGCTCACAGACATATCACCTAACGGCAGATTCAGCACCGCGCGTAACTGATTTTCGAACTGTGATGTCTGAGCCCCATGCAGCGTCCAATGCCCTGAATTATGCACTCGTGGCGCCAGCTCATTGACCAACAAGTGATCACCTACCTGGAACATTTCAATAGCGAGCACACCCACGTAGTTCAAATCATTAACAATCTTATGGAACAGTGTTAACGCTTGTTCTTGTAACGCAGGCGTTAACGCAGGAGCGGGGGCCACTGAGACATGTAATTGCCCTTGATGATGGCGATTTTCAGCCAGTGGATAAACGCTGATCTGCCCCTGCGCATTGCGTGCACCAATGATCGACAGCTCACGTTCAAATTCAATCATTTCTTCGGCAACAATTGGAACAGCTGCCAAATCAAGCTGAGCCAATTCTGCAGTTACATCAGCCAGTGAATTGGACTCGGTCAAGCGCCATTGGCCATAACCATCATAACCATCGAGACTGGCTTTAAAGATAATCTTGCTGCCCAATGCTGCCACCACATCTGGCAGCTGGTCGACATGGGTAACGATTTTGTGCCGACAATTAGGGATCGCAAGACGGTCCAAGAACTGTTTTTCTAGAACTCTATCTGCCCCGAGTCGAATGGCATCAAAATGTGGGTATAATTTTTGACTCGCTTGCGCCATAGTGAGTAAATCGACTGGCACATGCTCAAATTCTACGGTCAATGCCTGTGCTGCATCGACTGCGTCTTTCAGAGACTCATTCAGTGGTGTTTTATCTACCGGGTTGACCAACTGCTGGTTTTTAACGTTAACCGCAGTGACCTCAATACCTAACGGTGCGCCAGATAAACTGAGCATTTGCGCCAGTTGACCATCACCAAAAACTACGACTTTCATGCATCCAATTCCAAGTCAGCGGCAGCTAAAACTTTTTCAGTTTGCTCTTGCCTAAAGTCAAGGATCGCTTGCCGTACGGCTGGGTTATGTAAGGCTATGATTTGCGCCGCCAGCAGTCCTGCATTAGCCGCACCCGCTTCGCCGATTGCCAACGTACCAACAGCTACCCCTTTGGGCATTTGCACGATAGATAAAAGTGAATCCATACCGCTTAATTGACTTGAGCGAACTGGGCACCCTAAAACAGGAAGGTGAGTATGTGCAGCAATCATTCCTGGCAAATGCGCAGCGCCGCCAGCACCAGCGATGATCACATCAAATCCATTATCTGCAGCACTAACAGCGAACTCGGTTAAGCGATCAGGCGTACGGTGCGCAGATACCACTTTAGCTTCGAAATCCACGCCAAATGCGCGCAACATTTTCGCTGCATTTTGCATGGTTGGCCAGTCTGAGGTTGAACCCATTACTATCGCTACTTTATTCATTTCAACTCCAACTTTCGAGCAACACTTCTGCGCGGTCGCGGTACACAAGGATTAAAAAAGGCGCAGAGTATACCTTAAAAATAGAATTGTTCCCATTGCTACGAATGGCCGTATGAAAACTCGTGTTGATGCCAAATATCTCGGTTAAGCGAATGAGATTAATCTCAGTGAAGCGAGTAGATTGATATGTAGCATTTACATTTTAATATTGATTTTGTATTTTGTTTTACGCTCATCTATAAGGTGCGATATGAATTCGTTAACGTTCCGGCTGTTACAAGTCTACCAACAAGTTGTTGATAGTGGCTCCATTACCGCCGCATCAACGGCCTTAGGATTATCTCAACCCACTGTTTCTTTGCAACTAAAGAAACTTTCTTCACTATTCAATATGGCATTGTTAGAGCAATATCAAGGCCGACTAAAGATGACTGATGCTGGCAAAGCGGTTTATCAATGTGCGCAAGAAGTTTTAAGTTCACAAGCTCGGCTGGACAGTTATATGCAAGCTTTACAAGGCATGGAAGTTGGCTCATTGAAAATTGCTGTAGTTACCACAGCAAAATACGTTGTTCCTCCATTATTGGCCGAGTTTTGCGAGCTTCACCCAGGCATTGATATCACCTTGAAGGTAGGCAATCGCGCACAAATAATCGAGCGTTTGCAAAATAATCAGGATGATATTTATATTTTTAGTCAGCCTCCGCGTGATATGGCCATTCATGTCGAACCATTTTTGCTCAATCGGTTAAGCGTGATTGCACCAAAAGACTACGATGGCCCGAACAATTGCCATTTAAATGAGCTAGCCGAACAGCGCTTTTTATTGCGCGAACCTGGTTCAGGCACACGCAAGTTAGTGGACGATTATTGTCAGTCGCAAAAAATTGAACTCAGTAAAGTTATGGTGATTGAAAGTAATGAGGCGATCCGTTTATCTGTTGCCACGGGTTTGGGACTAGCAATTGTCTCCGAACAAACCTTGGCGCATAGCCCCACAGATGACTTAACTTTTTTACAAATCAATGATTTCCCATTGCAGAACTATTGGCAAGCGGTCACCTTGAACAGCCGACCAGAGAGCTTAGCCGCTTCAGGGTTCAAAAAGTTCTTACGGGAGCATGGAGATATTGAGAGTTAACCGAGACAGCAATATTGCCAATCAATGCAGATTGCGCGCGAGTGTTTTAATGACTGCTGCGCGCGTTATGGGTTTGCTTAAATAATCATTCATGCCAGCTAACAGACAGCGCTGGCGATCCTCTTCAAACGCATTTGCAGTGATTGCGATAATCAGCGTATTTGCTTTGTCGTTATTCCATTTTCGAATCTGCCTAGTCGCTTCATAGCCATCCATTTCCGGCATTTGACAATCCATCAAGATTGCGTCAAAACGGTAAGCCTCAAGCGCCGAGAGGGCCTCTTTACCATTACTAGCGCTAACAACCCTTACCCCTTCTTTGCTGAGCATATCGGTCAATATTTCAGCATTAACCGCGTTATCCTCAACAATTAAGACGCGCAATCCCTGCGGCAACTTAGGCAAGCCAACAGCAGAAGGCACGATATCTAAGTTCGATTCAGCCATTGGAATGCTGACAGAAAAAACTGTCCCCTCGCCAGGGGTGCTATTCACTGCAATATTACCTGACATCAGTTCAATCATTCGCTTGGTAATGGCTAAGCCAAGCCCAGTGCCGCCATATTGCCGCGCGGCAGTAAAGTCTGTTTGCGCAAACTCATCAAAGATCAACTGAAGGTCTTCAGGCGCGATCCCAACCCCCGTGTCGCGCACCAATAAACGGAGTACGCCTTCACTGTAGTCGAGAGTTAACATGACCTTGCCAATATGCGTGAACTTGATGGCATTATTCAATAGATTGTTCAATATTTGAGCATATTTACCCGAATCTCCTTGCACCTGTGCCGGTACATCATTGGATATCTCACAGCTGAGCCTGATACCCTTTTTCAATGCAGCCTCTGAGTGCAACTCACATGCGTTACGGGTGGTTGCTGCGACATCAAACGGATAGATTCGCACATTCATTTCACCCGACTCGATTTTTGACCAATCTAATACACTGTCTAAAATCAGTAGTAAATTCTGGGCGGACTCTCCAATAACCTTGATTTTTCGCTCCAAAGGTTCACTTAAATCCTCACTCAATAAGTTTTCACAACTACCGATAATCCCGTTCATTGGCGTACGAATTTCATGTGACATGTTGGCCAGAAACTTGGATTTAGCCTCACTGGCCACTTCCGCCATCTTCAGTGCGGTACTGAGTGACTGAGTTTTCTCTTCAACTCGCTTCTGCAAAGTCGCATTTAAATCATGCAATTCTTTATTAAGCAGATCTTGTTTACTCCTTGCTTGTTGCAGCTCATTGAAAGTATCTACCAAGCGTTTACGTAAGCTCACAAACTCGCTGTTCAATGCATCCACTTCGCGCAAATACAATCGATTGCGTTCGTCGCTTTTAAATTCGGATTTGCTGGCTGGGTCAAATAGTGCGAATTGATGCATTAAAGTACGCATGGGTTTGGACACCAAACTAGCCACAAAATAGCCCATTAGGATGCCTACGGCTCCAAGTAACAGGAGTACAACCAACGCCAGCAATAAATATTGAGAAGTTGCTTCAATAAACTCGTCTTGTGGATAAAATACATGGGTCGACCATTGTTGCGGCCCATCGAGCTTCGACTGCACAAACCAATGCTTGCCAGCCAAAGTCACAACCGTTTGACTACAACTCGCCACCAGACAGGGCATTGAACCAACATCAAACAAGCGTTCGAAACCTAAGCTACTGTTTGCGTAGACGACCTGATTGAGCGGATCGCTAACCATGGTAACAAATCCAGTAAGGTTGCGGTCGTCGTATAGATTAAACTCGTTTAGCCCAAGTGAACCTTCCACAATACCAATGAATTCGCCATTAGCATCATACATTGGAGCTGATACAGCAACGATGTTATCGTTCCCAAACCCTCGCCCTTGAAAGGCCGCTGAAATAAAAGGACGTGCAGTTTCTTTAGCACGATTAAAATAATCGCGACTTGCGACCGAAAGAAAACCGGAGCGCTTGGCTGATGTCAATACCGATTGTGGAAAGGCGTGTGTGATAGTGCCGTCCTTGTCTGTTACAAGAAACGTAAGAAATTCGGGGTTTTGTGGCGCGAGTTCACTCAATACGCGATCACTTAATTCAGGAGAACGCTCCAACACACGTGCAGCAAAAGTGATTGCCGACTGATGGCGAATAAAAAAGCCAGCCAATTGATCACTTAAGACTTGAGAACGTTGGTGCATGTAGGACAGTAGCTGTTGCTTTTGCTGTGCTTGAAAACTCGCAATATAAAAATAAATGACGGTGAGTAGAGCGATAAAAAATACACCCGCAAAAAAATACTGAAACACCACTCGAACTTCGATCATTGGTGTTTGACTGGACGGCCATACCATGAATCGCCCAATGTATAGAAAATGCCCAATGACTAAACTGATAACCGCTGAAAAACAGGTCACCGCCATGGCGGTAAATGCGAGCACGATACTGTGCGGATTCTCGCTGTAAAACAGCATCATTAGCAACGGGATAATAAACGCAAGCCAGTAGCCTAGGCCGATAACGAGTGTCCGCTGTATTGGCCGCCGATGACAATAGTAAGCCACCACGATGGGTTGACTCAATATGACGGTAATAACTAAGGGATTATAGAGCTGAACTCCCAACACTGGCGCACCGAAGAAAATCGGCAACCAATAGGGCAAGCTAATGCAAAGACTACTTGCGATAGCAGCCTTCAGGCCAAACAATAAGCCCAAGAACATGGCAAATGCAAAGCCAAATGAAAAAAGACCTTGCGTCGCAAATGGCGGTGGAAGCCAATGTAATAACATGCCGCTTAACGTCAGTAATACTGCCGTTAACCGCTTATTGTTAAGTAGAAACTCGATCACGATTGTCCGCGAGCGCGATTAATTCGCAAACAAATAATCGACCGTCATATTGGTCAGCAAGTCCACGCCAAGACGCATGCCGCTATCGTCAACATAAAATTCTGGGGTGTGGTGTGCTGGAGCATCTTCAGCCTTCACATCTAAAGGCTTGCCGCCAACCCAAAGATAGACACCAGGCACCTGCTCTTGGAAAAAAGAAAAATCTTCAGCGCCAGTAACGGGTTTCGAATGTAACGCATTCGCCTCCCCTGCGGTGCGCTGAATGGTCGGTAACATCGCAGCCATCAACTCTGGATCATTAAAGGTAATAGGATAGTTATAGTCAAGCGGCAAGGTTACCTCAGCAGTAGCACGCATACTTTCAGCTATCGCATGCACTTTGCGCGGTAATGCTTCGTAGATATGATCACGGGCCTGCTGATTAAGCGTACGTATGGTACCCACCATTTCAACTTCACTTGGAATAATGTTCGAGCGATTGCCACCATGGATTGAGCCAATAGTGATCACAGCCGCATCGTCAATTAGCTTTAACTCACGACTCACAATGGTTTGCAGACCCATAATTACTTGTGCCGCAGTTGTAACTGGGTCAACGCTCAACCAAGGATACGCGCCGTGTGCCTGTTTACCGTTGATTACCACTTTAAACGGATCAACCGCTGCCATAACACCACCGGCGCGATAGCGTACTTTTCCAACATCGGTGTCAGCACTGATATGCAGCCCGAAAATCGCATCCACATCGGGATTCTTCAGCACACCTTCTTGTACCATAACCTCAGCGCCACCGGTTTCTCCCGCTGGCGAACCTTCCTCGGCAGGCTGAAAAATGAACTTAACCTGACCACGCAGTTGGTCCTTAACATCAACCAAAATTTTCGCTGCTCCCATCAGCATTGCCATATGGGTATCGTGCCCACAAGCATGCATCACAGGTACATCATTCCCATTGAACTCGCCCCGTTGTACCGAGCGATAGGGCAAATCATTTTGCTCCAAAACAGGTAGCCCATCCATGTCCGCCCTTAAGGCAACGACTGGACCGGGCTTACCACTATCTAATACTGCTACCACACCGGTTTTAGCCACGCCTGTCTGAACTTGCAATCCAAGATCGCGCAAATATTTCTCAATATAAGCTGCCGTTTTGAACTCTCGATTAGACAATTCCGGAAATTCATGAAAATGGTGTCGCCAGTTAATAACTTGCGCTTCAATCTCGCCGCTCATTGCGTTGAGTTGAGTAGGCGTGGGCTTAGCTGCTGCGTTGAAGGTACAAATGCCAACAATAAGAGATAAGACGATTTTTTTCATGAGACAGCTCAACAAGAAGTGGATAACTAGAGATTACCTTATCATCTGCCCAACCCCAAATAAAAAAGCCATGTATTTCACATGGCTTTAACGGACTGCATTGAAATGGTAACTTAGCTCTTCTGCCGCTTCATGGAATCAAAGAATTCATTATTGGTTTTACTCATTGCTAAACGGTTAATGAGAAACTCCATCGCGTCAATTTCCGACATCTCGTGTACGATCTTGCGCAAGATCCACATTTTTTGCAGCTCATCCTGCGTGGTCAGCAATTCTTCACGACGTGTACCTGAGCGATTAAAATCGATCGCCGGGAACACCCGTTTTTCAGCAATCTTACGATTGAGGTGCAGCTCCATATTACCGGTACCTTTAAACTCTTCATAGATAACTTCATCCATTTTCGAGCCGGTATCAATAAGTGCAGTGGCAATAATTGTTAAGCTTCCACCCTCTTCAACATTTCGAGCCGCACCGAAAAAACGCTTCGGTTTATGCAATGCATTTGCGTCAACACCACCCGTTAATACTTTGCCGGAAGAAGGAATAACCGTGTTGTAAGCGCGTGCTAAACGCGTGATGGAATCCAACAATATCACTACATCTTTTTTGTGCTCGACTAGTCGTTTGGCTTTTTCGATAACCATTTCTGCCACTTGTACGTGACGACTGGCCGGTTCATCAAAAGTTGATGCAACAACCTCGCCTTGTACCAAGCGTTGCATTTCCGTTACTTCTTCCGGGCGCTCGTCGATCAACAACACCATCAATTGGCATTCTGGATGATTAGCAGCAATGGATTGCGCAATGTTCTGCAAGAGTAGTGTTTTACCTGCTTTTGGCGGCGCGACAATCAAGCCCCGTTGGCCTCGACCAATCGGAGAGGCTAGGTCTAAAACCCGTGCAGTAATATCTTCGGTGCTACCGTTTCCGCGCTCCATGCGCAACCGTTCATTGGCGTGTAACGGGGTTAAGTTTTCAAACAAAATCTTATTGCGTGAATTTTCAGGCTTATCAAAATTGACTTCTCTGATTTTCAATAACGCAAAGTAGCGCTCACTGTCTTTTGGTGGACGAATTTTTCCTGCGATGGTATCACCCGTGCGCAAATTAAAGCGCCGGATTTGACTAGGCGATACGTAAATATCATCGGGCCCAGCCAAGTAGGATGAATCTGCAGAGCGCAAGAAGCCAAACCCATCTTGCAAAATTTCTAGCACACCATCGCCAAATATATCTTCACCGCTTTTAGCGTGTGCTTTTAGGATTGAGAAAATTATGTCTTGCTTACGTGCGCGAGCCATGTTCTCGAGGCCCATTTCTTCGGCCAACGCAACCAGCTCACTGATAGGTTTATTCTTAAGTTCTGTTAAATTCATATTGGTGGGTCTTTGTACGTAAACGCTATTGTGCGTATTCTTTTTTTCGAAAAGAGTTTTATAAAGCTCAGATTTGAAAGAAAATTGGAAAGCTCTGGTTTGAGCTGTAAGAAACTTAGCACCATATTTACAATTCGTCTAGTCTGATGACTGAATATGGCGAAAATTATTGTATTTATTACAGTATATCCTTGTTTTATGGGGCCAGCGCCACTATTTAACACTATGAGTGGATAATAGTAAGCATATTTCGTAGCCAAGCGATGCGCCAGACAACTGATGCTATGATCCAAAGTGACCAAGACAAACAATAAACTTCAAAGGCTATTTACAAGGTACTTATGACGCTTCCTATTCTTGCCATCATCTGCGGACTCATTGTGTTGTTGTGGAGTGCGGGGAAATTTGTTGATGGCGCGGCTGCTACTGCACGTTATCTGGGCATGTCGCCACTATTAATCGGCATGCTGATCATTGGTTTCGGTACTTCTGCACCGGAAATGATAGTTTCAGCATTTGCAGCAAGCCAAGGTAACCCAGGCCTAGCCTTGGGTAATGCTTATGGTTCAAATATTGCGAATATCGCGTTGATTCTTGGGATCACTGCTTTGATCAGTCCCATCGCCGTAAAGTCTGAAGTGTTACGTAAAGAACTGCCCCTGTTACTCGGCATAACCTTGTTTTCAGTCTATCAATTACTTGACCGAGAGGTTTCCCACGATGACGCCTTTGCGTTGCTCGGAATTTTTGCTGGATTGATGGCATGGAGTATTTATTCTGGCATGAAAGGTGGGGAGGATGCTCTGGCTGACGATGTTGCCGCGGAAATCCCGGAGCATCAGCCGTTAAAGAAAAGCCTTATCTCACTAGGAATTGGCTTGATCCTTTTAATTGCCAGTTCGCGCTTACTGGTATGGGGGGCGGTTGATATTGCCACAGCCTTTGGGGTCAGTGATGTAATTATTGGCCTAACCATCATTGCAATTGGCACATCATTACCTGAATTAGCCGCCGCCTTGGTCGCCGTAAAAAAAGGGGAGCACGAATTGGCGCTGGGCAATGTGATCGGCTCGAATCTATTTAATACGCTGGGTGTCGTAGGCCTGGCCGGTATTATTGCCCCCATGCAAGTGGATGCTTCATTCCTGTATCGCGACGCTTTATTGATGATCGGGCTAACGGTAGCTTTGTTTATTTCTTGTGTTGGGATTAAAGGGCCCGGTAAAGTGAACCGTGTTGAGGGCGGCATTTTTACTGCGGTGTATATCGGTTATATGTATTTCCTCGTGATGGCGTCATTCTGACCGAGCCCTATTACGCAGCAAAAAAAAAGCCCTTTTTCGAGGGCTTTTTTTATTTATTTCAAAACCAGTCTTTTCGTTTAGATGTGCTCGTTCAAGAACTCTTCTAGTTGAGTCTTAGACAACGCCCCAACTTTAGTTGCAGCAACGTTACCATCTTTGAATAATAACAATGTAGGAATACCACGAATGCCATATTTTGGCGGAGTTTCGTTATTTTCATCGACATTCAGTTTACCAACTGTTAACTTGCCTTCGTATTCACCAGCAATATCTTCTAAGATAGGTGCAATCATTTTACAGGGGCCACACCACTCAGCCCAGAAGTCAACCAGCACAGGACCCGCAGCATTGATAACATCTGCTTCGAACTTATCATCAGTTAACTGGATAATTTTGTCGCTCATTCTTTTCTCCGTTAATGGTCTGTTGCTGATACTTTTTCAGCACTCCCATAAGTGTTATATAGAATCTGTTTTTAATGCAAGCACTGATAAGCTATAAGCTATGCAAACAACTCATTTAACGACCACACATTTTTCTGAATTACCGATCCATAAAGACGTGATCGCTGCGCTTGATGCCGCTAATTTCAAACATTGTACCCCAATTCAGGCCCTTAGCCTGCCACCTAGTCTCGAAGGGCTAGATGTTGCTGGCCAAGCGCAAACGGGTACCGGTAAAACCATCGCGTTTTTAGTCGCCACTTTTCATCATCTATTGTCAAACCCAGCGGATAAGTCCTCTGCGCCGCGTGCCATTATTATGGCACCAACACGTGAACTAGCCGTTCAGATTTATAACGATGCAGAGCTACTAAGCAAGCACACTGGCTTGACGCTTGGTCTGATATATGGGGGCGAAGGATACCAAAGTCAACGTGAAAAACTAGAAAAGGGTGTAGATATTATCATTGGCACCACTGGGCGGATCTTAGATTATTACAAACAAGGTGTATTTTCCCTGGCGAATATACAAGTTGCAGTATTAGATGAGGCTGATCGCATGTTCGATCTTGGCTTTATCAAAGACATTCGCTACTTACTCCGCCGCATGCCAAAGCCCAGTGAACGCTTGAGTATGTTATTTTCAGCCACTTTGAGCTTTAAAGTACAAGAGCTTGCTTATGAGCATATGAATAGCCCAATCCATGTGCAAGTTGAACCCGAGCAAATGACAGCGACACGGGTGCAAGAAGAACTGTTCTATCCTTCGGATGAAGATAAAGTCAAACTGCTTCTCACCTTGCTGGAGGAGGAATGGCCCGACAAAGCCATTGTCTTTGCCAATACCAAACACAGTTGCGAGCAAGTGGAAGCATGGCTAAAAGCCGATGGTCATCGTGTTGGCATGCTCTCAGGTGATGTCCCGCAGAAAAAACGCCTCGGCATATTGGACAAATTTACCCGTGGCGAGCTGGATATTTTAGTCGCCACAGACGTTGCTGCGCGCGGCTTACATATCGACAAGGTGACGCACGTATTCAACTATGACCTACCCGATGATGCGGAGGACTATGTGCATCGAATCGGACGCACCGGTCGTGCGGGTCAAAGTGGTCATGCCATCAGCTTTGCCTGTGAAAAGTACGCGCTAAACCTGCCCGCAATCGAAGAATACATTAAGCATTCCATCCCCGTGACAGACTATGATGCGTCGGCACTCTTGGATGACATACAAAAACCCAAATTCCAGCATAAGCGACGTCCCACTGAACGCGGGAAAGGACGTTCTCCTCAAGGCGGACGCAACAAACGCCACGGCGGAGGTCGGGGAGCGCGGTAGCGATGGATAATACATTTGGTTTACCAACGTTACGCGGTGAGTATTACGCCGCTGTAGACCTAGGCTCAAATAGTTTTCATATGGTGGTCGTGCACGTGATCAACGGCAACGTGCAGATCGTCGGAAAAATCAAACAAAAAGTACGCTTGGCTGCTGGCCTAGATGACAACATGAATTTGGATAATGCCAGTATGGAGCGCGGATGGAATTGCCTGCGCTCCTTTGCTGAGCGTTTACAAGATATCCCACGTTCGAACATTCGCATTGTCGCTACAGCCACGTTACGACTGGCGCAAAATGCGCACGCTTTTTTGCATCAGGCAGAACAAATCCTTGACCACCCTATTAACGTTATCAGTGGCGAAGAAGAAGCTCGGCAAATATACCTCGGCGTGGCCTATACCTCAGCCAATCAAGGTAGCAGTCTAGTGATTGATATCGGCGGTGCAAGTACCGAAATTATTTTTGGTAATGACATGACGCCGATTGTTGAGAATAGCTTAGATATGGGGTGTGTTACCTTTATGGATCGCTATTTTGGCGATGGTCATTTATCTGAAGCTAATTTTGCCGCAGCCCAAGCAGCTGCTACCCAATTGCTGGAATGCGTGAAAGAAGAGTATCTGTGCTTTGACTGGCGCAACTGCTTAGGTGCATCAGGCACTCCACAAGCGATCATTGAAATTTTAGTCAATCAACGGATCAGTGATTCTATTCGGCTTGATTATCTGTATCAATTGCGCCAGCAGTGTATTGACTGTGGCAACATGGAAGCACTCGATATTGACGGCTTAAGCGATGCTCGCAGAGCCATTTTCCCAAGTGGTCTCGCGATCCTAATCAGCTTGTTCGAGCAGCTTAATATCGCGGAAATGAATATTTCCGGAGGCGCACTGCGGGAAGGTCTGATCTACGGCATGCTGGATACCATGCAAGATAATGATCGGCGCACCCAAACCCTAAACCAAACCATGCAGCGATTCCGCATTGATGTTGAGCATGCACGCACTGTACACAAGATCGCTGCGGGATTATCCAAACAGGTGTGTGAGCAAACCGGGATTTGTAATTTTGATACCGATGCGGTGTTAAAAGCCGCCTGTATGTTGCACGAATTGGGCCTGCATATTGACTACAAACTGTATCATCAACATGGCGCCTATGTACTGTCACACATTGATTTACCTGGCTATACCTTATTGCAGAAAACGACTATCCGCCACCTGGTCAGTAACCATAGGCAGGCAGTAAATCTAGACGATTTTCTTGGCTACCACGAAGAAGTTAAGCCCATGGTACTCAATTTATTACGCGTCCTTAGAATTGCTGTGGTGCTCTCAATTCGACGTGCTAATTTAGATCTACCAATGATCACGCTAAGTCTAGACGCTGACCATTGGCGCATGGAGTTTCCAGCTGATTGGCTTAAAGCACATCCATTGCTAAAAGCCGAACTGAACAATGAAGCATGGCTGAGCCACAAAGCAGGTTGGCAGTTAAGTTTTATTTAGTCCGCAGGTAATCTGCAGCTTGTTTGGCGAAATAGGTCAATATGCCGTCTGCCCCAGCGCGTTTAAAGGCGAGTAAGGATTCCAGTACCACCGGCTCCTCAGCTAACCAGCCGTTGGCGAATGCCGCTTTGTGCATGGCATATTCGCCACTCACTTGGTAGGCAAAGGTAGGTACAGCGAACTGTTCCTTGCAGCGGCGCACGACATCCAAATATGGCATTCCCGGTTTAACCATCACCATATCCGCACCCTCTGCGATATCCAAGGCTATCTCACGCATCGCCTCATCCGTATTAGCCGGATCCATTTGATACGTTTTCTTATCTGCCCCTTTTAGATTGGCAGCTGAACCAACCGCATCACGAAATGGACCGTAATAGTGTGAAGCATATTTCGCCGAGTACGCCATAATGCAAGTGTGAATGTGCCCTTGCTGTTCTAAGGCACTGCGAATTGCACCGATACGCCCATCCATCATATCTGATGGAGCAACGATATCGGCTCCGGCTTCAGCATGACTCAGCGCTTGTTTGATCAGTACCGCTGTAGTTTCATCATTGAGTACATAACCGTCATCATCCAGCAGCCCATCCTGCCCATGACTAGTAAAAGGATCTAAGGCGACATCAGTGATCACTGACATTTCAGGAAAGCGCTGCTTAATACTCCGCACAGCAGATTGCGCCAGACCGTTCTCGGCATAGGCATGCTCAGCGGTCAACGACTTGTTCTCAGCGGGCGTAACTGGAAACAGCGCCAGTGTTTTTACGCCGAGCGCGAGTAACTGTTCACATTCATGCATTAACAGATCAACTGAAAGACGCTCAATACCTGGCATTGATGCAATAGTCTCCCGTGCTTGTTTGCCGGGCAACACGAACATCGGATAGATCAAATCGTTACAAGTTAAGTGATGCTCACTGACGAGGTCTCTAAGGGATGCCGAGCGGCGCAACCGACGCATACGAGTGGCTGGGAACTGAGAGTTTGATTGCATAACTAGGATTCCTGAGATTTTTTACTAAAGGCTCTATTGATCACGCAGTTACGGCCATTACGCTTAGCATCGTAAAGTAAACCATCGGCAAATTCGACAAGGTCGTTTTCTTGCCCCTCACTGGCAATCGTAGCAGCAGTGACCCCCGCGCTTAACGTTACCGATATGGATTGACTGTCGGTCTCAATAGGGGTTTTCTCTACGGCTTTGCGGATCTCTTCTAACAGTTGGGTTGCACCTAACAGATCGGTGTTAGGTAATATAAACGCAAATTCTTCACCGCCATAGCGGCAGACTTCATCACTAGGGCGTTTTAACTGGCTTTTGATGATTTGAGCAATTTGCTGCAAACACTCGTCACCGGCAATGTGCCCATAATCATCATTGACTTGCTTAAAGTGGTCAACGTCAAGCATGGCAATGGCTAACGGTGTTTGCTCACGACGACTCCGACGACTTTCTGCGAGTAAACGCTTGTCGAAGTGGCGACGATTTGGCAAGGAAGTCAACTGGTCCATTGCACTGAGTTGTTCTAATTCGCGATTTGCCTCAGACAACTCCCGCAACGCTATTTCTAGCTCGAGTGTGCGCTCCTGTACGTTGTACTCGAGCTCGTCTTGACTTTGTTGTTGTACGCGGATGAGTTCATCTTTGGCTTTGGTTGCGGCTTGCTCCTGTTCGAGTGCCAAGGCTTGGGCAGCTGACAAGCTATCGCGCTGCTGCGAATAGCGCATGGCGAGGATTAAACCTAACAATACGGTTTCAATTGATGCTCCGAATATGAGGATATAATGCGATGATATCGGTAACTCCACTAGGTCCAGATTGTCGAGTGTGGCTGAAAATCCGCTCAATAATAAAAATGACCAAGCCAGCGTGTAATACCTAGCAACTTCACTGCCTCGCACAGATAACCATATCCCACAGGCGAGAATCGCAATGACTGCAGACAGCAGCATTAGCATAAACACTTTAATAACGATTTCGTACGGAGCTAAACAGCTAACGACCGCATACATGGCAAAGATTACCGCCAACACTTGCAACGTTTTATTGACTCGCTTGCTATAACTAGCAACATCTAGTGTTTGATACGAAAAAACTACCGCAAAACATAACGTTAGTGACGCAAATATAGCAATGGCGCGCGCTTGTATGAAGGTATTGTTAGGCCACAAATACTGAAACGCAAAACCATGCAAAGTTGCAATTGTCACGCCTAGCCCAAGCACATACCCCGTATACACAAGAAAAGTGACGCTTCGGGTCGTGATAAAAAAGAATAGATTGCTGATAGCCATTGCAACCATGAAGCCAAAAAACAATGCCATGATGCTGGCGTGCTTGGTGGAGTCTGCGATGTAATCGGTACTTTGCCAAACACTGACAGGAAACCGCACGGTTCCAGTGGTCTTAACCCGTGCATATACCCAAGCCACATCGGCGGCATCATGCAGGGGTACCAGAAATAACGGATGCGGGATGGGACGCTCAGAGAAGGCTAACGTATCCCCCATTTGGTAACGTTTGATAACAGCAGCCTCATTATACTTTGCGGGCTCAGCGACTAAATACAGGGTGAGCTCGTCTAGCATCGGGTAATCAATTTCAATGATGAAATCTCCGTCATCTTGGCGTTTCACTCGCTCGGGGAGCTGAAAACGAAACCAAAACGCGGCAGTATTCATGCCCAGTGAACTGTCCTTGCCAATGCTCTGCCACTGCTCATTTGAAAGTTGAAAAACATCTGACAGCTGTAAATTAGCTGAGTTATCCAGTACATACTCAATGGCTGAAATACTGTTCTGTTGCTTTTGCACCAAACTAAAAAATACCAACCCCCACACGACAACAAATGCGACAGCGCTAATAATACCGAATCGCCAGCGCTGTCGGGTTGCATCGATTGAAATAGATTTGGCATTAGTTGGGATCATGTTTACGCCATAAAAGCTCAGTAGTATTGATGATACTCGCTTGATTGACTTCTTCAACACTGATGTTTTTTATTTCAGCAATCATTTCAGCGATATAGGGTAAATTTGCGGGTGTATTGTTGCGCGCTCTTGGCTTTAACCCTTTAGGGAAAAGATACGGTGCGTCAGTTTCAATAATGAGGCGTTCGAGTGGGAGGTGGGTGATTGCCTCACGTAATTCAGTCCCTCGTTTGGGATCGCACAGCCACCCCGTAATCCCAATAAAAAAGCCTAAGTCCAAGTACGCCTTTAAGTGTTCCTTGTGGGAAGTAAAGCAGTGCACAAAGCCAGCCTTCAAACGCTGCTGATACGCTTGCAACAGCGCATACTGCTGCGCAAACGCATCGCGTTCATGCAAATATACGGGCAGCCCTAATTCGCACGCCAGCTCCAACTGTTGCTCAAATACGCGTAATTGCCCTGCCTGACTGGAAAACATTCGATTAAAATCAAGACCACACTCACCGACCGCAGCAACGGGCGACTCGCTCAGATGCTTACGTAAGTTTTCTAACCAACGCTGGCTAACCTGATCGGCGTTGTGTGGATGCACACCAAGCGTGCAACAGAGCGCGTCAGGGTATTGCTGGCTCCAAGTGAGACATTGCTGCCATTCACTTTCTTGCGTGGCAATGATGCATAAACGATCAACGCCATTGGCTTGAGCTTGAGCAAGCGTTTCTGCCAGTGGCATACGCTTGTCAAAACAGTTAACCCCGGCGTCAAACCAACGCATTGGTTACTCGTCCCTTTTGACCTTCATGCGTTTATTCACATCATCAGTACTGAGATAAAAGGCCCCAAGTACGCCTCGCTCAACATAAACCGTATCGCCAACTGACACTTTGAGTGTGCTGCTATCCTGCTGCCGCCAGCGCTGCCCATTATCCAATGTAATCAAGCGCTTGCGCCGAGCATCCGTACTGATCTTGGTGATCACGGCATACAACTTTTGGATCATCGCATCGGTATCTTGTCGATGCTCCAATCCAAACTGAGATTCTGCATTATTGGCTGGTACTACTGGCGCTTCTACCATAGGGCGCGTTGGAGATGCTGGCTGAGGCGCATTTACCTTGGCCGCAGGCGGGTTCACCACGGCCGAGGGTAATACTATCTCGCCCCCCTTGTACTCGCGCACAGACTTGGCCACACGATCATAGCAGACAAGGCGTTGCAAACTGTTAGATTCAGCGCTACAACGCTGAATAGCATCCTGCAATGTCTGTGACTGTGCAGAGGCTGAGGCACAAAAGGCACCAGAAATAACCGTTGTAATAATCAAGCTTAATGCACGCAAAGAAACTCGTTTCATGTACTTTCCTGTTGTTGTTTTTTTGCCGAGTATAGACCGCCCACGACCACACCAAGTTCAAATAAAAGCCACATGGGCAGGGCTAAAAGAGTTTGTGATATTACATCCGGTGGCGTTAACAGCATACCGACAACAAAGACCCCTACAATCACATAAGGTCGCTTTGCACGCAGCGAGTTAGCGTCGGTAACACCAGTCCAACACATGAGGATGATCGCAATTGGAATTTCAAACGACAAACCAAATGCGAAGAACAGTTTTAACACAAAGTTGAGGTAGCTATTGATATCCGTGCTAACCAAAACACCTTCCGGTGCGACACTGTTAAAAAACGCAAAAGCGAGTGGAAACACAACAAAATACGCGAAGGCCATCCCTGCATAAAACAACAGAGTACTGGACAAAAGTAAGGGTGCCACCAAACGTTTTTCGTTTTGATACAGTCCCGGTGCTACAAATCCCCACACCTGATACAAGATATAAGGAATAGCAATGAAGAACGCCAAGACCATCGTTAACTTAAACGGCGCAAAAAAGGGCGAAGCCACATCAGTTGCAATCATATTGGCGCCTTCTGGCATGGTTGCCAATAGCGGCTGTGCAAGTAAATGATAAAGATCTTGGGCGAAATAGGCTAAGCCTAAGAACACCACTAAGACACTCAATAGTGCTTTCAGGATCCGACTACGTAACTCAATTAGGTGAGATATAAGGTTATTTTCAGGATTTTGCATGCGTATCTTGCTGAGTTTCCGACGCAGCAGCACCCGCGGGATCATCCTTCACCTGCGCTGGTTTTGACTTATACGGTTGTTGTACTGACTCTGCAGCAGCTTTTAGCTCAGCTACACTGCGTTGCAATTCGGGTGACAGGTTTTGCATATCCATCGACTCAGCCTTGCGTAAATTTTCATGCAATTCATGGATGCGCAATTGCTCATCCATTTCTGCCTTAAAACCACTGGCCATCGACTTTACGCTACGAATTGTCCGGGCGGTCGAACGGATAGCACCGGGCAGCCGCTCGGGCCCAAGCACTAATAACGCCATTACACCAATGACCAACAATTCCCAGAAGCCAATATCAAACATAGATTTTACGCGTCAGTTTTATCTGCTTTTTTCGCTTGTGCTGTAGCCTGTTTCTCATCTTTCTCGGCTACTTTTTTCGGTTCTTCAAAGTCAGCATCTTGATCGTTCACGGCTTTCTTAAAGCCCTTAACCGCCGAGCCTAGGTCACTACCCATGCCGCGTAATTTCTTGGTGCCAAATAAGAGAACAACAATCACTAAAATGATCAGTAATTGCCAGAGACTAATTCCACCCATACTTCACCCACTATTGGTATCTAAAATGCATACTCCGCATTGTGTCACAACCCACCTATCCATTGCTACGAAGATTTGCCATTATAGTTATAAGATGGTCGCAGAAATTGGCTTATTCGTATGTTGGTTTTTACAAAATGAAACATCCTTGTGGCGGATATCGCAGAGCGCTAATTATTACAGGCCTTTTCAGCTTGCTGCCCTGCTTTGCACTCGCGCAAGAGCTAGAGTCCGACCACGTTAATGACGCGTGGTTTGATACTTGGCATGCCCAATTTGAAACGGCAATGGATAGTACGGCGCAAGATTTGGATGCGTTTTTTGCGTTAGCCAATGACCGTTCACATGAAGATGCGCGCGCATCTGGCCGGATCCGATTGGGCTGGGAACCTCGCAGCCGAGACTTTGCTGAATTTGACGTGCGATTTAGAGTTAGAGTCAAGCTCCCTGCACTGAAGAACCGGGTTGATTTACTCCTCACTGATGATGAAGATGACTTGGATGAAAACAGCGTCAAAGCGACTCGCAACGATCAATTAGGCCGACGTGATCAAACCACCCTATCTTTGCGCTTCAGACGGAGTCCAGATGCCAAATTGTCTCATCGAATAGGCTTTGGACGCCGTGATCAGGTATTTGTTAAAAGCCGTTACCGCAACCATTACGATATCGATTCAGTCAATGCATTGTTTTATGACGCTGAAGTGTACTACTACAATCGCGACCGATTGGGCGGTGAGCTCGGCTTGACCTATCAACACCTTGTTGATGATCACACCCTCTGGCGGCTCAATAACCGCTATTATTACCGTGACAATAGCAACGATTGGCGTTGGCGTCATGAGGCACAATGGTTGAGCCAAACGAGTGCTAATAGTGCCTTTATTTACACTTTATTTGTCGAAGGATTAAGTCGCCCCAATATGCACACCGAGCAAGTGTTCACTAGTGTACGCTGGCGCACAAATCCCACCAGAAACTGGCTATTCTATGAAGTCGAACCTTTTGTGCTATGGCTCAAGGAGGAAGACTTCAAGCCATCTTACGGCATTGCATTACGACTTGAAGTCCACTACGGGCGCACCTGACTAAGGGCGTAACGCCTTTTCGCCCCGCGCCAGTCCGCAAACCCCAGTACGTGAAGATTCAATAATCTCAGTACTTTGCGCGAGCGTTGCCGCAAATGCATCGAGCTTATCGGAAGTTCCAGTCACT
Organism: Alteromonas sp. DYW1; assembly: GCF_059752595.1. NCBI lineage: Bacteria > Pseudomonadati > Pseudomonadota > Gammaproteobacteria > Alteromonadales > Alteromonadaceae > Alteromonas > Alteromonas sp. DYW1. The sequence continues at coordinate 504,973 of NZ_CM186038.1, read as the reverse complement.
TCAATGGTGTAATTGGCGGCGTTGACATCCACAATTCGCGCCCGAAAAATATCCACATTGCGTTTGACTTCTGCGCGCGCCAATTCGGTTCTAGTGGCCACTTTGATCAACATTAACTCACGCTCAACATGTGCGCCTTCCGTCAAATCAACAACCTTTAGCACATCAATCAGTTTATTCACCTGTTTGGTGATTTGCTCAATCACTTTATCATCCCCATGAGTGATGATGGTAAGGCGCGATAAACTCGGGTCATCCGTTGGTGCAACACATAATGAGTCAACGTTATAGCCACGCTGCGAGAAAACTCCCACAATCCGAGACAGCGCACCAGGAGCATTTTCCATTAATACTGAAATAATTCGTTTCATTAGGTACGCTCCGTTTTGCTTAATCGCATATCATCCATGGCACCCCACTTAATTTGCATTGGGTAAACATGTTCATTTTGGTCAACTGCAATATCCATAAAGACTAAGCGATCGGTAAGCGCGAAACACTCCTGCATGGCTGCATCTAAATCTTCTAGTCGATCGACTTTCATCCCTACGTGACCATAGGCCTCGGCCAATTTGACGAAGTCAGGCATAGAATCCATGTAACTGTGTGAGTGACGACCTTTGTAGATCATGTCTTGCCACTGACGCACCATGCCCAGCGCGCGGTTATTTAACGAAATGATTTTGATCGGCAAGTTATATTGCAAACAGGTCGATAGCTCTTGAATATTCATCTGGATACTACCGTCGCCGGTAATAACTACCGATGTGGAGTCTGGATGCGCAAACTGCACCCCCATAGCAGCAGGTAGGCCAAAGCCCATGGTGCCCAATCCACCCGAGTTTATCCACTGCCGAGGCTTCGCGAATGGGTAATACAAAGCCGCAAACATTTGATGCTGACCAACATCAGAACTGATGTAAGCTTCACCGTTAGTGTGCTTATACACCGCTTCGACAACCTTTTGCGGCTTGATAACCGAGCTTGAATCCTGATACTTCAAACATTGACGCGCGCGCCATTGGGCAATTTGCGCCCACCAATCTTGTAAGCGAGTGCTTTGTTGTGACAGATCTCGTTCAGCTAACTCTGCAAGAAACTGCTCACAAACTTTGTCTACGGCCCCCACAACAGGGATATGCGCATTTACCGTTTTCGAAATCGATGCCGGATCAATGTCCACATGAATGATGGTGGCATGCGGGCAAAACTTATCCACATTATTGGTGACCCGGTCATCAAAACGTGCACCCAAAGCGACGATACAATCAGAGTTATGCATCGACTTATTGGCTTCAAGGGTGCCGTGCATTCCTAACATACCTAAACTCTGGTCATGAGTGCCAGAAAAAGCCCCTAGCCCCATCAGGGTGCAGGTAACCGGTGCTTTTAACAATTCAGCCAGCTCCGTTACTTGGGCTGAAGCATTAGCATTGATCGCTCCACCACCCACGTATAAAACAGGACGCTCAGCATTGACGATAGCTTCCACAGCCTTTTTGATTTGCTTGCGATGACCGCGTTCAGTTGGATTATATGAACGCATACTAACGTCATCGGGAAATACATAGGGATGCGACTCTTGCACATTGACGAGGTCTTTTGGCAGATCAACCACAACAGGCCCCGGACGACCGCTATTGGCGATGTAATAGGCTTTGGCGATAGCCATCGGTATATCTTCAGTGCGCTTGACTAGAAAACTGTGTTTAACTACCGGGCGCGAACAACCGACCATATCAGTCTCCTGAAACGCATCCTCACCAATATGCATACTCGGTACCTGGCCCGACAATACGACCATCGGGATGCTGTCCATATAGGCTGTAGCAATGCCAGTCAGCGTATTGGTTGCACCTGGCCCAGAAGTCACCAAAACAGTGCCGGTCTTGCCTGTCGAACGCGCGTAACCGTCGGCCATGTGCGCTGCTGCTTGCTCATGACGCACTAAGACATGTTTGACATGATCTTGCGCAAACAGCGCGTCATAAATGTCCAAAACAGCACCACCTGGGTACCCGAATACGTGGGTTACGCCAACATCTTTGAGCGCCTCTACCACCATGGCTGCGCCTGACATCATTTTCACTCGCACATCTCCTGAGGTTGGCTATTTTGCAATAGCAATGAAAACCGGAATTTCGAGTGACTATACCGAGGACAATGGGGTATTAAAACAACAGTTTGAATAATAGTGAGGCGCATATCCCAAAACAGTGAATTTTTGGGATGTTTATCCTAAAAGCACAGGACAAAACTGCACTTTTAGGGATTTTTTACATTTTATTTACATATTTTTAGGCTAAAAATCCTAATCATCGATCACGATGTCAGCATCTTCAACGTCATCAATTACGTCATCAGAATCGTCATTACTACTGACTTTACTGGAACCGTAAATATTACCCATCTTGGGTCGATTAATGCGTTTCTGATACTTAACCCATGCACGCTCCATCAAGGACTCGGGTTCACTGCGTCCATACGCAGCTTCCAAAAACGCATGGTCATCTTCTGTTTCAGGGGCTAATTTACCATCCACAAGGGCAGCCATTAGACAGCCATACTGACTCAATGCCTTGCTTTCGTTGATAGAAAAATCACCAGAACGTGAGAAACCATAAGGATAATTTTTCGGATCATTGAATAACCGTTTTAGCAAATCGATTCGAGTTAAATTCGCCATAACAATAAACCTTCCAAATCAAGGGTTAGGAAACTTTTTATTGTTGCTTTTTAGGGCGAAATTTGACTGCTGTCAAACGGGTTTTTCATTAAATTTATATGACGAAGCTAGGTTATTGTTTTTTCTTTATTTTTGGGATCCAAGCCCAAACCATTTCGCACAGGATTGGTTCTACATTCAGGGCATCCGTAACCGTTACTCGCACAGTAACCTCGCCTTTTTCGGCAGTGTGTAGCTGTTCTAGCTGCTCATCGGTTAGCTCAGCTACCGCTTGCATGTCACCAGTGGAACGCTTTACATAGCTTAAATTCATGGTTTTGATCAAAGGCAATTTATCACCCGGCAAGTTTACACCGACGATAAAACCCGTCGCTGATTCAGCCAATAAAGCCATGCCTGCTGCATGCACGCTACCAATGTGATTCTGCACCTTTTTACGATTCTTCTGCCGAAACGTCACACTTTTAAGATCGGTTTGCACGATCTCTACACCTGCCGTGCCAGCTAACTTCACTTTAAACCGAAACATCCAGGTCATTAAGCGGGAACTCAACCACGCTGGATATTGATTGACCTTGATAACAAAATTACGCAGTGGATTACCTGATACCATCGTTAAGCCCTTCTGGTTTGACCAGTTGACTGTAGCTGCTTAACCTCCGAATTGCAATCGGTATCAAGGTCTTGATAGCACGGGCGCAGGGACGCTAATTCGATATGTTAGTTTTTATTTTAGATAATTTGGAGCGGGAAACGAGACTCACACTGGCCGACACTCGGTCGCGACCCACGGGGCGCAGCAATGCTAGTTCGATAAATTAGTTTTTTACTTTAGATAATTTGGAGCGGGAAACGAGACTCGAACTCGCGACCCCAACCTTGGCAAGGTTGTGCTCTACCAACTGAGCTATTCCCGCTTTTTGGAGGTGCCTTCTTTCGAAGAGGTGCGCATTTTACAAAATTTTTGTGGGAGCGCAACCGAATTTTACAAAAATTTTTATTTTCCGTGCAAAAACCGCGCACCCTGCTGGATGACCGCATGCGCATCCTTGCTTAACACAGGACCAAGAATAAATAAAAACTCTAATCTCCTAAGAATAAGGCTGGCAACACTAAATACTCAGATAGAAAACACATGTTCGCGATAAAACTTTAATTCATCAATGGACTCTCGAATATCGTCCAAAGCAAGATGCACGTTCTTCTTGTTAAAGCCAGCTAATATCTCGGGCTGCCAACGCGCGACCAACTCTTTAATCGTGCTGACATCGACATTACGGTAATGAAAGTAGTCTTCCAAAAGTGGCATGTACTTAACCATGAAACGACGATCTTGACCGATTGAGTTCCCACATAATGGAGATTTACCTTTGGGAACATAATTTTCTAAAAATGCGATGGTTTGCTCAGCAGCTTGATTGACATCCACCGAACTTTGTCGGCAACGCTGGGTAAGTCCCGTTTTGCCGTGCGTATCAATGCACCATGGATCCATGTTATCAAGGACACTGTCCGGTTGATGTATGGCGATTACTGGGCCTTCTGCTAGGATGTTGAGTTCTGAATCCGTCACAATCGTCGCGATCTCGAGTACCACGCAGCTTTCCGGATCCAAGCCCGTCATTTCCATATCAATCCAAACCAGGTTTTTATCATTCAGCATCACAAGTACTCTCAGTAGGTAGAATAAATCGATTAAAGCGTGGCACTTCTTTACATCAAACGGTAACATGACAAGGCAATTGAGCCAACGATTAGAAGCCAGTGAAGAAAAAACGGCATTTAACGCATCAACAAAAACGCAGGATCAGTGCGAATAGAACTCGCCGCTTAGAACAGCGAAGCAAATCTGATATCACTGCAGTTAATCAAGACACTCCACTTCTTTCAGGTACAGTTATTGGTCGATTTGGCCAACATGCTGATGTTGAAATCTCACCGAGCGAGATATTCCGCTGCCACATTCGACGTAGTGTCGATTCCGTAGTTTGTGGAGACCGGGTTGAAGTTAGCACTGGACAAGACAGTGCTGGCGGTTTGGAAGGTGTAATTGAAGCGGTACACGATAGAAAAACCGTGCTTACCCGTCCGGACTTTTATGACGGCATCAAGCCAATTGCGGCCAACATTGACCAAATTATTATCGTTAGTTCAATCAAACCAGAACTGAGCACTCACATTATCGATCGCTATTTAGTCGCCTGTGAAGACACCCAAATACCGGCCGTGATTGTGATCAATAAAATGGATCTGCTCAACGTTGACGAACAGGAACAAGTGCAAGACGATATCCAACTGTATCGCGATCTAGGCTATCCAGTTATCTTCACAAGCTGCAAAACCGAAGACGGCTTATTGCCGCTGCAAACGATTTTGAATCACAAAGTCAGTGTATTCGTTGGTCAAAGTGGTGTCGGCAAGTCCAGTCTTATTAATGTATTGTTGCCAGAAGCCGATGAGCTAACCGGCGAGATTTCAGACACTTCGGGGTTAGGCCAACACACCACTACTACGGCAAAACTTTTACATTTCCCGTCGGGTGGCGATCTGATTGATTCGCCTGGGGTTAGAGAGTTTGGGTTGTGGCATTTGCCGGTTGAGCAAATTACCCAAGGCTTTATTGAATTTCGCGATTATTTGGGTGGCTGCAAATTCAGAGACTGTAAGCACCTTAACGATCCAGGTTGCCTGATAACACAGGCAGTGGCTGATGGTGAAATTTCGCAACGTCGTTTTGACAGTTATCACAAAATCTTAGCTAACCTTGATGAAGCACGCCCCAGCCATGCCCAAAAACCCGGACGCAACTAAGATATAGCAAACTGAACTGGTAGAACGCACTAAATTGCTTATTCGGCTTTCAGAATAGTGTACAATTCGGCGGTCGTTATTTCGGAGTTGAGTTTGTGATTAACTGGTTTAAGGTCAACGTACAATACATCTTGCCTAAACATTTGATTTCTCGTTTGGTCGGTTCATTAGCTAGTGTCAATGCAGGCTGGCTAACCACATCGTTGATTAAAGTATTTATTAAACAGTTCAAGGTCGATATGCAGGAGGCTGCAGAGCCGGATCCAGCCAAGTACCCAACCTTTAATGCATTTTTTACACGTTTATTGAAAGACGGTGCGCGCCCTATAAATACTGATGACGCGGTACTGTGTCACGCAGTTGATGGTACCGTGAGTCAATTGGGCCCGATTCGAGACGATGCCATATTCCAAGCCAAAGGGCATGACTATAGCCTAACCGCCTTGCTCGGTGGCAAGCCAGAAGTCGCAGCACCATTTAAGAATGGAACCTTTGCGACCATATATTTATCGCCCAGAGATTATCACCGTATTCATATGCCTATCGATGGTGTGCTAACTGATATGCTTTACATCCCTGGTGACTTGTTCTCAGTTAATCCGTTGACCGCAGAAAATGTACCGGGATTGTTCGCAAGGAATGAGCGGGTCGTCACAATCTTCGATACGGATGCAGGTAAAGTCGCGATTGTGCTTGTTGGCGCTACGATTGTCGCGAGTATCGCTACCGTCTGGGCCGGCACCATCACTCCGCCTGCTGGCCCCAACGTTGTGCATTGGCAGTACGACACCAATAACCCCGACAACGTCATCACATTGAAAAAGGGTGAAGAGATGGGGTTATTTAAACTAGGATCGACGATTGTCGCCTGTTTTGAACCTGAGCGTATTGAGTTGGAAGCCATGCAAGCTGGTGACGTTACCCGCTTGGGCACGCCCTTTGCGAGAAAACTGGGCGTATCATAGCGCCCATGGATCCTGTCAAACGTAGCCTAATCTCGCTGCACATTACAGTCATTCTGTTAAGCGCCGCTTCACTGTTTTCGGTGCTTATCCCATTGAATGCGATTGATATCACTTTTGGCCGTTCACTATTTGCGTGCTTCGCATTACTGGCTTTCATGCTAGCAACCCGTTCGAGATTTCGGCTCGCGACGGCGCGCTGTTATCTCGTGGCAGCAGGATTGGGTGTATTGATGGCCGCGCATTGGTCAAGTTACTTTGCCGCGATGCAGTATGCTGGCGTGTCCGTCGGCATGATTGCTTTATTTACCTTTCCTGTGATCACCGTTCTATTGGAGCCTCTGTTTGAGCGTTTTCGACTTGCATGGCAAGATATTGTAAGTGCTCTGGTAGTGATCATTGGGATCTATTTAATTGTCCCGGCGCCTGACATCGCTGACGACACAACATTGGGTGTAGTCATCGGCATAAGCTCAGCTATTTTGTATGCTCTGCGTAATCTATTGCACAGAAAGTACTTTGCTCACTATGGCGGTGCGCGCACGATGTTCTATCAAATTTTGGTGGTTTGCCTGTGTCTCGCCTTATTTGTTTCACCAGACTTTCTTCGAGCGAGCGCTGATGTGTGGTGGCAACTACTGATTTTAGGCAGCGTGCTTACGGCGTTACCCCATGCATTGGTTGCATCAAGTTTGCAGTACCTGCGCGCCAAAAGCTTTTCCTTAATCGCCTGTATGCAACCGTTTTACGGTGTCATTCTTGCGATTTTAGTACTCAACGAAAATCCTAGTCTTAGTACATTAATTGGTGGTATTTTGGTGGTCTCAGCGTCTGTATACGAAACCATGAATGCGCATAACCGACAAGTTACCAGCGCGTCTTAAAAGCGGCGCATTAGAGCCATTAATATAGGTCAGAAGATGCATATTTTTGCCCATCGCGGTGCTAGCGGACATGCGCCTGAAAACACTCTAGCCGCGATCCAATTAGCCTTAAATATTGACATTTACGGTATTGAGATCGACATCTTCCAAGTAGAAGACGAATTTGTGTTGATGCATGATCGCTGGCTAACCCGAACCACTGGCGAAAAGATACGCATTGATCAAGTCACTCTGCAACAACTCAGCGAACTCAGCGCAGGCAGCTATCTTAATGCGCCGCAGAAGGTGCCGACCCTTGCTGAGATATTGCAATTAAACTGGCAGAACAAAGTCTTAAATATAGAAATCAAAGCCATTAAGTCCATCCACCAACTACATACCTACATTGAACGCCACCGGCCAGCTACGTTACGCCCTGAACAAATTTTACTTTCATCGTTTAATCATCTATTACTACTGGACGCTCAAGCACTTGACTTGCCCTATCCGCGCGGCTGGCTAAGTGCCTCAATGCCTGTAGGAAAAGCGCAAGAGCCAGCAGTATTGGGTTGTCAAATATTAGGTATCGATGTGGACGTAGTGGATGTAGCACTGATTAAGGATGCACATGCGCGCGGCATAAAAGTAGCGGTGTATACGGTTGATGAACCCGATGATATCGATTGGCTAGCACTGCTTGGTGTAGATGCTGTGTTCACCAACTTCCCGGCGCGCGTGCACCAGCATTTACAGCAAAAAGCCTCTAGTTAACCCGTTTAACGGCTCGATAACACCGCTTCACACTGAGTTCGTTGGGCTATTTTATGTGCGCGGCATAAGCGTAAATTCATTACGTGCGCAGCGATAATTAAACTGGCCCCCATCGCAATGGTGATGGGCTCAAAGGATTCTCCCAGAACGTCTTTGTTCCAGTAGATCAAACCGCCAGCAAAAAGTGCTAAAGCAGGTATGATTTGGCGATGATAACGGATATAACCAACACTTAAGGCGGCTAACCCAACCAGCAACGAAAGGCTTAAAATCGTGCGCTCGAACCACGCTTCAGCTACAAACGAGCTGGCAACTAATGGCGCAATCGGCAATAAAAGGGGCAACGCAAGACAGTGCAAAGCGCACAATCCTGACACCCAAATCCCCAATTTGTCCATTAATAGGCGTGTGTTATCTGACACAAAAAAACCAAACCCAACGTTCGTAAAAATCAAGAGACGTTATATTATAACAAATTGAGCCTTGAGCAAAGCAGAATTTAAGGCGATAACTCTACCGTTGACTCTGCATTCGCATTTGTCGTCGCCGCCGTCGTCGCTCTGCGCTTATCTTGGCGAACAATACGCGGCATTGGTTGTAGGTTAAGTAGTTCAGTCACCGCGACAAAAGCTACATCATGCTGATCGCCGATCCTGCGTTGCAATACTGCGAGTGTTTGCGGATGGGGATGGCCAATCCCTACGGCCTGACCATATTTGCGCGCTAGCCTAATAAGACGGTCGAATTGCTGCTCAATGGCCACTTCGGTTAAATCGTGATCCAGAAAAACTTTGCGCTGCACACTCGGGATGCCAAATTCAGTCGCGATTGTGAACGCTTTGCTGTAACGAGTAGTGCGACTATCCACAAAAAACAAATCATGCTTTGCTACTGCTTGCATTAAGGTTGTCATTGGAAAACTCAATTGCGTGAGTTTGCTACCCATATGATTGTTGAGTCCAACCGCATGGGGCACGGAGGCTAAGGCTGCCTCAAAGGTATCAATCAGATAACTCGCATTCATGGAGGCTAGCAGTGCACCAGGGCCTAATTTTTGTGGATGCAAGGTTTCCATAGGTAAGTGCAGCATGACCACGCGGCCCTGCTCTGCAGCCATGGCTGAGAAACGGGTTGAGTGTTGGGTGTGTGGCAGAATGGCAAAGGCCACATGTGAGGGCAACTCAAATGCTTGGAAATCAGTATCGCGATAACCCATATCGTCGATAATCAACGCGACCTTGTGCACTGTCCCTGCGTAGCTGTTCGGCGAGACAACCAATAGGGCCCAACAAAAAAGTGATATTAAGACTCGAAGCACAATCAATGATACGATGTTTTTTCATTAGCATAACAATGCAGGCGTCTAATTGCGATAGTAACGTTGGATGACGCACTAGCAAAGTCATTGGGGGCTACATAGAAGTGTCGGATATCAACTGGAACGATGCGATTACGCGAGCACATGCGAAGCTAAGCGATGCGAAGATCCCTCCTTATATGACTGCGCTGGAATTGAGCCCATTTTTTAGTGCCGGGCATCAATGCCATATTTTTCTCAAGCATGAACATATGCAGCATACCGGCTCTTTCAAATATCGCGGCGCATTAAATAAATTACTTAATCTGTCTGACAGCGAACAGCAGGCAGGGATAGTGGTCGCCAGCACGGGGAATCATGCCATGGCATGTGCTTTTGCTGCGGCCAATCTTAATATCGACGCGACAGTGCTTGTGCCAAATAGCGTAGATGAATATAAGCTTGCGCAAATTTCTCGGCTTGGGGCAAACGTTATACTCGTTGAAGGGGATTGCTTAGCCGCAGAATCCACCGCCTATGCACTAGCCAAACGCGAGGGTAAAACCTATGTGTCGCCTTACAATGATGCTCAGGTAATCGCCGGTCAAGGCACCGTTGGAATTGAATTGGCACATCAATTACCTGATTTGGATGCAGTCTTTGTTGCCGTAGGCGGTGGTGGATTAATTGGTGGCGTCGGTCATTACCTCAAATCTCTACACCCGCACATTGAAGTGATTGGCTGCTGGCCGAGTACGTCTCCCGTCATGGCGCGCTGCTTAGAAGCTGGCAAAATCATCCAAGTTGCGGAGCAAGCCACGCTATCCGATGCAACTGCAGGCAACATTGAAGCGAACGCGCTGACCTTCCGCTTATGTCAGCAGGTCATCGACAAGCATGTACTCGTCAGCGAACAACAAATTAGCAGCGTTATCCAACAAACATTAGAACACGAGCGACAAGTGATTGAGGGTGCAGCTGCAGTCGCAATTGCAGGCGCCTTGAGTTTAAGTGAACAGTACGCGCATAAACAGGTTGCAGTGATCGTCTGTGGGCGCAATATCGGCTACAGCAAGCTAAGATCGATTATCTGCCAAAACTGAAACTATCATCAACGCCATTGCAACCATGCACTGGGGTTAAGGGCTTTGCCTTTGTGCCGAATTTCAAAGTATAAATTAGGGCTTGCTTGCCCCCCACTGCGCCCTACGAGACCAATGGTTTGGCCAGCCGTAACCAAATCGCCGGGTTGAGTCAGCAACGCTTGGCTGTGGCCATAGACACTCATAAAACCTTCACCGTGATCGATAATGGTCACCAAACCAAAGCCTTTTAGCCAATCTGCATACAACACACGACCTTGATAAACTGCTTCGATCGGGCTCCCCTCATTGCCTTCAATGATCACCCCTGTCCAACGCACACTGCCTTGTCGGCGATCACCGAAAATACGCCTAAACCGCCCCTCTGCTGGCATGGCTAGTTGCCCTTTGCGTTGCTGTAAGCCGTCTAACTCGGTGGGTTGTTGCTGGGCGCGCTGACGCGCTTGTTCAATAGCATTAACGAGTGCTTGGGCACTGGCTTGTAATTGCTCCACTCGCTCAGCATCAGTTTGAATGGATTGGCTAAGCGCACTCAACGTGGTCTCGCGGCTGCGCTGCTGGGAATCAAGAGCCTGCTTCTGTCGTTCCTGCTGCGCTAACAACTCGCTTAAGCGCGCAATTGTCGCATTAAGGTCACGCTTGATCTCAGCAAGGGCCAATATATCCCCCCGAAAGCGCTCAATGGACTGGCGACGCGCCTCACTGACGTATTGGTAATAACTCAATACCCGTTCAAACTTCGCTGCATCCTCTTGGTTTAATAACATTTTGGCGTAATCATAGTTACCTGCCATGAAGGCACTTTTAATTTGTGCCGCGAGCTGCCTTTGTTGCTGGGCAATCTTGCGCTCTGTATCAGCCTGTTGTTGCTCTAAGTCGCGCTGTTTGTCACGATTCTCACGTAATGCTCGATTAGTTTGTGCAAGTGCTTTAGCGCTTTCAGAAATCGCGATTTCGGCTTGTTTTAGTTGGCTCTCGAGCTCCAGAGCACGCCGCTGCTTTTCTTTTAACTGCGCTTGCGTCTCGCGCAGTTGTTGTTGGATTGCTTCAAGCTCTTGTTCACTCGCCTCTTGCGCACTGACAAAAGTCGAGATTAATGCGCAGATACAAAAAAGCACCATGCGACGGCACAAACCTCGACACAGTGCTTGATAATGTATAGACAACAGCGACAAAAGTGATTCCTCAGAACGATTGAGCTGCAAGTCTACCCAAGATGCCTACAACAAAAAAGTGATGCTTGGGCTTATTTCAATTCGAGAATTGATTTCCCGGTCATTTCACTCGGTTGTTCCATCCCCATAAGGTATAACATGGTCGGTGCGACATCACTTAAGGTACCACCCGTTCGAGCCGTTGCATTACGCCCAAAATAAATAAACGGCACCGGCTCACTGGTGTGTGCAGTATGTGCTTGACCCGTATTGTGGTCTTTCATTTGTTCAGCATTGCCATGATCGGCCGTAATTAAACACTCCCCTCCGTGCTGTTCAAGAGCGGCCACGATACGGCCAATCGCAGTATCCACTGCTTCACAGGCTTTAACCGCAGCGTCAAAATTACCGGTATGACCAACCATGTCACCGTTGGGGAAGTTACACACGATCACGTCAAACTCACCAGACTCAATCGCTGCGACTAATTCATCGGTTAGTTTTTCTGAGTTCATTTCAGGCTGTAAGTCATAAGTTGCCACATCAGGAGAGGGTATAAGCACCCGTTTTTCACCCTCAAACTCGCTCTCTCGACCACCACTATAGAAAAACGTCACATGGGCGTATTTTTCAGTTTCCGAAATCCGTAGCTGGGTTTTGTCATGCTTCGCCAACCATTCCCCCATTACATTCACTAAATCCTCAGATGGGAACGCCACTTGCGAAGGAATGTCCGCTGCATATTCGGTTAATGATATGAACGCAGCAAGTTGTGGGTGAGCTTCGCGGCAAAACCCCGAAAACTCGGCATCGACAAATGCATGGCTTAATTCGCGCGCCCGGTCCGCGCGGAAATTCATAAATATGACGCAATCGTTATCGCCAATTAAAGCCTTCTCACCGATCACTGTGGGTTTCACAAATTCATCATTTTCGTCACGGGAATAAGCGCTTTCAAGCCCTGCCACAGCGTTATCTGCGGAATACTCTGCCTGCCCCAGCGTAAGTAAATCATAGGCTTGCTGCACCCGATCCCAGCGATTATCTCGGTCCATCGCATAATAGCGCCCCACTAACGTAGCAGTGCGGCCCGTACCCAACTCCGCGAACAATTCGTCAGCCTTCTCTAAGCTCGCTTTTGCACTGCGTGGTGGCGTATCACGACCATCCAGAAATGCGTGTAAGTAGACGTCTTTAGCCCCTTTCGCAACCGCCAACTTCAGCGCCGCAAAAATGTGCTCCTCATGGCTATGCACACCACCGGGTGACATTAATCCCATAATATGCACCGCACCTTTGGCGTTGATGGCTTTCTCAATGCCCTTAGTCAGCACCGGATTACTCGCGAAAGTACCTTCTTCGATAGCCTTGCTCACGCGAGTGAAGTCTTGGTAAACCACACGGCCGGCACCAAGGTTTACATGCCCGACTTCACTATTACCCATTTGCCCTTGCGGCAACCCTACATCCAAGCCTGAGCCGGATATCAAGGTCGATGGGTATTCTTTGGTAAGACGATCCAAATTAGGCGTATTGGCTGCCGCAATCGCATTGTTGTCGGTATCTTCTCGATAGCCCCAACCATCTAAAATCAGTAGCGCAAGCGTTTTCTTGGGATGAGTTGCAGCGTTTTCCATAAAATCCTCAGCGGTCGCAATGGTAAAAGAGTGAGATTAACGCCTAAAAAATACCAGTAACGGAACAGTTAATAAACTGCTTTGCCAATCTGAATTAGATCCAGACGCTATAGATCGTTAGCACGACTGGGCACCGACCTTAGGGATAACTAGCGCTGGATCATAGAGTTAGCTAACAAACCGATTTTAATTGAACCCATCGATTATTAGCTCGACGCTATCAACAGCGGTACTTGAGTAGTTCTAGTAGCAGCGCTTAGCGCTATGTGTTCATTAATGATTCTGCTTTATATAAGGTGCTAGAGCGGCTTCTTGGCTTTTAAAATTGTGAATTTTCTATATACTTTGCGTTCTTTTTTTACCGCGCTTCACGGAGCCTGAATTAATGGAACAAATCATCGAGTTCGCTGGCAACAATTTTATATTGTCAGCGATTTGGGTCGCACTAGTGGTGATGCTGGTTTACAGCTTTGTAAACAGTGCTTTTTCACCGGTTAAAGAAGTCAGCACGCACGACGCAACTTTGCTAATAAACAAACAAGATGCGGTTGTTCTCGATATTCGTCCTCCGGCTGAGTTTAAAAAGGGTCACATCCTAGGTTCACGGCAGCTTAAACCAGAAGAAGTCCGCGAAGCTAATTTTAGTAAGCTTGAAAAATCCAAAGATAAACCCATTATTGTAGCTTGTGCCATGGGGCACAGTGCGCGCAAGACAGCCTTGCAACTGGTTAAAGCCGGTTTTTCACAAGTGTCTGTGTTAAAAGGCGGTATTAACGCCTGGACGGGAGCTGGTTTACCAGTAAGCAAATAAGACGGAAAAATGATGAGTCAAGTTGAAATCTACACCAAAGGGTATTGCCCATTTTGTCATCGCGCAAAAGCGTTACTCGAACAGAAAGGCGTGGCTTACACTGAGTATCCTATTGATAAGCAACCCGAATTGCGTGATGAAATGATAAGCCGCGCGAATGGTGGGTACACTGTACCGCAAATCTTTATCAACCAGCAGCATATTGGCGGATGTGACGATATGTATGCTCTCGAATCTCAACAAAAATTAGATCCGTTACTCGCAGCGGATTAAACCTAATCAATACAGGCAGTTTTATGGCAGACGAACAGCAAACGAACGGCGCAGCTACCGCTGAGCAACAAAACCAAGCACCACAATTCAATATTCAGCGCATCTATACAAAAGACATTTCTTTTGAAACGCCGAATTCACCGAATGTGTTTACGAAAGAGTGGAAACCAGAAGTTAAGCTGGATATTGATACTCGTACTAACCAAATTAACGAAAACACCTATGAAGTTGTGCTTGCGATTACCGTAACTGCTACTTTAGGCGAAGAGACCGCATTCTTATGTGAGGTTCAACAAGCCGGTTTGTTTAATGTGGGTGAAATGCCGGACCAGAACAAAGCGCACTTGTTGGGATCGTATTGCCCGAACTTATTGTTCCCGTATGCGCGTGAGGCAGTATCCAACCTTGTGAACCGTGGTACATTCCCACCGTTAAATTTAGCGCCAGTCAACTTTGACGCAATTTTTACTGCGTACATGCAAAAGCGCGCGCAAGAGCAACAAGCAGCTCAGCAAGCTGACGCATAATATGAGCCAAACGCCAGTCAGTGTCTTTGGTGCCGGTTCGTACGGAACTGCGCTGGCGTTTTGTCTAGCCCGCAATGGTGTTCCTACGTATTTGTGGGGGCGCGACAAAGGGCATATGCAAGCGCTGGCACAAGAGCGTGAAAATAAACGCTACTTGCCAGATGCACGCTTTCCGCAGGACTTACATGTAGAAGCCGATTTAATTAAGGCAATTGAACTCAGCCAAGACCTGCTCATCGTTGTGCCTAGCCACGCCTTCAAACAGACGTTGGAAGCAATGCTTCCGCACTTGAATGCGCAACATCGCATTATATGGGCTACCAAGGGGTTAGAGCCTGGAACTGGACGCTTACTGCGTGATGTCGCAACCGACATTTTGGGTAATGAACGCCCTCTAGCGGTGCTCTCTGGCCCCACTTTCGCAAAAGAAATGGTTGCAGGCTTACCCACGGCTATTTCTCTGTCGGCAACCGATGAAACCTTAGCGCAGGAGTTTGCTGATAAATTGCACTGTGCAAAAACCTTTCGGGTGTACTACAACCCAGACTTTATTGGTGTGCAATTAGGCGGTGCAGTCAAAAACGTGATTGCTATTGGAGCGGGGCTTGCTGATGGCTTAGGCTTTGGGGCAAATGCCAGAACGGCATTGATTACCCGTGGTTTGGCTGAACTCACCCGCTTAGGCGTAAAATTAGGTGCTCAACCAGAAACCTTTATGGGTATGGCTGGCCTTGGTGATTTGGTGCTTACCTGTACTGACAATCAAAGTCGCAATCGCCGGTTTGGTATTGCGCTGGGCAAAGGTGTTAGCGTAGAGCAAGCCATGGCGGATATTGGTCAGGTTGTCGAAGGCTACCGCAATACCGAGGAAGTACATATTCTCGCTCAACGCGAAGGCGTAGAAATGCCGATCAGTGAGCAAATCTACCAAGTGCTCTATCAAGGAAAATCAGCAAAAGCTGCGGCAATGGCATTATTGGGCCGCGAACAAAAAGCAGAATAGCCTTCACAGCCCTTTGCCAGACTGGACTCGCATACGCCGCCGCACAATTACTGCATAGCTTATCGACGGTACTATTACTGCCACTGCAATAAAGAGTAGAACACTCAGATACGTGTTTTGAAACAGCGCTAGGTGGGTCGCAAGTTCTGCCTTTGCGTTATTCACCTCATTGGCGAAGGCAATACTACCAACGGCGGCGTGCGGAGACAGTGCAAAAGCACCACTGACGGCACCTGCCCAGCCAGAGGATAATAATGAGGAATAGCTGAGCCAACCAATTGCCGCAGATCCGAACGCGACTACGCCAATCGCTACAGTACCTAAACCCAGAATTCCAAAGCTTACAGCACCGATTGAAAGCCCGCCATATGCAATGATCCCGATGCTGATTGGCGCAACAGCCAGCCCTCCCCAAGCGACGATAAGCCCATAGGCCTTGCTACCACATGCAATCCAGCCAAATGCAGGGCGATAGTTAGCCTCGGGAATACCGAACTGAAAATGACACAGCGGAACACCCAGTAAACGCCATGAACTGACATATTCAGAGGCTTCTGGTTGTTGGTCATAACTCCCCCAAAATTTGTGCGGGTGTAACATTCGCTCCTGCTTTCGCAAGGCTGACATTGCGGTTAGCATTAAGCGAGTCATGACCAAGTAAGCGAGTACGAACACAACCACGACAGTATGCGCAAACGTGGTAAACCATAGCGCTAATTCAGGATTGGCGTAGGTAACGTATTGCGTGCCAATCATCAGCACGCTGTAGAGCAAGGCTACCAACAGAAATGCCACCACTGAACGCTTAACTAATCGCTTTTCACGTTCGGTGCGCGACTGATCTAGGCCGGCGCGTAAGCCAAAAAATGCACTGACCAATCCAGAGAGTGACGCAAGCGTTGCCAGACTCGTTGCCGCAGTAAATGCTGAGCTCCCTTTTACAGCGCCAAATCCCAAAGCCGCCGCTTTGGCTGGCGGAGATATGGAATTAATACTGAGCATCACCGCTGTGGTGAAGGCAATTCCGGGTTTCGACTTCTCAAGACCTGTTTCAACAATGCTAACCATCGCCTGTTTTAGCAATTTCCGCCCACGCGAAAGACGCTGTTTAACTGTATCTTCGGTCAAGTCCAGCTCTGCCGCTACGGTCGCAATCGACTGTTGCTCGCGGTAAAAAAGTACGAGTGGCTCCCGATACGCAGCATCCATTTCTTGTAGCACTTGCCACATCAAACTTTCGTGCTGTGTATTGATGGCTTCTTCTTCAATACTCTCTGTGCTGTCTATACTTCCTTGCGCAGCTTCAATATCATCAGCCTGATGCGTGGCTTGGCTGGATTCATGACGACGAAAGTGACTGATCTTGAAACGCAAAATACCGCACAGCCACGCCTTTAAACGTTCAGGCTCTTTTAAGCTATCTAGCTTTTTCCATGCTTCAATAAATGCTTCTTGCGCCAAGTCTTCACTTCGCTTTAAGTCACCTACGGCTGAATAGGCAACTGAACAAAGTAAATTTTGATAACGCAGCACTATGGTGCAAAACGCATCTCTGTTACCCCCTAATGCATGCATTACTAAGCTCGCATCAGAGTCATCATGAAAGGCGGTACTAATTAATTGTGTCATAAACTGTGATCGTGGCGGTTTTTATACAAGTGCCATCGACATGAAAAAGGTGACACGTTTTTTATAACTTACTTTAACCGTGCCTTTTCCTGCAACGTTGCCGCGTTGGTTATTCCAAACTCGATGATTTTTTATTGTCACCTTTTCAAAACTCTCGGCACTTAGTTATTAAGCCTCTGACATTCGAGGTTAATGAATATGAAAAGGAAAAGCTATGAATCAGTCATACACAAAAATCATTCAGCTTATTATTACCCTATGGGTATTGCTGAATAGTCTAGGCCAACCAGCGTTTGCGACAAGTTCGGTCGCACTGACGGTTGATAACTTTACCCAAGTGAGTGCCAACAACCTCGGATTTGCCCGTCAATATCTCGATGACACCATGACCGGTGGCAAAACCCAATTTAACGCCAGCGTCGAGAAACAGCAGCTAATACTGAGCGGTGATATTGCTCCACCACGCGGTCAACCCGGATGGGCAAGTGCCGTTTTACCTCTCGCTGAACTAGGCGCGGCGTTTGACGCTAGCCAATACACCGGGATCCAGATCCGCTTAAAAATTAACAGTGGCCAGTTCTCGGTTTCCGCCAATAGCCTAGATGTGACCAACTTTGATTATCACGCATACCCACTGGTGGTTGCCCATGATGGTAAGTTTCATGACGTTGCCATTCCATTTGGGTCTTTCAAACGTGCTTGGTCTGCGCCAACTGACCTAAACACGAGTAACTTAAACAGTATCAGCATTGTTGCCTTTGGTGTTCAACCGACAACATTTGATGCAGAAGTCGCACAAGTGAGCTTTTACTAATATGCAATCCCAGCCAATACAAACTCAGCCAACTGCGCAAAGTGAACGCATTGATTATTTGGATGCTGTGCGTAGTTTTGCGCTCGTGCTCGGCATCGTATTTCATGCCAGCCTATCATTTATGCCGATCTACATTGGCTGGGCGGTAATGGATATCTCTACCAGTTCGTTGATTTCGATCTTCGTGTTAATCAGTCACTCATTTCGCATGGAGTTATTCTTTTTGGTGGCTGGTTTCTTTGCTGCGCTCAGTTTAAATAAACTGAGCCTGAAGCATTTCTTGCGCTCACGTGTCATACGTATTGGGCTACCTTTTCTTTTAGGTTGGATATTGTTACGCCCGTTGCTGGTCAGTGGCTGGATCATGGGTGCGCAGAGTTTACAAGGAGACATAGATATTGAGTCTGCAGTTACGCAAGGGATCAAATTCACTTTCAATGCTGAAATTGCGTGGTTTACCGGCACTCATCTATGGTTTTTGTATTACTTACTGATTTTTTCACTGGTTGCGGTCATTCTAACTTCGCTAAAGCAGCACACTAGCGCTCTATCTGCAAAGCTCAGTGAGGGTCTTAGTCGTATCATGTTGCGTCGCTGGAGTGTTTTTCTGATTGCAGGACTCATCACTATTCCGCTTTGGTTCATGCAACGTTGGGGGGTTGATACACCTGATCAATCACTCGTACCACACATCCCAGTAACGGCTGTCTACCTGATCTTCTTTTTTAGTGGCTGGCAACTGTGGCGACAGCCTCAGCTATTAACTTCATTAACCCAACTCACACGCACCAAACTACTAATGGCTTTTTGTTCAGTGAGTCTGTGTGTGTTTTTGGCGGATTATGAACTACAGTCTGGGCATGCCTACTATGCGCAACTGAAATGGCTTTTCTCCTACAGCTACGCAATCATGATGCTGATATTCATTGCACTCACCATTGGCATTTGCCGCCACTTATTTAACCGCCCTCTCCCTTATGTGCGCTACGTCGCGAACGCTTCCTATTGGATGTACTTGATCCACCTGCCTATCGTAGTAATTTTGCAAGTCATGCTCGCGGAGTGGCAACTGCATTGGAGCGTTAAATGGCTTATCGTGAGTCTCTCCACAATCACGCTGGGCTTGCTTACTTACGAACTACTCGTGCGCCATACCCCACTTGGCTGGGTTTTAGATGGCAAAGCTCGGATCAAAAATAAGTAACCGGTTTGGCATAGCAATCTAGCCCTGAGAACAGTGTTGCTAAAGACACCATCAGCATAATCTACATCGACATGCTTCTCAGGGGGATCTTAATGGGCTCATATAAACAACTATCCGTTGCAGGTGCGACCTTAGCGGAATTACTTATCGCACTGGGAATATCCAGTTTTATGCTGATAACAGCTGCGCCGCCGTTGTCTGAGCTTTACCGCAAATCGCAGATTATCGCTGAACTGAATACACTCAGCGGCGTAATTCAAGCCACACGTGCGCTTGCCATTGATCAGCAACGTACACTTTCTCTATGCCCTACACGCAACTGGCAACGTTGTGACTTCTCTGATTGGGCGCTGGCGAAGATGGCATTTGAGGATCGCGATGGCAATAAACACCGCGACCCAAATGAACGTTTGCTGTTGAGCACAGGCAAGATGGACGCGCAAATTAATAGTCTAGGGCCAAAGCGCCACATTCGCTTTCATGCCAACGGGCAAACTGCCACACCCGCCACGCTAACATTGTGTCCCGCCAAGAAGACACCGCAATTAAATCGCGCGTTGATCATATCCATGCAGGGCCGCATCAAATTAAGTCGCGATACTAACGGCGATGGTATTCACGAACTCAATAATGGTAAATCCGTAAAATGCTAATCTACGGAATACCGGCTTGATACAGGGTCAGCCTGCGCTGAAACGCAGACTAGACAAGCGATGAGAGCAGAACTTAGGCATGCTCACCGCGTAAGGACTGCACCTTCGCATGCAGCATGTCTGCACTTGCTGCCGCCGCTGGAACCGGCTCAGCGGCGACAATATTAACCTTCGACCAAAAACGTTTGCCGGATTTAAACATTCCACTGCCCTGATGACTAAAAAACGACCCCCATAATCCTTGCAGCGCCATAGCCACAACGGGTACAGGCGTTTCTTGCAAGATCCTTTCGACCCCAGTTTTAAACGGATTAATATCGCCACTTCGGGTTAATTTCCCCTCGGGGAAAATACACACTAGGTTACCGTCATCCAGTTCAGCTTTAATGCGTTTAAAGGCATTTTCATAGGTTGCTTCGTCTTTCGCTTTGGCACAGATCGGAATGGTTTTGGCGATCTTGAAAAGCCAGCCCAACACCGGACTTTTGAAGATATTGTCATCCATTACGAAGCGGATCGGCCGTCGACAAGCGCCAGCCAAAAGCAATGCATCAACGTAACTCACATGATTGCAAACCAATAATGCCGCACCTTCATCGGGGATATGATCAAGCTCTCTGTGGGTGACGCGGTACATGCTATGGCTTAACATCCAAATCATAAAACGCAGCACAAACTCCGGCATCTGACTGTACACGTACACAGCCACAACCGCATTGAATAAGGCTAATACCAGAAAGTATTGAGGTATCGATAGCTCCAACATACCAAGCAGTACAATGCCCGAAAGCGCACTGCCCACCATAAACAAAGCGTTGAAAATATTGTTGGCACTGATCACTCTAGCTCGTTCTTGTGGCTTAGCGCGCTGCTGCAATAAGGCGTAAAGTGGAACAATAAAAAAACCCCCAAAGATTCCAATTAAGGAAAGGTCAATGAGTACGCGCCAGGCATAGCTTTGCTCAAAAAACGCCTGCGCGGCGAGTAATTGTTCAGGTACCACCGTTGGCGTGGCGAAATATAAGTCGACACCAAACACGGTTAGCCCGATAGAGCCAATCGGTACAATGCCCAGTTCAATTTTATGCCCAGATAGGCGCTCACATAGCATTGACCCCACCGCTACTCCAATAGTGAAAGCACAAAGCAGTACCGTAACAACTGAGCTATCACCGCCTAACGAATCTTTGGCGAAATTCGGGAATTGAGTTAAGTACCCTGCGCCCAAAAACCAAAACCAACTGATGGCAAAAATAGACAAGTAAATTGGGCGTTGCTCAAAGCAGATCCGCATCGCTTGCTTAGTTTGACGAACCGGTTGCCACTTGAATGCTTGTTGTGGATTTTCCATTGCAATAGTAGGCACTTTGCGTGCAGCCATATATCCCGCAATCGCCGTTGCAACCAGCACACACGCTACCACAAACAACGTTTGCTCCAACCCCATCATCAAGCCAGCGCCGATGGTGCCCAGCAAAATAGCCACAAAGGTCCCCATCTCTACCAAGGCATTGGCACCAATTAACTCCGTTTCATCCACCAGCGAAGGCAATATGGCGTATTTGACGGGCCCAAAAAAGGCTGATTGCGTCCCCATTAAAAACAAGAGGCCGAGCAACACCATATACATTTCGTAGTAAAACGCGATGGCGGCAAACGACATCAATACAATCTCGATCAGTTTTACCCAACGTATGATCCGTGACTTTTCCATATTATCAGCCAGCTCACCTGCGCTGGCCGAGAATAAAAAGAATGGCAATATAAACAGCCCTGCGGCGAGGTTCATCAGAATATCTGTTGAAAACGGCAGATTGCTCGCAGCAGTAAAAGCCATCAGCAACATCAAGGCATTTTTAAAGATATTGTCGTTGAACGCACCCAAGGCTTGAGTGAGGAAAAAAGGTAAAAAGCGTCGGGTTGTGAGTAGTTCAAATTGAGAGCTCATTGATTCATCCTCTAGCCGTTCTTCCACGTGCGTAAATAGTTATCTAGAAGATCACGCAACATTACATTCGGATCAGTCGTCATATTTAGCGACAATTTGTCATCTAGGGTCAGTAAAGTAATTCCATGCACACTAGCCCACAGGGTATTTGCTGATAACTGCGTCTGCGCATCAGAGCGCGTGTTGTTGATACCAACAAGACACGCAGAGACGAATTCAAATAACGTATTGATCCGCGCTTGCATCCAGTCAGGAATATCGGTTCCCGCCGGTAACTTGTGTTCGAATACCAGGCTCCATAAATGTGGCTGCTTGCATGCGAAAGCCAAATAGGATTCGGCGATTGCATAGAGCCGCTGCTGTGGGTCGGGATAATTTGCTGCGGTGGCTTGTAGGTGCTCTAACAACCGATCCAAGGTTCGCGCGTTGACTCGTAGTAATAACATTGACCAATTACTATACGTGTGGATCAGTGTGCTAGGCGCATAACCAATCATTTTCGCGACTTTACGCAAACTCAATTCTGATGCGGGCAAACGCGTTAAAAACTCTTCCATTTGAGTGAGTACCAACTCGTTAAATTCATCGGCATTATGATCGTTGCGTCGTCCCATAACATCCTCAAGTCAACATTTATTAAACAGTGTTTTATTAGGCTAACGCTATTCCATCTGTGCGTCAATAGCCCTTGAACAATTAATTGAACATTGTTTTATTTTTTCTTGACTTTTATCGAACGGTGTTCAATATATTAAATCGAACACTGTTTCATTGGAGAGGAAAATGTTCTACAAAAAATTAACCCTACTGCTGATAACTACGTTGCTGTTTGCGCCATTCACCTTGGCATCCGGTCTATTAACGCCTGTCGGCCAAACACAAACACTCAGTATTCAACAACACCAAGTTAACGTAACTATTGACCATAGTTTTGCCGTGATTGAGGTGGAACAGGTGTTTAGCAATCCTCATAGTGCACCTTTGGAAGCGATATATTCGTTTCCCGTTCCTGAAAATGCGAGTGTTGGTGAATTTACCTATTGGCTGAATGGCACACCGGTGCATGCTGAGGTATTGGCGAAAGAAACGGCTAAAACGGTTTATGCTGAGCAAAAAGCTCAAGGGCGTAATGCCGCTCTAGTAGAAAAAAATGACTACTTAGACTTTCAGATCAAGGTTAGCCAAATTCCCGCCGGGCAAGACATCAAACTAAAGCTGGTTTATTTACAGCCAGTGCATGTCGATCACGGAATAGCGCGCTTTGTGTATCCCTTACAATTTGGAGGTACCGATGAGGCGCAAAATGCGTTCTGGACCGCAAACGAAGTCGTAGAGCAAAACTTTCGCTTCGATTTAAGCTTGAATAGCAGCTATCCAGTGGCGGATTTTCGTCTTCCAGCCCATCCGCAAGCACAAATCAATTCGCAGCATGGTCAATCCTGGCAGGTGCGTTTGACCAACCAAGATCCGCAGTCAGAGCGTACGAGTCAGTATCGCCTCGATCAAGACATTGTGGTGTATTGGCGCCTAGCCGATCACTTGCCTGGCAGTGTTGATATGATGACTTATCGCGCAGCAGGCAGTGAGCGCGGCACATTTCTCATGACCTTAACCCCCGGCAACGATTTAGCACCACTCACCCAAGGGCGCGATTGGATAATTGTATTAGATTATTCTGGCTCCATGGCAGGCAAATATCAGACACTGCTCCAAGGTGTGCAAGCCGGTCTGAAAAAGCTATCGCCCAATGACCGGATCAAAATCGTACTGTTTAATGACCATGCAACCCTGGTCCGCAATCATTTTACCCCGGCAACCCCAAACGAAATAAACCATCTCATTCAGTCGTTAGATGAGTACCAGCCCGATGGCGGCACGAATTTGTATGCTGGCCTAGCATCTGCGCTGAATGAATTAGATGCTGACCGTACTAGCGCCATTTGGCTAGTCACAGACGGTGTCGCTAACGTTGGTGAAACCAAGCAGCAAGCGTTCATTAAACTGATGCAGCAAAAAGATGTGCGCTTGTTTACTTTCATTATGGGCAATGGAGCTAATCAGCCGTTACTTAACGGTCTCACCAAAGCAAGCAATGGTTTTGCGCTAAATGTTTCCACCAATGATGACATTACCGGCCTGCTGTTAAACGCAGCGAGTAAAGTTAATCATCAGGCCCTGCGCAATATTGCCGTTAATTTTAGCGGTGTGAAAGTCGCCGATGTGCACCCTGTCGATATTCAAAGCTTGTATCGTGGTCAGCAATTAGTTCTGATGGGGCACTATTGGGGCGACGGTGAATTACAAGTTGAGCTAACAGCCAAGCGCGGTAGCGAGACCGTGCACTATGCTAGCTACTTCCCGATTCCTGAGTACGCTGAATCTTTTCCGGAACTCGAAAGACTCTGGGCTTTCAGCCAAATTGAAACGCTTAAACAACAGCAACAAGACTTTGGCGAGGATGCTGATCGACAAGACGCGATTGTTGACTTGGCTATTGAATACGGCCTCGTCACCGACTACACCTCTATGTTGGTGGTTGAAGAAGATGTATTCGCTGCACTTGGGATCGACAGAGCCAATCAACGGAGGATTGAAAAGGAGCAGCAGGCACGGAAACAACGTGCACTCAATCCGATCAACACCACTAAAGTGGACGAACAAGCACCAATGTTTAACCAACCCCGTGCCACCTATTCCAATTCTTCAGGTTCGGGCGGCAGCATGGGCAAGTGCCTCCTCGTATTGCTCTTGGTATTAGTCGGGTACCGAAAATACAGCCAGCTTAAACTGCGCTTGCAGCATATGAGTTAACTCGTTAAGCCCTTCACTGTTAACAGGGTGGAGGGCGTTTTTGTCCACAACGTAATTCACTCGAACTTCACTTAGGCGTTATCTCCAGCGGCTTTCAGAAACTTGGTAATCATGGCACTATGGATGAAAAAGAGCGCATGCTCGGTAAAAAAATGCGCAATGAGCACTATTAAATTGTTAAGCCCCACGAGAAAGGAATCACGATGTTTCACAAATTATTATCTATATGTTTAATACTGCTTAGTCTCGGCGTCTCAGCTGATGAACCTATCCCAACCAAATCCGGAATGTATGATGTTGGTGGCTTTAGTCTCTATTTGGAATGCTATGAAAATGACAAACCAAAATTAATACTTGAGCAAGGGTTCGGTCGTTTTGGCTCTGATGGAGTCTGGTTGAATAATATTAAAGAGCTCAAAGACCAATATAGTATCTGTCTTTATGATCGTTCTGGTTTAGGCAAAAGCGAAAAAGGGCCAGTTCCTTTTACGATTAACGACAACGCTAAACGCCTTCACGCTCTTTTATCTGCTGCAAATATTAATCCACCATACTATTTCGCCGGAGGCTCTTACGCTTCGTATATTATTACTGCGTACAATAACCTTTACCCCGATGAAGTATTAGGTGCTGTTTTTATCGCTCCTCCTACTCTCGGGTATTTTTACACGATGGGTACTCGTTGGCCTCAAGACTTTGAAACCGATAACGAAGAGTTGAAACGCTACATGGAATTTGAACAAAGTGTTTTAAATCCAATGTTTGAACGTGTGCCGGAAAACATCGATCATATGAAAAGCTACCAACAACTATCAAGCTCCAATGATTTTGACTCTAAGCCCATTATTGTCATCCGCGCACAACAATCCGAAGAGCCCTACGACCCTCCTTTTGTTCCTGATGTAATAGCGGAAAGAATGGAATCATTAGAACAGGGGGCAGAGAACTATTTCAAATCACTTTCAACTGATGTCGAGATTATTTATTCGGAATCAGAAAAACACCATTTACACCTTTCAGACCCAGAGCTAGTAGTATCTAAAATACAGGGATTGGTAAGGTAGTGGGGCTTAACAAACGCATAAACACTCGCTTTGCTCGGTATTTAAGCCTACGTATATTTGCCCGTTATGCGGGTCGTTATTCTCCAAAGCTTACAGGATGTACATCCATACTTTTATGAAGGATTCTTGTGATGAGAATTTCCTGACTACCGGTTTGTTTGTAAAAAATAACGTGGCTTCCTTGCGGAAATTTTCTGTATCCATCTCTTATTTCGTCACAACTTTTGCCAATATCAGGATTTTCAGACAACATCCAAAATGAATCGTCGAACTGTTTAAGATAAACATTACGCTGTTCTCGACCCCATTTTCGTTGTGTAAACAGCGCTATGTCTTTTAAATCGGTTTTTGCTAATACAGTTAACTTAAATGGTTTCACTCTTTTAACTCACCATCGAGTTCTGATACCAGGTCACGAAGGTCGTATTCAGCTTCGCCGCTTTCTTCACCTGCCACAAGCAATTGACGCAAAGTATTTAATTTGGTTTCCTGTGTTTCCAGTAAGCGGAGCGCTGAACGAATTACCTCGCTCGCTGAACCATAACGACCTGTTTGAATTTGGCTAGCAATAAAACCATCAAAATGGTCTCCAAGGGTAATGCTGGTATTTTTAGCCATTTACTTTCTCCAAGTACCAATATGTACCTAATTATGGTATCCGCACGCTTTAAGTCAATAGCACGTAACAAACGACTATGGCGTCAACTCACTTAATTTTAGATATCTTAGCAACATGCTCTCGCCGGTTGTTGGTAGAATTCTCAATAACCGGAATGTCAATGGAGCAGACCTAGAGCCGACTTTAATTGAGCCTGGTCGTTAACGGCTTTGGTGTCCGGAAAATCAACTGAAATCTTATATATTGGGTTAGCTGCCATTCGGTTGTTCCCCCAAGCATGCTCAATATCCGTCACTTCGCTTACCATTCACAAATTATGATGATTTAAGCTATAGTCGCAGTGAAAACCCGTCGGCAGGAAATTAATCATGGCCACAGCCAGTGCCCTTCATATATTGGTAAAAACTGAACAGCAGGCTCAGGATATCCTCAAGCAACTGCAACAAGGCAAAGACTTCGGTGCGTTAGCAAAACGTTATTCTATTTGCCCATCAGGTAAACGCGGCGGCGATTTAGGGGAGTTTAGGCGTGGGCAAATGGTGAAGGCTTTCGATGATGTGGTGTTTAAAAAGCCTATTCTCACTGTTCATGGGCCGGTAAAAACACGTTTTGGGTACCATTTGATCAAAACCCTGTATCGCAATTAAAGACCGTCGTGTAGGAAGCGTCAGTGGAAGACCCACAAATGGTTAGCAAGCGCTCGGATACCCCAGTTGACGCCAGGTTTCATACACCACGACAGAAACTGCATTGGATAAATTCATGCTTCGGCTGTTGGGTAGCATAGGTATGCGAATTTGGTGTTCTGGCGAAAAAGTGTCCATTAGTTCATTAGGAATGCCGCGGGTTTCCGGCCCGAAGAGAATCGCATCACCCGCCTGAAAGCTAACGTCTGAATGGTATTGCGTGGCCGTGGTTTCGCAAGCAAATACGCGTGCTGGTTTGCGCTCGGCTAAGTAAGTAGAAAAATCTGCATAGCGTTTTACGTCGGCGAACTCATGGTAGTCCAGTCCCGCCCGCCGCACTTTTTTATCATCCCAATCAAAACCCAGTGGCTCTATAAGATGCAATGAATAACCGGTATTGGCACATAAGCGAATAATATTACCGGTGTTGGGTGGAATTTCGGGTTGGAATAAGACGATATCAAGCATGTTCAGGACTAATCTCTTGAGATCCACAGACAAAATCGAATAACGCATTCATCGCTTGATTGCGGTAACTATCACTTTCAAACAGGAGTTCATGTCGGGCACCATCAATTGTGCTTACGATTGCATTCGGCAACTGCCCAACCACACGACGAATGCGCTGGTTATCAACCACTTTGTCGGCGCCAGAAATCAATACGCGGGTTGGCAAGTGGAAGTCTTTTGCAGTGCGCTCAATTCGCGCCATCGCTTGAGTGGCCTCAGCCAGCCAATGATAAGTGACACCACCCAATTGCAGTGAGCGCAATTGCTTATACTCTGCCCTGAATTGACGGTAGCGTATTTCACTGTGCGTTAATGTATTCAGTTGAAACGGGATCTCGATATAAGGGCCTTGCCCGAAAGCATACCAAGCTTTACGCCCAAACCAGCGATTCGCTAATAAGCCAGCCGACAACAAAATATCGAGTAACGGTGCAGGGATACTGGGCTTGATACCAAACATAGGAGAGCAAAACATTACGCGGCTGAATATATCTGGGTGCTGCAACGCAGTTAAAAAGCCAACCGCACAGCCCATGGAGTGACAGGCAAGCACCGGAGGAGTTTTACTTACAGGCAAAACCACTTGATTGACGAAGGTAGCAAGGTCTTTCGTATAATCGGAAAAGTCGTCGACATACCCTCGCTGCTGGTCTTTTTGCATGCGATCAGACAATCCCTGACCACGATGATCCAGCATGTATAAGGCAATATTGTTGAGAAAGCACTCATAGGCGAACGCTTTGTACTTAACTAAGGTTTCAATACGACCATTTGAGAATACCAAGTGAGCAACCGGCTGCGCCGGCTGTACAGTCGCATAGTGGATATTGGTGCCGCGTTCACCCGTGAAACTATCTTGCACCACTTGGGTTTGCCAAAAGTCTTTAATTTCATTTTCGTAGGCAGTCGTAAGCGCTTGCTCACTAAGAATTTTCCACATCGTGTACTGTACTGGCTAATGGAATTGCAATGCAAATCACCAAGCCCTGGTTATCCTGGCGTAATTGTGCCTGTATATTACCACCGTGACGCTCAATTGCACGCTGTGCGATACTTAAACCTAGGCCGGCACCGCCACTGTCCCGATTGCGACTCGGATCGGTACGGTAAAAGGGCTTAAACAACGCGCTTAATTCATCAGCGTTGACGCCCGAACCATCATCCATCACTGTAATCACTAGCGCTGTTGCTGTCGTTTTGATACTTAAATCAATCGTGCTTGCTGCATAGCGAATCGCATTACGGCAGACATTTTCCAGCGCGCTTACGAGTAACTCTTGGCAAATGCTGGCTGACGGCTGCAAAGCGGCCTCGGTATCACTAAACGTGATTTTTTTATCATGAGCATCAGCTTCAAAACGCAAATCCTGCAATAGCGGGTATAGCAACGACTCTATAATATTGGCTACGGAGTAAAGTTGAAACTTAAGTTCGACACTATTGCTGGTGAGGCGTGAGAGCCATAGCAACTGAGCAATCATGTGTTCCATTTGCTCGCTTTCTTTGCTGATCCGCTGCAACAGATCTTGTGACACTTCAGGTTGCTGTTCTGCTACACCTATCGCAATTTGGAGACGGGTGAGCGGTGACCGCAGTTCGTGTGATATATCAGCCAAAAAGCGCTGATGCTCAGTAAACAATTGTTGTAGTTGCGCGGCCATTTGATTCGTTGCTAGCGCTAACTTGCCTAATTCATCCTGGCGCGGTTGCGACAAATTAACTCGAGCACCTAAGTTACCAGAGGCTAGGCCTTCAGTAGTAGACTGGATTTCTCCGACAGGACGCGAAAAACTGCGCGCCAGCCAAAAACACAGTGCCCCACTCACCACAAACGCGACCGCCAGAATACTTAATGCCATTGGTAAACGCGCGGTTGCATTAACCCCCATTTGTCCCGTAAAAACTGCCAAATCTCGCTGTCCCAAGCGAATGGTCTGCGGCCCGACAAACTGCGTATTCGCGCGTGTTAACACCAGCACTTGTTGTCCTTTAGCGAGATCAATATAGGGTTGCATGGCGCGCCGTGGCGGCGGAGGAAAACCAAATTCAATTTGCTCCGTTTGGGCATCGACCACAAAAACCGCCGTTTCAAAGCGCCGCCCCACGCGACGTAATGCTCTCTCCAAGTCAGCTCTATTCGAGATTGGTAGTTCACTTAACCGCTGCGCCACTGCCGTTAACGTATTGCGCTGTTGCTGCGTTGGTGTAGTAAACTCTGGGGTAGCAACAAAGTAACGCGCAGTGAGCACGCCGGCTCCCAAACTCACCAAAGTAATAAACCAAAACCAAAAAAAGATCCGACCAAAAAAGCTGTGTCGCGGATCAAGACGTCGCCATTGCATTACACTTGCTCACTCAAGGTATAACCAGCCCCGCGATGAGTTTTGATGACATCGTTTAAACCGGCATCAGTGAGTTTCTTGCGCACATTACTCACATGCATATCAATACTGCGATCAAAGGGTGCTAACTTTCGCCCCAGCACTTGTTCACTGATTTTTTCTTTGGTGACCACTTGCCCCGCGTTTAACACTAAAAGTTTAAGCAACATAAATTCTGTCATAGTCAGTGCCAGTGGCTCTCCATTGATAAAAGCCGTTTGTTTAGCCTGGCTAATGCAAACGTGAGAAAACTGAATATCCTGTTGATTCACCGCCAACAGCGCATGTTCACTGCGCCGTATGAGGGCTTTCACTCGTGCCGACAGTTCGCGATGATTGAATGGCTTGGGTAAGTAATCATCGGCGCCCAATTCCAGACCTAACACGCGGTCAAAATCATCACCACGGGCGGTGAGCATGATGACTGGCGTTAGGTGTGTTTGCCGGAGTTGCTTAAGCACTTCAAAGCCATCTAACTGCGGCATCATCACATCCAGCAAAATCACATCAATATCATTTCTTGACGTTGCTTCACTGAGTCCTGAGCGGCCGTCGGAACACACAGAAACGACGTAACCTTGCGGCTCGAAATAACTTTTTAGCAAATCAGTTAACGCGCGGTCATCGTCGATAATTAAAAGTTGTCGGGTATCCATGAGAGAGCAAGTGGCTGTTTTGGTAAGCGTAGACTATGAGATTACATTAGTGAATTCATCTTTTCGTGGTTAACTTTACACAACCTTTACACTGGCTTTGCGTTTCTTTGCATCCAGTTTTATAGACTGAGGGCTTCGAAAATATTACACCCCTGAGGACATTATTATGCAATACCCAACCATTCGTTCTTTACTTTTTATTGGCGCTATTACTATTAGTGCCGCGAGTATAGCTGTAGCGCATCCACAGCACCCGTCTCAGAATCCTATGTTACAAACCTTAAAACAATTGGATTTAGGGGCGCAGCAAAAGCAAGATGTAAAAGCTTTAATGCAGCAAGCCAAAGCAGACCGTGCGGTGTTTAAAGCCGATAAACACGCATTTCGTCAGGCGCTAAAAGACATCGTACAAGCTGACGATTGGCAACCTGAGTTAGTGGAGCAACTGTTAGCCCAACACGCCCAACAGCATAAAGCGGCATTACTTGAGCGCGCAGAGTTACGTCACAACATATGGTTACTGCTGACCCCCGAACAACAGACAGAATTTGTGCAACAGGCACAGCCGCAAGGTAAAGAGAGACCTGACTGGAGTGACCGCATGTCTCACATGGCAGATAAGCTTTCGTTGACAGAGACACAACAAGAGTCAATACAAATGTTGCAAAAGGATACACAACAGTTAATCGCCCCACTTAAACAGCAATTGCGTGCCATGCGTGTGTTGGAACGTGCGCTTATCCAAGCAACCGAGTTTGATGAGCAAGCATGGGAAGCGTTATATGCGGAGTATCAGCCGGTACAGCAACAACTCACTCTGCACCGAGCTCACCTTCAGCAGCAGATGTTCCATGAGTTAACAGAGGCGCAACAAAGCAAGTTCGAAAAACTAATGCAACGCAAAGGCCGCAGGGGCTAAGCCCCCTGCACGGGGCAATAACCCCCCTCTGC
Source organism: Alteromonas sp. DYW1 (assembly GCF_059752595.1). Lineage (NCBI taxonomy): Bacteria > Pseudomonadati > Pseudomonadota > Gammaproteobacteria > Alteromonadales > Alteromonadaceae > Alteromonas > Alteromonas sp. DYW1. Next base: position 473,149 of record NZ_CM186038.1, on the reverse strand, counting down.
ATCCACTGGTATCGTCGCGCCCCAATCATGTTCAGCATTGGACTCGATGAACGCTTCGACGATACCGTTTTCCATAGAACAATTTAATCCGACTGAATACGGGCCAAAATTAACGACTTATTGCCTCAAAACCTAAATAACAGACTAATAGTTTGGGACGTCTCGTGTGTAGTCTGGCGATAAGAATAGTGGCGATGTGATAATCATGTCCGCGCTTGAGCGATTACAAGCAACCGGCACATTCCACACCGAGCATAGTCGCAGCAAGGCTTTAACATCGGGATCATGCGGGGCTGGATTTAGTGGATCCCAAAAAAAGAATAACGCATCCAACTTATTATCGGCAATGAGTGCCCCAATTTGTTGATCGCCACCCAGCGGACCGCTTTTAAACCGATGAATACTTAAACCGGTTTTGTCAGCCAGCAAGCCTCCGGTGGTTCCCGTCGCCACTAACTGGCATTGGCCTAAACGACTGACGTTGGCTTCTACCCAAGTCAATAAATCCGATTTTTTATGATCATGGGCGACAAGCGCTACGGTCGGTTCATGCATGTTATTTACTCATCACTGTGTAATTTTACACCATATACTGCCACGCCTACATTTGGATAGCTAAAGAGTTTTGCTGGCAGCGCACCGCAATTAAATGAATTTTTATTCTTTTTTATTTAATATTTATTCTTTTTCATGTATTCTTTGCTTGGAATTCATAAGCGCTAATTTGAACATAATGAAAAGGCATTTATCAGTAACACTAAAATACTCCCTGACTAGCCAGGAATCACTTAAATTGCGATGCAAGTAATATCTTTGGCTCCTTTTTATCTTTGCTTGTAACGCTGTTCCAATGGCACGACAGTCAAAGATAAAAAGTTCTTTTAATTCCAACGAAATGAATAAAAATGAAAGTATGCATTATTGGGGCTAGCGGTTATACCGGCGCCGAGCTGGCGCGGCTTGTAAATAGTCACCCAAATTTTGAATTAGGCCAACTCTGCGTAAGTGCAACCAGTGCAGACGCCAACAAACCACTGAGCGAGCTATATCCAGCCCTGCAGGGCTATGTCGATCTACCACTGCTCCCCATTGGTCAGGAAGATTTAGCGCAGTTAGCAGAATCCTTTGATATTATTTTTCTCGCAACGCCTCATGAAGCGAGTCATGATTGGGTCGCAACGTTATTGCAAGGTAAGGCTAAAGTGTTCGATCTTAGCGGTGCCTTTCGATTACAAGACCGGCAGGTCTTTGAGCAATTCTATGGCTTTCCTCATGCGCATCCAGAAACACTATGTAAGGCGGTCTATGGTCTGGCTGAATGGTATGCAACTGACATCGCTCAAGCAAATTTGATCGCAGTCCCTGGTTGTTACCCCACGGCATCATTACTCGCGACTAAACCTCTGATGCAGGCGGAATTGCTGGACTCAGCGCATTTCCCGATTATCAATGCTGTCTCTGGCGTGAGTGGTGCTGGCCGCAAAGCAGCCTTCAATAGCAGCTTTTGTGAGGTCAGCTTGCAGGCATATGGCATTCTATCGCACCGACATACCCCTGAGATCAGTGCATACTTAGGTGCCCCAGTAATCTTTACGCCGCACTTGGGGAATTTCAAGCGCGGTATTCTTGCCACAATCACTTGCAAACTAAAGTACGGGGTTACCGCAACGCAAGTGGATGAGGCATTCATCCGGGCGTACCAGCACAGTGCATTGGTTAGGTTAAGAACACAGGCACCAAAAATTGACGAGGTGGCACATCAAGCATTTGCTGACATTTATTGGCAGTACTCACCACAAACAGGATACGTGGTTATTAGCTCCGCCATCGATAATCTATTAAAAGGTGCTGCAAGTCAGGCGCTGCAATGTGCCAATCTCGCTTTTGGCTTGCCTGATTGGGTTGGCTTGATACCTCAGCGAGGTAACCACGATGCGTAATCCTGTGGTTATCAAAGTGGGCGGAGCATTACTGGAAAATACTGCTGCACTGACTGGATTTATTCAAGCGATTAAGCAGATAACCGTCAGCCGTAAGGTGGTTATTGTGCACGGCGGCGGTAATGGCGTTGAAACTCTGTTGGCTAAACTCGGCTTTCAGTCCAACAAACATGAAGGGTTACGGATAACACCCGATGAGCAGATGCCCTATATAACCGGCGCATTGGCAGGTACAGCAAACCGTCAACTCTGTGCGCTAGCGAAACAACAAAGGTTGCGTCCAGTCGGACTCAGTTTATTTGATGGAAATAGTATTGAATGTGGCGCAATCTCAACTGCACTGCAAGCCGTAGGGCAAGCCGCACCAGGCGATCCTGAGCTATTAAACGGCCTGCTTGAAAAATGCTATTTACCCGTTATGAGCTCGATTGGATGCGATAATAATGGTCGCCTATTAAACGTCAATGCCGATCAAGCCGCCACTGCCATTGCTGAGCTACTAGGTGCTGATTTATATCTACTATCCGATGTAACGGCGGTACTAGATGATAATCGCCAGCCACTGACCGAGTTATCTGAATTACGCATTCAAGAGCTAGTCGCCAAACAAGCGATTAAAGATGGTATGTTGGTAAAGGTATACGCAGCACTGCAAGCCGCTAACCATCTTGGCAAACCGGTAACCATTGGCAGCTGGTCGGCGATGGAATCCTTGATTGCAAATACAACTCAAGACAATCAAACGCCTTTTGGCACCCAAATCATCCCGCACAAATTAGGTTAATGCGAATGACGAAAAAAAGTTTACTGACATTTTATGATTGGCGGCCTGCAGAGGCTGAGAAATTGCTCGCGCTAGCCCTAAAGGTGAAACAAAACCCGCGCCAGTTCGCGAATAGTCTTGCTGGGAAATCGATTATTGCCTTGTTTGAGAAACCGTCGTTGCGAACCCGCGTTAGCTTTGATATCGGTATTCATAAGTTGGGTGGACACTTGGTTTATCTGGACAGTCAATCAAATAACTTGGCTGGTCGCGAAGATATTAAAGACATGGGGGCTAATTTTGCCTGTTGGGCCGACGCCATTATTGCTCGGGTATACCAACATACAACCTTAGAAACCCTTGATGCGGCAGCCAAGGTGCCAGTCATCAATGCACTGTGCGACCGTTTTCATCCGTGCCAAGCGATGGCTGATTACCTGGGTTTGCTAGAAACCTACGGTAGCGTAAAAGGCCGCACCCTTGCCTACGTTGGGGATGGAAACAACGTGACGCATTCGTTGCTACTGCTCGGCGCACTCTTGGGTTGCAATCAATGGGTGGTTACCCCTGCGGGGTTTGAGGTCGATGGTAATATTCTTGCCCGAGCGCGAAGTATCGCCCAACAAACCGGCTGTGAGATCAACGTGACAACAGATATCAATCAGCTTACGAGTAGTCACAACAGTGTGGATGTCATCTATACTGATACCTGGCTGTCGATGGGCGACACCACGCCACTGGCAGAAATAAAGCAAACGTTTATGCCCTATCAAGTCAATGAAACGTTAATGAAGAACACTGGTGCAAAATATGTGATGCATTGCCAACCCGTGCACCGCGACTTAGAAATCAGCGGCTCGTTGATGGACAGTGATGCATCGTTACTCATGCTCCAGGCCGAAAACCGTATGCATGCACAAAATGCAATTTTAATCGAATTACTGGCAACAACTGAAGGTTAGGAAAGATTTACATGAGCGCAATCAATAAAGTGGTATTGGCTTACTCAGGGGGTTTAGATACATCGGCAATCATTCCATGGCTGCGCGAAAACTATGCGTGTGAAGTCATCGCATTTGCTGCTGATGTGGGGCAAGGAGATGAAGAATTGGACGGCTTGCATGAAAAGGCCATCGCCTCTGGTGCCAGCGAGTGCTATATCGTCGATTTAAAGGAAGAGTTTGTCAGTGATTTTATCTTCCCAACGATTACTACCGGAGCTGTCTACGAAGGCGAGTACTTGCTCGGCACATCAATGGCGCGCCCAGTCATTGCCAAGGCGCAAGTTGAGATTGCCCGCAAGGTAGGTGCTGATGCGCTCTGCCATGGGTGCACGGGGAAAGGCAATGATCAAGTGCGCTTTGAAAGTACGTTTGCCGCATTGGCACCTGATTTAACCGTTATTGCGCCATGGCGCGAGTGGGACATGGTGTCGCGTGAGGATTTGCTCGCGTATCTTGCCGATCGCAACATTAAAACATCCGCATCAGCAACCAAAATATACAGCCGCGATGCGAACGCATGGCACATATCGCATGAAGGGGGTGAATTGGAAGATCCATGGTGTGAACCCAGTGATCAAGTATGGACACTCACGACTGCCCCAGAACAAGCACCCGATGTACCAGGCCGAGTCATGTTAAGTTTTGAACACGGGAGACTCACTCATGTAGATGGTGAGGCTTTATCTCCCTACCAGGCATTAGTAAAGCTAAATGAGCTTGCCGCACCACACGGCGTAGGCCGCATAGACATTGTGGAAAATCGCCTAGTTGGCATGAAGTCTCGGGGTTGCTATGAGACGCCAGGAGGCACAGTCTTGCTGAAAGCATACAAGGCGCTTGAAACCCTCGTGCTGGACAAAGCTGCACTGAAATATCGTGAACAAATCGGCTTGGAGTTTTCCCATGTTATGTATGACGGGCGTTGGTTTACTGCATTAAACGATGCGTTGCTGGCAGGCGCGCAAAGTTTCGCACAACAGGTGACGGGCGACATTGTGGTAAAACTATTTAAAGGGCAAGCCACTGTAGTGCAACGGCGTTCACCTAATAGCTTGTATTCCGAAGATTTTGCTACCTTTGGTGCAGATACTGTGTATGACCAAAGCCATGCAGAAGGCTTTATTCGTCTTTTCAGTTTATCCAGCCGGATCAAGGCATTAAAAAACCAAGCGCAGAAGGACTAACGCGATGGCATTATGGGGAGGCCGCTTTACCGGTCAAGCAAGCCAGATGTTCAAGCAGGTCAATGATAGCCTGCCATTTGATCAGGTTATGGTCAATGAGGATATCACTGGGTCTATCGCGTGGGCTAACGCCATCCATCACGCGGGAGTGCTTAACCATGAAGAGCATAGATTATTAATTGCAGCGCTTAAGGAACTGCTGGCAGAAGCCGAACAAGATCAGTTGGATTTCGCCAATAGTCAAGAAGAGGATATACACAGCTTCATTGAAGCTGCGCTGATTGAACGGGTCGGTGATATTGGTAAAAAACTGCACACGGGGCGCAGTCGTAATGACCAAGTGGCAACCGATTTTCGTCTGTGGTGTCGCAGCCATATTACGGCGCTAAGTCAGGACATTTTGCACTTGATCCAAGCCCTCTTGCACTGTGCCGGGCGTAATCAAGCCGTAATTTTACCGGGTTACACCCATTTGCAACGCGCGCAACCGGTGCGATTCCCGCACTGGTGCTTGGCTTATGTGGAAATGCTTAAACGTGACTTGAGCCGATTGCGGGATGCCAAGCAACGGTTAAATCAATCGCCGCTAGGCTGCGGTGCCCTCGCTGGCACAACCTACCCTGTCGACCGTCAGGCAATCGCGCAAGAATTAGGCTTCGCAAGCCCATGCCTGAACAGTCTAGATGCGGTGTCTGATCGCGATTTTGTGCTGGAGGTACTGTTCTGCGCATCGACTAGCATGATGCATTTAAGTCGAATGGCTGAAGATCTCATTTTTTACAACTCCGGTGAGGCAGGATTTACGCAATTGTCGGATGATGTAACCTCCGGTTCATCACTGATGCCACAGAAGAAAAACCCGGATGCCTTAGAGTTAATGCGTGGTAAATGTGGTCGCGTATTTGGGCACTTACAAGGCCTACTGGTAACAATGAAAGGACTACCCTTAGCCTATAACAAAGATATGCAAGAAGACAAAGAAGGTGCCATGGATGCAGTCAAGCAATGGCATATCTGTTTGTCCATTGGCGTTGAAGTGCTGAACGGCCTAAGTTTGAACGAGGAGCGCTGTCGTAAAGCAGCACAGCAAGGGTATGCCAATGCGACTGAGCTAGCTGACTATTTGGTTGATAAAGGGATCCCCTTTCGCACTGCACATGATCTGGCAGGGAAAGCTGTATTACTGGCAATAGAAAATAAATGCGCCATTGAGGATTTGTCATTGGCCCAATTAAAAACGGTTGCAGTGGAGATCGAAGAGGACGTGTACCCAGTATTAATGCTCGACCATCTCGTCGATAAACGCAACATTCTTGGTGGCACCGGCTCGTCACCAGTCAACGACGCATTGTTCGCCGCGCATGCCTGGCTTGATGAACAATTGGATGTTGAGTAATTAGCATGGCGGTGAGTGATCAAGACAGTGTGCGGTTATTTCGCAGTTCTGCACCCTACATCAATGCGCACCGAGGCAAAACCTTTGTATTGATGTTTGGTGGGGAAGCGATTGAGCATGATAATTTCGCGAACATCATCCACGATATCGGATTGCTATCCAGCCTCGGTATTCGACTGGTATTGGTTCATGGGGCTCGCCCGCAAATCGACCAACGAGTAGCGTTGCGTGGTATAGAAGGGCGCTTTGAATTCGATACACGAGTAACAGATAAAGCCACTCTAGAGTGCGTAAAGGATGCTGCGGGCTCGGTCCGTTCACACATTGAAGCTCTATTAACCATGGGATTACCTAACTCTCCCATGCACGGTGCACAAATCCGCGTTTGTTCGGGCAACTTAGTGGTTGCAAAGCCAATGGGCGTGCGCGACGGCATTGATTTTGAAAATACCGGATTAGTGCGGCGCATTGACGTTGACGGTATTAACGACCACCTCAACGATGGCTCGATCGTACTGTTATCGCCGATGGGTTATTCCCCCACGGGTGAAGTGTTTAATTTGTCTCATGAAGATGTGGCAACGCAAGCAGCGATAGCATTGAAAGCGGATAAACTGATTGTATTCTCGCATTGGTTGGGTGTGGTCGACAAAGAAGGTAAATTGCTGCGCACCTTGGAGCTTGAGCAATTGCGCCAGATGATTAGCGCTGAGCAAATTGAAACTGAAGCGAGCGTGCTGCGAGCACTTACCACCAGCGTCTCGCAAGATGTGCCCCGCGCTCATTGTATCAGTTATGAAAAGGATGGCGCATTGCTCGAAGAGCTGTTTACTCGTGATGGTACCGGCTCTCTCGTTCTGCGTAACCACTATGAGCAACTACGCCGTGCAACCATTGAAGATGTTGGCGGGATCTTAAGGCTGATCAAGCCCTTGGAAGAAAGTGGTGTATTGGTGAAGCGTTCACGTGAACGCCTTGAAAGTGAAATAGAACATTTTAGCGTGATTGAACGTGATGGCATGATCATTGGTTGCGCGGCTATTTACGTTTATCCGGATGATGCATGTGCTGAGTTGGCTTGTGTTGCAACACATCACGAATATCGTGGCAAAAATCGCGGTGAGCGCTTACTGGAAGAAGTGATTAAATTCGCTCAATTACAAGGCATTAAGCGCCTGTTCGTGCTGACCACAGTAACCGCACACTGGTTTTTGGAGCAAGGCTTTAAACCAGCTACGTTAGATAGTTTACCGGCACAGAAGAAAGAGCTATATAACTTCCAGCGCAACTCTAAAGTATTTGAATTAGTTATCAGCTAATGCCAACTGAAATCAGATACTTAATCTGTAAAAAGTATTGTTAGTGGTTAAAGTTGGCATTCTAACGCTTGATAGGTACTGAGCTATTGGATTTAGAAAAAACTAGATAAGCAGTTTTAACCACAACCCTAGCCTTTACTCGGTAGCTGCATTGTTTGTTTTGCAAGCATAAAAGTTTTTATCTAAAGGTAAATTGTGTTTTTGTGCCCATTGCTCAAGCTCGAGTTCGCTGTACACACGCTCGGGACTGAAACTGTAAGAGTCAAAAAAATGATCCAGATGTTTGCCTTGTTCAGGATGGTTAACAATCCAGGCTTCAGCGAGTTGATTGCGGCGTTGAATATCAATCACGTAACCGCTGTTTTTCCCAGCAATTTCGGGTTCAATCACCCAATCACGCAGATCGGCAATTAAGCCCCATGTTTGGCCGCGCATGGCGCGTATATTTTCAATCAGTTCAGATAAATACGCCAAATCAATCGCGGTGGTCCATTGCCCACTCAAACGCACATAGATCATGCGCGAGGTCCGTTGTATAGAATAAGAAGGACTACTCATTTATCGGTACAAACGCCACACAATAATGGTCAGGGAAACTGGCTCCCAATTTTTCAGCGAAGACGCGACATCGAACGGTTTCTTGTGCTTTAGTCATAATGTTCACGGTCATCATCACATGCTCTTCTTTACTCAAATGCATGGTCTCCAATGCTAACTCCCACTGCCGTTCCACGACTACCTGGTATTCTGGATCCGGGTATGCATGAAACCACCATGCTTGTTTGTCAGGTATGTCCTCAAGGGTCCAGCCAAATAGCGATACGAAAGCCGGATTTGCATAAACGCAACGATGATTTAAATCATTCCCCTCCGCTTTCGCTATCAAGATTGGTGTAGGCAAAACTTGTAGAATGCTATTCGCGAATTCAGGCACCATTATCACCTCTGCTGGTCAGAACTCGTAATCAGGATAACTCAGCCGTCAACTTTATGCGAGCGGTAAGCGTAACACCCGATAGATCCGTGATTTCGTCGACCGCCAATGATTCTTTGGTTCATGCGGAGCAAGCGCTAAAACTCTGCCGATGTCCTGTTCAGACAACTTGGCAGGGGCAGCATGCGCAAAATATAGAGTTGCATCCTGTAATGCGGCAATCCGTTCCAGCGAGCGTTTGTATTGATTGGGGTGACACACTGGGTATGGAGGTACGTAGCGATTTTTCACCCTGACGATAAGATCAGCAATATAAACGTGCTGAGACGGTACATGCAACAGAGACAAATCGTGATCCGTATGCCCTGGGGTATGCAACACCTGCCATTCCGGAAAGCCTGGAATGAATTGATAATCTTTGACTAATTCATCAGGGCGCAATACCGCAGAATACCAAATATGCTTGCGTGGTTTGCCAAGTCGCCCGGCAACCCACAGCGCTAGCCCGATATCAATAAGATGGGCTAAACGGCCACCTAATCCTGTATACCAGCGTGCCGCTTTCGGATGTGCGAACACACGACATCCAGTGAGCTCTCTAAGCTTATGTGCGCCGCCAGCATGATCAGGGTGCATATGCGTCACGACCAATGCGATCAGATCAGACAATGGCCGTTGCAACTCATGCGCAATGAAATCAGTTACGCGTTTAACATCGGCCTGACTGCAGCCATCAAGCAACAGCAAACCATGGTCATACTCAACCAGATAAATATTCTGAATATAGCCTTTAAGCTTATGTATGATCATGGCTTACGGTTAGATGCTGACTCGTTTATACGGTCGATACTGGGCTTGCCAGAAATTACGTTCAATGGCGGCATGCAGCATTTCATCGGATTGCTCCAAAGCTAACCCTTGTTCAACTGCGACTTTAGCCACTGCAAAAGCAATTTTTTTACTCAATTCAGCGATTGTGGTCAGCGGTGGTAACAATTCCATGCCCTGACCGAGTGCCAAAGGTGAAGCGTCAGCTAAGGCATTACTGGTCGCCATGAGCATTTCATCACTGATCAACTTAGCTTTACTGGCGATCACGCCAAGACCAATGCCTGGGAAGATATAACTATTATTGCATTGTGCGATAGGGAATGTCTTGCCCGCATACTCAACTGGCTTAAACGGACTGCCAGTCGCGATAATCACATTGCCCTCAGTCCATTCAATCACTTGCTCAGGTCGTGCCTCGACTTGGCGCGATGGATTGCTCAACGGAAAGATAATCGGCTGTGGACAATGCTTGGCCATCGCGCGGATCACTTGCTCGGTAAATAACCCAGGCTGACCCGACACACCAATCAATACGTCTGGTTTCGCACAGTTAATTACATCCAACAAGCTCGCATAATCGCCACTGTAACTCCAGTCAGAGAGTTGGGCTGTCGATTGTTGCAGGCGTGCCTGAAAATCACGTAACCCCTGCATGCCTTCAGTTAATAAACCAAAGCGGTCAACCATAAAAATTTGTTGCCGTGCTTGCGCGTCACTGATCCCCTCACTGACCATCTGCTGAATGAGCATCTCAGCAATTCCGCAACCAGCAGAGCCTGCACCCACAAATACAACCTTCATATCAGAGAGTTTGGCTTGCTTAACGCGACACGCCGCCAAGATAGTGCCTAACGTGACGGCTGCAGTTCCTTGAATATCATCATTAAAACAACAGATTTTGTCACGATAACGCGTCAATAAAGGCATTGCGTTGGGTTGCGCGAAGTCTTCAAACTGCAGCATAGCTTCAGGCCAACGGCGCTTCACTGCGTTGATGAATAATTCAACAAATTCATCGTATTCTTTTTGTCCAATACGCGGATGACGCGATCCCATATACATAGGATCATCTAACAATTTTTGGTTATTGGTGCCGACATCGAGCATGACCGGTAAGGTATAGGCGGGGCTAATGCCACCGCATGCGGTATACAAAGACAATTTGCCAATAGGGATCCCCATACCACCGATCCCTTGGTCACCAAGGCCTAATATCCGCTCACCATCGGTAACCACGATCACTTTCACTTTGCGCTTGGTCGCATTGCGCAATATATCATCAATTTGGTGACGTTCACTGTAGGCAATAAATAGTCCACGTGAAGAACGGTATATATCTGAGAACTGCTCACAGGCGTCACCTACCGTTGGGGTATAGATGATGGGCATCATCTCATCAATATGCTGCTGGATCAGATTATAAAATAAGGTTTCATTGGTATCTTGGATCGAGCGCAGATAGATATGCTTGTTGAGCGGGTTTTCAAAGCTTCGATATTGCATGTATGCGCGGTCCACCTGCTCTTCGATGGTTTCATAGCGCGGTGGAAGCAAGCCAGTCAAATTAAACGTGACCCGCTCTTCTGAGCTAAATGCGCTGCCCTTGTTCAACAAAGGTGTCTCGAGTAGCGCCGGTCCTGCATGGGGGATGTATAAGTGGTTATTCTGTGCCATTTGCAGTCTCAAATTGGTAATTTAATGCTAGAAAATTTCATCATTTTCTGGCGTTGTAGTCTGTTCTGTTGCTGGATCGACAATGTCCTCATCCAACACATATTGTGTCGGCTCTGTGCCCGGAATGAAATACTCAAACAAAGTGGTGTGATCAGTTCGTGAGGTCAGCAGCCCCGTAGAACGGTCAACCCTCACTCTTAAAATTCCATCTGGAATCGCTGTAGGTTGTTCTTCAATATCCGCCAAAACTCTTTGCATAAAGCGGATCCAAGCAGGTTGAGCCGCTTTAGCACCATCTTCGACACCGACCAAGCCGTTACCGATCCAGTTGTACTTTTCCGGGTTCATATTGACCAGATTCTGATTGCGTGTGACGCGACCCAGTTGACGACTCATATCATCAAAACCAACCCAGGCAGTTGCTACCAATCCCGGCGCAAAGCCACTGAACCAAGTGTCGCGAGAATCGTTCGTGGTACCGGTTTTACCGCCGATATCCGTGCGCTCTAAAATATTTCTCGCGCGCCAACCAGTGCCTAACCAATAGGTATTGTTGGACCAACTGCCATTGGCCCTAACGGCTGTGCGCAGCATTTCTCGGGTTAAAAATGCATTGTGCTCTGATATTACCCGCTCAGCTTTAAGCAACGGTTGTGCATGTGCGGATAAAGTATCCGTTTGGTCTAAATCCGTCCCAATGGAGGCAAACTGCTGGGCCAATAAAGCCTCAATGTCATCGCCCTCAACAGTCTCGTCAGTTGAGTCGGCAATCTCTACTTCACAAGGGTCGCAGGCTAGCGGTGGATTGGCTCGCCAGATCGCTTCGCCACGTTCATTAGTAATGTGCGAGATAAAGTATGGCTGCACTAAAAATCCACCATTTGCGAATGTGGCAAAGCCTCTGGCAACCTCAAGGGGAGTATGTGAGCCAGAGCCTAACGAAACCGTTTCATCACGCGGAATTTCTTCACGTTCAAAGCCGAATCGCGTAAGGTACTGCACGGTTTCATCCAATCCCACGCCGCGCAGCAAACGTACCGAAACTACGTTTTTAGAACGTCCGAGCGCATACCGCATACGCACAGGGCCATCGTACTCAGCGGGTGAGTTTTGTGGCCGCCAAGCAATACCGCTGCTCGCATCCCATTGATTAATGGGCGCATCATTGATGATGCTCGCTAACGTATAACCACTGTCAATAGCTGCAGAATATACGAAAGGCTTTATATTTGAGCCCACCTGACGCTTTGCTTGAGTCGCTCGGTTAAACTGACTTTGATAGAAGTTATACCCGCCAACAACCGCCATGACTGCGCCGTTACTTGGATCTAATGCTACAAAGGCTGCGCTTACATCTGGCACTTGCGATAAACGCCATGCCCCCTCTTGCTCTCGGATCCACACAACGTCACCGGCAGAAACCACATCAGCGGCCACTTGTGGATCGGCTCCCTGTTTAAAATCACTGATATATTCCCTTGCCCAAGCAATCCCTGGCCACTCGATCCGCACAGGCAATAAACGTCGATTTTCAGAGACCGATAACACGCGGACGCTAGATTCGCCAACCTCTACGACTACGGCTGGCCGCAGAGGGTCAATCCAATTGATACTGAGTAAATGTTCGAGAATTGCGTCCTCACTCATTGGCAATTCAATCGCTTCAGACGCTGGTTGAATTAGCTCATCCTGTAGCCGCTCATCTAGACTCGCTGTCGCTTCCTCAAGTGCGAAGTCAGTCGGTTCTTCTGTGCTTGAATCATTAGGAAGCGCAGGTTCTGTTTGCCAAAGCTGTCCAATTGGGCCTCGATAACCATGCCGTTCATCATAATCATGGATATTTCGGATCACCGCTTGCTGCGCAGCCAATTGCATCTCAGATGGCGCTGTTGCAAAAACTTGATAACCACCCGTTTCCGCTTCCTCTTTGCCATAGATACTGATCATTTCGTTGTAAATAACATCCGCCAAGTAAGGCGCATCAACTTCGATTTCCGCGCCATGTTTGCGCGCAGTAACCGGAGCTGCATTGGCTTGTTCAAACTGATCTTGCGTAATGAAGCCTTCATCCAGCATGCGCAGTAATACGATACGCCGGCGCTCAACTGAGCGATCGGGTCGGCTAATTGGATTCAGTACTGATGGAGCCTGCGGTAAACCCGCTATGGTAGCGATTTCCGCTAAGCTAAGTTCGTCTACCGACTTACCGTAATAGACTTGTGCTGCTGCGCCTACACCAAAGGAACGATGACCTAATTCTACCTTGTTCAGATACAACTCAAGGATTTCTTCTTTGGTTAATACTTGCTCCATATGTAGCGCAATAAAAATCTCTTTGATCTTGCGGATATAGGTTTTTTCACGTGTAAGAAAAAAATTTCTGGCCAATTGCATGGTCAAGGTTGAGGCCCCTTGGCTCTTCTCACCGGTTAACAACAAGTTAAGGCCTGCGCGGATTACACCAATGGGATCAATCCCAATATGATCATAGAAACGACTATCTTCAGTTGCCAACAAGGCTTGGCGCAGCTGCTCTGGCACTTCCTCTAGCGCCAGCGGGATACGGCGCTTCACGCCGTATTGGGAGATTAGCTTACCGTCGTGTGTGTAGATCCGCATGGGGGTTTGTAGCTTTACCTCCTTCAGTACATCTACGCTGGGCAAGTCGGGTTTGATATAAAAATAAATACCTACAAGTGCGGCAATTCCGATAGTGGAACCAACGATAAAAGTAATGAATAACGGTTTGATGTACTTCACAAAATTTCAGATTCCGAGGCAAAATCGAGGAAATGGCTTATATTATAACTAATCACAACAATAAAATCGCTGTTGAAAATTTATCCATCACAGCGGTTTTTTTGCTGCTTGTTACTATGAGGTTTATCGGTCAATACGACAATTACTTGTCTAGGATTATACGTAAGTGTCGATAATAGAACCATATTATTGAAAATAACGGCGTATGATGGCTTTCTCGGATTTATAGCCATGAAAACGCCAATGATGCGGAATAACGATTTAATGAAATCTCTGTTTAACAGAAGCGCTCAACCCATAATCGGGCTTGATATAGGCACTCGCTTCATTAAAGCCGTCCTGTTAGAAAAGTCAGGCGACTCTTATACAGTTGCCGCATTCGCATGCGAACCAATTAATGGGAACGCATTCGTTGAGCGCGAATTAAAAGACTTTGATTTGGTCAGCCAATGCCTTAAGAAGATAAAGCTTGGATTGAAAAAGAAAAAGATCAAGGATGTCGCAATCGCAGTGGCTGGTCCTTCAGTGTTAACCAAAGTCGTGCAAATGCAGCCCGACCAAACTGACTATCAATTGGAAGGACAGATTGAGATTGAGGCCGATAGTTTGATCCCCTACCCCCTTGAAGAGGTTTACCTCGACTTTGAAGAATTAGGGCCGAGTAAAACGCACATGGATCAAGTCAACGTATTATTGAGTGCTGCGCACAAAGACATTGTCGATTCACGGGTGACACTTATTCGGGAAATTCCTTTCGAGCCTAAAATCATCGATATCGAAGGGTATGCGATGGCCAATGCTGTGACGGCGTTTCATGGTAATGATGAAAACTCAACAGTGTGCATTAATATCGGCGCTTCATTATTACAAGTCTCGGTCACCAAAAATGGCGAAGTTGAGTACAGCAAAGAGCATAACTTTGGCACCGATGCATTATTACAAGATATTTGTGCATCAATGATGCTCGAACGCGACGACGCACAAAATCAGTTACTTAATGGTGAATTACCAGAAACGTGGAAGCAGGAAATTCTGCCTATTTTCGCGTCAAGCCTGCAGCAGCATATTAATCGGGCAATGCAAATGTATATCAGTGCCACGCACGCCAATCGTCCAGAAAAGCTCTTACTCAGTGGCGGCGGCGCGGTCATAACTGAATTAGCAACCATACTAGAACAAGATTTAGGGGTTACTGTCGAAGTATTTAATCCGTTTAGCAACATGCTGTTTGCCAAAAACATTGATGTGGAAAAAGCGATGACTATTGGACCACAGATGGCGATTGCTGCCGGGTTAGCCAGTAGGAGTTTTAATCCATGGCACATATAAACTTACTGCCTTGGCGTGAAAAGCAGCGCCAAGCACAAAAACAACAGTATCTCGGTGCACTATTTGTCACTGCAGTTTTTGTCGGCTTAATATTTTGGTTTGTGGGTGCATTTATCGACCAGAAAATCAGCCACCAAAATGCGCGTAATGACTTCTTGCGTACTCAGATTAGTATTTTAGACACGCAAATTGACAAAATTAAGACGATTAAAGAAGCCAAGCTTGCGATTGAGCAGCGTATGGCTCTGATCGAGCAACTGCAAACCAGTCGGAATATTGCGCCGCGAGTTTTTGACGAGCTTGCGCGCATCGTACCGCCTGGCGTAGCCTTTAGAACCATGACTCGCACCGGTAACAGAATTGATATCGATGGCATCAGCGATAGTAACAATCGGTTGTCCGACTTTATGCGCCGTTTGGAGACCTCTGAAGTGTTTTCCAATGGCGTGCTGTCATCTATCGTCGCCGATACCTCCTCGACCGATGCAGTCAGCGAGTTCAAGTTGACATTTTCAATCAGCCCGCGAGTAGCACCACAGCTACAAGTTGCGACTGTGGAGGGCAAATAGTATGCAGTTTGATTTTGCCAAACTCAAAGAAATGAACGAACTGGATTTCGAAAATGTTGCTGTCTGGCCATTCGAAATCAAAACTGTCGTTGCCTTAGTGCTTGCAATTGTTGTCGGTATCTTGAGCTACAACCTGATCGTAAGCAGTAAACTACCACAACTGGACCAAGCTGAGTTAAAAGAGGTTGAACTCAAGCGCGAATTTGAAGCGAAATATCGCATTGCAGTTAATCTTGAAGCCTATCAAGAACAATTAGCTCGCATCGAAGAAGACTTTAGTTCAATGCTACGTTCTTTGCCCACCAGCAATGAAACACCAGGATTATTAGACGATATCACTTACGTAGGCACCAGTGCAGGACTGACTTTCCGCTTACTTAATTGGCAGAATGAAGTGCCAAAAGAATTTTATACCGAGCTGCCTATTGAGCTAGAAGTTAAAGGCAACTATCACGAGTTTGGTGACTTTGTCTCATCCATAGCCGGTCTACCGCGCATTGTGACACTGCATGACTTTGAACTTGTTAGCGAGCCTGATGGCCTCAAATTGCAGATGCAAGCAAAAACCTATCGTACGGCACTGACTTCATCACCTAATGCTGGAGGTGCACAATGAAGCGTAGTTACCTAACTCTATGCCTTGTTGCCACGGTCTTAGGAGTCACCGGTTGTACTGCGGACATTAGTGACTTACAAGCATACACGCAGCAGGTCAAAGCGAATACCCAGGTACGCATTGAACCTTACCCGGAGTTTGAAGTTCAACCACCGTTTAATTACTCTGCTAATCAGTTACGTAGTCCATTTGTGCGTCCTCGCACAATTGAACAACCTGCGGCTGAAGTGGCTAAAGCGAACTGTTTGCAACCTGATTTTGGCCGTAAAAAAGAGCCACTTGAGAATTATGGAATCGATGCTATAACCATGTCCGGAATTTTTAATGCCAACAATAAAAAGTGGGTATTATTTAAAACCAACGATGGAGCCTTACACAAAGCTTCCTATGGTAATCATTTAGGCTTGTTTCATGGTGAAATTACCGTGATATCAAATCAATCAGTGACAATTACTGAATTACTTCCAGATGGCGCTGGCTGTTGGCAGCGAAAAGAAACTGAACTGACTATGGCGTCATTGGCAGGAGAGAACGATAATGTCTGAGCGTTTTATCTTTAACAAGAAATTAAATCAAAACCGCGGTCGCAAGTACCTGTGGGTTGCAATGTCACTGGCAGTTTTTGCTGCAGCGAGCAGTGTTGGAGCAAAAGCATGGGCGCAAGATATTGAGTTACTCGATCCAAATGCCGAGATCCAGAGCGTATTCAACGCCACACTTACGGGCATTGATTTTACCCGTGGTGCGAATGGCGAAGGGGTGGCTAAACTTGCATTTGATGCTGCACCCGCCAATCCACAACTCATTGAGTCACAGGGCAAAGTAACGGTCACATTACCCGCAACACGCCTAGCTGATGATCAGTTTGTAAAGATTGCAGTCAATGAATTTGGCACGCCTATCACACACATTGAAACCTTCCAAGATGAAGCTGACGCTCGGGTCGTTATTGAATATACCGGTCAGGTTACTGCACGCTTAAATGAAGAAGACGGGAATGTAAGTGTTGAAATTTCGCCGTTGACGGCGGCTCAAGTTGAAGAGCTTGAACAGGAGAGCACCTACACCGGCAAGCCTATATCATTAGATTTTCAAGATGTTCCTGTCCGTCAGGTGTTACAAATCATTGCTCAAGTCAATGGCTTTAACTTAGTAACCACTGACACTGTAACCGGCAATGTGACCATTAGTCTATCTGCTGTACCTTGGGATCAGGCGCTGGATATGATCCTTAAAATCAAGGGGTTAGGGAAACGATTAGAAGGCAACATTTTATTGATTGCGCCCGCTGAAGAGCTCACAGCACGTGAGACTCAGGAGCTGCAAAGTCAACAACAAGTACAGAGCCTAGCGCCATTAAAGTCTGCCAGCATTACCGTCAACTACGCGAAAGCACTTGGACTATCAGAGATCCTTAAAAACGGTAGTGGCGGTATTTTAAGTGACCGCGGTGTAGTCAGTGTTGATGAGCGCACCAACACACTATTGATCCGCGACACACAAGAGTCCATCGACGAAGCGCGTCGTGTTGTGCAAGAGCTGGATATTCCGGTTAAGCAAGTACTGATTGAAAGTCGCATGGTAACGGTACGCGACAATGTCGACGAAGAATTGGGCGTTCGTTGGGGGTTCTCCGATCGCCAGGGCGATGATGGTGTCTCCGGTTCAATTGAAGGCGCTGACTCCATTGCCGGCGGCGTGATCCCGTCAATCACAGATCGTCTTAATGTAAATTTACCAGTGACTAACCCTGCTGGACGTATTGGCTTCCAAGTTGCAAGTTTGGTTGATGGCACAATTTTAGACTTGGAGTTATCTGCCCTAGAGTCAGAAAATAAAGGTGAAGTTATTGCCAGCCCCCGTATAACCGTGGCGAACCAGCAGGAAGCTTATATCGAGCAAGGTACTGAGATTCCATACGTGCAAGCGACATCGAGTGGTGCTACGTCAGTTGAGTTTAAAAAAGCAGTGTTAAGTTTGAAAGTGACGCCGCATATAACACCAGATAATCGTATTATTCTAGACTTAGTGGTGACACAAGATACCCGCGGTGAGACGGTATCGACGTCTACCGGACCGGCGGTTGCAATAGATACACAAGAAATAAGCACTCAGGTGTTGGTGGAGAATGGTGAAACAGTGGTGTTAGGCGGTATTTTCCAGCAAACCAACACAGATGATGTTACCAAAGTCCCACTAATCGGAGATCTGCCAGTAGTAGGTGCATTATTTAGAAATAAATCAACTATTTACCAAAAGCGTGAGTTATTGATCTTTGTTACGCCAAAAATAATGAACGAAAGCCTGTAATCGCAACTAAGGGTTTTTAAGCCTAAAAAGAGCCGCAATTTTTGCGGCTTTTTTAATGAATTCGCCGCGAAGCTTGCATATTGCCCAATTTAACTGAGATAATCGCGCCCTCGAAATTTTTAACGAGGTCTGAGGAGTCGTGCACATGGGCGATTTCCCCAATGCACGCATGAACGGGTAGTCAGCAGAGCAACAATTCGCTGCCCTATTATCAATATTGAGTTGTGAAAATAGCAAACTATGGCTGAAAAACGTAATATCTTTTTAGTTGGTCCAATGGGCGCAGGTAAAAGCACCATCGGCAGACACCTCGCAGATGAACTCCACCTTGAATTTTATGATTCTGATCAAGAAATAGAACGCCGCACGGGTGCCGATATTGCTTGGATATTCGATTTAGAAGGTGAAGAAGGTTTCCGCAAGCGCGAAGAAAACGTAATTAACGATTTAACCGACCTGCAAGGTATCGTACTTGCCACCGGAGGCGGTTCAGTTGTCAGTAAAGCGGTTCGCAATCGCTTATCAGCTCGCGGTATTGTGGTTTACTTGCAAACCACTATCGATAAACAGGTCGCACGTACTCAGCGCGATAAGCGTCGTCCATTATTACAAAACGACAATCCTGAGCAGGTTTTACGCGATCTTGCTGAAGAGCGAAATCCAATGTACGAAGAAGTCGCTGACTATGTTGTCGATACCGACGACCAAAGTGCGCGCGCGGTCGCCAATCAAATAATCAGTAAAATCGGATTGTAAGCATACGGAGGATCACCCATGAGCGTAACGGTAGACTTGGGTGACCGTAGCTACCCAATCATTATTGCAGAGGGGCTCCTCTCTCAATCCTGCGAAGCGCTAGCCAGCAATATCAAGAAAAAAGCAATCGTCGTAACGAATTCGACGATTGCCCCCCTGTACTTAGCAACGTTAGAAAAGCACCTCGGTGAACAATTAGTGCGGACCATCATTATTGAAGATGGTGAACAATTCAAAACCTTGGATACCTATGCGTCAGTGATGACTGAATTGCTGTCTTGCGAAGCGGGACGCGACACCACGTTGATTGCACTGGGTGGCGGTGTGGTTGGTGATTTGACCGGTTTTGTTGCAGCAACTTATCAGCGAGGCATGCCGTTCATCCAAATCCCAACGACATTGCTAGCGCAAGTCGACTCTTCTGTTGGAGGAAAGACAGCGGTTAATCACCCACTGGGTAAAAATATGATCGGTGCGTTTTACCAGCCCCAAGCGGTTTTGATTGATACGCAGACATTAGCCACGCTACCCGAGCGCGAGTTTGCTGCAGGCATGGCGGAAGTGATCAAATACGGCATTATTTATGATGTCGATTTCTTTATTTGGCTCGAAAATCATATAAGCGAGCTGCAAGCCAAGCAACCACAAGCGCTACAATACGCAATCCAACGCTGCTGTGAGATAAAGGCTGAAATTGTCGCTAAGGACGAAAGAGAAAGTGGCATACGAGCCCTGCTTAACCTTGGGCACACTTTCGGGCACGCAATTGAGGCCGAACAAGGCTATGGAAATTGGCTACATGGTGAAGCAGTAGCCGCTGGTATTATACTTGCTTGTAGTGTCGCTGAATGCGAATTTTCGTTCTCTGAGTCAGAATTTTGTCGGGTGAAAAATCTACTCAAGGCGTTTGGCTTGCCGGTGGCTGGTCCAAGTGACATGAATTATGCTAATTACATGCAACACATGCGGCATGATAAAAAAGTCTTGGATAGCCGCATACGCTTTGTCATCCCAACAACAATTGGACATGCAATTGTTACTGATAAGATCAGCGATGAGACCCTTCAGAAAGTGTTAACCAACGCTTAAACAAGGATCTTAAGCTAAGAGTCTGAACGTTCGCTACACTTATAGTTGAGAGTGGAAGAAACAGTGAACACCGTGTACTCAGAACTACATGAACGCCTAAATCAAATGGTGAACTATTCATCACAGTTGATCTTTGTCAGCAGTGATACGATTGCGGCCCAGCGCAAAACGTTGGAAAGCTTCCTAGCAACCCAAGACGAGCACACCGATGTTGCCTTTATTACCGCCAACCCAGATTTAGATATCACCCAATATCGGCGGCAACTGTGTCAACAGTTACTAGGGCAAGTTGCAGGCAGTTTCATCCGGCCACTGAACGAACTGCTTGAGTCCTTGAATCACCATGATGGCCCTGTGTTAATTGGTATCATGCAAGCCCAAGAATTACCCAATGAGTTTTTGCGCGAGTTATGGCAACTTGTGTTGCAGAGCCGATTTGCAGCTAACAAGCAGCACCTTAATATTGTTCTTTTCGGTGAAACTCATTGGGCAGAGCAAGCCCAACAATGGCTACCAGCAACCAACACGGCCACTCCATTATTACTGAGTTCTGAAACCGTTAGTGGCGCAACCAGCGACCTAGACCGATTGATTGCCGAGAAGCGCGCAGCCTTCCAGCGCCGGCTGGCAGATCGAGCTATGGCACAAGAGCCGGCTGAAGTTCGTCCGGTATTTACTCGCAGTCCATGGTTTGCACTCCTCGCTATTGGATTGTTTATTACCATTTTTGGTGGATTACTCTGGTGGCAATACCCAGAAAAAGTTGCAACCCTGTTGGGTTATAACACTGATTTACCAGAGGCAACTAAAGCACCGATTTCAGCGGCTCAACCTGCAGAGTCAGAGCCACTAGCAACAACGCTAGATACCGCAACTACGCCTCCTCAGAACGCAGACGTCGACACCAATGAAATTACGCCTACACCGATTGACGTTGAACCAGCAGCCTCAGTAACTGAACAACTATTGGTTGCGCGCTGGAAACCAGATGAAGAAAGAGCCGACGCAAGCTCTGAGCAGCCATCCGAGCTTGAAGAAACATCGCTGAATTCAGCACAGACAACCACCGTACCCACGGTAAACGCGCCAGCTAATGGATCAGATTTAGTAACCGCAGACTCGAATACAGCCATTGAAGCCAATAGCACAAATGCATCACAATTAGCGGATACGGTTCTAGCGTCATTTGCATGGCTGCCCGCTGAATTACCAGATGGATTTGTGATCCAATTGACGGGTGTTAGCACTATCGCATTGGCTGAGCAGTTTATTGCTGATAATGAGTTATCAGAATATACCTGGGTTTATCAGGCAGAACTTAATGGAAATCCATGGTTCGTCGTGGTTGCAAAGCAGATGTATCCAACACTCGAGCAGGCAAGAGCTGGAATTAGCCAATTGCCGACTTACAACCAAGTGAGTCCACCGTTCGTAAAATCGGTTGCACAAATTAAACGCCAACAAATCACTGTGGATTAATGCG
Organism: Alteromonas sp. DYW1; assembly: GCF_059752595.1. Classification (NCBI taxonomy): domain Bacteria; kingdom Pseudomonadati; phylum Pseudomonadota; class Gammaproteobacteria; order Alteromonadales; family Alteromonadaceae; genus Alteromonas; species Alteromonas sp. DYW1. The sequence continues at coordinate 451,192 of NZ_CM186038.1, read as the reverse complement.
TAAAGCTTGTTTGGATCCGAGCAGATGGTTACAATTTGCCAACAAAGTCCGCCTGTAGTAGCGCGAAAAATGAAGAATAAAAAGACCCGCGCTTTTTTAAAGTGGGCAGGAGGCAAGTACAGTCTTGCTGAACGTATTATCGATCTGCTGCCGGAAGCAGACAAGCTCGTTGAGCCATTCGTCGGTGCTGGTTCAGTGTTCCTAAATAGCGACTTTGAAAAATATCACCTCAACGATATCAATCCCGATCTTATCAACCTGTATACAACTATCAAGCGGCGACCACAGACCTTTATCAACGACGCGCGACGTCTTTTTGTGGACCGCAATAATACAGCAACAGCATATTACGCCTTACGCGATCAGTTTAACCTCAGTACTAACCTCTACGAACGTTGTCTTTTGTTCTTATATTTAAATCGACACGGTTACAATGGACTGTGCCGATATAATCGCAGTGGGGGGTTTAACGTGCCCTTCGGGCGGTATGTTAAGCCTTATTTTCCAGAGTATGAGTTAGAAGTATTTGCTGAGAAATCGAAACGCGCGACCTTTACTTGTTTATCTTTTAATCAGGTTTTCAGACGCGTAAGAAAAGGCTCGGTGATGTATTGCGATCCGCCCTATGTACCTATCAATACAACGGCTATGTTTACCGATTATAGCAGTAAGGGTTTTAGTCTAGATCAGCAAGTTGAACTTGCAAAGCTTGCTAAACATGCAGCATTCAAACGGCAGATCCCTGTATTGATCAGTAATCATGATGTGCCATTCACTCGTGACATCTACCAGCATGCCGCAATAACTCAGTTAAAGGTTAAACGTTCAATCAGTCAGAATGCAGACAATAGAGTCGCTGTTGGTGAGTTATTCGCACTCTACCATCGACCATAGATAGGCTGAGAATTAAAGCAGCAAATTAACGATTAGCAGCAAGCCCGCGATCAATAAAAACACCATGACAACCCCAACCACAATAAATGGCAAGACACTCGTTTGAGTAAAGTCACGTTGATGATTGGCTTGACTTTGGACCCCAAAAAAACTTGCCATAACACTCGTTAGGACTTGCCAAAAGGTTGGCCTGTCATGAGAGTTAGTCATTTTGGACAATCAATTACAACGAGCTCGTAGGGCCAGAACCCACTCGGTCGTTGTGCTCTGAGTCGTTGCTATAGAGAAGCTCAAGTAGATCCAAAAAGTGAAATTGATAAGAGCGTGATTTACCACCAATCCAGTCAAACCAGCTAATGGAGTCATTGGTTTTTGTGGCGCATGTGACTTGGGTTTGCACATCTACAGTAAATTGTTGCTCACAGCTATTTTGCCATTGCGGCTTCAACGCGCTAGCGCTTAATACAACGCTAAACGCCACTGCACCAGCTGCAATACTGATTGATTTTTTGCTACACGACTTCCAATTCATGAGCGTTCTCCCCTAACTCACATTAGCGTAAGTATACGCCTGGTTTAATGATACGAAAAGAAACTTATCGGATAAAGTTGACATTTGGTCGGCTATAGAGAGGACTAAACGATAAAAAAAGACTACATGATACAAGTGAATGGCTGAAAACTTGTGTGCATAAAAGCACCGTCTGAGCGCCAAACAATACCCCCTGGAGCAAAGCAGACTTTGGACTAACCCTATGCCAATCAGCATTATCAGGCACTGCAACAATGCATATCGATTTGCAAAATATAAAAAAACGCGGTCGGAAACCGACCGCGCTTTACTTTTGAAAAACGTCTTATAGAGAGAAAGTTTTGCCGATGGTAAAGACCAGTGACTCACTATCATCAAGCTCGCTGCCACTGACGATTAATGCAGCACCAATATCGAACCCTTCGTATTCAGTTGAATAACCAAACTCACCGTATTCACCTGAGAACTCACGACCAAACTTACCAAAGGTCGCATAGAAACCTTCGTGCTCAAGTGTTACCGCAACAAACTCATACTTAGATTCGGTATTCGCCTCATCACCCACAATGCCATCCCAATCACCGATGCTGTACTCAAAGCTGACAAAGCTGTAAGACAGGCCAAAGTTCAATTCATTGTATGCAGAATCAAAATCACCTGTGTATTGATAAGTGGTGAAACCAAAGCTCATCCCGACGCCGTTCTCGAACTCTGTGCCGTAACCGCCATACAAGTCAACTTCAAGGCCGTCTTCGACTTCAGCAGCCCAAGTACCGACGAAAAATCCGTCTTCTGACTCAAAATCAACACCAGCATAAGCTGACGCAGATTCTGCTTGTTGTATACCACGGAAGTGATAGTCAGACATCAGACCGACGTTTGCAGACCAACCCGCAACAGCAGTGTGACTTACCACGGTTGAACTTAATGCAAGTGCTGTAAGCGCTGCTAATTTATTGAGTTTCATGTGTGTTCTCCATTGATTATATTCTTAGCTTTTTACTCTGCTATGTAAGCGCCAGTAAATATTCTGTCTGCAGTGTATTATTATTGTTCTACGCAAACACCACGCAAATCTAGTGCCGACATTTCGTGCGGCCAGGCATTTACACGAAAAAACATAAGTTCTTGTTTTGTATGTATTTTTGCAAGAATCTCATGAATCCGATAGCGCTGACAGACGTACGTATTGCACCATTACACTCCAATTGCACCACTTTAGTGCCATTTATAAATAGTATCAAGCATTTGCGAACATTTGCTATGCTACGCCCATCGTTTGTTGTGATGGATTGATTACGTGAATTCCAACTTTTTAATCGCCCCCTCTATTTTATCGGCTAATTTCGCCGCGCTCGGTGCTGACGTCGAGCGTGTCTTGGCTGCTGGCGCAGATATTGTGCATGTGGATGTCATGGACAATCACTATGTACCAAATCTTACCTTTGGTCCAATGGTGGTAAAGGCATTAAAGGCCTATGGCATCACCGCCCCCATGGATGTCCATCTGATGGTAGAGCCCGTCGATGAACTGATTGTGGGTTTTGCTGATGCTGGAGCAGACATGATCAGTTTCCATCCTGAAGCATCCAAACATGTCGACCGGAGTATCCAGTTAATTATAGATGCCGGCTGCAAACCTGGTCTGGTGTTAAATCCAGCCACACCGCTCAATGTCTTAGAGCATGTTATTGACAAGCTACATCATGTATTATTGATGTCGGTGAATCCCGGATTTGGTGGTCAATCATTTATTCCTGCGACGTTAGATAAGTTGCGTCAAACGAAACAACTGATTAATCAACGGGGGTTGTCAACCCGATTAGAAATTGACGGTGGCGTAAAAGTCGATAATATTCGCGCCATCGCAGAAGCCGGTGCCGACATGTTCGTTGCTGGTTCCGCAATCTTCAATCAACCGGACTACAAAACGGTTATCGATCAAATGCGGCACGAACTAAGCACCCTAAACCAAGCATAAGCAGATTAGAGTTATTTTCTCATGAGTAGTAAACCCATTGTTTTAAGTGGCTGTCAGCCATCAGGTCAATTAACCATCGGCAACTATATGGGCGCGCTGCGTCAGTGGGTTGCTATGCAGGATACTCATGATTGCTTATACATGCTCGTTGATTTGCATGCGATTACGGTGCGGCAAGACCCGAAAGCACTTTACGATGCTTGTTTGGATGGTTTAGCGCTTTACGTGGCGTGCGGTATTGATCCAAACAAATGCACTATCTTCATGCAGTCGCATGTGCCAGAGCATGCACAACTGGCGTGGGTGTTAAATTGCTATGCGCAGATGGGCGAATTAAACCGAATGACGCAGTTTAAAGATAAGTCCTCCAAGCACAGTCAAAATGTCAACGTAGGGCTATACAGTTATCCGGTCTTGCAGGCCGCTGATATTTTGCTCTACCAAGCCAATGAAGTACCCGTTGGTGAAGACCAGAAGCAACATTTGGAGCTTACGAGGGATATCGCAACACGCTTTAATAATTTGTATGGTGAGATCCTTACAATACCAGACCCATTTATTCCGCAGCATGGTGCGCGGGTGATGAGTTTACAAGACCCGACAAAAAAAATGTCCAAGTCTGACACTAATCCTAATAATGTGATTGGTCTATTGGAAGAACCAAAAAAGTTAGCAAAAAAGATTAAACGTGCAGTAACCGATTCTGACGAACAAGCGCGCATCTATTTTAACGTTGACGAAAAGCCCGGCGTTTCCAACCTATTATCGTTATTATCATGTGCCACCGGACGAACCATCGATGACTTAGTCCCTGAATATGAAGATAAAATGTATGGGCATCTAAAAGGTGATGTGGCTGACGCAGTAGTCGCATTAGTGGAACCGATCCAGCAACGCTTTCACGAACTGCGCGATGACAAAGGTGCGTTAGATAGTATCATGCAGGCAGGTGCGCAAGCGGCCTCTGAGCGCGCTGCAAAAACCCTGCAAGCGGTGTATGATGCAGTTGGTTTTGTGCCGCGCATACGCTAGCTCCTGTGCTGTTGTTGATCGACAATTTTGACTCTTTTACGCACAATTTAGCCCGCTATTTTTGCGAACTTGGGCAAAACGTAAAAGTTGTTCGAAATAACCAAATCGAGTTGGCAGACATAACTCGATTGAAACCCAGGTATATTGTCCTTTCTCCGGGCCCTTGTCGCCCGGAACAGGCGGGTATTTGCCTAGCCGTGGTGAAACAATTTGCCGGTCAGATCCCCATTCTGGGCGTTTGTTTAGGCCATCAGGCCATTGCACAGGCGCTCGGTGGAAAGATTGTGAACGCACGCCAAATTATGCACGGTAAAACATCATTTATAGAACATTCTGCACATGGGCTGTTCCAAGACGTCGAAAATCCCTTTATCGCCACACGCTATCACTCTTTAGTCGCGGATCCTGCTACGCTGCCCAGTTCGTTAACCGTGACCGCATGGGTTGCAAGTGAGCACGCTGAATTACGTGAGATCATGGCTTTCGAGCATACTACTTTTCCACTTTACGGGGTGCAATTTCACCCAGAGTCATTACTTACTGAATGTGGCCATCAAATTTTGCGCAACTTTTTATTCCATCCGAATAATCAATCGGTTATGACAGGTGAAGCTAGGTAAGCTATCATCTAACAGGAAAGTATGCCGAAATGGCGGCAGACAACAGTAAGCTCGCATGAAGACAGAATCAGAACACCACCTTGCAATCCTTAATCATCGCTTTGAAACGATGATGACATCGCTGTTCGAAGCGAATGAGTTAATGGGTCGTGAAACCCCTGGGGTGATTGCCTATGAAGACTCAGAGCAAGGCTATGCGCGTCGAGAATTACTGATTGTCGAGAAACAAGCAATTGAGAATCGCCAGCGCGCCGAAATGACACAACAAGCCTATGTTGATGCGGTGCGCAATGATTTTCACAAGCAGTTGTTAAGTCGTTTGGAAACCGAAATTCGCCTACCTGGCGCAATTTTTAGCGACTGGCTGGGTCTCAGTAACAGCGTGCCTGAACTACTCGACCTGTTATCCGTAAAAGCCTGCACAATCCCGCGCCTTGAGCCATTGGTGGCAAGGATCCCGTGGATGTATCCTGAATTATTGAAAATAGTCAATGCACCACAACATCGTCGCAAAGACTCGCGTGGTAAGGTGATTATTGTTGAAACGCTGCGCGCAGCACTCAGTTTCATCAACATTGAGAATTTACAACTCATCATCCCAACTTTGATTGTGCGCCGGTGTATCCCGCAAATTACTGACCCATACCCGGAAATAAAGCAACATATTTGGCACTATGCATTGAGTGTGGCGTTGACTAATCGGTACCTCGCCCCCTTTAACAAAGTCAGGGCAAACGATGCCTATGTGATCGGACTGTTGCAAGCGCTAGGTAGAAATGCCGTAACGCGGATTTACTTCAAATTGTTTGAGCGCCAGCAAAGAGAAGCGCTGGAAAGAGCCCAAGCCAGTAAAAAGCGCGATTTGCATGATGCTTTAACGCAAATAACGCCTTCCAACAATTTTCTCAGTGCACTGTGGAATGACTATGCTGATATCGTCACTGCAGACCTTTTGCATTACATGAAATTTAAGCGTTTGGGGGTATCTCCAGCAATGCAGTCGATTGCCTCAGGAACCGTTGCGAAAGACGAATTACCACTTGCACGATTGACTGAACGCTCACGATGGTATGCCAGGTATCGCATGCTCAAAGCCAATAAACTCTTGGATAGCAGTGATGCTAATTGTCTGGTTCGTGCCAGCGGTATTGATAAACCCAAAGTGTTGGCACTCAATCGCATAGATTTACGTCATCTACCCTTAAATTTCAGCTCCACACTGGATGACATTGAATAATCGAAACCGCTTGTTGCTGCGCTTTTAGCTGAGGCTTGCGCATTTCATCGCTCCGCTTTTCTGACCCCATCCATTTTTTGCACACAATTTAACCAGCCATGTTGCTGGGTTCTAAAAATTTTTGCAGATAACTATGCAATTCTACATTTTATTAACATTGTCATTACCGATAACGGTATTTTCGTTGGTCTGCGAGCTGTTATGGTTTTCGTTGAAATTGAGCAAATCAAATAGTTATGCATTTTTTCTGCAATTAGCTGCATAAAGCCTTTATTTTCAAGGACTCCAGCGATATCAAACGAGACAAGATGCAGAAGAAATGGCATACTTGTCGGCTAGATTTTGCACACATTTACGCTATTGCCTGAGTGCAGTTGCGAATTATTTGAGGGTAACTAAATGAATGTAACTCGTGAAATGTTTAACGATGTAATGGTTCCAAACTATAACCCAGCAGCCATGATCCCGGTTAAAGGCGAGGGCTCGCGTGTATGGGATCAACAAGGTAACGAGTATATCGACTTTGCTGGCGGTATCGCGGTAAATGTATTAGGTCATTGTCACCCCGAATTAGTCGCGGTGCTCAAGGAGCAAGGCGAAAAGCTTTGGCACCTGAGTAATGTATTCACCAACGAACCATCCATTCGTTTAGCGAAGAAGCTGACCGATGCCACGTTCGCAGAGCGCGTCTACTTTGCCAACTCAGGTGCTGAAGCGAACGAAGCGGCATTAAAGCTGGCGCGTCGTTATGCGCTTGATCATTACGGCGAAGAAAAGAATCAAATTATTTCTTTCAAGCAAGGTTTTCATGGTCGCACTTTCTTCACCGTGACCGTTGGTGGTCAAGCAGCCTACTCAGATGGTTTCGGGCCTAAACCAGGCGCGATACAACACTGTGACTACAATGATTTGGCGGCGTTTGAAGCTCTGATTTCGGATGCGACCTGTGCCGTAATGATGGAGCCGCTGCAAGGTGAAGGCGGTATCATTGAGCCAGACGTGGCATTCGTTAAAGGCGTACGTGAACTTTGTGATAAGCACAACGCATTATTAATTTTTGACGAGGTTCAGTCCGGCGTTGGCCGTACCGGTCACCTGTATGCCTACATGGGGTTGGGGGTAACACCAGATATCTTAACTACCGCAAAGTCATTAGGTGGCGGTTTCCCAATTGGTGCAATGCTGACCACCGCAGCGATTGCGGCTAGCCTTAAACCGGGCACACATGGCAGCACATACGGCGGCAACCCACTGGCCTGCGCGGTGGCTGAAAAAGCATTTGATATCGTAAATACTCCAGAAGTTATGAATGGCGTAGTTGCTAAAGAAGCACTATTCAGAAAGCATTTGGAACGCATCAACGAAAAGTATCAGGTTTTCAGTGAGATTCGCGGTAAAGGCATGCTGCTTGGCTGTGCATTGAATGAAAAGTATCAAGGTCGCGCACGTGACTTCATGATGGCAGCTACTGAGCATCACCTCATGTGTTTGGTCGCAGGTGCCAACGTGATCCGCTTCGCGCCATCGTTGGTCATTCCTGATGCGGATATTGAGGCAGGCCTAGAGCGTTTTGAACAAGCGGTTGCTCAAGTCGTCGCTGCCACGCAGGAATCTGCCGCTTAATAGCAGCAGTAACATTACTATGAATGTTATTCGCCCAATTCAGCGTAGCGACTATGCCGCTCTGCATGCCATTGCCGAAGAGTCTGGTATTGGCTTTACTTCACTGCCAGTGAACGAAGGATTACTGCGCCGTAAAATTGAGAAATCAGAAAACTCGTTTGTTGATGGCGTCATCGAGCCAGGTAATCAAAGCTACTTATTTGTAATGGAAAACACCGCTAATCAACACGTGGTAGGGACCACAGGTATCGAGGCTGCGGTAGGCCTTGATGATGCGTTTTACCATTATCATGTTGGCAAAGTCGTCCACGCATCGCGCGAGTTAAACATTCACAATACCGTGGATATTCTTACCTTCTGCAACGATTATTCCGGCGTTACCGAGATTTGTACGTTGTTTTTACGCGAAGAAGCTCGTGGTGGCGTGAATGGACGTTTTCTGTCAAAAGTCCGCTTTTTGTTTATGGCTGAGCACCCCGAGCGCTTCTCCGACACTGTAATTGCAGAGATGCGTGGAGTGAGTGATGAAAACGGCTGCTCGCCGTTTTGGCAATGGCTAGAAGAGCACTTCTTTTCCATGGACTTTCCAACTGCGGATTATTTAACCGGTATTGGCAACAAAGTCTTCATTGCTGAACTCATGCCCAAGTACCCGATTTACACCAGTCTATTGTCGCCAGAGGCACAAGCGGTGATCGGCAAGGTCCATGAGAAAACCAAGCCGGCATTGCAGTTACTTGAGCAGGAAGGTTTCAGCTGTCGTGGATATGTTGATATTTTTGATGCAGGCCCAACGGTAGAAGCTCAACTGCAGAATATCCGAACGGCCCAAGCAAGTCGCAAGTTACCAATTGAGATTGTTGATAGTGCAACTCAAAGTGCCGTTGACAGCATAATAATAAATACGTCCATCGCCAATTTTAGAGGCGTTGTGAATCCGGTCTCTGTGGATGAGGAGCGACAAGTTGCACAGGTTACTGCGCCAGTTGCTGCTGCTCTGCAGATCCAAAGCGGTGATTTTATTCGCTTCGCGCCGGTTCGATTAGGAGATACTCAATGACTCAAAACACCTTATTCATCAACGGTCAATGGTCTGCGGGGCATGGCCATGCCATCCAGTCTGTTGACCCAGCTAAAAATAACGTTATCTGGCAAGGTGTCAGTGCTTCAGCGGAAGACGTTGACAGTGCCGTGAAAGCGGCAAGAGAGGCTTTCCCCGCATGGGCGCAGCGCAGTTTTGCAGAGCGTATGGCCATCGTTGAAGCTTTTGCAGAGCAACTTAAAGCGAACCAGAGCGAACTGGCTGCAACAATAGCTAAAGAAACCGGTAAACCGCAGTGGGAAACCGCAACTGAAGTCGCAGCAATGGTCGGCAAAGTAGCTATTTCTGTGCGCGCTTACAATGAGCGTACCGGTACAGTCGAAAATGCAATGCCACAAGGAAAAGCATTTATCCGGCATAAGCCACATGGTGTCGTTGCCGTGTTTGGCCCCTATAATTTCCCAGGGCATTTGCCGAATGGCCATATCGTACCAGCATTGCTTGCAGGCAATACCGTGGTCTTTAAGCCTAGTGACCTGACGCCGATGGTTGCGGAGCATACCTTACAGTTATGGCAGAAAGCAGGCCTGCCAGCTGGCGTAATTAATCTGGTACAAGGCGAAGTTGAAACCGGTAAAGCTCTGGCTTCACATAGCGACATTGATGGCTTATTTTTCACGGGGAGCTCACGCACGGGCAAGATGTTGCACGAACAATTTGCTGGCCACCCAGGCAAAATATTGGCCCTTGAAATGGGTGGCAACAATCCTTTGATCGTGAAAGACGTTGCAGATATCGATGCGGCAGTGCATGACATTGTGCAATCTGCTTTTGTCACTTCAGGGCAGCGTTGCACCTGTGCGCGTAAACTATTTATTCAGAATGGTGCTCAAGGGGATGCCATCCTAGCTCGCCTGATTGAGGTGACCAAAGCCATCAAAGTAGGTGATTATGACGCTGCTGAACAACCATTTATGGGGGCTATGATTTCAGCGAATGCGGCGGCACAGATGGTAACTGCGCAGGAAAAGTTACGCGCATTGGGAGCCACATCTCTGTTGGAATTGACCCAGCCGGACCCAGAAAAAGGGTTTGCAACACCTGGGATTTTAGATGTGACCGCAATTATTGATGAGCTTCCGGATGAAGAGCATTTTGGTCCGTTATTAAAAGTCGTGCGTTACGATTCTTTTGACGATGCTATTCGTTGGGGTAATGCGACAAGCTTTGGTTTATCGGCTGGATTGCTCGCTGATGATCGCAATGATTATGAGCATTTCCTAACCCATATTCGTGCCGGCATTGTGAATTGGAATCGTCCCATTACTGGCGCTTCCAGTGCCGCCCCCTTTGGTGGCATCGGCGAGAGCGGTAATCACCGTGCCAGTGCCTATTATGCAGCCGACTACTGTGCTTATCCGGTGGCTTCGGTCGAACTTGATAAAGTCACTATGCCGGGCACGCTTAGTCCGGGTTTATCGTTTTAACTACAGGAACACACATGCATACTCAAGTTGAAAGTTTATTTGACGCTTTATGGCAGGACTATATTGCGATCACGCCTTCAGCACACGAAGTACACAAATTGCTTGCCTCTGAGGACGAAGCGATTATCAACGATCACGTCGCTTTTCGCACCTTCGATCGTGCCAAAATCAATTTAGATAAGTTGGCAGCACACTTCCTAGCACTGGGCTACGAAGCCAAAGGTGATTATAACTTCGAAGCAAAGAAGCTAACCGCAAAGCACTTTGAGCATCCAAACAGCACTTATCCCAAAGTGTTTATTAGTGAGTTACGTGTTGATGAACTATCAAAAAATGCGGCTGCGATTATCGATAAAATGATCGACCAAATTAGTGATGATGCGGCAACGCAAACTGACTTTCTTTATTCCGGAGCACAATGGCAAGTCAGCGCTGCTGATTACCGTGCACTCGCTGAAGAATCAGAATATGCTTCTTGGATGGCAGCATGGGGTTTCCGTGCTAACCACTTCACCGTCAGCATTAACCAACTGCAAAGTGGCTTATCGTTGGCCGCAGTGAACGAGCTGTTGAAGGAGAATGGGTTTAAACTCAATACCTCAGGTGGCGAAATAAAAGGTGGAGAAGACGTTTATCTGGCGCAATCCTCAACCATGGCTGACAAACAAGCGGTAGAATTTACTGACGAAACACTAACGATCCCGAGCTGTTTCTATGAATTTGCTCAGCGTTATACTTTGCCCAATGGCGAGCTGTATCAAGGTTTTGTTGCAGCCTCAGCTGACAAAATTTTTGAAAGCACCAACGCAAGCTAAGCTGTCTCCTCGGCCTTTTGTGTCCGTCCATGGCTGATAGCAACCGAACCTGATATGCTAAGCCCATTCATACCGAATGGGCTTTTTTATGCGCGTTTTATGCATTCTGCTACTGACATGTCTTGTGGTCGGTTGTGCCAGCAAAAGGATTATTACCGACCGCGACCCCAATTTTGACTTCAGCCAGATCCAGGCGGTTAGTGTGCAATCAACTGACGATGTGGAGAATCTTGCCCTACCTTACGTGAGTGAACTGCTAAAATCCAAACTGCGCGCCAGACAAGTGAATGTTGCCGATGATGCCCGCACCTTGTTGCAACTCAGCGTTCGCACTGAAGAACGCCCGAACGATCAGGCTATTTCAATCGGACTCGGCTCTCAGACTGGGGGGCGCCACTCAAGCATTGGTATTGGTACCTCGGTCAGCCTCCCTCTCGGCGACAGGACAGTCGACTGGCAAATCATGCAACTGGACCTAATTGCTAATCAGCAGGTGGTGTGGACCGCGCAAGACGAAGCTAAAATAAGCATTCGGGATGGCAAAGGACTCAATGAGTTACACGATAAAATGTTGGATCGCCTGCTAGCCCAATTACCGGTACCTCAATCAGCGGAGCCACAACCATGAATTATTCCGGCAGCTGTCATTGTGGCAAAGTAAGGTTTAGTGTCGAGTTGCCCGACAACATTGAAGTAGAAGACTGTAATTGCAGCATTTGCCAAAAAGCTGGCTACTTGCACGTCATTGTACCCAAGCGGGCGTTCACTATCGAGCAGGGCGCCGAGGATTTGCAGCTATATACCTTCGGCAGTGGTATTGCTAAACACTATTTCTGTGCCACTTGTGGCGTTAAGCCCTTTTATATACCACGCTCCAACCCAGATGGAGTCGACGTGAATTTACGCTGTTTAGACCAACGTCCTCCAGCCGTCACTATTGTTGAATTTGATGGGCAGAATTGGGAAGCGAATGCGCACACGTTAGCGCATAAAAGTGAGTAAATGACTCTTCAATCTTATCCCCCCTTTTGCAGCCTATTGCAGGTCTAGTCTAATTTTAGGGTTATTTTTTTGCGGTTAGCAGCAGGCTGACCCAACACCAAGTATCTATCCCACACTAAAACTAATCATACTCCAACGTTGCAGCTGCTTTTTGTGCGCGTTCAGACCATTCATTTGTGTTCAGATCTGTAGCCGTCAGACCACGGTTAATATCGATACCGGTGTACCACCATTCGTGTGCATCAATATTAATAGGGCCCACAACACGCTCAAAAAAGTGTACAGGGAAAACATAGTTGTCGATGGTCTGATACTTTAAATAACTGGTGTCCACATGTGCGCCCTGTGTTGTTGCAAAGCCTTCTAAGGTAATATGCAAGCGATAGGTCAATGATGTGGCTCGGTTGATCCAAAGCGTAATGTAATCCACCTCGGATTCACCTATTCCCGGACGCAAAGTGCCGTTTATCCGATAATAGGTATCACCATCCAGTTCACCATCACTCAACCGACGCCAATCAGTCACTCGGTTGGCTAACCCGAGTGGGCCCAAGGTGAACAAATAAAAAGCATCCGACGTTAATGCAGCCGCGGCCTGAGTTTGTCGGTCCTGACTGGGTTCTCCATCATAAGTCACGAAGGTATTATTCTCAGATCGATAAACCCACTTGGTGCCAGCATCGCCATTAAATATAGCGCTGTAGACCCGCGGCATGACAATAATCCGCTCCTCTGAAGTCTGCCGATATCGATGGTCAGTGACTAGTGGCTGGATTTTGGTGATCAAATAATGCCATTCCCCATCAATTGCCACATTCACATCGTTCAATTCGGATATATAGTCACCGCCATGTGCTTGCCAAGACTGCTGGAAAATCGCCTCAGCGCTAAGGCCATCTGAAAATGCTTGCGGTACTTTTTCGAACTGTGGGGAGGTTTTCGCACAGCCGCTCAAAATACTAATACTCAGCAGCAGTCTAAATAGGGTTGTGACTCTAACCTGAAACATAAGCGCCTCGTGCAACTTTAATGATAAGTTTGCATACGCACCGATGCCATGCAGGGATTACACTGGCGTAAAATTTCACTCAACAACCGCTTAACAATAATTATCTGCGCAGAAAATTGGGGGTTAACTTTTTCGTACGATTTGGGTCATACTAATAATTGAATTTAACCATGATGATTTCAATGGCACGTATACGTAGTCTCCACTTCAGCATACTCCTATTACTTATGTTCTTGCCTTCGTGCTCGGTCATAAAGGACGTAAAACAAGAACTCGCGGTAGCGGACTCTCTGTCGGTCATTAGTGGGCGGGTGACTATAACTGAGAATAAACCGTTACATTCTGTGCATGTGCTATTGATGAAAAAAGCTGATGATTTTGATCTGATATTAATTAACCAAACTGCGGTTGACGCCAATGGTGACTATACGTTTGCAGTGCCTCCGGGAGAATACTTTTTAGTTGCCTTCAATGACGTTAATGGTGATAAAACCTATCAAAGCGATACTGAAATGGCCGCCTATTATGGTCAATTGAATGGTCCCCCTGCAATGATCAATGTCTCAAAGGTCCAGAGTTATCGGGCGCAACCGTTAACAATAACCGGCACATTGATTAACTCAGGCGATTATTCCGTTACTGTCGACTTACCCACCTCAAGAATAGCCACTGGTCGCATAGTCAAAGTGAGCGACCCCATCTTTTCTCGTAAAAACGCATTGCTTGGTATGATACGCCCGATCGAATTTGTGCAGACCGTGGGCGGTGGAATTTACTTATTCACAGAATACGACCCAACTAAAATTCCCGTTATTTTCATTCACGGGATTGGTGGCAGTATCAGTAATTGGGAGAGTTTAATCGCGAACTTAGATACCACGAGGTATCAGGCTGTTGGGGTTTTTTACGCGAGCGGGTTTAGACTCGATCTGATCAGTGACTTTATTCTTAATGGCGTGAATCAATTGCAATCGCAATATGGTTTTGCTGAGTTTTACGTTGTTGCCCATAGCATGGGCGGATTGGTCAGCCGTTCATTTATCAAGAAATACCTTGCCACACCACGAGCAGCCGACATTGGTCTATTTGCTACCATCAATAGCCCGATGATGGGTATGGACAGCGCGAACTCTGGCGTCAAATATTCGCCGATCATCATACCGTCTTGGCGGGATGTCGCGGCTGGCAGTGAATTTATTCAAGAGATAATGGCTTGGGATCTACCCGATCATATCCCCTACTACCTTTTCTTTACCTATGAAAGCGGCAGTGGCGACGATGGCGTGGTGTCTTTAGAAAGTCAGATCCCACTCAAACTACAGCAAGAAGCTGCGCAAATGTTCGGTCTCACGGGTTCCCATGCGGGAGTGCTGGCGGATCCAGTATTTGTGGAGCAATTCAACAAAGTCTTAAAGCGCTAAATCTGATAATGCTCTCTACGCTTGCAAGTGCCAAGGCTTTCTGGTTTGCTTACGCCACAATTGACGCCACAACGCTCATTTAATTCACTATGCACACAGAGCAATTGCAACAGGTTTTAAACCATGCCAATCAATGTATGGCAGACCAGCAATATGCCCAAGCAATTGCCCTATTAAACCAAGCGCTCAAGCAAACGCCGAATTTCTTCCAAGGCTGGTTAAAATTAAGCCAATGCTTGTATCTGGCGCAATACTTACCGCAAGCGCGTGATATTGCCCAACACGCAGAGCAATTCGACCCATTGGCGAAGGAGTTTAAGCAAATCCAACACGCCATGGCGCTCAAGGCCTACGTAGACGCCGACCAAATTGCACAAGATATGCTGGATGCCTGCCCGCACCATCCCAGGGCATTATTTACTCTCGCGCACGTTGCGTTACTGCATAATGATCCTGAAAAAAGCGCTCACTTGCTCGAACAGCATATTCAATTTCTACCTGCACATATGACACTGCGACAACTACTGCTGGATAGTTATGTGCAGTCAGACAATTATGCTGGCGCATTAAAATCTGCGGAAGCACTTGTACAGCTGAATGAATGCTATGAGAGCTTATGGCGGTGGATAGGCTTGTTGCTCAAATACAGCCAAACTGATGTGCTGTTAGAGGCCTGTGCCAGAGCAGCAAAATTCATCAACAATGAGCCGCAAAAACAAACTCAACTGGCGCTAATTCGAGGCCAAGCTTTGCGCATTGTTGGTCAACGCGATGATAGCATAAAAGCCTTGCATGCAAGTCTTCACGCAGACTCCCTAAATGCTGACGCATGGTGGGCGTTAGCCGATATGAAAAACTATCGTTTTTCTGAGGATGAGATAAGTAGGCTTGAACACCTTGCAAACACCGCTTCCCTGCCAGCCAGAGCGAGAGCGATTGCGACATTTGCGTTAGCCAAGGCAACTGAACTGTCGAGCGGAATCAAATCAAGCATGTCACTCTACGCGCGCGCAAACCAGCTGTTTCCGGCGCAGCACACGACCATACAGCATATGGAAACGGAGTTTGAGCGACGCAAGAAAGCCTTTTCAGCTGGATCATTGCAGACCCAAGCTAAACCTCTCGACAATCAGCCCTGCCCCATATTTATTGTCGGCATGCCCCGTGCAGGCTCGACGTTAATTGAACAAATTCTTGCCAGCCACCCCGAAATCGAAGGCACCATCGAACAACCCACGTTGCCGGCCATAGAACGAGAAGCTCAGAGGTTGACTCAAAAAAGCCAACAGTTGGACTTGTTTGCTGCATTGCCCCAAATGCGGCAACCAGAACTTACCCAACTTGGCCAGAACTATCTCGATAAGGGCGCGCTGTTCAGACGTGAAAACCGCAAATTCTTTGTTGATAAGCAACCCTTCAATTTTCGCTTGATTGGACTTATCCATAAAATACTACCCCATGCCCGGATCATTGATGTACGCCGCCACCCGATGGATTGCGGCCTAAGTCTGTATAAGCAATTTTTTCATGCGGGCGTCGATTTCAGTTATCGCTTGAGCGATATTGCCAGAGCGATTAATGCGTATGATTCTCTGATGCAACACTGGCACACTGTGCTCCCCGGGCGCATCATTACCGTGCAATATGAAGATCTGATCGCCTCCCCTGAGCAAGAAATTCGCCGTTTGTTGGACCAAGTGGGGGTATGCTATGACGAACGGTGTTTACACTTTCATCGCAATACTCGCAAAATACATACGGCAAGCAGTGAGCAAGTGCGAGAACCTCTTTATACCAGAAGTATTGACGTATGGCGTAGGGTTGAAATCGAGTTAGCAGAACTGCAGCAACATTTGCACCCCACGCTACGGTAACAGCTTAAACTGCGCTACACCGCCGTCATAGAGTTGATAGGCTTCTTCACACTTACACGTTTTTCACCAAAACGCATAATTGCACTACCATTGTGCGTCAGGTTGCACTAGCATTTAGCATAGTGTGGCGAAATATTGCACTACGCCGGCGCTAAACCGCTTCATACGGCGGTTGTCAGAGATGGCATAAAGTATGCTCAAAAACCATAAATAAAAAGCTCGTTGAGGTAAACGAAATGAAAGCACACACACAAGAACATGGCATCAAGCGCTCTGCAGTGTCGTTATGCATTGCAACCGCGCTCGGTTTAAGTGCAACGGGAACTGTTGTTGCGCAAGAATCGCAAGCTGAACAAGAAGCCGCAGTAGAAGTGATCAGTATCACAGGCTCAAGAATTCCTACCGACCCTAATGTGGTTTCTTCAGTTCCCATCCAATCGCTGGATAGCAAAGACATTGCCTTGTCGGGCGAGCTCAACTTGGCAGATGTCGTCAATGACATTCCCGCCTTGATCTCTTCCACGACGTCTGAGAACAGTTTAACTGGTGCCAACGCGCTAAACCTGCGCGGTCTCGGTGAAGACCGCACATTGACCTTGGTTAATGGTCGTCGCCATGTGGCCGGTTTCCGTGGTTCGCAAGCGGTTGATATCAGCACCATCCCGCGCGCACTGGTCGAACGTGTGGAAGTGACCACCGGCGGCGCATCAGCAATTTATGGTGCGGATGCGGTGACCGGGGTCGTTAACTTTATCTTAAAAGATGACTTTGAGGGCATTCAACTGAATGCCACCAGCGCCATTCCAGAAGAATCCGGCGGTGAAAGCTTTGCCTTCGATGGCGCATTTGGTAAAAACTTTGATGATGATAAAGGTAATGTGGTATTAACCCTTACCTTAGAAAAGGAAGAAGAATTACTGCATGGTGACCGCGAATGGTCACGCAATAACGGTTTGCATCAAATCGTACCTGACCCGAATAACAGTGATCGTCGTATCCTCGCCAGCGACGTTCGTTATTGGTTAACCTCGAATGAAGGTTCAATTGCACCAACGTTTGGCGGTCGAGATATTCTTTATGTTGATATCAACAATAATGGTATTCCTGACTGTCAGGAATCACTGGGTGGGCAGACCGGCTTCCTTGCGGGCTGCTGGATAACCAATCCAGACGGTACGGTACGCGTAAATTCTGACGGTCCGATTTATAATGGATTGTTAAGTAGCGGTGGTGACGGCGGTAAATTTAACTTCGATAATGACACCTTGATGCCCAATACTGACAAGGTGGTGGTTAACTTAAACGGTAACTACCAACTCACCGATGACCTCAATGTGTTTTTCGAAGCAAAATACGTCAATACTGAAAGTAATGTTTATACAGAGTATGACTCATACTACGACACATTGTTTATTTTACCGGATAACCCATTTATTCCTGAGCAGCTGTTACCGGTAGTTGACCAAACTGGCGGTTTATTATTAACCCAAGACGCCATTGCCTGGGATGATGACCCAACGACATATGAGCGCGAAACCATGCGTTTTGTGGGTGGTTTTACTTGGGATTATGATATCAACCACTCGCTCGAATTTGCGGTAAACCACGGTCGTTTTACTAACACCACCGACTATACTGACCAGTATATCGATCGTATTTTCGCAGCGATTGATGCCACAACGGATGCTAACGGTAATATCGTTTGTCGTTCAGACTTAGATCCAAACGCAGCCTATGAAATTGATTATTTTGCCTATAACGTGAACTATGCCGACGGTAATTTCTTTAGTGACCAGTACTACACCTTTACCCCTGGTGATGGTCAATGTGCGCCGTTAAACCCCTTTGGTACCGACGCCCTAAGCCAAGAAGCCAAAGACTTTATTTCCGTGCGTAAGCAAGACAAGCTGACTATTGAGCAAACCGTATTGTCATTAACTGCAGTCGGTTCGTTTGAAGTGCTGGACAGCATATTGGATGACGCCATTGGCTACGCTGCCGGTATCGAATACCGCGAAGAATCCAGTGACAACCGCTTGGACCCCGTCGAGCTAGGTATTCTGCCGCAAGGTACATCTTATACACCGGGTATATTGGTTAGCGAAGTATCGCCTTGGTTAAACTTCATTACGGGTATTGATAACGTACAGCAATTCAATACTGCCGGTGAATATGATGTTTGGGATACCTTTGTTGAGGTTCGCTTACCGATTTTTCTTGATCGCGAGTATGCCTATGAGCTAACAGTTGATGGTGCAATCCGTCTTGCAGACTATTCAACGCTGGGTAATGCGACTACGTGGAAGTTAGGTTTCTCATATAGCCCAGTAGAAGATTTCAATTTACGGGGTACTATTTCAGAGGCCGTACGCGCCCCCAATATTACTGAACTGTTTGATCCGCAGTTGCCAATCACAGTCGATTTAGATGAAGATCCTTGTGATCCAGCGAACATTAATGCAGGAACAGGTGAGCGCTTACCAAACTGTGTCGCTTCATTGGAGGCTCTAGGTATCCCAACGTCTGAAATACTCGATGGTAACGGTAATTATATTTGGACTAACCCACTAACAGCACGCTTCAGTGGGACGTCTGGCGGTAATCCAAATCTAGACGTTGAAACAGCAGAAACGCTAACATTAGGTGCTGTATTTAGACCAAGCTTTATTGAAGGTCTAACGCTAACCTTGGACTACTGGGATGTTCAAATAGAGGATGCAATAGGTGCAGTAGCTGCTAGCGATATCCTAAATGGGTGTTATGATTCTGCAAGCTTCCCGAATCTAGGTTTCTGTCAACAGTTCTCACGTCGCGCAGACGGTGGCTTAAATAATTTAACTACGGGTGAACTTAACTTTGCTCGAGTCGAAGCCGATGGTTATGACGTTTCTATCAACTATACCTTCGAAATGGATGAGAACGAGTTTGGTATCAACCTTGTTGGTACTCGCCAAGAATCATTAAATCGTTTCTTTAATCCTACCGATCCAAACGATGTGGATGTTGTTTTGGAAGAAGTCCAAACGCCAAAAACCTCAGGTAATATCGAACTTAGCTGGGCTCGTGGCCCACTCAGCATGGCCTTCCAAACCACTTACCAAAGCCGTCAGGCCTATGGTGCAGTTGAGAGCTCATTGGGTATCAATGGCTTTGAAGCCTTGTTTGATGATGGTGGTTTCTACAGCAGTGTGACAATCCACGACATCAATGCCAGTTACGAGTTTGATGAAAATCTAACGGTGTTTGGTGGTATCAACAACCTGACTGATGAAAGCCCATTCCTCACTGAGCTTGCATGGCCAGTTGGCCCTAGAGGACGTACGTTCTTCATTGGTGTGAACTATTACATGGAGTAAATAGTTAACTCTACAAAAAAGCCGTGATGGGCAACCGTCACGGCTTTTTTTTGCTTTATTCTTTGATTAATAACTGCAGTTCAACATCAAGCTGACCCGGTGGCGCGGTATCACTTAAGATCACCATGCGCGACTGACCGGTTGGTGTTAGCCCATTGGCAAGGGTTTGTCGAATCAATCCCTCCCATTCTGCTGCAAGCCCCTCGGCTGAACCTTGATAAACTAGCGTAGCGGCTCTTGACGCCGACTTACGCATAACTCGATTGCCCGCCGAATTCATCGGCACGCCTGAGTATGGGAACCCCATGGTCAATGAAACTTCATGCTCGCCTTGCAGCCCATCGAAGAACAAGTGCAGCTTACCATCCACGCCACCACCAGAGCGCACCAAACTTTTCACTAAGCTAAAGGTCTTACGCGTGACATCTTGCTTGAGTGATTGCAGGGTTGTGGTCAAAGTTGAGGCATAAAAACGGGCCTCAGGGAGTTCAACAATAGTGAGTACATTAGCCTCTTCAGGTAAATCTTGAGGCACATTTTCGCGCTCACTCTCGGCACTCTGTAGCGCGAGCTTTGGGTTACTCGTTTGAGCATATTCGGGTAACTTAATCGTAGTTTCTGCGGGCACGCATTCTCCCCACAACTGTTCTGATTCAGCACGTGACGGAGGAGCAGCATCAATATAATCCAGCCATTGCTGTGGCAAGTCTCCCAACCCACCCAGCAGTTGCGCATTGATGAATGCTCGGCGGGCTTGTTCATTATCCCCTTGTTTATGGCGCGCAATACCGAGTAACAAATTAACCTGACCGGCCTGTACGTCTGGCAGTACTTGATTGCAAATTAGCCCAATAACACGCTCCATGTCTTGCCATTGCTGTGCTTGCTGGTATAGCTCTGTGAGCACTAGGCCACGTTCTAAAATAGGCACCTGTTGTAAGCTCAGCCACAATGCCGCGCGCGCTTGCTCACTTTCCTTACTCTCGTACCACAGCGAGAAAAGCTGATAGTAACGATCCGCATCGGCTGCTACTTGCTTTGATTCAATGGCTTGTTGCAGCGTTCTCGCTGCCTTTTCGGGGGCGTCATTCCGGCGGTATAGTTCCACGAGTAACAGCCAATCCTGTTCACGCTGCAGCAGCCCCGCACTGGCCATTAGTGCCCAACGGGAAAGCGCCGCGGGATGATCATTGGCTTGCGTGTACAACGTCGTCAACTGACGAGCAAGTTCGATGTCATTGGGATACTTTATCGCAAGGAAATGCAGTGCCTGTGCCGCCAGAGCTGAACTGCCTGCATGATAGAGTATCGCAGCAAGCTGTCTAATCTGCTGTTCATCTATTTGCGCCAACTGTTCTAATAACGGCTTTAGCCATGTCACTGCGCGGTGAAACTGCTCTTGTGCAAGGCTCGCGCGTGCTAACACAAGTCGGTCTTCTGTCTGCAAGACCACATCATTGTAGAGCTCTATCACTTCCGCATAGCGTTCTAGCAGTAGCAAAACTTGTGCATACTCCTGGCGCAAGGGTACACGCGCAAGCTCGTCTAAACTGTTACTTTGCAGGGCTTGCGCATAGTATTCTGCGGCCTTTTCATAGTCTTTTGCGGCTAACATATGTCGAGCGAGCGCTTGCCCGCTAAGCGCACGCTGATAATCATCATCAAGAGTGGAAAATGCCTGTTCAAGTGCTGCAATAGAGTCTAGTTCTGATGCACTGAGCGTCTGTTGCGGATCGATGAATAATCGACTGCGGTATTGAGCATCCACACGTTCGCTGAGACCACAAATAACCGTCAGTAGTAGCCAATGTTGTATTTTCAGCATACTTTATTACCCTGCCGGTTGTGGACAGCTTGGCAATAACTATTCGTCATAATAGGGCAAGTTTTGCGCATAATTCTGCCAGTCTAACTCTATCCTTTGCGTCATGATCACATCCTGCCCACTATCCAGCATCGCGCGTACATCATAGCGCCAGCGCTTAACGGCTTTAATCACCTCCTCTTCAAATATCCCTTTCGGACTCGCATCAAGCACTTTGATGTTGTGGGGTTTTCCAGTCGCTGACACATTAAATATAACCAACACCCAGCCATTTAATTGGTTCTGATAGGCAATATCCGGAATATTAGGTCGGCGTGTGGCATAGGGCCTAACTTCCACGAATCCTTGTCGAGTATCCGCGCCGAACGCTTCGTTCAATGCGGTATCTACGATCACGCTCTCTTGTCCCTGACCGAACCCATCGCCCAATTGCAAGCCGGCTAACGCTAATTCTGGTCCTTCGACAAGTTCGAGGGCGCTAACTTGAGTAGGTAAACTTTGCACATCAAGCAACGGCGATTTAGGCTCTGATTTAACTTCTTTCGGTTCTGGAGTATCGGTTTGAGGTGGTGGCGGTTGATTCATTGGTAATAGTTTTACGAAACCTGAGAATTCCACATCTGGCAAATCAGGTATTGGCCGCGTGATTAATTGGTGCATGAAGTAAAACAAAGCAACACTGACCCAAACAGCGGCAATTAAACACAGCAGCAACTTGCTGGCGTTCCTAAGGGGCGGTTTAGGTACAAAGAGACCGTTCATATAGCCGGAACAGGCTGAGCTGCGATCGAGACCTGCTCAACACCAGCCAACCGTATTTGATCCATGACGCTGATTAGCGCTTGTGTGCGCGCATCACTATCTGACTGAATAACTACGCCGCCCTGTGGATTTTGCGCATGCAAACGGGCTACAACACTGCGCACTGAGCGGATATCCACAATACGATTGTCGATCCAAACCTCGCCTTGCGCGTTGATCGCAACCAATATTGTCGTGTTGTCTTTACGTTCAGCGCTCTGTGCTTGCGGCGGGTTTACTTCAATACCTGATTCTTTCACAAAAGACGTGGTCACAATAAAAAAAATCAACATGATAAACACAATATCGAGCATTGGCGTCATATCAATTTCCGCCTGTTGTGCCGCACGTTTACGTTTAAATGCATTCATGCTCTAAACCCCAAACTGTCGCGCAATAGTTGCCCGCACTGCTCTGCCTTCTGGCTAATACGCAGCGCAAAATAGTATCCGGATAGGCCCACCACCAGTCCTGCCATGGTTGGTAAAATTGCCTGGTAAATCCCCGCCGACATGGCTTGCACATCGCTGTTACCATTCAAACTAATCAGGTCGAACAGGTTAATCATGCCGGTGACGGTCCCGAGTAGACCGGTCAGCGGACACACCACAATTAGCGTATGAATAATTTTAATCCGCGCCTGCAGTCGCAATTCGACTTCCGTTATCACAAATTGTCGCTCACTGCGTGCTATCCAAGGATTAGGGCTTGCTTGCGATTGCCAGTACTCCAGCGCGCGCTTAACTAGACCTGGATACTCAAACCGAAAGAACCAGAGTCGTTCAAAGATACACACCCACAGCAATGTACAAACAAAAAAGACTAACCACAGGACCCACCCGCCCTGCTGGAACAAGCTATCCAGTCCACTCCATGCTTCACGCAGCACGATTTCCACGCTTAATCCTCTGCTTGCTTGGCGACAAGTGTGCGGGTTAATAAACTGGTGGTTTGCTCCTCCAAGCGACGGCTTATGCCCTCAGAAAGACTATTTAAAAAACTGTGTCCGAATAAGAGTGGGATCGCCACCATAAGACCGAGTACGGTCGTCATTAGCGCCTGCGATATACCACCGGCCATTAGCTTTGGATCGCCGCTACCAAAAAAACTGATACTTTGAAAGGTAATAATCATCCCAGTCACCGTTCCCAGTAATCCTAAAAGAGGCGCTATGGCGGCTAGTAGTTTGAGTAAGTTCTGCCCCCGCTCTAGGGTATTTAACTCGTGGATCAGTGCTTCATCGACTTGCAATTGCAGCGCTTGCCAAGCATCACCCTCTTCACTCTTAGATAACGCCATCGGTGTTAGTGTGAGGCTCGACAATTTAAGTAGCACCCGACCTAATGCATTATCTGAGGTTGGCGTTTCCAGGTGTTGCAACTGGCGTTGTAAACGGTACTGTTGCCATAGCAATATCAGCATGCGCCAAACAATAATGAGTGCACCCAATGCTCCTATCACAACGATAATTTTGCCAATGACACCGCTTTGTTCAAACCGTTCATGCAAGTCTGGGCTCCATGCCAATAGATTTAACAAGCTGCCGTTGGAAGGGTCTACATATAGCGTGTGAACGTCTGCGTTGCTTTGAAAAAAAGCTTGGTTAACCTGATTCTCTCTACTGCTACCGGCGACAGTCAGAAATTCACGAGTTTCCGGAATGTACTGTAAGAAACCTTGTTGAGTGTAGCTACTGAAACCCCCAAATTGATACACGCGTTGTTGTTCAATCTGGCCGTCCTCCTGCACAACTGGCGCGATAAATTGCTGCATATTGCCCGCTAAGGTCATCTCTTCCTGCACCAGTAGCCAAAGTGTCTCCAGACGCGACAAACTCAATCCCTGTGCCGGATCTTGAATAGTCTCAACTTTGGCACGCCGCTCAGGTAGGCGCATACTGGTAGGCGACTGTTGCAACGCCGCACTAAAATCACTGGCCATCTGTTCCAATACCCCCTCGACATCACCAATTTCGCGTTTGCGTTGGGCTATTTGGTCTTTTAACTTCTGTATTTCAGAGCTGTTACGTTCGGTTTGTTGTTGCAACGGATTATTGGCACGTTGGTAGCGCTCAAACTCTTCCTGTGCCTGCTGTAATGCTTGTGCTTGCAGTTCCTTATTTTGGATAAAACGCGCCTCACGCTCCGCCATATGGCGACGCTCTTGCTCGCGCTCTTGCTTAACTTTTTGCAACAATGCTTGGTGATCTTGCTGAGCATAGGCTGTATTAATTAATGCTAAGAGGGTGCCGACCAGCAACCATGTCTTACTCGTCTGCATATTGCACCCAATCGGTGGTCATCGGTAACGGTAACAACTCAGGTGCAATGCGCTCTGTTGCTATTTGAATCGCCCGTTTTACGTCTGGCACGAATGCTTGTGGCAATACTTGCCACGCGCGCCGTTGCTTATTCCATAGCGCCGCTTCTGATTCGTCTAGGGTAAGATAGTAGAAACCCACGCGACCAACCCGTAAATAAGTCACAATGAGGTCACTGTCGGCGATGTTGCCAGTAGAAGCACTGAGCGTATCGCGCCAAGATTCAACACTTCGCCCGTATTCATATTCAATTTGCCACGCTTCCATCAGCAGACGGTATTTATCGGGCAAAGCCTGTGCTCCGGAATAAATGCGGCTGCGCAACTGCTGCAAGCCATCCATACGCGTTTGAAAATGAAAAGGCACATCTAGCACCACAAACTCCTCCAACGCGACAAGCATGCTCTGTAATAGTGGCATTAGTAAGACTTCAACAGCGTCAAGTTCCTGCAATTGCCGCTGTAGATTTGCAATTTCCTCTTGCTGGGCTTGCTCTTTTTGTTGCAGTTGAAAATTATAATATTGCTGGTAATCCTTCTTCTGCAACAATTCTCGGTAGGTTTTGAGAAGCTGGGCAGTTTGACTGTCCAGCTGATCGATTTTCTGCTGCGATTCGGCAAGGGCTTGATGCGTATCTTGGAGTACTTGAATGGGCTCAGAAGACTGACTATCCGTTGATGCGCTGGACATAAAACAAATGAACGCTGTTAGCGCAGCAATTCGTGGCAGTAAAAAATTCATAAGCGTATCGATCCTTGACCTTATCACGTCACCATTAATTAAAAGCGTCGATATGTAAGCGCTGCCTGAAACGATAACTGTAGACACATACCAGCAAAAATTAAAGTCGCTTTTACTCGCTAGCTACAGGAATCGCCAAGAGCAGGTTGCACTAATGCCAAGATTACTGATGTAACGTCTTTAAGCATTAATCACCTTGATCATTTTCAGGCGGCTCTAGCTCCATGGAATCATGTATCGCTGGTGCTTCCAGCTCAATAGCGTCAACGCGCTGCAAGCCCCGCGGTAACTTATTACCCCGGCGGCCGCGTTCACCTTTATAATGCTCGAGATCACTGGCGCTCAATGACATACCGCGTTTGCCCGCAATAATGCGAACACTCGCCCCTTGCGGCACAACACTAAGCACTTTGACATATTCCTCGCGCGATTGTGCCCGCGCACTCGGAATATTAATAATCTTATTCCCCTTACCTTTACCTAGCGTGGGCAAGTCTTTAAGTGGAAACATTAACATGCGGCCTTCAGTGGTAATGGCTAAACACCAATCCGTCGCAATATCCACGACCCGCTGTGGCGTTAATGTTTTTGCTCCGGTCGGTAAAGAAAGGTAAGCCTTTCCTGCTTTATTTTTACTCACCATGTCGACAAATTTGCCAACGAAACCATAGCCGGCATCAGAAGCTACAAGATATGCTTGCTCATCGGCCGCCATTAGCACATGTGCGAATGATTCGCCGGCCACGATAGAGAAGCGACCCGTCATTGGCTCCCCCTGACTGCGTGCAGAGGGCAAGGAATGCGCATCACAGGCAAAGGCTCGACCGGAGGTATCGAGGAACACGGCTTGCTGATTACTTCGCCCAATTGCACTGGCAAGGTACTTGTCGCCAGACTTATAACTCAACCCTTCGGCATCAACATCATGGCCTTTGGCACAGCGCGCCCAACCTTTTTCTGATAACACCACAGTTACCGGCTCTGATGGGACTAATTCTTTTTCTGAAAGCGCTTTGGCATCGCTACGCTCAACGATGGGCGAGCGGCGATCATCACCATAAGTTTCAGCATCAGCAAGGAGTTCTTTCTTGATTAAGGTTTTCATGCGTTGCTCACTACCCAAAGTGAGTTGCAACTTATCACGCTCGGCAGCGAGTTCTTCCTGCTCGCCTCGGATCTTCATCTCTTCCAGTTTGGCCAAGTGACGAAGTTTTAGCTCCAAAATCGCTTCTGCTTGGGTGTCTGTCAGGCCGAAACGACTCATTAACACTGGTTTGGGCTTATCTTCGTTACGGATAATCGCAATGACTTCATCAATATTGAGAAATGCGATTAATAAACCTTCCAAAATGTGTAAGCGTGCCAGCACCTTATCGAGACGATATTGCAACCGGCGAGTCACCACGTCCTTGCGATACACTAACCATTCGGACAAGATAGTTTTAAGATCTTTGACTTGTGGACGCCCGTCCAGCCCTATCATATTGAGGTTGACGCGATAATTCTTTTCTAAATCGGTCGTGGCGAACAGATGTTGCATTAACTGTTCTGTATCGACGCGATTGGAGCGCGGAGTGATTACCAAGCGAGTCGGATTTTCATGATCCGATTCATCACGCAAATCGCTAACCATAGGTAACTTTTTAGCCTGCATTTGCGCTGCAATTTGCTCTAAGATTTTTCCACCCGAAGCTTGGTGTGGTAATGCCGTAATAACGATGTCACCGCTTTCTTCATGAAATACCGAGCGCATTTTAATCGAACCACGACCACTCTCATAAATCTTTGCGATCTCGCTTCTTGGCGTGATGATTTCAGCTTCTGTGGGATAATCAGGGCCCTGTACAATCTCTAATAATTCAGATAATTCAGTTCGACTGTTATCCAACAATTTGGCACAGGCGTTAGCGAGTTCGCGCACGTTATGCGGCGGCAAATCAGTCGCCATACCTACAGCGATACCAGTGACGCCATTCAGTAGAATATGCGGTAAGCGAGCGGGTAGTACTTTGGGCTCTTTGAGTGTGCCATCAAAATTTGGGATCCAGTCAGCAGTCCCCTGCCCTAATTCATTAAGTAATACTTCACTGAACTTCGAGAGCCGCGCTTCTGTATAGCGCATGGCTGCAAAGGACTTTGGATCATCCGGAGCCCCCCAGTTGCCTTGCCCATCGATCAGCGGATAACGGTAAGAAAACGGTTGCGCCATCAACACCATGGCTTCATAACAAGCGCTATCACCATGCGGATGAAACTTACCCAAAACGTCACCGACTGTGCGAGCGGATTTCTTATATTTGGCATTTGCGCTTAAACCAAGGTCTGACATCGCATAAATAATCCGACGTTGCACCGGCTTTAACCCATCACCTATGTGTGGCAAGGCACGGTCCATAATGACGTACATGGAATAGTTTAAGTAAGCATCTTCGGTGAAGCGCTGCAGAGGAAGTTGCTCAACGCCGTCCGCGTTGATCGTAATGTTGTCACTCATAAGCTAGTTGTACTGTATTTTTGCTGTTGTTTTGGTAACAATGACGTTTGAGTTTTCTCATCATAAACGATTCATTGCCAGAGTGATATGAGCTTTACAAGTAATATGACAATAAAAATGCAGCCGCGCCGCTTCAGCCTCATATCCTTCAGTCAAATCGTTGTTGTGAGCCTTTTGCTGACATTTGCTCTTGGCGCAGCCCAATTCGCCAATGCGCAAATTGCCATGCAGTTATTAAACGAGGATGACTCAATCAGGCTTTCTGATAACTTTTTAGTTTATCGTGAAGGAAGTTCTCAATGGCAAATCAGTGATGTGATGAATTCACGTCAGCTGTTTAGTTGGAGCGCCAAAGAAAACCCTAATTATGGTTTCAGCGACCACGGATTGTGGTTAATGGCGACCTTTACCCATTTCACCGAAAATCGCAAGTGGGCCATCGATGTCGACTTTAGTCAGTTAGAAAAGGTCGACTTTTATCTGGTTGCCCAAAACGAGATCATTGCCCAATCGCAGCAAGGGAAATTGCGTTCGGAACAAACCTATCGGATCCCAGTGTTGCTTGCAGAGATCCCAAGTAACACCCCTATCCAACTCTACCTGCGAATTCAAAGCAATAGTTCAAGTTTGATTGCCCCTGTTACCATTCGCTCAGAACAGCAACATATCAAATCTATGCTAATTGACAGCATTTTATGGGGCCTGTTCTATGGCGGATTAATTATCCTAGCAATCTATAATTTGGTGCTTTATTTCAATGTTAGGGAGAAAAGCCTTCTCACCTATGTTGGCTACATTTCCACTGTATTAATTTGGCAATTCGTATGGGGTGGGCACGTCCATTTAATCGACAGTGACGTGCTGTATCCATGGTTAATCAGTCACACCAATTTACTCTTTATCATTATTGGTCTGAGTAGCGGGATCTTCACTCTAACCTTCTTGAACACCGCGAAAACTGCCCCCAAAGCTCATATTGTCGTGATGCTAATGCTGTATTTACAAGCGATTCTGGGCATAGCATCGTTACTCAACTTTATGCCCCCTATTTGGCTAAATGGCACTATTTATTCGGTCGGTATACTTGCGATTTGTAGCTATATTGCTGCGGGCTTTGAGAGCTATGCCAACGACTTTCATCCCGCGCGTTATTTCATATTTGCGTGGGGCATGTTAGCAATAGGCGCCGTCGTGGGCATACTCAGCTTAATTGGTGTTTTACCCTCCAATCGCTTTACCGCGTATTGCTTTCAAGTCGGCGTTTTCCTAGAAGCCGGAATTTTCTCATTGGCATTGATGGAGAAAAGTCGCACTCAGTTAGAAAGCGAAGTAGAGCAGGCCACTACCGATTTACGCAATAACATGGAGTTGATCGAAGAGCAGAACGCGCGTTTAGATATTGCGCGTAAAGATGCGATCAAGGCGAGCAACGTAAAATCGCAGTTCTTGGCGAATATGAGTCACGAAATTCGCACTCCCCTAAACGCTATCCTTGGATTTAGTCGAGAATTGATGCACGCATCGCTCCCCACGGAAAAACAGGAGCAAGTGAAAATTATTAATGACGCGGCAGACGGATTGCTAGCCATTGTCAATGATATCCTCGATTTTTCTAAAATCGAAGCTGGCAAGCTCCAGTTAAATAACCAGCCATTTGCCCCCAATCAATTACTTGAGGACATGGTCAGTCTGATGGCGAAGTCTGCCCATCAAAAGCAACTGGAGTTTATTTTTGAGCTCGGTCAATTGCCTGACAAATTGATCGGTGACGTATTTCGGATCAAGCAGATCCTCAACAATTTACTCGGCAACGCAATTAAATTCACCGCTAGCGGAAATATCACTTTTAGCGCACATGGCCGGCATTTACCGCATGGTTTGTATGAATTGCAACTTATTGTGGCGGATACTGGGATTGGGATTAGCCGTCAAGATCGGAAGAAATTATTCAGTGCCTTTTCACAAGTTGATGATGCGCTTAATCGAAACTTCCAGGGCACCGGATTGGGTTTGGTTATTTCACAAGAGTTAGTGCGTTTGATGCGTGGGCAGTTAACCCTGCACAGCACCCCCGGTCAAGGCAGTACGTTTTGCGTAACTTTGCAAATGAACCAGCTCAGTAACCGCTACTACTTAAGTCCCAGTGAAGAGTGGCGTGGAAAGCATGTGGTTATTTATGATCCTCTGCCAGCAACGCGACAAGCCAGTGCCAAACTGTTAAAGCTGCTGGGCGCCAATGTCACTAGCATCGAATCATTGGATTTCTTGAGTGAATACGATAATCAGGGGCATAGCGTCGACTTTTTATTCGCGTGTTTACCGCAATATAAGTTGGAACACCGCAACGACGTCCTGAGCCACTTACTCCACTTTAATGCCGGTAAACGCATTTTATTGTATTCAGGCCCCGATCCATTCAACCATTATCCTAGCTTAAGTCAGCATTTTAATACGCAACTCAGGATGCCGTTAACGCCCAACAAGATTGACAGTTTGTTGCGCGCTCCGCAATCGACGGATAGCAATCTGGACGACGCACGTCTCAGCCAGCTGCCCAAGGCAACCGTTCTCGCTGTTGATGATATGGAAATGAATTTGCGCCTCATAGAAACTTGGTTACGCGATTCTCCAGTGTTATTAACGCTGACACAAAGTGGTGCAGAGGCCGTACAGGAATGTCAAAAACAAGCCTTTGATATTATCTTGATGGACGTACAAATGCCCAACATGGATGGTTTGCAGGCAACCCAGTTGATCAGAAAAAGTGAAAAAAATGCCGGAACCCCGATTATCGCCGTTACTGCTCACGCATTCAAAGAAGAGCAGGAACGTTTGATGGCATCAGGCATGGATGACTATTTGCCAAAACCTGTCGAACTCTCCCAACTGATTGATGTGATCAATCGCTGGTGCGTTAATCATGATATACAGCCAGAAAAACAACCCAGCATTGATTGGGCATTAGCGCTTAAACGGGCGAATGGCAACGAAAATACTGCGCTCGAATTATTAGATGCCTTTATTAGCCAGTTGCCGTCTTGCATCGAACAAATCGAAAATGCTTGGCACAGCGCACAGTATGAAGTTCTACTGCAGCAAATCCACCGCATCCACGGAGCCAGTTGCTATACCGGTGTCGCACCATTTCAAAGCGGGTGCGATGAACTAGAGTCAGCATTAAAACGCAATCAGATGGACAGAGTTGATCAATTACTGCCCATCTTAATTGCCGAGAGTGAGTCGGTGATTAAGGATGGCCTAGAGCATTTAGCTAAGCTGCGCTCTTAAAGTGCTTTTGAATCTGTATGCTGCTGTTGGCTAATTTGCTCTTGGCAACTGCGCAATAACACGACAAATTCACTGACTGGGCGGTCGAGCTCAGCGGCGGCAATATATAGGTCATATCCCAAACGCTCACGCAATTTTTGCATCCGGTGCGCCAACATAGCTTTAATGCCGCGCAATATCTCACCATTATCTAGTTTGAACGTATCGTCTTCCAACAGGTCTGCGCTAGCGCATGTACCAGTGGCGCATTTTCCATCGGGATTTTGCAGCAACAATGGCCGCTGCTCCATCAAAATATTAGTTGCCAGACGCGGAGAGATTGCATTTATGACCGCTGCAGAATCGCGCAACCGTATGCCGATCATTTCAAGGTCATGACTTTGTAATCCGCGTGTGACACGCGGCGCATCGATGCGTTGAATGTTATCCCAAGCAACCAGCCACTGGCCATTCCGATGGTTATAACGGATCCCTGAGGGAGATATTTCGAGGCTAAAATCAGGCTCACGGATCTTAAACCAACCCATAATTACGCCAACGATACCTGCGCTAGCAATAAAAACCCCGGCTAAAAATAAATACTCTCGAAACAGCGAGAGAATAATAAATCCTGCTGCAATCAGCGCGCAGCCAATGAACGTAGTCGTAATACCATTACGCTTAGACTGTGCTCTGATCCGAATAATTGCGTCATTGCCAGACATACAAATACACCAATAGCATGATAACTCCCCACAAGATAATCAAGCGCCAGCGTTTGCAAGTAGCACAGGTTGTATTCCACCAACTATTTGCATCGTTACGCTTGTTCATCGCAGAAGACTCTAACTTGTTCAATTGATGTATACGATATTACGACTTATTCAGCTCAGACAAATAATATTCCGCCGTCGCTGGTCTAGCACTGGGCGTATTAGCCATGCGTGTATTCGCTCTGACGCGACACAACCATGCCACAATTGAGGGCGTAAATAGCAGTGAAAGGATAACCGAAAAACCCACTCCACCCGCCAAGACAACCGCCAGCGGTGGCCAAAAAGTCCCTTCACTGAACAATAACAAAGGCACGAGTCCGCCCACAGTGGTAAAAGTGGTCGACAGTATGTGGCGGCTACAACTCATCGTTTCGGCAATAATCGCTTGGGTATTCCCCTGCTTTGCCTCTGGATTACCATTAATTGCAGCGATTACTACAATCGAACCGTTAATAGCCACGCCAATTAATCCTGCACACCCAAGTAATGGATTAAAGCCAATCGGTAAGCCACTGATCCAGAGACTGAAAAAACCGAGGCCGACCGAAAGTATTGCAACCAACGCAATCACGCCCGCCATGCGCACGCTATTAAACGTCAAAATTAACGTAGTGATCATGAGTACTAATAGTACTGGAGCATAGGTGGCAAGTTGCCCCACCGCTTGTTGCTGTTCATCTGCATCGCCAGCCATTTTGATGCGATATCCTTGTGGTAGCACCATATCACCATTCTCCAACCGTGCTCGCAATTGATTGGAGACATCGATAGCCGGCACGCCGGGCAGTAGAAACGCCTGGATACGATTTAAACGCTCACCGTTTTTACGGGTGATCCCTGAAATTGTTGGCTCCAGCGTAAAATCCCCCAAAGCAGCGACCGTCGTGGCAGTAGAGCCATTTTGCGCAGTACCTTGTAAAGGTTGATTGGCAATATCAATCAGCGATTCACGTAAATCCTTACCTAATCGCACGCGCACAGGGATATCTTCGGTGCCTTCTAAAACAGAGCCACCAACCTGTCCACGCAACGCTGTTTGCAGCTGTTGCGCGATACTCGCCAATGACAAAGCCGCTAATTCTGCATCGTCACTCACCGTATTCAGTCGCAATTCAGGTTCTGTTTGCGTAATTGAAGCGATCGATTGTGTGATCCCGGGCACTTCTGTCATCGCCAATCTGACTTGCATCCCAAGCTCCGTCAGTGTTTCCAAGTCCGGTCCAAAAATATCGACTTCAATCGGGGCTGCAATCGGCGGTCCTTGGCCAAACGCCCGCACCACGATTTTAAGGTTAGTGAACTGTGCACTTAATTTATGCTGTAATTGCCCAATTAATTCAGCCGCAGCCCCTACCGATTCAGCAGTGACGACGGCGTTGGCAAAATTAGGCGTATTATCACGCTTCATGACTTGATTGTAATAAACGGATGGAGCTGACCCCCCAACCAGCCAAGTGACTTGCTCGATTGCGGGATAATCACGTAATGCATTATCTAAACGCAGGGTCTCTGCCTGGGTGTGATCGATCCCACTGCCATCTGCTGTCCATACATAAATTTCGAACTGGTCACGGTCAGCACTCGGGAAAAATACATTCGCCAGTTGACCAGACAGTACAAAACCACTTAAACAAAAGATAATCACCAAAGGCAATGCAATTAGCGGGCGTCGAATCGCACTGAGAATAAGTCGACGAAACATGCCACTAATTGCCGGCATCTGCCAGCCTGCCAAGTACCAAGCACGCGAGGCAGCAGGTGCGCGGGATAAAAAACGCGCGGCTAATGCAGCAATAATCGTCAGGGAGATAAACAGCGAGCCAATGAGTGCCATAACCACACTGATGGCAATCCCACCAATAAAATCGCCGATATTACCACTGAGTAAAAACACTGGCATGAACCCCAAAATGGTGGTCAGCGTCGATGCTGTAAGTGGCGCAAATAAATGCTTTAAGGTCTTTTCTAGCGCCTGTGCACGCGACAAGCTATGATCCTGCAAGTTTAGCCGGGTTTCGTCGGTGATCACGATAGCATTATCGATTAACAACCCGATCGCAATGATGATCCCAAAAATCGACATTTGATGGATTTGTTCGCCGTAAAAACTCAAACTAAATAACGCGAATGCGGCACATAAAGGCAAAGCAATGCCAACAATTACCGAGGCTTTGATCCCCATAAAGATCAGTACAACTAGCATCACAACGGCACAACCCATCAGTAGATTCTGAGATAGTTCAGACAGACGTTGCTCAGTGTAGGTGTTCTGCTCAAAGACTAATGCAGTACTCAATGTACCTTGGAATTCTTGGGTGAATCTATCCTCAACAGCCTTGACTGCCTTGGTCCACTGATCAACTCGAACGGTTGTTTGCATGCGAGCAGCAACAAAAATAACCTGTTCGCCATTTACATAGGCGATATCGTTCATCGGTTGCTGATATTGCCGAGTAATACTGGCGACATCATTGAGACGTAAAAACAAACCGTTATCGTTTAATAGCGGAATGTTGCGGATAGTATCAAGCCCGGCCAAGGGCTCGGCCACTTGTAAGCGAATGTTCTGTGATTCCGTGTAAATAACACCTGCAGGTAATTTAGGGTCAGCAGCGCGTATCGCCTGAGCAACCTGAGCAATCGAGAGGCCGGCTTGTGACAATCGTTGTGGGTCAATGCTAACCACAAACTCTTCTTGCGGATCGCCATAAATCCGCACCAATTCGGTGCCACTCACATTACGAATACGATCAGCAAATTCATTAGCCAAGCGTGTGATCATCGACATCGGTGTGGTGGCAGGGAAGTTTGGTTTTAACGCATACAGCACAGTAAAAGCCGTAGCACCGCGTTTTTCGTCGAGTACCGGTTTGCCCGTCCCTGCAGGAAATTGCTCGGCGACTTCGGCAATTGCATCCCGAACCTCAGAGAACAATTGTTCGTTACTGGAATTGTCAATCCAGTCTTGCAACTCAATGGAAATCACCGAGATTTCAGCTCTCGACGTTGATTCGATCTCTTTGATTTCAAAAATTTCGCGTAGTCGGTCTTCTAATACGTCCGTAACTAATGCTTCTACCCGTTCTGCAGATGCGCCCGGGTAAGGCGTAATGACCAGCATATTGCGGGTGTCAATCCGTGGATCTTCCAAACGTGGCAAATTGGTTAACGCTGAATAGCCCGCCACCAAGATAATAACCATACTTAATAGCAATAAATGACCACGCCGGAAAAACAGGGAATACCAACTATAGGTTTCGTGTTGTGCGGTCGGCCCCATCATCTGCGCTCCGCGACAGCGTCAATTTGTACTAATTTTGCAGCGACCTGCTGTCCAGGAGCCAAGCGGTGTGTACCGGAAACGACAACATGCATGTCCTGGGCAATCGCACCACGTACAAAGGCGAACTCTCCGTCGCTGTACAAAATTTCGATGGCGCGCGGTGTTACTGATGTTGCCCCCGGCTGCTCTACGGTATAGATATTCCATAAACCGCGCACGCCATGACTCAACGCAGCCAATGGAACCCAAGCGCCAGCTTCGCGTATCTCAATGCTCAATTCGAGCGCAAGTAAGTCACCAGGTAATAGACGATTGCTGACCAGCTGACTGGCAGGTTGTAGTTGAAACACCGCATCAATACTCCGTGTCATTTGATTACGTTGTTGCCCAATAGCGCGCAATACAGCCGGGTAGGCGCTGTCTTCACTGCGTAAGGTATAGGTTTGTCCAACGCTAATCTGGTGCACTAAGTCGGCAGGCATGGGTAGACGAACTTCCGCTGCCCCGTTGGCAAGTAACTCAAACACGGGCTGCCCAGCAGCAACGACCGTTCCCTGATCGATAAAGCGCGCGGTCACCACGCCCGCATAAGGCGCACGCAACTGACTCTTATCAATACTGACTTGAATACTTTCAACGCCAGCCTGCGCCTCATTAACTGCTGCTGCAGCAGCAGCTACACGCTGTCTCGCCTCATCTAAGCGTTGCTGTGATTCTAAGCCTCTCGCCACCAGATCATTGATGCGCTGAAGTGTGCTTTGCGCCAAGTTGGACTCTGCCTGAACCCGTTTTAGGCTGGCCAACGCTTGCTTTAACTGGCTTTGCAGTAGTACCACATCAAGTTGCGCAATGCGTTGCCCAGCGGTAACACTCTCGCCATCATCGACCAAGACTTTGGCAACCAAGCCCCCCAGTTCAAACCCCATGCGCGCCACTTGCGCCGACTCTACCCGACCAACAATTCGATGCATCTTTTGATAGCTGTCTTGCCATTGCAAAGTGCTAACCTCGACGTTTGCAATACGGCGTAACGACTCTGGATCTGCCGCTTTTCCCTGGCCAGACATAAACAAAAGTCCGATGAGGCTTAAAAAGCAAACGACAATGATACCCATAAGGGAAAGTTTAGAAGTGGTATCAGACATTAAGCGGATTCCTGAAAATAATTACTGGACTATCCAGTTCACTATATGGGAGAGTAGTTTAAATTTACTGGACTGTCCAGTTTGATAATTATACAAAAAAGTAATAATACAGCAGCTTTTACGCATCCAGCTCAGCTATCTGTGCATTGTTAAGGTGCGCTTGGTTGTGTCATTTGCGCTAAAATTTAGCCATACCAGACCGCAAAAGACTAACGACGCCTGCCGATTAACTTGCTACAATTGCGGAGTTTCAGTCCTAGCCTTAAGAATTGCGATGAACTCATTTACTGGTCAACATATCTTATCGGTAGAGCAATTTGATCGAGCCGCTATAGAACAAGTTTTTCGTGTCGCAGACAGCATGCAACCTTATGCTCTGAGGCAAAAGCGCACAACCGTCTTGAACGGGGCCATCTTAGGTAATTTATTCTTTGAAGCCAGTACCCGCACCAGAGTCAGTTTTGGTACCGCGTTTAATCTATTAGGCGGGGAAGTGCGTGAGACAACCGGTATGAGCTCTTCTGCTCTGGCCAAAGGCGAATCCTTATTCGACACCGCACGGGTTCTGTCAGGTTATTCCGATATCATCGCCATGCGACACCCGCAAGCCGGTTCTGTCGCGGAGTTCGCAGAGGGCAGTCGCGTACCCGTGATCAACGGTGGCGACGGTGCGAATGAGCATCCCACCCAAGCACTATTAGATTTGTACACAATCGATAAAGAATTGCGTGCTCATGGCGCGAAAATCGACAACTTACACATTGCCATGATTGGGGATCTAAAGCATGGACGCACGGTTCATTCGTTATCTAAACTATTAGCCTTATTTAAACATGTGCACTTTACCTTGATCTCACCAAAAGAACTTGCCATGCCGGCAAGCGTGGTCGATGTCATCACTCAGTATGGTCATCGCATCACCATCACCGATCAACTGAGCGGCAGTGTTGATGCGGATATTTGCTACCAAACCCGCATCCAAGAAGAACGGTTTACCTCACAGGAAGAAGCCAACAAATACCGCGGTAAGTTCCGGCTGAATCAGGACATTTATACCAAACATTTCAAATCAAATACCGTCATTATGCATCCGCTCCCCCGTGATTCCCGGGCTGAGGCAAATGAGCTCGACAATGATCTAAACCTAAATCCGAATTTAGCCATATTCAGACAGACAGATAACGGCGTATTGGTTCGAATGGCCCTCTTTGCCCTAACGTTAGGTGTTGAAAATATCGTCAGCCAATACGATCGTGACGTTGTTTGGCATACCAATAAGTAAAAGATGAGAGTTTAATGCAAAAATCAGAAGTTCTATTTACCCGCGCCCAGAAAACGATTCCCGGCGGAGTCAATTCTCCTGTACGCGCGTTTAAGGCCGTCGGTGGCACACCGCGGTTTATTACCAAAGCTGATGGCCCCTATATCTATGATGTTGATGGTAAACGTTATATCGACTATATCCAGTCATGGGGCCCCATGGTATTGGGTCATAACAACCCGACGATTCGCGAAGCGGTTATCAACGCGGCACAAAACGGTTTGAGTTTTGGTGCACCCACTGAAGCTGAAATCATTATGGCGGAGTTGGTGGCTGAATTAGTTCCTTCCATGGAAATGGTTCGTATGGTCAACTCGGGGACTGAAGCGACTATGTCAGCCATCCGTTTGGCGCGCGGCTACACCAATCGTAACAAAACGTTGAAATTTGAAGGGTGTTATCACGGCCATGCCGACGCCCTGCTGGTCAAGGCGGGTAGTGGCGCCCTAACGCTGGGTGTGCCGAGCTCACCCGGTGTACCTGAAGACTTTGCGAAGCATACGTTAACCGTCGAATATAATAATCTCGACAGCGTGCGACAGGCTTTTGCGGAACACGGAGACGACATTGCTTGTATAATTGTTGAGCCCGTCGCTGGTAACATGAACTGTATCCCTCCCGTGGACGGTTTTTTGCAAGGGCTGCGAGATATTTGCGATGAATTTGGTGCGTTGCTGATCTTTGACGAGGTTATGACCGGCTTTCGCGTTGCACGCGGCGGAGCACAGGAGCGTTACTCAGTTACCCCTGATCTGACCTGCTTAGGTAAAGTCATTGGTGGTGGAATGCCAGTAGGTGCTTTTGGCGGTAAGCGCAAAATCTTGGAATACGTTGCTCCCACCGGCCCAATTTACCAAGCGGGCACGCTGTCTGGAAACCCGATTGCAATGGCTGCTGGACTAGCGGCGTTAAACCAATTGCGCGACAGAGCGATGTATCAGGAGATCTTCACTCAAACTGAGCGCTTGGCTAAAGGCCTTACTGCATGTGCACAGCAGCACGGTATTCCAATGACTTATAATATCGCTGGGAGCATGTTCGGGATCTTTTTCACTGAGGTAGAAAAAGTCACTAACTATCAGCAAGCGATTAATTGTAATACCGCCCAGTTTAATGTGTTTTATCATGCCATGTTAGATGAGGGAGTGTATTTAGCACCCGCTTCATATGAGGCCGGTTTTGTGTCTAAAATGCACACGCCGGATATTATTGATGCAACCCTTGCTGCAGCTGACAAAGCGTTCGCCAAAGTCGCAGCGATGTAACGAGAGTATAGAAGTAATGGATAAGATGATTTGGGTACTCGCAATACTCGTCGCCTACAGTCTTGTGGTGACAGTGTTGCTGTTGCGGCGCAAATCATCTGGCTTGCATGACAACCAAGGAGAATTCACGCCGCACTCCGATTCTCAGGTCACATTGCCATATACGGCGTTGGTCGAAGGTGATCTGACAAGCGAGCAATCGCGTTTCCAGGATAAGGCAGATGAGGCTTTACGCCTCACCCAAACCTTTCAAAAATTCGTGCCGCGTCAGTTCGTCGACCACTTTGCGAAACACGGTTCGAGTAGCCTCGAGCTTGGTCGTGCCGATGAAGATGATGTAGCCATTCTATTCTGCGATATTCGAGGGTTCACCGGCTTATCCGAAAAAATGAAACCGCAGGAATTGATGAAGTTTCTCAACTCGTATTTTCTGCGTATGAACGACCCCATCCATCAAAATGGTGGCTTCATCGATAAATTTATTGGTGATGCGATTATGGCATTGTTTGACCATCCGGATGGCACCGAACAAGACAAAGCAAACGATGCCCTGAGCGCAGCAATCGATCTCAATAAGGCATTGCTAGTTTATAATCATCACCGGGCGAACTCAGGTTATGACCCTATCCGCATTGGCATTGGTATTCATTTCGGTGCGGTGATTATTGGCACCGTCGGCTCCGATGACCGCATGGACACCACCGTTATTGGTGACAGCGTTAATATTGCTAATCGCCTCGAAGCCTTAGCCCCGATTTATCATGCTGACATTGTTGTTAGTGAACAGTTATTGGTTACCGCTGACAACCCAGACATCCGCTATCGCACACTGGACTGGGTCAAGGTGAGAGGACGGCAAACACCACTGAAAATATACGAAGTTTTAGGCCATCTCCCCAAAACGGTGCAGTCTGAGAAGTTGGCGATTAGCGAGTTAATTGAGGGAAGTTTACAAGCCCGCATTGAGCAGCGCTTCGATGATGCGCTAGATTTACTCCATAAGGCGCTGGTCGAGAGCCCCAACGATCCGCTGATCATTCACCATATTGACGTCTGTCATCGCTACAAAAAGTTAAATCTTCCCGATGATTGGGATGGCGCGTTTACCTTATAGCTTGCGCACGGATAAAGCTGACTGAAGGTGCAAAAAACGCAGCCCCCGTTTCAGCCGCGGTAAAGTCCAATAAGCGATCGTAATCACCGTTGTCATCGCCAAAGATGCGGCTGTGTAATTGTCGCTTGAATGCGGTCCCAGCGGCGGAACAAGTAACGACAAACAAGCCTAATTCATGCATGTCACCATAAGGCATGGACTGGTCAAGTAAGGGTACAGGCTTGGCATCAGCATCTAATGCTTGCATACGCACAAAATGTGAACTGGCATTCGCTTCAGCACTTTCAGTATGATGCTCTTGTGTAACCCCCATTATTTGCTCTTTTTGACGTTCGGTTAATGCTTGCCAGCGTCGAAAATCATGTCTGAAGCGCTGCACATGCACATAACTACCACCGGCAAACAGCGGGTCTTCATCGCCGACAATGGTGATATCAAGCTTTTTGAGTCCGCGTGGATTGTTTGGCGCCAGCAAAAATCCGGTAAAGTCCCGCCCGTCGAGATACCGAAAAGCATGTACTTGTTCAACTAATTCCACATGTAAGCGGAATAGGTCCATGATCTCGAGCCCCAAAGCAAAACAAATATCCTGTCGATCAGCACGGATCTGAATAAATAAATCACACGGAGTTGTAGGTGCACATCGGTCCTCACACTGCATATCCGGAAATGGGCTTAACTCACTGGGATACGCCTCAGGGTAAACCTCAGGCCAATAATTCACACCGATGGCGACCATGCCTGTAACCATCGCCTCGTAGTGTTCATTATCGTAATGTTCAAACAGTTCTAGCGTTTTGGCTAACTTCGCGCGAATGGCATGCGTATCTTCATCAACCACATTAAGCAGCAGATACTGAGCATGTAAATTGGGTTCAGCGCAAACACCTTTTTGTGGTTGGGTCATGTGTTTTCCATTAAAAACCAGCAGCTTGTCCGTCTTTTCGCGACTCTGATG
The DNA here is from genome assembly GCF_059752595.1 of Alteromonas sp. DYW1. NCBI lineage: Bacteria > Pseudomonadati > Pseudomonadota > Gammaproteobacteria > Alteromonadales > Alteromonadaceae > Alteromonas > Alteromonas sp. DYW1. The sequence continues at coordinate 409,957 of NZ_CM186038.1, read as the reverse complement.
CACCATAGTATACACCAGTCTTAGGGTCACGCATGATCGCTTGATAGCCACCAAATACGCCGAGTGTGTCACGCAGTGTATGACCTTTTTCCATGAGTTCTCTGCGTACCCGTGGAGCAAAGCCTGACTCTAAACTGACATAGCCACCGTCTAGCATCACCTCACCTGTCGGTTGGCTGGAGCCACTATGCACAATCCTTGGAGCATCGCCTGCTTCTTGCAGATTCATACCGAAGTCGATGAGATTCATTATAATTTGTGCATGCATTTGTGGTTGAGTGCCACCACCCATGACGCCAAAACTTAACCACGGTTTACCATTGCGGGTGACAAACGCCGGAATAATGGTATGGAAAGGGCGCTTATTAGGGGCGTAAGTATTGGCATGACCCTCAACTAAGGTAAACATTTCACCTCGATTTTGGAGCACAAACCCCAAATCTGGCGGCGTCATGCCAGATCCCATTCCTCGATAATTACTTTGGATCAGCGACACCATATTGCCTTGCTGGTCCGCTACCGTCAGGTAAATCGTGTCGCCTTCATACTTGCCTGCATCATATCGCTTGGCGGCGCGATTGATATCAATCAGTTCATGCCGCTGCTGCGCGTAGGGTTTTGAGATTAGCCAGTCAACGGGGATCTCGGCAAAGGCTGGATCAGCATAAAACTTAGCCCTATCCTCAAAGGCTAATTTCTTAGCCTCTACAAAAGCATGGACATAGTCAGACGAAGCGAAGCCCATACCTTCAACGTCAAACTGCTCCATAATATTAAGTATTTGTAGTGCTGCAATACCTTGACCATTGGGCGGCAATTCCCAAACATCATAGCCACGATAGTTCGTCGCCACAGGGTCGACCCAATTTGATGTATGACTAGCCAAGTCCGCATAACTCAAAAAGCCACCTTGTGCTTGCATGTAAGCAGCTATGCTGCGTGCTATGTCACCTTTGTAGAACGCATCACGTCCGCCGGTGGCAATCTTTTCATAGGTTGCCGCTAGGTGCGGATTGGTAAAAATCTCTCCCTTTTTAGGGACATCTCCCCCGGGCATAAACACATCTGCGAATCCAGCATATTCACCAATCCGCGCTTTATTTAACGCGAAGTAATAAGCCACTAATTCTGTTACCGGAAAACCCTCTTTAGCATAAGTAATGGCGGGCGCTAGTATGGCAGTCATGGGAATGCTGCCAAACCGTTCGTGTAACATGAACCAGCCATCCACTGCGCCAGGAACTGAGACCGGTAAAGGGCCAAACTTTGGGATCGAAGTGAGAGATTGTTGCTTAAAATAATCCAGTGTTAAGCTTTGCGGAGAGCGGCCTGAAGCATTCAAACCTATCAGCTGCTGAGTCTTAGCATCCCAAACTATTGCAAATAGATCACCACCAATGCCAGATCCGGTCGGTTCAACCAGACCCAACATCGCATTTGCCGCAATTGCCGCATCAATGGCATTACCGCCTTGACGCATGATATCCAGAGCGACTTGAGTGGCTAGGGGTTGGCTGGTTGCCGCCATAGCATTCTGCGCAATCACTTCTGAACGCGAGGCAAACGGCTGTCCAGTAATACGATCATAGCCATAGAGTGGTGAAAAAACACATAACAGAGTCAGGATTAACGTCGCTCGTCTTAGCATTCTGCAAGCTCATTATTTGCGGCACATGACGCTAATATAACCACATCAATCCGCATTTGCTACGCAGCACAGGTACAAACTTACCGAATGGTACTTTGGATCCCGTCAAGTAACGAAAAAAGCCCCGCAATGCGGGGCTAAATGAGGTGAGCAGGCCTTATTATTATTATTATGTATTAGCGCTTTGCCTGTCAGAAACGCTGGAAGGCTAGTTAGCTACGACCGCTGGTGAATTCTGGATAAGCTTCCAATCCGCATTCACTCTGGTCAACGCCTTCAAACTCTTCTTCTTCTGAGACGCGTACACCCATAATCGCTTTGATAATCAACCAAGCAACTAAGCTAGTGACAAAGACCCAAACAAAGATAGTTAATGCACCGATAATTTGGCCTGAGAAGCTTGAGTCGCCGTTAGTCACCGGAACCAGTAATAGACCTAATAAACCAACAACCCCGTGCACCGAAATTGCACCAACTGGATCATCAATCTTCATTTTATCCAAACCGACGATACTAAATACCACTAGAACACCGCCGAGAGCACCGAATAAGGTTGCTTGCAATGCAGTTGGCGTGCTTGGCTCCGCAGTGATTGCAACCAAACCGGCTAATGCACCGTTTAATGCCATGGTTAAATCTGCTTTACCAAACATGATACGGGCCAATAATAAGGCAGCGACCAAGCCACCTGCTGCCGCAGCGTTAGTGTTTAAGAACACCACAGCAACACTGTTAGCACTTTCAACGGTTGCCGTTGCTAGCACTGAACCGCCGTTGAAACCGAACCAGCCCATCCAAAGGATGAAGGTACCTAAGGTCGCTAGTGGAAGGTTTGCACCAGGGATTGCCTTAACTGAACCATCTGCACCGTATTTACCTTTACGAGCACCAAGGATTAATACGCCTGCCAAAGCAGCGGCTGCACCAGCCATATGTACAATACCTGAACCGGCAAAGTCACTGAAACCAAGGTCGCCAAGCGTATACAGACCAAATACTGGGTTACCGCCCCAAGTCCAAGAGCCTTCCATCGGATAGATAAAGCCAGTCATAACCACAGCAAACAGCAAGAATGCCCATAGTTTCATGCGCTCAGCGACAGCGCCAGAAACAATCGACATAGCCGTTGCTACAAAAACAACCTGGAAGAAAAAGTCAGCTGAAGGAGCATAAGTTGCTGGGTCTTCAGCAACGCCTGTCGCGCCATCGGCCATTAACCCATCCAAGAAGAAACCGCCACCGTACATAATGGCATAGCCACAAATCATGTACATGATGCAAGCGATTGCATACAAGGCAACGTTCTTAGTTAAGATCTCTGTGGTATTTTTAGTTCTTACTAAGCCAGCCTCTAGCATGGCAAAACCAGCAGCCATCCACATAACCAGTGCGCCGCAAATTAAGAAGTAAAAGGTGTCGAGTGCATACCCGAGTTCAAATGTAATTTCCATTATGAGTTCTCCGCAAATCTAATTTCTGAGGTTACAGCGCTTCAGCATCTGCTTCGCCAGTACGAATACGTACAGCCTGATTCAGGTCATACACGAATACCTTACCGTCACCGATCTTGCCGGTTTTCGCTGCGCTTACGATCGCCTCCACTAGACGCTCTACTTGATCGTCTAGAACTGCAATTTCCAGTTTCACTTTAGGTAGAAAGTCCACTTGGTATTCAGCGCCGCGATACAGCTCGGTGTGGCCTTTTTGGCGTCCGAAACCTTTCACTTCAGTAACGGTTAAACCGTCAATACCTATTTCGGAGATAGCTTCTCTAACATCATCAAGCTTAAATGGCTTAATGATGGCGGTTACTAGTTTCATAAGTTGCTCCCACGGATTGTGTGTGTTTGTTGTTTGAAGTTCCCTCACAAGTCTTATGCCAAAAATTTAATTCTTTATTTTCAGCATGTTAGAGTTTTTGCCCGACTGGAAAACTGCCACTTTTGCACTATTTTTGAGCTAAAGCCTATAAATGCACCATAATGGTGCGATTGATTTTACGCGCTCGCTTGGGAACTAATTGATAACGCTTTGCTCTGATTGAGCATGATACTTTTAAGCGACGAAACCCGACCTCAAAATGCAGTGAAGAAGCCAAATTCACTGCCTATCGTTGTAGCAGTTTCAGTGCTGATCCATGCCGGGCTGATCGGGTTAATGAGCGTGCCTACCCAACAACTAGCGACACGCGTTGGGCCACCAACTCAAGCAATTAAAGCAACCATTGTTTACCCCAGTTTACTGGACTTAAAAGAGAGGTTTAATGCAGACGTGGATGAACCAACTAGCATTGATGATCTAAGCAATCGACCACAACTGCCGCAGGCGCAAACTGTCGAGGAAATGTTCTCACAATTAGAGCAAGAGCCAACGGCAGCAACACCATCCGGAACGGAAGATACAGCATCGGTTGCAGCAGAACAGACAACTGCCCCCGTAACGGGAGCGCGGGCGGTGAATAGCCTTGACCGAATGCGCAGCCACTTAGGCCAATTACAGCAACAACAACAGCACGCGCTTGCACAACAACAAGCGAGTCAATTCCAGCAACAAAAGCAGTCACCTGATTTACGCATCCCTGACTACCAGACCAGCGAACTCCCACCGATGGTGAAAGAAAAGATCGTGAACTGTGACCAAACGGCAGCCAATGTGTTGCGTGTCGTCAGTCAAATCGCAGGCGGGAATTTGCGCTGTCGTGACACTGTCGATTTCAATCAATATATTGAAGACCGGCTGGAGAAACGCTAAACGCGAAAGTTAGTCAATTTGACTATTTGAGTGGTCAAATTTGTTATTTTTTTGTTCCCTATCTCCCACCGCACTATCAAGCGCTCAACCAAAATTAAATTATTTTATTATATTTCAATGATTTAAAAATTTCTCAAGAGCTGGCACAACTATCGCAATAGTCTTTGCGACTTAGTAATACAACTGCCACGCAGTAAACAACAGCGCAGTTAAATCGAAATGAAGAGGAAAAATTTATGCAACGCTTAACAACTGTAAAAACTGCTGCCGCCTGTCTACTTGCATTTTTGAGCACTGGTGCGTTAGCGCACGAAACTTCGATTGAGAGCTACATGGGTACTGTTGTTGCTTCTCACGTAGCAGAGACCACGTTCGAACTAAACAATAACGCCCGACAAAACGTTGCCAACACAGCGTATCAATTTGCCCTTGATGGTGAAGAAGAAGCGACTATGGTCGCCAAAGTGTCAGTGACAACGTTAACTGCTGAAGAGGCTAAAGCGACACCAGAAAATGGTGCGGAGTAGGAACTAGGCTATGATTGATCCCATTATTCTGCTGTTGGTATTGATGATCCCGATCGCTGCGTTTGTCATTGCTGGAGTGACGATTGCTACACTCACCCAAACACTAAAAATCAAACGCAGCATCCGCACCATTAGACCACTATCACAATCAGTCAAGCAGGCATTTACACTCCACAACGCGAGTCGTTAATAACCCCGACTCGCTGCCTGCTTTGCTTTCTCCGCCTGCTCAGGTAACCTTGACTTCCCCAAACCCCAAGGAACCCTTATGGCCGCTGGCAGTCTCCTCACACTATTGGATGATATTGCGACTATTCTCGATGACATTGCTGTGTTATCTAAAGTCGCGGCAAAAAAAACCGCTGGCGTATTGGGCGATGATCTCGCACTGAATGCAGAACAAGTTTCAGGTGTAAAAGCCGACCGAGAACTGCCCGTCGTCTGGGCTGTGGCCAAAGGGTCATTCTTAAACAAACTGATTTTAGTGCCTAGCGCATTAGTGATCAGTGCCTTTATTCCATGGTTAGTCAACTACTTGCTTGTTGCGGGTGGTTTATACCTTTGTTTTGAAGGGGCTGAAAAGCTCATTCACGTGTGGCAGCAAAAACGAGTCCGCAGCGTTGCTCAGGCGGAGGAACATTTGCAACAGTTGCAACAGACCTCCTCGGCTGACCTGCTAGTGTTGGAGCAAGGCAAAATCAAAGGTGCAATTCGCACAGACTTTATCTTATCGGCCGAAATTATCGTGATCATCCTTGGTACATTGCAAGGAACAACTGTAACCAATCAGATTTTAGTTTTGAGTGGTCTGGCAGTTCTATTTACGGTCGGCGTATATGGGCTAGTTGCATTGATTGTTAAACTTGATGATGCCGGACTTTATTTATTAAAAGCATCGTTATCTGGCTCGCTACAGCGACTGAAAAAGTTGTCTGGTCGGGCGCTCCTAACTATCGCACCGCACCTAATGAAGCTCCTATCTATCGTTGGAACTATTGCGATGTTTTTAGTTGGCGGTGGTATTATTGCCCATTACGTAGGCTTTGTGCATACTTTGATTATGCCACTTGAAGGGGTAATCGAGCACCTACAAGGTTGGCTCCAAACACTCATCGCCATCGGTGTTGAAGGCTTGATTGGGGTCTGTGCTGGGGCCTTTATAGCGCTGCTAGTCACCGTGTGGCATAAGCTCAAACCCACGGAGCAAGTATGACTAATGCTAATGCCTGTTTATGGCAATGCCCGCTGTGCGCGACTCCTCTTGTGCTGATTAGTTCACAATGGCAATGCTCCAATGGGCATTGCTTTGATCGCGCGAAAGAAGGCTATGTAAACCTATTGCCAGCACAACACAAAAACAGCAAAAATCCGGGTGACTCAAAAGCCATGGTGAGCGCTCGGCAACAATTTCTTAATCAAGGACACTACGCACCGCTGGTTAATGCAATATTGACGCTGCTGGTAACACACTGTGCCGCACAAGACTCACTGAAACTCTTCGATGTTGGCTGTGGAGAGGGCTATTACTCACGAACCCTTTTGGCATTGTTGGCAGAACGACAACAAACAGTCGCAATTCATGGTATCGATATTGCCAAAGCTGCCATTCAAAAAGCGGCGAAACAAACAGCTCTGGGGCATTTTGCGGTTGCTAGCACTTATCATATCCCAGCACAGTCTGCTGCATTTGACGCCGCTATACAGATTTTTGCACCAGCATCGTCGGCAGAAGTGCATCGGATTTTGCGACTCGGCGGCATTTGGTTATGTGTCGACCCAGATGAATACCATTTGCAGGAACTCAAGCAACTGGTCTATGACAATCCCAGTTTACATCGTGTAGACGCAACCGTGCCAAGCGGATTCTCGCTTATTACCACAGAAAATTTGACCTTCCCAATTGCATTAAATACCCCCGAAGTGCGTGAGCAATTACTTATGATGACGCCATTTTACTGGACAACATCACCCGCTAAATTAGCCCGGCTCAAAGCAGAGTTAACGCAAGTCACAGCTAGTTTTCAGCTTAAACTTTTCGCTAAAACCCAAGCGCCAAGCTAAGCTGATAGCACCTCACCTGGAGTGGCTAAACCAATGCCATGTTGATGCATGATAGTGCGGATCTCATCAATACTCTCTGGATCATCAATAGTGGATGGCGTAACAAACGACTCATTATCTGCTATTTGGCGCAATAGCTTACGTAAGATTTTACCACTGCGCGTCTTAGGTAGACGAGAAACGATCAATGTTTGCTTCAAACAAGCAACAGCTCCAATATCCTCACGGATCTTGGCAACGAGTTCTTGTTGTAACTCGGCCTCTTGTATGCTGACACCATCTTTCAACAGGACAAAACCAATGGGTACTTGCCCTTTTAACGAATCATTTATCCCAATAACCGAACACTCTGCGACGGCAGGATGTCCAGCCAACACCTCTTCCATTTCACCTGTCGATAAGCGATGCCCAGCAACATTAATCACATCGTCTGTGCGCCCCATAACGAATAAGTAGCCATCCTCATCAACATAACCGCCGTCGCCTGAACAATAGTAGCCGGGAAATTGCTGCAAATAGCCCTGTATAAATCGTTGGTGATCACCCCAAATCGTATTGAGACAGGCAGGTGGCAGCGGCAACTTAATCGCAATAGCACCTTGTTGATTGCAGTCGAGCTGTTGACCAGACTCATCTAATATATGTACTTGGAAACCGGGTACAGGACGGGTTGCGGAGCCTGCTTTTATTGGCATATTTTCAAGACCTGTTGGATTGGCGGCAATTGCCCAGCCAGTCTCTGTTTGCCACCAATGATCGATGACAGGTTTGCCGGTATGTTCTACGACCCAGTCCAAAGTCGGCGGATCGAGCCGCTCACCGGCCATAAAGACTTGCTCTAAACAACTCAGATCGTACTGTTTGAGTAAGTTACCGGTTGGATCTTCCTTACGTATTGCACGAAACGCAGTGGGCGCTGCAAACACAGCCTTCACCCCGTATTCCGCAATGACGCGCCAGAATGCGCCCGCGTCGGGCGTTCTCACTGGCTTACCTTCATAAACGATTGTGGTGCACCCATACAGTAGCGGCGCATACACAATGTAACTATGACCAACGACCCACCCCACATCGGAGGCGGCCCAAAATACGTCACCAGGTTGCATGTTATAGACAGCTTGCATTGAATAATACAGCGCCACTGCATGACCACCGTTTTCCCTTACAACGCCTTTGGGCTTGCCAGTCGTTCCTGAGGTATACAGTATGTACAGTGGGTCGCAACCTTTAACGGCTACACATTCGACTGGTGATGCACCCCGCATGGCATCAGCCCAGTCGATATCACGCCCATTCTGCATGGGTGCTATAGTTTGTTCACGTTGCAATAAAATAACATTCGATGGTTTGCATTGGCACTGTTCAATCGCTTGGTCAACCAGAGGTTTGTACTCGATAACGCGATTGACTTCGATCCCGCAGGAGGCGGTTACCACTATTTTGGGTTGCGCATCATCGATACGTACTGCCAGTTCATTGGCGGAAAATCCCCCAAACACTACCGAATGTATAGCGCCCAATCGTGCGACGGCAAGCATTGCAATAACAGCCTCAGCAATCATTGGCATATAGATGATCACACGGTCGCCTTTTTGCACGTCATACTGACGCAATACATCAGCAAATCGCGCTACATGGTCCAACAGTTGAGCATAACTATAACGGGTCTTTTGCCCAGTAACCGGCGAGTCATAGCACAGTGCTAACTGGTCGCCACGGCCATTTTTTACATGCTGGTCAAGCGCCATATAGCACGTATTCATCTCGCCATCAGCAAACCAACTCTGCATACCCAAATGATTTTTGGCAAGGGCTCGTTGCGGTGCCTTAAACCAGGGCAATTCAGCGGCTTGCTTGGCCCAGAATGCTTCGGGTTGCTCTATGGATTGAGTGTATATCGCTTGGTAACTATCTCGCTCTTGACGCATGACGGTGCTCGACTCATTAACAGAGGTATAGCCTAGCGCAACGTATTCAGAAGGAATATAAGACTTCAGGCGTAGATCAATTCGCTAGCGCCAGCGAATCCAAAAGAATGGCAGAATGACCCAATGGATCATATACTCGTGCACAGTATTGGCACTTTATTATGTTTTCGGGAGGCCAAAATTCGTTATTTGCAGTTCGTTACTTGCGCTCTAGTTCTCCCTTTATTGATGACTTCTCCATCAATCGCCAATGCCTGCAAAATACAAAGTTCAGTATCACCTGAGTTTCTTGATGGATTACATACCAAATATCTGCATTACCTCGCCCAGCAAGCCAAATGCGACCTTGAAATCATTCCCATGCCCTTTGCAAGGCGCGTCGCGTCGTTACGCTCAGGCGAAATAAATCTGATGGTCGGCTTGAAGTCGTTACATAAAGAAGTCGGTTTTGAGTTTCTAACACCCAGTTACGAAACACTGCAATCAAAATACTTTATCCGCGCAGCAGATATCGACAAGTTCACCGACATGGAAGCCTTTCAGGACGCTGATGCTGCCTTTTCAATTGACGACAACAGCATGCTCAATGAGGCGCAGATCATTTTTGATGGTGTTGTCAAAGTTACCAGTTTGGAGCAAAAAATCCGACTGCTGCTTAAAGGCCGAGTGGATACTTTTGTCCACTTTGAATCAAGTGCCCGCTACATGATTAAAGTACTTGGATTCGATGAACAAATCGTTGAAGCACGTTATCAGTTTAGTCGGCCACTGGACTACTTTGTTGCAATCCACACTGACTCACCACTCTATGCGCATAAAGACCGCCTTCAATCAATTATCCGCAACGGGATAAAAAAAGGAGACTTCACCACTATCCGCAGGCGGCATGAGGAGCAACTTGAAGAGCGAATTGCTGACCAATTCAATGTTACCCCATAGTTGATGTTATAGCGCGGCGTTGATCCTTGGCCACCACATCATGATAAATGCAGCCGCTGTCCCTATCAGCGTGATTATAACAGCAATGCCAAGGGTTATATTAATTACCACGTTGAATACCTCTGATTTTTTACGCTCAGCAGCAAAATAGACTTCAGCAATAAACATGGGTAAGAGGTAACACGCATAGCTTAAAATAATATCTGCAGGGCCATCCATCGTCGCATTATTGCCATTCGCTCCCTGGTTAATCATAAACCACCCCATCAGTAGTAAACGCAGCGACCAAACACCATTAATTAGGATAAACGCATGTACAGCCCAACGACGGTGTCTAGCAAACTCTCGCGCACGTGCATAATACCAAGCAAAGCCAATCGCGACCGGGATCAATAAGCCATTTAAGGTAATGCCGAGCGCACCAAGATCACTGAAACGCGCATCCCTTCCCCACGTCAAATAAATACCAGTCAGAGCACCAGCCATACCTAACAATAGAAATACACGTCCGTTCCAACGGTGAAAGGTTGGAAATCGTTGCCGCAAAAAAGGTAACAACTGTAATACCCCAGAGGCGCTAAGCAGAAATACCGGTAATACGTGCAGTATAAGTATGCCATTACCGATGGTATCGCCAGCGACATGCCCTTTGATCATGTGGGCAAATTGAGCCGCAGATAGCGCTCCCGTTAATGAGGGTTGTAAAAACTGGAAAAAAATATACGTGGCAAACAACCATTGACCAAGCCATACAGTACCGACCCATAGGGTCATTGCTTGGTGCGTTAACGCAAATGAGGTTATTGCGAGTGAAGACTGATTTTTCATTAACTAGGTCCACAACAAATGTAAGTTGCACTCATTTTGCGGCCAGAATCGCTGAGGTGCTGCGCAAATTCAGAATTTGCGCATAGAAATATGGCTTGGGCAGTTACATCTTTTAACAATTACGCCATAACTAGACATGTTTTTTTGCATAGACTAAGGACATTGAACTCTGAGGGACAACACATGTACGTAGAATTCGCATTATTTGCAATGCTGATGTGTAGTCTTTCTTTTATGCTCGCACAACTAACGGTCAAGCATAAACAATTGGAGCATATTCTTTTTGCCGTATTCTGCGGTTCGCTCAGTATTGTTGCGGTTAAACAATTAAGTGCAGAAACCTTGGGGAACTATCAATACTTGCTTGGTATTGGCACCTGCGCTACGTGCAATGCTATGTGGCTGATTGCACGTGCATTGTTTCACGGCGAGCACACGGTTAAGCCTGTACATATCGGCATAGCCGCGGTAATTTCTGGTTTGGTGATTATTAGTCAACTCAATCAATTTGCCGGCGCAGAAACCCTTATCTCAACGACAGCCCAAAGCACCATTAGCACGCTCGTTAGTGAAACAACTCAGTTACTATCGTCAACCATATTAATGCTGACATTTTGGGAGGCTGTACGCAAAGGCAAAGCCGATTATTTCGCAGCTTGGCAGAGATACTTGTTTGCCGCAGTCTATTTAAGTTCGGTGTTACTGTGTAGTGTAATTTTCAATGCATTCGTGCCCGCTGCACAAAGTGCACAACTGTTTCCCTTATTTATGGTCGTTGCGGCAACGCAAATCATGCTTGCAACTCAGGTAATGTTACTGTGGAAGCGTGACTCCATGCGCCGTAAACACCAACCAACGCCGGTTCACCCAACAAACACGCTGAATGACGACCGACTGCTCGCTGCTGACATACTTAGACTCATGCAAAAGGACAAAGTATTCCTTCAGCATCAGCTTAAGATTATTGATATTGCACAGCAATTACAGGTATCTGAATATCGCATCAGTCGCGCTATTCGGGGGGCACTTGGGGTGAAAAACTTCAATCAATTGATTAATCAATACCGCATTGAGCATGCAAAGCAGCTATTAGCTTCGCCTGCAGCAGCGCAATGGTCAATCATAGTGATCAGTATGGAAAGCGGATTCGCTTCGGTTGCCTCTTTTAATCGAGCATTTAAAACAATCACTGGTGATTCGCCGTTAGCTTACAAACAAAGTATTACTCAAGACCCGCTCGATAACACTTCTTGAGCCATCCCATGTTGCCGCAAAAGTCGTGCACTTAAAACCGCTCTCACTCCCCAAAGATCCGTTTCCACCATGGCTGCTTTTGTTCTTCTTTCTTGGGTCTTGCCTCTGGCGCAGGAGCGCCTGAACAATCAACTTGTGGTGCTGGCAGTACATCTAAAATTGCCGGTACACTGATCGACTCCGGACAGCCCGGCAAACTCACTTCTCCTGTTTCCTGATTAAAATGGGCTATGCCGAGGCCAGCAGGAAAACGCCGCGATAGCGATTTAGGCGCTTGACGTTGCTGATAGTCGATAAATACGGATAACGCACCACTGGCACCCGTTAATCCCGTTTGCTTATTATCGTCGTTACCTAACCAAGTGGTAATCAGACTATTCCGATCGAATCCCGCAAACCAACTGTCACGGTAATCATCGGTCGTGCCGGTTTTACCTGCCATATTAACGGTAGCGAAGGTTTCACGGATGCGACGAGCCGTCCCTTCAATGGTTACTTTGTGCAGGGCATAATTAGTCAGGTATGTTGCTGCCTCATCTACGCGTTGCTCTGCATAATTCGCGTGTTGCCACATGAGGCGATTATCTGGCGACACTACGGCGACAACTGCATGCAATGGACGATATAGCCCTGTATTGGCAATAGTTTGATACATCTGACTAATATCGATGAGATTCAGATCTATCGCCCCAAGCGTCATTGCTGGCACTAAAGGAATGTCACGTTGAATACCTAATCGTCGCAGAGTATCAGCGACGTCGACTAAACCAACATCCAAACCTAAATTCACCGTAGGGACATTTAATGAGTTTACCAATGCGTCGACGAGAGCAACTGTGCCACGAAATTTTTTATCCGCATTTTGGGGTTGCCATTGCCGCCCGCCTTCATCATCCAAACTGATCGGTTCGTCGCGTAATGGTGTCGCCAGATTAAAGCGCGAGGGTTCCTCTAAGGCAGTGAGGTAGATAGCCGGTTTAATTAACGAACCCACTGGCCGTAAAGCATCTAAGGCACGATTAAATCCGCTGTAACTCGGATCAGTACTGCCAACAATCGCACGCAGTTCGCCGCTAGCAATGTCGGTAACTAACATCGCCCCCTGCAACGATTCAATCTTACGCGCTCCCATCAGTGCTGCTGCTTGCTTGCTCAATGCCGCCTCAGCGCGCCGCTGCGCATTGATATCTAGTCCAGTGAATACTTTTACACCCGACTCACGAATATCCGGGGCAGCAAGAATTTCCTGGAGCTCGCGACGAACTTTATCCATATACGCGGGATGTTTGCCACTAGCCAGGCTTGCGCCGCTTGCCACTTGTATCGGTTGATTAACCAGGGTTTCATATTCTTGTGCTGAGATTTCATTGTTTTCAAACAAAACTTTCAGCACCAAATCTCTGCGTTCTACCGCACGTTCAGGATATCGTCGTGGATTATAGTAAGAAGGCCCTTTTACCATGCCCACAAGCATTGCTATTTCTGCGGTATCCAGTTCAGTGACAGGTCGATCGAAATAAAAATGGCTGCCCAAACCAAAACCATGTACACCGAGATTGCCGTTTTGCCCAATAAATACTTCGTTAAGGTAGGCCTCGAGTATTTGATTTTTGCTATAACGGGCATCAATAACAATTGCCATCAACGCTTCTTTGATTTTCCGCACCAGTGATTTTTCGCGGGTAAGATACAGATTTTTCACTAATTGCTGCGTTAAAGTGCTCCCTCCCTGCACCGTGCGGCCCGCAGCCAAATTAGCAATCAACGCACGCGCTATAGAAAGCGGAGCCACTCCATGATGTTGATAAAAATCGCGGTCTTCAACTAACGTCAAGGCATTAATCAGCATCGGTGGAACGTCTTCGATATTCAACAACATGCGATCTTCGCGATGACTGCTTACTAAGCGACTGACTAGCCAGGGCTCAAGCCGAATTGACGCAAGTTGAGTCGCAGAATTAAACGTGGTTTGCCGAGGTAAGGCTTCGAGAATTTTACTGATCCGACTGCCCTGCCATTGCACTCGGATCAATCGCGCCTCTTCACGTCCATCAACAAAATCAAAGGCTCGCCGATGAAAGGTTAGCTGCCCTCGCGAATGCTGATACTCCCCGGTTCCCGTCACTTGCGCGACTTTACGATAGCCTAGTAGAGTTAACTCATCGATGATTTCTTGTGGCGTTATTTCCTGCTCAATATCAACCGTCAGGGCACGCGCATAAATCTGTGCCGGTACCTGCCATTTATTTCCTGAAAAATGATGTTTGATCGTCGCATCTAAGTAAAATAAATATGCGCTCATTGCTACCGCAGCAACAACGATAAGTTTGAACAATAACCACCACCAGCGACGTCCCTTTGCTGTTTTATGCTCTCGCGTGGGACCCACTTTTGCGGAAGTTTTGACGGTTTTCTTATTTTTTTTCTGAGATGGCAATGTTACTGCTCGATACTGACTTGAAGCCGCAGTATAAAATGCTTCGCGGGTCAATCCAATTAAATCTCAGCTTCGCAGTTGCCGTTTTGCAGTTTCACTGGCCAGTAACGAGTACGTGAATTGTCAGATCTGACGCTTTCTGCACTTGGTGCTATGGGTAAAAATCAAGTAGCATGGCAGCGAGACCTTTTTTGAATGAGTTTTTTCATGCGTTTTTTTTCCCTAATCTTGTTGGCAGCATTAAGTACAATAGCAAGTCATGCAGTCGCCCTTACAGCATCTGATTTTAGCCAATGCTTAACCCGCTTTGATCAATTAGCTGAGCAACGAGGTGTTAGTGCGCAAACACGTCAATCACTTGCTTCACTGCAATTGCAATCGCGGGTGCTCGAGTTGGATCGCAGCCAGCCTGAATTTGTCCAAACTTTTCCTACGTATTTTTCTAAGCGAGTCAATACATGGCGCATTGAAAAAGGTCGCGTGCTGTTAAGTAAACATCAAGATTTCCTTGCTGAATTAAATGCAAAATTCGGTATACCTGCCCAATACCTGCTGGCGTTTTGGGGACTCGAAACTAATTTTGGCGGTTACAAAGGGACGATGCCTACGCTTGACTCGTTGGCCACGCTGGCCTGTGATACCCGCCGGCAAGCATTTTTTACCGAAGAGTTATTACTTGCCTTGGAATTAGTCGACCGTGAAGATCTGCAACCCGATGCGATGCAGGGCTCTTGGGCAGGTGCAATGGGACACACTCAATTTATGCCATCAACGTATACTCGCTATGCCATCGACGGCGACGGCGACAACCACATTGATCTTTGGAACAGTGAACGAGACGCGTTAGCCTCAGCGGCAAACTTTTTAGCGCAGTTAGGCTGGCAACCAGGTAGCCGGTGGGGGCGAGAGGTAATGCTCCCGACAGAGTTTGACTACACCCTGGCGGGTTTTCAACAGCGCCGCAGTGTCAGTGAATGGAAGGCGTTAGGCCTGACCGATACACAACACTCCCCGCTACCCGATAGTGAGCTGATTGCAGTATTGCGCGTTCCCGCTGGTCATCGGGGCCCGAAATTCCTAACTTACACCAACTTTGGTGTGATTATGCGTTGGAATAATTCTGAATTCTACGCCATCGCAGTTGGTCATCTCGCGGACCGGATTATCAACGCTCCCCCGCTTGTGGCACCATTACCTGAATTACCTGCATTGGCGCGCTCTGAAATAAAGCTAATGCAGCAGCAACTTAGCGCACTAGGTTACGAGGTGGGTGGTGCCGACGGCATCATTGGGCCTGCGACACGTGCCGGGATCAGGCAGTTTCAAGCTGATAAAGATTTAATCGCGGACGGCTTTCCAAGCCCTGCTTTACGCGAATTGTTAAATCAGCAAGCCAGCGATCAAAGCTAGCGCAGCAGCGAGGTCCGTCGCCCCGCGTTTTTTATTGCTGCGGCTTTTGCATCCGCTTTTTGGTTAGTTTAGTGGCTGCAGTGTTTGCCGGATCATCTGGCCATACATGCTTGGGGTAGCGACCTCGCATTTCCTTCTTAATTTGTTGATAGCTATCACTCTGCCAAAATGCAGCCAGATCTTGAGTTTTTTGCAACAGGCGCCGAGCCGGCGACAGCAACTCAATTTGCAGCGCCAACCGCCCTTCAGCAACACTTGGAGATTGAGCAAAACCAAATAGCCACTGCATCGGAGCGGCAATACTAGGCAACGGCGATTGTGCGTCTAAACATTCAGGGCAAGGTGGGTATGTAATGGCTAAACGATCACCATTTGGAAGTTCAAAATGCGTCGGAATTGCACTGTTTAACCACTGCAATTGTGACCAATCCAGCTGACTTAGGAAAAGTTGCTGCCAATCTAGATTAACCAACGCTTTACGCGAGCGATACTCTGTAAGGTGCGGCAATAGCCAGCTATCTATATCTGCAAGCAAAGCGGCGTCACGCAGATCAGGAAAGGGCAATAATGCTTCACGCTGACACAACAAGCGCGCCCAGCGCAGCCGATTAACGAGTACCAGGCCAGAGTCTGATATCGGTAGCCAAGCCATTCCATAACGCTGTATCACCTCTTGCCACGTGCGCATAATCTGGGCTGAATAGTCACCATCGCGGCTGTCGACAGGTTGGGCTGCGATGCTGATGTTAGCTAAACGCTGAGTCTGCATGACCGTCATCTTTTGCGACTTATCATCCCACTCAACTGCAACATCATTTTTCATTTGTGTACCAAAGAGCTCGGAAATAGCGGCAAACGTTATTGGCTGAGCGCTGCTGATCAATAGCTTACCCGAGGAGTGCATCACCATCTGTGCGATCGCCAGCCATTCGGGCAAGCCTTGCTGCTCTCCGTATTTACAGTATGCGCGTTTACCATTTGCTAATTTGTATTCCGCACCAATGCGTTTCGCAACTCGGTCAGGAAAGGCCATAGCCACTACTTCGGCGACAAATTCTGCACTGATTGCACTTGACCAATTGGCGTGAAATTCAATACCCAGCGATTTACATAAACGCTCGGCTGCCTTTAGCTGCTGACGGTGACGGTTGCTCAATAACGTTTTCATGAAGTCAGCCAGCCACATATTTTGCGCTACTTCACTACTATCGAGACATTGCGCGACGACGGCCGCAACAGAAAGTAACATTGGCTGTGCCGATAGTTTGACCTTTAGTGTAGACATCATATGAGCTAAACGAACACTGAGTGGTATCTTGGCGATCGACTTGCCATGCTGAGTGATTTTTCCAGCACCATCGATTGCGCCAATAGCACGCAATACCTCTTGAGCATGTGCACATTGATTAATTGTCGGCAAAGTGGGTAATGCTAACTGCGATAACTCACACCCCCACGCTAACGCTTGTAGATAAATATCGCTAATATCGCGTTGTAAAATTTCGGCTGCCCGCGCTTTTGGCAGTCGCCCTTGCTGCTCTTCTGACCAAAGCCGATAACACACGCCTGGACCTGTTCGACCAGCCCGGCCAGCGCGCTGTGCAGCGGAATCCTGCGCTATCTGGCGTGTTGTGATTTTCTCAGTACCCAACGCCAGCGAGAAATTGAACTGACGCTCAAGACCGGTATCAATAACCACGCGTACGCCTTCGATTGTAAGACTCGTTTCAGCAATGTTGGTTGCCAAAATAACTTTGCGTAGTCCCTCTTCAGGCGCAGCTAATGCCTGCGCTTGTGCAGATTTTCCTAAGGCCCCATATAAAGGTAAACACCTAACCATTGGCATTGCACGTAACTTGCTTTGTAAGCTTTGCAAAGTGGTGTCGATTTCACGTTGCCCTGGCAGAAATACAAGAATGTCTCCCGCATGCTCGGTCAGAGCCTTCAGGACCAACGCACTCAATTGTTGTGTATTGAGTGGCTGAGTATTAATCGTATGATAGTGATAGGTTATCGGAAATTGACGACCTTCAACCTCAAATACGTGGGCAGGATGTAACAATGGCAGGAGTGTATCGGTAATCAAAGTGGCAGACATCACCAGTAACCGCAAATCTTCACGCAGGGCCTGCTGCACATCGAGTGCTAGAGCCAGACCGAAATCACTGTGAAGATTGCGCTCATGAAACTCATCAAACACCAAAACACTGACATTCTCGAGCTCCGGATCCTGTTGAATACGACGAGCTAAGATCCCTTCGGTAATAAACTCTAAGCGCGTCTGCGCTGATATCCGACGTTCTCCCCTAATCTGATAACCGACGCGTTGCCCCACTGACTCGCCTAATCGATTTGCCAAGTACTCTGACAGCGCGCGCACCACCACCCGCCTCGGTTGCAGTACTACAATCTTCCCTTGTCCTGGATAGTAGTTGAGCAAATGCAGCAGTAACTCGGTGGATTTGCCCGCTCCAGGAGCGGCAGTTAAAAGTAAATTACGCTCAGCAAGCATTTGAGTAAGCGTGGACAAATGCTGCTGTATGGGGAGCTCGGTGGGTGCCAACTGTACTAATGCCTTTTGATTGCGTGGTAACTGCAAGTTGCATTAGGATAAACGACAATGTCTTCTATCCCCAAGGCTAATGTGCATGCGTTGTTTTATTGGCATCGATCTAAGCTCTGCAAACAAGCTAGCTATTGCGCAATGGATAGCCGCACAATGGCCCGAATTATCCAATAGCAAGCCGGTTGTTACGGCCAACTACCACCTCACCCTACTATTTTTAGGACAGATAAACGTTGCACAACAACAGCACTTGATCGGGTGTCTGGATCAACTCGATAAACCGTCATTTAATCTCAATTTGAATCAAACGGGCTATTGGAGTAAACCTCCCATCGCATTTTTGACTGATAGCCATCCAGCACCGGCATTGTTGCAGCTACAAACCAGCATTGAAGCAACGATAAAAGAGCATGTACTGTCCGATTTACGTACCCATCCAAAATTCCGGCCGCACGTTACATTGGCGCGTAAATATAGGCATGACTCGCCCATGCCAGAGGACAGTTTCAGCTTCACTCAAGCCGTGGACCAAATGCACTTATTTGAGTCAGTTTCGGGTAAGCAAGGTGTCAGCTATCCCATCCGACATTCATGGTCATTAAGCTAAGAAAATGACCGGTGCATCGGGCATTTCAACCGTCAGCTGTTTCTGCACTTGGTAACGGTAAATATCATCACGACTAAGACCTGCATTTTTCAGGATATCCGCCGCAATTTGACGAGCAACCGCCGTTTGCGTCTTATCATTAAGCACTTGAATTGCCATTGTTAGGTAGTTTGACACACGCTGACTCCGAATAAAGGGAGATAAATCAACATACGCAAACTGGTGATATTTTGACCACTAACGCTCACCGCTTAGACGCGCTACAGAGTAAACATCATGATCTGAATAAGAAAATAATCAAATTTCATTCTACCCATTCGGCGTTAATAAAATGCATAGCTAAGAACAACAGATGCTAACTTAAGCCAGATTAGATGGTATGCTCTGAGGTAATCTAATTAACCTCAACAACACCTATGCAACAAACCTATCGACTTGTTATTGATTGCCCTGATCAGGTGGGTATTGTGGCTGCCGTCGCCAGCTTTTTGGCAGAACACAAGGCAAGTATCATCGAAGCCAGCCACCATACCGACCTAAGCACCGGGCGCTTTTTTATGCGCCATGAAATCCGAGCGGATAGCGTTGAAGTTGATCACTCGAGTTTTACTGACGCATTTTCTAAGCTCGCCGATCAATATAATATGCGCTGGCATCTGAACGATTCAGCCCAAAAACAACAGGTAGCAATCCTTGCTAGTCACGAATCTCATTGTTTAGTTGACCTGTTGCATCGCCATCATACGGGCGAGTTACAATGTGATATCCCCTGTATTATCGCTAACCATAAAAATATCGAATCCTTCGCCAACTGGTACAACATACCGTTTTATCATGTTGATTTTAAAGCACAGCCAAAAGCTGAGGCATTTGCGCAAATCGAATCGATTTTAACCGAACTTCAGATCGATTTAGTTGTGCTCGCTCGCTTTATGCAAATTTTACCCGATGCGATGTGCCAACGCTGGGCTGGCAGAGCGATTAACATCCATCATAGCTTTCTGCCCTCATTTGCAGGCGCTAAGCCATACCAGCAAGCCTATGATCGCGGAGTTAAACTCATTGGCGCGACTTGTCACTATGTCACGGCCGATCTAGATGAAGGACCAATCATCGAGCAAGATGTGATGCGCATTAGTCATTCAGATAGCGCACAAGACATGGTTCGCAAAGGGAAAGACTGTGAAAAAACCGCGCTGGCAAATGGTGTACGCTTTCACTTGGAAGATCGTGTGATTGTGCATGGCAATAAAACTATCGTGTTTGAGTAGCCGCTAGCCTCACCCACCGTGGTACTCAGGGATGGAATGGATTACACTAAAGTTTCGCTGTACGGCGCGTCTCATGGGATAAACAGTCCCTGACATTATTATAATTACGATAACATCAAAACAACGACAACTGTTTGGAAATAACATGAACAAACCCCTATTAACCGCAACAGCCATGGCCTGCCTTTTGGCATTAGGTGGCTGCTCTGAATCAAAACAAGCACAAACCAGTGCAGCCCAACCAGAAGCTGCAGCAACCGCCGCTGAAACCACGACTCAAAATCCATTATTGGCAGAGTACTCTGGCCCATATGGCGGAGTGCCACAGTTTGACGATATGCAACTGAGCGACTTAAAGCCCGCGCTGGAAAAAGCCATGGACATGAATATGGCGGAAATTGAAGCCATCGCGAATAATCCAGAGCCGCCGACGTTTGAAAATACGATTGTTGCTATGGAGCGAGCCGGTGGCGCACTCAACCGTGTATTCACCTACTGGGGTATTTGGAGCTCAAATATGTCGAGCCCTGAATTCCGTGAAATTCAGGCTGAAATGGCCCCTAAGCTTTCTGCCTTTTTCTCTAAAATCACGCAAAATGAGGCACTCTTTGCTCGTGTTAAAGCCGTTTATGAAAGTGAAGAGTTAAAATCCCTCAGCGACGAAGAGCAGCGTATCACTTGGTTAACCTACAATGGTTTTGCTAGCAACGGCGCAACCCTTGAGGCTGAAGCGAAGAAGCGCTATGCCGAGATCAATCAAGAGTTGTCCAAACTGCACACCAAGTTCTCGAATAATGTACTCGCTGACGAAGAGAACTACGTCCTGTATATCACGGCTGAGCAACTCGATGGATTACCGCAATCGTTTGTTGCCGCTGCTGCCGCAGCTGCTGAACAACGAGGCGAAGAAGGCAAGTATGCCATCACCAATACCCGCTCTTCGATGGACCCATTCTTAACCTACAGTACTGACCGCGCGCTGCGCGAGAAAGTGTGGAAGACTTACTACAACCGTGGCGACAATGCGGATGAGTTTGATAATAACGAGTTAATCAAACAGATCCTGACACTTCGGCACGAGCGCGTTCAATTACTTGGCTACGAGAATTATGCCCAGTGGCGTCTTGAAGATCGCATGGCGAAGAATCCTGAAAATGCGATGGAGCTAATGATGAAAGTCTGGCCAGCAGCTATCGCTCGGGTAGAGGAAGAAGTTGCTGATATGCAAGCAATTGCTGACGCTGAAGGCGCAGATATCACGATTGAACCTTGGGATTACCGTTTTTACGCGGAGAAAGTTCGTAAAGCTAAGTACGACTTAGATTCAGATGAAGTTAAACAGTACCTACAACTGGATAAACTCCGTGACGCCATGTTTTATGTGGCTGGGCGCTTGTTTAACTTTGAATTCACCCCAGTGCCAGAAGGTTCTGTACCAGTATTTCACCCTGATGTAAAAGTGTGGGAAGTCACTGACAAAACCAGTAAAGAACACATTGGCTTATGGTATCTCGACCCATTCGCGCGTCAAGGTAAACGCTCGGGTGCTTGGGCAACTATGTACCGCAGCCCGACAACTTTTGATGGTAAAGAAAGTGCATTAACCTCTAACAACAGTAACTTTGTTAAAGCGCCGGAAGGCCAGGCAACCCTTATTTCATGGGATGATGCTGAGACTTACTTCCACGAGTTCGGCCACGCGCTACACTTCTTGTCAGCAACCGTCAAATACCCAACGTCACACTCGGGTGTACGTGATTACACTGAGTTCCAATCACAATTATTGGAACGTTGGTTACTCACTGATGAAGTCATCAATCAGTATCTTGTGCATCATGAAACGGGCGAACCGATTCCTGCTTCGTTGGTCGACAAAATTAAAGCCGCGGCTACCTTCAACGAAGGCTTTAAAACCACTGAGTACATGGCTTCAGCGATCATTGATTTGCTGTATCACACCACTGATCCGGCAAGCATCGAGCCGGATGCATTCGAGCGTGAGCAGTTAGCTGCGTTAGGTATGCCGGAAGAAATCGTGATGCGCCACCGCTCGCCACATTTTGGTCACGTATTCTCAGGTGAGGGTTACGCCGCAGCCTATTACGGCTATATGTGGGCAGAAGTCTTAACCTCGGATGCCGCCGAGGCATTTGCTGAAGCTCCTGGAGGGTTCTATGACAAAGAGGTCGGTGATCGCTTAGTGAAGTATTTGTTCTCTATCCGCAACGCGATGGATCCTGCAGAAGCTTATCGTAAGTTCCGTGGTCGTGATGCCAAGGTAGAAGCACTTATGCGTGACCGTGGTTTTCCAGTCAATGAAACCGAATAAGCGAACGCGGTAATCAATAAAGGGCGCTTCAGCGCCCTTTTTATTGAGCTAATATTTAATCGCCGCGCAAAAGTCGCTATGCTTTGCTTATTCCGTCCGTTAAGAATAGTCAATGGTATGCAGCAGCCTGCGATTCGCGAAGCAACTCAATTAGACTCAGAGTTGGCGCCAAACAAACCCGTTAAGCCCGAACGCGATGATAAAAATACGGTAACCCCTTATGCTTTTGGTATCGCCGATCACTTGCTGGGCCAACCCATTGCGTCGCCGTCACGTCGACTGGTCGCCCTCATTATCGACCTTTTCTGTGTCGTTATTTTGAGCTCTTTGAACGCACTCTTTTTGGCTGGATTTACCGCGATAACATTTCTGCGCACGAATATTCGTCTGGCTCGCCAGCGGCGCTTTCGACGCACTCGAATTGCGTTAAGTATAGTGATAGCCATATTAATGTTCGCTGTTATTTACGGCATTATCGAAACAGTCAACGAACAAACTTCTGAGGTCACAGAGGGGCCATTAACCGGTGCACAAGCAATTGCAACTGGCGCACTTATGTTGGCGTGGAATGGTTGCCCAGACTTAGCTTGTAAACGTTCACTGGTTGATGATTACGCACAAGTGTATGCTGAATCAGACCTTAGCACTGCAGAAATGTTAGCGTTAACAGAAGAGTTTTTGGCCAATGACACGAGTTTAACGCCAGCAGAAAGTGCGGAGCTCTCCCTACTTGCAGAGCAAAAATTTACTGCAGCAAAAAATGTATTAGCGACCCAATCCCTTGCTGAAACCAGTGACCCAAGTGCGGCTGAGCCCAATCCGAAAGTAGGCCCAGAGCCGGCAACAGAAGGAAAATCTGAAGGGCCGATGTTTAGTGTGATTGATACGATCGAAGCCGTTGCTGCGGATTTAGGTATTGGCGTTGGTTGGGCTGCGCTATATTTTAGTGCATTTCCAACCATTTGGAACGGTGCTACGCCTGGCAAACGCTTAATGGGAATATATGTGATCAGGATTGATGGACGCACGCCCACGTTGTGGGAAAGCTTTGGCCGCTACGGCGGCTATGGCGCAGGTTTAGCGACAGGTTTAATGGGCTTTTTACAGGTTTATTGGGATCCTAATCGACAAGCAATACAAGATAAGATTTCCGAAACATTAGTTTTGCGGCGAAGTTAAGCCACTGGTTTGATCAGCCTCACGGTAGCCATCGCTCAAAACGCAATCGTATATTCAATGGCAAGAGCGTTGTTTGTAGCATTTCGCATCGACGTGTTCATGTTGTCCGCGCTATGCCACTGTTCATGTTCAAGCTTCATACGGAAATCATGCGCAGTATTGAACGTGGGTAAGTCAATTTCTACTGCCCATGCCTGGCGCAGGGGCAACTCAATGCTAGCGGCATGCGAAGAACGCAACGAATGTGACGACTGCTTTTTGACACCCACGCCGACAACAAACTCACCCAGCTGCCAGCGCGGCATCAGCTGAAATTCTTTGACCATTACGGTATGCGAGTAAACACCAAAACTGTTGCGGCCTTTGGCATAGCCGAGGGACATATCGACAGAAAAACGCTCGCCAAATTGTCGCGTAATGACTAAATCATAAGCTTTTTGTTTGCAGCCGCGGAACTGAATTTTGCGCTTTTCAAATGAAAACTCCAACTCCTGACCCACCACAGTATCCAACCAATTCGACAGATAACTTTGGACGGCCGAGGACTTGGCATTAGTCGTCAATGGCATTAACCATAGCAACAGCCCAAAGCATGCTAGCGTTCTCTTCATTCCATCGCCTCCGACCCGAATTTGATGAACAAAGAATAGCCGCAAACATGTCAGCTGTAGCGGTCTAGTTCGACACTGTAGTATTAATTGAAATACGCTATGACCAACTCGAAGGGTTAGTCATAGCAATCATTTGCAGAGGGTTTACGGGATCACCGCGCAGGCAATTTTAGGCCCAGATACCCCATCAACATCAGGGCCTTGGTGGATCATCAAACTCCGCCCTCGCAATTCCTCCAGCGTTAGATCTGCACCGAACACTGTGTCACTAGCGGTTCCGTCCGCAGCAATTGGTAGTGGCGGGAGGTCACCTTTAGGCTTCATCATTTGCATATGCATAGCATGTTCTTCCGCGCTCATTGAACTCATGTCCATAGCGCCCATGTCCATCATCATGTGACCGTGTCCATAATGCCCACCAGCGGCTAGTCCTGCTACGCGTTCGCCCTGCTGCATTCCTGCCTCACAACTGGGTTTTTCGTGAAAATGCATACCATTTAAACCGGCTGGCAGTCCGGTTACATCAGCCGTTACCCTGACACCACCCTCTTCTTGCGTAATAAGAATACTGCCCGCGCTTTCTCCCACACCAAAACCATTGATCAGATTCACGTCTAAGGAAAGTTTCTCTCTGGGATCTAAACGGACCAAATGTTCTCTTAACGCCTGGTCGGTATGATCAGGCAATACTCCTTTTAGAGCATCTTTGACATATTGCAGTCCTAGCCTCATATCACTCTTGGCAATATGCGCTTCAGCCATATGGGCTAAAACAGCTTCATCGCCCGGCATCAACTGTAGTGCTTTACTCAAATATTGCAGTCCTTCATCCGGCTCTCCAGCCCTGACCAGGGACCAGCCCATCGCATCCAATACTGCAGGATTTTGCGGTGACAGCGTCTCCGCTCTTCTGGCTAATGCAAGGCTTTCCTGAGAAGCAAGATTCAAATCCGCTCGAACAATTGCAGCCATGGCCAATGAGGGGATATGAAACGGTGACTTAGCAACCGCGAGATCAAAACTTTGCTTAGCCAATTGCAACTCACTTCCAGAATATGCCGTTAAGCCTTTTTCATAAAGTAATTTGATGGAATCAGGATTTGCTTTCAGGGCCTTATCAAAGAGTGGCATCAAATCCGCGTGTTCGGTTGCTGCCATACCACTGGCATGATTATGGACACGATGATCATGCAAAGCACCAAATAGAGCCATCCAGGCATCGATATTATTTGGGTTAGTCTCTACCGCTTGCTCAAAGGCTAAAGCAGCATTTTGATTATCGCCTTGGTCAAACAACAAGATCCCTTTGCGGTATAAAGCTGGTGAAGATTTGGGATTATCCGCTAGTACTCGATCAAGTGTTCTCTGAGCGCTACGAAGGTCCCCCGCTTTCATAAGCGAATCAACAAGAAGTAACCATAGGTCTTGATCTTGATACTTTGTGACAGAAACTCTTAATTTCTCCAACGCCACATTTCCGCGCCCGAGCATAATCATCGTTTCCATATAATTAGACCAGGTTGTAAATTTAACTGGGTTGTTAAGTTGCAAATAGGCCGACAAGGTCTTCTCTGCCGATTCAAAATCCTGCGCCACTGCTTGGATCTGTGCCTTTTCTAATAAGCGTTTTAGTTCAAATTCCTGATTATCGGTTTTACTTTCTTCAATGAAAGCGAGTGCACGATTATAATCTCCCTGCTGGGCAGATAGACGTGCCATCGACATCTTTACCGGCAATGGCTCTAGTGTTACGAGCTCTTGAACAGCGCTAAGGTAAATTTCAGCCTTTTGAGTAGCACCAATCAGAGTGACGGCCTCAAAGCGTCTTGCCAACGCTTCTTTCATTAATTCTGACACTGGTTCAGAGACTTCTAGTGGCTCAAGAATACTTGCAACTTTCTCATACTTCCCTTGACGCCGATATAATTCAGCCAAATCCAATAATACCAAAGGTACTTGCGTGTATGGCCTCGGGATTTTACTGACCGTCATTGCTAGTGCAACTTCAGCCTGTTCATTGTCGCCCTTTCTGATCCCCAACCATGCCATGTACTTAGCTGCCATTTCGTTGGGATTCTTATCCGTGAGAAGAACGCGTGCAAAGATTTGTGCAGCGACGTCATATTGTTGCTGCAATAAGCGTAATAGGCCCAATAAATTTGTTGCTGAATGAAAGTTCGGTTGAGCCTGAAGGATTGCCTGTAGCGTTAATTCCGCCTCTCGGTATTTTTCTTGCTTTAAAAGCTCGCTAGCCGCCAAATACATCGCCACAAAATCATTAGGGAAACGTTTTAGATAATTGGCTAAGGCAGTTGGACCACGGGCATCATTTTTCGAAAGTAACTGTCCAACTAAGCCTAATGCTTGTCTATCGCCAATATTCTTACTGACCTGTTCAGGCAGGGAGATACTGTCTAAATTAAAACCATTAAGCACCATATTCTGCCGTTGTAGGAACTGATAGAGCTCCGATTCATTCATATCGTAAATCGGCGCTGGAGTTTCAGTCACTATGCTCGCTCTCGCAATTAACGGTAATAACAGCATTGTGCTAATGATTAAAGCCACGTTAAACCTTATCTTCCTGCGATGCATATAATCTCCTTGATTAACTGTTTTAGGCGTAATTATTTTAT
Organism: Alteromonas sp. DYW1; assembly: GCF_059752595.1. NCBI lineage: Bacteria > Pseudomonadati > Pseudomonadota > Gammaproteobacteria > Alteromonadales > Alteromonadaceae > Alteromonas > Alteromonas sp. DYW1. Next base: position 382,975 of record NZ_CM186038.1, on the reverse strand, counting down.
GAACTCGCTAGCTTTTCCAAAATAGCTTTGGGCAATTGAGAACGGTATTTTTCACTAAAATTAATACTACTACTATTTACTGAATTTGCTACTTGTGCGTATGAAGCTGTATTACTTTTATACATTAAAGTTGGCTTAATCTTATCTTCACGTTTTGGCGCAGCCCAGCGCAGATCTAAAAAAGTAGATAGCTCTTTAGTCAACCCATTTGCATTGACGATATCCTCATAGCGGACTTCTATTATTGGACTCTCAACGCTCTCCTTCACCTTCTGCCAATGCGACTCAAGGCGAAGATAATGGGCAGTGACATGTTCAAGATCTTTTTGCCAAGGATGCGAATGTGCGAATTGACTAAAATAGCATGACAGGACATTGTCCAATGGGTTCCTTTGCACTTTTATGATGGGAGCGCGAGGAAACAACTGACTCAAAAGGGGCAAACGGACAAGGTTAGTAAGATTTTTATCAATGACATATGCCATTGATGAAGGCGATCCACCTTGTTCATTGATCACATAATACTCTTGTAACGTCTGCCTAATACTAGAAAGAGGTAACTGCGCATTATCTTTCAATTGCCACCAAGCCACACCACAGGTTTCGTAGATTAGCTGTTCTGCTTTCTCCATGGCAACTGACTCGTCCGCATTCGAGCATTGGTATTCTGTGAATATCAACTTCTCGAGTAGGGTGCTGCCACAGCGAGGGAAACCAACGATAAATACCGGAGAAATCATTGGGCCTTCGTCCGCATGCAGGATTGGCCAACGAATTGCGGCTATTTGGTTTAGTTCAGCATCGACGCTTGCTGATTGTAATTGAACCTCTTCACTCGTGAGCTTTATATGCATCCTATCGGCACTAGTAAGCGCCTCTTGCACTCGCCCTGTTGCACGCGCCACTAAAAGTCGCTCTGCCCAAAAATCCGCTGATAAATCATCTGAACCATGGGAAGCGAGTACAACTTCCAGAGATGCCCTAGCTTCGTCAAGACGGTTATTCCGGCGCTGCAAGCGTGAGTAAATAACTGCTACGTTCGGATCGGTGAAATCAGGTGATTTTATCTTGGCGAAGCAATCCTGTGCCTCGGTCAACTGATTATCCCTTTCTAAAAGACTCACACAGGTTAACTGTAATTCAACATCTTCTGAAAACTGTTGACTGGCTTTTTGGGCAAGTGAAGCCGCTTCATGTACTTGGCCTGCGGCAGATAAGGCGGTTATCGCCTGTAAATAATGCTGTTTTATACTAGGTTCTTGGGCAATCAATTGAGTGGCGAATTCCGCTGCTAGTTTATGTTCTTTAGCTTGCAACGCTAAATCAAATACGTGTCTCAGTGTGGGGACCGGCAGAGACGTAGCAGCTGATAGGTGTTTTAGCACTTTCTGAGCACATCGATATTGATGTAATTGCACTGCTAAAGCCGCCAGATTAATACTAAGCTCGGTGATGCGTAAACCCTGTTGATAAGCGCTACGAATAAGTTCAAAACCAATACTTTTTTGGCCACTCTTCCAACTCACTAGCCCTTTATAGTACAGAAAGTAATTATTATTCGAGCAGGTTTTTTCCAAGGCTTTAATGATTGCTCTAACCACTGACGTTTGGTTTTGTTGTAGAGCTCCTTTCAGGTGTAACGTTGCATCTAGCACTGAAATTTTCTTTGCTACTCCACTCCATGGCTTGCTTGATATTTTGAGCTCACAACATTGACTAGTGCGATTTTGGCTTCCACAGTGACGGCATTTCATAGATCAAATCTTACAACATACAAAAAAGGTAGCTTAACGCTACCTTTTTGAATGCTCAATTTTAAACTTACGCTTTACGTTTACGTCTAAACATTGCCAGACCTAGGAGGCCAGCTGCAGCGATTGCCAGAGTACCTGGCTCAGACACGCTAGGATCACGAGGGCGAGTGCTCAGATTAATGGTCACTGTACCTTGGTCAGTCAAAGAACCATCACTAGTACCAAATGTTGCTACATAAGTACCCGCTCCAAAACCACTTGAGTCCCAGTTAAACTGTAGTGTATTAGGATCGAACGTTGAACCGCCGACAGCACCACCTGTGCCAAGGAAAGAGATAAACGACGTTGTTAGTACATCACCCGCATTTGGATCTGTAACCACTAAGGTTTCAGAAATCGTGTCACCCACAAGTGCATTAATGACTACGTCAGTAATCGAAGGTGCTAGGTTTGCGTTTTGCGTATCAACAGTGTCAAACAACCAAACAAATTCTACAGAGCTACCGTCGGTCGCATTAATTTTGCCGCTAAACGCTTCATCCGCGCCGTCATTCGAGCCGTTGTCAGTGTACAACGCCGTATCGGTAGCAGAGATATTAATCTGCCCCGTTGCATCGATATCAAACCCACGCGCCTGAGAGCTCATACCACGCGATAAAAACGTGTCATCATATGTTAGGCCTACACCTACGGCATCTAAGTTGTCAGAATAAGCGCTGCCGCCAATCACTTGCTGCTGGATATTTTCAAGATCAAATTGAATTGGACTGTTGGCGGTGTTGCCGTCCCAAAAAATGGTCGAGGTCGTACCATAACCACCACCAGCATTCGGAACGCCACTTACCCAAGAAGACGATGACCAAGATAATGTATATAAACCAGCACCTGGCAATTGAAGCTCGAAATCTTCATTAATCTCGGCTCGGCGCGAGTCACTCAAATCTTGAGAAATCGCAATATCGCTGATAGATGTGTTGAATGAAGCCCCATCAGAGACAGTCACTATGCCGATACCGGAGTGCGGGAAATTACCAGCAGACGTTCCAGCTTGCAAACGCCAAAAAGACTTTGCGTCAATGGTTAACAGACCATTAGCATCTACACTTGGTACAACCGCAGCACCACGAAAGTGAGTCGCTTGTGCTGTTGAAGCTGCGAAAGCAGACGCCACTGCTGCGGCAACTAAAATCCCAGCTTGTTTATTTATTTTTAAAGTCATCAATCTATTCCTTAATCAATTTACGTGTATTGATGGTGAAAGCAAACACCATCTTTCGCTTGATTTTTATTTACATGCTTGATCCGTGCCAAAACTTAAATAACTGATTTTATTAGATTTTTATGTTGCAAGGTTAACGGAGTGTAAAATAAACTGACGATATTATGTACAAGTTTAATACTCTTGTACCACGTTCATTTCAAGCTAACATAAGCCGACTGTAATCTAATTATTTGCTCAAGGAGTATCTATTGGTCTAAGGTTAGCGGCGTAAATCCGCAGGATAAGGGGAGTCGCTTGGATAATTTGTCGGTCGTTCTGGTCATCGTTGGCTTGTTGTCAATTGGTTGCCAATACCTCGCTTACCGAGTAAAGCTCCCTGCGATCCTGTTTTTGTTACTGGCAGGGATCATTGTCGGTCCTGGCACCGATTTGATCAATGCAGATACGCTGTTTGGTGACTTACTTTTCCCGGTTGTCTCTCTCTCTGTTGCGATAATCCTATTTGAAGGTGCGCTAACGTTAAGATTTTCTGATATTAGTGGCCATGGCGCCATGGTGCGAAACCTTTGCAGTGTCGGCGTTTTTATCACTTGGATAGTCGCCACGCCTACAGCGCATTACGTATTAGGACTCAGTTGGGAATTAGCCGCACTATTTGGGGCGATAGTTACAGTTACCGGTCCAACCGTTATCGTTCCAATGCTGCGCACCGTTAGGCCGTCCGCTAAAATTTCCAATATCCTGCGCTGGGAAGGCATTGTTATCGATCCAATCGGTGCTCTTTTTGCAGTTTTAGTTTTTGAATTTATCTTAGCGCAGCAGGATGCCTTTACCCATACGCTAGTTGCCTTTGGTATCACAATTCTAGTAGGCGGTGTTCTCGGTAGCGCCAGTGGTTATTTGTTGGGCGTTGCGATCCGCAAACAATGGATACCTTATTACTTACAAAACACTGCCGTACTCACACTAATGTTAGCGGCGTTCGCATTTTCCAATGTGTTTGCGCATGAATCAGGACTATTAACCGTCACGATTGCGGGCATGATATTGGCCAACATGCGCAACGTAGATGTCGAGAGTATTCTTGAATTTAAAGAAACGTTGAGTGTGTTACTGATTTCGGCGCTGTTCATATTATTAGCGACGCGGATAGACTTCGCTGCAATTCAGGCCGTGGGCTTAGGTGCCGTCATCGTTATTGCAGCCATTATGTTCATCGCTCGCCCACTTTCAGTGGCAGTTTCTGCGATCGGTACAGGCCTAACCATCAAAGAGCAAGCATTACTGGCGTGGATTGCGCCACGCGGGATAGTCGCCGCTGCGGTCTCAGCGTTGTTTAGTATTAAATTAGAAGCCGCAGGCTACGCAGAAGCTAGTTTAATCGTACCCATGGTGTTTTTAGTGATTATCGCAACCGTGGTGCTGCAAAGTCTCACGGCGTCAACCGTAGCCAATTGGCTGGGCCTGCGTTCCCCTGAGCAAAATGGATTTCTATTATTTGGGGCTAATCACTTTTCTCGCGATTTGGCCCTTGAGCTGGCTAAAAATGAAATCGTCGTTACTGTAGCTGATACTAACTGGGATGCTATCCGACTCGCTCGGATGCAAAACATTAAGACGTATTACGGTAACCCGATGAGCGAACATGCAGAACGTTACTTAGATCTAACCCTTGTTGGCAGCGTCCTGATTTTATCGCCTTATCGTCAGCTCAATCCGTTAGTCACCGTGCACTTTGAGCATGAATTAGGGCGCGATGCGACGGTATTGGGACTGGGTACCAATGATTCTGATAAACCCCAAAGTCATCAAGTGTCAGAAAATTTTGCTCAGAAAATGTGCTTATTTGATGACGGGATCACTTATGCCTTTTTAGCCAGCGCGATGAAGAACGGTGCCGTGTTAAAAACCACTCGGTTGACCGACGAATTCGATTACACAGAATATCGCAATCAATATAAAAATGACGCCATCCCATTAATTTATATCCATGACAACAAAGTTGGTGTTTTCACTTCGCGGGAAACGGTGCATCCCAAAGCGGGCTGGAAGATCATTAGCTTGGTATTAAAAGTTGAAGAACAAATAAAGGTGAGCTGAATTAGGCTGGCGCGTTAATAAGACTCCACTTTAATTAGCAACACTTATTGGTTATTACATTTTGAATATATATGCCTAATAAACCCAATCGGGAAGCTTATCTTCCCCTTAAGTGAGTATCTGGAAACCAAGATCCATGAAAGAAACTTTTAAAGTCCCCCACACCCTTGTTTTATTGCTTTGTATGATGTTTGTGGCCTATCTCGCGACATGGTTGGTACCCCAAGGCTTCTTTGCGACACAAACTCTAGATAACGGACGTGAAGCCGTCATCGCCGGAACATACGCCGTTACCGATGAACAGGTGCGCTTAACACCCTTTGACTTTTTTGTGGCAATCCCGCGCGCCCTTGCCGCGGCACAAGACGTCATATTTTTCGTCTTCATCGTCGGTGGTGTTCTGGCTATCGCTCGTGCAACAGGGACTATTGACGCCCTTATTGGACGTCTGTTAGAGCGTTTTGGAGGTAAGCCGCAATGGCTAATTTTCATGGTGATATTCACCTTCGCTCTGGCGTCTGGCGCTATTGGTACCGCAGGAGAATATATTCCTTTTGTACTTATTCTGGTTGGACTCTGTAAGGCGATGCGACTCGATGCAATGACCGCCGTCGGAATGGTCGTGGTTGGCTACGGTATTGGCTATGGCGTATCTGCATTTAGCCCGTTTACCGTAATGATCGCGCAACAAGTCGCTGGTGTGCCCTTGTACTCGGGCATTGAATTGCGACTTGCCATATTTATTCCATTCGTTTTGATAGGGTTTCACCATGTTTGGCGTTACGCCAAGCGCGTACATGCCGATCCCAGTACATCACTGACGAAAGGACTTAGTTGCCCATTAGGCGATGCTGAAGCTGGTCATTACCCGAAGCTACTACTTGGTCACAAACTTATCCTCACAGGATTAGTGCTGACTATTTGTGTCGCCGTATGGGGGATATCCCAGCGTGGCTGGTACCTTTATGAACTGGGTGCGTTATTCGTCTGTTGGGGAATATTCACTGCGATTGTCGGGCGTTTACACGCAGACGAGGCCGCAAAACGTTTCATTGAGGGCGTACAAGATCTTGCCACAACTGCCATCCTTATTGGTGTTGCACGGGGTATCGCGTTGATCATGGAAGATGGACAGATTTTGCATAGTTTGGTATATGCGATGTCCTACCCTTTGTCTTATTTAGGCGCTGAAATCGCAGCAGTAGGCATGTTCGTTATGCAAACAGTGTTGAATCTATTTATTCCTTCAGGCAGCGGACAAGCGTATGTCACTATGCCACTCATGGCTCCCGTGGGTGATCTGATTGGAGTTAACCGGCAAATAGCGGTGCTTGCCTATCAGTTTGGTGATGGCTTCTCTAACATGATCATTCCGACTAATGCCGTGTTAATGGGAATTATCGGAATGGCAGGAGTGCCCTATCACCTTTGGTTTAAATTCTGCTTCCCATTACTGATGAAACTAATGCTAGCCGCATCTTTGGTGTTGGTGCTTGCAGTGGTGTTCGATTATGGTGCGGACGTACAACCTAATTTACAGAGCCACTCTTCACCCATTGTGTTGGACAATGCAGCCATCACCCAAAGCCTAATCGAAGACTGAAAATGAGTGTTCCATCATTAGCATAACCGCATTTTGGTGCTTCGATGATTATAAATATCACGTCTAAGCTAGGTCGGAAAATCTCAAGCTTGGTATTGAGGTAATCGAACAACTTTAAGCCTGCTTAAGGCTAGTTTAAGCTAGCAGCGGTAAGGTCTGTTTTATCTTGTAGTAGAAAGATAATAAGAAGCTTAATGAACATAAGTAGTACGCAGCCATTTTTATCCAGCACTGGCCCGTTTATTTATATTGCCCGCATGATCATGACTGGTCTTATCATTCTTAGCATTTCACGCCTAGGGTTAGTTGCCTTTTTTTATGACCGTGTTGCCGCTACCGATGAATTATTCAATATCTTTATTCAAGGAGTGCGCGCAGACATTATCTTAATGTCTATTCTGGCGGCCATACCAATTTTGCTATCGTTATTATTCGCAGGGCCTCTAACACACAAAATCTGGTTCAAATTCACCTACCTGTGGGCCCTAGTTGGACTCTGTGTAGTGGTATTTCTAGAACTCACAACCCCAATGTTCATTCAGCAATATGACATTCGCCCTAACCTTTTGTTTGTCGAATATCTCAAATATCCCAAAGAAGTATTTTCAATGTTATGGGTTGGCTTTAAGGGCGCCATTGTGGGTGTCACCATTGGGTGCGTTTTTGCCTTTATCGCGGCCAAACGCATTTTAACTGTCCCGCAATCGTCGCAACATTCCTGGGGCTTAAAAAAGCGCCTACTAATATGGCCTTTATGTGTGTTCTTAGCATTTGCCGGTATTCGCTCTACAACTGAACACCGGCCAGCAAATCCATCCTTGTTTGCTATAACCGCGGATTCAATGGTCAATTCACTGGTCATCAATTCAGGCTATTCATTGATTTATGCGTTATACAACTTGCGCCATGAGAGCGAAAGCAGTGATATTTATGGCGAACTCCCTATTGATGAAATGACACAACTAACGCGCGACTGGCCGTGGCTACAGCACTACCAATACGTCAGCGAACAGCCCACGTTGCATTTTCAGCCAGCGACTATTAAGAGAGAAACGCCGCCCAACATAGTGATCATTTTGCAGGAAAGTCTAGGCGCCACTTTCGTTGAGTCCATAGGTGGGGTGCCCGTTACGCCAGAACTGGAAAAGCTCAAATCAGAAGGCATGTGGTTTGATAATCTATATGCTACCGGTACCCGTTCGGTGCGCGGCATTGAAGCGGTCATTGCGGGATTTATGCCTACGCCTGCGCAAAGTACGGTTAAGCTATCAGGCAGTCAGCGAGACTTTTCTACATTAGCTTCAATATTAGCTCCCCACGGTTACCACACTCAATTTATCTACGGAGGAGAAGCCCATTTTGACAGCATGAGAAGCTTCTTTACTGGAAACGGGTTTGCCCAAGTGATCGACATAGCTGATATTAAATCCCCTGCTTTTGTTGGCAGTTGGGGAGCCAGCGATGAAGATTTGTTCCGCACTGCGCACGACAACTTTGTTGAACTCAACCAAGCAGGTCAGCCCTTCTTTTCATTGGTATTTACCTCGAGTAACCACGAACCGTTCGAATTCCCGGATGACAGAATTGAGTTATATGAACAACCTAAAGGTACTGCTAGCAATGCGGTTAAATACGCCGATTGGGCAATGGGACAATTTTTTGAACAAGCCAAGGCCAGTGAATACTGGCGAAACACGATATTTTTAGTGGTCGCGGATCATGATAATCGTGTGTATGGCAGCAACTTGATCCCAGTAGAAAAATTCCGCATTCCGGGTTTGATTATTGGGGGGCTAATTGAGCCTGAAGTTATTGAGCCAGTTGCAAGCCAAATTGATCTTGCCCCTACGCTCTTAAGCCTAGCCGGTATATCAACCTGTCACGTGATGGATGGAAGAGACTTCACTTTCGATAACCACAGTCCAGGTCGCGCTTTGCTGCAATTTGAAAACCTTTTCGCGTTAATGCAAGAACAAGAGCTCACGATTTTACGGCCAGACTCGACACCTTTACACGCTCACTATGAAAAAGGCACTAAAACCTTGAGCCTTACCGACAAAGGGATCACAGAGGATGAGCACAAACGTGCGCTCGCACATGTACAATTGCCGGCTTATCTTTATCGTCAGAAGCTTTATCATCCACCGGATAATTGTTAGCACTAGGTATTGATTAGCATAGGTTACGGAAATTAGATTAATGAAAAAGCGCTATATTGCACTCGGCTTGTTTATCGCATGTATTGCTAGCTATCAGATTACAGTGGCCTATGTTGATAACCAACTAGCGCTGCGACAATCAGCACTTTCACTGGACTATTGTGACAAGGCTTGGTCAACCCGCGGCTTGGTCACCGACTCAAATATTCGATTACAGCAAGCCAATTCGATTGAGGCCATCAATCTGGCTATCAATAACGGCGCTCGAGGCGTTGAAGTTGACGTTTATTTTGATGTGGAGATGGGGCAGTATGTTGTCAGTCACGATAGGCCCTATAACCTTAAAAATGGTGAGCTGTTATCACTGGAAAAGCTTTTCGCGCACCTACAGAAGCCTATTTATGTGTGGCTAGACTTTAAGAAACTCACACGCTTAAACACAGAAGAAGTAGCACAAGCGGTTGCTCGGCTAACGGCGATTACGGTAAATACTGCGATGGCAAATAAAGTGGTGATAGAAACAGAGCACCCGATTAAACTGGCCGCCTTCCGAGACGCAGGTTTTATGACCATGCTCGATACACAACCGCTACCGGAGTCGTATATCGGCACCGCGTTTGTGCACAACTTCTATAAATTAGTGTATTACTTCTTCGATTTTACCGTAATGGGCACTAACTACGGCAAGCTAGACGATCCGGTTTATAACTCTGTCAGTGAAGACGTGCTGCGTGATGTACCGATGTTTATCTACCATGTCCCCAATGACAAAGCGCTAATTACCCGACTTGCGCGCATGGGGAATGTGCAGGTTGTGCTGAATACCGATGAAACTGCAAACGCTTTTGTATTGCCCGGCTGCCAAGCAATCAATCGGCTGGCACAGGATTTATGATACACCAAACATCCGTCAGAATAGCCGGCTCACTGTGACGCTTGTCATTCTTAACGTCGCTACCGGTCAGATAAGTGTACTAATGGAAAACAAAAAAGGCCGCGTAAGCGGCCTTTTTTAAACTGTTTGAATAATTACTTATTCTGCAGCTTTAGTGACAACGTCAACCAACTTCCAAGTCTTAGACTTAGAGATAGGGCGACATTCAGTGATAGTCACTACGTCACCTTCATTACATTGGTTTGACTCATCGTGAGCGTGTAGCTTAGTAGAACGCTTGATAAACTTCCCGTAGATTGGGTGCTTAACGAAACGCTCAACCATAACAGTGATGGTTTTATCCATTTTGTTACTGACCACACGACCTTGTACTGTACGAATTTTTTGTTCAGTCATTAGCTTTTAGCCTTTTCAGTCAGAATGGTTTTTACACGCGCGATGTTACGACGCACTTTTTTCAACTGGTCAGTTTTTTCAAGCTGCCCGGTTGAATACTGCATGCGCAGATTGAATTGCTCTTTAAGAAGGCTTAGTAGCTCTTCATTCAATTCTTCTACGCTTTTCGCTTTGAGTTCAGTCGCATTCATTACATCACCGTCCGAGTTACAAAGGTTGTTTTGAATGGCAGTTTTGCCGCAGCCAATGCAAACGCTTCACGTGCTAGTTCTTCTGGAACACCTTCCATTTCATATAACACACGACCCGGTTGAATTTGGCATACCCAGTACTCAACGTTACCTTTACCTTTACCTTGACGAACCTCTAGAGGCTTCTCAGTAATTGGCTTATCAGGAAAAACGCGGATCCAGATTTTACCTTGACGCTTAACGTGACGCGTCATTGCTCGACGAGCGGCTTCGATTTGACGTGCAGTCATACGACCACGCGCAACGGCTTTAAGACCGTATGTACCGAAGCTTACTTTACCGCCGGCAATCGCTAGACCACGGTTACGCCCTTTATGCTGTTTACGAAATTTCGTACGCTTTGGTTGTAACATGATTAGCCCTCTCGCTTAGCGCTACGGCCTTTCTTCTTAGGTGCTGCTGGAGCTTGCTCAACTGCATTCGCTGCAGGTAAACCACCCAAAACTTCACCTTTGAAGATCCACACTTTAACGCCAATGATACCGTAAGTTGTCGACGCTTCTGAGGTTGCATAGTCGATATCAGCACGGAATGTGTGCAAAGGTACACGACCTTCACGATACCATTCGCTACGTGCGATTTCAGCGCCGCCTAGACGACCGCTAACTTCAACTTTGATACCTTTAGCACCTAAACGCATAGCATTTTGCACGGCACGCTTCATGGCGCGACGGAACATAACACGGCGTTCAAGCTGGCTTGAAATGCTGTCAGCGACTAGCTGTGCATCAAGCTCTGGCTTACGAACTTCAGCAATGTTGATCTGAGCTGGCACACCGGCTAGCTTAGATACGTGATTGCGAAGCTTCTCGACATCTTCACCTTTCTTACCGATAACAACGCCTGGACGAGCAGTGTGAATTGTCACACGGATGCTCTTAGCAGGGCGCTCGATTACGATTTTAGAAAGCGAAGCGTTTTTCAACTGCTTAGTCAGATACTGACGTACCTGATGATCATTAAACAGGTTATCCGCATATTCTGCAGTATTTGCGTACCAGGTAGATGTCCATGGCTTGCTGATACCCAGGCGTATACCCGTAGGATGTACCTTCTGTCCCATTCTCTACTCCTAGTTATCCGCTACAACCACAGTAATGTGACTGCTACGCTTAAAAATACGATCAGCACGGCCTTTCGCACGTGTCTTGATCCGCTTCATCGTTGGGCCTTCGTCAACAAAGATTTTGGCAACGGTCAATTCGTCAATATCAGCACCTTCGTTGTGCTCTGCATTTGCAATCGCAGACTCAAGTACTTTCTTGACCAATGCTGCACTTTTCTTAGGACTGTAAGTTAATAACTCAAGTGCCTTTTCAACGTGCATACCGCGAATCTGATCTGCTACCAAACGTGCTTTTTGAGCTGACGTACGGGCAAAACGGTGTTTAGCTAATGCTTCCATCTCTTTCCCCTTAACGTTTCGCTTTCTTATCCGCGACATGGCCGCGGTAAGTGCGCGTTGGCGCAAATTCGCCCAACTTATGGCCGACCATTTCGTCACTGATTAATACAGGAACGTGCTGGCGACCGTTATGGACTGCAATGGTTAAACCAATCATATCTGGAATAATCATGGAACGGCGTGACCAAGTTTTAATTGGACGACGCTCGTTCTTTTCCACTGCAGCCTCTACCTTCTTCAGCAAGTGAAGGTCAATAAAAGGACCTTTCTTGAGAGAACGTGGCATGGTGAATCCTCGCTATTACTTGTTACGACGACGTACGATAAGCTTATCTGTACGCTTGTTGCTGCGGGTTTTCTTACCCTTGGTAGGCACACCCCATGGAGTAACCGGATGACGGCCCCCAGAAGTACGACCTTCACCACCACCGTGCGGGTGATCTACCGGGTTCATGGCAACACCACGAACGGTCGGACGGACACCACGCCAGCGATTAGCACCGGCTTTACCAAGTGAACGCAGCATGTGTTCAGCGTTGCCGACTTCACCAATAGTGGCGCGACAATCCGCTAATACTTTACGCATTTCGCCAGAGCGTAGACGCAAGGTAACGTAGGCTCCATCACGCGCTAGGATCTGGGCATAAGCTCCAGCTGAACGTGCGATTTGAGCGCCTTTACCAGGCTTCATTTCAATGGCGTGAACGGTTGTACCCACTGGCATGTTGCGCATTGGCATCGCGTTACCCGCTTTGATTGGTGCGTCAGAACCTGACTGCACTGCATCACCAGCTTTTGCACCTTTAGGCGCAAGGATGTAACGACGCTCACCGTCTGCGTACAATACCAATGCGATGTTAGCTGAACGGTTTGGATCATATTCCAAACGTTCAATCTTCGCAGGGATACCGTCTTTATTACGTTTAAAATCGATTACACGGTAGTGTTGCTTGTGACCACCACCGATATGGCGCACCGTAATGCGACCATTGTTGTTACGACCACCAGATTTGCTGTTTTTCTCTAATAGAGGAGCATAAGGAGCACCTTTATGGAGATCAGGATTGACTACCTGAACAACATGACGACGTCCGGCAGAAGTTGGCTTAGCTTTCAATAATGGCATGTCTAATCCCCTTCTTACTCAGCGCCACCGACGAAGTCGATATCCTGGCCTTCTTTCAACACAACGTAAGCTTTTTTCCAATCGCTACGCTTGCCAAAATGCATGCCGTGACGCTTGGTTTTACCTTTTACGTTAACCGTGCGTACAGAATTCACTTCTACGTCGAACAATGACTCAACAGCAGCTTTGATTTCAGCTTTGTTGGCGTCTTTAACAACTTTAAATACAACAGTATTGTTTGCTTCAGCAGCCAGTGTTGATTTCTCAGACACGTGCGGCGCAACCAAAACTTTTAATAGACGTTCCTGGTTCATGCTAACGCCTCCTCAAGTTGCTTAACTGCGTCAGCAGTCATTAGCACTTTTTCAAACGCAATTAAGCTGACCGGGTCGATACCTGCAACGTCACGCACGTCTACTTTGTAGAGGTTGCGTGCAGACAAGAACAAGTTCTCATCAACTTCAGGTGTCACGATTAACACGTCTTTCAATTCAAGCGCGTTTAATTTAGTTAATAGTGCTTTTGTTTTTGGTGAATCTACACCAAAGCTTTCAACCACTACTAAACGGTCTTGACGTACCAATTCAGATAGGATGCTTTTGATCGCACCACGGTACATCTTTTTGTTGACCTTTTGCTCGTGATCACGCGGCTTGGCAGCAAATGCGCGGCCACCACCAACCCAAATTGGGCTGCGGATTGTACCAGCACGTGCACGACCAGTGCCTTTTTGACGCCATGGCTTCTTACCACCACCACGTACTTCTGAACGTGTCTTTTGAGCTTTAGTACCCTGACGAGCGCCAGCGCCGTAAGCAACGACTACCTGGTGAACCAGGGCTTCGTTGAATTCACGTCCAAAGGTCGCTTCGGATACTTCAAGAGCGCCTTTGGCGTCTTTCAATGCTAATTCCATCACTTAACTCCCCAGACGTTAGGCTTTGACCGCAGGCTTAACGATGACGTCACCGCCAGTCGCGCCAGGTACTGTGCCTTTAACCAACAATAGGTTGTTTTCTGCGTCTACGCGTACAACTTCCAAAGACTGCATAGTCACACGCTCGTTACCAAGCTGACCAGCCATTTTCTTGCCTTTGAAAACTTTACCTGGAGATTGGTTTTGACCAATTGAACCAGGAGCACGATGTGACAATGAGTTACCGTGTGTATTACGTTGGTGTCTGAAGTTCCAACGCTTAATTGCACCCGCAAACCCTTTACCTTTTGAAGTACCTACAACGTCAACCTTTTTAGTTTCGTTGAATAGCTCAACAGTAATCTCACTGCCAACTTCAATGTCTGTGCCTTCATTCGCGTCTAGACGGAATTCCCACAAACCACGACCAGCTTCAACGCCAGCTTTAGCAAAGTGACCAGCGGCCGCTTTGTTAACGCGATTTGCTTTCTTCTCACCTGCGGTTACTTGCAATGCACGGTAGCCGTCAGTTTCTTCAGTACGAAGTTGAGTAACACGGTTAGGGGTTGCTTCAATAACAGTCACAGGGATAGATACACCATCTTCAGTGAAGATGCGCGTCATACCCACTTTACGACCGATAAGACCAATCGCCATTGTTATAACCCTCTTCTATTAGCCCAGGCTGATTTGAACATCAACGCCGGCTGCTAAGTCCAATCTCATTAGAGCGTCAACAGTCTTATCTGTTGGCTCAATGATATCTACCAAACGCTTATGAGTACGGATTTCATACTGGTCACGTGCATCTTTATTCACGTGCGGAGAAATCAATACTGTGTAGCGTTCTTTGCGAGTAGGTAAAGGAATAGGACCGCTTACCTGAGCACCAGTACGTTTCGCTGTTTCTACGATTTCAGCCGTAGACTGATCGATCAACTTGTGATCAAACGCTTTTAAACGAATACGAATTCTTTGATTTGGCATCGATTAAGCTCCAATCGAAAGAACAAAAAAATTCACCTCCCTTGCAGCTTTATTCCTGCAAAAAAGATGTGCGTAAACCGATAGTTCCCAATCGGAACCCTGTTTCAACTCTTACCACGCCCGCCTTAATCAGTTCTTTTAAGGTTTCGGCTACAACCCTAAAAGCAGTGTTGCAGCGGATAATCGTCTATGCCCATAAGGACAAGTGGGCGCGAATTATATAGAGGTTGTATGAGATTGCAAGTCTATTTGACGATTAATTAATCATCTATTGCTTGTTGGGGTAATAAGTCTTCTAAGAAGAACGCCGAAAGTTCAGAACGGCCAGTGACGCCTGCCTTACTATAAATAGCCAAGGATTGCGCACGCGCCGTTTTCTCTGAGGTACCGCGCACGCTAGCAACCTCTTTCAGGCTCAATCCCTTTAACAGTAAAAAAGCCACTTCTTGCTCAGCTGGTGTGAGCTGCCACTGCTGTAGCTGTTGATTGATCATCGCCGCCAGCCCATCAATATAAGCTTTTGAACGCGCCCGCCATTCCTCCGCTTGCGCAGCCGACGCCGTCGCGTTGGCATGCGCTCGGGTTAAGTCGCGGCGCAATCCAAAGCTTTGGCGTAACAGGTAAAATACGCCAAGCAACGCCAATAGCCCAGCCAAGCCCTCCATCGCTAAGTGCCACCATACGACCCCCTCACTCGCATCAGTGTAGAGGTCAAAGCCAATAATAACGGCGATAATCGTAAGGGTTGCGAGCAAAATACGCCGTTCTGGTCCGTTAGTCATAGTCAGTCTTCGTCATCGTTATCATACTCATACCCTTCATGCTCTGGTTCAGCCAGCACAACTGACTGACCCAAAACCGTCAATGTGCGAGTTTCCACAGAGAAGTTTGCAATCAAGTATGCCGCAAAAACTACTGTAATAGTCAATAACAAACTTGCCGTCAGCTTATGTGAGGAAACATTCGACACCTCCGGCGCGTCAATGTGCTTAAAGCCATGCAGCATACTGTGATGCATATTGTCCTTATACTGCAGTTGATGGATCACAACCCCGGCAATATGTACAACAATAACCAATAGAAAAGTATTGGCCATCAGTTCATGCACTTCTTCAACGATTACACCACCCACACCATACACCATCAGCAGTCCGGTGGTTACCATAAGCGCCCCCAGCGCAATCATCAGCACTGCAGCCCAACTGGACGCGGGATTATGCCCTGCAACCGTCTGCTTCCGCCCAGTGTAAACCTCCGCTAAATAGTGCTTCAATTTAGCGGGAGCGAGGGTAAAGTCACTCCAACGGGCATGCCGTGAGCCTAGCAAGCCCCAAATCAATCGCCAGAAGATACAAAAGGCCATGACAAGCCCCGCCAGCATGTGGAATGAAAACAGCGTGGATTCGTCATCAATCAAGTTGCCTATGCTAAAAGCGATGACGAATGTGAAAGCAAATAATCCGTGAAACAACCGGGTGGGTAAATCGTAAATGCGTACTTTTTGCATGAGTGTTATCTCAAATAGAACCTATGCTAGTTACCTTAGGCCCAGCGGAGAGTTTTGCCATCGACCATTTGACCTATAGACTGTCTAGCCGCATAGCCATATAGGTTTGAGAACAAATGTTTGAAGCCTTAAATCATCCGACGTAAGCAGCGGGGAGGGCATTGAATCTTGCCCTGCAGAGTAGGCTGAAACCTACAGTGCGAATTAACACACCAGAGTCACGTTCCCTTTTCGCTAAATATTAAGTTAAGCTTTCAATCAGCAGCCTCAGCACAACGGATTACTATGCTCGATCAGATACGTGAGTTACTCGATAAGCAACTGTTCACCGCAAATGAACAAACCTTTACTTTGGGCCAGGTCCTGCTTGTTCCCCTTTTAGTCATTGGGGGGCTTTATGTTCTCAGTTGGTCCTCTAAGTTTCTCAAAAAGCGACTTTTGGCTAACCATGTTCGCCCAGATGTTGCTCACTTGGCCATGCGCCTCTTTTTCGTTATCACGCTGATTATTCTAGTCATTACTACGCTTGATTTTTTTAATGTGCCCATCACAGCATTTGCCTTTGTTTCTGGCGCAGTCGCTATCGGCGTTGGCTTTGGCGCGCAAAACATTATTAATAATTTTATTAGCGGCTGGATTTTAATGTGGGAGCGTCCAATTCGGATTGGCGACTTTTTAGAAATCGAAAACACCTCTCGCGGTACCGTTGAATCCATTAACACGCGCTCTACGCGTATTCGCCGGGTCGATGGAGTGCATATGCTGATCCCAAACAGTAAACTACTAGAGAATACCGTAATCAATTGGACATTAATCGATCGCAATGTCAGAACTTCTGTGAAGGTCGGGGTGGCGTACGGCTCACCGACGCGCAAAGTGTCCGAACTCATCAGCCAGGTAATGCAAGAAAATACTGATGCCCTGCACACGCCTGAACCTTCAGTTATTTTCGACGACTTTGGTGATAGCGCCCTAGTGTTTGAAGTGTATTTCTGGGTGAGTGCTTCTGCGGAGCGTGATATACGGATCATTCGCAGCAACATACGTCACGCCATTGATGATATCTTTCGCGCGAATGACATCGTCATCGCCTTTCCTCAGCGGGATGTACATATAGACGGTAAGATCCAATTAGAGCAGCCGGCGGTTTGACAGAAGATTATTCTCTTAAGTGATGTATACTTTTGTACCATCGTTAAGTAAAAATGTACCACGACATCGCTTGAGTTGCACATTACGCTGTGGCTTCTTTAACTCAGAAAGGTCATCTTTGCTATGAAACTTATTCTATCGTTTATCTTTTTGTGCACAGTAATTATGGGGCATGCGAGCGCTACAGATAATCAATATCACCAAGATATTGATGCGCTTTTTGCCAACTACATGCTCAAGTACAACGACTTTATTACTACGGGTACCTTGCGTGAAGACTTACCCTTGTACCACGAGAATGTCACCTTTGTTGCTACGAATACTGCGCCATCTACAGTGTCAGCGGCGACGATGGATGAGCGTGTAGAGCGCTTTCTGTTAAACCTTAAAAAAGAGGGCGTGGCACGAGTCGCCTGGGACTCAGTTAAAATTCATCCACTGGCAGAAAATCTTGCGTTGGTGCGCAATGTGGCCGTTCGCTTTAAACCTGACGGCAGTGTTTTTAACCGTGTTGGCGCTACTTACATGATCCAACAAAGCGAACAAGGTTGGCGGATCGCGGCATTTTCGGTACACCCAGCGACGTATCCTGAGGTGGAATAACCATGGCGAGCATTAATGCAAAAATGGGATGATTACCGCCTTTTAATTGCGGTTCAGCGCGGACGCTCGGTCCGTGGTGCTGCAATGCAATTGTCACAAAACCATGTGACCACACTGCGCCATATCAATCGTGTTAACAATCAATACGCTTCAGCTCTGATTGAGCGTGATGCCAAGGGGTTAGTTTTAACCCCGCTTGGCCAAACTATGCTGGAAACGGCACTTAGTATCGAGGCAACTATCCTCAATGGTGAACGCGCTGTCAGTGCCATCGGTCCGCAATACGAACGTATAGTGCTATCGCTGCCACCACCGATTTATGAATTCTTGTTGATGCAACCGTTGCTTGAATACTGCGCTCAAAACCCCCTGGTTAAACTTGAGATTAATACCGGTTACCAATTCGCGAATCTTAATGAAAACGAGGCTGACATTGTTGTCCGAGGCGCTAATTCGCCAGGGGATGATTATGTGGGCCACCGTATATGCCCCATTGAACTCGGCTTTTATGCGCATGCCGAATACTTCAAACAAACACCCCATAATCAAATTGGCTGGATAGCCAGTACTGACATGAACGCGGCCAATCATTATATTCGCCAGTCGGACTTCCCCGATGCAGCGATTCTTTTTACTATCGATGACTTGGTGAGTCGGCATAGGCTAGCGGCCCGAGGGCACGGAATGATCATTGGCGCCCCCTATATCGCATGTCACTTCGATGGCTTAAAACGCTTCGGCGCACAGTCTTTTGGCTTTGCTGACCTCTGGGTACTTGCCCACCAAACACGCATTAGTCTCCCCAGAGTTAAGCAGTTAATGAAGTTGCTGCGTCAATCCCTCAAAGCAAGCGAAGCAGTAATTAACCCAAAGGGTTTGAATTACCCCAATTAGTCCATCCCGGAATGCAGAAGGGTTTGCCAATGAGTGGTTGCACTCTGGCAAATGGTGCGCAACAAGCCACTTGTTTACTGAATTGCGTATGTAGATTTGCAAGAAAAGGGTAAATCAATGAATAAAAACGGCTCTGTACAGTGACAATTCAGCAAAAACTTTATAATGTATCGCTCAATAGAGTAGTCATGGCTTTACTATGTTAACAAGCGACAGTACCGAAACCGATTTTTCAGCAATTGATGAACTTTTAGCGCGCCAAGCGCCGCTAATGGATGCTTATCAGGAGCTTGAGACTCAAGTATTGTCTTTGCTAGGTGCTGAGCGCATGAGTATTTTCCAGCGTCGCTTACAGCACCAGGATTTGGTCGCCAGGTTCAAAACGGGTAAAGAAACCAAACAAATTCAGGTACCAATCAGCCCTTTATCGATTGCCGGCTATGTTGCGCTCTCGCAATTACCACTGATCATAAACGATCCGTATGACAGTTTTGAATTAAGCCAGATCCACCCGCGTCTGCGGTTTGCCGATAAATTCGATAAAAACAGTACCTTTAAAACGCAAAATATTTTGTGCGTACCGATCTTAAACGCCGGTGTCATGATGGGCGTATTGCAGATTATCAACAAAAAGTCGGGTTCCTTTGACGATGCTGATCTGAAGATCGCACAACAGTTAGCTGACAAAATTGGCGCTAAATTCCGCTATGAACTCGGCGGCACCAAGGCACCATTTGATTACTTGGTACATTCCGACTTAGTCAATGAAAAAGCGCTTAAGGAAGTCACTGAAACCAGTAACGACCATCGCCAGTTAATTCAACGCTTACAAAGTGAATTACGAGTGGCTGATACGCATATTGGCACGGCGCTATCGGTGCACTATCAAGTGCCATTTATTGGTTTTTTACCCGATAAATACCATCTATTTCAAAGCGACAGCAAACTCAACAAAAGTTACCTAAAACGCAATTGTGTCGCGGTTATCGCTGACGTTAACGACAACATAATCGTGTTGATGGCAGAACCCAATAACGCCGCATTGTTGATGGAAATAGAGCGTGCATTAGGCATAGATAGCTACGAAATTGCCGTTGGTCTACCTAATCAGATTTTGCAGTATCTTGGTGACAGCGGTGGTGGCGGCGCACCGGGTGAAATGAATGAAATCCTGGACGAAATAGGCACCAATCAAGAAGACAGCGAAGATCACTCGGATGAATTAACTGATGACGCCCCTGCAGTCGTACGTTTAGTTAGTCGAATTTT
Source organism: Alteromonas sp. DYW1 (assembly GCF_059752595.1). Taxonomy (NCBI): domain Bacteria; kingdom Pseudomonadati; phylum Pseudomonadota; class Gammaproteobacteria; order Alteromonadales; family Alteromonadaceae; genus Alteromonas; species Alteromonas sp. DYW1. The sequence continues at coordinate 362,736 of NZ_CM186038.1, read as the reverse complement.
GCATGATGCGAAGCGCTTGAACGCCTCTGATATTCATATTGATCCAGAAAAGAATGGTCCGACGCGTGTGCGGATGCGGGTCGATGGTGTTTGTCGAGATATCAACCAAGTACCAGCCTCGCATCACAGTGCTGTGATTGCGCGGATAAAGATCATGTCGAACCTTAACATCGCCGAAAAGCGCGTACCACAAGACGGTAAACTTGCATTTCGTATGAGCGGACAACTTGTGGAGGTGCGGGTAGCGACTATCCCTACCGTAGCAGGTGAAGGTGTGGTTATGCGGATCTTGGCCTCGGGTGGCGCCATGCCGATAGATAAAATGAATGTTGCCCCCAGTAATCGGGCTCGCTTAGAAGAGATGATTAAGAAGCCGCATGGCATCATTCTTGTTGTAGGGCCAACGGGCTCAGGTAAAACCACCACCTTGCATGCAATTTTGGGCTACCTCAATACCCCAGAAAAGAAAATCTGGACAGCGGAAGATCCTGTGGAAATCACGCAAGCTGGATTACAACAAGTACAAGTTAGCCCTAAAATAGGCTTCACCTTTGCGAATGCGCTACGCGCGTTTCTGCGGGCCGACCCAGACATTATTCTGATTGGTGAAATGCGTGACAAAGAAACCGCACATGCCGGTATTGAAGCCTCGCTAACCGGTCACTTAGTACTGTCTACGCTGCACACGAACTCTGCGCCAGAAACGATAACGCGTTTACTCGATTTAGGCTTGGACCCAGTCAACTTCTCAGATGCCTGTGTTGGGATCTTAGCTCAGCGTTTGATCAGAACGCTGTGTGGTGAATGTAAGGAGTCTTACACCGCCGATGAAGAAGAATTTAACTTTATTAAACGTCAATATGGCGAAGCCTATTTTGACGAACTTGAATTAGACGGCCCACCCACGTTATACCGCTCTACAGGGTGTGAAGCCTGTGGTGACACTGGTTACAAAGGGCGCACAGGGGTGCATGAGTTATTGGGTATGACGCCTGAACTACGGTCATTAGTCTACAAAGAAGCTTCGGTTTCAGAAATGAAGAAACAAGCCATGGCTGACGGTATGCGCACACTTGTCCAAGACGCGATATATAAAGTGCTTAAAGGAGACACCGACATTGCTCAGGTACAAATCCTTGGTGGCGATTAAGGTGCAAGCATGCTACGGCCCCTGGTTTGTGTAGTCGTTTTAGTTTGCTCTTTGTACTCGGGCCTTGCATGGTCGCAAGCAGACGTTGGCTTTTGTCGTAGCCAAACCGGCAGTATTGTCTCTAATGTACAAACCGATACAGTAAAATTGATTGAAGGCAGCAATGTCTTACAACTGCAGTGCCGATTAACTCAACCCAGTATAATTAGTTTGCCGTTAGTCGGCTTGAGTTCGGTTATCATTCAGGGTCCCTCACAAGTCTCATTGGAACGCCAGAGTAGCCATTTTTATAGTGTTTTACTGCCCGCCGGCGATGATTTACGGCTCACCATAAATATCAATAGCCAACGCAATCGCGCGTACATTCTTTATTTGGAATCGATCAGCGAGTTTAATCAACGGATCACCACTCACACCATTACTCTATTTCTATTCATTGGTTTCGCTGTTGGTCTTGCTATGTATGTTGGTCTGTTAGGTCGTGGTATCAAGCAGTCAGGATTTTACGCATACAGTGCCTATTTATTTTTTGTCGCCGCCTTTTTCAGCTTGCAAGAAGGGTTATTTAATTACTTCGCTCCCCTTAGCAGCTGGCAAAACAATGTCGCAAACCAGTCGCTACTAGCGGGTTGCGTGGTTTTCTTTGCCACCTTGTTTTTAGCTCGGTTATTAGATTTAAAACTCCTTATTAATCGACACTTTTACCACGCCATTATCGGTTCTGCTGCAGCCGTTTTGTGTATCGGTATACTCATTTTCCTTTTCCCTTCACTGGGTACGATAGGATTGGGAGTCGTTATGGCGTGGACGACACTAGCGGTAATTTTTAGTCTGTTCATAATTGCCGGTTACGCTGCTGTCCAGCGTATCCATACCGCTAGTATTGTCTTTTTTGCGCTGGGTATTGTTTTTGTCGCTATGCTATTTCGTGTTTGGCTTAACGATTTGAGTGTTTTCTTAACTCGCTATGGACTCATCGTTTCAACCGCAATTGAGTCATTCTTATTCGCTTATGCCGCCAGTGAAAAAGTGAAGCACCTTGAAGTGGAAAAAGCCCATGCATTCCTTACAGCATCGGAAGATCCTCTTTGTCGGTTACTCAATCGGCGCGGTTGGGAAATGGCAGTGCAACGTAAGATAGATCGGTTTCGCGATCGCGATGGGGTGTTTTTATTGCTATTCATAGACCTCAACGAGTTTAAATCGATCAATGACGATCGAGGCCACACGTTTGGTGACAAAGTGCTGCAAACGTTTGCTAAAATTTTACGTCACCAAACCCGCGAAGGCGATATCGTAGGTCGCTTTGGCGGTGATGAATTTGTCGTCTTTGCCCACGCCATCAACCCTGCACAAGCACGACGTATCCAACACCGCTACGCGCAAAAATTACATCAACGTGATGTCTGGATTGATGGCCAGGCCTTAGCGTTATCGGCGGCCGTGGGATATCATATTGCCGAGGTTGAGCGCGCTAGTTTAGCCACTATGCTGCAAAGTGCTGATCTCAATATGTACCAACACAAGCAAAGTCTAAAGACTACCCTTTCTTAGCTTTAGCGAACGCATCTGCAAAAGCATTCCCCATCGCCGCGTTAGTCGTTTTCGGTGCTGGCTTTGAGCGCTGTTCGCGGCTGCTTTTGTCCCGCTTATTAGCCTGCTCTCTCGCTGCCGGTTGGTCATCTAAACGCATAGTAAAAGCGATCCGTTTACGCTGCACATCAACCTCTAAAACTTTGACTTTAACGATATCCCCCGCTTTAACAACTTCTCGTGGATCTTTGATAAATTTGTTCGTTAGAGCAGATATATGCACGAGGCCATCTTGATGCACCCCCACGTCTACAAAGGCGCCAAAATTGGCAACATTAGTAACCACCCCTTCTAAGATCATGCCTTCGGCTAAATCATTGATGGTATTAATCCCAGCTTTGAAACGCGCCGTTTTAAATTCTGGACGCGGATCACGACCGGGCTTCTTCAATTCGGCGATAATGTCTTTTACCGTAGGCAAGCCAAAACGCTCATCAACCAGTGAGTTGATATCTATCTGGCGCAGAATATCATCGTTTGCAATGACCTCATTAACCGCGCGGCGTGTCATGTCGATAATTTTATCGACCACGGGATAAGATTCCGGATGGACAGCAGATGCATCGAGCGGGTTACTCCCATTGACGATGCGCAGAAACCCTGCTGCTTGCTCAAAGGCCTTCGGCCCCAAGCGTTCAACATTCAACAATTGACCACGCTCAGTAAAGCCACCCAATTGGTCACGATGCGCCACAATATTGGTCGCAAGCGTCTTATTTAATCCAGACACATAACTAAGTAACGCGGGTGAAGCCGTATTCAAATCTACCCCTACTGCATTTACACAATCCTCAATGGTATTGTCCAATGCCTTGGCCAGATGACTTTGGCTTACGTCATGTTGATATTGCCCGACGCCAATTGCCTTGGGTTCTATTTTCACTAATTCAGCGAGAGGGTCCTGCAGACGACGCGCAATCGAAACGGCACCCCGCAACGAAACATCAAGTTCTGGTAGTTCGTTCGAGGCTAATGCAGAAGCCGAATACACCGATGCTCCCGCCTCACTTACCATAATCTTTTGCACATTCAGTTGTGCTTTACTCAGCATTTCGCTAACTAATTGATCAGTCTCACGCGAGCCCGTTCCATTACCGATACTGATCAATTCAACCTTAAACTGCTTACATAAGGTTTCCAATGTGCGACTTGATTTGTCCCATTGATTCTGCGGGGCGTGAGGGAAAATGGTCGTGGTATGTACGACTTTACCGGTGGCATCGACAATCGCCAATTTTACTCCTGTTCGCAAGCCAGGATCTAAGCCCATTGTCACTTTTTGGCCTGCCGGCGCTGCCATTAATAGGTCTTTCAAATTCTTCGCAAACACGTCAATAGCGTCAGTTTCTGCCCGCTCACGCAGTGCTGCAAATAATTCCGTCTCTAAATGCAGCTGCAGTTTAATACGCCACGTCCATTGAATAACCTGCGCCATCCAATCATCGGCTGCCAATCCGCGTGGTTGAAAGCCTAGATGGTTGGCAATCAATTCTTCACAATACGAATTGCGGCTTTCCTCATGTTGGGGATCCGCATTTAATTTAAGTTGCAAAACTCCTTCGTTGCGCCCGCGAAACATTGCCAGAGCACGGTGTGATGGGGTGTTTGCAATTTTTTCTGAATGCGCAAAATAGTCCTTAAACTTAACCCCATCGTTTTCTTTGCCTTTAATGACTTCACTTGTAATGTGCGCCTCTCGGTATAAATATTGACGCAATTTAGCGAGTAGCTCTGCATCTTCGGCAAACCGCTCCATCAAAATAAACTTTGCTCCATCGAGAGCAGCCTTACTATCTGCAACTCCAGCCTCTGCATTTGTAAACGCTTGCGCTTCAACAACAGGATCGAGGGCTAAGTTTTCCAACAATCGCTCGGCCAATGGCAGTAATCCTGCTTCAATAGCAATTTGGCCTTTAGTGCGGCGCTTGGGCTTAAAAGGAAGGTACAGGTCTTCCAGCTCAGTTTTACTCTCTGCGCCTAGCAATTTTTGCTTTAACTCTGGAGATAGTTTGTCCTGCTCCTCAATTGAACGCAGAATTACACTACGCCGATCTTCCAACTCTCGTAAATAACCCAAGCGCTGCTCAAGGAAGCGTAACTGGGTATCATCCAGCCCTTTGGTGGCTTCCTTCCGATAACGCGCAATGAATGGCACGGTTGCACCACCGTCTAAAAGCGTTACCGCAGATTGAACTTGCTCAGCGTTGACACCGAGTTCGGTTGCAATTTTATTGATTAGCATAGTTGTCTCGAAAAACGTGTAAGGAAATGGATGGTTAGAAAAGTTGAAAAATGCAGAGATAAAACCAAGCTGAATTATAGCACTTTCAACTGAGTTGCCTAGCCTTGATTTTAGCAAAATTCACTGGCACGTCGTCATTCACATGCTAGGCTTTGTGGGGTTAATTTTACAAATGAATAGGTACACTAAATGCGATCCAGATTAGTTTGCAGTGTTGGCTTAGTTTGCTGCATTCTACCCGCTGCTTTAAGTTGGGCTAGCGTACCGAACCATGCCCAGTCACCTCTGATTATCAAAACTTTAGGTGGGGTACGCGAGGTATTACATGGTGAAGATTACTATCTTCAAATCATGCGTTTGGCTCTGGATGAGACGCGCACTGACTTTGGCGCCTATTTTATAGCCTTAGAGACGCGCTATATTAATCAAAGCGTCGAGTTTGACATGCTTAGAAAGGGAGATCTTGATGTCGTCTGGTCAATGACATCACGTAGGCGAGAAAAGAACTTCATTCCCATACGCTTTCCTCTCGCGTTTGGTCTTCTCGGGTATCGCGTATTGCTGACCTCGGAGCCACAAGACATCGCGGCTAGTCTTGTCCGTGAAAAACTCCTGAACAACCAATACAGAATAGTTCAAGGCGTCGGTTGGCCCGATGTAACAATCCTGCGAGCCAATGGTTTGAGAGTGCATACCGTTGATGACATTGATACTGCCTATAGGCAGCTAATCCAAGGCCATTTTCAGATCTTTCCGCGGAGTTTATTTGAAGTTAACTTCGAGTTGGTCAGACTAGCCCGGATTACACGTCAACCGTTAAACCAGGCATCGGTTATGCTATATTATCCGAGTGCAATGTACTTCTTTGTGAATCCAAAACGCCAAGATATAGCCGTTCGTCTTAATATTGGAATGGCGCGTTTAGCTAATCAACCTAGTTGGCGAGAGAGACTAAACGACGAAATTGGTCGTGACGAAATCAAGGCTGCTTTACATAGTGCTGAGATTATAACTTTGCGTAATCCGGAGATATCCGAACACTCACGCATTGTTTTGCAGCGCTTTAATGTTAACAGTCTATGACTCGTACCATATGTCGAGTATGGTCCACTCAGCCGTTTGGGCCTCGGTTTTAACTACCACGTCATCATCCACTGACTTACCTAACAACGCCCGAGCCATCGGACTATCAATGGAAATACACTGGGTCTGGCCAAAGATTTCATCATAACCAACAATATGTACCGTTAGCTCTTTGCCATCCTCTCGCTCAAGTTTGCACCACGCACCAAAAAATACCTTACCCTGTTGTACTGGATCATAATCGACAACTTTTAGATTCTCTAGCGCCTTGCGTAAATAACGTACGCGCCGGTCAATCTCGCGTAACTTCTTTTTGTTGTATTGATAATCAGCATTTTCACTACGATCACCAAGGCTTGCAGCCCAAGTAACTTTACGGGTAATTTCTGGCCGTTCAATGCGCCATAATTGATCCAATTCTTCGCGTAAGCGATTGTAGCCTCGTCGGGTAACTAGCGGTGTTCTCATTGAATTTAAGGTCAGCATTAAATTGCCGATAATATCTTTCAGACACATTAGGTAAGTCAAGTTTTGTCTAATAGCGTAAAAAAACGATTGTTTTTTGAACCAATTCAGGCTTAATGACACTATAAGGTAAGGACTTATTAACAAGGTACCCCACGTGAAATCAGCACAACAGAATTCAAATCAATCATTGTTGATTTCAAGGAAGAAACCTCAGAGCACTTGGACAGTGATTGTTTCGTTGCTCGGATTTTTACTCTATCTCACCGGAGGGTTAGTTGTCGTTGCCGCTATTATTGATGCATTCATCAATAGCTTTACGTTGCATAACTTGTGGTTTCTCTTAGGCGGTTTGCTGTTTGGAAAACTGGGTCGCATCATAATGCGTCGAAGTAGTGAGTGAAACTAACTGTATTTGCTACAAATTCCCCTACGGTATCTAACGTGCTTTTTTTATAGCAAAGCATTCCAATGCAAAAGCGCCTAGAGGCTATAATTAAAGTACGTAGCAAGTTTGTTACGATACTTGAAAACCTGAATGCGTATTCAGCGTGAAGTCCTAGAGTGTATGAGCGCTGCTAGTGACGAGAGGGAATTAAGGTAGGCAAGGAGCAGCTATAAAATAAGCCGGAAAGTTATTGTAACTCTCCGGCTTTGTTTTTTGATGACAACTTATTCAGCGTCAGCTTTCTTTACTTCCAATAATTCAACATCAAAAATCAATGTTGAGTTAGGCGTGATAGCACCAGTGGCGCGCTCACCGTAAGCAAGTTCTGAAGGGATGTAAAAGCGGAATTTGCCGCCTTCCTTCATTAACTGAACCCCTTCGGTCCAACCCGCGATGACGCGAGACAAGGGAAATGAAGCTGGCTCGTTACGCTTGTATGACGAATCAAACTCGGTCCCATCCAGCAAAGTACCGCGATAATGCACAGTCACTGTGTCTTCAGCAGTGGGTGATGCCCCTTCGCCAGCAGACAATACTTCGTATTGCAGCCCTGACTCAGTGGTCATCACGCCTTCTTTTTGCGCATTTTCCGCTAAGAAAGCTTTACCTGCTTCAATATTTTGCTGCGCCACATCTTGCGCAGCAGCCTGCTGCTTCTCTTGTAAGCTAGTGTCAGCCGCACGCGCCAGCGATTGCATCTCTTCAACAGTAAACTTGGAATTGCCAGCAAGTGCATCTTTAAAGCCTTGCATTACTGCGTCACGATCAAACGTGATCCCATACTTTTCAGTTTCTGTCGCTCGATTAACCACATAGGTTCCCATGCTTGCTCCAATGGCATACGCCTGGTTCTGCTCTGGGCTCATGTCTGTTGTGCTAGCAGCTTCTTCTGTTGCACTGTCTGTTGCCTGTTCGCTCGACTGCGGTTGGCATGCTGATAATCCTAATGCCATCAACGATGTAGCAGCAACAAGTGATAATCTCATGTAGTGACTCTCCTATTTTTTTTAATCTAGCGCATTGCATCATAAAATTTTGAAATCTAAAACGCAGGGTATGGTAATCTTTACGCACACAAAGCGAAACCCCAAAGCATGAGAAACCCAAAATACCATTCGCGTTCAATCCGCCTGGGCCTAGCCTTACTAATACTGTATTGGCTGCAAGGCTGTGGTGGTATGGGAACAGAAGCGCAGCAGGAAACGTTGCATGCGGAAGCAGGTGCGATGGCTGCGGACATTTCACCCGATGGCTCTCTTGCAGTCGTTTCCAGTGTTGATAACGGTATTACCGTATGGGATCTCAAGGCGCAATCAGCATTATATGAATGGCATCACCAAGGTGACGGCGTCAATATTGTGACCAATTTGCATATTGCGGCAGACAATTCCCATATCGTCACATCTGATCGGACGGCGTTTGCATTATGGAGTGTCGAGTCGGGCGAGCCGATTGGATTCTGGCGGATTGATGAAAGTGCCATTCGCGATGTGGCGGTGAGCAATCAGGGGAATGGCATACTTGTTGCGCGGAGTAACGGTAAAATCATGTACTTTGAACCTAGCAGTGGTCGCAGGCTTGAGTTCATGGGTCATCAAGAAAAAGTGAACAGCATTGATTTATCACCCAATGGTAAATTCGCAATTTCTGGTAGTAATGATTACGTGGCTTACTTATGGAGTACGGAAACAGGCCAAATAATCCATACGTTTACTCACCCGCAGCGCGTCACTAAGGTCGCTCTCGATGATCGGGGCCGCTACGTATTTACCGCTGATAGTACCAACAACGCACATGTATGGGATGCTCAATCGGGTGCCTTAATCAGTTCGTTGGATATTTTTGTGCGGCAACAGATTTTCACTGATGCGGTATTTTCTGATGATGGTAAGTGGTTACTTACAGGCAGCCCAACACGCCGAGTGAATTTATGGAACGTGGTGGATGGCAAAGAAATACAGGAATGGAAGGTTGCACCGAATGAAAAAGCCGCATTGCGCACGGCAGTCGTTCACGCCGTTGGTTTCATCAGCACACATCAAATAATTACTGAAAGTAGCAGCGGACTCGCTGAAACATGGAGCATCGACGATGCAGGATAACTCTGCTTTGCAAACACAAATTGATGAACTACAAAGCAAACTGGCGTTTCAGGAATACACCATTGACAGTTTAAATGACGCCCTAGCGCAACAGCAGATCCAATTAAGTGAGCTGCAGGAAAAATTTAGCTTCGTGGTAGACAAGCTAAAAGCTTTGCAACAATCGAATATAGCCAATGCAGACGAAGAAACCCCACCTCCGCATTACTAAACTAGGCTAATAATGAAATTCAGGAGGAAGGAAATGAAACTACTTCGATTGCTAGGATTACTAATCGGAATTATGTTCATTATTGTCTTTGGCTATCAACTCGTCACTGAACATTTTCAAGCCTTAGGCAAACTCCTGGGCGTTATTGTTGGCATCGCGTTTATCAATTACGCCATGAGTGGGCGAGACTTTGCCGCAGACTGGATATACCGGATAACCGGTTACCGCTTTAACACTGCAAAATTGCCCAATGAGTCTACTCCAGACAACTAATTACCTATTAATATATGAACACCAACTAACAGAGCTTGAATTCGTGGGTTGACGGTAAGTTTGCGCCGAATATTCAGCACGTCTTTTACCCATTAACACAAAGACAAATACAACAAGGCCAATGAGCTATGAGCAACAATTACGTATTAAACACTTACTCAAAGTTTCTAAAGTTTCCTTTTGGTCGGCAACTGTTTAGTTGGTTTACCGCTCGCAAAGCGCCATATTTCTCAACTATCTCGCCCCAGATCACCGAACTTCGCCCGAATCATTGCGAAGTGAGATTTAAAAAGCGCCGAATTGTACAAAATCATATTGGCACAACCCATGTTATTGCCATTTGTAATGGCTTAGAAATGGCCATGGGATTTATGTGTGAAGCGTCGATCCCCAAGCACTTGCGCTGGATACCTAAAGGCATGGCGGTAGAATACCCGGCGAAGGCACCCACAGATATTCGCTGCGTCGCCAGTGTTCCAGATGATGCGTGGCAACCGGGTGACTTGGCTATTGCCGTAAATGCCTATGACACCTCCGACAACATTGTGGTCACCGGCACCATTACAGTATGGGTTAGTGAGAAGAAAACAAAAACCTAGCCCGCTTTTGGCGTATGGCCGTTGAGTATTTGCGCCATAACAGGGCTATCGATATTGCCACCGCATAATATGACGGCAACCTTTTTACCTCGCAATGCAGCCTTCTCTTGCATAGCTGCAGCTAGGGGCGCAGCTCCAGCGCCTTCCGCCACGTTATGTGTGCAACGGAAGTATGTGCGGATTGCGTCGGCTATTTCGTTATCGCTCACCGCAACTATATGACTAACCCCGCGTGCATAAATCTCGAATGCCTCAGCCACAGGTTTACGCACCGCAACTCCATCGGCAAAGGTTAATGCTGAATCGGTAGCGATAATTTTGCCAGCCTCAACGGATAACTTCGCTGCCATGGCGTTTGCTGAAACCACCCCAACAATTTGGGTGTTTAACTTAAGTGCATCCCGCACCGCGATGACCGCACAGATCCCGGAACCACAACCTATGGGAACATATACACGGTCTATATCACTGACCTGAGTGAATAATTCCAACGCATAGCTCGCAACACCGGCCACTATTTCCCGATGAAATGCTGGCACCATTATTAACCCACGCTGTTCAGCCAACTCAAGTGCATACTCTCTTGCACTATCAAAATCAGCTCCATAAGTAATGACCTCTGCGCCAAACGCATGCATGGCGCTATTTTTCTCGACTGAATTACCTTCGGGTACCACTATTGTTGCGGATAAGCCGTGTACCGAGGCAGCTCTAGCTTGGCTTTGACCGTGATTACCCCGCGTTGCAGTAATAATTCCCCGACACTCAGGATAATGCTGTTTCAGCCAGTTAACATACGTTATCCCTCCACGAACTTTAAAGGCTCCTGTAGACGTATGATTTTCATGTTTAACCCAAAGTTCTGTACCTAACATTGCATTGAGCAGCGGCCAAGAATACTGCGGGGTTGCTGGTTGCGACTGGTACACCTGTTGGGCCGCGGCTTGTAATTGAGATAGTGAGAAATCCATCGCTAATCCTTGTGCTTCATCTGTGCTTCTATTGCCGTGCAAGCCCATTTGAATAGTGTAATTTACGTTGACTATCCATGATTATCGCTTCAGTACCCTCTAACTGATTGACTAGATTGAGGCCGGCATTCACTCCTAATACAAACACCGCGGTAGAAAGAGCATCATTGGCAGTCGCAGAATCGCTAATAATCGATACGCTCTGAACTTCAGTCGGGGATTGCCCGGTTTTAGGTGACAGAATGTGATGGTAGCGAACGCCGTCCTCCTCAAAATAGCGTTCATAATCGCCAGACGTCGACATTGCGGTATTGCTCAGCGGCAGCAGCACTGCCTGCTTGTTCGGCTGCCGTGGATCGCGAATACCAACCAACCAATCTCGGCCTAAGCGATCGCCCAGCAAACGGGTGTCACCGCCCGCGGTTACCATGGCATGTTCAATATTCATGGTCTGCAATAGTTCAATCGCATTATCAACCGCATGGCCTTTGGCGATCCCCCCTAAATCGATGCGTACATCTGGATGAGCAAACCTCACCGTACGGTCGCTAGCGTCCAACATGACCAAGGTGTAATCAATCACCGAGGTGAGTGTTTCGACGGTTTCCTGAGTGGGCTTAACCCGTTCACGGTAATCAAACAAAAAACCAATGCTGGCAAACGTTATGTCGAACGCACCGTTGCTAAGTTGAGAGTAAGCTGCAGCCGTTTCGAGCAAGTCAAACATTTCGTCAGAAACCTTTACCGCCTGTTGCGCTGCTTTCTGATTCAACCTAGCAAGCTCACTGGTTGCAATATAAGGACTCATTAATTGATTAATGCGTTCCATTTCGGCAAATACTTGGTTAATTGCCGCTGCACCCTGTTCGGGTGTAGAGGCCCAAAGTTGAACCTCGATGTTGGTTCCCATAATCGCTGCAGTGTCACGATACCAATCTCCCTTAGTCAGGTCTTCAGCAGCACAAACTGCACTACTGCACACCCATCCAAACACAACGATTATCCAGTACAGGGTAGTTTTAACCACGTGAGGCTTTCTCTTTGATTTTTCTCTTATAAGACAGACCGCAGCATGCGAGGGATAGTTGCATAAAGCAAATTTTTTACGTACATGATATTATCCGCAGGTTTTAATTGTTGGATGGATTACAAAATGTCCTGGCTTCGCAATAGCCTCTCTTCCTGTTTTTATTGGCCCGTTAAGCTCTTAGTACGCTCAAAAAGCATCCCTGCAGACGTTGAAAGCGAATTAGGGATAGACAAGCGCAAGCCCATCGTTTATCTGTTACAAACGGACTCTCTAACTGATCAGTTAGCTTTACGTTTTGTCTCTAAGAAGCTGGGTCTGCCTGATCCCAATGGGTATTTTGAAACCGACAACGTGCGTCTTCCACGCAGTCTGTTTTTACGCCGCCCTCAACCAGTTATTAAGCGTTCTGTAAAACAAACTGAAACCGTAGAAATTTTTACGAATATTTTTCACCTGCATCGCGTTCACCCTGAACTCGACTTTCAGGTATTGCCGGTTTTTATTACCTGGGGGCGCGCTCCTGGCAAAGGCAATCCTGGCTGGACCGATTTAATCGCTGACCGCGCCTCCCCTAGTTGGCTACGCAAGCTATTTATTGTTTTGTTCCTTGGCAGAGACAACTTCGTTAGTTTCTCCCGCGCGGTGTCAACGCGTACTATGGTCAAACAACACGGTTCTGATCACGATATTGCGCAAAAATTGGTACGTGTAGCGAATACCCATTTTCATCGCAAACGTCAATCATTCACAGGTCCAACGCTTCTGGAACGCAGTGAACTGAATAACGCAGTGTTGGGCGCGGCTCCGGTCAAGTTTGCGATTCAGGAAGAAGCGCAAAGCAAAAAAATTGATATTACCCAAGCGCGCCAAGTCGCACAGGGTTACATTGATGAAATCGCTGGCGATTATCGCGAGGGCTTGATCCGAATAGGCGATCGGGTGCTCACGCGGATTTGGAATAAAATATATAATGGCATCAGTGTAGGGCATGCCAAGCGGATCCGCGAATTAGCCCAGAATGGTCATGAAATAATCTATGTTCCGTGTCACCGCAGTCACATGGACTATTTATTACTGACCTACGTGATTTATCACGAAGGGATGGTAACCCCGCATATTGCGGCTGGCATAAACCTTAATTTCTGGCCGGTGGGTAAGATTTTTCGCCGTGCAGGGGCTTTCTTCCTGCGTCGCAGTTTTGCGGGTAATAAATTATACACCGCGGTGTTTCGCGAATATCTAGAGTTGTTGTTTAACAAAGGGTATTCGGTGAAATATTATCCCGAAGGTGGGCGCAGTCGCACCGGACGTCTTATTCCCCCAAAAACCGGCATGCTGGCGATGACATTACAGGCCATGTTGAAGGGTGTTAAACGCCCGGTAAGCATCGTTCCAGTGTATATCGGCTACGAGCACGTGATGGAAGTGAAAAGCTATCAAAAGGAACTCACCGGCTCAAATAAGAAAAAAGAATCGCCGCTACAGATCTTGTCAGCAATTCGCAAGCTCAAAAATTATGGCCATGGCTATGTAAATTTTGGTGAGCCGCTCCTGTTAAATCAGTTTCTTGATGAATGTGCGCCCGAATGGCGCGCCAGCCAAACTGACCTGAACGATAAAAAGCCAAGCTGGCTAACGCCAACGGTAAATGAACTCGCCAATCGCATCATGCTGCGCATAAATAAAGCTGCCGCAATCAATGGCATGGCACTAGTAAGTATGTGCTTACTGTCATCCAAGACTAACGCAATGACAAAGTCTGAACTGACAAGAGCGATGGATGACTATTTACTTTTATTGCGCGAAGTCCCCTTCAGCGAAGATGCCACTTTGGTTAAATTAAGCGGTTCGGAGTTGTTGGAAGAAACGCTAAAATTAAAGCGCTTAGCAGTGCAAGATGATGCCCATGAAAGCATCATCGCAGCGCAACACAATAATGCCGTCACTCTCACTTACTATCGCAATAATATTCTGCACTTATTCGCGCTTCCTGGCATGCTCAGCACCATCGTGTTTGCCAACAATGGGATCGACAAAGCGAAATTGTTACAGCTCATGCACGACATCTATCCATTGCTGCAAAAAGAATTATTTTTGTATATGGAGCATGAATCGGCACAAGACTACTGCGAACGTTTATTAATGCAATTACTTGAACAAGGCCTATTGCAGCAACGCGGGCGCAAAATCTTGCCACCTCCACGCGAATCCGAACACTTTCATTCTGCCTGGTTACTGAGCCGCGCCATGCAAGAAACCGTGCAACGTTATGCAGTAGTGCTAAGAGTATTGGAAATCAATCAAACGATTAGTCGTGGCGACCTGGAACGTCAATCTCGTGAAATTGCTGAGCGATTATCTGCACTGTATGGCATGAATTCGCCCGAGTTTTACGATAAGAATGTGTTCAGTTGTTTAGTCTCCGCATTGCGCGAGCAAGATATGTTGCGATCAGCCGACGATGGCTCCCTACAACATTCGGATAACAGTAAGATCTTACAATCTGAGATCAATCAACTCGTGTGGCCTGAGATCAGCCAACACCTGTTGCAACTCAGCAAATAACAAGTCAGCAACCAACAGCCTCTTACCGCATAAGAGGCTGTTCTCATTCCTGCACCCGATTACATTAAAATCGCACGACAGCGAACAAGGTCTCTGTTGAAGATTGATTTACACCAATGGGAGTAGTCAGCAACAGCTGCCCTGCTGGCTGACAAACATTGCCTTAATTAATCTTACCCAATGTGAATGCTAATCCTAATGCGCCAAGAAAAATTTGTACGCCGGATTATCACTTTGCTCCTCAAAGGCATAGCCTAGCGCAGCAAGATGTTGATCAAATTCAGCTCGACTTTGCTCTGGAATATCAAACCCACACAACACTAAACCATCGGCTGCACCATGATTACGGTAATGAAATAAGGTGATATTCCATTTCTCGCCAAGTGTATGCAAGAAGGTTAACAGCGCGCCCGGATACTCTGGAAATGCAAATGAAAACACGTGCTCATTGAGCGGTTGCGACAATCGCCCACCAACCATGTGGCGCACGTGCAGTTTAGCTAACTCATTATCTGACAGATCAAAGCATTGATAGCCTTTCTCCGCCAAGATATTCAGCAGCACCTCAAACTCTTGCCGACCTTGCTTCAATTTAATGCCCACGAACACATGAGCCTCTGCATCAGTTGAGAAACGATAGTTAAATTCGGTGATCGCACGATTACCCAAGGTTTCGCAAAACTGCTTGAACGCGCCAGCATGCTCCGGCAATTTAACGGCAAATACCGCCTCTTTTTGCTCACCCAGTTCGCAACGTTCAGACACATAGCGCAATGTATGGAAATTGGTATTCGCACCGCATAAGATTGCTCCCAGCCGTTCGCCTTTAACGTTATGCTTCGCCACATATTTGCGGATAGCTGCAATCGAGAGTGCACCTGCAGGCTCAGCAATGACACGGGTATCATCAAAAATATCCTTGATCGCCGCACAAACCTCATCATTAGTGACCGTAACAATGTCATCGAGCAGTTGATCACATAGACGAAAAGTCTCTTCACCGGCGATTTTCACCGCAACACCATCGGCAAAAATACCCACTGATGGAAGCTCGACTGGCTTACCTGCTTCCTTGGCAGCCAATAAGCAGGCGCTTTCCTCCGCCTCAACGCCGATGAGCTGAATATCTGGCCGTAACTGCTTCAAGTAAACCGCAATACCTGCAGCAAGACCACCACCACCAACCGCAATGAATAAACGTTGTAAGTTTGGGTTCTGTTCGAGTAATTCGCGCGCGATGGTGCCCTGACCGGCGATGACATCGGGATGGTCAAAGGGCGGGATAAAGGTCAAGCCCTGATCCTGGGCCAACCATTTGGCATGTCGATTTGCCTGATCAAAACTCACCCCATGTAAAACTACTTCAACCGTATCGCCGCCAAAACGCTTAACCGCATCGACTTTAATATCCGGGGTGGTTTCTGGCATTACGATAGTCGCTTTGATGCCTCGTTTATTCGCAGAAAAGGCGACTCCCTGCGCATGATTACCGGCAGATGCTGTAATAACTCCAGCATGTACTTTATCCTCCGTCAGCTGCGCAATACAGTTATAAGCCCCGCGCAACTTAAATGATTTCACCGGTTGCTGATCTTCGCGCTTCAACCATACTTCATTGCCGAGTTCAGCTGACAAACGATTCATGAACGTCAACTCAGAATGCACAGCAACATCATAAACCGGTGCGAGCAAGATTTTACGCAAGTATTCTTGCAAACTTACTGGCTCAGTCATGACTGGGACAACAATTGATCAAGTTTTGCTTTGTCTCGTACTGCGCCTTTATCCGCACTGGTAGCAAGAAGCGCAAAGTTCTTCAACGAAACAGAAACTGGGCGGTGACGCTCAACCGGTTGCCAAGGTTTGGCGCTTGCTTGCATGACCTCGCGGCGACGCTGTAATTCAGCATCACTGATATCAATGTTGATACTCCGATTAGGAATATCAATAACGATTGTGTCGCCGTCTTCTACCAAGCCTATCCCGCCGCCGCTCGCTGCTTCAGGAGAACAATGACCGATAGAAAGCCCGGAAGTACCGCCAGAAAATCTGCCATCGGTAATCAAGGCGCAGTGTTTACCCAATCCTTTAGACTTAAGATAGGAGGTTGGATAAAGCATCTCTTGCATACCCGGCCCACCTTTAGGTCCTTCATACCGAATAATAACCACGTCACCGGCTTTCACTTGGTCTGCAAGGATACCCGCCACAGCGTCATCCTGACTTTCAAAGATCTTCGCGGTACCGGTAAATTGCCATATTGACTCGTCAACACCCGCCGTTTTCACGATGCAGCCATCGGTAGCCAGGTTACCAAACAACACTGCAAGACCGCCCTCCTGACTGTACGCATGTTCAATAGAGCGAATGCAGCCTGCTTGACGGTCAGTATCGGCGCTCGGATAGCGACAGGCTTGGCTGAACGCCTGGGTAGTGCGGATACCCGCTGGACCAGCCTTATAAAACTCGACAACTTCAGCCTTGGGTTGATTGATGATGGAGTACTCGTCAATAACCTCACCCATTGGCTTACCGAGCACGTGACTAACATCGGTGTGCAACAAACCTGCTAGCTTAAGCTGCTCTAAGATCCCCATAACACCGCCAGCGCGATGCACATCCTCCATATGGTACTGCGGTGTGGCTGGTGCAACCTTGCATAGATGCGGCACTTTACGCGACAAACGATCGATATCATTCATACCAAAGGGGATCTCTCCTTCAATGGCTGCTGCCAATAAATGTAGAATGGTATTGGTCGACCCGCCCATGGCAATATCTAAACTCATGGCATTTTCAAAGGCAGAGAAATTGGCAATATTCCGTGGTAAGGCAGTTACATCTTCTTCTTGATACCAACGCTGGCATAACTCCACAACCAGACTACCGGCGCGTTTAAATAATTGCTCTCTATCCGCATGAGTTGCCAATGTTGACCCATTGCCCGGTAGCGACAAACCCAAAGCTTCGGTCAAACAGTTCATTGAATTCGCCGTGAACATTCCCGAACAAGAGCCACAGGTGGGACAGGCCGAACGCTCAATTTCATCACTATCAGCATCACTGACGTTGTCATCAGCGGCGGCAACCATTGCATCCACTAAGTCAAGCTTGATCAACTGATCTGATAATTTGGTTTTCCCCGCCTCCATAGGCCCGCCAGAGACAAAAACCACAGGAATGTTTAGTCGCATCGCGGCCATCAACATCCCAGGGGTGATTTTGTCACAGTTAGAGATACACACCAACGCATCTGCACAATGCGCATTGACCATGTATTCAACCGCATCTGCAATAATCTCACGCGACGGCAGGCTGTAAAGCATACCGCTATGGCCCATTGCAATCCCATCATCTACGGCAATAGTATTAAATTCCTTGGCAACACCGCCTGCCGCTTCAACACTGCGCGCAACCAATTGCCCCATATCTTTCAAGTGCACGTGGCCAGGCACAAATTGGGTAAACGAATTGGCGATAGCTATAATCGGTTTGCCAAAATCGGTATCCTTCATACCGGTCGCTCGCCATAGTGCTCGAGCCCCGGCCATATTACGCCCTTGTGTGGTTGTTGCAGATCTAAGCTTAGGCATGTTGCCCTCCTAAATTACTCGTATACGGGTGTCAACCAACCCCATTTATCCTCAGTTTGGCCATTGAATAGGCCGAAGAAAGCATCTTGCACTTTTTCAGTAATAGGTCCACGCCCGCCATTGCCTACTTTGATGCCATCGACACTCCGTACCGGCGTGACTTCTGCCGCTGTTCCGCACATTAGAATTTCATCGGCTAGATACATGGCTTCACGGGCAATGTTTTCTTCACGCACCGTGTAACCCATTTCTCGCAACAAAGTCATAACCGTATCACGCGTGATCCCCGGCAAAATGGCCGCAGTTTTTGGCGTCGTTGAGACCACCCCATTGCGAATAACAAAAATATTCTCGCCTGCACCTTCACTAATGAAGCCGTTTACATCCAAAGCAATACCCTCACCATATCCATGGCGCCTAGCTTCCATAGAGATCAACTGTGACGATAGATAGTTACCACCGGCTTTAGCTCCGGTAGGCATAGTATTGGCAGCCAGACGATTCCAGCTTGAAATGCCAGCGTCGACGCCATTTTTGAGTGCCTCTTCACCCAAATAAGCCCCCCATTCAAACGCCGCAATAGTGAGCTCAGTTTCTTGACCGAACGGTACCTGCAAACCCATACCAATATCACCATAGTAGGCAATTGGGCGAATGTAGGCTGATTGCAAATTATTTTTTTGGATAATATCTAACGTTGCTTGATTCACTTGATCAAGTGTGTAGGGAATGGTCATGCGATAAATTTTCGCAGAGTCAAATAATCGACGATTGTGCTCATTCAATCGAAAAACACAGGTGCCTCTATCGGGTGTATTGTAAGCACGAATGCCTTCGAAAACCGATGAGCCATAATGGATTGCGTGGGTCATGACATGCACAGTGGCTTCTTGCCACGGGATAATATTGCCATTAAACCAAATATATTCTGCAGGTTGCTTCGCCATAGTAATTCCTTAACAAACAGTATTTCGTAGGGTAGTTATTTTCACAGGCATGATGATACATGCATCTGCGCAACTGCCCAACGAGAACAGCAGAAATCAGACCTGAACAAAAGCTTGGAAGTGTAAACTTACACCACCAATGGATCTTGAATGTGAGAATAGCAGCTTCTCATTTGAGGATAAGGGCGCCATGGCAAGCGCAAGGTATATGTATCACGAATTTAAAGATAATAGCAAGGTCGAATGCACCTGCGGTTGAATTGTTTTTAACCTTAAGTAATTTTGTTATATTGTGAACTAAATACCGCTTAACGAAGCTAATGCAGTTGATCCAGTTAGCAGCAAAAACGATCTCAACGAAGTACGCGCAGGCTCTCTCCCTCTGCAAAAGTGCTGTGCTGACTCTGCTGCTTGCGCTCTTAATGCTGCTACCATTGTGCCAAGCCACACAAGCCAAAAATGCCGAGATTCCAGAGGCAAAGTTAAAAACGCCGCGCTTTTTTGCACTCAGTACGCAAACCGGTCTGAGCCAGGACTCTGTGGTAGACATGCTGTTAGACAGTGATGGTTTTTTATATTTGGGTACTGAAGGCGGGTTAGACCGGTGGGACGGATACAACCTTAAACGCATCAATGGCCCCAATGACGAATTAGTTGATATGCCGGTTTACCGAATTGTTGAAGATAGTCGTAAGAACATCTGGCTGGCGACTGCAGGAGACGGCATATACCGACTAACCCCTGCAACCGGTGATCTGGCCCGAGTGGTTACGACTCCTTATCTCGACTATTCAGACTACATACAGATCGGGGTGAATATTTTTGAAGACGCCGATCAGCGCATCGTTATTGTGCTGGAACAAACCATCCTGCGCTATGATTACGCCACCGATGCCACCGAAGTCATCTATGAAATCAACGATGGGTTAATTCAAAGCGAAAACTTTATTCGTTGGGCAATCAATTTAGAGAATTGGCTACTGATTGCCACCAGTAATAGTCTCTACGCAAAGCAAGAAAACCAACCAGCGATCAAATTAAACTTTCTAGGCAAGCAACCAGACGCTAAGGTCAATTTTGATAAATTAAACGTTAAACACTTATTTATCGACTCTCAGGATAACCTTTGGATCTCCACCGTAAGAGGCTTGTATCGAACTTCAACCTTGAGCTTACTCAGTTCCTTGGAAGAAAGCGGCAATATGCAACCTGCCGAGCTCATTATACCAGAGCGCAATGTCTGGCGAGTCATAGAAAAGGCACCTGAGCAATTCTGGGTCGGTACCGACATTGGCTTATTCTCACTGGATATGCATGAACAATCCCCGACGTTTGAGTACTTGTTCGAGCCACTGAAGGGTGTCGATGTGTTATCACGCAAAGACATCAAAGACATTGAAATCGATCGCGACGGTAACTTATGGTTGGCAACCCATTATGGCGGTGCATTGTATTGGTCACCACTTAGCTTAACCTTCGATACGCTCAGTATTACCTTAGAAAACAAGAATAATGCTCCGCTTACGGACAATACTATATGGGCAGTCCATGAAGACCCGGATAACGACTTGTGGATTGGCACTGACAATGGGTTAACGGTCTATTCGCCAGAAACCGGTGAGTCGAAATTGTTATTTCAAAAATCTGAGTATATTCCCTACAGCGATGCCTATGTAGATAGGATTTTCACAGTTGAAAATAACCGCATCATTGTGCAAACCGGTTTTGGTTTATGGGAAGTCGATAAAACTTCTGGCGAACGCAAAATTGTCGAAACCTTATCGGAAGAAGATAAACGTGTTGTATCTTCATATATCTGGGGCAGTGGGCAGGATGCGGATAAGCGTATTTGGTTTGTCCTAGATACGGGTGATCGAACCGGTTACTTCATTTACAACCCATTTAACAAAACCCTAACTGAACTTCCTCTGGGTGACTCGATCCCCGTGAATCGCTTTTATGCCTTTCTTGACCATGCGGAAGAATTCGATAATCAAATGTGGTTAGCAACCACGGGCGAACTATCCCTTGTAGATCCTCAAACTTATGCTCGTACAATCGTCCATAAGATCCCTCCAGCGGCTAACACTGCGAGAATTTATCCAAGCAGCGTAACCATCGATCAACGCGGTATTATTTGGATTGGCTACCCTGGCCATGGTCTTTACGGTGTAGATAAAAACACCTTTGAGCAACGCTATTTTTTCAATGAAGATAACCTCCTGACAACCAATCTTGTTTATTCAGTAATGACCGATGCTGAGGACAACCTATGGTTCAGCAGCCATTCGGGATTGCATCGCTTATCTGAGGATCGGCAAAGTATTGAGGATTTTCGTTATGGGCAAGAACTCAACGTTGCCGAATTTAATGATCATGCACACACCAAACTACGTGATGGTCGCCTTGCGTTCGGGTCGCCGAGCGGGGTGGTCAGTTTTGACCCAGCCAGTCTAATTGAGGCCAGCTCTGCTGAAACCACATATGCAGCTGCTGTACAGCAAGATAAAATGGTGATCAGCGAAGTTTCTCTGGCCACGCGTGATCTTGATATGCCACTCAATAATATTGCTGGGGAGACCGTCAAGCTCGATTATAATGATAATGGCTTAACGATCCGTTTTAGTAGCTTGCAATTTAGTCAGAGTGGGCATGGCCGCTATACCTACACCCTAACTAAAAATGGCACAACGATCAGTACAGCGTCCACAAGCGAACCATTTGTCTCCTTACCTTTACTGGAAGAAGGAGACTATACCTTTACGGTCGCTCCGAGTGACAATAGTCGGCTCAGTGCCATGCAGCCTGCGGCTTTACAAATCAGCGTAGCGCCAGCACCTTGGAATACAATAACAGCCAAGGTGCTTTATGTGATTGCTATTGGCTTAGTGCTGACCATTATTTGGTGGATTAGGAAAGGTCAGAAATATCACTTGGAGCAGGCCCGTAATCAGGTCCGACTATTTGGTGATGCCTTTAAACAAACCCGCGATTGGGTGGTTATTTTCAGTCAGGATTATCAACCCATCGCGGTTAATCCTGCCTTTGAGAACGCTTTTGCCCTAGACCCGGATACTGATGTAGCGCAACAGTTTAGGACGTTGCAAGCCAAATACCCTGAATTAATGGCCTATACCCAGTCAGCGCTTAAACAGTTAAATATTGATGGCTTCTGGCGTAGCGAACAGAAACTGCAGTTAGCGGATGGACGTCAACATGACGTGTTAATCAACCTTAATGCGGTTAAAAACAGTAATGACGCGAATCAAGTCGATCATTATTTGATGGTTTTCTCGGATATTTCTGAACAAAAACAAGCTGAACGAAAATTGCTTAAAATAGCCACTTATGACGGTCTTACGGGATTGGTTAACCGTAACTTGTTGTTAGACCGCCTAGAGCATGCCATTGATAACGCCAAGCGGCACAATTCACTAGTGGCGGTGCTATTCGTCGATTTGGATCGGTTTAAAGGGATCAACGACAGTCTTGGCCACGAGTATGGTGACAATATTTTGCGCGTCGTAGCCAAACGCATGCAAAATATAACCCATCAAAATGATACGGTAGGCCGGATCGGCGGTGATGAGTTTGTTATTGTACTCGAGGATGTTAAAGATTTCGAAGATGTGAGTTCATTCATCTCCAACCTCATTGAACTGATCGAAGAACCTATTCAGGTGCGCAAAGAAACCTTGCGCGTCTCATGCAGTATCGGAGTCTCCATTTATCCCAATGATGGCACCGAACCAACCGATCTATTGCGCTATGCAGATGTTGCTATGTATAGCGCAAAAGGTGATGCGGTCAATAGTTTCCGTTTCTTTACCGAGTCAATGAACGTGCGCGCCAAGTATCGGTTGTCTTTGGAAAACTTAGTCAAACGCGCCTACCAGCAAGAACTCTTTTTTAACGTATACCAACCAATAGTTAACATTAACTCGCACCAAACTGAAGGCATGGAGCTACTCATGCGCTGTGCTATCAGTGAACAGCCCATTTCGCCCGCCGAGTTTATTCCCATACTCGAAGAAATGCGTTTAATTGTTGAGGTTACCCGCATATCGATTATTGCCGGGATTAAAGAACTCGCATCCTGGTATGAAGAGGGCTATCGCGGCTATTTATCAGTTAACCTATCCGCTCTGCACTTCACTGCGACCTTTGATCTAGATATCTTGGCTGAATTGTTGGACCGCTACCAGCTGCCGCGCAGTGCTCTGCGTTTCGAGGTCACGGAAGGTGTATTAATGGGCGATAAGGAAATGGCTTTGGAGCAATTTAAGGCGCTCAACGCTGAAGGCTATTTGTTGGCACTGGATGATTTTGGAACCGGCTATTCATCGCTCAGCTATCTAAAAATATTCCCGCTCGATGTGATCAAAATCGATAAAAGCTTTACCGATGATATTGGCACCGGCAGCAGCGGAGACAGCTTAATAATTACCACTATAGGTATGGCTAAAAACCTCCATATGGACTGTATAGCAGAAGGGATAGAAACCGAAGAGCAAGTCGCCTTCCTGGCTGAACACGGCTGTTTCCGTTTGCAAGGTTACTACTTCTCAAAACCAGTCACTGCGGATATCGCCAAATCAATTGTGATTAAACAATGGCAAGAGTTATACACCACATCAACTAACTAGTCGCAAGGCCAGTCGAATTGTTGGCAGCGTTCGATAAAGTACTAATTTTAATTAGTCGAGGTTGCCGTGGGTTTTGCGACAGTGTATTCACGCTCCAGTATTGGTATTGAAGCAACAATAGTTACAATTGAAGTCCATCTCGCTAATGGCATTCCCAGCTTTTCCTTGGTAGGCCTCGCCGAGACTACCGTGCGCGAATCAAAAGAGCGCGTGCGTAGCGCCATACTGCAAAGCGGCTTTGAGTTTCCCGCAAAACGCATTGTGGTCAATTTAGCCCCCGCTGATCTTCCTAAATATGGTGGGCGTTTTGACCTCGCTATCGCGGTTGCTATTTTAGCAGCCAGTGGACAATTGACTTGCTCTGCATTAAACCAATTTGAATTCTTGGGGGAGCTTTCATTGTCTGGTCAACTACGCCCAATTACTGCAACTTTGCCTGCCGCTATTGCGGTAGGACAAGCTAAGCGCACATTGATTGTTGCAGAGCAAAATCAGTATGAAGTTGGCTGCGTGGCCGCCCACCTGCACTTTGCCGCTACGGATCTAGCGAGCGTTGTTGCGCACCTCTCTGGTGTTGCAAAGCTGCCAGTTATTGGGCCCGTAGCTGAAACACAACATTCAGATGAAACGCTGGACATGGCTGATGTCGTTGGCCACCCGCTAGCCAAACGCGGATTACTTATCGCTGCTGCAGGACTGCATAACGTATTGCTTGTTGGCCCTCCAGGCACAGGAAAAAGCATGCTAGCGCGACGATTAATCACAATATTACCACCTTTACCTCGCTCTCAGGCATTAGAAAGTGCCTGCGTACGCTCTATCGCAGGCGAGTTTGATAGTCACAAACTCAGTTTCTCCCGCCCATTTAGAGCCCCCCATCATTCGAGCTCTAGAGCAGCCCTGCTCGGTGGTGGCGCCATCCCCAAACCAGGTGAAGTATCTCTCGCCCATCATGGGATTCTCTTCCTCGATGAATTGCCCGAGTTTGGTAGAAGTACCTTAGATGCATTGCGCGAGCCGTTAGAAACCGGCGACATTAATCTATCTCGTGCTGCGGCAAAAACCACCTTCCCCGCTCAGTTTCAATTAGTCGCGGCAATGAATCCGAGTCCAACAGGAGACATACAGAATAATCGTTCCTCACCGGAGCAAACCCTACGCTATTTGAATCGCCTATCAGGCCCCTTACTAGACCGAATTGATATCCAACTGCACATTGATAGGCAAGAGCTCAGTGCTTGTAAAGTGTCAGAAACTCGATCGACGGGAGAACCGACAAGTGCCCAATTGCAACATCAAGTCTGCGTCGCACAGCAACTGCAACAGAAGCGCCAAGGGTGTTTAAATAGCGCCTTAAGTGCCTCGCAAATACAGCATGTGTGCGCACTTTCGTCTGCCGTGGAGCAGTTTTTAATTGTTGCGTTAGACAAACTCGGCGCATCTCACCGTGCAATGCATCGGCAGCTAAAAGTTGCTAGAACGATTGCCGACCTTGCCGCTAGCCCAACAATTGAGCGAGAACACATTGCTGAAGCATTAAGTTACCGTGCAATGGATGCTTTGCTACGTAGTTTTTATAATTGAGCAAAAATCGCATGCAACAATTTCTCGTCTTTACGCTGCTGTAAACAACACAAACCCAACTCATAAGGTTCAATATTATCAACCTCTAGAATCTCCACTTGAGCTTGCAGTGCGGAATGCGCCAATACAACACGAGGTACAAAACCGACACCACAATTAAGTGCAACCATGCTGACAATAGCCTCATTGCCTCCTACAGATGCATACACATGCGGCCGAATACCGGCTTCGGCAAACCAATGATGCACCGTTCTGCGGGTCGGTCCACTGTCAGGCATGATAACCGGGGTTTTACGCCAATCGATCTGGGTAATTTCAGCTACACCAAATCGCTTTGGTACAACGAGTACTAAGGGAACTTTCGCGATCGGCTGGAAGAACAGCTCAGTCGGCAGGTCAGGGGCATTGATCGCAATCGCCACATCACATTTGTCATCAATAACTCGCTGTACCGACAACCCTGGATCACCGGTTTCGAGCTTAAAGTCTACCATTGGATGTAACTGGCGAAATCTTTCAAGCAACTTTGGCAAATGACTCTGGCTCGCGGTAACCGAGCAGTAAAACCGTAATTGGCCAGTCAATTGATTCAGGTCTTCGTTTAGGCTTTGCGTCAACTTTCGCCACTCAGCCAACATGGGTTCTGCAAACTCTAGAACTTGCTGCCCCGCATGAGTCAGTGCAACATGTCGATTGTTCCGCACAAATAACTGCGCGCCACAACCTTGCTCAACCCTTTGAATAACCCGCGTTAAGGTTGAAGGCGAGACAAACATTGCAGCAGCCGTTTGACTAAAATTTAAGCTGCCAGCTAGATGGCAAAATAATTGGAGATCTCGGAGTTCCATCAGTGATTTCACTTTTTGCAATACTGTATTGAAAATATATCACTTTTAACAATTAAACGCTTATCGTAATCTTTGTATAGGCATTAAAGGCCTGAACATATTGGACAAGGTAAACATGGCAAATTACTTCAATTCTCTCTCTTTGCGTGAACAGCTAAAGCAGTTAGGTCAGTGTCGCTTTATGCAGCGAGAAGAATTCTCGCAAGGATGCGACTACTTAAAAGGTAAAAAAATAGTTATCGTTGGCTGCGGAGCACAAGGTCTTAATCAGGGCCTAAACATGCGTGACTCCGGACTCGACGTCAGCTATGCGTTACGCCAAGCGGCAATCGATGAAAAGCGAGACTCGTTTGTTCGTGCCAGCAGTAACGGGTTTACTGTAGGTACTTATCAAGAACTGATCCCGACCGCGGATTTGGTTTACAACCTAACCCCTGACAAGCAGCACGCCGCAGTGGTTGAGGCTGTTATGCCTCTGATGCAGCAAGGCGCGACTCTTGGCTATTCGCACGGCTTTAACATAGTTGAAGAAGGCCAGCAGATCCGCTCTGACATCACCGTTGTGATGTGTGCGCCTAAGTGCCCGGGTACTGAAGTACGCGAGGAGTATAAACGTGGCTTCGGTGTACCGACCCTTATTGCTGTGCACCCAGAAAACGATCCAGAAGGGAAAGGCTGGGATATTGCAAAAGCACTAGCCAGCGCGACCGGCGGTGACCGGGCGGGAGTCCTTGCTTCATCATTTGTGGCTGAGGTGAAATCAGACCTAATGGGTGAGCAAACCATTTTGTGTGGTATGCAGCAAACGGCTGCTATCCTAGGTTACGAATTTATGCTGCAAGAGGGTATTGAACCCGCCTATGCAAGTGCACTGGTGCAATACGGTCTTGAAGCGATTACTGAAGCGTTAAAAATAGGCGGTGTAACCAACATGATGGACCGCTTAAGTAATCCAGATAAGATCCGCGCACACGATCTTTCTGAGCGACTTAAAACCATTTTACGACCGCTTTTTGAGAAGCACCAAGATGACATTATTTCAGGTGAGTTCTCATCGACCATGATGCAAGATTGGGCGAATGGTGACGCTAATTTATTAAAGTGGCGTGAGGAAACCGGCCAGTCCAAATTTGAAAACGCGCCGAGTTATGAGCAAAAGATCGATGACCAAACATTTTTTGATAAAGGGGTCGTGATCGTTGCGATGATCAAGGCCGGTGTTGAGCTTGCCTTTGATGTAATGGTAGAGGCTGGGATCCTACCCGAATCAGCATACTATGAGTCATTACATGAGACGCCGCTGATTTCAAACACCATTGCACGTAAACGTTTATACGAAATGAACGTCGTTATTTCTGATACTGCAGAATATGGTAATTATTTATTTGCTAATGCTGCGATCCCATTACTGCAGTCTGAATTGATGCCAACGCTTACTTCTGCGGATTTAGGCAAGGGCAGAGAAAGTAATGACAACAAAGTTGACAATATGCGCTTAGTCGAAGTCAATCATGCGATCCGGAATCACGGCGTTGAGATCATCGGTCAGCAGCTGCGCGCGTACATGCAAGATATGAAGGCAATCGTCACTGGCTAAACAGTTCTGTCGTTAGGTGCTTAAAAAGCCCTCTTGCCCGGCATTTTTGCCGGGCTTTTTTATATAATTTAAGCTTTCGAGACTAGCAGAGCTGTGTATAATAAAACGTGTTGACAATGCAAAGGGTAAGTAAAGTACTTACGCGTCTTATGTGCTTCAATTGCTACACCGCACTGTCGACTGCCAATAGATTTTAAACGACTGATTTATATGGTTTTTTATGTCAAGAGTGTGGAATTCGCGGGCGGTATTTTATGCCGGCGTGAATACCTGTTGCTTAATTGCAACACATCACTCACCGATTTAATCTAACTATATGTTTTATATAATAAAAATAATTGGCAAACCATTTGCAAAATGAGTTTGCAGCAACGTATCTTGCGAGTCCCCCTAACAATAGCCGTGTTGAAAGCGCCGTCGTTTAAAGGAACGTGAAATGAAACAAACAGTATCTCGATTCATGCAAGTCGATGATTGGATTTTTGAGATTAAGATGGTTCGCGCATTAAAAGTCGATAATTATGGTGAGCCCTATAATGCAGTGGCGAATCTAACCAGTAACGGCGATGATATGTACATAGATACCCACATGTCCCGCATTGGCGAAGATTTTAGTCGTAAAGACTTCAAAACGTTTTATAAGTTTTGTCAGGCATTAGAGATGAAAACCATTAGCTATGACAAAATCAAAAATGGCGAGCGTATATCTAGAACGTTAGATATTGTTGAAAATCAACAACCACAGCCTATTGTTCGGCTCGTCAAATGAGTCAGTGACTCTAAACAATAGCTGAAATCTACTTTGACTCATGGAAGAGACACCTTTTCGGCCCAATAAACACTGACCAAGGCCAGCGCACAAAATGCGACAAATCCGATGGCGATTGGCATCACATTTATAGTGATAAAAGCATCGATCAGCATAGCAATCGGAACCGACAACAAACTCGTTAGTGATCCAATAATTGCGGCTCCCAAACCCGCCATATCACCGAGTGGCTGCATTGCCATCGCGTTTAAGTTGCCAAACAAAATGCCAATGAAAAAGAAATTCACAAACAACAGTGAAATGAAGATTATCAGCGGTGGCAATCCATTATAGATAGCAACCGTAAACAGCAACACAACACTGAATACTACAGTACCGATTAATGCGACTCGACATAACCGATGCATCCCCAAACGCATGACTAATGTACCGTTAAAAAACGATGCGAGTCCGATAGAGCCGGCTAATAGCGCAAAAATTAGCGGAAACAACTCACCGGTTTGATAAAAAGTCTGAAAAATAGTCTGTGACGCACTTAAATAGGCTAAAAATGCGCCGAAGATAAAGCCAAGAGCTAGGCTGTATCCCATGACCTCGCGGTGAGTAAAAATGAATTTCAATGAATGCCCAAAAGCAGCCCAAGAAAATGGTTTGCGCATTTGTGCGGGTAACGTTTCTGGCTGTCGACTAAAGAACCAAATGCCTGAAATTAGCGCTACAACTAAGAACAAACCAAATATATGTTGCCAAGAGTACCAATAGAGCACGGTTTGACCTATCAAAGGGGCGATCATCGGTACGCAGATAAACACGACCATGATAAATGACATAACACGTGCCATGGCATTACCACTGAATTGATCGCGAATGACTGCCATGGCTGCAATGCGGGGGCCGGAAACACCGATCGCCTGGATCAGTCGACCGAGCAGCATTTCATCCATGTCCCTCGCATACATACAAATGCAGCTGCCTATGGCAAAAATGATGAGTCCCACCAAAATGCAAAGACGCCGCCCTTTGGCGTCTGCAAATGGACCAAAGAACAATTGGCCTATGGCCATTCCAATGAAAAACAGGGACACAATCAGATGCACTTGTTGCTGGGATGTGCTGCCAAGATCAGACCCAATTTGATTCATCGCTGGCAACATCGCATCAATACTTAATGCCACCAATGATGTCATCAGTGCCATCAAACAGATAAACTCGAAAAGTCCAAGCTGAGGGGGTTTTACCGTTGCCGTAAATTCTTCAGATGTAGGTTGCTGCATTGCAAATGCCATCAATAAACAGGTGGAGAGAATACCAGCAAATCATTGCTGGATATACCGCTGTCTATCAGGCCATTTGTGGTAAACGCTGGAGTAATTGTTCTAAACCAATTTTACTTGTACAAAGACTACCGGGCGATTGTGCTAAATCCGTCAATTCAGTTCGAAACCACCGCTCGAGCGCAGCAGTTTCTGCATTCAGCTTGAACGACATTGCATTGATCAACGCTGTCACACCTTGTAGATGCGTGCTCTTATCAACATCAAACAATTGTGCGTGAGCATGCAAGGAAGAAGGGTGCGACCCAGTAATGCGCAGGATCTCTGAATCGGACATCGAAACCAGCTGCGCTGCAGCAAGAAAATCATCGATAATATCCCGATGCTTAGCTTGCGAAGCCATGGCACCCATCGCACTTGTTGTATCCGAGCGTCCGGCTGCGTTCATCGCTTCGTTAAAGAATTGGATGAGCCGGTGCTCATCTGTAGCGACTTTAATGGGTACTTGAATGGAACCATCATGCGGCAGGGCTACTGCATTAACCAAAATATTGGTATAACTCACACCAATCGCACAACAACCATGCACATGCAGTGATTGATAACGAGCGATGAGCTCCGTTATTCCGTCCGGTGATATTCCCGCTTCAGAGTCCGGCTTTTGGTGCCAACACCAATGCTCTAGTTGACTAGCATGAGCCAGTACATCAGCGATGATCGCTTTAATACCCGTTTGATCGAATGACCCCGTATATTCGCTAACAACAACATGCCCATCAAGGGTATTGCGAAATTTACCATTCACGCTGCCGATCATTAAAACTACCTCTACTTCTGCTAGATAGTAGTTTAGATGACATCGCTTTAGAAGGTTAGTTTTTAATACGCCTTTTATTTAGCGTTTGTGCTCTGGATGCAAACTTTTCCCAAGAATATGCTCATCAGTTGCAATGACCTTAGCCGCTCTACCAACAATTAATGGATCTGGCTTCTTAGCAACACGCGGATCTTTATTCGGATACGGCATGTGATGCAAAAAATGCTGCATACAATTAAGTCGGGCGCGCTTTTTGTCATCTGATTTGATGACTATCCACGGTGCATCAGCGGTATCAGTGTAGAAAAACATGGCTTCTTTAGCTTCGGTGTAGTCATCCCATTTTGCTTGGGCTAATTTATCAATAGGACTCAATTTCCATTGTTTCAGGGGATCAGTCTCACGCTTGAGGAACCGCCTTGTTTGTTCTTCCTGTGACACAGAAAACCAGAACTTGAAGAGCCGGATCCCACTGCGGGTAAGCATCCGTTCGAGCTCAGGTGCCTGACGCATAAATTCAAGGTACTCATTGGGCTCGCAAAATCCCATCACGCGCTCAACACCCGCTCGGTTATACCAACTGCGATCAAATAGCACAATTTCGCCAGCCGTTGGCAAGTGCTTTATATACCGTTGGAAATACCATTGGCCCGCCTCCTCATCACTCGGTTTTTCCAACGCAACAACACGCGCTCCACGAGGATTCATATGCTCCATGAAACGCTTGATTGTACCTCCTTTACCAGCAGCATCTCTGCCTTCGAAGAGCATAACCACACGTTGCCCGGTTTCCTTTACCCACTTTTGCAGTTTTAGCAGCTCAACTTGCAAAACCCGTTTGTGGGACTCGTAAAATTCACGGGTTATTTTTTGCTTATAGGGATAAGTTCCTGAGCGAAAAGACTCTTGGATATATGCTTCATTGTGGCGGCGCTCCGCTAACCCCATAGGTACAGCGCTACCGCTACCATTATGCTGGGCTGAGTCTCCTGCTTTGGCGAGCGTTGCCTCGCAAGCACTAGCCACCGAATTATGATTGTTTATTTTTTGCATGTTGACACCTCCTCTTTAGTGTACGTCAACGGAGAGAGCTTTATTGAACTGATCGTCGATGAATTGATGCAGATCAGGCATGGAACCAAACCTAAATCTTCCGGTCACAAAAATGGTCACCACGGCGATGCTACAACTTGCATATTTTATCCCGTGAATGCATACATTCTTGCCGAACGAGCATGTATACTCACTCCCTAGCCCAGAGCGAAGTAACTAAAGGAATTTTTTTGTTACGCATTACTCCTGTTTTGCTTGCAACAATGCGTGTACTGCTCATTTTGAGCTGCTGCACGGGCGCGGGTTTCGCGCAAACTGCAGACACGCAAATAGTTGTAAACGGTGTCAAACAACAAACTATTCTCGATAATATTCAACTGCACTTAGCCAACGTGGAGATTGATACATCATTAAGACCCGAACGTTTATGGCAAGAACCCATCGAGCAGGCGATTAACCAGGCAGTGAAGCCCTTTGGGTACTACACAACTGAGATGCGTGTTTTCCAAGAAAACGATACCGTAAATGTTAATATCGAACTTGGTGCACCGTTGATAATCGCTAATATTACGTTAGAAGTGATTGGCGAAGGGCGCTCTGACGCTTGGTTTTCCCAACGTTTCAAGCAGTTCCCGCTACAACTGGGCGAGCCTCTGCAGCAGCACTTGTATGATCAATTTAAGGCCGACATGCTGGCCACAGCTATCTCGCGCGGATATTTTGACTTTAAATGGCAGGCAGCAAGGCTAGATTTGGTCCGTGAAACCCATGCAGCGAATATCCTCCTGGTGGCTCAATCGGGTCAGCGTTATCGGTATGGTGAGTTGCGTATAAAAGGAGATGATATTGCACAAAGTATTATCTCACGAATTAATCCTTTAGAGCTTGGTGCCCCCTACCTCGCAGAAGAAATCAGCGAACTTAATCGTGTCATCAATAATACGGGGTATTTTAGCCGTGCCGTCGCACGCCCATTGGTGAGCGAAGCAATCGACAGTCATGTCCCTATCGAAGTAACGCTGGCGCACAAACCGCGCGACCTGTACGACTTAGGTGTTGGTTTTTCTAGTGATATTGGCGCGCAATTTAGCGCCAAATGGCAACGACCTTGGGTAAATTCACGGGGTCACAGTGTACAAGCTGATGTTTTCTTGTCAGCGCCTGAACAGTCATTAACGAGTAGTTATCGCATTCCCATGCGCGACGTCAATAATGATTATCTTTCATTACAAGCGGGATTCGAAAGTACGAATGAAAATGATACTCGCAGCGAGAGTCTAACGTTTGCTGCTCAGCGCTTTTGGAAGCCCAAAGGAACAGATTGGCAACAAAGCGTGTTTATTCGCTATCAGAATGAACGTTTTGCGCAAGCCTCAGATACTAAGCAAACTACACAGCTGGTATTGCCCGGCTATTCTATAAGCTTGTTCCGTTCTCGTGGTGGTTTGGATATCGACTGGGGTAATCGCACTGTACTTACGATAGAGGCTGGAGACGATGCATTGTTATCTGACATCGATGTGGCTCGCATCAGTGCACGTACCAAATGGATCCGATCGTTTGCCCAACACCGCTGGGTCGCACGTGCAGAAATTGGTGCAATTGCTGCATCAGACTTTAATCGAGTCCCAGCCAGTATGCGCTTTTTCGCCGGTGGTGATCAGAGTATTCGCGGATTCAACTATCGAACGCTGTCACCTAAGAATGCCGAAGGGGACCTTTTGGGTGCACGTTATTTGGCGGTAGCCAGTATTGAGTACGCCTACCCGATTGCCGACCAATGGCGACTGGCAACCTTCATCGATGCAGGGACTGCGACCAATGATTTTGAGCAAGATCTTGCATGGGGAACTGGCTTGGGAGTGCATTATTTGTCTGTGATAGGTCCAATAAGACTGTACCTCGCACGCGGTAAATTTAATGATGAAACCAACTATCAACTGCATTTCGCATTGGGGCCAGAATTATGATTTGGCTCCAACGTGTCCTGCTCAGTTTGGTGGTCCTAATTGCTGTTCTGCTAATTACGGCTTGGCTCGCAGTTAGCCGATTAGGCTCCGCCATGCTGCTTGACTATGCTGCGGGATACGTTGATGGGCTTACTATTGGTGAGATCAACGGCGGTCTGAGTTCAACCATAGAATTTACCGACATCCGCTATGCAACCAATGGACTTAGCGTCACTGCGGACACACTCAGCGCCACCTTAACTTGGCAATGCTTTCTGCAGTTTTCAGTCTGTGCCGAACAGGTTTCGACCTCCGGCGTTACGCTTACTCTGGCTAACTCAGACGCCACCAATGAGCGCGCACCTGCCACGGATAACACTATCACCCGCCTTCCCGTTTTAGTCGCAATCGATAAATTTGAGGCCATTGATACCACAATTAATTTAGCCGACAACACCCTGATTACATTAGCTCAATTGGATACTGAGTTACGCTTGTATCGGCGTTTTAGAGCATTATCACCGACCTTACATGCACTCAGCATCACATTGCCGAATAACGCAACGCAGACCGCGCAAGCAAGCTCTGCAGGGCCCTTCACACTTCCCGATATCTGGATACCCATCGATACGACAGTCGATCAGCTAAGCCTGACCGAGGCCTCGCTAAAGCAAGGGGAACAAGCATTCAGCCTTGAACAACTCAACCTCTCAACACGGTTTTCCGGTCACGCCATCGATGTTCAAACCCTGCAGCTTAGCAGTACGATGCTTAATATGAGCGTCAAGGGTAAGCTAAAAACGACGGACGATTACCCTTTGTCATTCGAGGTAAGCGCCGACGGTCGATACGCTGATATGCCATTTGCTGGACAACTTACTTTAGCCAACTCATTGGCCGATTTAGAGTTATCCCTCGTCACACAGCGACCACTTGAAAGCCAGACTCAAGGCACCATTCAGCCATTCACCGAGGCGCGAAATGCGGATATTGCCATTTCGTGGCAGCCTTTTACGCATAAAGAGTTGGCGCTGCCAAATGTGTTTGAAATTAGCCACGGTAAGTTATCCCTGCAAGGTGATAGTGCAAATTACCATCTGCGCGCAGCGACCGATGTTTCACTACCAGAAATACCAACCCCAATCAGTCTCAATCTTGACGCCGCATTAAATGCAACCCGCGTGCAACTGCGTAGCGTTAATGCGGAGCTACTCGATGGCAGCGTTGAGTTAAGTGGCGATTTACAACTTGCGGAGCAGCTGTCTTGGCTGCTATCCGCCGACATCCAGCAACTTGATCTGCAACGATTGCATGCAGATTATCCCCGTGATGTTAGCGGTAGCATAGCAGCCAGTGGCCAATTCAAAGACAAACAGCCGAATGTTAATGTTACCCAGCTAGACCTAACGGGTACACAATTAGATTATCCGCTGGCCGTAAAAGCCAGTGGCGCATACGCGGGTAATGCAGGAGTTGCCGTTAGTAGCTTTACCGTGTCCCATCTCAACAATCACGCGCAAGGTTTTGCAAGATTACTGCTCGACCGACGTATTGATGCTGATGTGATTGTGTCTATCCCAAGGCTTACCGACAGCATTAGCTCTCTCTCTGGTGAGCTCCGCGGGAACGTGATGGTTGCCGGAGACATCAAACGCCCTGAAGTCTCCGCCAATTTAACCGCTGGCAATATTGCAACACTTACGGATGAGCAATGGACCACACTTTTGCAACGGGCAGTATTAGAAGTAAAGGGGCGCAGCGACACCCCAACGGTAGCCTTGCACGCAGACTACCCTGCAGGTTCGCTCTCCAGCACAATAGATTTAAGTTTAACTGACGCTGCAGTCACTGCAACACCAAGAGAGCTTGCTATTAGCTATGCCGATAGTCTGTTCTCGCTACAACAATCGGTGGAGGTTACTTTCGATGTCACCCAGCAAAATATCAACTTAAGTGAAGCGTTATGTCTGCAGAATAGGCAACTCGCCGAGCTTTGTATTGTTAAGTTTGACCTCGCCAGCGAGACGATTGATTTTGTCGCGGAACTCGAGAATCTGACGGTAATAGAAGCATTAAACTGGTCACCAAGTCCCCTACTTGTCACCAACCCTTCCAGCGTCATCTCAGCCCGCGTCAGCGGCAAGTACTCTAACCATCAGGGTCTACAGGCAAATGCCGCAGCCAAAATCAGTGCTGGCCAATGGACGCTAGGCGAAAATAATAATTCAATCACTGTTGCAGCGGACGCTATTTCATTTACTGCACAACTTGCGGAGCAACAATTGCAGTTGGAGGCTTCACTCGCAGGCCCTGACATCGGTGATTTGAGTTTACAAAGCTGGCTCGACCTCAGTGCAGCGCAACCGCGAATTGATATGAACGTTGTGGCCCAACAATTTGATGTGTCACCGTTTGCGTTTGTAAGTCCGGAAATAAATCAGCTCAACGGTATGTTTGACGCTAACCTCTCCTTAAGCGGCGAATTCAAGCAACTTGCGATCAATGGTCAGTTAGTACTTACTGATGGCCTAATAGATATAGATAAAGCACCTGCCATACTTGAAGCGTGGGAGGCAAAGATTAACTTTAGTGGCCAAACTGCCGCTGTTGAAAGTGCATTTATTCTTGGTAGCGGTAATGGTTCACTTACCGGCGAACTGTATTGGCATGACGGGATTGCTTTGCAGGCAACCATTCAGGGCGATAAGTTAAATTTTAAACATCAGGACCTCGCACTCACTCTATCTCCGAATTTAACCGTTGATTATTCGCCTGCAGGACTGCAGCTGGTTGGCGACCTGAGTATTCCAAAAGCAAAGATTAAAGTCGATACAATACCGCAAGGCGCGATAAGCGAGTCTGCAGATGTCCACTTACGCGGAGAGCCCCCCCCAACATCCACTCTAGAAACGGCACTTGTGGATATTCAAATTAATATTGATCCTGACAACAATAAACAAGTCGAGCTCGATGCGTTTGGTTTAGAAGCCTTCTTAACGGGTGATCTACGCGTGACCAATCAACCGTCACTGAGTGCATTTGGCGATTTACAGATTGTCGATGGTGAATATCGCGCGTACGGGCAAGAACTTCTGATCCGCGCAGGAGACTTGCAATTTAATGGTGCGTTCAGTCAGCCACTGCTTTATATCGAGGCTATTCGCGATCCAGACTTAACCGAAGACGGCGTGATTGCAGGCATTCGGATCGATGGGCTAGCAAACCAACCGAGTATTCAGTTATTTTCTGAGCCCATGCTTGATCAAAGCCAAATGCTTGCGTACTTATTATCTGGGCGTGGCAATATAAATAGTGGTGACTCTAGCAATACCAATTACAGTAGCCTGTTATTTGGTTTGGGCGTGTCAAACAGTGAATCGTTAACCAGCAGCCTTGGTAATGCACTTGGCATCGATGATCTAAGGCTACAAAGTAAAGGCAGTGGTAGGAATACTCAGTTTTCTGTGAGCGGCAAACTCAACGAAGATTTAACCGTTGAGTATGGCGTGAATCTGGACTCAGTAAGCGAAGTGACCTTGCGCTATCAACTGTTACCTAAACTCTACTTAGAGGCTGTTAGCAGCTTATATGAATCGATTTTTGTGTACTACCGATTTAGTCGAGGTGAGGTGGTAAGGCGCGCCACCCAGTCTGCTGAGAGTGCTTCGAATGAGCCGGGGAGCTAGCCCAAGTCTTTAATTCGGCCATTGCGCAAACTGTAGATCCAGCTATGGATCTTTAACGATTGTTGGCGCGCTAGCGCATCTTGCACAATCGTAGTTTCACGCACATTTTCAGCTTGTGCAATCACATTCAATTCACACAATCGATTCGCTCGATCTGGCGCATTAAGCGCTGCTAGTTCACTTTCATGTTGACGATAGATATCCTTGATATGCGCCAGCCAATTATCAATTAACCCCAAATTTTGTTGCGTCAAGGCAGCTTCAACACCACCACAGCCATAATGACCACAAACAATAATGTGCTTCACTTTGAGTACATCAACTGCGTATTGCAACACCGACAAACAATTAAAATCCGTATGCACAACCATGTTTGCCACGTTACGGTGCACGAAAATTTCACCGGGTAGTAAATCAACGATTTGATTCGCAGGTACCCGGCTATCTGAACAACCAATCCACAGATAAACCGGCTTTTGTTGCCGTGAGAGTAAATCAAAAAATGTAGGATCAGCGGCCTGCGTGCGGGTTGCCCAAGCTTCATTGTTTTCAAGTAGACGTTTAATCTCTGGCATCTTCTAATCCTTGTTGTTGGGCTTTTAACTGCGCATATAGTTGAGTGAATTTTTGCGCCCGACGGCGGGCCCAAAACCACATGGGTAATAACAGTAAGAATGCCAAACTTATGCTTACCCCAGCCTTTTTCATCCAAACATCGTATGTCATCTCATTCGATAAACCGATTATCCCCCAAATGGCAACCACGGCTAACCCGCTGACCCAACAACTATGCTGGGTCACCCGGGCGATCTTTATATTGCTTTGAGTTTGTCTCAGCAACGAGGTTAAATGGGTTTTAACATCACTCGCGCCAATCGACTGAAATACAACGAAGCGACGTAAATACAGCAAATAACCGGCATATATTCCGCTAAAAATGATGACTGCCAGTAATGCAACAAAGACTAATGTGGAAAATCGTTCACGAAATACCAGCAGCAAGATCAAACTGACCACCACCGAAGCCACATCTAATCCAGCATAGAACCATTGTTTGCGGCGCATTTTTATAAGTGATTGTTTAACAACTTGTGCGTCTACCTCTGGCACCGGTTGTTTTAGCCACAAATCCGCAAGTTGTTTTTCAAAGGGATCATTGTGCATAGAATTTACTCTTTAGCTGCTGCTTTGCCCGATTTAACAGCACACCTACATTCGAGGGCGACAGCCCCAGAATTTCGGCAATATCATTATAATTAACACCTTCCATCGACAAGGTCATTACTTGACGGGCATTAATCGGCAAGTCGCGCACTAAAGTAACCAACTGATTAATTGCTTGCTGCTCAGCAAGAATGGACTCGGCACTGCGATGAGCAGTGTCTGGCAACTCAAACTCACTAATTTCCATCGCATTATTACTCGGCTCCCGCACTTGCTTATTAACATGGGTAACTGCGCGATTATGGGCGATCCGCAGTAAATAGGTTTTCAAACTGCTTTTATGCGAAAAAGCACTCATTGCTTGCCATACAGCAAGACATATCTCCTGGGTGAGTTCACGTTGCAATTCTGGGTCTGATTCATAAGTGGCTGCTACCCGCGACAACATTGAGCCGTACTCAGCTAACAGTGCTTCAAACGACATTGACAATGCCTTGTCCTCACTTCTGCGGCAACATCATTAATCGACTCCGTATAGTCGAGTGCTGCTGCCTAATCGCATGACTGCTGACAAAACTTATCAAATTCAAAAACTTCCCACTCCTGAAAAAATAAACCAATAAAAACAGAATGTTGAAGGAAAAACCATCCGTAAAGAAATTTTTTGCCGAGTTATTGTAATAATTTTCGAACACAACGGACTATACCGATAAACCGACTGATCCACACTGACGCAAGGAGAATATCATGTCAACGGTACTTGTTATTACACTATTTGTAGCGATCTGTAGTTTTAGCCTTTGGCTCTGCTGGCTTGATAAAGTCAATCATTGGCGCTTAGTCGACTGGCTCAACGGGCGTGTTAGCAATCCATTTATTGCCGCTAACAATGCAGGTCAATCAACCTCTTCGGAACACGCTGAAAATGAACTAGCCGCACTGCGTGAAAGAATTGAAGTGCTGGAAAGAATTGTTACTGAACCCAGCTATGAACTGAACCGTAAAATAAATGAGCTCTGATTTTTTATTAAAAAAATCATAACGTTACCCTTTAAGTTTAAAATAATGAAATGGTAAGACGTCTCGACTGGTCAATTATTGAACACTGCATCAACTTGGCCATTTCTATGACTTCATATTCTGCGAATGTTTTACTTCAGGATACCCTAAACAACCTCGACGACGCGGTTGTATTGTTTCCGGGTGAACCAAACAAAGCTATCACAAACACAAAGTTTCATGCGCTGCCTGAAGAGGTTATCCGCGGATTTATGCTGTCTAATGAAAGTACCATCAGTCACCATGCCGAAATGCTGGCGTCATACAATTTGGTGCTTCAGCCAATGCGACTCGCAAAAGGCAATGGCTATATTATTCGAGAAAAGTTACCGCCACAAACGCGGGCGCAGCAAACGCTGAAAGCGATCACTCGAGCATTGAAAGATAATCACGAGATATATACTTCTGCTGCTGCGGCGATTCAGAAAATTTTAGGCTGGCGCTGGGTGTCAATTTCACAGTTTATCACTCCTTCTAAACTGCAAGTAATGGCATTCGTGGATGGTGCACAACCGCACCAATTACCCTCTTATGAAATTGCGGGGACGCCTTGTGAAACAGTGGTTCGTTCCAAAGCTTTCACGCATTACGCTGATTTATCCGAGGCATTTCCTAACTATCTAGCGCTTCATGAAATGGGCGCAAAATCTTATGCAGGCCTTATCTATCGCGGTCATGACAACCAGCCTATTGGTCATATCATGGCGATGCATGATGCTCCCATTATTGATGCAGGTATTGCTGAAGAAGTCGTTACTATCGCGACTATTGCGCTGTCTGCACAATTCCAACTCAAACAAAAAGTATCCCAGCTTGCGGTTGCCGAGCAGCGAGCGAGAACGGATCCTTTAACCAATATTGGCAATCGTAAAGCGTTTGACGATGCCTTATTACAGGCTGAGCGCGACTATCAAACCAACGCTAGTGAATACAACTTAGCGGTCGTTGACCTCGACCGCCTCAAGCCCTTAAACGATCAATTAGGGCATGCCGCGGGTGATAAGTTTATCCAGTTGATGGCCAGTGAACTGAGCACACTTGGGCGTGATTCCGACCAAGCCTTTCGCATTGGTGGGGATGAGTTTGCTTTACTCTTCAGTAATTCTGGAGAAACGTTTCAACAGATCATTCGCCAACGTCTGGCGCGTGCCTTGCAACGAGTACGCAAGCACATGAAGTTTGATGTCGATGCGTCGATTGGATTTGCTTCACTACGTGAAGTAGATGGCAATACCCAGCGCTGCTACAAACTGGCTGATCAACGCATGTATGCTGAGAAAAAAAGCCATCACCGACATATAGAAAAAATCATTCCTATTGCGAGGAAGTTATCATGAGCAATTTCCTTCAAATACCGTTTCATGAGGCAGACCCTGAACTGCAAAAGTTTTATCAAGAAGTAACCGTTAGCATGGGTGAACGGAATTTCCCAAACTGGTTGACGCATATGGGTGCAATGCCAAACGTAGCGAGAGGCTGTTGGGGACTACTGAAATCGATCATTGTCGAAGGGCAACTTTCGCCCTTGCTACAAGACTTAATCCTGTTCACTGTCGCCTACCATCGAACGGTACCCTACTGCATGGCGTTACACGGCAGTAACTTAATCCGTATGACCGGAACGCTGACTTTCACCGAATTGCATGAAATTGCGCAAGGGAAGAGCCACGGATTTATCCCGCCCAAATATCAAACCGCAATCAACGTCGCGAGTACATTAGCGACCACCCAATGTTCACTATCGGAATCTGATTTCAAGTGTTTGCTGCAAGCCGGGTTTAACCACGTAGAAGCGCAAGAGATCACATTACTCGTGTCAGTGGGGCTATTTTTTAATACCTATACCTTTGCTGCTGATTTGCCTGTCGATGAAAAGATAGCCAAGCAAATGGCAACGGCGCACTAGCAGAATATAGCGGAGATATGCTTCCTCTAATTACTACTGTTGATGGTGGGAGACCACAGGTAATGTGAAGCAAACGT
The DNA here is from genome assembly GCF_059752595.1 of Alteromonas sp. DYW1. NCBI lineage: Bacteria > Pseudomonadati > Pseudomonadota > Gammaproteobacteria > Alteromonadales > Alteromonadaceae > Alteromonas > Alteromonas sp. DYW1. Next base: position 321,035 of record NZ_CM186038.1, on the reverse strand, counting down.
TCAATCCGCCGCCACTGTGATTTTCAATAGTAATTTCGCCGCCATGCATATCAATAATGCGTTTAGTGATTGCGAGCCCTAATCCCGAACCGGTACTCCCGTGAGCGGCGCCACGCGCTTTGTCACCGCGGACAAACGGTGAAAACAGGGATTCTATGTCAGCATCTTCGATCCCTGCCCCAAAGTCTCGCACACAGCAAATAATCATGGTTCCTCGAGTGTCCAATGTGGTACTGATGGTGATATCTGCACTGCCGTACTTAAAGGCATTTTCAATCAGGTTATCCAGCACACGTTTAATTGCAATCTTGCGCATAAAGGTTTTGGGTAATTCCGTTAAATGCAGCTCAATGTGATGATCTTCATCCAAATGCCGAACATTGACCAACTCATTAATAATTGCGTTTAGATCTTCTAGTTCCCGCTGTTCACTATGATCCAAGCGGGCGTAATCAATAAATTGATCAATAATATCGTTCATGTCTTCAATATCATGCACGATGCCGTCTTTAACCCAATCTTGGTCTTCGGGTAGCATTTCCGTAGCGAGACGAATACGCGTTAATGGTGTGCGCAAATCATGCGAGATGCCTGCGGTCATCAACGTGCGATCATCCTCCAATTGCTTGATCCCCTTTGACATCCGATTAAAGGCCTTGGTCACAGCCATTAACTCACTGGTACCCTCCTCCGCTAAGGGTTTTGGGAAATGTCCTCGCCCAACATCCATGGCCGCAGCCTCAAGCGCTTGCAAAGGACGATTTAAGCGCCGCACGAAGAGCCAGCCACCTAGTACGCTCAGCACTCCAATCACCATTAACACAATTGTGATAGGTGGCAAATCACCGCTTGATACGCCTTGCATCGGTAAGACAAACCATGTGTTAGCCGCACGCGGGGTATTTACCCATACCACCCAATTTTCCCCCCTTGCATCGTCCTCCAGAACGCCAATCATTACGGTGGCATTGGTTTCCAAGCGTCGCGATACCGCATTTGAAATAAACGAGTAATAGGTTGCTTCTGCTAGTCCTTGTGCATCAGCCTGAGCTCGGGTAAAAAAATGAATGTCGGTGAGCTCCGAAAAGGCTTGTTTATCTGCGTCATCACGCAAATGGATCTCTTCGTGTAAAATCACGTTCACTTGGTCAGCAATCAAACCACTGATTTGTTGGTAGCTGGGGCGCACAAAATAGTAAGCAACGCCCAGATAAGACACAACTTGGTTGATCAGCAATAATGCGCCGATCAAAAAGACGGTTTGCCCAAACGCACTTTTAGGGAATATTCGCATGCAGAGTGTTAATTATTCTCCAGGCACTGAACCGTCCGGCACAAATACATATCCCAATCCCCACACTGTTTGAATGTACCGCGGATTCGCTGGATCAACCTCCAACATGCGGCGCAAACGCGAGACCTGAACATCAATGCTACGTTCCAATGCACTATAATCTCGCCCGCGTGCAAGATTCATCAACTTATCACGTGACAGCGGCTCGCGCGGGTGAGTAACCAAAGACTTAAGCACCGCAAATTCGCCACTGGTTAAACTTAATGGCTTACCATCATCACTCATCTCTCGGGTGGCAAGATTGAGCTTGTAGCTACCGAACTCAACAATCTGCTCCGACTGGCTCGGCGCGCCGGGAGCTTCTGACGCCTTGCGACGTAATACAGCTTTCGCTCGGGCAAGTAATTCTCTCGGATTAAATGGCTTAGGAAGATAATCATCGGCGCCCATTTCGAGCCCAATAATTCGGTCGACTTCATCACCCTTAGCAGTCAGCATGATGATCGGTATGTCGTTTTCTTTTTGCCGTAAACGACGACAAATGGAAAGTCCGTCTTCGCCCGGCAACATCAGATCGAGCACAATAAGATGAAAATTTTCGCGTTCCAGAAGACGGTCCATTTGCTCGGCATTGGCAGCCGTTCTTACTTGATAGCCTTGTTCAACCAAATAACGTTCGAGCAATGCGCGTAAGCGCATATCATCGTCTACGACTAAAATTTTGGAAGTTTCTTGCCCCATAGTGATATCCATCTAAATGCTTAACCAGACTATAAAGGATCACGCTGAAACAAAAAAGTCGGTGCTATCGACAATCTTTAGCTGGAGTGTTACAACCTGTGTCAAACATGAGGTATAAACTGCATGCTGCATTACCTGCGCCTTTTATTGCTAGCTCCCATATTGATATACCAAGGCAAACGCGTACGCAAAATCACACCGGTGTTACCTGAGCCTGAAGGAAAGCGCCAATGGGGCTGTCCGCGAGCAAAACACCAAATTCTCTTATTAGGCGATTCCTCTGCTGCTGGCGTCGGTACCACGGATCAAGCGAACGCATTATTAGGTCAACTGGCACATCAGTTGAGTGCCTATGATGTGGCTATAACTCTACTCGCCCAAACGGGCGCGACCAGCGCAGATGGCCGACGCTGGTTACACCAGATAGCCACACAATCCTACACTGCTGTGATCACTGTATTTGGGGTGAATCACGTTGTTGCCAATCACACTCAACAGCGCTGGATTAAAGAGCAAAATGCCTTATTTACTGACATCCAACACTTGTTTGATGGGGCTAAAATATTTGCCTGTGGATTACCGCCAATGCACTACTTTTTGGCTTTACCGCAACCACTTAGATGGTGCTTAGGAAGGCGAGCCAAGGCATTTGACAATGCACTTAAGCGGCTAACTGGAGCACATCCTCGTGTCCATTATTGTGCGATTGAAGTTTCGCAATCCCCAGCGATACTGGCTCTGGATGGTTTCCATCCGAGTGAACAGGGATACCAGGTATGGAGTCAACAATTAGCTGACCAAATAATTGACACTCTGAGCCTAGAGGGTATTACCCAGTGACATCGATTGCGTCAGTTGGACTCCACGCTATTGCACAGTTTAACGATCTTGTAGCCAGTCGACCTGAAACCCTGCGCGGCGTTTTTTCTCAAGCAATTCTTCTATCAGCGGAGTCAAAATGAGCTCCATTGCGAGTCCCATTTTACCGCCCGGTACAACCAGTGTATTGATACGCGACATAAAAGCACCATCAATCATTTGCAGCAAATAAGGGAAATCAACATTACGCATTTCACGACGAAAACGCACGACAACAAAACTTTCGTCTTGGCTGGGAATTTCACGGGCACTGAAAGGGTTAGACGTATCGACTGTTGGCACGCGCTGGAAATTAACGTGGGTGCGCGAGAATTGTGGCGTTATATAATGAAAATAGTCATCCAGGCTACGCACAATACTACTCATGACCGCCTCGCGAGAGTGGCCACGGTCGGTTGTATCACGCACAATTTTTTGGATCCATTCCAGATTCACAATCGGGACCATGCCTACCAGCAAATCCACATGTTGCGCAACGTCTGCTTCATCGGTTGCTACGCCACCATGCAACCCTTCATAAAACAGTAAATCGGTATTTTCCGGCAAATCCTGCCAAGGGGTAAAAGTTCCAGGCATCTGGTTAAACGGTACCGCTTCATCAAAGGTATGCAAATATTGACGAAATTTACCTCGCCCAGTTTCAGCATATTCTTTAAACAGATTTTCCAACATCACAAAGTCGTTAGCTTTTGGACCGAAATAGCTGATATGCCGCCCCTGCTCTTGCGCCTTGCGAATTTCCACTTCCATTTCCGGACGGGTAAAACGATGAAAGCTGTCGCCGGCAACGGACGCAGAGTTAACCGAAAGGTTGCGAAAGATATGCCGTATTGCATTCGTAGTGGTTGTCGTGCCCGCGCCTGACGAACCGGTGATAGCGATGATCGGATGCTTTACTGACATAGTACTCTAGTGCGTGCTTTGGGGGGATTAGTTATAAGCAACGCTACGACAATAATCAAGCGGTTTACCTGCTTTATTCATTTGGATGTTCATGGCGCTCACCACTCATAATGAGCTTTTTACAATGAGGACAATGAGTTAAACCACGCGCATTAGCAATCTTTGTCTGTGCCCGGATAGAGGCAAACAAGGCCTGTGCTTCCTCTTTATCTAATTGCAGGGACCGGCGCAGATGTTCAAGGCGATCCACATCGGTTAATTGCAAATGCCCGTTGTGCAACATATTGATTACTTGCGCACGGAATTTATCGCGGCGTAGTGACATCTGTTCAGTGAAACTCGAAGCGAGGATACCAGCTGGCAGCGCAAATAAAGCCACCCCTAACAAAATGAAAAGCCCTGCTACAAATTTACCGGGTGGCGTTATTGGCGCGACGTCGCCGTAACCAACCGTACTTAGGGTGACAACCGACCACCACAACGCGTCGGGTATACTACCAAAATGCTCCGGCTGAGCAGCACGCTCCAAGTGATACATTGAGGTAGCCGCGATTACCATGACAATCATAAGCATGCCCAACGCAGCAACAATCACCCGATACTCGCGAGCGATTACCATTTGGAGCGTTTGCATAGCGATTGAATAACGACCTAATTTAATCATACGAACCAAGCGGAAGAGTCTTAAGACACGTAGGTCGATGGCGATGAACATACTGAGGTAAAACGGCAAGATAGCGAGCAAATCAATCAGCGACATGGGCCGGATTAAGTACTTAAGTCGGTAAACAACAGATGATGTCTGTTTGTCGCTGTATTCATCCTCCAGTGTACAGGTCCATATCCGCGCTAAGTATTCCAGAGTGAATACGGCTACCGAAAACGCCTCAAAAGTAACGAAAAATTCACCGTAGTGTTCCCATTCGGGCAAAGTCTCGAGCATAACAGCAACGACGTTAGCAATGATCAAAACGATCAGCAGCCAATCAAACCAGCGGCCTTGCCTATTGTTACTATCGTAGGGTTGCAGGGTATAAAACAAAGTCTGGCGAAAGCGCTGTTTACTCATGGCATCACCTCAGCTTGAGCGGCTGCACCATAAGCATCGAGAAATTGATTGACATAAAAAGCCTCAAATTCAGGGCGTTTACGCTCATCCTCCCACCAGCGAGTCATTGCGACAAGGTATTCGTCAGTTCGTACAAGTTGAGCAAGCGCAGCGTTTACGTGGTCAATCACTTGTTGACCCCATGCGTTTTTAGGGCACGCTACATGTCCGATTGCGTACGGCGGTATTCCCTTGATATCTAATGCAACAATATCGCTACGCTTATTTCCATCACGATTGAAGTAGGCAAGCTCGAATGGGTATGCGATGGTAGCGTCAATTCGTTTACGTGCGATTAAGGTAAATAAAACATCACTTTTTTCGACCGGCATTCTTAAGATCCGTAACGGTTCCACTTGAGTCAGTAATTGATCTGCGAGTGGCCCATATGACCGTGCGGAAACTAAGCCTAAGGTAAGGGTTTTATCATTTAACAGTTGAGTTAAATCGACCGCTGATCTCAACTCATAATGCATCACAGCGTCAGCGCTTACCAGCAAACGATTTGATGGAGTAAAAAGTGAAGGCGTTGAAAAATAAGCATACTTTTCCCGCTCTGGCTTTTTAAACAATGCTGGGTGACAAACCTGTTTGCCTAACTGGATGTCATACATAGCTCTGGCTTGAGTCGTTAATGGTTGTCGGTGCTCATATTGCGGGAGTTTGGCAAACAAATTCGTCAAAATTAGATCAATAAACCCTTCTCCCTGGTCATCACCTAATTTCATGTATAACGGCGGCGCATGGAACGTCTGCCAATTGATAATCGACGCGTCTTCTTCAGCCTCAGACAATCGGCTGAATACGCAAATCAGAAGAAGCAGAGTTAACCCTAAACTGTTTTTCAAAAGCGTGACTTTAGCGGTGATGCATAGGACAACACTAATCAAGGATAGCGATAATGTCTAGCAATCAACGCCCCCCAATTAGCGACTTATCCTGTCTGGGAGGCAACAGCGAGGAATAGAGGACTTTATGCGACTGGCATTAGCGCCCACTCGAGTGAGCGCAGAAAAAACACAAGCTTGACTATGCCTGTTCGCGCTTAATCGCACGATAGGCAATATCACTACGATAAGCCATATCTTGCCAATTGATGTTAGCCACCAGCGTATAGGCATTTTGTTGGGCTTGCGTAACAGTATCACCCAGCGCTGTGGTACATAACACTCGGCCGCCATTGGTCACAACATGCGCACCGTGCATGCTAGTTCCGGCATGAAACACTTTTCCAGCAATGGTACTGGCTTTATCCAGACCTTGAATGACCTCTCCTTTGGCATAACTGCCCGGATACCCACCAGCAGCGAGTACTACACCAACGGCTGCTTGGGGCGTAAACGCTATCGATTGTGAGGCTAACTGTTTATCACAAGCTGCTACACACAACTGCACTAAGTCGGATTGTAAGCGCAACATGATTGGCTGAGTTTCTGGATCACCAAAGCGACAGTTATACTCGATCACTTTCGGTGTCCCATCCGCCATGATCATTAAACCAGCATACAAAAAACCCGTATACTCATTGCCCTCATCACGCATCCCTTTTACTGTAGGCTCGATGACTTCTTGCATAATTCTTTGGTGAATTTCCGACGTCACCACAGGGGCTGGGGAATACGCGCCCATGCCGCCCGTGTTTGGCCCGGTATCACCATCAAAGGCACGTTTATGGTCCTGACTCGTGGCAAAAGGCAACACATTTTCACCATCCACCATAACGATAAATGAAGCTTCTTCACCGTCTAAGAATTCTTCAATAACCACTCGACTGCCAGCTTCTCCAAACGCATTGCCAGAAAGCATATCGCGAATAGCGGCCTCAGCTTCCTCTTCTGTCATGGCAACAATCACACCTTTGCCTGCGGCAAGGCCATCAGCTTTAACCACAATCGGCGCTCCATGCTGCTTAACATAGGCTAAAGCGGGTTCTACCTCAGTAAATACCGCGTAAAAAGCCGTTGGAATGTTGTGCCGCGCGAGGAAGTCTTTGGTAAAAGCTTTTGAACCTTCCAACTGCGCCGCTGCTTGGGTTGGGCCAAAAATTTTCAGGCCCGCAGCACGAAACGCATCAACCACACCTATAACCAGCGGGGCTTCTGGCCCGACAATGGTTAAATCAATAGCGTTGTTTTGCGCAAACGTAAGCAGAGCGTCAATATCTTCTACACCAATATCAACATTCTCAATATTTGCTTCAAGTGCAGTTCCGGCGTTACCTGGCGCAACATATACCTGGGTCACACCTGCTGATTGTGCGGCCTTCCATGCTAACGCATGCTCGCGTCCGCCACTACCAATGATTAACACGTTCATAGTTTGTTCCTATCTAGTCCTGCAATTAGTGACGGAAATGGCGCATACCGGTGAAGACCATCGCAATGCCGTGTTCGTCTGCTGCCGCAATGACCTCTTCATCACGCATTGAACCACCCGGCTGAATAACCGCTTTAACGCCCGCTGCAGCTGCTGCATCTATCCCATCTCGAAACGGGAAAAAAGCATCAGACGCCATCACGCAACCTTCCACTTGTAAGTTTTCATCCGCGGCTTTGATTCCGGCAATTTTAGCAGAATAAACGCGGCTCATTTGGCCTGCACCAACGCCAATAGTCATACCATCCTTGCAATACACAATCGCGTTGGACTTAACGTACTTAGCCACTTTCCAAGTAAACATAAGGTCTTTCAGCTGTTCGGCCGTTGGCTGTACTTTGGTAACTACCTGCAATTCGTCCTGCTCGACCATCCCAAAATCACGCTCCTGCACAAGTAGGCCGCCATTTACACGTTTAAAATCATAGCCTTCGGTCAGCTGCCCTTGCCAATCACCACAGGCCAACACTCGAACATTTTGCTTTGCCGCACACACGGCAAGGGCATCATCAGAAACTTCAGGCGCAATAATAACCTCAACAAACTGGCGCGAAATAATCGCTTCAGCCGTTGCCGCATCTAGCGTGCGGTTAAACGCAATAATGCCACCAAATGCCGATGTAGGGTCAGTTTGATAGGCTCGCTCATAGGCAGACAAAATTGAGTCACCCAAAGCAACGCCGCAGGGATTGGCGTGCTTGACGATAACGCACGCGGGCTCGTCAAATTCCTTAACACATTCCAGTGCAGCATCAGTGTCTGCGATGTTATTAAATGAGAGTGCTTTTCCTTGCAATTGACGCGCGGTGGCTACCGAATTCTCCTGGACCTGATTCTCAACATAAAAAGCGGCTTGCTGGTGCGAATTTTCACCGTAGCGTAAATCTTGTTTCTTACTTAATTGTATGTTGAATGTGCGCGGGAACTCGCTGTGGTGACAGTCCTCAGTGTGCTCGTGTTGCTCATCCTGGTCCAAGCGTGCACCAAAGTAATTGGCAATCATACCGTCATACTCAGCGGTATGTTCAAAAGCTTTAACGGCTAAATCAAAGCGCAAAGCAGGACTAACGGCGCCCTCGTTCTGTTGCATATCCGCGAGCACGGCAGCGTAGTCTGCAGCATTAACCACAATGGTGACATCCCGGTGATTCTTTGCGGCGGCACGAACCATTGTCGGCCCACCAATATCGATGTTCTCAATCGCGTCTTCCAATGGACAGTTTGGATCTGCCACAGTCTGGGCAAACGGGTATAAATTAACTACCACCAAATCAATAGGTAAGATTCCATTCTCGGTCATCACAGCTTCATCCTGACCGCGACGCGCTAAAATGCCGCCATGGATCTTCGGGTGTAAGGTTTTAACGCGACCGTCCATAATTTCGGGGTGACCGGTATGCTCCGACACCTCAATAACAGGGAGGTTATTATCGGCAAGAAGTTTAGCCGTTCCACCGGTGGATAAAAGCTGAACGCCGGCTTGATGCAATTGCTGAGCAAATTCAAGAATACCGGTTTTGTCGGAAACACTGAGTAAAGCACGTTGGATTGGGTTTGCCATGGTGAATATCTTCTACACTAGAAATTGAACGAGGAAAGATTCAAAACAAAAAAAGCACCCGAGGGTGCTTTTTCGACGCATACGACTTAGTTCATGCCGTACTGCTTTAGCTTCTTGCGCAAGGTACCGCGGTTGATACCCATCAATACTGAAGCTCGAGTTTGGTTGCCACGAGTATACTTCATAACTTCCTCTAACAACGGTGCTTCTAATTCAGCCAGCACTAACTCGTACAAGTTATCAATATCGTTGTTGTTTAACTCCTTCAAATACTTGGCAACGGCCTGCTTCACAGAATCACGTAATGGCTTCTCAGCTAACGTTTGTGAAGGCGTCGTTACTGTTGTGGTAAATGGTGAAGTTATATTTTGATCGAACATATACTACCTGCTCAGTTATAAAATTTTAAATTATGCAGCACTTGAAACGTCTAATTCGCATAGCTGCTGGAAAAAATTATCTATTGCTTCCAATTGTTCGACATCCGTTTCGACCGCATTGAAAAAACTGCGAAACTGGCGATCAGTGTCACGCTCTGCGAGATACCATCCCACATGCTTGCGTGCAATACGTACACCACTGATCCCTGAATAAAACCGCTGCACATTGATAACGTGCTCGCGCAGTACTTGATGTTGCTCATCAAGCGATGGCAACTGAGCCTTTCTTCCGGTTTGAAAATGCTCAATAATTTGCTTAAAAATCCAAGGATTTCCTTGCGCTCCGCGCCCAATCATTACGCCATCAGCGTCCGTTTTACGCATCACTTCTGCCGCTTTTTCTGGGCTGGTAATATCTCCGTTGGCAATCACTGGGATCTTGACCGCGGCCTTAATCGCAGCAATGGTGTCGTACTCAGCTTGACCTTTATACATACACTCGCGTGTACGACCATGCACTGCCAAGGAACAAATTCCTTTGTCTTCGGCAATACGGGCTATTTCAACGCCATTACGATTATCGCGATTCCAACCGGTGCGGATTTTCAACGTGACTGGAACATCAACCGCTTGTACCACTGCATCAACAATTCGCTCTACCAACTCTGGATCTTGTAGCAAGGCAGAGCCCGCAAGCTTCTTGTTCACCTTCTTAGCTGGACAGCCCATGTTGATGTCGATAATTTGCGCACCGTTTTCAACATTGAATTGTGCAGCTTGTGCCATCAAGGCAGGTTCTGAGCCAGCGATCTGAACTGAGCGAACACCCACTTCACCCGCGTGATCCATGCGCTTTAAGGATTTGGTGGTGCGCCAAACATCAGGGTTACTCGACAACATTTCCGAAACCACCAAGCCAGCGCCCATTTTTTTGCACATTTGCCGAAACGGTCTATCAGTAACTCCCGCCATAGGCGCCAACAAGACATTATTGTCGAGTTGATAGTGACCAATAGTGAGTTGCTTTAGCAATGAACTGTTCAAAAAACGACCTACCTTGCAAAGAGGGACGCATTTTACGGATTTTCACGCAAATGAAAAGGCTATTTTTTGCACAATATTTTGTCTTAGGGGCTTGACATTTAAATGGTGGTCTGACCAAGTTTTTTATACTTAAACGCGGCGCGTACCACTCACCCGCGCCCACTCGCCACTGACTTTAGATGGTGCCAAATCGAAATTCTCAGCATAATGCTTTTCAATGTCGGCAACTTGTTCGGCTAGGATACCCGAGAGCACGAGCTGACCGCCGATGCGGCAATAATCAGTGATGATTGGACGTAATTCTAATAGTGGGCCTGAGAGAATATTCGCTACCACGACATCGGCAGCCAGTTGCGGCTGCTCTTCCGGCATGTAAACATCAAATCGATCATCAACGTGATTGCGCTTCGCATTTTCTTTGGTTGCGAGCAATGCCTGCGGATCGATATCAATACCAATACAATGGGCAGCCCCTAACTTTAACGCTGCGACGCCTAATATGCCTGAGCCACAACCAAAATCCACCACCTGGCAATCAGTCACATCAATACCATCCAACCATTCTAAACACAGTGCTGTGGTAGGGTGAGTGCCCGTGCCAAATGCCAGCCCCGGATCAAGCAACACATTGACCGCACTTGGATCAGGGGTTTCACGCCAACTTGGGCAAATCCATAAGCGCTCACCAAACTGCATAGGATGAAAACTGTCCATCCACTCACGCACCCAATCTTTATCTTCGAGCTGATCGGTTTTCAGCTTGTCGCTGGCATCAAGCAAATCGGAGTTTTGTAGTTTTGCGGCCAACGCCTGAATGTCGACGTCACTGGCAAACAATCCAATCACACGGGTATCTGGCCATAAGAGCACTTCACCCGGTTTAGGCTCGTACATTGGGGTATCCTTGCCATCCACCATGGTCACGGCCTGCGCCTCATGAAAATTCAACCACTCACTGATTGCCTCAGCGCGCGTGGGATGGGTGTCAATGATCAGTTGCAACCAGGCCATAAAGATTCTCTTTTTTGTCGTTTTGCGTATAGTAGCAAACTAATTGTAATTTTTATTCATTCGCGACAAGGCTTGATGTTTTTGTTAACCCGTTTTTGCCGCTCAGTTTTAACAGCTATCTGCATGCTATGCATAGCTGTCATGCCTGCAGCACTCAATGCGAAGGAAGTTACAGTTGCGATCGGATGGAATAAGCCCCCCTACGTAATTCGTGATACAGACAGTGGCTTTGAACTTGAGTTAACTCGCCACATTTTAGCGCAGCTTGGGCACACCATGACGGTGATCTATATCCCTTTTGGCCGTACACCAAGCATGTTAAAAAGCGGTCAGGTCGATATTGGCTTAACCATGAACACATTTCATGATGTTGATCCTGATTGGTTAACCGATCCCTACATTGCCTACCAAAACGTGGCTATCTCGCTAGTCTCAAATGATATTATCTTAACCACGATTGAGGCGTTGAATTATCATTCTGTCGTCGCCTTCCAGACTGCACGAACCGTTTTAGGTGAACGTTACGCAAATGCTGTTGCCAACCGTCCAGACTATCTTGAACTACCTGATCAACAAAACCAGGTCGCACTCCTGCTCCGCGGGAGCGTCGATGTGGGTATCATGGATGAAAATATATTCCGTCACTTCCGGCAAAAATTGAGTCCAGATCTACGTGATAAAGCCGTTCGTATTCACCGCTTATTTCCTACCAGCAAATATGCTGCTGGAATCGTTGATGATGACCTCAGGTATAACTTCAACCGAGAGTTAGCGCTTACTTTAGTAGACGGAACATACACTCAAATTCTAGCGCAATTTAATTTAGTGGATTTACTCAACAATCCAGACTCATGAGGTAGGTTCATGAAATATTTACTCCTGATATGTTTAACATTTAGCATGGGCAGTTGTGCATTCAATCCGCGTGAGCACACTAGTGATCGGCAGTGGTGGCAGTTAGATGCTGTTGAATTAGCCAAACAATTGGAGCTTGGAAATGTTACTAGCGTTGAGCTGGTCAAACACTACACGCAGCGAATAGAGCAGCTTGATTGGGCAGGTCCGCGGATCCAGAGTGTATTAACGCTCAACCCAAACGTAATTGAAGAAGCTCAAAAACTGGATCAGCAGCGCGCACAAGGGCAAGTACTGAGCCCCTTGCATGGCATCCCAATCCTAGTCAAAGACAATATCGACACCCTAGGTATGCCTACCACAGCAGGGTCGCTGGCACTGGTAAACAACTACACTCAGCGCGACGCGCCGATTATTCAGCGACTTCGAGCCGCTGGACTGATTATTCTGGGCAAAACCAATTTATCGGAATGGGCTAACTTTCGCTCGGAAGACTCTATTAGCGGCTGGAGTGGCGTGGGTGGACAGACAAAAAATCCACACGATCTTGCCCGCTCTCCTTGCGGCTCGTCTTCAGGCTCAGGCGCTGCCGTCGCCGCCGGCTTTGCACCACTTGCGATTGGCACTGAAACCAATGGTTCTATCATTTGTCCTGCCAGTATGAATGGGATCGTTGGCTATAAACCAACGGTAGGGCTGTTACCCCGCACTCACATCGTGCCGATATCCCCCAGTCAAGATACTGCAGGACCAATGACTAAAACTGTGCAGGATGCTAAGTTGCTTGCAGCAATAATGGCAGGTCCAGATAAATTAGATGCGTTGAGCAAAGGAACAGAAACACAGGTAGCTGCTCTCCAGCACCCCCTGACACCTTCGTTAAATGGCTTGCGGATTGGCGTTTTGCGCGCAGAACAAGGCCAAAATCAAATAATCATTGAAACTTTTAATGCAGCCTTAGCAGCCATGACTGAAGCAGGAGCTCACTTAGTCGAAATCAATGACTTTGACACCCCAGACGGTTTTTGGGACGCTTCCTATCAAGTGCTTCTTAGTGAGTTTGAGCCAAGTTTAAACACTTATCTGGCCTCGACTTCTCAGCAAGAGCAACCACACTCATTAAATGATCTGATGCGTTTCAATTCAACCTCTGCACGCGAGTTGAGCTTGTTTGACCAGTCTATTTTTGAGAAGGCAAGCAACGCACCATCGTTGAATAGCCAAGAATACCTTAACGCCCTTGAATTGGTTCAAGAAGCAACTCGAGCTGGTGGCATTGACCGCTTACTTGCTGAACATAATGTGTCGCTACTCGTCGCGCCCAGTAACAACCCCGCATTTATGATTGACGGCATTTATGGTGATCATGGTCCTTGGGGCTGGCTGGGTTTTGGCTGGGCTGCAGCCATCGCAGGCTATCCACACGTCACTCTCCCTATGGGCAATTACAAACACTTACCTTTGGGTATTAGCATGATCGGTAGTCAGTGGAACGATCAGGCTGTATTGAATGCTGCAGCTGCATTACAAGATAAAGTCACGGTTGAATTGATGCCGGCAGCGCTTACCAATAACGCTTGGCAAAAGGATGACGCGATTTGGCGCCCAATACAATCGGTAAAAAATTCTAATTAAGTGATGAAGGTGCACGATAGGTAGCTCGATACACCTTCGAAAAAACTTAACCCGGTTTTTTAACCCATGCAGAGCACCAACCTTTGGCATTTACTTGTTTGCCCGGGAATATTGCACATGGGCGCCACTCGGCACCGGCATCTCCTTGCACATACATGCAGTTGGCACAATTTGCTCCTTCAACCGTTGACTCATGCGTATATTGCAGGGCCTTGGCAGTAGGATCATCAACACTCAACTGCTCTTGCGCATTCGCACGCAAGGAAACTCCCCCTAACGTCAAACCGATCAAACCAGTGCCAGAGAGTTTTAAAAAATCGCGACGATTAACATTACTCATTGAGCGCTCCTTAAGCGTTTCAATTAAAAAATTACCATTCTTAAATGATTGAAAACACGAATCATTCTTAATTACAAAACCCAAAAACGGCAAAGGCCCACCGGTGGGTGAGCCTTTGTTATTTTGATACGAGAATACGTGTAAACCGGTTCAATGCCAACGAAAACATTGTGGGACTTTGATCCATATCATCCACGGATCAATTCGTTTAATCTTCATCCAACTCTGACTGTTGACTGGAGCCTAGTATATTGACCATAACGTACACAACACCAAAAACCACTACCGTGACGATACCGCATACAACCAATAATTGATCTAAGTTGGGGATCATTTTAACTCTCTCTTAATTAAATCCAACACTTGCACTGGTTCATCAGGTTTTGCATACGCAAAGGCGCTCAATCGTTGGGTTTTATGATAACTTACCAGTCCACTAACCGTGATACTACCTAATTGCTCAATGTCTAAATATCCAGTTTTATCGATGCAATCATCAGCTAAAACCACTTCAACGATTTGCCCAATGACTAACTCCGTCTGATTAATCGCGAGGTACTGAATATCCTGCACTTCAAGGCTCATTTTCAGCGGAGATTCAGCAACATAGCTTGCCGCGATAACCGATGTTTGCTGGCGTTCAAATCCGACTGCATCAAACTCACTCGTTGCATAGGAGTAGCGCGCAGATGTCTGATGAGCCCGTTCAATCATGCTTTCAGTCACGGCATTGAGCGTATAAACACCGGTTTCCTTGATGTTCTGTAACGTATCACGTTGCACCGTATGGGGGCGCATGATCATTCCCAACAAAGGTGGGTTAGCGCCGATATGCACTACGCTGCTAACAATCGCTAGATTATCGACACCCTGCTTACTCCGAGTCGCAACCAAATTGGCACTTTTAAAGCCCGATAAACTGTTGATGAATTCGGCGCGATACCTTTGCGGCATTTGCGCTATATCACTGGCATTAATGAGGCACTCACTCATCGTCACGCTTCGCTATAATTTCCAAGCCAAATTCAGTTGTATGAACGCTTAGCTCAATCGGCTGACAACAGATTTGACAATCGACCACTTGTTGTTGGCCAATGTCGTTCTGTTGGTCAATGTCTAAATCGTTGTAAGCCATACAATAAGGACACTCAAATTGCGCTGCTTCAGTTAAACTCATAAAGAATGGCGATCCTGTTATCTAGTCATAAAGTAAAAACCACTGTCGCCAGCACTGAACCGCAGTGCTATTAACATAAAGATTCACAGTGTTTACGGGTGTTAACAGTAAATGGATTGCATTGCTACGCAAAACAGTCGAGCCAAGAACTATGGCCAATGCCCTTTGTGTTTGCGTGTCATGCACTTAACATTTCATCACTTGATCCCGCGTAAAATGCATCGCCGTAGCTTTTTTAAAAAGCACTACTCCAAGCAAGAATTGAACAGTGGGATCATGATTTGCGCTCCATGTCACAAAGCATTACACCGTTTTTATTCAGAAATGGAACTTGCCAAGCGGTTCAATTCACTGGCAGATATAAAAGCTGATGAGCAACTAGCCACACATTTTGCTTGGCTCGGCAAGCAGCGCGTGCAGACTCGAGAGCCCAAACAGTAGATTTACTTTCACGATAAAACTGTATATAAATACAGTTTTATCGTGCATGGTTTGGTGTGAAGCAACTTCCTACCTATTACTATTTAGACAACTTTAAGGAGTGTTTGGCCTATATTGCAGGGCCTTGCCAGCATTTGCTTGCTCCTGAACACAAACATTGGTTATCCCGTTTTCAAGAACTCCCCATGAATAGCCAATGTGTAGTGGCGCGCCTGGCCAACCGAAAGCACCCCCTGATCACGCGTGCAAGTTTGTATTATCCGGAGATTTCTGCCAATGATGACGCCATAAAGGATGTGCTTGAACTGGGATGGTTACGCAATATAGAAGCGCGAGACATTGCCAGAGTGTTACCGCAACTGACCAAATCAGACTTAGTATCCGCGCTTCGCGAGCAAGGTATTCGGTGTCCGTCGGCTTATTCCAAAAGCCAACTCCTTGAACTGGCAAAACAACAGCTATTGCCGCAGCAAGCACTGCCATCGGGAGTAGCAGAACGTTTTTGGCTGCGTGATTTCGATGCCACTTTTACCTACTTCATGTTTCTTTTCTTTGGCCATACACGCGGCACATTAACCCAATTCTCTATGCGCGACCTTGGCATAATGCGCACACGCAAAGATAGCCGCAATGCGCAATCACACTTTAGTGAGATTGCAGAAGCACAGTCTGCATTTAGCTATGCTCAATTGCGTGACGAGATGAAGGACAGCCTTACGACCCACCCCTTACATATCAGGTTAGCAGCACTTCCTACAGCCGTTGGACACCTTGCTCAACGTTATCGCGACGAAGTACTTTGGCTATGCGGCAAAGCTTTCCTTGAAATTGATAGGCCTTATGCGTTGAGCTTATTAGCCACATCGCAACTAGACGCAGCACAAGAGAAATGGATCCGCGAAATCTATAAAGACGGTGATAAAGATCGAGTACAACAACAGCTAGAAAAAATAATTTTTGATCCGCCCAGTGAAGAACTATTAGTGTTTGCCAAAGACTTCCTAGCACTTAAGTTTAAACAAAAGCGCACGAGTCGGTTAACTGATTTATTACAGCAAACCAGTTCGATATTACCCATTGACGAAGTCTATATGGGTCATGTAGAGCGGGGGGTGGTTGATTATTATCAGCGCCAAGAGACATTGGCTCTGCGCACAGAAAATCGCTTATGGTTAACGCTTTTTGGTTTGAGTTTTTGGGACATCATCTATGCCGATGACGCTCATTCACTGAGCAATGAATTTGATATCCGCCCCAAAGTACTGCTCGAAAACAGGCTTTATCAGGACCATGCAGACAAAATCGAACAACGCCTACTGGACTGGCAAGATCCGGTTAAATTTCATCAGCATCTCGTTGCCTCCAGCGCGCGCCATTACGGCAAAGTGAATTCATTGTTTCAATGGCATGCACGCTTACTTGAACCTATCAAATACTTACTTGATTACGCTGAGCCAACACACTATTTAGCATTGCTGCGAGCCATGAGTCAGGACTATTCAAGTCTCAAGGATGGTTTTCCAGACCTCATGGTAATTGCCGATAAACAGCTGCGCTTTGAAGAGATAAAAGCCCCTGGTGATAGTTTGCGGCGCAACCAACTCGTTTCGATCAATCGTTTGAATGAGTGTGGTTTTGAGGTTCGGATCACCAAAGTTGAATGGTGCCGAGACCCGCTACAACCCTATGTCGTGGTCGATATTGAAACGACGGGCGGGCAGTCTCGCTTTCACCGTATCACCGAGATTGGCGCGGTCAAACGTATTAACGGTGAAACCGTCGCGACATGGCAATCCTTAATTAATCCGCAACGTCGGATACCTGCAAACATAACCGCATTAACTGGGATTAATGATGATATGGTCGCAGATGCTCCAGTATTTGCAGAGATCGCTGAAGACTTTGCGGCATTTACTGAAGGCTGCATTTTTGTGGCGCACAATGTAAATTTTGATTATGGTTTTATTCGCCAAGAATTTGAGCGCATCGGAGCCACTTTTCGACGACCGAAGTTTTGTACCTGTGCCGAAATGCGTAAAGCTAACCCTGGACTAAAATCTTACTCTTTAGCCAATTTAACTCAGCACTTCGACATCCAAATGCAGCGTCATCACCGCGCTATGTCAGATGCACAAGCCGCAGCAGAATTACTTAGCATTATTCACGAGTTACGTGACCAAGCGAACCGGAATTAGCGCCCCCGCCCCAGCTTGTATTGCGTAGGACAGTACCCGCGCTCGATCCCTGCCGGTCTTAGTTTTAGATGCTTAGTATTGCGCCCACTAACGCGTGCACGCCAGTTTTTAAAAGTTTTTGGTTTCAGTTCACGACGCATCAGGTTAATAACGCAGGGTTCAGATAAACCATAGAGTTGCTCAATCGCTTCAAACGGTGTGCGATCTTCCCAAGCCATCTCGATGATCCTGGATTTATCAGCTTCAGCGACCATCGTCACTGGCCTCTATGGCTTGGATACTCTGCCATAGGGTTTCCGCTTCTTCGGTGAGTCTTGAATAGGTCCGAATATCACCGTTGCGTTGCGCTAACATGGCTTGTTCTAGCTTTCTATCGTACTGCTTGCGTAGTTTTTTCGTGGGATTTGTTTTTAAGAAACCAAACATAAACGTTTACCGATTGATACTGCCTGTAGATTTTACGTGAAATGTCAAAGAGCCGATCAAATTCCTGTGGTAAATGCCAGTTAACGCAAAAACGCGGTGTTGATTTGCAAGACCTCATGAATTGACTACGTTTATCTAAGAATAGCTACGAGGTATGATTTCAATGGATGAGATTAAGACAAAGCATTACCACCTTTGGCGCGAGAACGATGTTTTAGTTGCAGTCGTCAAAGGCCAGTATGACGTGATCACCACCCAGGCCTACTGCAAGGATTTTAAAACTGTCGCCAAACCTATTGCGGATGCACCATGGGGACATATCACTTACCTAGATGGGTGGGATCTTGCCACACCCGATTGCATAAAACTAATAAGTGAACTTGAACGATGGTGCAAAACCCATCGTTTAGCTTGTGATGCGTTGGTCTATGCCAACAGTGGGATCAAAGATTTTATTTTGTCTGCCGCCATGGAAACCAGTAAAAACTCGGAGGTATATCAACATTTTGAATGTCCCGCAGACGCGCTAAACTGGCTTCATGAAAAAGGCTTTAATCCAAAGAGCAAGACGATAGAGCCGCTGAAATGTGCATGACACTAACCTTTATTCACAGGCGCGCATTTTCCTCATAATTGACTGATAAATTTTAGATCCAAAGCCAAGTATCGTGCGTAAATGATTTTGCACTGTTGAAGTGTGTACGCGTTCTTGCTGTTTGGCCCACCTAGTGTGGGCCTTTTTTATGAGCGGAACGACCAACTAAATCCCGCTAACAGGCGGGAACGCCCCTCAACTAAATCTATTCGCGTAAACCAAGAAAAGTCCGTTGTTCCGATGTCTGCACTGAGTTCTGCTGACATGCCATGACCATCACCGAGAAAATCCTCAGTGAGTTCAGCTCGTAATCCAAATCCAGAGCTGACATAAGAGTAATGAGCAAAGTACTCTACTGGCTGTTGTCCCAAAACCAGATTTCCTTCTAATCCAAGCACAACCTTAGACTGACTGTTGTCAGCACGTTTGACCCATTCGGCGAACAAGGTGTGTTCCGGCAACAACTTATAACGAAATTCACTGCGCACAAAGTTCGCTGCTGTCATTCTCTCAAGACTAAATTCGTAACTGCTGCGTTTGTCCATGCGCGCCGAGTACTCTAATTCAATATAATCGAGTTTATCTGGAGCATCCAGCGCGCGCGCTGGATCCAGTTCATTGAGTTGCCCAACGACGAGTTCAAATTGACTACTATCATCCAGTTGCCGAACATGACGTAATCCTGAAATCCAGCCATCTTTGGATAGTCCTGATGACGAAACTCGCCCCTTGTATGTCGGTATAACGCCTAATTCAGTCTTACCATAGGTATCTTGATGACGCAGGTACAAGCGACGCATATAGAAGTAGTCTGCAGCGCCGTCGTCTACAGTATTATGACTCGAACCAAAATCGTCGCCAGTTACAGCAAATGCATGTGCACTCCATTTATCATCAAAGGTAAATTGAGGGTAATAACGTGCACGATACTGATACCTTACGGAACGGTCAGAGCGTTTATCGAGACGACTCTGTATGTCGAGCTTTTGGCTGAAGTTAGCGTCTGCTGGCATAGCCCAGCTCCCCAAGCAAACCGCTAATCCAAGTGAGAGAACACCAATGCGAGTCAAAAAATAAATACTCCTGTAAAAAACTAATGCCAGCATCATACAACATTGCTGTTCAATATTAGCTAAGTTGAAGTGAGTTTGCTTAGTTCCTGTTAATCCACTGAAGGGCAATAGTCTTACGATGCTTTCGAGCGCCCTTCTCTATCACATTAATGTAGGTCATTCCGAACATATTCAACAGGATGCATCTTAGCAAGGTCGGTAGTGGTATTTCTGCTGTTAGAAGCTAGAAGCAAAAACCGGTTTATCCCACGTCTGAGCAGTCAACCTTTTAGCAATAAAAAGCCCCTCATTTAAAGGGGCTGTAATTACGTGTCGAGACTCAAAACATCGCCTGCATAAGCGAGTTGAGCAGCCTTAAGCTAGGCCATACCGAGTTTCTTTTCTAGATAGTGGATGTTAGTACCACCGGCAGAAAAGTTTTCATCAGCCATGATCTTGCGTTGTAACGGAATGTTGGTCTTTATTCCTTCAATCACCAGTTCATCCAGCGCGTGACGCATACGCGCGATGGCTTCATCACGACTTTCACCGTAGGTGATCAATTTGCCAATCATTGAGTCATAGTATGGCGGAACGCTATACCCAGCATAGATATGCGAATCCCAGCGCACACCCAAACCGCCGGGCGAATGGAACATATTGATGGTGCCCGGACTAGGAATAAAAGTCTCTGGATCTTCGGCGTTAATGCGACATTCGATCGCGTGACCACGCACTTTGATTTGCGACTGATCAATCGATAAGGGCTGACCGGCGGCGATGCGTAATTGCTCTTTGATTAAGTCTACACCGGTGATCATTTCTGACACTGGGTGTTCAACCTGAATACGCGTGTTCATCTCAATGAAATAGAATTCGCCGTTTTCGTACAAAAACTCAAACGTTCCCGCACCTCGATACCCAATTTCAATACACGCGCGGCGACACCGCTCACCTATTTTGTTACGCATCTGCTCAGAGATTCCAGGAGCTGGTGCTTCCTCAACGACCTTTTGGTGGCGTCGCTGCATCGAACAATCCCGTTCCGCTAAGTGAATGGCATTACCCTGACCGTCTGCCAATACTTGGATCTCAACATGCCGTGGATTCTCAAGAAACTTCTCCATGTACACCATGCTGTTACCAAACGCGGCACCCGCTTCTGCTTGGGTCGTGCTGATGGCGTTGATTAGCTCAGCTTCACTGCGCACCACACGCATACCACGACCACCACCACCACCCGCGGCTTTAACAATAATCGGGTAGCCAATGCGCTTCGCGATACTCTTGTTCTTTTCAGTATCGTTAGTCAATGGTCCGTCTGAACCAGGAACGCAGGGGACTCCCGCTTTCTTCATTGCGCTAATCGCTGAAACTTTATCCCCCATCAGATTGATGGTATCTGCGGTAGGACCGACAAATATAAAGCCCGAGCGTTCAACCGCTTCGGCAAAATCAGCATTTTCAGCTAAGAACCCATAACCCGGATGGATAGCAATGGAATTAGTGACCTCTGCAGCCGCAATGATCCGCGGGATATTCAAATAACTTTCGGTTGCTGATGGCTTGCCAATACAAATGGATTCGTCGGCCAAGAGCACATGCTTGAGATTTTGATCGGCAGTAGAATGTACCGCGACCGTCTTTATCCCAAGTTCTTTGCAAGCCCGTAAGATCCGCAACGCGATCTCACCACGGTTTGCTATCAATACTTTATCAAGCATAGTGAGATACTCGCTTATTCAATAATGAACATCGGTTGATCAAATTCAACGGCGTCTTGGTTCTCGACCAATATCTCACGAACAACCCCGGCCTTATCAGCTTCGATTTGATTCATCATTTTCATCGCCTCAACGATACACAGGGTGTCGCCGACATTCACCGATTGTCCTACCTCAACAAAAGGTTTTGCGTCTGGTGATGATGCTCGGTAGAAGGTACCAACCATCGGTGACTTAACCACGTGACCAGTAATTTCGGCCGCTGGTGCTGCGGCGGGCGCAGCCGGTGCCGCAGGAGCCGCTGGCGCTGGTGCAGCTAGGGGCGCTGTGTACTGCATAGGTTGCTGCATAACCGCTTGACTAGAACCACGGTGGATACGTACTGATTCTTCACCTTCGGTAATTTCCAGTTCTGCAATTCCCGACTCTTCCACTAACTCAATGAGTTTTTTGATTTTTCTAATGTCCATAATCTGTCTCTGTCTTTTAAGATTGTTGTTTTAAGTAAGTTACTAGTGCATTTAGTCCCAGGCTGTAACTGTTTGCACCAAAGCCACAGATCACACCTATGGCTATATCAGATAAATACGAATGCTGACGAAATGGCTCACGCGCATGCACGTTCGATAAGTGCACTTCAACAAAAGGCACTGCAACACTCAACAAAGCATCGCGCAATGCCACACTGGTATGCGTGAATGCCGCAGGATTAATTAAAATCCCAGCATACTCACCAGCTGCAACATGGATA
This sequence comes from Alteromonas sp. DYW1, assembly GCF_059752595.1. Classification (NCBI taxonomy): domain Bacteria; kingdom Pseudomonadati; phylum Pseudomonadota; class Gammaproteobacteria; order Alteromonadales; family Alteromonadaceae; genus Alteromonas; species Alteromonas sp. DYW1. The sequence continues at coordinate 298,547 of NZ_CM186038.1, read as the reverse complement.
GCATCGATCAACTCATGCTCAGCATTGGATTGCACGTGCGCTAGCTGAACACCCAATGAGTCCGCCTCTTCTGTTAGGCGCGTAACGATGCTATTTAAGCTTTCCGAACCGTATTTTTCTGGTTCGCGGGTTCCCAACATATTCAAATTGGGCCCATTCAGTAACAGTAACTTCAAAATTTCGTAGCCATTTGCGATGAACGTGCAGCTAAACTAACACATAAATTTAGTTATGTGGCAGATTGATGGATATTTAACCTGCACAATAACTCAATACACTCTAGAACCAGAATTATAGACAAAACCGACAAGATCTCAGCAAAATACTGGTCTAATGAGGTTTATACTGCCCGTTTGTCGACACTTTGTTGTGATTAATCGATGTTATTTGACGTCTGTGGAATGCCTTTCATCCAAAACACCAACAAATACATAGAAAATGGGGATTTCTGCGCGAATGAGCGACTATTATGAATCACTAAAGCGGAATGGTAGGGACTCATAATTACCCTGGGATAACGGCCGATACACCGCGAAATGCAAATGCGGTAGTGACGAGAAGCCAGTATTACCAGAGTATCCAATCAGTTGACCTGTAGCTATCTGATCGCCGCGCTTAACGGTAACACCGCGATAGCGCAAATGATGATATTCGCCGGTGGTACCATCGCTATGCAATATAACAATATAGTTGGCGTACGGTGCATAGCGGCGCGAACTGCCGCCGCGGGTATGCGATTCTTCAATATCAATAACTGTTCCTGCTCGCGCGGCATGAATAGGCGTACCGACGGGTACGGCAAAGTCCACTGCATAGCGCGACGCGCCAGTATGACTGAAGGCGCCGCCAAAGCCCTGAACTTTGGTGAACGTTTGATCGGGAGCGAATGGATAACGATAAGTGACTTTAGGATCATGTTCAGCATCTAAGCGCCCACCCGCCCATTGCACAGTGTATTGCATGCGAGCCAACACCGATTCTTCACCCTCACCTAACTGCACCAAGGTAATCGGGTCAGTCGTCAGTAAATTTACCGTTTTTTCGTGCTTTTGAATCACACCATCGTTAGCTCGCCAAGAGGCGTTGACGGTAACGACAACAGGAAATAGCGTTTGATTATAGAGCAACAGCCGCTGAGTACGACTATCACGCTCAACACAAAACCAATCATCGAAACAGTCGGCAGCATAGCTAACGCTAGAAGACAGTACGCAGGTCAGAATGAGTAGCAGCTTAAGCCGCTGCGCTAATTTCGCAGCGACCGGCCACTGTTTGCTATTTCGGTAAATTCCGCCGGACATGTGCAGCAAAAGGTTCAGCCCGCATAAAGCCAGTGACGCGCGCTTTACTCAGCTCACGCCCATCTTTATCAAAAAATAAAATGGTTGGTAAGCCGAGTACCGCAAAGGTTTCTTGAAACTCAAGATTGGAAGGCGTGTTATCCGTCAGATCAATTTGCATCCAAACGGTTTCACTCAAAGCATCAACGACTGCTGGATCAGGAAAGGTATACTTTTCAAACTCTTTACACGCAACACACCAGTCCGCATACAAATCGAGCATGACGCTTTTCCCCTCGCCTACCGCGCGACCTAATTTAGCTTCAAAATCAGCTAAGTCTCTGACCACGATAAACTCGGGGTGGGCCAACGCTGTAGTTTGCGCTGCATCGGTTGAGGATTTACCTCCCGAATTGAGCTGCAACGCATTGTATCCGTACAAAGCAGACGCGATTAAGCCTGCGAAAATAATAAAAGTGCGTGCGCCTTTGGCGAAGTTAAGCGAGGTTTCTTGGTTCATCACGAAGAAATAGCTAAACGTTGCGAAACCCAATGCTGCATACATTATGTCAGTCCACACACTGATCCATAGACGTTCAATAAACAGTACAGCCACCGCTAACATCATAAAGCCGAAAGTGACTTTAACCACATTCATCCAATTGCCCGCTTTAGGCAGTAACTTACCCCCCGTCATGCCGAACAAAATTAATGGTATGCCCATGCCGATACTCAAGGCATATAGCGAAATAAAGCCCAACGTTAAATCACCGGATTGGGCAATAAACAACAATATCCCGGTTAATGGTGCTGTAGTGCAAGGTGATGCAACCAAACCCGAAATCATGCCCATAATAAATACGCCAAACCAGCTGCCGCCTTTTTGCTGGTTGCTAAGATTGTTGAGCTTTTCTTGCCAGCGGCTGGGTAACTGTAATTCATAGGCACCGAACATCACCAGCGCTAACAGCACAAAAAGCACTATTAGTACAATGAGTATTGCCGGGTGCTGCAGTGCTGCCTGAAACTTCACGCCAGCAGAGGCAACAACCAAGCCAAGTAATGAGTAAGTAATGGCCATACCCTGCACGTACACAAATGACAGAGTAAAGGCCCGAGAGGTTTTGATTTGTTTACCCTGACCAATCACGATACCCGACAAAATCGGATACATAGGAAATACGCAGGGAGTAAACGCTAAACCAATCCCTAACGCTAAAAATAGCAACAGGGTAATCAACAAGCCTTCGTCAGACGCGAGGCGTTCTGCCAAATCGAATTGTTGCGAAACACCAGATCCATTTGCGGCACTGCTAGCATCTGCAGTTACGGAGGTTACGTTTTCAATCGCATTATTACTTCCCACTGCATCCAAATAAATCACTCTCGTGGTCGGCGGATAGCAAAGTCCAGCTTCTGCACAACCTTGGTAGCGCAGTTTGACCGAGCCATCTTGTTTGGCTTGCTCAATCGGGAAAGTAAGGGATAGTTGGTTAAAAAACACTTCGGATACACCGAAGAATTCATCTTCAATTTCAGTCCCTAAAGGGAATGCAGGCTCTCCAAGCGCGACGTCTTTTGTGACGGTTTTAAACTGCTTCTTATATAAGTAATAGCCGTCAGCGATATCAAAGGTTACGAGTAATTCATTACCTCGCTGACTAAAATCAAACTGGAAGGCTTGTTCTTCTTTTAGAAATTGTGGCTCTTCAGCAAAAATGTCCGCAAGTGGATCGCCACTATTTAGTGCCTGTGCTTGGCAAGCCCATGGGAAGGCCAACGCCAAGGTGATAATCAATAAAATGATATTTCTGTACTTCATGACAACGTTTGTTCTATCCAATTCAAATAATCTTTGCTCGCTTGAGCATCCAGTAAAACCCATTCCGGTAAATCATAAGGGTGTAAACTTAACACCAACTTAAATGCGGCCTCGATTTGATCCGGCCGAGTTTTTATCAGTAATTGACACTCTGGTTCTTCAACCACTTCACCTTGCCACTGATAAACCGATGTAACGCTCTCAATAATATTCACACAAGCTGCTAGCTTCGCCGTCACCAGCGCGCGCGCAATTTGCGTTGCCGTTGGCTTACTCGACACTGTACAAAGCGCCAGCACCAACCTGTTCGATGAGTTCATAGCATTGACCTGAGAATTGCGCAAAGCATTTCAAATTTGTCGGCATAGTAGCAAGTACCTATGCCAACGACTATGGTAAGTTACATACGTAAGTGTCGGAAATGTTGATCGACCGTACGTAATTTAAATACGATAACTGTAGCTGACATCGCGTTTTCTCTCACATTTACTTACACTTGACCATGCAGTTAGGGTCTTGATTTCAACCCGATGACCCCAATTGCATAACAATAGACACACCAGAGGACATGTTTTTGGGGATCTTATTCTTACTGTTTGCGGTTATGCCGATTGTGGAAATCGCCTTGCTGATCCAAGTCGGTGACGTGATTGGCGGCTGGAATACAGTCGCAATTGTAATAGTCACGGCTTTTATCGGTGCCTTTTTGGTTAAACGTGAAGGCATATCAACACTGCAACAAGCACAAGCTAAAATGCAACAAGGCACGCTACCTGGTGAAGAACTCGCACAAGGGTTATTATTGGTCATCGCCGGTGTTTTGCTTGTCACTCCCGGTTTTGTCACCGACATAATTGGATTGCTTTTTACCTTACCCCCAACGCGAAAGTTGTTTGCCAAGGGCTTACTACAAAGAATGGCGAACAGTCAGCGGGTGCAAACTCATGTGTTCACCCAAACTGAGTTTCATTCATCCGCTCAGCGCGGTTTTACCAGCCGAGCTAATACCGACCACAGCGATATCATCGAAGGCGAATATCAAGAGCGTAAAACCGAGCCAAGTCAGCAAATCGACCACAATGAAAAGCCCTAGTGCACCGCGTATCCTTGTCTCACGATAAAAATTTTAAAAAATTTTTATTGAAAGCCCTTGAGTTTATCAGGGGCATACCCATTTATCCCCGCAGTAAAAACTTTTAGTCAGTCCGTAACTACGGACAATTGATAAAAACCCAGTAAATTTGGAATTTTCAGGAGATTTGAAAATGGCAATTCGTCCTTTACACGACCGCGTTATCGTTCAGCGCGAAGACCAAGAAAGCAAGTCTGCGGGCGGCATCGTATTAACCGGTTCAGCGGCAGAAAAATCAACTCGTGGCAAAATCATTGCTGTGGGTAATGGTCGCGTACTTGAAAATGGCGATGTTAAAGCGCTCGACGTTAAAGTCGGCGACACCGTTATTTTCAATGACGGTTACGGTGTGAAAACCGAGAAGTTAGATGGTGAGGAAGTACTCATCATGAGCGAAAGCGACATTCTAGCTATCGTTGAGTAAGACTTTTAACCCACACAGAATTTAGAGGAAAATAAAAATGGCAGCTAAAGAAGTCCGTTTTGGTAACGATGCCCGCACTAAGATGCTGGCAGGTGTAAATGTTCTAGCCAACGCTGTAAAAGTAACTTTAGGTCCTAAAGGCCGTAACGTTGTTTTAGACAAATCATTCGGTGCGCCAACAATCACTAAAGATGGTGTATCTGTGGCAAAGGAAATCGAGCTAGAAGATAAGTTCGAGAATATGGGCGCCCAGATGGTTAAAGAAGTTGCGTCTAAAGCAAATGATGAAGCGGGTGACGGAACAACTACTGCAACAGTTCTAGCGCAAGCTATCGTAACTGAAGGTTTGAAATCAGTTGCTGCGGGTATGAACCCAATGGATCTTAAACGCGGTATCGACAAAGCGGTTACTGCCGCTGTTGAACAATTGAAAGCAAACTCTGTCCCTTGTGCCGACAGTAAAGCAATTGCTCAGGTGGGTACTATTTCAGCAAACTCTGACTCTGAAGTCGGTGAAATCATTGCTGAAGCCATGGATAAAGTAGGCAAAGAAGGTGTTATCACTGTTGAAGAAGGCCAAGCGCTACAAAACGAACTTGATGTTGTTGAAGGCATGCAGTTTGACCGTGGTTACTTGTCACCTTACTTCATCAACAACCAGGAAAATGGTGTTGTTGAACTAGACAGCCCTTACATTCTTTTGGTTGACAAGAAAATCTCTAACATCCGTGAATTGCTTCCTACTCTCGAAGCCGTCGCTAAGTCATCTAAGCCATTGATGATCATCGCTGAAGATGTAGAAGGTGAGGCACTTGCTACGCTAGTGGTTAACAACATGCGCGGTATCGTTAAAGTTGCAGCGGTTAAAGCACCAGGTTTTGGTGACCGTCGTAAAGCGATGCTGCAAGACATTGCCACCTTGACTGGCGGTACGGTTATCTCTGAAGAAATTGGTCTAGAGCTTGAAAAAGTTCAACTTGAAGATCTGGGTACAGCGAAGCGTGTAGTGATCAGCAAAGACAACACAACGGTTGTTGATGGTGCGGGTGAAGAAGACGCAATCCAAGGCCGTTGTGCGCAGATCCGTGCTCAAATCGAAGAGTCAACGTCAGACTACGACAAAGAAAAGCTTCAAGAGCGTCTAGCTAAACTCGCTGGCGGTGTTGCGGTAATCAAAGTCGGCGCAGCAACTGAAGTTGAAATGAAAGAGAAGAAAGCGCGTGTCGAAGATGCCTTACATGCAACGCGTGCCGCGGTTGAAGAAGGCGTGGTTGCAGGTGGTGGTGTTGCATTAGTGCGCGCAGCGTCAGCAATTACTGACTTGCAAGGCGATAATGAAGACCAAACTCACGGTATCAAACTAGCGCTTCGCGCGATGGAAGCACCGCTTCGCCAAATCGCGTCAAACGCCGGTGCAGAAGCATCAGTTGTGACTAACAGCGTTAAAAACGGTGAAGGTAACTACGGTTACAATGCAGGTAACGATACTTACGGTGACATGATCGAAATGGGAATTTTGGACCCAACTAAAGTCACTCGCTCTGCGCTTCAGTTCGCAGCGTCAATCGCGAGCTTGATGATCACCACTGAAGCAATGGTTACTGAAGTACCAAAAGAAGAAGCACCAATGCCTGATATGGGCGGCATGGGTGGCATGGGCGGCATGGGCGGCATGATGTAAGCCAGTCTCGCTCAATAGCCTTAAACAAACCCACGCATTGCAAAATGCGTGGGTTTTTTATTGATAATAAATAGGGCTATTGCTCTGCGTCAACTACACTGATGGGAGGCGAGTTAACCTGAGAAATCAGATGGAAGAAAATTTACTCGAAAAAACCGGTAAAACGCTAGCCCAATGGAAAACATCATTAGCACCTAAAAACTTTAGTAAGCATGGCGAGATCATGGCTTATTTAAAAGGCGATTGCGGGATAAGTCATGGCTACGCTAACTTCATTGCACTGAAATTTCGCGAAAGTGATGCGGCCAGCAAAGATCCAGAGGAATTGGTCAATTCACAATATGAAGGTAAAGAAAACCTCAAACCGATTTACGCCGCATTGATAACACAAATACAAGCCTTGGGCGGTGACGTTGAAATCATCCCTAAAAACAAAGCCGTTTCCTGTAAACGTAAACGCCAATTCGCCCTTATTCAACCCAGTACCAAAACGCGTATTGATCTAGGTTTGAAGTTTAATGACCGAACGTGTGAGGGACGGCTTGAATCGTCAGGACCATTTGGCACTATGTGCAGTCATCGCGTACAACTTACTGATATATCGCAGGTTGATAAAGAATTACTATTCTTTTTACAACAAGCTTACCGAGAAGCTGGTTAGTCGCCCCGCATTGAGCGTCAAAAAAATGACAAAAATGTCATATTATCGTCATATTTGATGTATATTCTCGCGCGTTCATTTTTTAACCTAGCGAGGAGAAGTACGTGGCGCATCGTATATTATTTGCCCTAGCCGCGATAGCTGGAAGCACACAACTGGCTAATGCCAGTGATTTGCTAATCACTGAAGTGGTTGAAGGCAGTAGCAATAACAAGGCGGTTGAGATTTCTAATATCTCTAACGCAAGTATCGACCTAAGCCAATATTCACTGGCCTTTTACTTTAACGGCAACACATCAGCATCAACCACTATTAACTTGAGTGGAAGTTTAGCTCCTGGTGCGTCGTATGTTGTCGCCGATAATGATGCGGATCCAACAATCCTCGCTGCAGCTGATCAAATCAGCAACTCTGGCTTCTTCAATGGCGACGATGCGATTGTGTTATTAAACGGTGCAAACTTCGTCGATATCGTTGGTCAAATCGGTGTCGACCCAGGTTCAGAATGGGGCACAGGTGTTGTTAGCACTAAAGACAACACCATTGCCCGTTTAGCATCGATCACTAGCGGTGATGTAAACGGTAATGATGCCTTTGACCCTGCTGCAGAATGGGAAGGTTTTGCCAACAATACGTTTACTGGCTTAGGTAGCTTTGTCAGTAATGCTGATAACGGAGGCAACGATGGCGGCTCAAGCAGCTTAGAAGGGGTTTGCTTAAACTGCCCTGACCTGCAGAAAATAGCTGATGCCACACTATTCGACCCGACTAGCTATTACGCGGTCGTCCAAACCGAAATCGACGCAAATTCTGATCGCTCTATCATTAAACAATTGCTCTCAGAAACTATTGCCACTAATCATAAAGTACTCACTTACAGTGAAGTGTGGACAGCACTGACTGAGACTGATGAAGATCCAGCAAATAGCGATAATGTTATTTTGTTCTATTCTGGTTGGTCCTTACCGAAGCTTTCCAACGGCAGTGGTTCGGTTGCCAGCAGCAACCCTGACAACTGGAACCGTGAACACAGCTGGCCAAAGAGTCATGGTTTCTCTGGCACTGAATTTGAAGCGCATAACGATATTCATCACTTACGCCCAACTGATATCTCTATCAATAGTTCACGTGGCAATCTTGATTTTGACAACAGTGATTCCCCACTTGCTGAATCACCCAATAACCGCATCGATGGCGATTCATTTGAGCCACGAGATACGGTTAAAGGTGATGTTGCGCGAATGATGTTCTATATGGACACACGCTATGAAGGGGTTAGTGATTTAACGCCGGATCTGGTCTTAGTGGACCGGATTACTACAACCTCTGAAGATGCCTTGGGTAAACTCTGTACACTGCTGGAGTGGCATGCAGCCGACCCGGTTGATGCGCAAGAGCAACAACGTAATAACACGGTATATGAGTACCAAGGAAACCGTAATCCATTTATCGATAATCCTGCTTGGGTCAATATTTTGTATCCGGCAGACAGCTGTTCAACCGACGGTGGCACTGGCGGCAATGATGGCGACAATGGCGATACTGGTGGGAACGGTGGTGATACCGGTGGCAATGATGGCACTGATAGCACTGCAGCGGCATTAATGCTTAGCGGTGTGGTAGATGGCTCGTTATCGGGCGGCTTACCCAAAGCAGTTGAAATTTTTGTTACCGCTGATACAGACTTGGCCGGTTGTGGCATTGGTAGTGCAAATAATGGCGGTGGCAGTGATGGTGAAGAGTTTAGCTTCCCTGCTCAAGCAGTGAGCGCTGGTAGCTATATTTATCTAGCCAGTGAAGCAACACAATTTACCAACTTCTTTGGTTTCGCACCGGATTTCGTTACCAGTGCAGTCAATGTGAATGGTGACGATGCGCTTGAGCTGTTTTGCCAACAGCAAGTCATTGATACCTTTGGTGACATCAACACCGATGGAACCGGACAACCATGGGAATACATGGATGGCTGGGCATACCGTGTCCCAGGTACTGGGGCAAATCCGAGTTTTGCCATTGCTGATTGGACGTTCAGTGGCACCAACGAACTTGATGGTGTAAGTGTAAATGCAGACGCTGACAAGCCATTCCCGTTAGGTACACACTATTATCAACCACCTGAACTATTTATCTCTGAATATGTAGAAGGTAGTGGCAACAATAAGGCCTTAGAAATTTATAATCCTGCTGCGACTCCAGTGGATTTAAGTGGCTATGACGTTCAAATCTTCTTCAACGGCAATGCCAGTGCGGGGCAAACTATCAGCTTAACTGGTACCCTTGCCGCAAAGGATGTATTTGTCATCCGCAACAGCAGTGCTGACGATGCAAATCTACTTGCAGAAGCTGATCTAGCAAGCGGACAGCTGGCCTTTAATGGTGACGATGCGATTACCTTGCGCAATGGCCAAATCGTGATTGATAGCATTGGCCAAATTGGCGTTGACCCAGGCAGTGAATGGGGTAGCGGCGACCAAAGTACGCAAAATAATACATTACGTCGTAAAGCAGCGATTACTGCTGGCGACACAAATGCGGCCGATGTCTTTGACCCAAGCATTGAATGGGACGGCTTTGCAATCAATGAAACCAGCAATATAGGTGTCTACGGAAATTCTGACGGCAATGGTGGTGGCAATAATGGTGGCGCGCTGGAGCTTGGTGTATGTAGCGATCCTGCGACCGCTGTTTCTGCCATCCAGGGCACTACTGATACGTCACCCGTCGTCAATGAAAGTCACGTGGTTGAAGGCGTTGTAACGGGCGTTTTTGCCGAGCTAGGCGGCTTCTACTTGCAGCAGCAAAATCCTGACGCTGATCCATTAACATCGGAAGGATTGTTTGTTGCCTATGATGCTCAATTCACACTTCCGCAGATGGGCGATAACGTGCGCGCATTGGGTAAAGTCGAGGAAGTTTTCGGGCGCACTCAACTAACGGTTAATGAAGCAGTTTTAGCCTGTGGTACTGGAACAGTGGCGGCAACCAGCATTGACTTGCCGTTGCCTGAAGGGTTTGATTTGGAAAGCCTGGAAAACATGCTCATTACCAACGCGCAGTTGTTAACGGTGAGTGATAACAGCGGTTATGCACGCTTTGGTGAAGTTGTGGTATCTTCACAGCGTTTATTCACTCCTACCCATTTGGCAATTCCGGGTTCTGCACAAGCAGAAGCGATTGCTGCAGATAATCAACGTAATCAGTTGATCTTAGACGACGATCGTAACGGCAGCGCAGTAAACTTCCCGTTTGGCCCGTTCAATCCAAATCAATCGTTACGCACAGGTGCTCAAGTGAATGGATTCACCGGCGTACTTGACTATGGCTTTAATGCTTATCGTGTACGTCAGGTACAGCCAACAGTATTATTAGATAGCAATCCGCGTCAGAATGTACCGGTGATCACACGTGGTAACGTGACTGTGGCTAGTTTCAATGTATTGAATTTATTTAATGGTGACGGACAACAAGGTGGTTTCCCAACCAGTCGCGGTGCTGATACTTACGCAGAATACCAGCGTCAGCTAAGCAAAATTGCCAGCGCAATTGTCGCAATGGATGCCGACATCGTGGGTTTAATGGAAATCGAGAACGATGGATTTGCTGCGACTAGCGCAATCGCTCAGTTGGTCGCCACTGTTAACCAAACCATTGGCAGCAACGCCTATACCTTTGTTAATCTAGGCGCTCCATTAGGCACTGACCAAATTACTGTTGGTATGCTCTACAAGCCTGCCATGGTAACTCCAGTAGGTAATCCACAGGTATTGACATCAGCTAATTCGATTAGCGACAGTGACGGCCCACTATTTGTCGATACTCGCAACCGTCCGTCATTAGCACAACAATTCACAGTCAATGCCAGCGGTGCAGACCTCGTTGTCAATGTTAACCACTTAAAATCGAAAGGTAGTTCGTGTGGCACTGGCGATGACAGTACGAATGGACAGGGCAACTGTAATGGCACGCGCACGCGCGCCGCACAAGCGGTAGCGGCATGGTTAGCAACGACTTATTCGGACTTACCTGTGGTGATCGTTGGTGATTTAAATGCGTATGCTAAAGAAGATCCTATCGATGCGTTGCAAGTAGCCGGATATATTGATGTTGCCCGCGAGCTTGAAGGCCCTGAAGCCTATAGCTATGTGTTTAACGGTCAATTTGGTTCGTTGGATTATGTATTAACCAATGCATCAGCATTTGATGCAGTTGTTGATATCACTGAATGGCACATCAATGCCGATGAACCCTCAGCGTTTGATTACGATTCTAACTATGCCAATAGCAGCGCGGTTAAACCTGCAGAATTGCTTAACACGCTTGTTTATCGTGCCTCAGATCATGACCCAGTTCTTGTCTCTTTTGACCTACAACCGCAGTTCGTGCGTGGGGATTGGGACGGTGATGGTGACGTCGATCTTAACGACTATCGCGGACTATTGCGTGCCATCCAAACCCGTCAACCCGTAGATATGCGGTTTGACTTAAATGAAGATGGTCGTATTACCACCTTCGACGCTCGTGTTTTATTAAGTTTATGTACGCGCCTTAATTGCGCAGTTTAAGGAGTTACTTTATGAAAAAGTTGTTTTTAGTGATTGCTCTATTTTGGAGCGCCGTGGCAAACGCCAATATTATTCAAATTAGCACCGACAGTGTAGATGTTAATCCTGGCGATGTGGTGAACTATAAGATTGAGTTAATTGATTTTGAAGCCTTTGACTTCTTAACCTTTAGCCTAAATTACGATGATTTGTTGCTAACCTATGACGCTAGTTCGCAATTGGATGGCGCCTCGATTGGTGTAGACTTTTTTGGCTTTAGCGACCTATTCATCGACGATTTCTTCAGTGGTTCACTGTTGATATCATTGAACGGGTTCTTCAGCGGTACGGTGTATCAAGGAAGTTTTGTATTAGCAACGTTTAACTTTATTGCCAACGATAGCGGTACGGCGTTCATTAATGCTGACTTTGGTTCTTTTGACAGTTTGGGACTCGGCCAATCGCTGTCTGATTCAACCCCAAGCATCAGAACTGCAAAAGCAACTCAAGTTAGTGAGCCATGGGCGCTAGGTTTAATGCTAATTGGCTTTGCTGGATTAGCGCTTAATCGCAAACGTTAAGTCCTAACCTAGATTATTGATGTTGTAACACGCTCTTGTTACCCAATAAACGCCCGCGGTTTATCCGCGGGCGTTTTTGTTAGTGCTGATGTACATGCTCCGTTTTAGTCTTCGGGCGTAATTGCTTGATAATTTGCCAGACCATTAATGCGGCTAACATGACAGCTGAAATCTGATACAGCATTGATTGCATCGCTGAGTGACCGCCATGACTGAGATCCAAAGGTAAATGATACAACGCGATAATATAATCAAGGGCCAAACCAGCTACAAATGCACTACCGATTAAGGCGATGAGATAAATCCATAATTCGCGCGATCCCAGTTCATTTTTAATGACCATTAGAGTAGCAATATTCGTCGCCGGTCCGGTGAGCATAAATACTAAAGCCGCACCTGGTGAAACTCCCGCCATCATCAAACCAACTGCAATGGGTGTTGAAGCGGTTGCACATATATACATTGGGATCGATACCGCAACCATCAAAAGCATCGCTAATGGGCCTGACCCATAAGCAGCCATCCAATTCGCGGGAACGTAGGTAACAATAAGCGCCGCAAAAAATAGTCCAATCAGTAGCCACTTCATAAAGTCTGCAAGTAATTTATCAAAACCGTAATGCAAAATAGCCTTGCCTTTGCTCCACATTGACGATGGTGCTGCGCTGGCGGCAGCCGATTTATGACAACAGGATTTTGTTGCGGGCGTCTCGCTGACTATAACGCTCTCTCTCCCCCAGATGGCTATAGCTATACCGGTTACAACTGCTGACATGATAGCTGCGATAGGTCGTGCAATTGCCATGACAGGCCCCATCAAAGCATAAGTGATACCTATTGAGTCGACACCCGTTTCGGGTGTCGCGACTAAAAAGCTCGCAGTACTTGCTTTGCTGGCACCACTCCGGCGGATCCCCATGGCGACAGGGATCACCGAGCACGAACATAGCGGCAGAGGTGCGCCTATAACGGCCGCAGTTAATACTGAACTGCGTTTGCCCAGCGTTTTGTCAATCCATTGGCGCGGTATTAAGTGATGAATAACCCCAGCGAGCAACATGCCTAAAAGTAAATAAGGCGCAGTTTCGATAAATAATCCAACAAAGTTCTCAACGACTAGCATGTGCATCTCCAGATTCAGGGGTTGCCTCTAATTGGCGGATAATAGAACAAAATTCCGCGCTTTCCGCGCCTCCACAGCACTTGTTTGCTAAGGTAGTAAGTGTATTGGCCATTCTTTGTAATTGGGTAATCTTCTCTTCAAGCTCTGCCAATTTCGCCAAGGTAATTGCTTTCGCTTCTGCACACACATGGCTATCTTTAGCATCCTTAATTGAGAGCAGGTCAGCAGTATCTTCCAAGCTAAATCCACTTTCCTTACAGCGACGAATAAAGAGTGCCGTTGCCAAATCGTCTTGGGTGTAATCGCGGTAGTTATTGTCGCTGGATTTTCGCGGTTGCAACAACGCGCGTTTCTCATAATACCGTAATGTATGAGCGGTTAGTCCACTCTTTGCTGCCAATTCACTGATCTTCATAATCTGCTCAATATCAACCACTGTTTATTCCAAACCAGCAGCCCGTTTAAAAGTGTTGTAGCACTGCTAGTTTGCTAGTTTGCTAGTTTGCTAGTTTGCTAGTTTGCTAGTTTGCTAGTTTGCTAGTTTGCTAGTTTGCTAGTTTGCTAGTTTGCTAGTTTGCTAGTTTGCTAGTTTGCTAGTTTGCTAGTTTGCTAGTTTGCTAGTTTGCTAGTTTGCTAGTTTGCTAGTTTGCTAGTTTGCTAGTTTGCTAGTTTGCTAGTTTGCTAGTTTGCTAGTTTGCTAGTTTGCTAGTTTGCTAGTTTGCTAGTTGATTATAGACCTTAGAGCATACTCTAAGGTCAAATAAAAACATTGCAAAATAAACTGTTTATTTATACAGTTTTTTTACTAATCTGAAACCGGTATAGAAAATGCGGCGTTCTCTAGCGAAATGTTTGGCGACCCTATTTATTATTGGACTATTTGGCTTAACGCAAAGTATCGACGCCGCCACTCACAAAAAGGGCTCACCTATGCAAACAGCAAAAGGGCAATTCGACGTACAACTGCAACCACAGAAAGATTTAACCAATAATGCAGGTCGCTTGCTTATCGATAAGAATTATACCGGCGACTTGTCTGCCAGCGGCACGGGCCAAATGTTAAGCCACCGCACACAAGTTGAAGGCTCTGCAGGATATGTAGCAATAGAAACCATTGAGGGCGAGCTTGATGGGAAAAAGGGCAGTTTTGTTGTTCAACACTCAGGCTCCATGGCGGCGGGCGAACAGCATTTGTCGATCACCATTATTGCTGATTCAGGTAAGGGTGATTTAACTGGTATTTCGGGTTACATGGAAATCGACATACGCGAGGGCCAGCATTACTATTCTCTGCACTATAAGATTTAACCAGTCGGTAAACATAAGTAAAAAGCCCGCATATAGCGGGCTTTTTTACCTAACATGTTGCGACTATCAGCTTAGATACGCTCGTTTAGCACACTTGCGATAGGTGAATCCATTAAACCATTCTCTGAAACCCAAGCGCGTAGCGTTAAACCATCGGCTTCTGGTGCATTTAGCTGACTCTTAGGCATTTTTTTCACAAGTAATGAACCTGACTCTACGGCACCAGATAAAAATGCGGTACGGATCAAGCTGTTACCACCACAAGAAATACCGTTATAGTAGTCTTGTAGCTTCAAGCTGAAGTTCTTTTCAACACTCGACATTTTCTTACGCAGTTGGCCTTTATCATCTGCCTGAACGATATTGCAGATGTTCTGCAATTCATTTTCAACACTTGCAGAAGCGGTGTTAGTGAAACCCAAAGATGCTGCTACTACGGCTACAGAAATTACATTTTTCAACATGATATTTTCCTCTAAATTGTTTGGTAATGTTTAAAAACGAGCGCATTAAACACCAAGCCAACTGTTCACAAAATAAACGGGCTTATACATACGTATACTTTTTAATACCGGTTAAAATTTAACCAACTCATCTTAGGGCAAAGAAACGGCCGAAAAGTAAACTTAACTCTATGTAAAATATAACTTTTATTAAACACACCCACTAATCAGCATGTCTCAATTAGGCCTTCTTAGTTGCGGTAGTTATTTTTCAACAATGATTAAAATTAATGTTTTTCCATAAAAAAAGGGCCATTCTCAGGCCCTAAATTTGAACAAAAAACATATGAAAATAGCCATTTAATCTAATTTCATAAGATGTCGCTTAAAATTAAACGTTATAATTCAACATATGGGCTTGTCCCAAATCCTGGTCCAAATACGATAGCATTCAATAAGATACGATTTACGCCGCGCGTTGCACCACGGAAATTAGGTTGCCCAGAAAATAAAATAACCTGGCCTTTCCCGGCTTTTTCCCGCGTAACATATGCTGAATGCGCGATCCTTTGTGCCGCCTCTGGCCACAGTAAACCACTCATACGCACAACCGGCGTTTGGCCAGCTGGATGGGAATACCAAGTTGTTAGTGAATCGTCATCGGCTGTCTTATTTGCAACGTAAACGCCAACCCGAACGACACTCTCTACGCCATCGGCGGCCATCAAAACAGGTTGCCTGCCGTATAACAAAGGCAAAACCGGATTGACGCCAAAGGTCAACCAATGCTGCTGATCGGTGCGCCCAGCCACCATCGCCCCTCTCGGCATAAAGAGTTTTTGCCAGTCATCATGTTGTTTGAGCAGGTCTTTACTGGGGGATTTCTCTGCTCCTGTCCAGGGATAGGTTACATCCGTAGGTAATAGGTGTGATTGAGTGCCTGCTAGATCGATATCGCCATGGCTGGCTAACCATTCTCGCTGTAATGCAATATTGTAGTCACTGGCTTTGTCGAAGGTATCGTGGATCTGACGGACCCTGCTTGCCCCTTCATTCTTAGCCAAACTCGCTGCACTCGTACCATGAGCAATCAATGTTCCGCCTTGTTTAATCCATTCATTCAATGCACTGATGTGGCTATCATCCAGCTTGCCAAATGTAACAGGGAGGATTAAAACGTTATAACGACGCAAATCTATCCGTGAAAGCATATTGATGTTGACTTGGCTATGACTCACTCCCAAATAACTATCTATCCCCCACCATGTCGCGCCCACATCATAACTACTCACATTGCCATGACTTAAAAGGCCAATTTTAGGCTGCTGCAAGAGTTTAAAGTGTCGTCCACCCCAGTCGGGTAAGTCCCCCTCGCCAAAACCACTGTTGTGTGCGTTTAGCCCCAAAGTAAACTTATCTGCCATTACCATTAACCTAGTTTCCAAATCATTGTAAGCTAGGTTATCCATACGCGTAACAAACACCGAGCCGCGCGCGATGCTGTGCTGGTTAAATGTCGTTTGTTTGTCAGCAACACGCACCTGTATGCCTTGCTCCATCAACTGGGCGGCAAAACCAAGGGCGTTGTCATCCGCGCCATTAACTGACCAAGCAATAGCGTTTGGCGCCAGATTATGGATGATGTCTGGTGAGGTATATTGCACAATATTACTATCAATATGCTCAGGCACTTCATACGCCTCTAAGCCATACATCATGCTTAAATTCCATGCTGTCGTGTCATACATGATCGACTGGCCATTACGCAGTAATTTTTGTCGCTCTTCGCGCAGCACATCGGCACTTACCTGTGCGTCAAACTCCATAATCGCAGCCAACAGCCGGGCTTCAGGCTGCCGATTGCGAATGATCAGACTCCCCTTTTGGATCTCTACATCACCCACTTGACCCAGCTGATCCACTGCATCTTCTGCAGTAAATGACTTTGCCGCCACATAAACTTCAATATCTTGGGCCTGTAACTTCTCAACAAAGGCGGTTAAACGGCTCTGATTTTCTGTTGCTTGGACAATATACGTTTTATTCGCATAGGGTCCTTTTTTGGCGACGTTTTCTTTACGTGCCTGCCAATAGTCTGCATACATGGCGTCAGAGTGTTGCGCCAAGGTCTGTAGATTGGCCATAGTACTGACAAATTGATGGTGTACCGACTCCATGTAAGTTTGCACTGTACCCTCGGGTCGTTTCACACCATCTTCGGCCATCCGCGATTGTTCATATAGGATATGCATGCTGCCGCGGTACTCTGCATAATTTGAATAGCCCGGGTACCAATTCTCAAACCATTCACCGGTATAATAACGCCAATTACGCTGATCAAATGCCGCACCTTGGTCACGCGCAAATACCTTTGCCCATTCCTGCAAACTGGCACTGATATTCGTATTCAACGGTTGACGAGGCGGCCCCATGAGATAGGTATCCTGAGCGCCCATTTCATGACCATCGATCATCAATTGTGGGCGCCAACGATTGATTAACTTCACCCGCCCCTGCGTTTCTGGTTGGGTCAAATAAAAGAAGTCGCGGTTTAAATCAAAAAAATAGTGATTGGTTCTACCGTATGGCCAATCGCCCTGATGCAATAATGACTGATCATCCACATTTGGAGCGGTCCCACGATATTGCTCGAGTGACTTAGCAAATCGCGCGCGGCCATCGGGATTCATGATGGGATCAATCACCACAACCATATCCTCAAGCATACCTGTGACAGCTGGATCTTGCGTGGCAATAAGGTGATAAATAGCCGCTAACGCAGCATCTGCACCCGAAGTTTCGTTGCCGTGAATTGAATATGCCATCCATGCAATTGCAGGGAGTTCACGAATCAGCCTTTCAGCCTCGGCATCAGAGGTTTTACGCGGATCTGCCAAAGCCGCAACATTTTTTAAGATATCAGACTCTTGTGCCAACAACTGTGGCGTTGAGATAAGTACTGCATACAGCGGACGCCCCTCGTGGCTGCGCGCGTATTCAACAACCCGTAATCGGTCTGATTGTTTGGCCCATATATCGATTGCGCGCATGATCTGATCGGGTGTAGCAACCCTCTGCCCGACAGCAAAACCTAAGATTTCATCGGGGTGGGTGATGCCCTCACGATAGTCCCCATCGAGAATGCGCCCAGCATATTGCAGATCGGGGTTGGGTGCTGGCTTCATCAATAAAGACGCGTTTGCCTTGGCTACACCAAAACTAAATGCGATCGAAAGAATAATTAAATTGACTAATACTCGCTGCATACTAACTCGCTGAATTAAAGAAAGTTATCCAACCATAGCGGCAGTATGACAAGGGTGCAATGGCGTTTGTAGCAAATGCGTGCACGTAGTCGCTTGACGGCAGCGGGTAGTGGACTATGTGACTGCTATTTGTAACACAATGTTAAACATTATTGACACGACGTTAACCCTGCATAACAATAACTACGGAATGTTAAAGTAGGAATCATTATGAATATGTCATTTTCGGAGAAAAGCGCGTGGATATCACTCGCTGTTGTTGTTTATATATGGGGCGACTATGCCATTGGCTTGTTTGGTCTGCACGCCAGCACTGCACCATTAGCAGAAAAGCAAGCGTCAGTTTTACAGATGATTTCTACAGCAGTTATCGCAGTGATCATTGTCGAGTCCGCCTTTCATGCACTGTTAGCCATGGCGCACCCAAAGAAAACAGAGCAGCAAGGTGATGAACGCGATAAAGCTATAGCGTTAAAGGCGACCAATGCCGCCTACGTTATTCTGTTTGCTGGCGTCATAATGACAATTGGTCATTTGCTGTGGGTTCAGCATTTTGGGGGGCCTGCATACACCAGCAGTCTTAACATCCCGTTTATTGAAGTGAATATTCTCTTATTCAGCGCTCTGTTGGCGGAAATTTCACGCTTTGCTCTTATGCTTAAAGAATATCGTTTTGGGGTGTAATGATGCCCTTACACAATAAAGTTCGCGAATGCCGGTTCTTTGCTGATGAGATGACTCAGTCGCAATTGGCCGAGGCTGTAGGGGTCACCCGTCAGACGATTATGGCGATTGAGAAGGGGCGTTACTCTCCCTCTCTTGAGGTCGCATTTAAGATCGCTTTAGTTTTTGCCAAACCTATCGACGAAGTGTTTTGGTATACACCCGATTCCTCGTTATAATTACGGTTTTTATGTGCGGCAAAAATCAGCTGCATTAATTAATAAAGGAACACTAGTGTCGAACGCGAAAAGCAAATGGTCTATTGAAGACGCCGAGCGCATTTACGGCGTATCCCGCTGGGGTGGCGGCTATTTTCATATTGGTGAAAATGGCAATGTTCAAGTAACGCCAGATCCTGAAAACCCAGACATGCGCATTGACTTTCAAGCGGTTATTGACGAAATAAAACAAGAAGGCGTGCAGTTTCCTGTCGTTGTGCGTTTTCACGACGTGTTACGAACCCAAGTCGAGTCGTTAAATAAGGCCTTTAACAGCACGATTAAAGAGGCTAATTATAAAGGCCAGTACAATGGTGTTTACCCAGTCAAAGTTAATCAGATGCGCGAAGTCGTTGAGGAGATTGTCGATGCCGGTGAACCGTTTAACTATGGCTTAGAAGCTGGCTCAAAAGCAGAATTGATTACCGTTCTTGCTTACAATACAAACCAGGACTCGCTGACTATTCTAAATGGCTACAAAGACGAAGAATTTATGCGTCTTGCCTTGCTGGGCACTAAACTCGGCCGCAAAGTCATGGTCGTGGTCGAAAAGTACAGTGAGCTTTTACTACTCGTTAAAATCGCCAAAGAGCTCAATATCGAACCGAACATTGGGGTACGCTCCAAAATGACGGTGAAGGGCCGGGGTAAATGGGAGGGCTCTGGCGGTGACCGAGCAAAATTTGGTCTTACCATTACTGAGATCATCAAAACCGCACGCTATTTGGAAGAACAAGGCTTAGGCCATTGCCTTAAACTGTTGCACTTCCATATCGGCAGCCAATTAACCGATATTCGTGCGGTTAAAGAAGCGATTAGCGAAGGCGCACGTATTTATGCTGAGCTGCATAAAATGGGGTTTGCCCTGGAATATGTTGATGTTGGCGGTGGTCTAGGCATTGACTATGATGGCAGTAAATCAACCAATGACTCTTCACGCAACTATACCATGCATGAGTATGTAGCCGACGTAGTATACGGCATGAAGGAAGTCTGTGATCTTGAAGGTGTGCCACACCCGACGTTAGTCAGTGAAAGTGGTCGCGCAATAACCGCCCACCATAGTTGCGTGATCACCGAGATAGTAGGAGAGATCCGCTCCAACAGTGCTCAAATGGATACTACTCGTGTCGATGGCGAGCATATTTTGGTTAGTAATATCCGTGATTTATATGAGTCTTTGGATAACCACCCTAATTTACAAGAAGTGTTCAATGATGCCTCTGAGTACAAAGAGAAGGCGGTTGATGCGTTTAAGCTGCGCGTTGTTTCACTCGAAGAGTTAGGCAAGATTGAAACCCTGTATTGGCTGATCATGGAAGAGTTACAACACCGCTTCCGCTCCGTTGATTTTGTGCCCGAAGAATTGCAAGAGCTGGATTATAACTTGTCCTCGCAATACTTATGTAACTTCTCCGTTTTCCAATCCGCTGCTGATACCTGGGCCATCGATCAATTACTCCCTGTGGTACCGTTAACCCGCATGGATGAAGAGCCCACGGTTAACTGCTCATTGGTCGATATTACCTGTGACAGTGACGGCAAACTGGATCAGTTTACTATTGAACGTGGCATTGCCGATGTATTACCTGTCCATCCATTGAAAAAAGGTGAGCCTTATCACGTCGGATTATTCCTGACCGGGGCATATCAGGATGTTATGGGTGATATGCATAATTTGTTCGGGCGCCTTAATGAAGTGCATATTTTTAGTTACGATGATGACCCGCAAGACTTTTATATTGAAGAGGTTGTCAAAGGTTCATCCGTGAATGATGTACTCAGTGTGATGCAATATAACCCTCAAGCCATGGCCACGGACGTAAAACGGCTGATCGATAAACACGTCGCTAGCGGTGGCATGAAACCGCGTGAGGGTGTGCGTTGGACAGACTTTTATGAGAACTGTCTGGCTGGTTACACTTACCTAAAAACCAGCAAGTAATTAGGGCGAGGTTGTCGCCGCAACTTTGGGCTGCTCTTGGTGTTTAAAGTAGGCAGCCCAAAACTCTGCCGTGGTGTAGTTAATCAGGTTACTTTCGGCATTCATTAGCATGGCATAAGCTGCGCCAGTATCAGGTGAGAAGCTAATGTCAGCGCGATAACCTTTGACCCAGCCACCGTGGTAAACCAACCGGTGCCCAGCAAAATCGTAGATCCGCCAGCCAAGGCCATAATGCGCATCTTTAAGGTGTTCACGCCAGCCACGGCGATACAGTTCACGGGTCGTGCGCACTCGCGGCTTAGCCACTTCGGTAATCATGCTATCAGTCACCACAGCTGGATATTCCGCTAGCATGGCTTGCAAATAAATTAACAAGTCTTGAATACTCGCGTTCACGCCTGCTGCTGGGGCAAAGCGATAGTAATTATTCTCGACCACTCCCTCACGCCAACGATTCTTTGCGATCGCTATGTGCGGTCGCGCCCAGCTTGTTGCCCCCATCAGTGCGCCTTTACCTGCACTGGCATTTTGCATTGCCAACGGGGTAAAAAGGTGCGTTTGCAGTTGCCGGTGATAGGACGTGTTTTGACTCGAGAAGTAATGCTCTAAGGTACCAAATAGCGCATTTTGATAGGTGTAACAATCACCGGGGGCGCACAATGGCTCTAAATCAGCCAACTGACCTAAGACACGCTTAACGGGATAGTCTGCTTCAATTAAGTTGTCATAGGCATTCGGCATAAAGCCGCTGGATTGGCCAAGCAAGTGTTCCAGCTGAATAGTCGCCGTGTTCGGGGTGTTGAAGTTAGGCTGATTGACTAATTGGGTTAGCTGAGTGTTCCAGTTAAGCTGTTTTTGCTCGACCAGTTTTGCCATCAGTACACCCGTGAACGTTTTAGAAACGGATGCCAATCTAAATACAGTATCTTTATCAATCGCTTGCCCGCGCCGATGCGTTTTACCCTGAGTGACAATGACAGGTTGTTCACCTTGCTGATAATAAACCAGTGCATAGCCGGGAATATTGAGTGTATTGGCCCGCGCTTGGACATCAGCGGTATAAGCAGAAAACCATTTAGGTGCCGACTGAGCATATGCGGCATTGAGACACAACAAAGCCACGCCACCCAAAACTAACGCCCTTAATTGGCGAGGGAAAAGCGATGTAAGCACATTGTATCGCGGCCAAAATGGCAAAACCTTTTTCAACATGGTTTTTCAACTACAACCTTATGCGGAAATCTGCGGAGGTAGATTATGTTGTCGCGAGGTAATGAAAGCAAATTTTCACGGCGGAAATTTGTATCAAGACGCGTCAGCATTGATTTCCGATTTCTTCGCATTAACAGTTCGATTATACGTTAAACTCACAGCATTAGAGTTGAAATAAGTCGTCTTATGGCACCGCATCCACAGCATTCGCAATTCCAATCGGCTCGGCTCTCTCGTGACCCGCGGTTTGACGGGTTGTTTTATATTGCGGTTAAATCAACGGGGATATTTTGTCGGCCGATATGTCCTGCCAATCTGCCTTTAGAAAAAAACGTTGAATATTACCCGACTCAACAACAAGCCATCCAAGCGGGCTATCGCCCTTGTTTACGTTGCCGCCCTGACAGTGCGCCAGGATCGAGTGCTTGGAAAGGCACTAATACAACCGTCGAGCGCGGCTTAAACTTACTCCAGCAACAACCGGAACTAAGTGTCAGCGCAATAGCCGAGAAACTCGGGATCACTGAACGGTATTTCCACCAGCTGCTGCATCGCCATATGCAACTCAGCCCCAAACAATTTAAATTGCACTCACAGCTACTAAATGCCAAGCAGCTGTTACACCAAACGCAGTTGTCCGTAGAAGACGTTGCTCAGGCAGTCGGCTTTAATAGTAGTCGTAGCTTACAAGCCCATATGCGCAACAAGTTAGCCATCAGTCCTACGCAAATACGCCGTAATCGCACGGCGCAGAGCAGTGAGGAAATTTGCATCGAATTGAGCTATCGCCCTCCTTATGACTGGGACGGAGTACGAAATTTCTTAGCTCTACGCGCAATTGCGCCATTTGAGCAAGTCACTACACACAGCTATTCGCGCTATTTTCAAATCACTGACGACAGTGACGTTGCGCACATTTGCGCCACCCATCAACCACACAAAAATAGCTTTCAGGTCACCATACGTCTAACCAATTTGACTCATTTAATTGGCGTTATTAACAATATTCGTCGCGTCCTCGATCTGGATGCTAATCCTCTGGTCATTCATGCAAGTCTACTCGCAAGTGGACTTAGTGAAGGTGAAATTACGCCCGGGCTTCGCTTGCCAGGGGTGTGGAGTCCGTTTGAAGCCGCTTGTCGTGCGGTTGTTGGACAGCAAATCAGTGTTAACGCGGCAATCAAGCAACTGCATTACATTGTCAACGCACTGCATAGCTGCGACAACTCAATTTCTCACCCCGTGTTTCCGTCACCAATAGAGGTTCGTGATCTTGACGAGAGTGTCCTGCGCATGCCAGCGGCGCGTAAACACACATTGAAACAGCTAGCTGCACTATATACTGCCGAAATATCCCCTTCATCTGAGGCGATTCTAGCCGTTAAAGGTGTCGGTCCATGGACGCACAATTACGTTCGTATGCGCGGTTTTTCCGATCCCGACGTTTTTCTCGCTACAGATTTGATTGTTGCTCGTCAGCTAAAGGCTAGGGCTCTTGAGCCCGAGCGCTGTGCGCCTTGGCGTAGTTATCTCACTCTGCAGCTGTGGCAACACGCCAATCACCCAACAACGGAATAAACCCATGCTAGCTCACGAACACCTTTCTACTCCAATCGGTTTGCTTGAAATCAGTGCAACGGCTGAGGCCATTACATCGGTACTGTTTGTCGAGCAAGCGCGTGTGGCACAACCTAATGCAATTACCACGCTCGGCCTAACTCAATTACAGGAATACTTTGCCGGTCAACGCCGGCAGTTCGAGCTCCCTCTGGCACCTACAGGCACAATGTTTCAGCAGCAAGTTTGGCAAGCTTTACAACAAATCCCTTATGGTGAATCAGTCAGCTATAGTAATATCGCGCAAGCCATTGGGAATCCAAAAGCCTGTCGGGCAGTAGGTGCCGCGAATGGCAAAAACCCCATTAGTATTATTGTTCCTTGCCATCGCGTTATCGGTCAGAATAAGCGCTTGGTGGGTTACGCGGGCGGTCTCGAGCGTAAAGCATGGTTATTGCAATTAGAAGCACAGCAACAACCTGGTTAGTACCTTTGCAAAAGTCATCTTTGTTGCTGTATTTCTTAATCAAACTAGGCGAATGTAGCAAATCATCCTAGCATGATTGCTCAATATGGCATCGCCAACAACAAGCAGGCTAAACTCAGTGCAATCAATCAGTACATGTAAACTCTTTCTACTTGGCGCTATCTGGGGTTCCTCGTTTCTTTTTATGCGCACCGCGACCCCTGAGTTTGGCGTTTATGCATTAGTCGAGGTGAGAACGGTTTTAGCGACGTTGTTTCTTATTCCTTTTGTGGTTTTGGCCAAGCAGTGGCGTGATGCCATTCAACATTGGCGTGATATTGCCTTTGTTGGCTTAGTAAATACAGCAATCCCTTTTTGTTTGTTTAATTACAGCTCTCTGCATTTAGAAGCTGGGTACAATTCAATTTTGAATGCCACAGCGCCGATGTTCGGAGCGCTTATTGCGTTTACATGGTTATCCGAACGACTGCCTCGTTCTGCCTTTATTGGTCTTTGCATCGGTTTTGCCGGTGTCATTCAGATCAGCTGGACAAAATTAACCTTTGGTAACGTCGGTATTTTGCCCATCGCGACGGCACTGGCAGCGACTTTTTGTTATGGACTGTCGGCGAGCTATATGAAGCGCCGTATGCAGGGTGTTAAACCTTTAGCTGTCGCGGCAGGTAGTCAGTTGTTTGCCTCGCTATTCTTACTTCCAATTGCGATTTACACCTGGCCAGAAGCAACGATCAGTATTAACGCATGGTCACAGGCGTTAGCCTTGGCGCTGCTATGCACCGGCGTGGCATACATTTTATATTTTGACTTAATTGCGTCTATTGGACCATCAAAGGCGATTACTGTGGCCTATCTTGTACCATTATTTGGGGTTATTTGGGGCGCCGTGTTTTTGGCCGAACGCCTGTCACTATCGGTGTACATTGGTGGATTTTGCATCGTGATTGGCGTCGCCCTCACTAACGGCATCTGGGAACGTTTAAAAAAAGGTTATCAATAAAGCGTCTAACTGTTGCCTAGCCTGTTAATCGGCAAGTTGCATACGTACCACGTTATTGCCGTCACGTTTAGCTTGATAGAGAGCATCATCAGCGTTGGCCGTAACCTCATTCATCGGTCGCGGCACTGCAGTATAAGAAACGCCAAAGGAAGCCGACAGCACTAAACCCTTATGGTTATTGGGCGGTTGAATGTCGCCGATCCCCTGCCGCAGCGATTGAGCGATATCAAATGCCTCGTGAGGGCCAGTATTTGGCAGTAAAATAATGAACTCTTCACTACTCCAACGCCCAACAATATCGCTTTCACGAACTCGACTGATAATAAACCCCGTAAAGCTTTCGAGAATTTCGTCGCCGACATTGCGCCCAAAGGTATCATTGATACTAGTGAAATTATCGATATCGATGATAATCACTGCGACCGTATGTTTGTTATCTATCAATTCGTTGTATTTTTCTTCAATCGCTAAACGGTCAGGTAAGCGAGCTGGAGTAATCTGTAAACGGTTACCGTGCATGTCTTTACGGAAATAGTACAAAATGTTGTAGATAACCAAGAACAACGCAAAAATGACGACTAACAAGGTGACCACGCTGGCGATAAAGCCTCGCGATATCTCGGTTTGTCTTGCGCTCAGAGGGCTTAATAGATAGAGGGTCCAATCAAACTGTCCAAGCTCAATTTCTGCGATCAAATGGTCTTGTTCTGCCACTGTGACTAATAAATTGTTGAGCTGTTTATTGGCTTTCACTTCTTCATCTAAACTTACATACCAGGGTAACTGGGTTAAGTTTTTAAATTGTGAATTCTCTGCGAGTAAGGCGGGATCTGATGACAGCATGATGTCGTCACTCGTGTCGACAAAAATAAAATCATAGCCATGTTCGCGCTTGTAGGTATCAAACACACTGATAAAACTATCGAGTGCTTTACCAACCCCAAAAAAGCCGAGAAATTTACCTTCATCATTGTAAATTTTCAGGTCAATATAGAAATGAGTGTCTTCCCACTTACCAATATCTGCCACCGCATCGCGCGGCCCATCTTTATATTTGAAATACCAACTCACCTCACCTTCGATAAGGTCTAATTCAGAGCCATCGGAGTTGATCTGTTTACGTTGCGGCTCACTGGCAATAAAAAATATCATGTCAAATTCGGATTCTAAGCGCTGCAGCATCGCTAAAGCTTTAGTCTTATCGATAGACTCACCTTCTGTGATATCCATTAATTCGATAAGTTCTCGGGACTTGCTGAGGGTTTCAGCAATGTGTAGAGGCTTAATCAATTGGTCGACAACCAAGTCAATTGCTGGCGACATGGAGGCTTGTTGTGCACGGCTTTGTTCAGCAACAATTTTGCTGATGCTAAAATGCACTAAGGTAACTATGGCCAGAATAACAACGGCAAATAGCACTAAAATACTGCGATGTAGTGTTCTAAAAATACTCACTTACCAACTGCTCCCCAAATGACGTTGACAACGTAGCCACCACTTAGAACTCTTTTCGATAATAGCACGCTTAGGGTTCCGCGCAATTGAGCGCTGACAATTTAGTCAATGTTCGCTAAACTTCGCGGCAATGAATTAAAGGAAGTTAATTATGGCATTATCAGTAGTTATTCTTGCAGCGGGCAAAGGCACACGGATGAAGTCAGCACTGCCAAAAGTGCTCCACCCCATTGCGGGCGTACCTATGGTGCAACGGATTATTAATACGGTAGAGCAAATCGGCGCTGATAGCATCAATTTGGTTTATGGTCATGGCGCCGATAGGTTAAAACAAACCATAACCGGTAAGAACATCAACTGGTGTTTGCAAGCCGAACAATTGGGTACCGGTCACGCCGTGCAGCAAGCCGCTGATCAGCTGCAAGAGGGCGATGATGTGTTGATCTTGGTTGGCGATGCGCCGCTCATCAAACCCACAACATTACAACGCCTACTCGCGGCGAAAGCAGAAGCTGATCTTGCCTTATTAACGGTTGAATTAGATGATGCCACTGGGATGGGTCGGATCATACGTGATGGCGACAACGTAACCGCCATCGTTGAGCATAAAGATGCCACTACAGAGCAACGCCAAATCAAAG
This sequence comes from Alteromonas sp. DYW1, assembly GCF_059752595.1. Lineage (NCBI taxonomy): Bacteria > Pseudomonadati > Pseudomonadota > Gammaproteobacteria > Alteromonadales > Alteromonadaceae > Alteromonas > Alteromonas sp. DYW1. The sequence continues at coordinate 271,050 of NZ_CM186038.1, read as the reverse complement.
AAATCAATACCGGCATGATGGTTATCCCAGCGACGGATTTAAAACGCTGGTTGGGACAACTGAGCAATAACAATGCACAAGGCGAGTACTACCTGACCGATGTCATTGCCATGGCCGCCAATGAAGGCAAACAAATCCGTGCTGCGCACCCGGAAAAAGTGTTTGAGGTCGAGGGCGTAAATAACCGCGTGCAATTAGCGGCGTTAGAACGTGCTTTTCAATTAGAGCAGGCCGAGAACGCAATGCTCTGCGGTGCATCATTGGCTGATCCAACACGCTTTGATGTGCGGGGTGAGCTGATTGTAGGTAATGATGTACAAATTGATATCAACTTTATCGCTCAAGGTCGCGTTGTCCTTGGTAATAACGTTAAAGTTGGCCCCAACTGTGTGTTAATCGACTGTGAAGTGGGTGACAACACCGTCATTGAAGCCAACTCCATTATCGAAGATGCTAAAGTCGGAGAATCATGTGCCATTGGGCCATTTGCGCGCTTGCGGCCAGGCGCAGTGATGCACGAAGGTGCCAAGGTTGGTAACTTTGTTGAAATGAAAAAGACCACCTTAGGCAAGGGTTCGAAGGCCAATCACCTGACCTACCTCGGCGATACCGTCGTTGGAGAAAACGCTAATATTGGTGCTGGTACCATCACCTGCAATTATGATGGCGTTAACAAATCCAAGACCACCATTGGCGACAACGCGTTTATCGGATCCAATTCGTCGCTCGTCGCCCCTGTCAATATCGGTGCGACAGCCACAGTAGGCGCCGGCTCAGTAGTGACTAAAGATGTCACGGATAACCAATTGAGCATCGCTCGCGCCAAGCAGCGCAATATTGATGGGTGGCAGCGACCAACCAAAAAGTAAATTCGTTTCACTTATTACCTTAAAGGCGCTGCGGCGCCTTTTTTAATACCTCCAAAAAGTTATAAAAAAAAATACCATAAGTTTCGGTTTAATACTTGTTTATTTCATTTTGAAAGGTATATTGCTTTCACTTCGTAACTAACGGTGTTTATTTTGGCTCGAGTGAGTACCCAACAGCGACAACAATCGATCCTCGATCAACTTGATCGCGACGGCAGGGTGTCGGTTGATGATCTGTCGAAGGCCTTTGCTACATCTGAAGTTACGATTCGAAAGGATCTACGCACACTAGAAGCCGCCAATAAACTTGTGCGCCAGTTTGGTGGCGCGGTAAAACTCAAAAACGAAATTAAACCTAGTGATAATGTTTCGAGTCGAAAGAAAAGCATTGCACAACAGGCAGCCACACTTATCCAACCGGGCGACCGCATCGTTTTAGATTCCGGCTCGACGGTAATGGCCCTGCTACCCTATTTAATTGACCGCAGCGATTTAGTAGTAATGACTAACTCGCTAGTCGTTGCCAATACCCTATCGCAATCAGAGACGCCACCGAAACTATTGTGCTGTGGGGGCTCTTGGGATGTTCAATCACAGTCTTTCCAAGGTCAAATGGCAGAAAAGATGCTCTCGGCCTATGATTTTGATGTGGCATTTATTGGTGCTGCTGGCGTTGATGGCAAACGCGGTACGACAACATTCAACGAATTGACCAATTTAAGTCAGGTGATGGCAGCCAATTCTGCACGCGTCGTCATTATGGCAGAAGCCAGTAAATTGCATCGGCGGATCCCGAATGTCGAATTGCCCTGGTCGAGTATTACAACATTTATCACCGATGACACCATTGATGCGGCATCGGTTTCACAAATTAACGAACACGGCGTAGAAGTCATCTGCGCAACAAACGAGGACTATTAATATGTGTGGGATTGTAGGAGCAGTTGCGGAACGTAATGTCGTTGAAATCCTCCTGGAGGGTCTGAAACGACTGGAGTACCGAGGTTATGACTCTGCCGGTGTCGCATTGCTCAATGCAGCAGGTGACCTTAGTCGTATTCGACGCGTTGGTAAAGTACAAGAGCTTGCCGATGCGGTCACGCCAGATAACAGTATTGGCAGTACCGGAATAGCCCACACGCGCTGGGCCACACATGGTGGTGTTACCGAAGACAACGCTCACCCGCATACCTCAACGGAACGTATTGCGGTTGTGCACAACGGGATCATTGAGAACTACCTTGAGTTACGCCAAGAATTAACCAATCTGGGCTATACCTTTTCCAGCGATACGGATACAGAGACTATCGCACACACGGTAAACGAAGTGCTCAAATCATCGTCAAGTCTTCTTGAAGCGGTACAGCAGTCAGTCAAGAAGTTTCATGGCGCTTACGGCACCGTGATCATGGATACTAAAGATCCAAGCCGCGTAGTGGTTGCTCGTTCAGGCAGTCCGTTAGTTATAGGTCTTGGTTTGGGTGAGAATTTCATTGCCTCTGACCAGCTGGCATTGTTGCCAGTTACGCGTCGCTTCATTTTCCTTGAAGAAGGTGATGTCGCTGAAGTCACCCGCCGTGATGTGAAAATTTATGATGTAAATGGCGAGCCTGTTGAGCGTGAAATCATTGAATCTAATGTTGAGCATGACGCAGGCGACAAAGGTGGCTATCGCCACTACATGTTAAAAGAGATCCACGAGCAACCGACCGTCGTGCGTAACGCGCTACAAGGCCGGTTGACCGAAACTGGGATCGCTGACAACTTGTTTGGTCATAATGCTGACGAGATCCTGAAAGATGTGAAGCACGTCCAAATAATCGCCTGTGGAACCAGCTACCATGCTGGCATGACCGCGCGCTATTGGTTAGAGCAATACGCCAATGTCTCGTGTAATGTGGAAATCGCGTCGGAATTTAGGTATCGCAAATCAGTTGTCCATCCTAACAGCCTCCTTGTGACAATTTCGCAATCAGGTGAGACCGCCGACACTCTTGCGGCCCTGCGTTTGGCCAAAGAACTTGGTTATATGTCTACCTTAACGATCTGTAATGTGCCGGGTTCGTCGTTAGTACGTGAATCGGATTTGGCCTACATGACCAAGGCTGGTGCTGAGATTGGTGTGGCTTCAACCAAAGCCTTTACCACACAATTAACCGCCTTCTTACTCCTGACCCTCGCGCTTGGTCAACACAATGGGCTCGATGAGGCTGCGCAACAGTCAATCATTAAGGGTTTGCATAGTTTGCCTAGTAAGTTAGAAGAAACGCTGGCGCTAACGGGTGGTATTGAGAACCTGGCCGAAGAGTTTGCAGACAAGCATCACAGCTTATTCCTCGGCCGTGGCGACCAATACCCAATCGCAATGGAAGGTGCGCTTAAGCTGAAGGAAATTTCCTATATCCATGCAGAGGCCTATGCATCTGGCGAACTAAAACACGGCCCGCTTGCGCTGATTGATGATGAAATGCCGGTGATTGTTGTTGCACCAAACAACGAGCTACTAGAAAAGCTGAAATCGAATGTTGAAGAGGTGCGTGCTCGCGGCGGTATCATGTATGTATTTGCCGACAAAGACGCACGCTTCCAAGGTGACGACACCATGCGCGTAATCAATGTGCCGCATTGTGAAGCACCCATTGCACCGATTATCTACACTGTACCCCTACAATTACTGTCCTACTATGTGGCATTAATCAAAGGTACTGACGTTGACCAGCCACGGAATCTGGCGAAGTCTGTCACCGTAGAATAACAAGGGCCGAAAGGCCCTTTTTTTTTGTAGATTGACAAAAAACTATCATATGTACAAAAAAGTATCATACTAAGCAAAAAACTATCATACTTAACATAATCCGAGCTATGCTTTGACTTAATAGCCTTGCTCGGATTATCAATATGAGTATGAAACCCGCTTTCTTAAGCGCCTACCCGAAAGAAATTCAGAGTCTTCTTCAGCCCGCAATTCTGAGACGCTTACAAAAAGAAAAACGTGGCCAAGGTTACGGAAAGGATTATAAGCCCTTTTTAACTGTACGAGATGTTCCAAGCAAGGGAAGGGTACATCGCCGTCCAGCTCTTACTCATAACCGTATCGTCCATCTACTTTCAGACCTTGAGCTTGCAGCATTTTTACTTTTTGATTGGAATGACGCTGTGGTCGACATACGTGAGCAGTTCCCTCTTAACCCTGAAGCCACAATTGATATTGCAAAAAGGTTAGGAATCAAACATCCCGTATACAAAGGGATATATCAGGTTATGACTACTGATTTTTTAATTGATATGGAAATTGATGGAGTTCTAGTTAGCCATGCTGTTTCAGTCAAGTATGCTGAAGATCTAGAGGATGAGCGCACACTAGAAAAGCAGGAGATTGAGCGTCGCTTTTGGGAAAATGAAAAAGTAGCTTGGTACGCATTTACAGAACACGATGTGCCAGTTACGTCGGTAAAAAATATCCGCTGGTTAGCGCCTCACATGCACAGTTATGATCTTGAGGTCTCCGAGAGAATGAGCATTTTTAAACGAATCGCCAAAGCGCTTGATGGCAATTCGGCGGAAAAATTGCCAGTACCGTTGCGAGAGCTGGATGACAAGTATACTCAAGAGCCCGGCGCTCACCTCCAATATTTCAGACACTTAGCGGCACAACACGCTTTTCTTTGGGACATTCACGGAACACTGCACACCAAGCTAAAAGCAAGGGATATAGAACTGTCAGAGTACTGGTTAAATCAGGAGGCAAATTATGTTCATGCCAAATGATGTTTATCAATGGGATACCCAAAGAATCAGGATACTCTTGAGCAATCCGCAAGTAATTTATTGGATAAATATAGATGACGAAAGAGCCTTGCCACAAATAACACGGAAATCAGAATTTGAACACTTGTTGGCTAGAGCCGATCTTAAAGTAATCAATGATCCTTACGTAAATATTAGCATGAGCGCACCTAAGGCTGGTTCGAAATCCGATGAAGTACAACAAAAAGCATGGAGAGCTATCAAGGATATAGTCAAATCGGAGCCCGGTATTTATGAGAGGAAAGCCCGTGGATTGCTGATGAGTAAGATCATGGAAGAGAACAAAGTTACAAAGCAAACGTTGTATCGCTGGCTGCGAAAATATTGGCAATTCGGTATGTGTGCGAATTCATTGAGTGGCCGGTATGATTTGTGTGGGGGGAGAGGAAAACCGAAAACATTTAAAGAGAAAAGAAACGGACCAATTCGTAAACGTAATCTGGGCGAAGGTGTCCCGATCACAGAGCAAGTCAAATCTCTTTTCAGGCTTGTTATTCAAAAAAGCTACCTTAACGAAAATAAATATGACTTTGATTATGCGTACAACCAATTATTGATCGCTTATGGGGTTAAAATTCCAGCATCGCCGGAAGACTTGATCAATGTGCCAACAGAGCGTCAATTTAAATATTTTTTTCAGAAAGAATATACATCGATCGAAGTGACCAAGAAGCGTGAAGGTGAAATTAACTATCTGAAAGATTTCAGTCCCAGTATTGGTACCTCGACAGCCGAAGTGCCAGGCCCTGGCTACCTTTACCAAATTGATGCCACCATAGCTGATGTATACCTTGTGTCAGAGCAGGACCGCGCAGAAATAGTTGGCCGACCTACTATGTATTTTGTTGTAGACGTATTCAGTCGAGCGATTGTTGGTATGTACATAGGCTTGGAAAATGCTTCCTGGGTCAGTGCAATGGAGGCGCTTGGAAATGCTATGGCAAATAAAGTCGATTATTGTGCAGAGCATGGCATTGATATCACGCCTGACTTATGGCCAATGCAGGGTTTGCCAGAACATATAATTGGAGATAAAGGTGAAATGCTTGGTCGACATGTCGAAGTACTCAGTAAAGCTTTTCACGTCGAGATTCAAAATACGCCTGCCTACCGAGCTGACTGGAAAGGAATTGTAGAACGCTATTTTCGAACTGTTCAGACTAAAATGAAGCCATTTGTTGAAGGTTATGTAACCAAAAATCCAATTGGCAAGAAGCGCCATGGTAAAGATTATCGGCAAGATGGAATACTAACTCTAAAAGAGTTCACTAAAATGATGATTAAGATAGTGCTTCACTATAATAATGATCATGTTATTAGAACTTACGATATTGACTCTGATATTCCGAAAAAGCTCCCAGCGAATCCACTGTCCCTTTGGAACTGGGGTATCGAATATCGTACAGGCATGTTAAGAAGACCTGCTCATCAACTGGTAAAGGTAAACCTGCTGCCTCACACAAATGCGACTGTGACTGAACATGGTCTAAAGCTCTTTGGCTGTTATTACAGCTGTAAACAAGCGCTAGAATGGGGTTGGTTTGAAGAAAATTACAGAGGAGCCCGAACGGTTACCGTTGCTTATGACTTATACAGTACGAATACAATTTACCTTCGCCCCTCTGACTCGTATGCTGAATTTATACCTGCAAACTTAACGTCCCGAAGTCGTGCTTACGCCAATATAACGATATGGGAACTATGGGTTATTCAGGACATTCGATTGGATGTAGCGGCCACGTCAAAACTTAAGAAGCGATCAGGCTCGGTTAATTTGGTTAGTGAACTTCAGCAAATCAAAGACGAATCCAAGCAGCATCAACCAAATTATACGAAAACTGAGAAAGCGCAAAGAGCGAAAGGGATTGCAGACAATAAACGTAAAGAAAGGCAGTATGAACGAAGCAATAAGACAGCAGAACGGAATAAGGCTTTTGTAAGTACTTCGGCGACTGTAACACCGATTCATGGTGCAAATGCTGAGCAAAAGAGCTTTAAACTTCCGACTCGGTTGAAGGATCTATTGAAAGACGGGGAATCAGATGACTAATACAAAAGCAACTAGGTTTCCTGAAGCAGAATACAAAAAAACAGGATTACCTGAGTACGATGAAAACCCGCTGATCGCGGCGCTTCCGGTAATAATGAGCCCCATAGAAGTGGAAAAGTCCTTGAGAAAGAGACCCCACTTTCAACCTTAAGAAATCAATTTACCATGCCACATTCGAACTCATGCAATAAACCGCTTAACGCGAGATTTTTTTGTTCCACAAACCAACCACATCATTATCGAGCATAAGCTGTCTAAACTGATCAGATGCAGCTACCTTAATAGGAACCCAAATACCGCAACATTCAAGCGAAAGCTAAATTCAATTCGTGGCTTGATTCAGAACGAAAATCTAACCACCTATATGCATGATGATGTGGACTCTCCTGCTTCATCTATGACGATTGCAGGAATATCCGGTGCGGGGAAATCAACCACGACAAACCTTGTACTGAACACTTATCCGCGTGTGATATATCATCCAGACCTTCATATGCTCCAGGTGCCCTGGCTTAAAGTTGATTGCCCATATGATGGTTCACTTTCCGACTTCTGCTTAAGCTTTTTTATCGCACTAGACCGTCGTCTTAATCTCGATTATCGAAGCACTTACGGATCCGGCCGACCAACAATAGCAAAAATGATGGCAGATGTTGCTGATCTTTGCCTGATACACGCCATTGGTTTAATTGTCATCGATGAGTTCCAGCATATGAGTCTCGCGAAAAGCGGTGGCGAGAAGAAAATGATCAACTTTTTGGTAACGCTGGTAAATGTCGTAGAAGTCTCTGTTGTACTTATTGGTACGCCCAAAGCTTTGCGGCTATTTGCGAGCGAGTTCCGGCAGGCTAGACGCGCAAGTGGAGATGGAAGTCTGGTGTGGGATAGATTGCCTAAGGATGAAAGCTGGGAAGATTTTCTTGAAGAACTATGGCCTTACCAGTGGCTTGGCAATAAGGTTGAGAGAAATGAGCCACTGACAAATAAATTGTATGAGTTGACGCAAGGCGTGCCTGACATTGTTGTTAAACTCTTTTGTCTTGCCCAAGCTCGCGCCGTCTTATTAGCATCCACTCCAGAAGACGAAGTTTTATCTCCAGAACTCTTCGAGCAAGTTTTCGAAGATGAGTTTTCAATTGTTAAACCTTTGCTTGATGCATTGCGGACGGGCAACAGGAAGGAGCTTGAAGATTGCAATGATCTCATTTTCCCAAAACTTGAATGTAGCATGATGAACGCAATAGATAAGCTCGTATCACAACCTCTAGAAAAACCTAAAAGGATTGAACTGGGAGAATCTGATGAGACGAACATCGCTAATTCTGCGATTCAGACGATCGTTTCAATGGGCATTTCCGAGGACATTACGACGCCTCTCGTTACAGATGCATTGGCGAGAAAACCAGACCTTACCTTGATTCAGATAATACAAATGGCGACAACGGCGCTTACACAAACGGGCAAAGAAGAGGCAAGAAGTTCAAAGGATGACTCAAAGCCAGTCTATACAAAACGAGACAGCTGGGGCCAACTTTCTGACCAGGACCTCAGGAAGATTTATGCGGATAAATCAGGACCTATGTATGAGGTGATGAAGGAGGAAGGTCTTATTTACCCTGTCCATAAATTACTGGCTGGATAGCATGCTTGGCTACTTCCCTGTTCCTTATCAGGACGAATTACTGTACAGCATGGTTGCTCGGTATGCGCAACATACTGGCTTAGCTGGTAATCAAAAAGCTATTGTCCGGGAAGTATTTTCCTCTTCAACAGCTGTCGCTGTCCCAGATTTACCAAGCCACTTGAATTCTCTGGTTAATAACATTCAACTTGTGTGGCCGACAACTGTGATGGAGCTTATTAACTCATTCACTTTGGCGCCAATTTATTTACCTTTTCTCTCTCAGCAACAAGCTATGAAAACGATTCGTTCCATGTGCTCAGATTCAGGAGGTGACATTCATACTCGATCTGGTATTGCCGCCAGTGCAGTCAAACAACAGGAATATTTTCGATATTGCCCTCAATGCTTGAGAGAGCAGCGAAGGATTTTCGGTGAGTGCTATTGGCAGCGAATCCAGCAGTTGCCAGCCTTGGTGTTTTGCGGGAGGCATTCATGCTTTCTGGAATACTCAACGATATCCTTCCATCCGAAAGAGAAACATCTTTTTAATGTGGCGAACGAGAGTAAATTGAATGCGGATATCAGACATGTAGAGTTGAAAGATATCGAAAGGGCACTGCATGCCCGGTACGAGCAATTACTTAAGGCTTCTCAATCTAAAGGCCTTGGCTTTAATCGCTGGACATTGTTTTACAGAAATTTAGCAGCTGAACTTGGTCTAGTGAACAAGAGCCGGATCCGCCATCAGGAAATACATAGACTACTCCAGAGGACATGGGCTGGAACAACATTTGAAAATCAATTTAACTATTCAGAAAACAACTACTGGCTGACTAACTTATTTCGAAAACATCGTAAGTCATTTCACCCTTTGCGCCATTTACTTGTTGTCACTGCACTGGTCCCCGAATTGTCTGTCACTAAGTTATTGGAAAAAGTGCGCAGTCTACCTGACAGAATTTTGGTGCCCAACCATTCTAGAAAAAAAGTCACAGTACGGGACGACTTTGCAGAATACAGAGCGAGTTGGGAAGGTATGCTAAAGCAGCACCCGAACGCAGGCGTTAAAGAGCTTAGAAGTACCGAGCGTAGTGGTGCTATCTATGCTTGGTTGTATCGCAACGACAAGAGCTGGCTGATGTCTAATCGGCCAAAACGAAAAGTAAATTCGCAAAGCCACTACGCCGTTAACTACCGTGATTGGGATTCAAAAAACGTTGCGCATCTTGAATCAGTATATGAGGTCATGGCTAACGTGCGTAATAGACCACGTTTTACAAGAACTCGAATCATTAAGGAACTGCCCCGGTCAAATTCAGTTGAGAAACATTTGCCTGATCTACCAGCGACGAGCCAATGGCTCACTGACCATGAAGAATCGGTAGAAGACTTTCACCTCCACAGATTGAGGATTGCTTACGAACAAATGAAATCGAACGATCTTGAGGTGAAACGTTGGCGTTTACTCAGAACAGCTGCAATTCGAATAGAATTAGTAACCCCCAAGATTGAAGCCGAAATACGACGTTTAGAACAAAGTTAAGGATAGCCCGATTTATGTCTAATATTGATGAGATTGGAATTCGCGGAATACCTAAAGAATCAAAGCTAATATTGTTGGGAGATTGGTATCAGAATCCAGGGCAAGAGTGGAAAGTCATTTGTTATTTTTACCGGGATGATCTCGGTTATTTTAGGAAGGGTTTGCCTATCGATCTATTACCAGCCTTAGTGCCCGGAACTGTCTTTCCAAGAACATCAACAGAAAACAAGGTTCAGGGATGGACAGAAACGGTTATGTTGCCTCAGCAGGACAGCTGGAAAAAAGTAGATTTTCGACAACTACCTCGCACCTTAAAACGTGTCGATGATTTTTCAGAACAATTCGACAATTGCGTTCTGTACAGAATCGAAACTGACGAAAAAGTATATTGGTTACCAATAGCAGAAGTCGCACGCATGCTTTTCTTTCATTCTTCAGAAGTGGTGCGCGCTGCTGTTTATCAGGGGAATACCTGGCAACTTGGTAAGTCCTGGTCTGAAGATTGGGTTGGTAACGTTGAGTTGTCTACGAATATCCCTGTTAGGTATATGAATAGCCTACAGTACAGAAAATTCTTCACTTGGTTGCTCTTTGACTCTGACGCGCAAGATAGCTTCGGCTCGATTTTCCAATCAATTAATCAGAATTCAATTATTGAAAACGGCGCAGATCGTTGGACATTTGATTTTACACCACCAAACTTGAGCCATTGCGAAATTTCACTTGCGGGCTATACGGGCAGAGAGCCTGAAGAAAACCAGGTGTTTATTCGTGAAATCAGGTCTGTTTCTGGTCTTAAGGCACCTGACCTTGATGTCGTTTTTTTCTCACACCCAGATGACCACCTTTTACTTAACAAAGACCCTGAAAATAGTGACGAGAAACCTAAACCACCAAATAGACCACCCGTAAATACTAGAGAGCTGGATCCAGACACAAAACCGAACTCAAATAGAAAAAGACACTTGCTGAAGTTAGGCAGAAGCGGCTTGCACTTTGATGTAGAACTCGACACGAGAAGAAGCACAAGGCAGGTAAAAGTGCTACCACCACAAACTGAACCAGATTTGGATGATTTACAGGAGCAACCCCCTGAAGAATTAGCCAACTTGAAGAAAGGGAGTGACAATGGAAAGGGACCAAAGGCGGATGTTGACAATCTTGATCCTCCAGACTTAATCGATGCACCTGAAAAAATTGTGTTCTTTCAATCTATGCTGCAAAAACTGCAGGAAGAGCACGGGTGGCAAATTCAGAGCAGTATAGGAGACGTCCCGAGGAAAAGATGTCGCAGCCAGCATTTGGTTGGAGGTAGGCCTCGTCGATATTGCCATGCTGTAGTTAAGCGAGACAAATCGACGACGATTCAAATATTAGAAATTGAATTAACGTGTAAGCCGAAGAAGGACGGGACATTGGATACTGAAAGCTTATCCACATTATTTTTCCGCGCAGGTGATACCTCCATCACATTTCAAAGAATTCTCGATGAGTTAATGACTGCATATAAGGACGAAGGATTGAATGCAATGAGCTGGAAACGTCAGTTTATTTCGCAGAACACTTCAGTTAAGGAGTACTTGGGGCACCCTGATAACAAGATCACAAACGAGCGAGATGCTCTTGACTCATGGGTAGCTAGAGCAGCAGAAAAAGTGATCGGGATGTAGTAAAGATATATCTACGTAGCTTTCGTGCGAATGGATAGAAGTGCGTTAAGCGCTCAATTACCAGACATTTTTTGCAACCAAGCGTTTTGTGAGAAGATGGAAAAATGATGATCCGCTGTATGCTTTGATCTGGATCAATACTACATATAGTGCATTTAGTGGTTAAATAGCACTATATATAGTTAGCGGGCTATTCAATGCAACCCCTTTTTAACTCACTGGAACCTCAAGTACTGTTTCAAGAAGTACCTGATGAGGTATCACTTGGATTCACGATAACAGGCTGTAAGTTGCGGTGTGAGGGCTGCCACAGCAACGATATTTGGGACTGCACTCTTGGCGAATCACTGACCAATGAACGGTTTGCTGCATATCTAAAGAAATACGAGGGATTTATAACGTGCGTGCTCTTTTTTGGCGGTGAATGGCATGCAGACGCGCTTATTGAAAAGCTCCGTATTGCCAGACAATCACAACTCAAGACCTGTCTTTATACTGGACTACCCAGAGTATCCTCAAAAATCCAAAAACAACTGTCATTCCTGAAAACCGGCAAGTGGATTTTTTCACTTGGCGGACTCGACTCCCCGTCGACCAATCAAAAACTAATAAACGTCAATACAGGCGAATTACTAAACCATAAATTTTGGGAGAATAAGTGTGCTAACACTCGATGATAAACATATAAAACAAAAACTGCAGTTTATCGATAGTTACTTAAATGCTGAAACCGCTGCTGATGGCGCGAAGTTAGACGCCAACGCAAATGTGACAAACAAAAACATTGCCACACTTGAAGCCGAGCTGATGAAAGACTACTTTATTCAGGTAAACCGCGCATTGGTGAGCAATAAGATTAAGGAGCTATTTGGTCATGAACTTGCACTAGAGTATCAGCGACAGATAGAAGCACATGAAATCTATGTGCATGATGAAACCAGTCTAAAGCCTTACTGCACTTCAATTACCATGTACCCATTTCTCTTAAATGGGTTGACTGAACTTGGCGGTGAATCTAAAGCACCACAACATATAGAATCTTTCTGCGGCAGCTTCGTAAACTTGGTATTTGCAATTAGTGCGCAATTTGCGGGTGCTATTGCCACGGTTGAATTCTTGATTTACTTCGACCATTTTGCGCGTCGAGATTATGGAGAAAATTATCTGAATACGCATGCAAAAGAGGTAGCTAACCATCTACAGCATGTCGTTTATGCCCTAAACCAACCTGCGGCTGCGCGGGGTTATCAAAGTGTATTTTGGAACATATCGCTCTATGACGAGTACTACTTTGATTCAATGTTTGGCGAGTTTGTGTTTCCTGACATGAGTAAACCCAAATGGGAGAACATTGAATCACTGCAAGCATTCTTTCTCGAGTGGTTTAACGATGAACGTAAACGGGCCGTGCTCACATTTCCAGTGGTCACTGCAGCGATGTTGACAAAAGATGGGAAAGTCAAAGACATCAATTTTGCAGCGACCTGTGCTAAAGCGATGAGTGAAGGTAACTCATTTTTTGTTTACCAATCCGAAAGTGCCGATTCATTGGCCTCTTGTTGCCGATTACGCAATGAGATAACAGACAATACGTTTTCTTACAGCTTGGGTGCTGGGGGTGTATCGACAGGTTCTATTAACGTGATCACGATTAATATGAACCGATTAATTCAGGATGGCAGAGATTTAAGCACTGAAGTTCAGAAGATACACAAGTATCAAGTCGCTTATCGTAGACTCATCGAGGAGTATAAAGCAGCGGGAGCACTTCCTGTTTATGACGCGGGCTTCATTAGTTTGGATAAGCAATTTTTAACGCTGGGAGTCAACGGACTGGCAGAAGCCGCAGAGTTTGTAGGTATCGAAGTTGGCAATAATCAAAGATACAAAGACTTTGTCAGGACTCAACTGCAAGTCATTTACGAACAAAATCGCGCTGCATCTAAGCACTATAATTGTCAGTTCAACACTGAATTTGTGCCTGCGGAAAATTTGGGAGTCAAAAATGCCAAATGGGATAGACAAGATGGCTATGTGGTTAACAGAGACTGTTACAACAGTTATCACTATCTTGTTGAAAACACAAATACCACACATATTGACAAGTTTATCCTGCATGGAAGAGAGTTAAACCAATACCTTGATGGTGGTTCAGCACTTCACCTCAATCTTGAGGAAACGTTAACCTATAATAACGCCTTAAATCTTCTTAATATTGCTGCGAAAGCAGGATGTAACTATTTTTGTGTGAACGTAAAGATTACGATCTGCAATGTTTGCGAAACTATCGACAAGCGCACTTTACACGTGTGCCCATCATGCGGCTCAGAAGACATAGACCACGGAACTCGGGTGATTGGTTATTTAAAACGCGTGTCTGCTTTTTCTAAAGGGCGGAGGAATGAGCATGCCCTTCGTCATTACCATACTCGCACGCGGCTTCACACATAGACTGACGCATATATCGTGTTTTTACCTATTAAGGGGTAGTTCATTACCCCTTGTGCGCAATGGCATAAAGTTCGATCGATGTGTACGCTTTAGTCAGAAACTTTCAAGGGGCCCATTGTTATGTCTGGTATGTTTTCCGACCTTTTATTAAAAGCGCAAGAGCAAAGCGAAAAGCAGCGCTTGTTGTTTTTGTTCGCAAAAACAGACGAGACCAACAAAAGCAGAAAGCGAGAAGATAAAAAAGGTTCCATTGAACCCAAAATGGTAGTGGATAAACTGCCTGATGAGCTGTCTGAATTTGCCGCTTTAGTGAGGGAGGCAGATAGCATTAACAAAGACTGGGATTTTGTATTTATAGCCAGTCTTGGGGGCGATTCAAATAAGCCTCCTACTACAGATGCTGCGGAACCCTATCTAAACAAAATGACTAACGATGTGATGACCGGTAACAATATTTTTCGCTATGTCGTGTTTGATAGAGACGAAAATCCGATAGAAATCACTGCTAATTAGTAAAGTTATGGATTTGGGTTTCTTTTTGAGTCAGAAGCACATGCTTAACCATGTAACAACAGCGCCAGTTTAAGTTCCAAAGCTATCTCTTGGTTTGCTGCGGTCTGAAAATGGCAAGTTTCTTCTACAACAGGCTATACTTTAAACTAATCTGACGGTTAAATGTCATGGTCGATAACGTTCGAGAAATTAAAGACGGCTTGTTTCCTTTTAATGGTGACGAACTGCATCAACTCACGTTTTTATTGAATTATGCGATCCTGGCACCGTCTCATTATAATGCCCAACCTTGGCGCTTTAGGCTATCCAAATACGGATTGGATATCATTCTCGACAAACAACGAGTGTCCAGGTTTGTTGATCCTCACTCTCGTGAAGCAATAATCAGCTGTGGTGCAGCCATAGGCATGATCGAAGTTGCCGCTCATTATTTTGGCTCTGCGGTCAAAATAAAGTATGAAAACACGACTGAAAGAGACTTGTTGGCGCATATCAATATAGCAGGACACTTCGACCCGTCTGATGATGACATTGCGTGGTTTCATGCTATCAAATACAGGCAAACTAACCGAAGGTATTTTGATAATACTGAACCACCCAATCAAGTATTCGATAGTGTAGAGGGCTACGCCAATTCGCTTGCAGTTCAACTGTCGCATTCAACAGATATTGCCGCGATTGCAAAGTTTTCAGACATGATTGAAAGAGCGGTCAAACGCCAGTTTGCACAGCCCTAGTTTCGATTCGAATTTACTTCGTGGCAGCGGTCTATGTTGAGCTTAAAACCAGATGGCCTAACGGGGCATGGTTTTTACCAAACCACACTTCCAAACCTATTATCTAAGCCGATGTTGAATTGGTTCAATTGGGGCAGCAGCATTGGCAAGTATAATGTCGACAAGTGCCGCCATGGGAGCCCGACATTTGCTGTGATTGCCACCGCTAATGATGATAAAACAGACTGGCTGAATACTGGTCGACTATTAACGTTTTTCTTACTTGGGCTTGCACATCATCGTCTGTCGGTTTCATACATGAATCAAGCTATTCAGGAGCCCGATCTTCGAAAGCAATTACCGGCGGTTTTGCAGTCTCTGAAATATCCACAGCTGATATTAAGGATAGGTAAAGCATCGCCTGTTCATTGGACGTCTCGGCGTTCTGTAGCGCAAGCTATGGCCTATTCTTGAGTGCATTAGTAACTCGACTTTCGAATGATTGCTCCCGCGTAGGGTTTCAGTATTTCTGGTAACGTTGGGTTGTATGCTTGTCGGTATGAAAATACGTGCTCATCTTCACTCCAAATGTTTACATGTTTTCCGCCAACAAAACGAATCAGGCTCATGCTTCCCCCGATAGAGCCAAATGGGCCATGGGGGATTTCTGGAGGGCGCCAAAAATAGGCGCCTTGTACCATTGTGCCCGCTTGACCAGTGAGGTCGCCAGAGATTAAATACGCCTCTTCTGGTGTCGGGTGTGATTCCAATGGGCCACGCCAATTTGACGGATGCGTCTGTGGAGCTGTCATAAACAAGAAAGTCCGTTGGCCAGTTACTGGATCTATTCGTAGATTTTTTCTGGCTAATCCAAGATGAGCAAGTTTGATATCATGAAGCTTGGTGTCCCACTGCATCCTGTAGGTATCTAGATAACTCACGGCCGGGCAGTCACGAGCATGTTTTGCAATACTGTCTATTGGTGCTTTACTTACATCTGCACCAAACATTCTCAAGATGACAGTTTCTTCCATAACGAGTAAGCCACTTCTTGGGTGTCCAGCCGGGAAATAACCATAGCACCCTGGTGTGTACTCAAGTCCGTTAAGATGAAATACACCAGCGAGTACGTAAAACTCTTCACTAGCCATAATTGGAGTGTCTTCTGCTTGATGAAAATCTTCTGGGAGTCTTTGAAGAGCAGTGTATGATCGGTTGTCGTTGTCGAAACTCAGGATTTTAGTTTCACAACCTGGAAATCGCTTGGCTACAGTCCAGGGTAACTTTTGCACCTGAATAAACTCTATGTGAGGTCTACCCATCTTTACCTCTCTAAACAACTTATGATAACCAGATACTCTGGGGAAATGGCTCGTGAATTAAGTCGCTTCCGCTCAACTATTCATAATTTTTTTATCTTCAGACACTGTCAATTCACATATCCAAAAAGAGCGCCAGCAACTGTTCCTCTGCCAGAGCTCGATCACACTGAACATAAAGCACTTGCTCTTCTTTTTCGTTGTGTAGCAGAAGCAGTTCTGACAGGGCTTTTTCGAGTGCTTCTGAATGATCGTCGTTTTTTAAGCTTTCACTAATTTCGTCAAGCATAGCCTTAATCTGATCATGCTCATGTCGCATCACCACCGTTGGGCCCGTATCATTTATACCTGTTGCTTTTTCAAACATGGGAAACAGCAATTCTTCTTCCCACCGAATGTGTCGTTTCAATCCTTCACTAAATTTGTCGAAGAGTAAAACAGCCTTGTAGCGTTGGTTCTGTTTATTTTCCCGGTACATGCGAAATAGCAAATCAAGTCGTTCGTGATCAACACTGAAAAATTGGGTTACCAGATTTTGCATTACTGTCGACTCCATAGTGGTTACCCTGTGGTCGAAAACAAAATGACAACCAATATCAGCATGGCAACCCAAAAGGCCGACATCATTTGCCAGAAAAGCAAACCTTTACTGTTATCGATTGCGGGATCATCTTTTAAGAACTCGGGGTTAGGCCGAGTTACATCATTGACAAAGTCTTGTAGTCGTTTGTATCGTTTTGGCGTGTCGAGCGTCACACCTTTTTCCAACGCACGATCAAACCATAGAGGAATAATGGGGTTGTGGTCTGTGGCGCTTATATACCGCAGCTTATCAAAGTCATGGCTGTTGACGTATTGCTCAATCTTTTCCCCATAGGGTAGTTCGCCGGTAAATAATTCGTAAGTAATGGTGGCCAATGCATAGATGTCGCCTTGGATCCCGGTGTTTCTGCCTTGTAAGTAATAGGGATCTGAGTATGTAGCCGTGCCAAGCGCACCAAGATGCTCTATAGGTATAAAAATCTCAGCAATACCTGCAACAAAGACAGATCCAAAATCAATCACTTTAATCTTCATTGCATCATCAACAATGATGTTTGCAGGTTTCAGATCCTGATGAATCGTTTCTGTATTGTGAAAAGCCTTTAACGCAGCAGCGATTTGTTTTACCAGTGTGATAGCCATCTTGGGAGACGGTAGCGGATGGTCAACCATCCATTTATCAAGTGAAATACCCGGCACATACTCCATTAGGTAGTACAAACAGGTTCGTGGGCGATTCTGGGTTATGATCTTGACCACGTACTCACTATTGATACGTTTACCTATCCACTCTTCCTGAATAAAGCGGTCAATGTAATGCACGTCATCCTGAAAGTTGAGCGATGGTGTTTTCATCACCATTTGCTCATCAGTTTCCAAGTCAGTAACGAGATAAACCTGGCTGCGACTGCTGGCAAACAATGCCTGATCAATTCGGTAACCATCCAGCTTCATGCCGGGTTCAAGATCCGGCGGAAAAGGCAATCGGGTTAATTTGGTATTGAAATCATCACGGCTTTCAGCAGGCAGTTTTTCGACTTTGGCAATCGCACAGCTGATATTGTCGTCGCTGTTTGCCATTTTAGCCTCAGCAATTATGCGCTCGCATTGCTGTTGAGGTTCACGTTCATCACTCAGGAAATCGCTCAGTTTCTCTGAATCAATGAAATCGTGAACCCCGTCTGTTGTCAGAAGAAATATATCACCTTCTTCCAAAACTGATTTTCCGTAATCGACTTGTAGGACGTTATCCATCCCTACGGCTCGGGCGAGAATGCTTTTGCCCCCGCCAATGTTGATTGAATGATCTCGTGTCAACTGTGTAATAGTGCCTGCTCGATAACGGTAGATCCTTGAATCGCCAGCGTGGAAAAAGTGAGCCGTCCTCGATTTGAGTACAAGACCACTAAACGTGCATAGATAGCCTTTTTCCTGGTGGGTGAATTCGTGACTTTGCTTGAACAAGTTTAAATTGATAGTAGTTAGTGTTTTTTGTCCGGCTTGTTTTGCTGACCACGTATCAGGCGTGCGGAAATATTCTTCGATAAAGTGTTTTACTGCATAATCACTAGCCTCTTTGCCCGCTTCGGCACTACTGACACCGTCAGCTATTACGACGGCTGTGCCCTTCGACGACATGGCATGTTGATCAGTCGGCGTATGCACAGCAACTGCATCTTCATTGACTGGCTTAACACCTGCAATAGAAGCACAACCTGCAGCAACAACAAGCGTTGCATCGTTTGTGATGTCGTGTTTTTGAGTGTGCTCTGATTGCATTGATATAGTCTAGGTTGGGGAAAAGGCATCCCTGTTGTAGAGATGCCTTTTACTGACGAGTTACTATTAACTTACATCGATCATGTGAACAGTGCCATCCTCGGCAATCTCAGCGATTTGACCACGTGGTTCATCCATAAATATTAGCGTGAATAAGCCAACTAACGCGGTCGCTGCAATGACGTAGAAAAACGTACTGTAGTCGACAAATGAAAGGACGGTTAAGAATGTGACTGCACCAACATTACCATACGCACCGGTCATACCCGCAATTTGGCCTGTCATTCTGCGCTTGATTAATGGGACGACAGCAAACACCGCACCCTCGCCAGATTGCACAAAGAATGAACAGCCCATAGCAATAACGACTGCTAACCATAATGGCCATGTACCATCAACCAAGCCCATTAACGCATACCCTGCTGCCAATCCTGCGGTTAGAATCATGAGTGTGGATTTACGGCCAAATTTGTCAGAGATCCAACCGCCTGCTGGGCGTGACATCAAATTCATAAATGCATAGGCACCCGCGACTAAACCCGCTAACACTGGATCAAGGCTGAATGTTTCAGCAAAGAAAAGTGGCAACATTGAAACCACAGCTAATTCTGAACCGAAGTTAGTGAAGTACAAAATATCCAGTACAGCGACTTGTTTGAAATTATAGCGGTGTAACTCTGGTACTTCTTTGGTAAAGATTTCTTTGTTGACTTGCCAGACTTTATAAACTTCAAGTAAATACAAGCCAAACAACCCAACGTAAATCGAATTCACAATGGTTTGGCTGAGAATGTCCACACCACTTGGAGATAGTTTCCAGGCTAGCAGAGCAATTGCCGCATACATTGGCACTTTCATCAGCAGAAGTAAGAAGAAGTCACCCTTGGATGTCACTTCCATAGCGCCTAAGTTTTTGGGTTTGAAGTATGTTGAACCTTTTGGCGTATTAGTCACATTGGCATAATAAACAAAAGCAAAAATTAAGCTTATTACACCCGTTAAGCCAATCGCATATCGCCACCCGTCTTCACCGCCAAACAAAACCGCAATTGTTGGCAAGGTAAATGCGGCGGCGGCAGATCCAAAGTTACCCCAACCACCATAGATACCTTCCGCTGTGCCAAGTTCGTTGTGGGGGAACCACTCCGACACCATTCTTATGCCAATAACGAAACCAGCGCCGATGAAACCGAGCAAGAAGCGGGCAATCGCTGCTTGCACGAAGCTATCTGCAAAAGCAAACATGAAACAGGGAATGGAACAGATAGCCAGTAGAGCTGAATAGACCAGCCTCGGCCCGTATTTATCTGTCAACATGCCGATAATAACCCGGGCCGGAATGGTGAGCGCAACGTTCAAAATGAGCAGAGTTTTAACCTGGTCGGTTGTCAGTCCTAAAGTTTCTTTTACTGCTTGAAGTAACGGAGCAAAGTTGAACCAAACCAGAAAGCTAATAAAGAACGCCATCCAAGACAGATGGAGTATTTTCATCTTGCCAGTAAATTTAAAGATATTGAATTTTTCAGTTGTCATGGGAATCTCCGCATGGATTTGTTATCTGTTACTAATTATTAGCTCTTTGGGCTCGTGGTCTTTGACTTGAATCAATAAAAAATAACCAGTAATTACAATGCCTTACGAGTACCCAAAAGGTGGTAATCAGCTGTATTTAAAGTGGCAAAAATTGGCACTTTTGTAGATTCATTGATCGCCGAATAGTTGTTTCCCCTCTTACAAGCGTAAACGAAGGCGGGTTGATTCCTATTGCATCTAGGCGGTAAGTTTCAGTTTTTTGTGGGTAGGTAAATATCCAACAGTAGCCGATATAAGCCTTGTCGTAGTGCTGAATTAATTTATTAAAAACAGTGGCTTAATATTTTCAGCGACTACCTATTTAGGGGTAATTAGTAACTTAAACCTTAGTCAAGCATCCCCCCTGGTTTATAGAGTTGCCGCGTTGTGAACGCTATAGTGAATACTGGTTTTTGTTTATTATCGGGTAGGTTTTTGACAGCTTCACACTCCGGGCAGGCAACGCGAGCTTTAATATTGGCAACGCTCGTGTTTGCTATTAACTTCTCAGTTTGGACGCTTTATGCAGTAATGAGTGTTGAACTGAAGCAAGTGCTTGAATTGTCCAGCACTCAGGTTGGTATTCTGCTTTCTGCACCAATTATCACTGGCGCATTATTGAGGTTGCCAGCAGGTTTATTGTGTGAGCGATACTCGCCAAAGATGATACTGATCCTGCAGATGCTTATCACTGTTCCACCACTAGTTTTATTACCCAGTATTGATAGTTTTTCAGGCTACGTGATTGTTGGGTTACTAATTGGAATATCGGGGGTCTCTTTTAGCATTGGTATTCGCTACCTCACGGACTGGTTTGACAGTAAAGAGCAAGGCACGGCAATGGGAGTCTTCGGCGCGGGCAACGCTGGTGCGGCTCTCAGTTTAATAATTGTGCCTTATATACGAGATGTTTGGAGTTGGAACACTATTGGGCCCACCTACAGCGCAATGGTTTTAATTACCTGTTTTGCGTTTTGGTTAGCCGCGCCGTCACCACCTAAATTCAAACAGCAAAACAAACAGAAACCGCTGGCGTTTTTTATTAAGCCATTAGCGCATGCGCGCGTCTGGCGATTTGGACTGTACTACTACTTTGTTTTCGGCAGTTTTTTAGCGCTATTGCTTTGGCTTCCCCAGTACTATGTGAATGCCTACGCTTTGCCGTTCAATCAAGCCATGGCTCTAACTTTATTATTTGTTATCAGCTCCAGCATGGCACGTGCTGCCGGAGGTTGGTTTGCTGATCGTTTTGGCGCGCGGAATGTCAACTGGGGGGTGTTCTGGATTTGCTTAGTTTGTCTTTTCTTTTTGAGTTATCCGCCAACGACAATGACCATTCATGGTGTGGATAAAGATGTCGAACTTTACATTGAACTGAATGTTTGGGTGTTTACTGTCTTGCTCTTACTGATTGGTTTAGCGCAAGGTTTTGGGCGCGCCAGCGTATATAAAATCATCAACGACTATTATCCCGAACAGATGGGAAGCGTCGGTGGTATGGTCGCCATGCTTGGCGCATTAGGTGGTTGCACGCTCCCTATTCTTTTTGGATTGGCAGTCGACATTGCCGGCGTCTACAGTGCGTGTTTTATGCTGCTTTACGGCGTGTTAGCAGTCTGTATGCTGTTAATGCATTTGGCAATAAAACGCGAGCGATATAAAAGCCGAGTGTTAGCAGCGCAACAACATAATTTTCTCGAACAGGATTAATTGGCATGTTAGACATCGTGGATAATCAACAAGAGCAAAAAATTACTCCATTGCTACGTTTAGGGTTTCGGCCGTTTTTCTTGTTCGGTAGTCTGTTTGCAGCCTTATCCATAGCGTTGTGGCTGCTGACTTTAAAGGGCGCTGTTTCTGTTGAGCCACTTAACGGTATGCTTTGGTGGCATAGTCATGAAATGTTGTTTGGTTTCACGGCAGCGATAATCGCTGGATTTTTACTCACCGCTGTTCAAACCTGGACGAATATCCCAAGTATCAAGGGAGGGCAACTACTGCTGTTAGTCTCCCTGTGGGGTTTTGCACGGCTGTTGATTTTGTCTGGCTCGACGCCGACGCTGCCATTGACAATGATTGTCGATTTGATGTTCTTACCGTTAACAGCATTTTTTGTCGGTCAACGGGTGGTCAAAATACACCAGTATCGAAATCTGATTTTTATTCCTGTACTAGTACTCATGTCAGTGATGAACCTTTTCACCTATCTACCCAGCCTAGGTTTTGATGCAGCTTGGCAGTCACGCGGTATGCAGGGTATGACGTTGCTAGTCACATTTCTGGTGGCTTTTTTAGGTGGCAGAGTCATTCCGATGTTTACAGCAAATGGCACAAAAACGACCAAAGTACTACCTATAAAGTGGTTGGAAATGGCAGCCTTAGCCAGCCTTGTGGTTGTGTTGGTTTTATTGCTACTCAAAGATGTTGCGGATATTACGATGTTGACGGGCATTGTATGCCTGACAGCAGCCATGATTCATGCATTACGTCAGTGGAGGTGGCGCATCTGGGTCACTTTAAATGTGCCACTCGTATGGTCTTTGCATTTTAATATGCTGTTCATTCCGATAGGGCTAGGCTTGCTAAGCCTGCATTTCTTTGGTGTAAGTATTACTTTAAGTACTGCAATCCACAGTTTAACCGTTGGCGTCATAGGGGGCATGATTTTAGCTATGATGTCTCGCGTTTCACTTGGGCATACCGGCAGGATGTTACAAGTTGGAAAGCTAATGAGCGTCGCTTTTTTTGCTGTTGTGATCAGTGCGATAGTGCGGTCTATTGCAATAGCGATATGGCCACAGTGGACGATTCAATTTTGGCTATTTGCAGGTTGTCTATGGTGTGTAGCATTCGGTTTGTTTTTCTTTAAATACTTGCCTGTACTGTCAGCACCCAGAGTGGACGGAAGACCAGGATAAATATACTTAAAGCATAAATTTGCTGAATGCAGATTTAAATATCAGACCGATGCATAAGAGCGCGGCAATAAACGCGACTATGCGCTGTGTTTTTGTTTTGCCACGCTTCAATGCTACGGTTCCAAACACAATGTACAACAGGAGCAACAGTATTTTTGCGGCTACCCAGTCGAAAATCCATGGATAGAAGCCTGCCATTACCATCAGAGTAACAGCGGTACTGAGTAAAAGTGTATCAATAACGTGGGGAATAGTTTTCACCCATTTGTGATGCAGCAAGCTTGAATCAGTTATCATCCAGTAGCCACGGATTACAAAGCTTACAAGTGTAGTTACTGCCAACACGATGTGTATTTGTTTTAATAGCAGGTAATCCATTGGTTGCGAGCCTTATCGAATATGTCCACTGGAACCTAGAGGCGTTAATCCGGCAATCTGATGCCAGTAGCCATTGGTTTCATCACCAGAAAGAGATATCGAATTGGCTTGCACAAAATCTGTCAAAGCTTCAAATGTACTGTCAGCCTCAGGACTGATTCGAACAATATCCACTAACCCTTCCATTGTCTTGAGATCATTGATTAGATTATAACGATACCCTGACATCGTCTGAATACCGTTCAGTACGAAAAGTGTTTGCCCTTCCTGACTCGATGCAACGCGACCACGCGGGTAATTAAGGCAGCACAGCTCACAATTGTCTTTTGCACGATTTTCCGAGCGAGCAGTAAAACAACGAGCAGAATATGCCAGTGGTAAATGACCATAGCTGAATACTTCAACTTCAAATCTATCTTTAATACCTATGGCATCACATTTTGAAAGGATTTCGGAAAGCTTATCCTTCGAGAGTTCGACGGGCATGCACCAGCGTTTCATTCCCTGCTTTGACAATATATCCAGTGTTTTGTGGTTATATATGTTGAGCGCTGGGCCTGCGACAAACGGCACCTTTAATTTTCGTAAATAATTCACGGCGGCCATATCGTTGGCTTCAACGAGGAATTCACCGTTTTCACAATATTTACGCACCTGAGCCAATTCCGAAGGTGCTTCCAACAAGGTCATAGTTGAGAGTATGACCTCCTTACCTTTATCGGCAAGCGCTGTTGCAATAGCGATATAATCAGCCATCTTTAATTGACGCCGCTTCGAACAAACGGTCTCTCCCAAATAGATAATTTGGGCTTCACTCTGGGCGGCTTTGTCGTAAAACTGCTCAACCTGTGCTTTAGGCCAGAAGTAGAGAATTGGGCCGAGAGAATATTGCATATGGTTTTCCTACAAAATCAAATAACCAAAAAGATTGGCTTGTTTGCTATTGCCACGACTTGTGGTAGGCACCCAAAGTCGTGCAGCTTCCCTCCGATAAGGATTCCAGACGTTTTTCCCAATCATGCAGAGCGTTTACATTCATATTGCTACTGCAGTAGTCAATAGCATCGCGCCAAACTCTAGTTACCTGTTTTACGTAGGCACTACTTCGTTGCCTACCTTCTATTTTTAATGCGGTGACGCCAATTTTAAATAATTCCGGTAGCAGACTCAGTGTATTCAAACTAGTAGGCTCTTCCAGTGCATGAAACGCCTTAGTGTTACTATCTACCTGAAAACGCCCCTTGCAGAGAGTTGGGTAACCGGCTTGCTCGTGTGGTTGGTAGGAATCAATTAAGACATTGTTCAATCTGGATGTTAAACGACCATCCGACTCCTGCCATTGAACATGACTTGCTGGTGAACACACACCATTCATATTGGGTGACTCACCGGTTAGATACGAAGAAAGGTGGCATCGTCCTTCGGCCATGATGCATAGACTACCAAATGCAAAGACCTCCAGTTCAATATTGGTACTTCTCGCTAACTGCTTTACCTGATGAATTGATAGCACGCGCGGAAGGACGATTCGCTTCACGTTGAAGCACTCTTGGTAGTATTCGATAGCACCTGCATTGGTTGCAGATGCCTGTACAGATAAATGTAACTCTAAATCTGGGTAACGCTCTGCAGCATAACCAAGTACTGACATGTCGGCAACTATCAGGGCATCAATATTGAGCGCTGCGGCGGCATCGACAGCGAATTTCCACTTATTCCATTGTTCAGCATGCGCATAGGTGTTAATAGCGATATGTATCTTTTTTGCTCTGTCGTGCGCATAAGCGACGGCTTCTTCCAGTCTTTCTTGGGTAAAATTAAGGCCGGCAAAATGTCTGGCATTCGTATCATTCTTTAAACCCACGTAGACCGCATCTGCGCCATTGTCGATCGCCATTTTAAAAGAAGAGAGGTTACCCGCAGGGCATAGTAATTCCATAGCGCCTTCAACTTACAAAACCAAAACCAACTCTATTTTTGTAAAACCAGTGCCATTTGCCAATTGATACAAATAGGTAGCTGTTGTTCTTTGTGGGTACCAACAAAGAGCTTTTGTTAAACGCCACACATAGGCACATAATCAACCGGTTGATTTGAATAGGCCGAATGGTCAGGAGCAAGTTATGGTGGGCGCGAATATGCGTGCGCACTGCGCGCAAAATCTGGGTACTGAATACGCTAAAAGTCTTCCTCTACTTGGTGACATGATGGCTGACATCCTGACGCTGTTTGGATGTAAGACAGTGTTTGGGGTAGGTGGTGATTTTGCGGATAATATTATCAGCGCTTTTGAAGGAAAACTCGACACTGCGCCTTCTAGTAACGAAATGCACGCAGGCTATGCTGCTTGTGCGCAAGCTCAAATTTCAGGGTTAGGTGCAACGCTGACAACTTTCACCGTGGGTAGTTTGCCTTGCTCCAGTCCAGCGGCACTTGCAATGGCCGAGAAGCTGCCAGTGGTATTTATTTCCGGAGCTCCTGGTGAGCAAGAAATTTCTGACACGCTGCTGCACCATAGTGTGGCCTCCAGCTCTGAATGGATGATGAAATATGACTGTGCCTTGGAGTCATTTCGTGCATTAGGTATGAGAGCTGAAAGATTGCAAGGCGCAAGATCGAAAAGTCAGCCTAATATGGCAGCTGAACGGTTTTTTCAATTGGTTGCTCAGGCCTATGCCAATAAACAGCCTGTTTACATTGAGATACCCCGTGATTTAGTCTTTGAGCCCACTCAGGCATTGAAGCTGCCACAAACACCTGGCGACGTAAATCGCGAGACCTATGTGTTAGATGGTGCACAGCATATCGCTGTGCACATTGTTGAAAAATTGAATCAATCCAGCCATCCACTTCTGTTCGTTGGCGAGAACGTCAAGTTGAACACAAGATTATGTGAACAACTGCGGAACTTTGTGAACAAGTTCAATATTCCTTATGCAACTAGCTGGTTGGCAAAAGGTGTATTAGATGAGTCTGATCCGCTATCCGTAGGAAGCTATAACGGTGTCTTTAGTCCTGACCACGTGCGACACTACATTGAACAGAAAGTTGATTACATCTTGGAAGTCGATACCAGTATCCAGAGTCAAGATACGAATAATGCTTTTGGCTCAGGCACGCATGTTATTCAATCATTTGAAAATAAAACCATGGTAAAAGGGACCGTTCAAAATCAACAAGGTTTGCTACATGTCTTTGAAAACTTAATGGCGAGCGACATCCCTGTTTTTCAAACTCTGCTAGAAGAAAAGCGTCGTCCGGTTATAGACGATAATGACAGCGTCGACTTCCATAATCTTGCAGATGTCCTCAATGATGTGCAAAGTCAGCTATCTGCTTCGTTAATTTATCTGCCAGAAATCGGTAATTCGTATTTTGCTTCTTATAGTTTAGAGACTAAGCGGTCAAGTCATTGTCGGTCTTGGCTCACCAATCCCTGGTATGGTGCTATGGGTAGTAGTCTGCCCTATGCGAGAGCTGTGGCTAAGACCCTTAAATCTTCAAACTCGTCCGACATTGCGGTTGTTATTACCGGTGATGGCGGCTTTCATTTTCAATTAAATGAGTTAATTCATTTTCAACGAGAGCATCTTCCGGTTGTTATCCTTTATATGCGAAACAACATCTTCCACCTTGGCAAAAGTGGTGAAAGCGCAATGTATCATTGTTCGAGCCCCGGATTTGATGTGCTCACGCTGGTTAAAGCCTATGGCGGGAGAGGGTTCCAGTGCAAAAGAATAGGAGAATTAAGGACTCAATTACAAAGCGCGGTTGAATCAAATTGTGGGATAACACTATTGGAAATACCGGTAGATCCTAATTCAGACAAACTCAGTCGAGAGATAAGTATGCTGAATTTATTCATACAAATGAAAAATGGCAAGCAAGGTGCGAAAGAAGCCTGGGATCGAGCTGTTGCTGGATAGTTAACGAATGAAGCTCAAATACCGCGACTCAATCTTATGGGGTATTGCCTATGAATAAGACCACACCTTTCGATACGTTGTGGCACAAGTTAAACTCACAGACATGCAGTAATCCTTTAATTCGCATTGTGAAAAAAAGACTGCAACATCAATTGATAGTATTACCGAAAGACATAACAAAGGCATTTAGTAGATTGCCATCTTCGTTTCAGTCATGGGTGGCACAGGCAACATTGTCAAATTTGTTAGCGGAGCAAGTAGCTGATGAATCACTTCATTTTCTTGAAGGGCATTGGTTAGCAATAATTATTAGCAACATTCCATACCAGTTTTTTATTACTGTCCGAGAAGTCCAACATTCTGGACTCAGAAAGCAGTCAATTGTAGTAAAAACACAGATCGAACAAGAACCTGACGTTACTTTTAGTTGCGATATCGATAGTTTAGTCAGTATTGCTGTAAGAGAACAGGATCCCGACACCCTTTTTTTTCAACGCAAACTGCTGGTAACTGGCAACACTGAGTTAGGTTTACAGATTAAGAATTTTCTTGATGAATTGGATACAAGTGCATTTCCGAGCGTATTGGTCAGTGCCCTCACAAAGTACTATGAAATTGTGCAGGCCGCACTATAGTTAGAGTTTTTCCCCACAAATTTGACAATCTTGCTGTCTCGGCACCTTAAACTCACTCCAGGTGGCTTGCATAGCGTCATACAGGTGTAGTCGGTTGCAAAGTGGCCTACCATAATGTGTGACTAGCTTTATGGCTTCAAGCGCCTGCATTGAACCGATAATTCCAACAAGTGGTGACATGACACCCGATTCAACGCACGACAGATTTTGTTCACCAAAAAAGTGGCTCACGCACGCATAGCATGCACTTTGTTGGCGTGGGTCAATACACAGTACCTGGCCTTCCATTCGGATAGCAGCCCCCGATACTAAGGGAATAGATCGTCGGTAGCATATTTGGTTTATCCTGTTTCGACTTTCCAGATTGTCCGTACAATCCAGCACAACATCTTGTTTGGCAATGAGCTCCTCCAGTTGCTTTTCCGTTGGGCGTGAACAGTGTGTTGTTATCTTGACTTCACTATTGATTTGCTTAAGTGCCTGTTGTGCTGAGTCAACTTTATTTGCGCCCACAGATTTCTCAGTATGCAATACTTGTCTCTGCAAATTAGTTAACTCAACTGTATCGTCATCGACTAGCGTGAGATGACCAACTCCACTTGCAGTGAGGTATTGGCTTGCAGCACAACCGAGTCCGCCAACGCCAATCACTAACACGCTGCAATTAACCAACGTTTCCTGTTTATCCAGATCGAAATCCGATAGCAGAATGTGGCGGCTGTATCGCATTGCTTGCTTTGTGGTGAGCTCTTTTTTCATCGTGTATCCCACAACTATAGTTGCATTTCTTTTTACCACTCAAGCCATAAACCAGCAATTCCCCAAAATAGGTAGTCGGAGTACCACAATTTTCAAGTAAGGGGTAAGTGTAGGTATCTGAATGATTTTTAATGGTTTTATATTTTTTAAGGCGTAGTATTCATCGTAGCATTTAGTGAGGAGAATACTATGAAAACTCGATTAGCAACGGCTATCGCTACAATATGTACTGCAGGTTTGTTAATGCCAAATGTTTCGGTTGCAACCGGTTTCGCTGATTTCCAACAAGCTATTACTGATGGTGACGCAAACGTTAAACTGCGTTATCGATATGAGCGAGTTGACCAGGATAACGTTGACAAAGAAGCGAATGCATCAACGTTGCTTACCCGCCTTAGTTATAAAAGTGCAGATTTTGGGGGCTTCTATACGCAAATAGAGTTCGATAACGTAACCGCTTTGGGCAACGAAAACTTCAATAGTACAGTCAATGGCAATACCAACTATCCTGTCGTTGCAGATCCGATTGGCTCAGATTTCAACCAAGCTTATGTGGGTTACAAGACCAAGTCACTTCATTTTACGGCAGGTCGACAACGCATCAATCACAATGATCAAAGATTCGTCGGTGGTGTTGGTTGGCGTCAAAATGAACAGACTTATGATGGCTATCGTCTAAGATACGACAATCAGTCAGGCCTGAATGTTGACTACAGCTATGTACATAACGTAAATCGAATTTTTGGTACAGATAGCCCAAATTCGGATTTGGGTGGCAACATACATCTGTTGAACGTCACATATAAAATCAATGCTGATCACAAGGTGGCAGGTTTCGCCTATGAGCTTGACTTCGACACTGCGAATGCCATCGCGACTCGCACATTCGGGGTAAGTTACAATGGTAAGATTTCTGCCGTAAACGTTCACGCGGCTTATGCACGTCAAAATGAAACCGGTGACAATCCAACAGACTTTTCCACTGATTACCTAGCATTAGAGTTAAACACTAAATTATCAGCGGTCAACGTTGGAATAGGTTACGAGTCACTTGGTAGCGATAACGGCAAAGGATTCACAACGCCTCTGGCGACTCTGCATAAGTTTCAGGGGTTCGCTGATAAGTTTCTTGCTACGCCTGGACAGGGGATCAACGATCTCTACATCAAGGCGTCCGGTAGTATTGGTAAGCTGAAACTATTAGGCGTATGGCACCAGTTTGAATCGGACGTAGGTTCAATAGACTACGGCAATGAGTTTAATTTCAACGCCACTTATCCTGTATATAAAAATACAAACTTTTTACTGCGATATGCCAACTACAGTGCCGATGATTTCGCGGTCGACACCAATAAACTGTGGGCAATGATGACTTTCACTTTCTAACGTCATCCACGCGTTAGTTGCCGACTCAACACGGGTCGGCTTTTTTATACCCCCTTGTGAGTATTCCTTCAGCGGAATAACAAAAACAACACTTTTACGCCAAACTTAAGGTAACAAAAACTCCGAGCTCCAATACCTAAGGTTTAAATAACTAAGGTACAGGAGCCGCGACTGAGAAGTTGCCCGGTAGCCAGAGAAATCAACCTGCCGCCCACGAGCTGCAATGCTCGACATTTGGAAAGGTGTTAGATGAATTTACAAGACTCATTCGGAAGACGATTCAATTACCTGAGACTCTCAGTAACTGAACTGTGCAACTTCCGCTGTAACTACTGTCTTCCTGATGGGAATGACTGCAACACTCCCAAACGTGGATTGTCTGTGAAAGAAATTCAAACGCTGGTGCAAGCGTTTGCCGGCTTGGGAACAACCAAAGTGCGCATTACTGGTGGCGAGCCAGCACTGCGCAAAGACTTATGTGAGATCATCGAAACCTGCAAAAAAGTTGATGGTATTAAAAAAGTCGCTCTTACAACAAACGGTTTCAAGCTCAATCAGGACATCGAAAGGTACAAGCATGCTGGCCTAGATGCCATTAATGTGAGTGCAGATAGTCTAGACCCACGTATGTTTGCGGCGATCACCGGTAAACAGAAACTGGAAGAAATACTGTTAGGAATAGAACGAGCAGTTCAGTTAGGCATCAGTAACATTAAGCTGAACACGGTGATGCTCAAGCAATTCAACTACAAAGAATTAGGGGCATTTTTTGACTACCTGCGCGACCACAAGGTTACCTGGCGATTCATTGAACTTATGCAGACTGGCGACAACAAGAGCTTTTTTGATAAAAACCACGTCGCCGGGCAAACGATTAAAGATCGACTTATCGAGCAAGGGTGGCAGCGCATTATTAGAGAAACCGATGCCGGGCCTGCACAGGAATTCATGCACCCAGAGTTTACAGGGAATATCGGCCTAATCATGCCTTATAGCAAAGACTTCTGTGAATCATGCAATCGATTGCGGGTTTCCGCACAAGGTAAACTGCATCTGTGCTTGTTTGCAGAACAAGGCGTCAGTATCCGTTCATTTCTGTCAGCTGGTGATGTTTCGGGTGCTCAGCAAGCTATTGTTTCTCATCTTCAACAAAAAAACAGTCAGCATTTTCTGCATCAAGGATTTACAGGTGCAACGAAGCAGCTGGCTATGCTAGGAGGGTAACATGAACACAATTGGCGTCATTTTAGCCGGCGGAGCTTCTAGCCGTATGGGCCAAGACAAAGCTTTACTTACGATTTCGCAATCAACCATGTTGACCAGAACTTACCAGATGTTACTTGAAACATCGGTGAGTAAAGTTGTTATCAGTCGTAATGACGGCGAAGCTGGACATTTCCCAGATCTGTACCCAGGTAAAGGGCCTTTGTCTGGTATCCACAGTGCTGCTATGCGCTTTCCTAACAAAAATCTATTGATACTGCCGATCGACCTTCCGCTCATGGATGTTTCCACACTACAACGCTTGTTAGATAGCGGCGAAAAGTTTTCGAGCAATGTCAGATTTGGTGAACATAGTTTGCCGCTTTACTTGCGTAACACCGAGACGACCCGCCAAACCCTGGATTACACACTGCGGTGTACAAACAGTTTTTCTGTTGATCGCTTTTGCACGCATTTCCCTTTAATGAAGCTGCAACTGCGCCAGCAGTCACCCCTTTTCAATTCAAACACACCAGAACAATGGCGTTTTGCAATGCAACACTTCGAAACATCCGAATGTTCTGTACCAACTGAGGTTCGCCATGGGACATGCTAACAAACAATTTGAATCACTTGGTGTCGCCGTTCTGACAGTGTCAGACACGCGTGATAGAAGCACAGATACCTCTGGCGAGTATCTGGCCGTGAATGCGACTGAATCGGGTCATCAGGTGATTAAGCGAGAGATTGTTATCGATGACATTTATCTGATCCGAGCGTGCGTCTCTGCTTATATCGCAGATCCAGCCATACAAGCCGTAATCGTGACTGGAGGTACCGGATTTACTTCAAGAGATTCCACACCTGAAGCGGTAAAACCCTTGTTTGACAAAGAAGTTGAGGGATTCGGTGAATTATTTCGATATTTGTCATTTAAGGAAATAGGTACTTCAACAATCCAATCAAGGGCTATATCTGGATTAGCAAACAACACGGTTATATTTTGTCTACCTGGGTCTACCAATGCTTGCAAAACCGCTTGGGCGGGTATCATTGAAGCGCAACTAAATGGCGCCCATGGCCCGTGTAACTTCGTACCGCATTTACAAACCAATGAAGCGCTTCAATGCGCGAGTAGACCGATATGACTGGGCTAACTAATTCTGAGCTTAGCCATATTGATAATCATGGC
Organism: Alteromonas sp. DYW1; assembly: GCF_059752595.1. Taxonomy (NCBI): domain Bacteria; kingdom Pseudomonadati; phylum Pseudomonadota; class Gammaproteobacteria; order Alteromonadales; family Alteromonadaceae; genus Alteromonas; species Alteromonas sp. DYW1. The sequence goes on along the minus strand of NZ_CM186038.1, from coordinate 238,197 downwards.
AAAGCGAACATGGTCGATGTGAGCGAAAAAGCCACATCGACTCGCATAGCAAAAGCGGAAGCCTATGTCAGTGTTTCAGATATTGCGCTTGAGCAAATAATACAAAACCAGTTGGCGAAAGGTGATGTCTTTAGTGTTGCAAGAGTGGCAGGCATTCAAGCGGCAAAACAATGTGCCAATCTGGTGCCGCTATGTCATCCATTGTTACTCAGCAAAGTAGACGTGGATTTTGAAACTGACGAGTTATCCAAACAAATAAAGATAACCTGTCAATGTAAGTTAAACGGTAACACTGGCGTTGAAATGGAGGCGCTTACTGGCGCTTCTGTGGCTGCGCTGACGCTTTTTGATATGTGTAAAGCTGTTGACCCAGAAATGGTTATTCATGGCTTAAAAGTCATTGAAAAAAGCGGTGGTAAAACTGGACTGTGGAGGCGCTCTGCATGATACAGATAAAATTTTTCGCAAGTCTTCGTGAAAGCATAGGTACATCGTCTTTGAATCTTGAGTATACGGGTGAAGACACTGTCGCCGATGTCGCACAAGAGCTCGCCAAGCGTGGAGAGGAGTGGCGCTTCCTCGAAGAAAGAGATGTGTTATGTGCGATCAATCAAACGCTTTGTGGAAAGGACACAAAAATAAATGATGGCGACGAAATTGCGTTTTTCCCGCCGGTGACAGGAGGCTAACAATGATCAGTGTTCAGCGTGCCGATTTTGATCACTGTGAACAATACCTTGCCCTGAAGGAAGAGGCGGATGGGGACGGCGCTGTAGTCACTTTTACCGGTTTGGTACGAGATTTCAATGTTCAGGGGGCCGTGTCGGGCATTCACATAGAGCATTACCCAGGTATGACCGAAAAATCTCTGATGCGTATCTGCAGCGAAGCGCGAAAACGTTGGCAGTTGGGGCAAATAAGAGTTATCCACCGAGTGGGGAGAATTGGGCCTCAGGAGCAGATTGTGTTCGTTGGCGTAACATCCAAACATCGCAAAAACGCATTTGACGCGTGTGAGTTTATTATTGATTACCTTAAAACCAGCGCGCCTTTGTGGAAACAAGAGGCTACCTCAGAAGGTATGAAGTGGGTTGCCAGCAGGTTGTCGGACAAGGAAGCAATGGATCGCTGGCTTAATACAACCAACCTGTCTTGAACGATACGCCGACGATTACGAAAAGTATCGAAAGCAGGGTTACGGCAATAATATGCAGGGCCATATCCCATAAATTCTGCTGCGATAATTTAGGTAAAACTCTTAGTTTAGCGTCAACAGCTAATAAAATAGTTAACGTAAGTAGTATAAACTTAAGGGCAATCACCCTTGAGATAGGGTTACTCCAATCCAGCCATAGTGAAATGTCGGGCAACAATCGATGTGCTAACAGCAAACCGGTGACTATTTGGAGTAGCATTGCCGGTTTACCAATACGCTCAAATGCTGATTCAAACTCCAGCAAACGTTGGGGTGACTTCTCTTTCAATACTCTGGGTAATACAGCAAGCGCCAACACGATATGGCCGCCTGTCCATACTGTTGCTCCTAAAATGTGAGCGAGTATCAAATAACCATACATAGTATAACGTCAAACCTGACTGGGTCTGCTCCATATAAAGCTTAAAACGAGGATGGATACAGTGGTTACCGAAGCAATTGTCCAATGAGCGTAATCGCCAATTAACAACGCAGCGGCTACCATCGCAATCAAGCTCGTACAAGCAATGACTTTAGTCTTAAGTGCAATTACGCCTGATTGTTCCCAGTCGTTAATCACGCCCCCGAGCAATGGCTGCGATAATAGCCATTGATGTAGCGTATTCGAGCTTTTAGAAAAGCAAAAGGCAGACACGAGTAGAAAGGGGGTAGTTGGAACCAAAGGTAATACGACGCCAACAATGCCGCAAAGACAGGCCACTAAGCCAGTAAGCAGATAAATCGAACGACGAAGTTGATTACTCATTGCTTTTTTATCTTAAAACCGAATCAAACCATTGCACATCCACCGTTTCTCCCGGCTCTACCATTCCGCGACTGTTTTCAAGCACTGCGTAACAATTGCTTGTGGTAAAACAAGAAAGCACGCCTGAGCTTTGAGAACCGCCAGAGTCGACTATCAGTTGACCGTTGTCATCGCGGTAACAGACTGCGCGTTGATAGTCAGTTCTTCCTGGTTTCTTTCTAAATCTGTTCTTTGCGATGGCTCTAATGGCGACTCTTCCCTCAGGTGTGCAGCCCGCTAATAGTGATAAAGACGGTGCGGCAATTTGGTCAAAGGTGACTGCCGCTGATACTGGATTACCGGGGAGACCAAAAAACAAACTGTTGTTTAATCTGCCGAATGCGAGTGGTTTGCCAGGTTTGATTGCCAGCTTCCAAAAGTCTACTTGACCAATCTCCTCGAGGATTTCACGTGTATAGTCAGCTTCACCCACCGACACGCCGCCAGAAGTGATTACGCAATCTGAATTTGCATCTGCTTGGGTAAAGGCATCACGAATTTTTTCCGGATCATCTTCTATCACACCCAAGTCCAGAACCTCAGCGCCAAGACGCTTTAACATCGCGCGAAGCATGGGCCGATTACTGTCAAAGATTTTGCCTTGTTGAGGAGTATCTCCAGGCTGTAAAAGCTCATCACCGGTTGAAAACAATGCCACTTTAAGCTTGCGGAAAACTGATACCTCATCGATACCGATAGACGCGAGGAGCCCAATATCAATTGCAGTCAGCCTCTTTCCTTTAGGCAGCACGACGGATTTTTTTGCGATATCACTACCTGCGATTCGTATCGCTTCACCTAGCTTAACAGTGTGAGTGACTGTGATTTCCTTACCATTTGCAACGGTGTTTTCTTGCATAACCACCGCATCCGCACCTGATGGGATTTGTGCGCCGGTCATAATACGCACGCACTGATGCTTGCCGATCTCGCCGCTGAAAGGATTGCCAGCAAAGCTCTTACCAACCAGATTAAAAGTAGTACCAGAAGACAGATCCTGATGGCGAATAGCATAGCCGTCCATTGCGGAGTTATCAAAACCCGGGACGTTGATGGGAGAAATCACATCTTCGGCCAATACTCTATCCAGTACCGAATCAAGACTGCAATACTCAACTTCAACAATCGGAGAGATAGTGTCCCAGATGATTTGTTTTGCTTCCTCTATCGGCATAAGGCCTTTTGCATCGCAACCACATCCCATGGTTAAGCTCCTTTTTGGTGGTTCACCATCCATACCGCTGCTTCCACACGAGAGCGTAGATTCAGTTTTTTAAGAAAGTGCTTCACATGGACTTTGACCGTGCCATCCGAAATATCCAATTCTCGTGCAATAAGCTTATTGCTCATACCTTTGGCGATGAGTTTGAGGATCTCCAATTCACGACTGGTCAGGCTGGCCAATGCTCGACTTCCAGCCCTTTCGGGTTTTCGTAACGCTGTTGCCAGTACTTCAGTTAGTTTTGCACTCATCACCATTTTACCAAGTGCGGCTTCACGGAGTTTGTCGACAATATCTTCTGGATCCATGTCCTTTAGAAGATAACCATCTGCACCTGAACGCACGGCTTCAACAACATCTTCATCGTTGTCAGATACCGTCAACATGATGATGCGCGAATCAACACCTCTATCCCGCAGATGCTTAAGCGTTTCCAGTCCATCCATACCTTGCATGTTCAAATCCAGCGTGATCAGGTCAGGTTCCAATTGAACCGCCATTTCGATGGCTTCTTTTCCTGAACTCGCCTCTCCAATAACTTTTAGATCATCTTCAAATTCGATGAGTTGGTTTAATCCTTTACGCAATAAAGGATGGTCGTCGACCATCATGATAGTAGCGGGTTTGTCTTCGAACATGTATGCCTCCTTACAAACGCTGAGTCATTCGTTTAGTTTAACTATACACTAACTGGTGAACTTCTCTTAAATTACTGGAGGTAAGCCAGCTACCACTTATGAGGTAGCAAAACACATTTTTTGAAACCCTTTAAATATTGGGAATACAACAAGATAGCTATACCTCTTTCAGCACTCAATGTGTCAAAAATCGTTAGTTTTGTTACCACAATGCTTCGCCTAGCTACCTACTGAAGCAGATTGTTAGCTCTGCCTGCGTGGACCATAGTGTGACCAAATAAATGTCATTCTATGTTGGAGTAAGCGTTATGTCTGATCTGCACAAGTGGGATCCAGAAGACCCTGATTTCTGGGAAAAAGAGGGAAAGAAAATAGCGAATCGCAATCTTTGGATATCCATTCCTAGCTTGCTAGCAGGCTTCGCTGTATGGCTCTATTGGGGAATCATAACCGTTCAAATGTTAAACCTGGGTTTCCCATTTGCAAAGGCTGAACTCTTTACCTTGATGGCGATTGCTGGATTGACCGGCGCAACACTGAGAATTCCAAGCAGCTTCTTTATTCGATTATGCGGCGGTAGGAACACCATTTTTTTTACGACTGCACTACTAATGATACCAGCGGTAGGAGCAGGATTTGCGCTGCAAAATCCTGATACGCCATTATGGCAATTTCAACTGTTAGCACTGCTATCCGGTTTCGGCGGCGGAAACTTTGCTTCATCAATGTCTAATATCAGCTTCTTCTTCCCAAAGAAGCAGCAAGGTTTGGCACTGGGTATGAACGCAGGTCTAGGTAACTTTGGTGTTACCACGATGCAAATTGTTGTGCCACTGTTCATGACATTCGCTGCCTTTGGTGCTTTTAGTGGCGACCCGATGACGCTGATCAACGCATCAGGCACGCTCATCGGTAAAATTCCTGCAGGCACAGAAAGCTATATTTCAAACGCCGGTTTTGTCTGGTTGTTATTACTTGTCCCTCTATTCTTCCTATCATGGTTTGGTATGAATAATATTCGTACGCCTGATGTTTCTCCAAACATTGGTAACCCTCTAACATCTTTTGCTCTGATCACGGTTATGCTCAGTATCGGTTTGGTGGTGGCTGCTTTTGGCTTATGGTTGATGCTACCAGAGACTGCAAATGGTTCTGGATTCGGGGTACCCAAGGAAGTTGTTTTAGTGCTGGTTGTGACTGCCACCGTCGTTATCTTAAAAATGTTACCAGGTCCAATTGGTGAGAGTCTGACTCGTCAATATCAAATCTTTAATAACAAACACACTTGGGTGATGAGTGTGATTTATACGATGACCTTCGGTTCGTTTATTGGTTTTGCGGCCTCATTCCCGCTCGCGATCAAAGTTATTTTTGGCTACAGCCACGTTATGGTCGATGGAGTGATGACGCACAATACCATCAATCCTAATGGGCCAAGTGCTTTAATGTACGCTTGGATGGGGCCTTTCATCGGTGCACTTATTCGTCCGTTAGGTGGTTGGATTTCGGACAAAGTCGGAGGTGCACTGGTAACACAAATCTGTTCAATTGTGATGATTGGTAGTGCGCTCGGTGCGGCATACTACATGAGAGAAGCTTATCAGTCTGCCACACCAGAAGAGTTCTTTATCCCTTTCTTTGTGTTATTCATGCTGCTATTTGCAGCGACTGGTATCGGCAATGGTTCAACCTTCAGAACCATCGCACAAGTATTCCCTAAAGAACAAGCTGGCCCTGTTCTTGGTTGGACGTCTGCGGTGGCGGCATATGGTGCCTTTTACATACCCAAAGTTATTGGTGAACAAATCCAGGCAACTACTCCTGAAGTCGCGTTGATCGGGTTTGCAGTGTTCTATGGAGTCTGCGTCTTGATTAACTACTGGTTCTATTTACGTAAGGACGGCGAATTCTACAACCCTTAGGCAGTCCCAAACGTCGATATTAAGGTGCGAACGATCGCACCTTTTATCGGTTTACCATGGTTGAGACTCTCATGCGTTTAAAGCTAATTTTCTCATTAATAACCCTGTTTTTTCATTTGAATGTAAATGCTGATGAGCTGTTAATAGCAGCTGCGTCTGACCTCAAATTCGCAATGAAAGATATTGTTAGTTTGTTTCAGACATCCAATCCAGATGTGGCCGTTAAAACGTCGTTTGGTTCGTCAGGGAAGTTTCGTACGCAGATCCGCAACGGTGCACCATATGATCTGTATTTCTCAGCAGACATAAACTTTCCACAGCAGCTTAAAGCAATGGGGTATTCTTCGTCGGCAGTTGTCCCATACGCAAAGGGCCGATTAGTTCTATTGAGCCATAAAAACGATTTGTCTAACGGCCAACTCGCTTCTTTGCTTAACGCTGACTTTGAGAGAATCGCTATTGCCAATCCACGACACGCTCCCTATGGAATGAAAGCCAAAGAGGTACTGGAGCAAACTGGATTGTGGACTCAGCTGACTTCAAAAATCATCTATGGTGATAGCGTTTCCCATACTGCTCAATTTATCGTTAATCAGCATGTCGATGCGGGTATCGTTGCCTTGTCGTTGGTAAAATCTGCATGGAGCTCCTCAAGAGCCTCCTACATATTAATACCGGAGACTCTCCATTCTCCGCTACTCCAAGGTTTTATTGTCACCCAACACGGTGGAGACAACCCTACCGCGTGGCGATTTCATTCATTTATGCAAAGTGGAGCCGTCTCAAAAATACTGACAGAATATGGGTTTGAAGTACCTGATCAAGAGGCCGCAAATGCTATCCACGAGTGATATGCAAGCCTTGCTTCTGACCTTAAAGCTGGCGAGCACGGTAACCATTCTCCTGTTATGTTTTGGAATTCCGTTTTCCTGGTGGTTGGCTAGGTCTCGCTCCAAGCTCACAAGTCTCTTAACTGCATTGGTAGCGATGCCACTCATATTGCCGCCTACGGTACTCGGATTTTATATACTATTGCTTTTAGGTCCTGAGGGTCCGGTGGGTAAAGTAACAACGCAATTAGGTTTTGGTGTATTCCCTTTTACGTTTTCAGGCTTGGTCATAGCCTCGATTGTTTATTCTTTACCCTTTACAGTACAACCACTTGTGTCTGCCTTTGAAGCCATCCCTACTCGAACGCTAGAAGTCGCATCTACGTTAAGAGCCTCTCCCATGGATACTTTTTTTTCTGTGGTGTTGCCTCTATCAAAGAATGGCATTCTTACGGCTATCGTTTTGACTTTCGCGCATACGATTGGTGAGTTTGGTGTTATTTTGATGATTGGAGGCAATATTCCGGGTGAAACGCAAGTTGTATCAATTCAAATTTATGACCATGTAGAGAGTATGGATTACGGCGCCGCACATAAGCTGTCATTAATCATGCTAATCTTTTCATTTATAACATTAACATTTCTGCAATGGATCCGGCGTCGACGGTTTGCATTCGTTCCCGTGAAGAGGCGGTAATTGTGGAACTCGCTTATAGGCTTTCTAAAGGGCGTTTTAATCTGAATGTTGCTCTTAAACTTCCCGAAACTGGCATTACTGTGCTTTATGGGCATTCTGGGTGCGGCAAGACAACATTGCTGCGGTGTGTCGCTGGCCTGGAGAAGGAGGCAGCTGGATACTTTTCTATCGGTGATGAAGTTTGGGATAGCCCAAAAACTAAGCTTAAGCCGCACAAGCGAGCCATTGGATATGTCTTTCAAGAGCCAAGTCTATTTAGCCATCTCAGCGTTAAGGATAATCTTCTCTATGGTATCAAACGTGCCGTTCACGCAAGCAAACAGAACCTAGATGAAGCAATTTCAGTGTTGGGAATTGCACACCTGTTAAATCAAAAGCCTGCTGAATTATCAGGTGGGGAAGCACAGCGTGTCGGCATTGCTCGGGCACTGGCGTTGAACCCCAAGATTTTGCTGTTTGATGAACCACTGGCATCTCTTGACGATGACCGAAAACGCGAGATTTTACCTTTCTTAAAGCGTGTTAAGCGGCAACTGAGCATACCCATGTTATACGTTACTCACGCAGCGCCAGAAGTGGCAATGCTAGCAGATCATGTTGTTGTTATGCATGAAGGTAGTGTGGTATCTAGTGATTCGCTGTCGGCCTCGCTTTCAAATGAGATGTTACCACTAAGACTCAATGATGAGATATCGACGGTCTTGTCAGGCAAGGTAATAAAGATTGACAAGCAGTGGCACTTAGCTTGTATGTCTATTGGCGACCAAGCACTTTGGATACCCAACAATAGTTTCAAGATAGGCAACCAAGTAAGAGTTCAAGTCTTTGGGAAAGATATCAGCCTGGCGAATTCTGTAAGTAAAAACAGTTTTCAAAACGTGCTCAACGCTCAGATTGTAGCAATCAATGAAGGTGAGCACCCAAGCCAAGCAATTGTAAAAGCTACTGTAGGCGAAAATGCTTTTATGGTTTCGGTAACCAAACGCGCAATAGCAAATTTGTCTTTAGCGGCTGGTAGCCAAGCGTTGTTACAGGTGAAATCAGTTGCAATTCACAGTTGATAAAACGGGTCAAAAGCTTGGGAAATCAAGCACTCTTGCTCTTTACCTCAAGAGTTCGCGCATACTCCGGAATAAAACTAAACATGACCATGGTGCCGCGTTCATCATTTCGTTTGACTGATAATTCCCCATCCAAATTCCGGCTGCGTTCCTTCATAATGGCCAGGCCGTAGTGATTCAGCTTATTCGGGTCTTCAGGGATGCCAATTCCGTTGTCTTTAACCGTTAATATCACTTCTGATAAGGAATTAGTGGTTATGCCAATTTCAATATTGGAGCCCTTAGAATGATAGAATGCATTTTGGGTCGCTTCTCTGGCAATTTGTAAAAGATGTATTTCTTCTTGAGGCGTGAAGGGAATATTGCTTACGTGATAATTAAGCGTAAAACTGAAATCGTCTGAGCGGTTTTGCAATTGCGAAATCGTTTGCTCTAATGCGGCTTTGATGCCCTGTCCATCGAGTTTCAATCTGAAAGTAGTTAACAATTCACGCAGTTCACTGTAAGCCGCGCCAAGTCCATTTTTTAACTCATCAATAACTTGGTCTATTTGCTCCTGAGCACTGTCTTTTTGCTGCAGGCGTTGCAATCGAGTTACCTGAATTTTTAGGTAGGACAATGCCTGCGCCAGAGAGTCATGCAGTTCTCTGGCAATTATCGTGCGTTCGTTCATCAAAGCGATACGCCGCCCCTGTTCGTTTTGATGTTTCATGCTAAGACCATTGGCGACCTGTTCAGCAATGGCTTCAAACAGCTGGTGCTGCCAGTCTTCCAGAATACTCCCTTCAGCCAAACTCACCACCAAGACACCATAGTGTTGATCCCCAATACTTAACTGATACTTCATTTGCCCATTAACAGGTGGAAAAAGTGAATCATGCTCAGTACAGTTGTGACAGAGCTGTTGTTGGCATTTGTCTGGAATCGTTTTTTCGGTACTCATCAAATGTTCATAGGGGCTCGTGCCTTGCGCTGTCATAATGCATAGGTCTAAGTCTTTTACACCTGTTACGTCAGCCAGCTTGTTGAGTAATGGTTGAAAATCGACAGAGCCGGGTTCAACTTCATTGAGTTTGCGTGACACTTGAAACAGCAATTCGAGTGATTGATTTGAACGCGATAGCTTTCTTGTCTTTCGTTTGATTTGCTCTTCCAGTTGCGATTTTGAGCGATACAGGCTGCCGCTCATTTTGTTGATTGTTCGGGCCAACAATGCAAGCTCGCCTTTGCCCGTTTCCTCTGCTCTGGCAGTGAAGTCTCCTTGGCCTATTTGACGAGCTACTGCTGTCAGCTTTGAAAGCGGTTGCTCTATATGCCGATGCACAATCACCATCGCTAGCGCAATAAGTATCAGGGTGCAGAATAATGCCAGACTCTGAACTAATCGGATCGTAGCAATATTGGTTTCAGCATGTTTTTGGTAAGCAGTAACCACTAGTTCGATGTTTTCCACCAATGTGTTGAAAACTCCAAGACTAGAAGTATTATTCTCAGCTGACGCAGTTAAATAGGCTTGGATCAACGGCTTGACTTCTTCACTCCAGTATTTTGTAACAGCCGCATGATGCTTTGCAATATCACCGCTATCCCGAAGCGCCTGTTGATTAACCAGCACGCCGGTATTCAAAGTCAGATCAAATTCACCAACTAATTGATTGATTGTCTCAATATCATAAGGGCTTTCCTGCATCATGCTATGAATTCGATACGCCTGCATTCTCAATGAGCCCGCCACATTGACCGCCTGAGCATCAAACTGAGCGCCGTCACTCATAAACACGGTAGTAAACATACTGATGATCGCCAAAAAGCTCACCGAAAACATTAATGCGGCGATTTTAAAAACTGTCGAATGTATGAAACTTTTAATCGGTTGCATGGGATATTTTTAGATTTCGTCGACTTACAAGTGATACCTACAAAGATTAGTTTACGCTCAATTTCTAATCGGTTTTTAATGACATCAGTCTAGACCCCTTTAATACAAAGGAAAAGCAAAAAAATGCCTCTACCACTTTGGTGGTAACTCCCTTATTTAGCGCCATTTTCGAGCTCTTGCCGTGCGATTAACAATGCACTTTAATCCATGTAGAGCTTGAGTTTGCAGCGCATCTTAACGTTGCTATTCCATTGATAAAGGAGTCTGGCGTGAGTCATTTTTTAGACAGATTGCAGTTCTTCAAACGTAACGAAGAGCCGTTCTCAAACGGTCACGGGGTTACCACGAATGAAAGTAGAGGGTGGGAAGACGGATATCGCCGTCGCTGGCAGCATGACAAAGTTGTGCGTTCAACCCATGGTGTTAATTGTACCGGGTCATGTTCCTGGAAAATCTATGTAAAAGATGGATTGGTAACCTGGGAAACTCAGCAAACCGATTACCCACGTACGCGCCCAGATCTTCCTAATCATGAGCCAAGAGGTTGCCCAAGGGGCGCAAGTTACTCTTGGTACATCTACAGCGCCAATCGCCTCAAGCATCCAAAAATTCGTAAACGCTTAGTTAAACTTTGGCGAGTAGCGAAAGCCCAACACCAGGACCCGGTAGAGGCATGGCGCTCGATTGTCGAGGATCCTGTAAAAGCCAAAGAATATAAACAACAACGAGGCCTGGGGGGATTTGTTCGCGCTAACTGGAACGAAGCTAATGAGATCATTGCGGCTGCCAACGTGTACACGGCGAAAACCTACGGCCCTGACCGTATTACTGGTTTTTCACCCATTCCTGCGATGTCTATGGTTTCCTACGCCGCGGGTGCGCGCTATCTGTCTTTAATAGGCGGTAACTGCCTTAGCTTCTATGACTGGTACTGTGATTTACCACCTGCATCTCCTCAGATTTGGGGTGAACAGACCGATGTACCTGAGTCAGCTGATTGGTATAACTCGAATTACATTATTTGCTGGGGCTCAAACGTTCCGCAAACACGTACGCCTGATGCTCACTTCCTCACAGAAGTACGCTACAAAGGTACTAAGGTCATCGGTATCACACCTGATTATTCAGAAGTGGCGAAACTAACTGACCAATGGCTGGCACCTAAACAAGGAACCGATGCAGCATTAGCGATGGCATTTGGCCACGTTATTCTTAAAGAATTCCATGTTGAGAAACCATCAGCTTATTTTGCCGATTATGTGAAACGTTATACCGACTTCCCTGTTCTGGTCATGCTAGACAAAGCTGAGGACGGCAGTCTGCATCAGGGGCGATTCCTTAGAGCGTCAGATTTAGATGGTCAACTCGGTCAAGACAACAACCCTGAATGGAAAACCATCTCGGTCAATGATAAAGATGGCGAATTGGTTTCGCCTACAGGCTCAGTCGGTTATCGCTGGGGTGAAAAAGGTAAATGGAATATTACCCAAACTGATGGTAAATCAGGTGATGAACTCGACTTACGAGTAAGTCTGAAAGGTAGTCATGATGAGTTGGTCAGTGTTGCTTTCCCATATTTTGGTGGTGCGGAGCATGAATTTGGCTACTTCCAGAATACTGAGCACGACGATGTATTGCTGCGCAAAGTGCCAGCTAAGAAAGTCAAACTCGCTGATGGCTCTGAAACCTATGTTGCCACTGTTTTTGACTTAACACTTGCCAACTATGGTGTCGATAATGGCTATGACGATCCAAATGTGGCCAGCAGTTACGATCAAGATATTCCTTATACTCCTGCCTGGCAGGAACAAATCACAGGCGTTCCACGCGCGGATGTAATCAAAGTCGCGCGGGAATTCGCAACCAACGCAGACAAGACCAAAGGTCGTTCCATGGTGATCGTTGGTGCAGGTATGAACCACTGGTATCACATGGACATGAACTACCGTGGTCTCATCAATATGTTGATGATGTGTGGTTGCATCGGTCAAAGTGGTGGCGGTTGGGCACACTATGTAGGGCAAGAGAAACTGCGCCCTCAAACTGGCTGGCAACCACTGGCGTTTGGGCTTGACTGGCAACGTCCACCGCGCCATATGAACGGTACTTCTTTCTTTTACAATCATTCGAGTCAGTGGCGCTACGAGAAGTTAGAGATGACAGAGGTCATTTCTCCAATGGCAAACAAAGACAAATGGTCTGGTTCGATTATTGATTTTAACAGTCGCGCGGAACGTATGGGCTGGTTACCATCAGCACCACAACTTGGCATGAATCCGCTTCAGCTATGCAGAGATGCAGAAGCTGCTGGTAAGTCTCCACAAGACTATGCAGTTGAGCAACTCAAAAGCGGTGAGCTAAATTTTGCCTGCTTGGAGCCTGAAAATCCGCAAAACTATCCACGCAATTTGTTTATCTGGCGTTCGAATTTGCTCGGTTCTTCAGGTAAAGGCCATGAGTACATGCTGCGCCATTTGCTGGGAACAAAACACGGCTTGATGGGCAAAGATCTTGGTGAAGACGGCGGTAAAAAGCCAGAGGACATTAAGTGGGTCGATGAAGCTGCCGAGGGTAAAATTGACTTGTTGGTGACATTGGACTTCCGCATGTCAACCACCTGTTTGTACTCGGACATCGTGTTGCCAACAGCAACATGGTACGAGAAGGACGACTTAAATACGTCTGATATGCACCCATTTATACACCCATTAAGTGCAGCGGTAGATCCTGTGTGGGAGTCCCGTTCTGACTGGGATATTTTCAAAGGCATCGCCAAGCAATTCTCTAAAACTGCAGTCGGCCATTTAGGTGTAGAGAAAGACTTAGTCACCTTACCGATTCTGCACGATACGCCAGCAGAAATCGCACAACCCTTTGGCGTGAAGCATTGGTGGAAAGGAGAGTGTGACCTTATTCCAGGAAAGACTGCGCCGAACATGATTGTGGTGGAGCGAGACTATCCGAATACCTATGCGCGATTCACCTCGATTGGGCCATTGCTTGAAAAACTTGGCAATGGCGGTAAAGGAATAAGCTGGAATACCGACACAGAAGTCGAATTTCTTGGCCAGTTAAATCGTCGTCATGTTGAAGAAGGTGCGAACAAAGGTCGGCCTAAAATTGAAACTGCCATTGATGCGGCGGAAATGATTCTTTCACTCGCGCCGGAAACTAACGGTCACGTTGCGGTTAAAGCATGGTCTGCCCTTAGTGAGTTTACCGGGCTGGATCACACGCATCTGGCGAAACCCAAAGAAGAGGAAAAGATCCGCTTCAGAGATGTGCAGGCACAACCTCGCAAAATCATCAGCTCGCCTACTTGGTCAGGTTTAGAAGATGAACACGTTTCATACAACGCGGGTTACACCAACGTGCATGAGTACATTCCGTGGCGCACAGTCACAGGTCGCCAACAGTTCTATCAGGATCATGAGTGGATGCGCGATTTTGGTGAAACCATGTGCCTGTACAAGCCACCAATCAATCTCAAAACCGTGAAGCCAATGATGAATAAGCACCCCAATGGTAATACGGAGATTGCGCTGAACTGGATAACGCCACACCAGAAGTGGGGGATCCACAGCACCTATTCAGACAACTTGCTGATGCTTACACTGTCTCGCGGCGGCCCGATTGTGTGGATTTCTGAGCCCGACGCGCAGCGCGCAGGCATCGTTGATAACGATTGGATCGAGGTGTTCAACGTGAACGGTGCGATCGCTGCCCGAGCGGTTGTGTCACAGCGTGTACCGGAAGGCATGAGCATGATGTATCACGCTCAGGAACGCATAGTGAATGTGCCGGGTTCAGAAGTTACCAAAACTCGCGGTGGTATACACAACTCAGTCACGCGTGCGGTGATGAAACCGACTCACATGATTGGTGGATATGCACAACAGGCCTACGGTTTTAACTACTACGGTACTGTGGGATGTAATCGTGACGAATTCGTTATCGTTAGAAAAATGGCGAAAGTCGACTGGTTAGACGATGACAGCGTCGAACAGAGTGCAGATGAATTTAACAACTTTGGAGCGGAGGGCTAATCATGAGAGTTAGAGCTCAAATAGGCATGGTGCTCAACCTTGATAAGTGTATCGGTTGCCACACCTGCTCTGTAACTTGTAAGAATGTATGGACATCACGCGAAGGCGTCGAGTATGCATGGTTTAACAACGTTGAGACGAAACCGGGAATCGGTTATCCCAAAGAGTGGGAGAATCAGGAAAAATGGAACGGTGGCTGGACTCGGCATAGCAATGGCAAATTGACACCTAAGCAGGGTGGCAAGCTACGTATTCTGGCCAACATTTTTGCCAACCCCGACTTACCGGGTATTGATGATTACTACGAGCCGTTTGATTTCGATTATCAACATCTGCATAAAGCGGGAGAAAGTAAGCACCAGCCTGTTGCTCGTCCTCGTTCATTGATAACTGGTCAACGAATGGAAAAAATTGACTGGGGCCCGAACTGGGAAGAAATCCTCGGTACCGAGTTTTCCAAGCGTCGAGCTGACAGTAACTTTAATCAGATCCAGGCCGACATGTACGGCGAGTTTGAAAAGACTTTCATGATGTATCTACCTCGCCTGTGTGAGCATTGCATCAATCCTGCATGTGTGGCGTCTTGCCCATCTGGGGCAATCTACAAGCGTGAAGAAGACGGTATTGTCTTGATTGATCAGGACAAGTGTCGCGGCTGGAGAATGTGTGTCAGTGGTTGCCCGTACAAGAAAATCTATTACAACTGGAAAACCGGCAAATCAGAGAAATGTATCTTCTGCTATCCACGTATTGAAGCGGGTCAACCCACAGTCTGTTCTGAAACCTGTGTAGGTCGAATCCGTTACTTAGGCGTTATGCTCTACGATGCTGACCGCGTAGAAGAAGCTGCCAGTGTTGCCAATGATAAGGATCTATATCAAGCGCAGTGCGACATTTTCCTCGACCCATTCGACGAAGCTGTACAGGAAGCAGCACGCAAAGAAGGTATTCCTGAGGCGTGGTTGAAATCAGCCCAAGAGTCTCCGGTTTACAAGATGGCCATGGACTGGAAAGTCGCTCTACCGTTACATCCCGAATACCGCACACTGCCAATGGTATGGTATGTGCCGCCTTTGAGCCCAATTCAAAGCGCAGTTGAGGCCGGTAGTGTGCCAATGGATGGTGTCTTCCCAGACTTAAAAGCGTTGCGTATTCCAATGAAGTACTTAGCCAATATGCTGACTGCGGGTGACGAAGCTCCGGTTGAGCATGCGTTAAAGCGCATGATGGCAATGCGTAAATTTAAACGCTCACAACAAGTTGACGGCGAAGAAAATTTAGAAGCGCTGGAACAAGCTGGACTCAGCGTCGCGCAAGTTGAAGAAATGTATCGTTATATGGCGCTTGCCAATTACGAAGACAGATTCGTCATTCCGACTAGCCACAAGGCATATGCAGAAGATGCTTACGATATGAAATCCGGTTGTGGCTTCAGCTTCGGCAACGGTTGTAGTGGCGGTGACAGTAGCACCGACTTGTTTGGCGGTAAAAAACAAACCGTACGTCAAGTCATTCCTGTGGAGGTACAAGACTGATGGAAATTTTAAAAGTCCTTTCAAGACTTCTTGATTACCCGACAGAAGCGCTCTATGAGCACGGAATCGATATTGCAGAAATTATTGCAAACGATGCCGAGTTTGATGACTACAACAAAGCTAGTCTGCTCGCATTTGTCGATCAGCGCTTCTCAGACAGCTTGCTTGATTGGCAAGCTGATTATGACGGTCTGTTTGAGCGTGGTCGTTCACTATCGCTGCTCATCTATGAGCACATTCATGGAGAATCGCGCGACCGTGGTCAGGCAATGGTTAATTTGCTGGAGCAATACCGAGCCGCAGGCTTGGATATCGGTGTGAGAGAGTTACCTGATTATATCCCCTTGTTTCTTGAGTTCGTTAGCACACAAGGCAGCGAGAATGGCAAAGGCTGGTTGCAGGACATTGCACCCATCCTTGCGCTACTACAAGTGCGGCTGGAAAAAAGAGGGAGTAACTACAGTTCAGTCTTTTCAGCATTAGTTGCTCTTTCTGAGGCAGCTATTGATGTGCAGGCACTGCGTGAGCAAGTCAAAGATGAAAAACGTGATGATACCAAAAAGGCGTTGGACAAAGTCTGGGAAGAAGAAGCCGTCACTTTTGGTGGTGACGCAGTAAACGGCGGTTGTCCGTCTCAGGTCAATCGACCCTCTGAGACGCAACGTCGTGACCAGGATGTTCCCATCAGTTTTGTAGATAATTCGTCAGCCAAAGCGGCTGAGCAAGCAATAAGGAGCTAGTAATGGCTTTTTTAGATATGTTCTTTTTTGGCATCTATCCTTATATCGCAACCGGGATTTTCTTTCTCGGTAGCCTTCTACGGTATGACCGAGAACAATACAGTTGGAAAACTGGGTCAAGCCAAATGCTTAGTAACAAAAACTTTCGTGTAGCCAATATTTTATTTCACGTTGGTATCATTGCGATTTTATTGGGGCATTTTGCGGGCCTCGTATTGCCTTGGGAAATTTGGCATGCACTTGGAATTTCTTTGGCAACTAAGCAAGTGATAGCCATGGGTGTGGGTGGTTTCTTTGGTGTCTTATGCTTTATTGGTTTAACTATGTTGGTAAAGCGCCGTTTGTTTGATCCCAGGATCCGCGCTAACAGCAGTAAGATGGACACCGGCATTTTACTGCTAATCTACCTTCAGTTAATCGTAGGTATGTTTACCATCGTAATCTCTTCGGGTCATATGGATGGTGCTGTGATGTATAACCTAATGAGCTGGTCTCGTTATCTATTGACGTTCAGGCCGGTTGAAGCAGTAGAGTTTATTTCAACGGTTCATCCGGTTTACAAGTTCCACGTTACTTTGGGTATAACGTTGTTTGTACTATTCCCATTTAGCAGGTTGGTGCATATCTGGAGCGTTCCTGTGCAGTATGTCCGCAGAAGCTACCAGGTTGTTCGTTCAAAAGCATAATTACCACAATCACTCATTGGGGCAAGGAAGCCTCCTTTTTAAGTAGGATTGACTATGTCACTTACAAACACCCCCGATATTACAGTAAACGGGAAAACTATTAGCTCGGCTATGATCGACGCTGAGGTTCAATATCATCCGGCAGAATCACGCCGACAAGCGATGGTAAAAGCGGCAGAAACACTGATTATTGGTGAGCTAATTACGCAAAAAGCGATGGAGAAAGGGATACCACTCAACCCTAAATCAGGTGCAATTGAACAAAACAGTCAGTTGATTGATAGCTTGTTAGCCTCTGAAGTCTACGTTCCGGAAGCAACAACGGAGGAATGTGAGCGCTATTACAGTGCAAACAAAGGTACGTTCAAAACACCCCCGTTAATTGAAGCAAGTCACATACTGATTGCATCAGACCCGAAGGATCTTCAACATAGGGCAGAATCTCATGCTTTGGCAGTTAGCCTTATTCACAAGATACAAGGCGGAGAATCTACTTTTGGTGAGTTAGCGAAGCAGTTTTCTTCATGTCCTTCCAAAGATGTTTACGGCAGCTTAGGCCAGCTCTCACATGGCCAGACAGTAAAGGAGTTTGAACGCCAGGTATTTGCCGCTAATGAGGGGCTGATGCCACAGCCGGTGGAGACTCGCTATGGTTACCATGTTGTTCTTGTTGCTAGAAAAGTAGATGGCAAGCCGCTTTCCTTTGATATGGTAAACGAAAAAATCAAACAGTATCTTAATGATAAAGTGCATCGAAAAGCACTCTCGCAATATTTACATCGACTTGTCAGCGAAGCAGATATACAAGGTTTCAAGTTTGAATTCGATGATTCGATGTTAATGCAGTAGCGTTATTTAGACTTGAATAAGTGGTGGGGTAAAAGATGACAAATCCCTTCGCGGCGCGCTGGACAGCGCAAGGACACACGCTCTGTTTGGGGCATTGGGAAATCAGCTTTAACCAACAGCTTTTGGAATTGCCTTCGGTAAAAGCCGAGAACCACATGGGTACACGCGGTATTTTCAGTTGGCTATTCCCAGATGATGAAGAATATACAGAGGGATTAGAGATTCACGAATGGATTGAGGAGCAAGCGGACTGGCTTGTGCCGCTGTTTGAGCGTTACGACATTCCATTCGACGAACAGCATGTTGAGTGGTTTTATCAGGCGGTCAATCAAAATGACTGGCGATGCGGTAGTTGTGGTGGCTGCCTTTAACTAAGAAGGAATGGAAAAATGGTGAGTGATAGTACAACAGTGCTGGATCTGCTAGAGAAATACCACGTAGCAGCAATTGCCAGTACAGATTTATTGACTGCTTATTAAGGCTGGTCAATCAAAAAACTCTCTGAGTTTTTTTGCAAAGCACAAAATAACTGATGCGCCTGTTATTGCATCCGATGAAACCCTTGTAGGTGTTGTGACACAAACTGATGTTGTGAAATTTGAAGGCAGTAGCCCCGATGAAAAAGAGATTGAAAAAATCATTCAACACTACATTGGGCCACAGGGAACCGTGTTGCAATCAGAAATCGACAGAACAAAATCTCGTGCGTCAGATTACTGCACCGTTAACTCTATTATGACCCCCGAAGTGTTTTCAATAGACGAGAAAAGCTCCATTTCAGAGGCGTATAATACGCATGATATCCATCGTTTGTTCGTCACGCGAGAGTCAGAGCTGATTGGTGTTGTTACGGCCATGGATATTCTTAACTGGTTTATTCAATGCCCTACGGAAGATTAATAAAGCTTAGGGTTGTTCTGTGAAAGGCCTTATTATCAATAACCAGTTTTTGAAAGGGGATTAAGCTAAATTTATAAAAAATCTTTGAGTTTCTTAGTCAAATAGTCTGCCTAATAATTTGGGCTGCAAACTTTTTTGATGGCTTACCATAAAATGTGTTTCAAGATTTAGTTAACCAAGAGATATTTAAAGTGATGCAGCAGCAGTCGGTTAATGGTATGAAACTTTTTTGTATCAGATTTGAGTGATATCCACACCAATTTATTCGAATAGTATGATACTTTTTGATTTATTGGATAAGTTGGGTTTAATAAAATCAACAACTTAAATTCGCTATAGTATGATAGTTTTTTGTTAATCTATATTTTTGCAAATTATTGTTTTGCTCTGGTGTGACATATTCTATTGGGTGTTTCTAGCTTCTGCTCAGTGCCATTTGCTGCCGTTGGTAACTCATGTCGTGGGCGGCAGTTGTTTACGTATTGTGGACCTTCACGAATATGATTCGGTTATTATGAGAAGTCCTGATGCTAATCGGGAAACGCCTATTGTTTCTGCTAAAGCTGATTCAAATCCTTCAAACCTTTACAGTACTGCTTGCAGATATTACACATCTGATTGCAGGAAAGGAAAAGTCGCGCTTGATAATGAAATCCGCATTTTAGGTGATTTACGAACAAACTTGAGAGGGTAATCTCTCCAACATCCATGAGAATACGATGGCATGTCAGACGCCAAAATGTTAGGCCACGCACTGCTCGATGGTAAACGCCGCAATGTGAAATACTTGGTAATTAACATGTGCGTTGGCGGCCGCATGGGCGTGGCGGGCCCATTTGAGATTATCTTGCCGCTCATAAAGAGGTGCGAATTGCACATCCATTTGGTATTATTCCAACCGCCCGCGGGTCATTCTGGTCAACGCGTTCTCAAGGGTCTTCATTTCTTTGCTGTCGCAGGCATATCGCTGCATAAACGTTGCGACCCCCCGTAAGTTATCACTCATTGTAAATAAAGACTGTTGTGCATCTTTAGAAATGATACCAAAAGCGCCATAAATGCTTGCCATCGTGTCTATGTGACCGGCACTGGTCCCTTTACCTAGCTGGGTGAATATGTCGGCATGGCGCCTCGCAATCGTATAGTGATACGTTTTACTGTATGTATTGCGATACACCTCTTCCCCCATAATCGTTCGGCTTATCTCATCCCATATTTCAGTACGCGTAAAGTCGATAGGATTTGGGCCTAAGCATTTGGCTGCCAGGTGCTCATATGACACAATGAAAAACCCTGTCATGGCTGTGCTCATGCTAATACCCTTTAAGCTGTCTCGCATAGCTTGCTTCATGGCCTCTGGCTCACTGTCCCGACCAGCAAAAAGAGACGCTAGTTCGATCATGCCGGAATTGAGCATAGGCTCAGACAATTCGAGCATTGCCTTCTCAAATTTTTTGTCTTCCTCGGCTATAATTTGCATGTCGTTTCGATACAGCGCGTTAATGTAAACGGCGCCATCATCGTCGGCACTAAACGGGCCATTTCCTACCCTTATTCGATACGCGATAACTTCAAGTTCTGCCAAGCGGCGCTGTTTAGCCTCGTTAACTAATTGCCAGGTAAAGGAGTATTGCTTATCTGGCCGTATGAACAGGTCTGTAGTGATTTGGTTTAGTTCATCAATACTGGTAATTTTGTTGATTTCATCAATAACACTCTGGCTGACTTGCTCAAGAAAGGGCTCCCGCGCTTTAAACAGCTTGGCAAAAGTGTTGCTCACTACGGGTTGATTTCTGAATCCAACATACAAATCTTTATGTTGTTCAAACCATTTCTTATAGGCAAGAAGTGCTTCCTCCGGCGTTGCATGGCCGGAATCCGCAGGCAAAATATGTATCGAAAAATAATTGGCTAATAAAGCGGGAAGTTCACTATTAATATAATCTCTAATCTCGTCCCGGGCTCTTATATTCAGATCATTCCAACTGGCCAATGTCCGCGGTTCTGCGGCGCTCATCAGTGCCTTCATATCTCCATTTTGAGCCTGTTGTATGCGCGCATTAATTTCAGCATAAACCTCTTCTCGCTGCGATTTACCTTTATGCTCTTCCAGGTTTGCCTCAGCCTGTGTTTTTTCTTCAGACTTAACGACCTTAGATTCAGTATTAGTCTGATTCTTTTGTTCAACCAACCTGGTTTCAGTTTGAGCTTTCTCTACTGGCCACAATGCATTGCGAACATAAACAGACTGCACTTCAAATTCGCTCAACACCGAAGAGTCATTAGCTTTCGCTAACTCGTTTAGTGTGTAGGCCTGCCACTCGGCCGCGCCATCGAGCACCATGCCACCAATGGCGGCACTCATGTAATGCAAAACCCGCGGTATCTCGCCAAAGCCGCTCGACAAGACGTTAATGTGCGATCTTCTAACCGATAAGTTATTCTGCTGCGAGCAAACCCGCCCTAATTCGTAAACATAGCCTTCACGCAACTCATCATCCATATCTAATAGGCTTTGTTCAAAGTAATTGTTGAACACTGATGGCCTGAACAAATTTATCAGTTGAACGATTTGGATGCTTTGCTCCGACGTTCCCTTGTATTTGTTGAGCTCTTCTAGCCAGGCGATTAGTGAAGGCATACAGCCCGAACCGGCTTTTTGCTGCAATACAGGGTGCCGGCCCATGGCAACGTCTTGTTGTTGCGATCTAAGCACCTGCATTTGTTGAGTTAGCAAATTTGCCGCATCCTGATTACCGGCTTGCCGTTCTTGCGCTATTTGTGACTGTACTTTCTGCATTTTCGCGTTGATTTGATTTAGCAGAGCTTGTTTTTGCTGTTGTTTCTCACGTTGGGCCTTTTGCTGTGCTGCCATTGCCTTTTGTCGTAATCGATTTTGTTCGGCGTTAATTTTGGCGCTTTCGCTAAATAAGTCATTTACTTTTTGGCGCAGCTCAGCAACCAATGCATTGTTGCCTTCGGCTCTAGCTTGTTGCCCCTGAATTCTGAATGACTCAACCTGTTGGTTAATGAGATCTGTTTTGTTTTTGGCCTCAATAGCTCGCTGCTTCGCTTCCTCGACTTCCTCATCAGCCCCTACAGCACGCTGCATATATTCAGGCAGTGTATTACCAGCCACCAGCAAAATCGGCGCTTTTTGGCTACTTTGGGGGCCACCAAAAAACAGATATATCTCATCTTTATCTTTGCCTATCGCACCCAAAAGCATAACGGCTGGTTGCCTGTGAGGCTGATACTGAATTTTGAGCATATTTAGCTTAGGAATAAGTTCGCCGGTAAGCGGGTATGTAGCGGGCGCTGGTATGGTATTAAAAGCATCAATTTCCACGACATCGAGTATTACCCTCCCAGCTATCGGTTCCCCGCTGCCTAATTGCATCGCTAGGTCTTGCCCGTTCCTTGCGCCCCGGCGCATAGATGGTTGTACTTTGTTAGCTGAAGAGGCCAAGGCACTAGCATCAAGCTGGAGAGTTATGCGTTTAACGTGCCCTTGCTCAACAACCAGACCCGTCCAGACTTTGGATATCTCAGATAGCGCTGTTTCTGCACGGCTCAACGGGCAAAAGAAAATCCCGGCAATAGACAAAGACGCAACTAATAATCTGTTCAACTTAAATCCCTTTATTCATTTGTGACTGAGCATGCGGCATTAGTCCACCATCGCCTTAGCTCAGTCGATAACATTGTCTAAATAGTAACCTATCAGTGACTAATAGCCAAAATAGCCTTAACCAAAAAGTTAAGGCTTAAGCGATGATATGCAGCGTTCTCCTACTGCTATTTGTCATTATAATCCCCCAGCACGTACCAGGCTTTCTTTTTAATACCTTTTTCAGACAATAAGCCCTAGCAATTTCAAAAATCCTGAATGGTGGCAAGCGGTCTTACCGGTCAGCGAAAATCTTTTAGAACCCACTGCGACATGCCACAATTGGTGCAAGCAGGTGCAATCAAGATAGTCCGCTCATCGTCTTCAGCAGACCATCGCCTTGGCTGTGGTGACGATCCGCTATTCGCTCAAAACAGAAGCACAACTGTTCAAACAATATTTAGACTAGGTTACCGGGATTTAAGCTTGCCTACATGTTTTGATAACACAGCAAAGATTGAAGTTGTTATTGCATGTAATGGCTATAGATCGTCGCTGGAACTGGTAGCGATTGAACTCCAATCGCTACCGACTTTGTCTCTAAGAAAACGCTTGGCTAATAAACTTAGACATATTCTCTTTTTGGTAGTCTTCCATCGACGCATAAAACCCTAAACTTCCAATTAAAAGAAAAGCGGCTACGTAGGCCATTATTTTTTTTGTTTTTGCTTGCATGATACTTCCTTAATTTGATCGCACGTTCTGCTATGAATGATCACGACACACTTTGAATGGTCACTTCTTGCCCTTCAGTGAGACGTTCCGCCCCGCGAACCGCAATTTTATCTCCCGCCTCTAATATCTTGCCCTCTTCTGCAGGGCTAACTTCGACCCACTGACCTTCGCCTTTTCCTACACGCACCGGGATATGGTGAGCCTTATTTTCGCTGTCAATTTTCACCACATGGGTGCCTTCACGTCGGATGATTAATGCATCTCGGTTGATAAGTGTTACCTCGCCAACTTTGGTTACGGGTAACACAACATCAACGAGCTGACCACTGGCCCATTGAGTTCGCTCATCCAACTCGATCTTGGCGCGAATTTCAAAGGTTTGTGAACGTGCATCAGTGGCGGGAATAACTGCCGAAATCAATGCCTGAGATTGTTGTATATGCGTGAACTCATCACTGGCAATCGACATTGTTTGGCCCAGCGCAACAAACGGTAAATATTTGATCGGTACATAAAGCTGTACTTCCAGATTATCAATATCTAAAAATCTCACTAAGGGCTCGGCTCGACTAACCTCTCGACCAGAAAGTTGATAACGAGTACTGACCACACCATCAAAGGGTGCTCTAACCGTTGTCCTTTCAAGTCTATCCGCCAATTGTTGTAAACGAATTTTCGCCAGCTCAATGTCTGACTTAGCCATATCCAATTGATTCTGCGTTGAATCGATTTGACTTTGCGCGGCCGCATCGGTTCTGGCCAGCGACATCAAGCGTGATAGTTCTTTTTGCTGGAACTTAACATTCAACTCAGCACGACGGATCAAGGCTTCTTGCTCAGCATGCTGGAGCTGAACAGGTAACCTGTCTATCTGCGCGATAACCTCGCCCTTTTCCACAAACTGACCAGGCTCAGCGACAAATATCAATTGCCCGGCAGCCCCTGCGGTCAGGTCCACATCGTTGTGACCAAATACCGTACCATGCACCTTCACATTGGTGGTGAGAGGGGCTTGCTGAACGGTTTCGACTTTGACCGGCACTTTGATGTCTTGGGCAAATACATTGACCGAGAATTGAGCCAAAAATACTGCACCAGCCATTACATAGGTAAACTTACTCATTACGATATTCCCGTTAATTCGTTGCGCTAGAGGCATGTACAGTAAAGACTGAACCTGCACTTGATTCTTGGTGAGCGGATTGTTTTTTGTTACCCAATAACAGCAGACTGGGCATTAAAATAAGCGTGAACACCGCACTCACAGCCATTCCCCCGACAATCACAGTGGCAAGTCCGCGATAAATTTCAGAACCAACACCGGGCATGACCATCAGTGGCAACATGCCAAATAAACTGGTTAATGTACTCAAATACACAGGACGTGCACGGATCCTCACTGCCTGTTCAACGGCTTCAGAGCGGCTCAAGCCTGCTCTTTCTGCGGTACGCGTTTGATCAACAAGCAAGATGGCATTATTGACCACTAGACCTAATAAAATAATAAAGCCAATCATGGTGAGAAGATCGAGTGACTGGAAGGTAAACAAATTCAAGAACGCCAGCGCCAACACACCGCCACCGATGGCGAGGGGCATAATCAGCAATACCAACAGACTATCTTTGGCCGATTTAAACAGTGCCGTCATCAGCAAAAACAAAATAAATAGCGCCAAGAAGAAATTCATTGTCATTTCTTCTATCGCCGAATCCATTTGTTCCGCATTGCCACCTAAAATAACGCTTGCGTCGCTTGGTAACATAGCCTTGATGTCTGGCAGTACCTGTGTTGCCAATATTTGTTGGGCTTGTTGCAAACTCATATCGGCGGGGGGCGTGACGTCGATGGAAATGGTCCGTTTACCATTCACACGGCGCAACTGAGCCGGCCCTACGGTGCGTTGAATATCGGTAAGTTCACCGATCGTTTGGATGCCCGCATCCTGTGTGTAAATAGGAAGTTCAGCAAGCTGCTCCGGGGTTTGCCATTGCTGGGAACGTAAGATGACATTCATGCGCTCGTTGCCGTCAAAATATTCACTGACAAACATACCACTGGTAAAGGCTTGTACAGCGCGTGCAACATCGCGCCTATTTAACCCTGCTTGAGTAATTCTGCGATCGTCTGGATTTAAGCGTAATTCAGGTTCAGCCATATCCAATGAGGGCTGCGGCCTCGCCATTGCACCGGGCATCACTTCATTCACTTTACCTAACCCCACGCGCGCCACATCGATAAGTGCTTCAAGATCAGAACCCACCAAATCAATACTGAGTGTGCGCCCATCGCCACCATTGTTAACCCGGATCATCGAGCCACGGAATAAAAACACCTGGGTATCAGGTAAACCGGCAAATACCTCGTTGCGCGCTACATCCATTAATTCTTCCACACGAGTGGGATCATCTGAATAGATAAAGCCACCGGCGTTCGAACCAAAGGCATAAAAATTGAAATCTTTAATTTTGGGCAGCTTTTCCCCCTTGTAATAGGGCATTAAGCGCTCTTTCACGCGACTCGCCACTTCCTCTTCCATGTAGCCCAAGTTGCCTCCCGGCGGCGTGATAATGCTATAGAAGAAGCCATCAGTTGGCGCGCGGGGCATAAAGTCGGTTTGCGGTAAAAATAATAAGGTGACCAACGCGGAGCCTGCGAGCAAGCCACTGACCCAGCTCCACTGCTTCCAGCGTGCATTGGTTAAACTCATAACTAATCGAGTTAACCGTTGCCAATAATTCGAGAAGGGGTCAGCCACACTGTGGCTTTTCAGCAGATACTTACTGGCGATAGGAATGACGGTAATCGCTGATACAAAGGAAGCAATAACGGATATAGCCAAGGTCAGTGCCAGATCCGAAAATAATTGCCCCTCAATCCCCGCCATAAACAAAATGGGAAGGAATATCGCAACGCTTGTTGCGGTTGATGCGAATAGGGCTCCGCTGACCTGCGTAGCGCCTTTTAAAACGGCTTTCTTGTCATCAAACCCTTCACTACGCAGCCGCGATATATTTTCCTGCACGATAATAGCGGCATCCAATACTAGGCCTACGGAAAATGCCAAGCCAGCTAGCGATACCACATTCAACGAACGTTCAAACAAACTCAACGCAAGAAAAGCAACCATCAGCGAAACGGGAATGGTGCAGGCAATCACTAATGTAGGCCCAACGCCTCTGAAGAATAAGTAAAGAATACCCAAGGCTAAGGCCACACCGAGGCCCAAATTACTTTTCACCAGATCCAGTGCATTACGAATATGCACAGAAGCGTCATAACTCAGCTCAATGGCTAAACCTTCATTCGCTAGCGCGCCTTCATTCAACTCTTTTATTGCCTGATTAATACCATCTAACACCGCTACGGTATTCGAGTCATTTGTTCTGGCAATGGTAATGTAATACGCCGACTTACCATTTCTTAGCGTCATACCAAAGCGATCAGACAAGGTGTTCTCTACCGTCGCGATATCGCGCAAATAAATGGGGCGATTCTCACTATACCCTACGCGCATATCAGCAATATTTTCTGGCGAGTATTTACCCGTGAAGCGCACGGTGTATTGACGTCGCCCAACATCAGCTACCCCGCCGGATACATCAGTAGCGGTGGATAACGTATTCGCAATCTGGCCAATAGAGATGCCCAAGGATGCGGCTTTATAGGGGTCAAATGTTACCCGCAGCTCGCGTGGTCTCTGACTTGCCATGTTAACGTTAGCCACCCCAGGCACTCTGGCCAAGCGAGGCTGAACGATGTCATCAATGGCCTTTTGGTATTGTGCCATATCCAGCGTGTCGATATCTGTTGTCGGCACGATCAACAGTGATGCAGCCGCTACTCCACCGCCACCCGCACCAGGATTTCCACCACCCGCAGTTACGATCGGGTCAAATGCGTCCAATGGCAAAGGGGGGGCTTGATTGAGGCTGGTTAGCACGTCTAGCATGGCTTGCTGCATGTCTGCGCCAACGGCAAATGTCAGATTGATCACGCCACTGCCGCGGTTTATTTGTGTATTGACTTCTAATGCACCAGGCGTGTTTTTTACAGCATTCTCAAGCGGTTCAATGATCACCGACTCGATTTCCTCTGGTGCTGCTTGTCGCCACCCTGAAAAGATAGTGATTTGCGGTTGTTCTATCGTCGGTGTTAGCTGAATGGGTAATTTGAAAATACTCAAAGCACCGAACAACACGACTAACGTGAGTATCACCAAAACACTGGCGGGACTTTTTAGCGAGGTTCGAGTTAGGTTCATTAGCAAGACAATTTTTGATTAAACTGCCCATAGTTTAGAGAGTGAAATGCAATAAAAGAACTGCCTGAACCGCTTAAAACAGGGCTTTGAGACGAAGTACAAGTTCACGCAGACCAACGACTCAACTATTAATATCTTGTAACATTTATGACGCTTAGGGGTGCGGTTAAATTCATAGAAAAGAGGTTTATCCACCCCATAAAATTGGCCATTGTCAGCCAAGCCTGCGCTTCAACAATGAACTGACAGTGCGTAATATTCAGCAATAACGTGCCCAATATCGCCGCACTGACATAGTAGAATTGGACTTAACGCTGATTGAGAAAATGCTGAATAAATTGGGTATGTAACGGCAGACCTGAAAGTTTTTGCTGAACAACATTTTCTTGCTGCCGCATAAACATATGTAAGTCACGATCACTCATCATATCGACAATCGGATGATATTGCTTAGGTAGTAAGCCTTGCCCCATCATCACTTGCACCCAAGAGTTTTCTGCAAACAAATCGTCTTGCTCTTCAATGATGGTGCCGTTGTTGTGAAACAAGTCCATGATTTGCTGCAAACGGTCAGACACCTTCATTTCGCGTAAGTAGCGCCAAAATTCATGATCATCACGTTCTTGCAGGTGATAATGCAGCACGATGAAATCCCGGATCGTCTCGGTTTCAATGGTCATTTGCTGGTTAAAACGGTTGATCAGATTTTGATCGATACCCTCGGTCGGGAATAAACTGATCAACCAAATAATGGCTTGTTGGATAAGATGAATACTGGTGGATTCTAATGGCTCAATGAAACCACTGGATAGACCCACGGAAACACAGTTTTTATGCCAAAACTCCTTGCGTTGTCCGGTGGTAAACCGGATCAAGCGAGGTTCGTTGATTGGCTCGCCATCGATCCCTTGGAGCAAATCATCCAGCGCACTTTGTTCACTTTTGAATTCGGTGGAGAAAACTACGCCATTGCCCACCCGGTTTTGCAATGGAATTTGCCAGCGCCAGCCAGCATCTAACGCGATAGAACGGGTAAATGGCACTGCCGGACGATGTGACTCCGTTTGCACTGCGTAGGCTGCATTTGCTGGCAGTGTTTCACTCCAATCATTGTAACCAACACCTAAGGCCTGCCCTAATAGAAGAGAACGAAAACCCGTACAATCAATGAACAAATCACCATCGACACGTTGGCCTGAAGTAAGGGTAATCGACTCAATATGACCCGTCTTAGGCTCCAAATTCACCTGATCGATCTTACCTTCAATCCGCTTTACGCCGTGCTTTTCAGCTATTGTGCGCAAATACTGGCCATATTTCGCCGAATCTAAATGGTAGGCATAATTCAAGTTAGGATCTTGCATATGGGCAAACTTACCGCGCTCTGCCGCCATGGTTTCAAGACTATAAGCGGCATAGTCCTGCGCCATTTTTTGCTGTTGAGCGCGCACCCAAAAATGGTGAAAACCAGCAGCCCAGCATGACATACCTGACTTGCCAAAGGAGTGAAAATACTTGTGTCCTTTGCGGGTCCAGTCTTCGAACATGATCCCAAGTTTATAGGTGGCGTTTGTCGCCTTGAGAAAGTCCGCTTCATGGATCTTAAGCAATTGATGAATGGTCAGCAGCGAGGGTACCGTGGCTTCACCCACACCGACGGTAGGAATGTCATCAGATTCAATGAGAGTGACTTCCAGCCTGCGCCCAATGGTTGCCGAAATGGTTGCGGCGGCCATCCATCCAGCGGTGCCACCACCTGCAACTACAATTTTATTAACCATTTTTCCGTTCACCATCACGTTCAATCCAATTACTTAAGGTTGTTGATCAGCAATGCCTTGATTTTACGCGCTGCCGTTTCTGTTATGTGCGACTGTTGTTGTTTGCTGCGGGTTGGCAGATGGTCGAACATATCGTCGGGCTGTTCAAAGACAAAGTGATTAAATAATGTTTGCCACGCACGGCGCTGTGATTTGGGTAAATGCTTAATACTAAGCAGCGCATGTAATAAAGCTTGGTTGGGCTGCCCCAAATACGCGGGCGTCTCTCGCCACCAATAGTTAACTAGCCCATTCACTGCACTCATGCTCTGTACCGAATGCCACCACATACTCGGAATATAAATCGCATCTCCAGGCTGTAATTCCGCCGTTTGTGCCGCGGCCATAGCCTGCTGAAAACGTGGGTATTGAGCCAAATCTGGATCACGAATGTCGACCATACTGATAGGTTGGCCGGCAGGAGTAAAATCCAGCGGGCCAATATACATATTTTCAGTTTGTTCTGGCGGAAATAACGTGAATCGTCGCCTTCCCGCAATACAACAAGCAATATTCGCAGGGAAGTCAAAATGGGGGGCGACTACCGATTGATTACCCAACCAGATTGCCTCGCGAACTTGCTCTACCTTCAAAGAAAGCGGGTTTTTCGAACCAAAAGCAGGCAAATGCTCGCGCGTTTCCAAAGACCCAACATAGTATGTGGGCTGATTATCATGCCCTGCAATTTCAGCTATCTTGTTAAGTGCATCATCAAGATAGACTTGGGATTGCACAAAATTAAAACCATCCAGGGCCGCGTTATAAAAAATCCGCCCTTGCGCCTCCGGCTGAGCCATAAAGGCATTGACGGGCTTGCCATTATAAAATGAGGTTAAATAGTTAACGAACGCTTGGTCAGAGGTTTGCGCGGCTTTTACTACGGGCCAGTCAGCGACCAGTCCGCGTAAAACCACGGGGGAATCCGCACCATAAACATCGTCTGGCACATCTTGCGAAGTACATTGAACGTCGGCGATTGGCGTGGCGAAGGCTGGCTGCATTATTCTGTAATTAATGGCCTAATTTACGGTTGCGCATATCCACCAGATTACCAAGGTTAGACATCGATGCCATCATCATGGTGATCGGCAACAACAACTTTTTCTCGTTGAGATCGTGCAGAGCCTCGGCCGATAGTGCCTCAAATTTATCATCGGCAATGGTGCTAAATCCGACTAGCTCATAGCTGGTTCCATCGTTTAGGGTGATCGCGATGGTACTCTCTTCTAACAAATCGTATTTATCTAGTGCCGCAGCTAATAATTGATTTTGCGCGTGGCCGGTATCAATTGACTCTAGCATTTTAATGACTTTCTCAAGGTAAGGTGTATAGCCCCCTTGCGCATTGAATACGGCTTCACCTACTGATGTGTTGACTCTGGGGTGCGCAGGATTAAAGGTGATCACCTGCTGCTTTTCTGCACTGCCCTTTACCTGCTGAAAGCCAATCGAAAAGGGTTGGCGCTGCACTATAATCGGAATATAACGAGCATCCCATCCATTGGCTGACAAAAATAAGTTTTCACCTTCTTCAAAACCAAATAAGGCTACCGGAAAGGTGGTATTGGCTTCTCTATCGCGATACATCAAGATCGGATAGTGCGCCAAAACCAGCCGAAACTCGAAAGGGTATGTCATGCAAAACATAACATCGTCACCGAGCTCTGGGGCACGAGCAAGATTAATCTTTATGTCAGCATGGGCGACATTATTTAACATTTCAAAATTCGACATTATGACAACCTGTTAGTCCAACTGAGTTTAATATCCCGAAGCAGTTGTCGATTCGTTGGCAAATGCTGGGTTAATTTTTGTAATTCAGTTTGTTTCTTTGTTAATAAACTAGCAACGTAAGCTCGCTCTCGATCGGCTAGACGTTTCGACGCGAGGGAATGGTTGGTCTTGAATCCCATCCCGTACAGTATGTACTGATAACTCGCCGGCGGAAACATAGATTCAGCAACTTCTACGTCTGCATGCCATGGCGCGCGTGTTTGCCACATTGATAATGCACGCTGGAGCGATAACGGTATGGTACTCGGATCGCGATGATTTAACCAATAGTCACTGTCTGTGCGTTGCGACAACACATAATGAAGCTTGATAAAATCAATGATGTTACGCCAATGCAGATCCATGCGTTGATTGAACTTCGTCGCCACTACATCAAGGTTAGCTTTATCCAAAGGCAAATGGTCGCGGAGAAAATTAGCGGAGAATTCGATCAGTACCATTGCTGTCGCCTCGAGCGGGTCGATGAAGCCCGAGGACAAGCCAATCGCTATACAATTGCCCTTCCAGAAGGTTTCTAGATGGCCTGGATCGAGGGTTATTTCATTAGCGGTTAAGTCCGTAAATGGGATGTGTGGCATGTGTTCATTAATATACTTTTCCACAGTATCAAAGGCGTACTGCCGATCAGCATAGTCTGACGCATACACTAAACCGATACCTTTACGTGTTGGCAGCGCTATATCCCAAATCCAGCCATTCGGGTGGGCTGTGGCGTGCGTAGTGGAATTAATCGGTGCGCCTTCATTGGCATAGGGCACCTGAAACGCGATTGCGCGATCATTGAACAGTACTGATTTCTGACTTTTAAAAGGTACACCCAACGTTTGCCCAATCAACAAACGTTTGAAACCCGTGCAATCGATAAATAGATCGCCGGATACTAACCTACCGTCATCTAGCGTAACTGCTGAGATAGATTCTTGAGCATTTACGCTTACCCCGACGACATCTGCCGCAATATGTTTAACGCCGAGATGATTAACCGCATGAGTTTGTAGTAATTTCGCGAACTTCCCTGCATTTAAGTGATAGCCATAGTTGACCACATTCGCATATTCAGGGGTACTCGGCTGCTTAGGGGCAAGATGTTGATTACACACTGCAGTTTGCGCGGTAGCGAATTCGTCGAAGGGCAGCGTTCCATCAGATTCTAACCAATGCTCAACAATATTAATGTCCCTATAACCAATAGGTAATGAAAAGGGGTGGCAATAGCTTTCTCCCTTGCCATGTAGCCAGTTGATAAAGCGAGAGCCTTGTTTAAAGCTGGCGTCGCACTCGCTGATAAATTGTGCTTCAGATAGGCCGATGCGGCGTAAGGTTGCAGCCATGGTTGGCCAGGTGCCCTCGCCTACGCCAATGGTTTTAATATTGGGTGATTCGATCAAACTAATCTTGAAATGGGATCGAGTATCAAACTGCGCAGCTAATACAGCAGCGGTCAACCAGCCGGCGGTGCCTCCCCCGACAATGACTATCTCTTTAATTGCAGAATCCATAGGCCCTAAATTTAAAAAACTCACCAAAGCAGCAATGCTCTGGTGAGTTTATGGCTTATTGAACGTTAACGCTAGAACGTATAACGGAATCCAATGTTATACCGTGGACCGGTTTGTGTGACACCTGCAACTTGCAGGTAATCACGAGCGTAACCACGCGTAGTTTCGTCCGTTAAGTTAATCACTTCAAAGGCAACCACTAAGCCATTATCAAAGTCATAACTGGCGTTAAGATCCCATTGCTCATATTCATCAACATACCCTGGCTGACGGCCACCTGCGAAAGATAACCACTCATCACGCCAGTTGTAGGCTAGACGCACTTGAATACCATGCTTATCGTAATACAAGATTAAGTTACGTGTATCACTCAAACCAGGTAAAGCAAACTGCGCTTCGTTAAGTAAACGGTTAAACTCACGGTCAGAATTTGCTATGGTCGCATTCGCGATGAAACCAAAGCCGGTATCTTCGAAATCATGCTGAACCGCGATTTCCCAACCATCAATTGTTAACTCTTGATCACTGTTGATCCGCGTATCCAAATCAAATACCGCAGGACCATCACGACCCACGACACCCGTAATCGTACCGCCACCATTACCATCGAGCTGCACGCCCGGTGCATTCGGACGGTTTTCAAAAATCCAGTCACGGATTTCTTGGTTTGATGGTGTACCACCTAACGCAGCAACAGCCTCTTCAAATAGAGGTCCAAAACCTGGGAAGGCTAAGTCAGGAAAGATAGGTACATCTTCACGAATGGTAGAAGCGATGAAGTTTGATACCGTTTTATTAAAGTAACCAATTGAGAAGTAGCTCGCCTCGTCATAATACCACTCGTATGACAAATCATGGTTTTCTGACTCGTATGGCAACAGTCCTGGGTTACCGATACTACCGGTTGCCCGATAGAGCCCTGACGAGTTGTACTGAATAAAGTTGGCAATATTTAAATTACCGCGCAAATCACCATACCCTGCACGGGCAATCGTAGTGCTATAGGAATAACGCACCTTCATATCGTAATTGATGTCTACATCGATATCTAAACTGGGTAACCAATTATCGTATTTCGCGGTCAAGGAAGATGGCACCTCAGTACCGTCATCCTGTGCGATCCACTCTGTGGCTGCAACCCAGTCTACACGCGTGTAATTACGCGAGGCTGCACTTGAGAAAACATCAGTTTCTTCATAACGCAAGCCAAGTAAGAGGCGGTAAGGATAATCACCCCAGTCACCCTCAAGTTTATACTGCACGTACGCGGATACAGTTTCTTCTTCAAAGTTATTACCAAAGCCTTGGTTAAAGTCAGGGCAGAATGCGTTACCACAAGAACCCGCTAATAACGAGCCATCAGCCGCTAAAGCAGGCGCTAGGTAAAGCGGATTGCTTGGGTCCAATGATTCCAAGAAAACAGCACGTGCAGCCACTTCAGTGTAATCAAAGAGGAAGAAATTATTGGTAATTTGGTCACCCGCGCTGAAGGAGTCAAAAACACCTTCTAGGCTTGCCGGCGTCATTAAGTCAGCCATCGAGCCTAGCGCACTCGCCTGTGGCTCACCCCAGGTATTCCGCTGCACCTGACTGGTTGCCTCAAAGTTTGCAACTTTATTTAAGCCAACGCCAAAGTCGATAGTTTGGTATTCATCCAGATAATATTGACCTGAGAGCTGCGTTTGCTCAATGTTCATTTTCGCCCATTCATTGTTATAGACGCTGCCGGTCAACCGCATATCATCCGGCGATAGTGGGTCATTAGCTGTCGTTGTGGTTACCGGGATATCGCCACGGTAATCGATCGTGGTCGAAGCACGACTACGGCCACGCAAGCCTGCAACCGTTAGGAATGAGTTGGTTCCTCGGATCAGGTCATCCGGTTCACGCATGGACTCTGAGTCATGATAGTCCAGCGTCAGTTCCAGTTCGTCGCTGACTGTCCACTCAAAGTTGATACCAATAGAGTTTAATTCGTTACGCGATGCACCACCACCCGCAGCATGCGGGAAGTCAGGCTCACGGTTCACTTCGGTATAAACCAACGGCGATACAATAGGCCCTTCCGACCACAATACTTGATCAGGCACCTGTGCAACCCAGTAGGATACATCATTGAAGTTGTTCGATACCTCTTGCTCAGCATAGGTATAGTCCAACGTGACAGTTAACTCGTCCATTGGTCGGTATTGCAATGTCAATTGTGCGTTGGTTCTTGTACGTTCAATTTCACTTAACTGATAAACAATGTTACGCGGAATCCCAACGATATCGCCAGCCGTTGGCGCAGTGCCGTCTAAACTGACACCATCACGGATGGTCGAACCGTCAACCTCAGCGAAGAAGTTAGTTGTCGCAGATTGCGCCCCGTTGTTACGTTCTTGCACACTGCCGGTTAAAGCAACACCGAAGGTATCGTCAAAGAAGGTGTTGCTATAAATACCCGAAAACTCTGGAGTAAACGCATCACCAGTAATGGTTGACGTGTCATTAACCGCCTTTAAACCAAAGCTGGCGTTCATGCCCGGATTTTGCAGTGGTTTAGCCGTTAAGATATTAATGGTTGCACCGATACCACCGGTTGGAACAAAAGCTTTACCGGTTTTGTAGATTTCAACGCCTGAGACACTCTCTGACGCCAAATCACCAAAATCAAAAGAACGGCCAAGTCCAGAGTTTGTTGGCAACTGACGACCATTTAAGGTGACCAAGTTAAAGTCGGCGCCAAATCCACGCACTGTTACACGCGAACCTTCACCGTTCTGCCGGTCAATCGAAACACCGGTGATCCGTTGTAGCGATTCGGCTAAGTTAGTGTCTGGAAATTTACCAATGTCTTCAGCGTTAATGGCATCCACAACCCCTGATGATTCGCGCTTGGTGTCCATAGCGCGGATCAAGCTGCTGCGAATACCTGAAACCTGAATGACTTCATAATCTGGCTCTTCTGCATTTGCGCCATCAGTCGCATCTTGCGCATAGACAGGTGCCATTAAACTCACGCCTAAGGCAAGTGAAACTCCCCGCGCGACAGGGCTTTTTAGACGATTCTTGTATTGCATAGACGTGTGTCCCCGATTCCGTTTGTTATCAGTTTGTTATAAAGTTATTTCATATTTTAACTTCGCATAGGATTGCGGCAAACAGAAGCGGGTTGCGGTGAGTTGGTTTGGGCGAGCGGTAAAGCGGAATAATGTCAGACACCGCGTATTTGCTAACAAAAAACTAACATGGAAAGTGAACCCTGTCAGTTTTTTCTAACATTCTGATTTTGATTTTTATTCCACTTGCATGGATTGCCAACGCTGGGCTTCTATTGAGTCGCCTGCTAGCGTCATAATTTGCGCCATGCGTCGGTAAAGTAACGGAAACTCCTCTACGCGTTCTTCAGCAATTAACATTTTTGCATAACGCTTAACGGCTGCAAGGTAACTATGAAAATCATCCCTACGTTGGTTCTCTTGCGCATACTTTATTACCAACCCATAGGCCCGGATGGTGGCACCAATCTGCGCTGAATAATCATCAATTACACGGTCAAGATAACGTTTACCTTCGGCGTAATCGTTTAATTTCATATAGTTCAAACCGATCCAGCCAAGGGCTTGAGTCTCCTTGGTCGCATCGCTTCTGGCGTAATTCAGACTTGACAATAAATACTGATTTGCCTGCTGAAGTTCGCCTTTTGAGGATAAATACTCAGCTAATTTGATATAACTTTCATGATTGTGGGGATATTGCTCAACCACTTGTTTAAGGTGGTAGTAGCTCGCTTCATTGTTGCGCAAAAACCGATTCAGCTCAGCCAATTCGTAATGGATTTTCCAGTCAGCTTTACCACTTTCAACGAGCGGTTGACGCCTTGCAACAACCTCCGCAGGAGTGCCCACTTCAGCAATAACTGCATCTCGGCGGGCGGTTGTCGCAGCCACTAAATCTGCGAAATTAACTTGTTCAGAAAACGGCGCTTTTTGCACCATGCCCAGCAAACGATTCATCACCTGAATGGTTTCGTGATTGGGAAAACCAATCAAAGCTGCCGCGCGCTCAGCACTGATGGGTGTGTAATTGATTTCAGGCAGGACATCTTCTGCAATCGCTTGGGCAAACCCGCGCGCCAACACATAATTACCCGCAAAATCAAAATGCACATGCTCATGCAGTAAGTCCCAGCCTGGCGCGTTAGGCGCACTCGCAGTATCAAATACTGCTACATTATCAATAAAGGTGAGCTGATCACCCGCCATATCCTCCGCTACTTTGCGTACAATGTCGTTCATCACAGCCGTCGTACGAAACCGCTTGGTATCATAGTGTAAAGCCGCTTGATAATGTTCGCGTGCAGCTAAAAAGTCACCACGAGCTTCAAGTACAGAAGCTAGCTGAAAATGACTTTCCGCGTATTCTGGATCAATCACCAGTAACTCACGATAGCGCTGTTCGGCATGCGTCCAGTCCTGCTGTTCAAACGCCGCCAGCGCTTGTTCATAAAGCCGCTCCCATTGCACCTTCTGTGTGGCCGAAAACTCTTGTTTGTGCGCTGAACCAAACGGCGCTGAATGACGCAAATTCACCGGTACCGTAGACACAATGACATGCATGTTTTTGCGTTGTAACAAGGTCACTATATCGCGCAAATTACTTTCGTAGTGGCTGTACACTGAGTCTAGTCGCGGATCATCATGCGATACGCTAAACCCTGAAAACATTTGCATACCCTGCCATTCCAACTCTTCTTCGCCCGATGCCTGCTGAACACCTTGGACAAGGTTTTCTGCTACTTGCCAGAT
The DNA here is from genome assembly GCF_059752595.1 of Alteromonas sp. DYW1. NCBI lineage: Bacteria > Pseudomonadati > Pseudomonadota > Gammaproteobacteria > Alteromonadales > Alteromonadaceae > Alteromonas > Alteromonas sp. DYW1. The sequence continues at coordinate 200,682 of NZ_CM186038.1, read as the reverse complement.
GCGGGTTCGTTTCAATGCTTGCAGTGACCGGATCAGCGATAGGCTGGACAAGAAGTTTTGACTAAAGGTACTCGGGCCATAGGGACCGACGACTTCATTGTTACCCATTAGCACTACTGCATAATCAGCAGAGTTCGCCGGCAATGTGCGGGCAACCTCGTACACCACATGCGAGTTCACCGACGTCATCGCGGTATTAATGATCTCGATTTTTTTATTTGGGAGTGCCGCTTGTAAATGCGCCGTTAAGTGCCGGTCGAGCCCATGATTTACGTGCGGAAATCCTTGTGCTGCAGAACCGCCTAAAACGTATACTCTGACAGTATTATCTGCGGGCGTCGGCGTTAATGTATTATTCAGTGGCGCAACGCCTAGGGACGGTGGGTAAAATTGATTGGCGAAGGATTTATTGTCTTGTAAATACGGCTCACCATTGATTTCAATGTGATTAAAATAACTATAATGTGTACCAAACCCGACTATCCGCAACCCCCCTTCAAGCAACACAAAAAATAATGCTGGGATGCCTACCACTGCAATAAAAGTAAAGGCAAATTTCTTGGCAGGCGACATATTACAGATTCCCTTTTTTGATGATATGCAGAGCTATTGAGGTTAGCGAATTATTTTGATGTGCTTCAATTGAAGCGCACATTAACTTAGTCTATGGCCCAACTAAGAGTCAATAGCTACCCCTCACTGGGGTAATTTACGTGGCACTCCGATGTGCCACAACGAGAAAGTGAAAGGTTTATGCAATACCCTATCAATCGAGCGGCAACCCCTTATCTAAGTCAAGTTGGAGAGCAAAAAACACCCGTTTTTATTCTCGACAATTTTCTCGACGATCAGGCTCGCTCACTGCTCAACTCCGTAAATACGCGAAGCTTTGAGCACGCCTCGACCTATTATCCCGGGGTCCGCGCAAAACTACCCGATGATTACGTAATCAATGTCGCTCAGGCGTTAATACCGGTACTACGGAAGATTTATGCCATTCCCGCTAATTACGCAGTAGAGTTTTTTGATAGCTACTATTCTTTGGTAACCCGTAAACCAGAAGATTTGACACTAGAACAGCAAATTCCGCACTTCGATGGTACTGATCCCTATCGATTCGCCCTGTTGCACTATTTGAATCCAAGTGCACACGGCGGTACAGCACTATTCCAACATGCCCCGACCGCAATCGAACGCGTTACTGAAGAAAATGTTAATCAATATTTGTCAGCTGTCAGTGCGCATTTCGAACAGCATGGCACACCAGAAGGACGCTATATTAACGATTCAAATACACAATTTAAGAAAATTGGCGAGATCCCATATGCACCCAATCGATTAGCCATCTACCCTGGCAACTTGTTGCACTCGGGAATGATTAATCCCGCTACAGATATCAATGAGAACCCGAATACTGGCCGGCTTACGGCAAATATTTTTCTAAATTTTAAAGCGCCATGATCAGTCGGTCATCAAAGGCCTGGATCCATACTGACTTGCCAAGTGAGTCTGTCACGCTGGTAACATTGAGTGCGTTTATTCACCTGCCCGATGTTGCGTAACCATATTAACTCAAGTGTCGGCGATGAGTGCCATTTCGGTCGTTGGTCAAATAGTTGAATGCTTTAGAACACCAATGGATAAGCTATCTGGTAGATACAGTCCGCTTCACCCCAATGCAGTCCCTTTTGACCGCAAATAAGGAACTCGGGTATTAACAATTAAATTACATCCTCATATATTGCATGATTAACAAAATCTTTACTTTTGTTGCATGCAAAAACATCGGAAACGAGGATAAAAATGATTAACCGTAGACGAACACTCAAACACGGGTTACTGCTGGCGTTTACAGGACTTGCAATAGCATCCTGTGGGGGCGATAAAGTTGGTGACACCAAGGACTCACCAGTAACTGAGCCGTTTTTCCCCGCCCCTGCTGAAGAGTGGGAGTTGGTATGGAGCGACGAATTTGATGGCGATAGCCTCAATACTGCCAACTGGGTATATGATCTGGGTGATGGCTCTGATCGTGGCTTGGATCGTTGGGGTAATAACGAACAACAGTATTACACTGACCAAAATGCTACGGTGTCTGATGGCACATTGAAAATTACTGCTCGTGCAGAATCAGTTCAGGATGGTTTCCCGTACACATCCTCACGTATTACAACAAAAGGTAAATTAGACTTTACCTATGGCCGCGTTGAAGCGTCGATTAAGACCACCAGCGGTCAAGGTCTTTGGGGTGCGTTTTGGATGCTTTCAAGCGATTCGCCTTATGGCTCAGATGGTTGGGCTGCAACGGGCGAAATCGACATCATGGAAGCCGCTAATCCGGGTGTGACCGATACTGAATTTTTAGGCTCCACAATATTCCATGGTTTCCCATGGCCATTGCAGCAAAATATTTCTGAACCTTTCCCTGCCGGCATTGACCCAACCGATTTCAATGAATATGCCGTTGAATGGGAACAGAATGAAATTCGTTTCTTTGTAAATGATATTCACTTCAAAACTATCACCTCAGATAGCTACTATTCTTACTTTTACAACGAAACTGCTGAGACCTATCAGTTAGCGCCGGACGGTGCTCCGTTTGATACTGACTTCCACCTTATCCTGAACATGGCTGTAGGTGGAAACCTTACCGGCAATCTGGTTGATGATGCTGCGCTACCCGGTGAAATGGAAGTTGATTACGTCCGCGTTTATCGTTGTAGCTACAACACAGCCGACGGTAAGGGCTGTAACTCTAACGTCAATCCAGACTTAGAAACACCAGATCCTCTGCGCCCTGCAACCGCATCGTACGATATTTATATTGATGAGCCGGCGACGTATAGCTGGACTATTGCAGGTGAAACCTATGACCGTCCATTAGCTTTGAATTCATTCTGGAATAATGACGGTGCATTAACGTTTGCCGAAGTAGAAGCAGGTGACCGCGGTACTGTGATTGAAGTGATTACATCTAATAGCGGTAACATTTCAATCAACCCAACGGTAGAGCCGATTCAACTCTTCGGTATGGGCAATAATCCAAACTTTGCAGAATTACACGCTGGGGAGCTTCGCTTTGATATTTATGTAAGAAGCGCTGATGCCGATAGCACGTTCTTCGTTAAAATGGACAGCGGTTATCCAGCATTAGGTCAGGTAGCCCTCGAAGCAGACAGCTTCGCGCGCGATACTTGGACAACAGTAAGTGTTAAGGTCAATGATCTTATAGCCTTCCGCGGTGACGGATTCTCTCCGCTTGATACAAGTGCGATTCAAAGTATGTTCGTATTTGAACCTACCGGTGCTGCCGATGTTTTAATCGATAATATTACCTTGTCTTGTGGTAGCCCGGGCGGCTGTGGCATTTCTGCTCCAGTTCCTCCTGCACCGCCAATTGAAGGTCCATTTGCAATGGAAGGTATTTGGGCAGTTGCTCCTGAAGCGGGTTCACTGGGTGTAGGTCCAGTACCGGGTGATATCTCCTGGTGGTCAATTGATGACGGTGGTGTATCTGATCGCGGCTGTTTCTATGATGATACTTATGTATTTAATGAAGACGGCTCATTCGAGAATATCTTGGGTGACGATACCTGGCTAGAAGAGTGGCAAAGCGGTAATCCTGAAGCTTGCGGTGCACCTGTTTCCCCTCATGACGGCATGGCCCCGGGTACGTGGGTATATGATGCTGACGCCGGCACATTAACTATCGATGGCTTCGGCTCTTATGTCGGTATCCCTAAAGCGGTAAACGGTGGTGAATTACCCAATGTGCCAACACCGCCTAATGTAACTTACAACATTGAAGAAGTGGGTAACGACCGCATGATTGTTACCATTGAAGCCGGTGACGGGGTGTGGTGGCAGTTTGTTATGCAGAAACTGGAAAGTTTCGGTGAGCCAGGGCCCGCACCAGAGCGCACATTTGCCGGTACGTGGCAGGTTGAACCTGTGGCGGGCGCCCTCGGCGTTGGCCCCGCACGCGGCGATATCTCATGGTGGTCTATCGATGATGCGGGTGTAGCTTTACGTTCATGTTTCTTCGATGACGATTATGTGTTTGACCGCGACGGTACGTTCGACAACGTACTCGGTGACGACACTTGGTTAGAAGCTTGGCAAGGTGTTGCTGGCGAAGAATGTGGAGCCCCAGTTGCGCCACATGATGGTGGCGGTGATTACACCTGGACATACACAGAAGACACTGAAGATTCCGGTACATTATTGATCGATGGCCTAGGCGGTTATATGGGCATCCCCAAAGCGGTCAATGCTGGCGAGTTACCGAATGTATCTGTGCCACCCAATGTTGAGTATCTGGTCACTTGGGAAAATGACAATACCGTTATCTTAGACATTGAAGCGGGTCCAGATGTATGGTGGCGCTATCGTATGGTGAAGACTGTGCAGCCAGCTCCGGTAGATCCAGGTAATGCAAGCCCAGTTGTCGGCACGTGGCGTGTTGCGCCAGAAGCCAACTCTCTGGGTGTAGGTCCAGCGATGGGTGATATTAGCTGGTGGGCAATCGATGATGCCGGTGTTGCAACCCGCGCCTGCTTCTACGATGACGATTATATCTTTATGGAAGATGGCAGCTTCGATAACGTACTTGGTGATGACACCTGGTTAGAGGTTTGGCAAGGCGTAGCTGGCGATGAATGTGGTGCACCAGTGGCACCGCATGATGGCAGCGGCGAGTATACTTGGGACCTTAATATGGATGCGGGCACAATAACCATTAACGGTATTGGCGGTTATTTAGGTATTCCTAAAGCAGTCAATGATGGTGAGCTGGGTAACGGCGGTACGGTTACAGGCTCTACGACCTACATGGTCGAGTTCAATGACGACAATACGCGCATGACCGTAGATATTGAATCGGGTGCGAACGTGTGGTGGCGATTCGTTATGGAAAAGCAATAAACCGCGCGGATTAACGCGGTTTACAAACCCGTCTGTTCGTTTTTGCAGTCAAAGCCCTGAACATATGTTCGGGGCTTTTTTTTACATTCAACTAGCAGACTCGATAGGTTTACCACAAGAAAAGATAGGGGCGCGAAAACGCAAAACTTGAATATATTCATGTTTTAGATTAATTTATTAATTGATTTAGCCTATTTTTACACTCCTATGATAATTCGTAGATTTTATTCAATATTGTTGTTCGTCTGTCTGAACGGATGTTCAAGTACAGAACCAAAGTATGAACCATTTGGTGTCGATACACCTTGGCCACTATCTACTTATGCATATGATGGCGATTCGGATTTGCAGGAATTTTTATCAAGCTTAACCACGAGCATCAATACAGATAAAAATGAACACGCGATACGCAGCCTACTTATTGTTCATCAAGAGAGCCTTTTATATGAAAACTACTTTGCAGACTATACAGCCACAACACCACAAGATTTGCGCTCTGCTACCAAAACAATTACTTCTTTACTAATTGGAATAGCGTTGAATGAGGGCTTTATTGGTCATTTAGACGACTCCTTTGTCAATTACCTGCCCGCCGAATATGACAGCATCACCGCAAATAATCAGGTTCTTGCCGCAATCCGAATCCGTGATCTTTTAACTATGGCCTCTGGTCTACAATGCGATGACCGTAACCCTCGAAGCCCAGGACAAGAAGACCGAGTCTATAAGACCAAGAATTGGACCTCGACATTCCTCAACCTTAAAAAAGTCAACGAGCCTGGCGAAGTCGGCGTGTACTGCACCGCTGGAGTAATTGCTTTGGGAGAAGTGCTGCGCGGAGCAACTGGAATGAGTGTTGATGAGTTTGCGCAAAGTCGTTTATTTGCTCCACTAGGCATTAACAATGTGAGATGGTCCACCTATGACAACAATCAAAAAGTAGATAGTGGTGGGCATTTGTATTTAGCGCCGTTAAGTCTAGCCAAACTTGGATTCGTGGTAGCCAATGAGGGCCGATGGCACGGCAATCAGGTTGTTCCTGCATGGTATATTCAAGCAATGTTGCAAGAATACCAACGAGTTGATGCGCAAAGCTATGGATTGCTTATCTGGCGTTACAAGGGCAGCATTGGCGATGAAGAAGTTTATACCTATGCGTTTCTTGGAAATGGCGGGCAGTTTGTCTTTCTTACACCACGCTATAACCTTGTTACTGCTTTTACTGGAAGCGCATATAACTCGAATAAAACAGCCTATCTGTTTGATTTATACTTTTTCCGCATATTGCCGTTTTTCGTCCAGCTAGAAAACAACTAGTTCATTTTTACTTTTTTTGACGGAGCCAATCATCGATCATGCAAAACCTGTGTAAGATTATCATTTACAGCTGCAATGTATTCATTCTGACGTTTGCACTGCTAGTTTTATATTGTTTGTTTTTCCCCGAAGATTACCAAGCATTTTTAATGTCTAATGCAACTCAGGAAATCCAAGTTCAGTGGAATACAATAAACCTAGCCCAGGTCTATGCAGGTCTAATACTCACAATTCTTTATACAGGTATTCTAGTCTCGGCTTTTTGGAAAATACGAATCGCTATACTTGGTATTGTAAGTGGCGTGTATTTCTCCGATAAAACTAACTTTGCATTAAGAAAATTTGCGCGGTTATTGTTTATATGGGTAATTCTGTCGCCGCTGCATACGATGGCACTCGGTTTAATATTCTCTTACAATCATCCTCCTGGAGAAAGAATCCTCGCCATCATCATTAATTGGGGCGATGTCAAAACGTTGTTCATTTCATTTGTTTTAATGGTTCTCTCAGAATTAATGGTAAAAGCCAATCAATTAGAAGTAGAGAATAAGCAGTTCATTTAGGGGGAGCCCCTTTGCCGATAGAAGTAGAGTTAAATGTGATGCTAGCCAAGCGAAAAGTTAAAGGAAAAGATTTAGCGGCTCAAATTGGAATTTCAGAGCAAAATTTATCACAGCTGAGATCTGGCAAAGTGAAAGGTGTCCGGTTTGTGACTTTGGAAAAAATATGTCGCGTCTTAGAATGCGAACCAGGCGACATATTGAAAATAAGTGATAATGAATAATCCGCAAACAATAATTGCGATCTGTTGACGGTCTAATTGAAATGAAATCTTTCGTGCGAACAACTCTACTTTGGTTTAATTTGTTATTCGCTGCAGCCAGTCAGGCAGCCAGCTTATCTAGTCAAGCTAACCAGATTCTGCAGCCATTTTTACAGAAGACTGGCATTCCTTCAGTAACCTACACTTACTTTCTTAATAATGGAGAAATTGTTTCCGGCGCTATTGGATATCGTGACATTTATTCACTTCAACCAGCTACAGAACTCACATATTACGATATCGGTTCCAACTTTAAAATTGTCACCGCGGTAGCCATCTTACAATTAGTTGATACCGGCAAATTGAGTCTTGAAGACCCCGTAAATTTGCACCTAAATGCTCCCATTAAAGCCCTAGACTATTATCCCAACGAGCGAGTACAGGTCAAACACTTACTTAATCACCTGTCAGGGATTCCTTCAGCAGCATGGTTAACCAAGATTTGGTCTCCACAGGATTATCCAACTAAGGCGACACTATATGATGCCATTCAGCTAACGAGTAAACCTGGAGAGAAATATCAGTATTGCAATCTTTGCTTTTTAATCGCAGCAGACATTGTTGAACATAAGACACACTTGACTTTCGAGGACTACGTACAAAGTTTCATACTCTCACCTGCTGGAGTTAAAAATCGAGGCTTTCTTACGCCAACGCCTGAGATGATTTCACAAATGGCCCGGCCATATCATATGCGCTTTGGTACTGCCTATCCCACGGACTATTTTGTAAATGCGACACCTCCAGGGGGCGGAGCATGGCTCACCACCACCGAATTGGCCAAAGTTTTGCGCTTTATATTTTCAACTGATAGCCAAAATAGCGCTCTCTCTACTTCGTCACTCCAATCGTTAACGACTCAATATACAAAGATCAGCAACTATAGTGGAGGTTACGGTCTAGGTGTCGGAATTGAAAACTACCCTTCTGGCATTTACCCTTTTCATCAAGGTTCTATGCCAGGGTTTATTTCACAATATATCTATGATCCTAAAAGCCAATCAGGTTTAGTTCTCTCCGCCAATGTTACCGCTGCAGGACTTGCAGAGTCCCAAGTACTTTGGCTTAGAGATCAACTTTTAAAGCTGCTCATTCCAAATTTCATATCACCTGTCAGCGATTATCAAACAGAAAATAAACCACCACTTTCTTTCGCTGAACATCTTCAACTGCCAAATATCGAAGGAAACTATGTCGCCCGAACAGACGGGCTAACCGTTTCCATTCGTACGATTGCCGGAGAGTTAATTTTTGAAAACCCAGCAAAGCAACGGTTTAAAATGAAGCGTATTGATAAAACCTTTTTTATCTTGACGACTGAGAACGAGAGTATTCAACTCACCTTTAGCGGAAACTCTCCAGCAACGCTCACTATACTCAATGCGCAAAATGAAGCGCTTCTGACCTTTGATTATCTATCAGCAGTTACTGGATAATCGCTTTGTCATTTTTGTGCACACGAAGCGCCTGAAAAAGCGATTTCAATTTCAATAATTGGTTCACCTTATATTCAGCTTCAAAGGTGTAGTTTGGGTTCTGTTTCTAATCGCACTGAATGTTATGAAAGCTCGCTACTGCACACTTCTTCCTCTTTTGGCTATGCTCTTAGGTTGCCAACTAACGCAAAATGGGCCTTCTGGGAAACGATTAAATTATGCCCCCATTAATCGCGCGTTGGTTTTTGCAAACAATCAATTAATCTCCAAATATACCTATTTAGACACCTTTTTTGTTAATCATCGCAATGCTGAGGTAAAGGTTTGGCTAAAGTCGTCGGATGAAACTCTATTCTTTGCAGAGCCAAGTAACGGACAACGCATACAATTACCCATCTTATCAGCAGACGTAGCACGCGATTCTTATTTGTACTACTCTATTAGTGACGCTGATATATACCTACTTCAGACATTACAACTTTCCGCAGTTCCACAAAATCTCAGCTACGACGAACTATTTATCGCGTTAGAAGATCAAAATGAACTGGCTGAAATTCTAGGTCATGGGCCTACGTGGTTAACACCGCCATTCGATACGCTGTGGATCTTCTTTGATGAGCCTGCCACAACGCGCATGATGGATCGCAGCGGTCATACGATTGACGAGAGATACGGACATGAGCAACGGATAAAAGTCGATGAGCATTTGCTTAACCAGGATGTCCGCATTACATTCTCGCACCCAGTAAAAAATATTCTAATGCTCAATTAACCGAAGCGTTCCCTAATAATTGACTCTCAGAACTAATATTCTGTTAGTCATTAAGGCTTTCTTTGTTATTATCCTCGCCGCCGATGAATAACCTCGTTGTGATTCCATTGACGGCGCAGACACCATAATTTCCTACGTTTCGACTAGTGACTGATTAATAAGTAACCGTGAAAGTGAATGTAATCTTTGCAATTCTGATCCTGGGCTGGATAGAGTTAGTTATTACTCCTGATCAGATGCCAACTGAACCCCTTGTGGAGCTATCAATACAGGCCGATACAGCCAGCATCACATGGGAGAATGAGGATTCGCAAGACTTTACTTTCGATTCCTCAACAAGAAGTAACTCCCTATTTATTATCATTAATTTATTTAGGAATTATTGTTCACACACGACAGTTAGTCGCAACTTAGCGATTATTCGAGCCCCGCCTGCATACTGAGCCTTACACACTTAGCTGTTATTCCAACAGTATTCACTTTTAGCTTACTAACTAACTTTTAAACGATCATTTGTATGCTCACTCGCTTATTTATAATGCTTTTCCTTATTCCTGTGCCAGCTTTTGCTTCTCAAACTGGCAGTATCGATCTCACGTCTGCATGGAGCGGGATCATTGCCATCGCTCTGTTCACGTTAGCTTATCTGTTTGTTATTGGTGAGGAGTTTCTACATTTACGAAAATCCAAACCCGTGCTCGTCGCTGCCGGCCTAATTTGGCTATTGCTCGGTTATGTTTATAGTCAACACAACCTGACTGATGAAGTCGAGCATGCATTTAATCAAAATTTGTTGGAATACGCCCAGCTGTTATTATTCCTATTGGTTTCTATGACTTACATAAATGCGCTGGAAGATAGAGGGCTATTTGAAGCGTTGCGAGAATGGCTGGAAACCAAACACTTTAGTCTGCGTAAGTTATTCTGGCTCACGGGTATTTTTGCCTTCTCGATTTCATCTGTGGCAAACAACCTTACGACCGCAATGCTGATGTGCGCGATAGTCATGAACGTGGCAAAGCACAATAAGAAATTCATTAATCTGGCCTGCGTAAATATTGTTGTCGCGGCAAATGCGGGTGGTGTATTTAGCCCATTTGGTGACATAACCACCCTGATGATTTGGCAGGCAGGTTGGGTGGAGTTCCAGCAGTTTTTTAGTCTCTTTTTGCCATCTCTGGTTAACTTCTTGTTACCCGCATTACTGATGAGCTTCTTTATTTCAAATCACCAGCCCGAACAGCACGAGAGTGAAGCGATCAAAATGAAGCGGGGAGCAAAACGGATATTATGTTTGTTCTTATTAACTATCCTAACGGCCGTCATATGCCACAGCGCATTAGGCCTGCCTCCAGTGTTAGGTATGATGTTCGGATTAAGTTACCTCAAGATTTTTGGTTTTTACCTGCGCAAGAGCTTACCCCGCTCAATCAATAAAAAGCGCGCTATTGCCAAAAGAAATAATGACTTAAAAGCACTGGAACGATTAGGGAATATTGTTCCTTTTGACGTCTTTACTAAGGTGGCACGGGCTGAATGGGATACCCTGCTGTTTTTTTATGGTGTTGTTATGTGCGTGGGTGGATTAGCGTTCATTGGTTATTTGCATTGGGTATCGTTGGTGCTCTACCAGCAATGGGACCCCACAATTGCAAACATCATTGTTGGGCTTTTATCCGCCGTCGTTGACAACATACCGGTGGTTTTCGCAGTCCTTGCTATGGCTCCTCAGATGGAGTTACACCAATGGTTATTAGTATCGCTGACCGCGGGTGTTGGCGGTAGTTTGCTATCTATCGGTTCAGCGGCGGGAGTCGCATTAATGGGGCAAACCAAGGGCCAATATACGTTTATTGGCCACTTGAAGTGGAGCTGGGCTATTGCTTTAGGATTTGCAGCCAGTATCGCGTTACATATCCTGCTAAACGCTTGAACCGCCCGATTTGACGAAGTCTGCGCTCGGATAGCTTGCTATTTTTTCTGATTATGTGATTATTTCGACTATGGCTGCATGCACTGTTATCGCTGAAATCAAACAACGCAATGGATCTCTCAAGGTGACTCTTGAGGGACCAATTTTTATTGCGGAATTCAAGGGCGCCTGCACCCCCAAAATTGCCGCGGTATTTCATCAAGCGGTGTTAGATGCCATTCCTTTGCTCCCAGCAAATGGGTGGTGTTACTTAAGCTCATCTGAAGACTATGCCGCAGCGTTGCCAGAAGTTGAAGCCAGCTATACCAAAACCTATCAGTTATGTATGCAAAATGGTTGTATCGTCGAGGCCTACTGTATGCCTTCAGTGGTGGGGTTGGCGCAAGTCGATAAAGCGCGCAAGGCATGTGGCGTTACCTCACCCATTCAGCCTTTGTCATTCAAAACCATTGCTGATGCGAAGTACTTCTTGTTATCTACGCTTGAGCATATTCAAACTCGGCGTAAAGAAAAAACCGAATGAAGATAGCCCATTGGTTTGCGTTTAGATCGCGGCGCCAAACCTTATTGTTTCGCTATGCTGTGTTAGCTCTATGTTTCTCACCGTTGTTTTTTATTCACCTTGAAAGTTATGGTTCGCCGTTTATTAACGCGTTACATGATGGTGCTCACATTGGCGTATTTTTCGTTGTTGGATGGGCACTCTTACCTTTATTTAGTGCGCGCATTCGTACAAGAATACTTATTCTTGTCTTTGCAACATTCATTGGCAGCTTGCTTATCGAGGGCATTCAAGAGGCTGTCGGTCGGGCATTTCAATGGATAGATATTTACCGTAATTTTATTGGTTTGGGACTGGGTATCGCCCTACGTGCGCGCTTGTATGTGACGGAGAAACATGAAAAGACGATTGCTAATTTGGCGCTTATTGGTCTGTCTGTCATATTTCTGATTGACCGGGCTACCTTTATAAAATTAGCCGCCGGACAAGGGTATTTTTGGCTGAATGCACCAATTCTTGCAGAATTTGATTATTCCTTTGAACATGTGAACTGGCGGGCTTTTGCAGCGGAAAAAACGATCGAGAAAAATGAATTAATCGTTACCGTGAACGAAGATAAACGGTATGCAGGTGTGGCTTTCACTGACTTCCCCGCTAACTGGAGTGAATACTCCGCGCTAGTGGTTGAAATCGAAAATCCTAATTCGGCCAATATCTCACTGACCGTTAAAATTACTGACCGCCAACACGATGTAGGAGTGCATCATTATGATGAGCGCTTTAATGGGCATTGGTCGCTACCTCCCGGCCCTGCAATATTGAACATTCCTATTGCAGATATTCAATCAGCCCCTAAACATCGCAAGCTAAATGTTACCGCAATCAACCGAGTAGATTTCTTTTTGGAAAATGCTGTGCCAGGCACGGCATTTAAGATTAAATCAATAACATTAAACCGAGACTCTTCGTAAACAGTTCTGCTTACTAAAAGTTAAACAACTACTATCACAGCTTAAAGCATAGTATTAACGTAAATTGACGACCCGAGTATGCTCATGAAATGGAAAACACTTGTAATTGTTGCTTTATTAATCCCTACCGTTGCCAGCGCATCTGTGGGGTATTTTCGCTTCCCAGCCGCGCATGATCAACATCTTGCGTTCACCGCAGAAGGCGATTTGTGGATAGCCCCTATCGCCGTCGGCCATGCGACTCGCTTAACCTCACATCCGACAGAAGAGCATAGCGCGGTGTTTTCACCCGATGGCAAAAAGCTGGCATTCGTGGCTGACTATGCAGGTGTCAGTGAAGTTTATGTAATTGACGTTGATGGCGGCCTCGCACAACGCGTCACCTTTGAAAATAGCCGGGTAAAATTACATCAATGGCATACTAATGCAGGCATCGTTTATTCGACCGATAGCCGCGTTGGCCCCACGAATAGCTGGGTGTTAAAAACACTGAATCCAGATCATCTGCAAACGCAAACCATTCCGTTGGCTGACGCAGTAGAAGGTCAAATTGATCCCTCTGGTACCTATATTTACTTTACTCAATTTGGCTTGCAGTTGTCTGGCGACAATGCCAATCAGTACAAGGGGGGTGCACAAGGCGAGATTTGGCGCTTTAATCTAGCCAACAACACTGAAGCACAACTGCTTACAGGCGACCACAATGCATCTGTACGCAACCCTATGGTGACAGCCAACGGTCTGTTTTTTATCAGCAATTTAAGTGGAATTGATAACTTGTGGTGGATGGCATTGGACGGCAGCCAAAAAAGGCAAGTTACCTTCTTTGCCGATTATGCAGTCAAAAGTCCAACACTCCGAGATGGCATGGTCGTATTTCAACATGGGGCATCCTTTAAAGCGGTCGACTTAGCCACAGATACTGTGAACACCTTATCCATTAGTTTACGCTCCGACTTCCCCCACTTACGGGAACGCTGGATCCAAGAACCATTAAAATACCTCAATTCGGCCCGCTACACAGGGCACGATAAAGCCGTTGCATTGACGGCTCGTGGCCGCGTCGCGATCGCCCACGCAAGCCAGCAGCGTTTGATTGAAATCGCCACCCCTGCCACCGCCCGTGTGCGCAACGCGGTTATCAGTGCAGATGGTGATTGGGTGTATGCGCTCAGTGATCAAAGCGGTGAACTGGAAATCTGGCGCTATGCCAGTGATGGCTCTTCAAGAGCAACCCAGCTGACCCACGATAGCAATGTATTCCGTTGGAATATCTATCCATCTCCGGATGGCAAATATCTGGTCCATGACGATAAAAAAGGCCGAGTTTGGATCCTCGATCTTGCAAGCGGCGAGAACCGCTTGATTACAGAAAACGGTTCTGGATTATCTGAAATCTCAGATGTTGCCTGGTCGGCAGATAGTCAACGGCTGGCGTTTACGTTCCCTCAATTGGGTGAAGAGCGAACGGCCATTTTGCTCTACTCGGTAACCGAGATGAAGCATGCCATAGTCACCAGTAATAAATACGAGTCTTTTGCTCCGGCTTTTAGTGCCGATGGGAATTGGCTATATTTCTTGTCGAATCGAGAGTTTGTTGCAACGCCTACAGCGCCTTGGGGTGACCGTAATATGGGTCCCGTTTTCGACCGGCGAACACAAATATTTGCGCTGGATTTAGTCAGCAATAGTCACTTCGTATTTGCACCACCTAATGAGCTAAATAATCAAACATCTCAAGCTTCAAACGAGGGTGAAGCAACGGATCCTTCGTCAACTAGTGTGTCTATCCAATGGCAAGGTTTGCAAGAGCGATTATGGCAAGTGCCAGTAAACGCTGGAAACTATTCTAGACTTAGCGTAAACAACGATTTCTTATTTTGGTTAGAGCGCAGCGCAACTCCACGCTCAGAGCCCAAGCTGCAAGCGTTAGCTTTAAAATCCGCAGCAAACGCTAAAACCGTAACCGAGAATGTGGCAGACTACCAACTCAGTCTTGATGGTAAAACCATGCTAGTTCGCAAAGCTGGAGCTAATAATGCGAACCAGTTTATTGTCGATGCGAGTGATAGTTTCCCAACCGATACCAAAGCAGCCAAAGTACAAACAAAACATTGGCAGTTACACATCGATCCGCAACAAGAATGGACACAGATGTTTAACGATGCGTGGTTAATGCACCGTGATTCGCTCTTTGATGCCAATATGCGCGGCGTGGATTGGCAAGCAACACGTGAGAAGTACCAACCGCTACTCAAAAAAGTGACGGACCGGCATGAGCTTAACGACGTCTTTGCACAAATGATGGCCGAGCTTAACGCATTACATTCGCAAGTGCGTGGTGGGGATCTGGCAAAAGATGCTAATAGCCCGAATGCGGGTGCGCTTGGTGCTGTGTTTGCGCCCGTTGCCGAGGGGCTAAAAATTACTCATATATATCGCCATGATCCTGAAGTTCCGGCGCAAGCAGCACCATTGAAAAAACCGGGCGTAGACGCATTGATAGGAGATATCGTTACGCACATCAATGGTACCGCTATAACTACCCCTGCAGGATTGCTTGCTACGCTTAGCAATCAAGCCGGTAAACAAGTACGGCTTACCTTGCAGCGCGGAACCGAGAAGTTTGACCAAATTGTTCAACCCGTAACTGCCGGTCAAGATTTCCGTTTACGCTATCAAGACTGGGTCATTGGTAATGCCAGCAAAGTGACACAAAGTGACCCATCAATAGGCTATTTGCACCTGTATGCCATGGGTGGTAATGATATTGCAGCCTTCGCCCGAGAGTTTTATGCACAGTATGAGAAACCGGGATTAATTATCGATGTACGCCGCAACCGCGGAGGGAATGTTGATGCTTGGATCCTAGAGAAACTACTTAAGCGCACATGGATGTTTTGGGAGACTACCAATGGTGAGCAATCAACCAACATGCAGCAAACCTTTCGTGGTCATTTAGTGGTATTAGCGGATGAGTTTACCTATTCGGATGGTGAAACCTTTACGGCAGGCGTCAAAGCACTTGAACTTGGGCCTGTGATTGGTAAACAAACCGCTGGTGCTGGCGTCTGGTTATCGGGTCGCAACCGCTTGGTCGATAATGGTATCGCTAGAGTGGCAGAGTATCCGGTATTCTCATTACAAGGTGAATGGATTGTCGAGGGCAGTGGCGTTAAGCCTGACATTGAAGTGATCAATTATCCACACGCCACGTTCAACGGCAAGGATGCGCAACTTGAGGCAGCGATCCAGTATTTGCAAGCCAAGCTAGCCAATGCACCGATACCCGCGCTAAAGGCAAAACCTTTACCTGATACAGCGGAGCCCGCGAAGGCCTTTTAGTCAACTAATACCCCAGGGGGCTCAAATTCGAGCCCCGCTTAATTTACACTTTTTACAATTAAGGCATATCCTGACTTGTTACTCGATTACTAATCCGAATATACAATGTGAAAAACGTTTTTTTAGCAGACAAACGTGCGGGTAGGTATGGTTTGCGTACCAGGTAAATTACGGATTAAAAGAGAATGTCAAAAATCAATCTAGAACCGGAGCAACATCTAGTTCAAAAAGCGACTCGCTGCATGCTGTGTAAGTGTTCGTTACCACAACTGCCACGCCCTATTTTTCGCTTCCGTTCGTCTGCTCCAATCAATTTGATCAGTCAGGCACCTGGGCAACTCGCCCACGATAGCGGAATTCCATGGAATGATGCTTCTGGTAAACGCTTGCGCGATTGGTTAGGTCTCACTGAACAAGAGTTTTATGCGCAGGGGCTAGTGAACGTGTTACCGATGGGTTTTTGCTTCCCTGGTTATAAAAACGGGGCTGACGCCCCACCCATAAAAATTTGCGCGCCGACTTGGCATCCACAGTTTCTCGCGCACAGCCAAGCATCATTAACTATATACATTGGCCGCTATGCCCAACAATTCTATCTGCCGGAGTATTCAACGCTAACAGCGGCTATAGAAGATTGGCGGGCACTAGCGCAACAATCCAAATTCGTCCTTCCACACCCATCAGGACGCAACAATCGATGGTTTGTTAAACACCCGTGGTTTCAATCCTCAACCTTGCCCCACCTGCGTGAGCTTATCAACCGTGTGCGACTAAGATAGTTTGTCTAACCAACGCAGCAGTGTTTGTTTTGCGTGGGCGTCGGTTCCGGCTGGCATGGCTGGATGCCAACGTTAGAGAAGTATCGTGTAATGTTGATGTGGAACGTGATTGCTCCGGTGATTACGCGGTTTAAGGGCTATCTGGCTTGGAGTCATCTTGGTATGGGGGAAGACCTGCCACTTGGGGTATACCAACAATGGAAACGCTGGTGTAAAAACCCACATTACTTTTTCGATGACCCTAATTTCCCAGAGGTTCATCAACTATTCGCGCAGGTCAAAATGCCGATTAAAGCGGTTGTTGCAACCGATGACTTGTGGGCAATGCCACGTTCACGAGATGCTTTCTTTAAACATTACATCAATGCAGCGGTTGAGCGAGTAGATCTAGATCCAACAAGCATCAACATGCAGCAAATTGGCCATATGGGTTACTTTCGTGCTGCAGCTCTACCTTTGTGGCATGACATTTATGATTACTTTAAAAGTCACTTAGGCGCAGCATGATCCAAGGTTTCTGCGTGGGCATATAGCCGATCAATAATATCGCTGAGTTGTTTTTGCTCGTTTGCGGATAAACAACTTAATAACGCCGTTTCGTATTGATAGGAGAGCGGCACTATCTCGCGATACACCGTCATCCCAGTAATGGATAAGCGTATTTCAGATCGGCGGCGATCATCACTGGCTATGCTGCGCTCAATGAGATTACGTTTAAGCAATTTACTAATGGCCCGACTAAGGATTGATTTTTCAAGCTGGGTTTTGACCGAAATCTCATCCGCAGAGACGCCTGGATGTTCACCCAATACCGCCATGATGCGCCACTCGGTTATCGACAATGCAAACTTATCTTTATAGGTAGAAGCAATAATTCCACTGACCTTGTTTGACAAAATAGATAGTCGATATGGCATGAAGCGCTCTAATCTAAGATGACGCTGTTCTATTGTCATAAATTCTTTACCCTCATCACTGGCCAAAAAGTGCTCAGACTTGACATTAGTTGCAATGACAACTAATTTAGTTGCATTCACAACTATTACGTATCATCCGAGTGTAATAGTCAACAGTTTGAACAGAGGAAGATTGCAATGGCAGATTTATTTGAAAACCCAATGGGACTCGACGGCTTTGAATTTGTCGAGTTTACAGCACCAGAAAAAGGTATTTTAGAGCCGGTTTTTGCCGCTATGGGATTTACTAAAGTTGCTGTGCATAAATCCAAAGAAGTTGAACTATGGCGTCAAGGCGACATTAACTTTATCACCAATTATGAAAAGAACAGTCCAGCCGCCTATTATGCTGAAGAGCATGGCCCATCTGCTTGTGGTATGGCTTTTCGCGTAAAAGACGCACAATTTGCGTACAACGAAGCGCTGCGCAAAGGTGCCCAGCCGGTTGAATTGTACACCGGCCCAATGGAACTTCGTCTTCCTGCGATCAAGGGCATCGGTGGTGCCGCTTTATACTTAATAGACCGCTACAAAGAAGGCGAAACCATTTACGATATCGATTTTGAATGGATCGAAGGTGTAGATCGTCACCCTGAGGGTTGTGGTTTCCACACCTTGGATCACTTAACGCATAATGTGTATCGCGGTCGCATGGGTTATTGGGCAGATTTCTATACCAATTTGTTTAACTTCCGTGAAATCCGCTATTTCGACATTAAAGGTGAGTACACCGGACTGTTGTCTAAAGCCATGACAGCCCCTGATGGTAAGATCCGCATTCCACTCAATGAAGAAGCTGGCGGTGGCGGCGGTGGTCAAATCGAAGAGTTCTTGATGGCCTACAATGGTGAAGGTATCCAGCACATTGCGTTTGCCTGTGACGACTTACTTGCCTGTTGGGATCGCCTAAAAGCGCAAGGTATGAAGTTTATGACAGCGCCACCTGCAACCTATTATGAAATGCTGGAAGAGCGTTTACCGGGTCACGGCGAGCCAGTCGATGAATTGCAGGCACGTGGGATCTTGTTAGACGGAACAACCGAAGGCGGACAACCTCGCCTGTTGCTACAAATCTTTTCAGAAACGATGTTGGGGCCGGTCTTTTTTGAATTCATTCAGCGCAAGCAAGACGAAGGCTTTGGCGAAGGCAATTTTAAAGCCCTATTCGAGTCGATTGAGCGCGATCAGGTTGCGCGTGGTGTAGTTGGTAACAAAGAGGAAGCGTAATTATGCAATTGTCTCGGATCCACCATGTTGCTTATCGTTGCAATGATGCCAAAGAAACCGTTGAGTTTTATCAACAGATGCTCGATATGGATTTTCAACTAGCCATTGCAGAGGACCGCGTGCCTTCTACACAAGCGCCAGATCCGTACATGCACGTTTTCTTAGATGCAGGCAATGGTAACGTATTGGCATTTTTTGAGTTACCCAACTCGCCACAAATGGGGCGCGATGGTAATACCCCAGAGTGGGTACAGCACATTGCTTTTGAAGTCGCAAGCATGGACGATTTGCTCGCTGCCAAAGCGCGCTTAGAAGCTGCAGATATTAAGGTGCTAGGTCCAACCGATCACGGTATCTTTAAGTCGATTTATTTCTTCGATCCAAATGGGCATCGTATTGAATTAGCGGCAAATACCCATACACCAGAAATGATGCAAGAACTCAAACGCGTAGCCCCTGCCATGCTGGAAGAATGGTCGCAGACCAAAAAAGCGCCGAAGCATGCGGAGTGGTTGCACAACGGACAAGGTTTTCCAGGAGCAAAAGCATGAAGTTAGCGAGTATTAAATCCGGTCGCGATGGCCAGCTAGTCATCGTGAACTCAGATCTAACCAAGATGACCACAGCGCAAGGTATTGCCTCAACATTGCAATTTGCCTTAGATAACTGGGATGAGGTTGCACCACAACTTGTGCAACGTTTCGCCGCGTTAGAATCGGGTGAAATTGAAGGCGAAGCATTTGACCAATCGCAATGCGCATCGCCTCTTCCGAGAGCCTATCAATGGGCGGATGGCAGTGCATATGTCAATCACGTAGAGCTCGTGCGTAAAGCACGTAACGCTGAAATGCCGGAGAGTTTTTGGACCGACCCATTGATGTATCAAGGCGGTTCAGACAGTTTCTTAGGACCGCGTGATGACATTGTCATGCCGCAGGACGAAGGGTTTGGTATCGACTTTGAGGCTGAAGTCGCAGTTATTACTGGCGATGTACCGATGGGCGTTAGTGCTGAAGACGCGCTGCAATATGTCCGCTTAGTTATGATCGTCAACGATGTCTCTTTACGCGGATTAATTCCGGGCGAATTGGCAAAAGGATTTGGCTTCTTCCAATCAAAGCCGTCTAGTGCGTTTAGCCCTGTCTGTGTAACGCCTGCACAATTGGGTGACAAGTGGAAAAACGGTAAGCTCGAATTGCCATTAGTATCGCACTTAAATAGTAGCATGTTTGGTAAACCACACGCCGGCATTGATATGACCTTCAACTTTGGTCAACTGATTGCCCATGCTGCGAAAACTCGTCCATTAGCTGCGGGGACAATTATCGGCTCTGGTACTGTCTCCAATAAGTTGGATGGTGGTCCTGGCAAGCCAGTCAGTGAAGGCGGCGTTGGGTATAGTTGTATTGCGGAAATTCGCATGATTGAAACTATCCAAGATGGCAAACCGTCCACGCCATTTATGCAATTTGGTGATCATGTAACCATCGAAATGTTCGATGCTGATGGTCAATCCATTTTTGGACAAATCGCGCAAACTGTCGTTAAACAATAAAGCCCCTGTCCTAGCTAGCTAAAAACCCCGGTCGATTGACGTTGAGCGGGGTTTATTTTTTTGCGCAATGATGGCTCGCCGCAGATGTGCAGACTGCATTATCGTTAATCGAAACGTTCATGACTTCGCGCAAAATCAAGACCTAATTAGTGGAGTTGGAAGCTAGTACAAAAATTGGTTTATACTCAAAACACTGTCAACTGCTTTGAGTCATTATGCCGCGATTTGTAACTGTGCTCTGCTTTATGTGCCTGCTATTGCTGTCGTTGCACTCAGCAGCACAATCAATTAGCCGCGAGCGAGTGAACATCAACTTATGGTTAGCCTCTCCGCAATTAGAACAGCCGCTGCAACAGCTCGCAACACAGTATTCTGCGCTTGATCCTGCGACGCTCATCAATGTTGTTAGTATTCCAAATGAAGATCTCAAGACGTCAATCATAAAGACTGTCAATTCAGGTAAAGCGCCAGATATTGTGATTTTAACCTCTGACAATACGGTCTATGCCCGCCCCATGCGCCTATCTTCAGTGCCTGCGGACCTGGCAGTTGCACAACTCAGTGAGAAAGAACGGGCAGCTTTACGCTTCAACAATGCCTACTTTGGGCTGCCATTGCTGCGCGATAACCGGCTGCTGCTATATTACAATAAAGCGATCGTTACCGAACCTGCTACTAATTGGGAGGCGATTTCGGCACAGGCAAGCACACTTTTAGAACGCAATATTTTGCCGGTTGGCGTGCTGTTTGACGAGGCCTATTGGTTTGCCCACTTTATTAGTTTATTTGGTGGTTCACTGGCGAGTAACGGCAGCCCAACGCTAGATAGCTCAGCGATGCAACAAGCGCTAAGCTTTTATCAAGAGCTCAGTAAAAATGGCACCATTGACCCTAGTTGCGGTTATGATTGCGTCTCCATAGACTTTTATCAAGGCAAAGTGGCTTATGCGATTAATGGTACTTGGGCTTTACGCGAGGCCGTAAGTGAATTAGGCACAAACCTAGGAGTTGCTGGACTACCTAGCTATCAAGGCACACCAATGGCGGCGCTAAGTTCACTGGTTGTAATGACATTTCCCAATGATAGCTGGAATGGTCCCAATCAAGCAGCCATTCGCAAGATCGCACAGTTTCTGCAGTCAGCTGAAACACAACGCTATCTTGGCGCAGCAACTCTCATGCAACCTATTGCGGCAAAGAATGCTGCTCCATTGGATGAATCCTATTGGTTCGCAGTACAACGGGAGATCAGCATACAAAACAGATATATGCCAGCCGATACCGCTTTCGTTTCCGCTTGGAGCGCACTGCGCAAAGGTTTAAAGTTACATCAATCTGGGGTTCTGGATCCGCGACAAACGGCCACTTACATGCAAAAAGTAGCAAGCAAAAATCACCATCAACTGGAGGCATTAAAGTGAGCAATAAGCAGCGCCTGGCATTATCACTGCGCACTACACTCATTGCCCAGTTTGTATTATGCGCTTTGCTCCCCTTATTACTCCTCAGCATCTTTTTTATTTCGAGCTTCCGCAGTATTCAAGTTGAACAGCAGTTAGATAAACAAAATGCGATTGCAGCAAATACGATGAACAATACTGAGTTTGCTCTGGAAAAGGCTATTACAGCGTTAACCCAGATAGCGCGCGATAAAAACATGGCGTTAGCGGGGCAATCGGGCTTATTCGGCTACAGTGCGGCGAATACCCTCAATGACTTCGTCATGGAACATAGCTTTGTTGCTGCGACCTTATTGCTTGATGAATCCGGGTTTATTGCTGAAGCGGCCCCTGAAGTCGCGTTAATGATAGATGCTGCGAGTATTAAGCAACATGTTAATACAGAGGTGTTTACCCGGGTTTCGTCGGTAAAAAGCCAGTTTATAACCGACCACGCGCTCGCCGAATTATTGTTCGATACCACCCGCAACATTCCCCTTGCTGGCGAGTTGTCTGGACACATGTTGGTTTTGTCCATCCCATTATTTTTAAGCGAAACTGAGCGTCTGGACTCCCGTTCGACGTACACCGGACATGTTATCGCGTTCATATTAGCCGAAGATATCGTTAAATTGGTTTATCAACGCAGTGGAAGCTTGCAGTTAGCTAGTGTATCCATTGATGAGCAGCAACTTATCTTTCAACCAGGGTTGGCACGCGAGGGAGTGATCGCGACATCGGCAGGCTTCCAGGTCGCAGAAACCGATATTACTATCAGTGCTCAGTTCTTTGTTGAAGAACGTGAAGCGCTTGCAGCAGTAGACGCTCTAACCGCTAGATTTGCGTTGTATGCAGGAGCCATTGTCGTACTCTTCGTCGCGTTGGGCTATTTATTTGTAAGGTTGGAACTCAAGCCCTTGGAGAAGTTAAATGATATGGTACAGGCCTTCCATGATGGCGACCTGACCTATCATCAAAATGAGCTTCCTTTCAAAGAGTTCAAGAGTGTTACTGCTTTACTGGCAGATATGGCATTAAATATCCGTGATTATCAGGAAGATCTTGAAGCAAAAGTGACACTACGCACAGAAGCTCTTGAAAATGCCTTGGCGGAAGTTAAGAAAATCAATCGTGAGTTGATCCGCACTCAGAATCAACTGGTTGAGTCTGAGAAGATGTCACAAATTGGAGTTTTGGTTGCTGGTGTCGCGCACGAAGTTAATACTCCTATTGGTGTTTGCGTAACGGCAACGAGCATTCTCGACGAGCGTCTAAAAACCTTAAAGCACGCCTATGATAACAATCAACTCTCGCGCTCTGTATTGATCGAGTTTATTGACCAAGCGAACAACTGCATGGAGATTTTAAGCAAAAATACCGAGCGGGCTGCAGACCTAATTCAAAGCTTTAAAGCAGTATCGGTGGATCAATCCAGTGAGCAAAAGCGAACCATAAACATCAGTGAATACATCGATTTAGTACTCAGGAGTTTACATAAAGAACTGGAAAGAAATGAGGTGCTGGTGCAGGTATCGGGCGACCCAGAATTAGATGTTGAAACTTATCCCGGGGCCTTTAGTCAAATCCTAACTAATCTTGTGCTCAACGCAATTAAGCATGGCTTTACTGAATCTTCTCAGGACGTAAAACAAATTAGCATAGATTTTCTTATAACCGACCATGGCGATTTGGATCTGACGTTCAAAGATAACGGCCGCGGCGTCCCTTCGACGGCATTACCAAAACTCTTTGAGCCTTTTTTCACGACTAGCCGACAAACGGGTGGCAGCGGACTGGGCTTGAGTATCGTTTATAATTTAGCGACTCAACGTCTCGGTGGAAAGATCAATTGCTACTGTGAGCCTGGCGACGGCCTAACCATCTTCATTGAGTTCCCAGTAAAACAGGTAAAAAAAGCCGCTAGCTAACGTGCCCTATCCATTTGCCGCTTTATCCATTGACAAGACTTGTGCAGAATCGGCCTCTAATAGTTGTGCTGCATCAGAGCCTTTCAGCAACTTGCTAATTGACAGCTTCTCTTGTGCCAGAGTAAACGCCAGCTCTTCAATTGTTTGCTCGTCAAGTGCCGGCATTTTCGCGGTTAAATAGGTTTGCAAATTGTCAGCGATATCCAGCATTTTGTCATATTGATCGGCTGCCTTTTTATCTGTTGTTACCAATTTTTCAACCCCTTTGTACGATACGACGTATTGAATAGTGATTGCCATGTTATAGTCCTTACGTTTGATGAACTTCAGTTATAGACTACACAACAATACTGTATAAATAAACAGTTATCTTATGCGTGAATTATATAAAGCAAAAGCCGTTATCTTTGATTTGGATGGCACTCTGGTAGAGTCATCGCTCGATTTTGTGGCTATTCGACAGGAAATTGGCTGCCCCCATAACCAAGATCTGTTGGCCTACATCAGTACCCTAGCAGACTCAATGCGTGAGGCTGCAGAAGCTGTAATCTTAGCGCACGAGATAGCTGATGCGACACAATCTGGTTGGTTAAGTGGTGCTCGAAGATGTGTTTATGAGCTTGCAAGTAGAAACACACCTATGGCGATAGTGACACGAAATTGCCGTCAAGCCACTCAGCGTAAGTTACAGCAAAATGCTATCCCAATTCAGTTAGTTTTAACGCGCGAAGATGCGCCAGCGAAACCAAAGCCAGATGCACTGCTAATGATCGCCGCCCATTGGAATATAGCGCCCCACGAGATAGTTTATGTGGGCGATTACAAATATGACGAGCAGGCTGCGCAAAACGCGGGGATGCAATTTATGTACTCTACCTTTGGGCAAGACTAAGAAAACACGAGCACATGATCGCTGCAAGATATATGCTCTATTAGACGCTGTTTACCGTCACTGGCTGGCAACGTACACTCAATCACTCAGAAGAGCTCGGTCGATAACCACCACATAGGGTTCGGTCAAACTTGTGATGTACAAGTTTTGCTCATAATCAAGGACACCTGTAGTAAGTGCCAACTTACCACTTCGATCAATCAGACTAAAGATGACATCTCCCTCTGCTGAGATTTTTAACACACGACCTTGACGCACTGCCTGAGGCTGTAAAAAGTGCGGTAATTTAGCGATTAAGTTTCTGACCGTCGGCCAAGTCGCGAGACGATCCAACAGCGTTGAACGTGGTGCTGCAAGACCGACCCAATAACCTGCATCATCGGCCAGTGATAAGTTATCAGGAAAGCCCGGTAAGTTATCAATCAGAACTTGCGGACTCCCTCTTTGAGGCCCCTCCAAAGGGATCTTTAGTATGCGATAGCTGCCAGTTTCATTCACCAGCAACGATTGCTGATCGCGACTAACGACAATGCCGTTGGCAAACTGCAAGCCCGCGGTCAAAAGTTCTAGACTTTTATCGGCCGGTTGATAGGCAAAAACTCGACCATGTCCACCATGCTCCAGTATATCCAGATGGCTTGCCACTGTTGGGTTAACAAAGTCCCTTGGTCCGAATTTAGCGCTGGCGTCAGTAAAATAGATGGTGCCATTTTGAGCAATCGCGACCGCATCAACAAAGCCGAGAGGGGTGCCCGCATAAGTGTCAACCAACACTGTTATTTCACAATCCGGCGCAATACTCAGCAGCCCTCGTAGAGCATCGGCGACAATCAAGCTGCCTTTACGATCGAAGCGTAAACCCAACGGAAATCCCTGTGTGCTGCACCATGGAGAGAAAAGCCCTTGCTGCGGTGATTTTTTTAAAATCACACCGTTAGCTGAGGACGCATAAAGTGCACCGTTAGCATCCACTGTGACATCTTCTGGGCCAAAGGCGTCTTGCAAAGCAAGGAGCCTTATGTCGTCTGCTGAGATTTCAATGTTAAGCTCAGCGCTCGCTCTGTCAGCATCTGACAACTCCCAATATTCTGCGTCAATAGGGGAAGGGATAAGCAGTATCCCTGCAGCCATGATCGCAGCAAAGCCACCAATGAACTGAAATTTTCTCTGCATTCTTCTCTCCATTTAACACCAAGCAAAACTGCGTGATTTCACATTTTTACTAACAAATTCGCGCAAACTAACCATTACGTTATACACTTTACGATCGAAAAACTCCTAACAGTTCCCAAATTTACTTTGGCCGACATACCAAGATGGTAAATTGAATGGCAACCGATTCCATGCAACGCATTTGGCACGTAGTTAAACTTATCCCGGTTGGGCACGTGGCAACATACGGGCAAGTCGCTGATCTTGCCGGTTTACCTGGCCGTGCACGTTTAACGTCAAAAGCACTTGGCGCAGCACCAGAGTCAATGCAATTACCTTGGTTTCGCGTCCTACGCAGTGATGGTAAGATTGCCTTCGATCGCCACAGCGAGTATGCCTTGCTGCAACGTGAAGCGCTGCTTGCAGAAGGGGTAATGGTGTCTAATTTCCGGGTTAAATTAAAGCAATGTCAATGGCAACCTGCGCTGAATACCCTGCTATATGAGTTGGATTTTTAGTGCAACCAAAGAGTTTTCATGTGCAATACCTTGTTTCATAACCCAGATTGATTTAACTTCCATATATTACAAAGAATTTACAACCCGATGTCTGACTCAAAGCTCACTAAAATTTCAATAAACGACCTTAAGCCAGGAATGTTTGTTGATAGTATTGCCGAACAAAAAGGCAACCTACAGGTTGCTAGCCGCGGTAAAGTGACCAAACGAGCTATTGTCACCTCGTTAAAAAAACGCGGTGTTCTATCCGTCATTATCGACCCTTCAAAACAATTTGTTCCAGACGAAGGAGAGAGCCCGCCGGAAGCAGAGTCCGATGCCGCAGAAGTAGAAACCCCACAAAAAGAAGAACCCGCGCAAAAACGCGAAGTCAGCTTTGATCAAGAAGTTGCTGTCGCCAACAAACTGCATAAAAAAGGTAAATCCGTCCAGAAGGTCTTACTGAATTCGGTAGCCAAAGGGCTTCCAATGGACATTGCAGTACCTGAGGAATTTACCAAAAATCTAGTCGGCTCCATCGATCGAAACCCAAATGCGTTGTTGTGTTTAACTAAAATTCGTGAAAAAGACGACTATTTGCTAGAGCACTCACTCAATGTTGCTATCTTATTGGCTAATTTTGCGCAGTACATTGGACTTGAAGAAGAAGTAGTACAAGAATTGGCCTTGTCCGGTTTCTTGCATGATATTGGCAAGATCCGTATTCCAGATAAGATTTTGCATAAACCAGGACGGCTAACTGACCAAGAAATGAATATCATGCGCGACCATGTGATCTATGGGATTGAAGCCTTACAGGAAATGGACATCCCGGAGCGCATGATCAGAACCGTGGGTGAGCATCACGAGCGCTTAGATGGCTATGGCTATCCGGAAGGGGCTCGAGATGATGAGATTAGTTTCTACGGCCGCATGATCGCGATTGTCGACGTTTACGATGCGTTGACCGCCGACCGCTGTTACAAAGCCGGCATGCCCAGTCAGAAGGCACTGCAAATCTTACTCAAAGACACACCACATAAATATGATCGGGAACTTGTGCAAAAGTTTATCAAGTGTATTGGCATTTACCCTGTGGGTAGTCTGGTAAAACTCTCTGACGAAACGATTGCGATGGTAGTCAAGCACAATGAAGACGCACCATTGAAGCCCATCGTAAAAGTCTTCTATTCACTTCGTGGCAAACATTATCTTGCGCCCAAAGACATTAATTTAGCGAAAATTGAATATCGTCTCGATATCGAAAAGGCCGTTTTGGCCAGCGATTACAAATTAGACTTCAAAAACTTCTTCGAAAATAAAATCGCGATTTAAGTCTCGCGTTAGGTATTCATATAGTCTGAACTAATAATTAACTAATATACTCCTACATGGAATTCACACAAATTGTTAAAAAGGAATTTAACCAATGAATCTATTGCGCAATATTGCGATATTTATTTTTGGTATTTTAGTCGGCTTTGGCTTGTCTCAGATACAGCCAGCATCAGAATCGACTGTGTCAGATGGATGCGATACCAGTACCTCACTGACAGAAATTAAGGGTGTAAACGAAGACACTTCTCTTACTGCAAACGCTGCTGGTAACTTTGATTCGGAAAATAAAGTAAAACTTCCCAATACTCAGTCCTCTCCAGCAACAAATTTAGCTGCTCCAGATCCAGATAGTAGCCCTAACACTGCTCGTTCAACCATAACGCAAAGCCAGACTGCTTTGTCACCTCTTGACTCTAAATCGGCTAGCATTGATGACCATGACAACCAAGCCTTCAGCGAATGGCAATCTGCTCGAAAGGCAGAGCTTTTTGAATTGATTTCAAATCTAAAAGACACAGAAGCGAGGGATTTTATTTCGAACATGGTGATTAATGAAAACCCATTTCTAACGGAATCAAGTGCCCGCCAATCCGAACTTGATGATGAAATATGGTCTATGCAAATGCAGCAAGACCTATACATGCTGTTTAATACCCAGCAGGATGTTGCTTCTGGTGCTGTTCAAATTGACAGTCTAGTATGCAAACAGCTTGTCTGCGAGATCGTAGCAAAAGAGCAAGTGCCGCGCATTTGGATGAACGTGTATATAAACGTTATGAAGCTGTTAATTGAGCGCGGCGAGAAATTAGACACCACCAGTCCGCATAACTATGAATTTAATTTTGACAATAATTCGTTTATTTATAATCAATTTGTTTTCATCATGTAGGCCCTTAACACCGAATCACTCCCTAAGCATTGCAAAGGGATTAAAATTGGACCGTTGTGCATTTGAATATATGAAAGCCAATATAACAAACTTCTATAGCTAATTTTCTTAACTTTGTTTAACCTGAAATCCTGTAAAGCTCTTGCTTGAGGCATCATGAAGACTAATCATAAGAAAAACATATTGATTGGAATGGCAATCTGCCACTTTATGTTACTTGGCTGCACGAACAGCACCGCACAACTTGTTGAAAAACCGAAAGTTACCAAGCTAACAGAACAAAACTTGATAGATATCCTCGTTGGTTCATGTATTCAATCAACACGCAATTGTGACCCCTCTGATTCGATAAAAGACGTTAAAAAGGCGTTGGCTGATGGCTATCGCTTTACTCTAATACACCCCAAAGATATAGCCACGAATGAATGGGTGATTGCAGTACAAGGAATCGGCGGCGGCGGTCCTTGGCAATATGTCATTGACCGCACCGAACAACAAGGTCTGAGCAAGATCGCCAACCCAAATCGCGCAGTCGTCGAGTTGTTTAGCCAATATACCAAACAACCTGTAACCGCTTTGGTTCGCTCTGAGGCAGCAGACGCCACAGCTAGCGCGCTATTGCTAAGTGCTGAAATGGGAATACCGCTATTGGATGCAGGGATCACTGGGCGAGCAGTGCCGGAGGTCCAGCAGTCGATTCCTTGGTTAAACGGCATCTCTTCTGTACCTACTGCAATAATTACTCCTTGGGGAGATCAAATAGTGATAGCAAAGGCTGCTGATGAATATCGCGTAGAAGACTTGGCGCGGGCCATCGCGGTCGCCAGTGCGGGCGATGCCTGGATTAGCATGACACCTATGTCTGGTGAAAATCTGGATATTGGAGTCCTCACTGGCAGCATTATGGAAGCAGAGTTATATGGCCGAACGGTTCGAGAATCGCGGGAAACAGGGCTCGACCCTATTGCCGAGCTAGTTAAAGTGAGTGGCGGTTACAAGGTTTTTGAAGGAACGGTAGTTGCCAGTAATGAAAAGGGTGACAGAGGCTTTAATTGGGTTGAAGCAACATTTGAGGGAACCAATGAGTTTAGTGGCGATACATACCGAATGTTCGTTAAGAATGAAAACATTGTTGGCTGGAAAAATGGCGAAGTAAATGCAATGTCACCTGATTATATCTACAACCTTGACCCCACTACCGGTGAATCAACATTAGGCGTCGGTTATGGCGGATACGTGGTTGGTGAAAATGTCGCAATAGTAGTAGTGCCTGCGCCTGCACAATGGCGATCAGAGAAAGGTATTGAACTTATTGGGCCCAGACATTTTGGGTTCGACTTTGATTACGTGCCAATCGAAACATTGCAGCAAAATCAAGAGCCCTAGGAAAACTAAATGTTAGTCACCGGTTTGAATGAGACGATTGTCACAGAGCCGGCATTACATTCTTTGTAAAACCGAATACTAAGAAATAACCCCTTTCTTTCCTCTCAGTCGTTAGTGTAGAAAAAGAGGAAGTATTATGAATCCAGTCACCACATTATATCCAGAGTCTTTGCTTAGAATTTCAACTCGAACCTTACTATCAATGGTAATCGCCAGCGCGTTTACATTTGGACTTTTTTTACTAATGCATCTAATGGCCAAACAGGAAGGCCGTCCCACAGTGAGTCAAACTACACCCGTTATAATCGATCCGGTTTTCAAAGAGCCTGATGAAACGCTGATTGAAAATACTCGAGTTGAGCCGCCCCCCAAGGTACAAAAACTCCCAGAATTACCACGCGAAGTACCAGACGATCCTATTGCACCAAATGGCTCTCACTTTACGGTTAACATTCCCACTGCGCCCGGTGTCAGAATAAACGGGCCCGATACTTTTGGTCAAATGGACTCAGAGCTACGCCCCATTGTAAGGGTGGATCCAAAGTATCCGGTGGATGCTGCCAGAGATGGTATAGAAGGCTGGGTCAAGCTAAGTTACGACGTTGATCCTACTGGTTCAGTGATAAATGTTGACGTACTAGATGCTCAGCCCAAGCGCCGTTTTGACAAGGCAGCGAAGCAAGCACTGACTCGCTGGAAGTACCAACCGCGTAAAGAAAATGGTATCACTGTTTATCAAACAGGATTAACCGTTGTGCTAGAATTTACCTTAGATAATCAATAAGGAAGTGGATGAGTCTATCGTTAGCAATCAAAGGCTGGTTTGGCAAATCAATCAGTAACGAAAAACTGATGCAGCAGTACGCTCGCGACCGTCAACGGCAGCTACTGGCGCAGTTGTACGAAAACTGCGGAGATGACCTTTATCATTTTTTGCTGACACTGTCAGACCCAATTCAAGCGGAAGACATCGCACAGCAAGTGTGGCTAAAAGTCATTGAAAAAAGTCATCTCTACCAACCCAATGGACAATTTAAGTCTTGGCTGTTTACCATTGGTCGGCGTTTATTGATTGACGAATTACGTCGCAGTACAAAGCTTACTGCAGAGTCCTTGAGCGAAGGCACATGTGCCGATATTGCTGCAGACACAACTGATGAACTGGCACTTTTTAATCAATTATTAAAGGCTCTCCCCTTTGCACAAAAAGAGGCCTTCTGTTTACAACACGAGGGCTTTTCGCTGGAGGAAATTGCTAGCATTACACATTCCTCGAGAGAAACGGTTAAAAGCAGACTGCGTTATGCAAAACAAAAATTAAGCCAGCATTTGGCCGACGCGACACAATCAGGAGATGTCGATGACTAATCCACAAGACGAAAAGCTACGTTCGCTTTATCGTCAACGCAAGCAGGGTATTGAAACACCCGTCGCTATACGCCATGCCGCGCTGAAACGTGCAAAAACTCAGGCCCCAGAATCGGCTAAGATTTGGTGGAACTTTGGCCGTCAATTATCGCTGGCATCGGGCTTAGCCTGCTTAGTTGTGCTGGGTCTATTTATTAACCATACACTATCGGGCAACCACCGTTCTCAGCAAGCAGAAACTTTCGTTGATATTACGCAGATAAAGTCTGAGCCCAAAAGTATTCGAGAAAGTCTTAATGAAGACTATCGCCATGCAACAAATAACCTCGCGCAGCGTCAATTAACCGCAGCTATCCACCATAAGCAGGTCGCACAATTAGCCTTTGCTGATGGACGGTGGGAAGTTAAAATGTGTAACAATAATTTGTTGTCAATTAGTCCGCAGCTGCTGGCGCAATTAGCAGAAAATAATGCGCTAGCATTAGATGCTCAGCAAGGTGATTTTGTGGAGCTTGCCTTCTCTAACACCGGTCATTTGATCAGCATCGCGAAACCAACAATTCAGGTACATTGTTAATTTTTGTAACTACGATGCAAACTTTAAGCAGGCGCGCAAAAGCCGCACAAAAAAGCCCGGATAACGCAATGTTTCCGGGCTTGTAAAGTTTTACGCAAAGTCTATATTTTCTTTGGACCTGCGTCGACGATGGCTTGATCAACATCATACTTGGCGAAGTTTTGATTGAACTCACCGATTAATTTATCCATGTAGGTCGTATATGCAGCTGGATCCTGCCATGTTTTCTGTGGCACTAACAACTCAGGAGCAACGCCAGCAACCGCATTTGGCACGCGTAAGTTCAACCCGTCAATCAAGGTAGTGTCAGCCACATCTAGAGTGTCATTAACGATAGCGTCGATCACTGCACGCGTAGTCGGAATATCAAAACGCTTGCCTTGTCCATAAGGACCGCCAGTCCAGCCGGTATTTACCAAATAGACTTTAGTCCCAAATTCACGGATGCGTTTGATTAGCAATTCTGCATAAACCCGTGCTGGACGAGGAAAGAATGGCGCGCCAAAACAGGTGGAAAAGGTAGATTCAATGTCCGCAGTAGAGCCAATCTCGGTGGATCCAACCTTGGCCGTATAACCACTTAAGAAGTGATACGCCGCGGCTTGTTCATCGAGGATTGAGACCGGCGGTAAAACGCCGCTAACATCGCACGTCAGGAAAACGATCGCGCGCGGCTCGCCGGCACGATTGGCTTCAATACGTTTCTTAATGTGCGTTAGCGGATACGCGGCTCGCGAGTTCTGAGTCAGTGACACGTCGTCATAGTCCGGTGTACGCGACTCATCTAAAACGACGTTTTCAAGGATCGCACCGTATTTGATCGCATCCCAGATAACCGGTTCATTTTTCTGCGAGAGATTGATGCACTTGGCATAACAGCCGCCTTCGAAGTTAAATACACTACCCACGCCCCAACCGTGCTCATCGTCACCAATCAAGAAGCGTTTGGGGTCAGCTGACAAGGTGGTTTTTCCGGTACCAGACAAGCCAAAGAAAAGTGTCACATCGCCTTCTTCACCCACATTGGCAGAGCAATGCATAGGCAGTACTTCAGCTGCTGGCAATAAGAAGTTTTGCACTGAGAACATGGCTTTTTTCATTTCACCTGCGTAACGCATGCCTGCCAATAAGACTTTGCGCTCAGCAAAGTTAATGATCACAACGCCATCACTGTTAGTGCCATCACGCTCAGGGATACACTCAAAACCTGGGCAATTAAGGATTTGCCAAACGGGCTTGTCTGCACGATGCGCATCTTGTGAAGGAATAAACATATTCCGCGCAAATAAGTGCTGCCACGCGGTTTCAGTTCGCACACTTACAGGTAAACCAAAATCTTCACAGGCCCCTACCTGCATCAGTGAATGAAAATGCTCGCGCTCAGCAATAAACGCTTCTACTCGGTCCCAAAGTGCAGTAAAAGCCTCGGCAGGAAATGCACGGTTCACTTTACCCCATTCAATTTCTGCAGCCGTCGATGGCTCTTGCACAATAAAACGGTCAGCAGGCGAACGGCCTGTGCGGGCACCGGTTTCGACAACCAATGCACCATTGTCAGCAAGACGACCTTCGCCACGACGGATCGCATGCTCGATAAGCTCCGCGTGCGAGAGATTATGATAAATGGTAGGGGCTTGTTCAGTTACAGCCTGGCTGTTGAGTTTTGATGCTTCGACGGCAGCGTTCATATTGGGGCTCCAAAAATGTAAACTTTCAGCACAACTTACAACCAGATGCGCTTTTCGGCCGCGACAATACAGAGCTTTGTCGCAGACTGCAAGCTTAACTGAATAAGCACACCAAAACCCAATAGATAATGGACATACTCGCTATTCACAATATCTAGATAGCTATTCACCCTGCTGCATTTTCGGGCTAAACGTGGAGCATCAATCATTCCAAACAAAGATAAAATTACAGCATTTCTGTAATTTAATTACAAAAATTAAGTAACCTGAAGTATTTCTGCGAGTTCTTTCACATATTGCGTATAGCCATTGCTATCAAAATTAGCAGAATGTTGATTCATAAAACCATGCAAGTAGTCAGTCTGATGTACTTTTACATTGGGTATTCGGTGCAATTCTGTGTTGAATTCAATTACGTCAAAATGCGCCTCATGGCATGCTGAATACCATTCAATGGGAACGCTTGGTGCAGCCGGTAGCAAATGTCGAACCTGTCCACCATAGAAACCAATAAAGCGCACCGAGCGGATTTCTGGATGCTGGGTAAGACAATGCCAGAGCGCAGATGCGCCTACACTGAATCCCATAACATGTGTAAGCGCGGAATTTTGCCGAATTTGGTGGTAAATTTTCGTCGCATAATCATGCACCGATGATTGCTGACAAAAAAATTCGTAAGCAAGCGCCTCATTGCTAAATGAGGGGGCTTCACTACCGTATGCATCAATGACAGATGCCTTCTGACCCAGCGCTTTTGCTAATGCAAAGAGCGCTGGGGTTGCACCAAATATATCGGCAGCGATTAGCACTGAGGGTGCGTTGCTGTGATGCTCACTCACTACTGCGGAGTATTATTGGGCGTTGCGTTAGCAAAACCAGCATGAATACTCTCTACATCCATACTGTCAAACTCGTACTTAGTATGACAATACTGGCAATCCATCGCGATAACACCTTGTTCAGCAATGATCGACAGCAGTTCACCTTTATCAATATTTTTTAATGCTTCAGCACTGCGTTCACGTGAACACGTGCAGGAAAATTGCACTTGATGGGCAGGATACAATTCCACATCATGCTCGTGATACAAGCGATGCAATAAGGTATTGGCGTCTAAAGACAGTATTTCGTCTGCCGTCATCGTATCAGTTAGCATGGCAAGCTCATTAAATGCTGCATGCTCATGCGCCGCAGTTGCTGCACTGCTTTGCGGTAGTACTTGTAACAGCAACCCTGCCGTTTTGGGCGTTTCAGTATTGGTGTCGGTAAACAATGCGACCCGAGTGGGCAGTTGCTCAGACTGCTCAAAGTAGCCTTGGATACAGGCCGCGAGTGAGCTCTGGTCAAGACCAACCAGTCCTTGGTAACGCTCGCCCTTCTCTGGCGTGATTGTAATTGCCAAGACGCCCTTGTGGAATAATCCGCTAAACTGCTGTGGCCAAGCATCATCGCTCTCATCCCAGCGTGCAATACCTCGTACCTTCTGATCATGCGTAGCGTCGACAACCGCATAACGGATTTTGCCTTCGCTCTGAATTTGTAAGCTAATTTCGCCTTTAAATTTCAATGTTGCCGTTAGTAAGGTCGCCGCGCTAAGCATATCGCCCAACAGCTGCTTTACGGGCACAGGATAGTCATGCGAGGCCAGTAATTGCGCAAAGCTTGCTTCTAATTGCACCAGCTCACCGCGCACATGCGCTTGGGGAAAAACATAACGTTGTAGTTGGTCTTTATTCATAGTCAATCCATAGGTTCTAAAACATGGCCGCTCGGCTATTGGTGCTTAATACGGATCAGTTCACGACGTTGCTTTTTATCTGGTCGCTGATCGGGGTGCGGATTATGAAACGCTTGCGCTTTGCGGGCCTCTGCATTTTGCTGGCGCTTAAGCATACTGGGCGCTGTCTCGCGATACATCTTTTGCGCTAGTGGTGCAGCTCTGCGTTTATCAAAAATTTCGATGATTTCTACTTCTTTGACATCATAACCCGCCGGCACCCGCACCATAGCCCCAAGCTCTACCGCTTTGCCCGGTTTACTGCGTTGCCCATTGTAATGCACTTTGCCAGCTTGCACAGCATCTCTAGCCAACGCTCGGGTCTTAAAAAAGCGCGCAGCCCACAACCATTTATCTAAGCGCACGGCATCGTTTGTTTCTGTCATTGGAACTAAATTGCCTTTAATATCGTCATAAATGTTTCATACCCTCGCATTAGAGTTGTGACCGCGACCTAGACTAGGCTATTATGGGGCGCGTTATTAATTACTCAAGAACGAAACTTAGCGTAAATGCTATCGTAGCAACCTTTTTCGCTCTTACGAGAGTGCCGAGTTAACCGAATAAAAATAATATCAAATGCCAACACTGCAATCAGCTACACAGTTTGTACAACAGCGTCAAGCATCGATCCGCACG
Source organism: Alteromonas sp. DYW1 (assembly GCF_059752595.1). Lineage (NCBI taxonomy): Bacteria > Pseudomonadati > Pseudomonadota > Gammaproteobacteria > Alteromonadales > Alteromonadaceae > Alteromonas > Alteromonas sp. DYW1. The sequence continues at coordinate 164,573 of NZ_CM186038.1, read as the reverse complement.
GTCGTTGTGCTTTTATTAGCGTTGTATTTATTAGCATTTATGGCAGAACTCACCTGGCGCATGATACCTGTACCTGACAATGGTCAAGGTAATCCAGTAGTAAGCTCACCTGCCAGCAGTGTGTCCAACGGTTCACGGATCAATGTTAATCGGATAAAACAGTTAGACTTGTTTGGCCGTTTTAATCCGCAGGTTCAGGCACAACCAGAGGAAACAGTTACTGACGCGCCAGAAACCTCATTAAACTTAGTATTAACGGGGGTAGTTGCCAGTACTGAAGCTGATGCCGGTGCCGCCATTATCGAACACCGTAATGCGCAACAAACCTATGGTATTGGTGACAAAATCGATGGTACCAATGCCACTTTACGCGAAGTATTTAGTGATCGCGTCATTATTCGCAATGGTCCGCGCAACGAGACGTTAATGCTAGATGGCATTGACTATGATGAAGCCAATAAACGCAAAAGTCAGGTGGCCAGCCGCCCAGTAACGAGTGCTCCGCGCACAACGACGCCACGGCCAGCATTGTCTGACGATGCCATAGCGGCAACTCAGCAGCTACGCTCCCAGCCAACCAAATTTACCGACTTTCTATCGATTTCTCCGGCGCAAGCGAACGGAGAGCTGCTAGGATATCGAGTCCAGCCGGGAAAAAATCCAGCGCTGTTTGAAGCGGCCGGTTTGACGGCGGGTGATGTAATCACCGAAATCAACGGGTTGGATGTTACCGATCCGCAACAGGCTCGTGAAGCCATGGGTGAGTTACAAACCGCAGAATCATTGCAATTAACCGTACTTCGGGATGAACAATATTTAACGCTGTATCTGGATCTGCCAGAGCCAAGCGATGAGGAATAGGATGAGAAATACAGGCTTTATGCACCGAGTTAAATTGCGACTCTGTTTAGTGGCGTTGTTATCGCTAGGATTGTCATATTCTATCGGCGCAGCAGCAGAGCAATACCAGCCCAATTTCAAGGATACTGAGATCAGCGAATTCATTAATATTGTTGGTAAGAATCTTAAAAAGACCATCATTGTTGATCCCAATGTACGCGGTAAAATTTCTGTCCGCAGTTATGATTTGCTGACTGAAGAGCAGTATTACCAGTTCTTTTTAAATGTCTTACAAGTCTATGAATATGCCGTGGTAGAAATGCCCAGCGGCATCTTAAAAGTTGTCCGTTCAAAAGATGCAAAAGCGTCAAATATTCCGGTTGTAGAAGGCGCACTCATGAACGGCGATGAGTTCATTACCCGCGTGGTGCCTGTGTATAACGTGCCTGTGCGCGAGTTAGCCCCGATTTTACGGCAATTAAATGATCAAGCTGGTGGTGGTAACGTGGTTAGCCATGACCCATCCAATGTAATGATGCTTACTGGCCGTGCTGCGGTTGTGAACCGGTTAGTAGAAATCATCGAGCGTGTTGACCGCGCAGGTGATGAAGAAGTCGAGATCATTAAGTTAAAATACGCGTCTGCCTCGGAGATGGTGCGGATTATTGAAAGCATTAACAAGTCACAGGGTAAAGCTGCCGGTTCAGGCGCCAAATCGGACCCTCGCGTAGTCGCCGATGACCGCACTAACAGTGTGATTGTCAGTGGTGATATTAAGGCCCGCCAGCGCCTAATAAACTTGATAACCCGCATGGATCAAGAGTTGGAATCAAGTGGTAATACCCGCGTTATCTTTTTGAATTACGCCAAAGCCGAGGACCTCGTCAAGGTATTGCAAGGTGTAAGTGCCAGTATTCAGGCCGAAGAACAAGGTAGTTCGGGCAACCGCCGTGGCAGCGGCAACCGCGAAGTCAGTATCGATGCCCATGAAGACTCAAATTCCGTAGTTATCACTGCTGAGCCTGACATGATGCGCTCCTTAGAAGAAGTCATCCGCCAATTGGACGTGCGTCGTGCACAAGTTCAGGTGGAAGCTATCATCGTGGAAATTTTCGAAGGCGATGGCACCACGTTGGGGGTTCAATGGATCTCAGAAAGTGGCGGTGGAACGCAATTTACCAACGGTGTAGTGCCGGTTGGAGGCCTTGGAGTAGCGTTACGTCAAGCGGAAGACCGTGAAGTGACACGCACCACGACGTCCGCTAACGGTAACCCAGTGCAAACCACTGATACGATTGAAGGCAACCTAACGCCATTAGCCAATTTACTCGGTGGTGCGAATGGGCTGATCGCCGGGATCATCGAAGATGGATGGGGTGCGGTGGTACAAGCGGTGAGTAACGATACCAATTCAAACATACTTGCAACCCCGCACCTTACAACGATGGACAATGAAGAAGCGTTTTTCATTGTTGGCCAAGAAGTTCCGATTATCACAGGTACTACAACGGGTTCAAATAACTCAAACCCGTTTACCACAGTTGACCGCCAAGAAGTGGGTATAAAGCTTAAAGTCACGCCGCAAATTAATGAAGGTGACGCGGTACAACTGTTAATTGAGCAAGAAGTGTCCAGTGTTAGCGGAGCTACATCGGTGGATATTTCTATCAATAAACGCGAAATTAAAACGACCGTCATCGTCGATGATGGTGGTACGATTGTGTTGGGTGGTCTGATCGACGAAGACGTGCAAGAAAGTGTATCAAAAGTCCCGTTATTAGGTGACATTCCCATTTTAGGGCATCTGTTCAAAACTACCTCTACCAGTAAACGTAAACGCAACTTAATGGTCTTCTTACGTCCTAAAATTGTGCGTGACGGGGTAACCATGAACGAAATCTCCCACCGTAAGTACAACTTTATTCGCGCACAACAGTTACAGCGTCAGTCAGAAGGCATTCCGTTAATGCCAGCGTCTGAAGGCCCGGTTATTCCGGAATGGAATGACGCACTGGCTTTACCCCCGTCGTATGAAGAGTATTTGCTCGAGAAGCAGAAAAAAGAACGTGAGCAGGATGAGTAATGGCTGAGCAGTCTGAACCGAATGCGTCAATAGCGCTAATGGAACAAGCTGAACTGGCAACTGAAGAGGCCGGGGAAGTTAGCGGTCATTCACAACTCTCCTTCAGCTTTGCTAAGCGCCACAAAGTGATACTGGAGACTGCGGAAACACCGGCTAAGCTTTATTATACCGCCGAGACGCCGTTTCATATCTTCGCTGAAGTTCGTCGCTTTTATGGCGCCCCGTTTGTGCTGGAAGAAATCACCAACGAGCGCTTTGAGCATGTCCTAACCAACGCTTTTCAACGTGATTCATCAGCTGCGAAGCAGTTGATGGAAGACTTGGGTAATGAAAGCGATTTATTTTCGCTTGCTGAAGACTTACCCGACACTGAAGATTTGCTTGAAAGTGAAGATGATGCCCCGATCATCAAGCTAATCAATGCCATGTTGAGTGAAGCAATTAAAGAAGGTGCATCAGATATCCATATTGAAACCTTCGAAAGCCAGTTGGTTGTGCGCTTCCGCGTGGATGGTGTATTGCGAGAAATTTTACGGCCGAACCGTAAGCTTTCGTCAATGTTGGTATCGCGTATCAAGGTTATGGCCAAGTTGGATATCGCAGAAAAGCGCGTACCACAAGACGGCCGAATTACGCTCCGTATTGCTGGACGTGCAGTTGATGTGCGGGTTTCAACCATGCCAGCCAGTCACGGCGAGCGCGTTGTACTGCGTTTATTAGACAAAAATAACGCGCGCTTAAACCTCGAAGATTTAGGCATGACGGCAGCGAATCGGGAAAAATTCTCAGTGCTTATTCGCAAACCGCACGGGATTATTTTAGTTACTGGCCCCACAGGTTCAGGTAAAAGTACCACCTTGTATGCCGGTTTGAGTGAAATCAACTCCAAAGATCGCAATATTTTGACCGTTGAAGACCCCATCGAATTCGATTTACAGGGCATAGGTCAAACACAAGTTAATCCGCGAGTCGATATGACCTTCGCCCGTGGTTTACGGGCCATATTACGCCAAGACCCAGACGTCGTGATGGTGGGTGAAATCCGGGATGTTGAGACCGCACAGATTGCCGTGCAAGCCAGCTTAACCGGTCACTTAGTTTTATCTACATTGCACACCAATACCGCGGCAGGTGCTATTACTCGTTTGGAAGACATGGGGATTGAGTCATTTTTGTTATCCTCATCCTTACTTGCTGTGTTGTCGCAGCGTTTAGTCCGCACGTTATGCCCAAGCTGCAAACAGCCCCACAACATCAGCGAACAAGAAGCGCAGGTGTTGGGGATCAGTACAGAACAAGCCCAGCAAAAACAAATTTTTCGTGCTCGCGGCTGTGCGGAGTGCAATCAAACCGGTTACCGCGGTCGTACTGGCATTCATGAATTATTAGTGGTGGATGAAGCCATTCGTGACCTCATGCACGAAGGTAAGGGCGAGCAAAGCATTGAACGCTATGTGCGGAAAACAACCCCGAGTATTCGCGAAGATGGTTGCGCCAAGGTATTAGCCGGAATTACCACGCTTGAAGAAGTCTTGCGTGTAACGCGCGAGGACTAAGATGCCAGCTTATGCCTATAAAGCGCTAACCCAAGCCGGTAAGAGCAAATCCGGTGTACTTGAAGCTGATACGCCACGCCAAGTCCGGCAGCAATTACGTGACCAAGCACTCATCCCCATCGATGTTGAAGAGGTTAGTGAGCGGAAAAAGCAAAACCACGGCAAAACACGTTTGGGACTGTTTCGTCCCTCCATTAGTGTTGCTGATTTAGCCCTACTCACGCGCCAACTTGCAACCTTAATTGAGTCAGCGTTACCCATCGAAGAAGCTTTACAAGCGGTCGCAGAGCAGAGTGAAAAACCCCGCCATAAGCAAATGATGATGGCCATCCGTTCAAAGGTAGTAGAAGGCTACACGTTAGCAGATGCACTCTCTGAATTTCCCAGTGTCTTCGATAATTTGTACCGCTCCATGGTTGCGGCCGGCGAAAAGTCGGGTCATCTAGACACCGTATTAAACCGCTTAGCGGATTACACCGAACGGCGCAATATCGTTAAGAACCAGATCACACAGGCCCTTATCTACCCTATCATCATGTTAATTGTGGCGATTGGTATTGTCAGTCTTCTACTAACCTATGTGGTGCCGCGTATCGTCGGGCAGTTTGACAATATGGGGCAAGAATTGCCTGGCGTGACCCAGTTCCTTATCGCAGTGTCTGAAGGAACCCAAGACTACGGATTACTGATCCTACTCGCTTTGGTCTTGGGGTATGTGGGTTATCGTCAGCTCATGCGCAGCAGCGCATTTAAGTTAAAGTCGCATCGTTTGCGACTAAACTTTCCGGTGCTCGGCAAGGTCATAAAGAGTATTAATACCTCGCGCTTTGCCAGCACACTCAGTATTTTAACCGCGAGCGCAGTGCCGGTTTTGGAAGGGATGCGTATCGCCGGGAATGTATTGGAAAACACCTACATCAAACAATTGATCGTAGAGGCGGCCGGTAAAGTGCAAGGTGGCTCTAGCTTACGTAGTGCACTCGATGGGACGGGCGTTTTCCCACCCATGATGATCCATATGATTGCGTCTGGTGAGAAGAGCGGTGAATTACAAGATATGCTGGCGCGCGCAGCATTAAACCAAGAACGCCAGTTCGAAATGCAGGTCAATATTGCGCTCGCAATACTTGGCCCAGTATTAATTTTAACGATGGCAGCGATCGTCTTCTTTATTGTGATCGCAATCCTGTTGCCCATCATTTCGTTAAACAACATGATTTAGTAGGAGAAGTAAATGAAAAATAAAGGATTCAGTTTAATCGAGGTCATGGTTGTGATCTTGATTATCGGTATTATGACGGCCATCGTTGCACCGAACATCATCGGCAATCAAGAAGAAGCCCAATTAAAAAAAGCCGCTATTGATATCCAGAACTTAGAAAGTGCACTGCAGATGTATAAGCTGCGAAATAATGTATTTCCTACTACCGAGCAAGGTTTAGATGCCTTGGTTAATGAACCAACGATAGAACCATTACCGAAGAACTTTCCGGTCGGTGGGTTTATCAATCGTTTACCCGATGATCCTTGGGGTAACCCATACAATTTGATCAGTCCGGGAGAGCTCGGCTTAATTGATATTTACTCCAACGGACCTGACCAACAAGCCGGTACTGAAGATGACATTGGTAATTGGAATATCAACGAATACTTAGATTAAGTAAGTGCTTACTCACACCATAAAAAGACAATCGCAGGGCTTTACCTTATTAGAAATTATGGTGGCCCTGTTTTTGATCGGCGTGGCTACCAGTATTGTTTTATTCAATGCTTTTTCCGCCAGTGAATCCGATCGCTTGAAGGAACACACCCAGCGTCTCCAAGTAGTGTTTGATATGGCAAGTGATTTCGCCATCCTCAACCAGCAACAACTGGGTTTGTATATTGATGAACAAAACTCCCTTTATCGCTTTGTTTGGTTGGATGAAGAGCAAGAGTGGCAGCCGATAGTCGATAATCCCGTTTTTGCTGAGCAGACACTACCGGAGCCCTTTCGCTTGGAATTGCAACTTGAGGACTTACCTTGGCAAGATCCCGATAGCCTGTTTGATAATGGGATTTTTGACGAATCATTGTCCGTCTCTGACGAGGGTGTAGAGATTGGTGATGAAGAAGAAAAAAAACACCCCCCGCCACAGGTGTTGATCCTGTCCAGTGGCGATATCACGCCCTTCAGCTTACTGTTTAAATACGAGCCAGATTTTGGCCAGGACGCACCGGTTTATTTTCGTTTGAATGGCACTGAGGTCACACCATTAGAACGTTTAGGGCCCCTCACCCAAGCAGAGGCCTTATGAACCAACGCATGCACGGTATGACATTGTTGGAAGTCATGGTGGCACTGTTCATCTTTGCCGTCGCCGGTATGGCAATGATGAAAGCTGCCACCGACCATCTCACTAATGTTGGGGTTGTCGAAGAAATCACGTGGGCAACTTATGTGGCGAATAATCAAATGACACGCGCGCACTTGGATGATCAGTGGCCACCCCGCAATAATCTGAAAGGCAGCGAACAAATGGCCGGGCGCACTTGGTACTGGCAACGCACAGTTAGTAAAACCAATGATGATGATTTGCGTGCCATCGAAATCTCCGTCGGCTTGAGTGAAAACTACGCTGACACTATCACAAGTGTCACCAGTTTTGTGGCGAAACCCAATGACTAGTTGTTGTCGACCACGCGGTTTCACCTTACTTGAAATTCTCATTGCGATGGCTATTTTCGCCGTGATCGGGGTTGCCTCTGCGGGCCTATTGTCACGTGTGATGGATGGTAATGAATTGTCACAGTTACGCTTTTCTGAACTGGAAAAGATCCAACGCGCTATGCTCACTATTGAACGCGATTTATTGCAAGCGGTAGCCCGCCCGGCTCGTATTGAAGGCGATCTAAACGAGGTGGTTATCGCCAGTGGCCGTGCCAGTGACAATAGTGATGGGGATAGTTTAGCCTTCGTTAGAACGGGTTGGCATAACCCACAGTTCATGTTACCTCGCAGCAATATGCAAGCGGTTGCCTACCGTCTCAAAGAAGACCGACTCGAACGAATGTATGGCAACTACGTCGATAATGTGATTGGTTTTGAGCCCAAAATACGCGTGCTATTGGAGCATGTTGAAGACTTTCAGATTAGCTTTTTTATAAAAGCCAAGGGTGCGCCTGAGAGCGAGCGTGATTGGCAAGAGGATTATCAGGGGACTGTGCTACCACGTGCTATCGCAATTGAAATTACCAGCAAAGAATATGGGCTAATCCGTCGCGAGTTCGTGATCAGCGGGGGCATAAGCGATGAGTAAGCAAGTTCGTCCAAAACATGCTCGTGGGGTTGCCCTGATTACAGTACTTATGGTGGTTGCACTGGTAGCTATTCTTGGCACCGAAATGATCACCCGCTTGCAACTGCAAGTGCAGCGTACGGCCAATATCAAAGATGCGAATCAAGCATACTGGTACGCACTTGGTGCAGAACAGTATGCACGCAAATCCATCGGAGAGTTGTTGGAGCTGAGCGGTGATAAGATCCATCTCAATCAACCTTGGTCACAGGAATTTGTTTACCCGCTGGATAACGGCGGAATACAGGCGCAGTTAGTGGACATGCAGAGTTGCTTTAATCTGAACGCCTTAACCTTTAATCAAGAAAACACAGAATTTAGCACGGGTTCACAGGTAACGGCAGAAATGGAGGCGTTCCAGCGCTTACTGCTTACACCCGAACTCATCCCTGGACTCGATAGCTACAGCGCAGACGTTGTGCGGGATTCTCTGGCTGACTGGCTGGATGACAATGATCAGATACGTAGCTTTGGTGCAGAGGATGTGGATTACGAATCGCTGCCTAATCCCTATTTAGCCGGCAATGCGCCGATGCATAACAAAACCGAACTTCGCTTGGTTAATGGAGTGCGGCCAGAATGGATTAATTTACTGATGCCTTTAGTGTGCGCGCGCCCCAATGATCTCGCTATGCAAATCAACGTCAATACCATGACCGAAGAATTGGCCCCCGTTTTAGCTGCGGTGACGGGTCTGGATGTTGAGCAAGCGCGACGTTTGATTGCCGCCAGACCCAGTGACGGTTATGATGACGTAACTGCGTTCTTGTCAGAGCCCGATATAACTGCACTTGAGCTACCCCAGGATCGCCAGCAATGGTTTTCAGTGACTACACAATATTTTATTTTATACACCAAGACCCGTTACAATAACGCCACGTTCGCAATGTCATCCGTTTTTCATGTGGATGCCAATAAACAGGTAACCGTGGTACGCCGAGAATTTGGAGGCAGATACTAACATGGAGCAGCTTATAGTCCGCTTAGGCGGTGACCAACACAGTCCAGTTCATTGGATTGTTTGGTCAGAAAGCGAACAAGAAATTATTGCCTCTGGCGAACTAGAGAATGCGGCTGCGATGGCATCGTTATCTGAACGTGCAGGTTCGCGTTCAGTTATCGCCTTGGCCCCAAGCAGTCATGTATTACTTAAGTGGGTCACGTTGCCACTCAAAGCGAGTCGCAAAGTCCTAGCAGCCATCCCTTATATGTTAGAGGAAGAACTCTCCACCGATGTGAGTGAGCAGTTCTTTGCCCTTGGTCCTAGAGAGGGTACTGAGCAAGCCGTGGCGATTGTTAGCCATCAGCAAATGGCATTATGGCGCGACATGCTAATTAACGCGGGACTGCATTGTGACCGTCTAATTCCTGACGTATTAGCCTTGCCACACAACCCAGATGCCTGGAGCTTACTGCAACTGGGTAATGAATGGCTAATTCGACAAGACGCCTGGGCCGGAATGCAAGGGGAGCACGAATGGCTGCTGCCCGCCATTATGCACTTTGCTAAGCAACAAGAAGATCCGCTAAAAATCTATGACTATAGTGGCGTTTCAGTGGGTGTAACACCCAATGTTGAATGGCATGCACAGACCTTAGATATGCCGATGCACGTGCTTGTAAAAGGCAGTCAGGCGGCAAAATTTAATCTGTTACAAGCCGAGTATAAAGTTAAGAAGCAAGCCAGTGGAACGTGGCGTAAATGGCGCTTAGCGGCCATTCTCGCAATTCTGGCTTTAGGCTTATCGTTAGCAGATAAAGGCATTACCCTTTTACAATTACAACAACAGCAAGACGCATTGAGCGCTGCCATTGATGACGAGATAAAACGCGGATTCCCTGATATTGGTGTGTATCGTGATGTCAAACGTAAACTCAATGATGAGCTGGCAAAACTCGAACAAGGCGGAACCGGTGTCTCTATGTTGGCAATGCTTGAGCAACTAGGTTCAGCTTTTTCTCAGACTCAGGTCAAGCCGCAATCCTTGCGTTATGATAGTCAACGCAGTGAATTGCGCATGCAAGCCGTCGCAGCTAATTTTGAGTCACTAGAGCGTTTTCGTGCACAAGCGCAAGCGGCGGGTTTCACTGTTGAACAAGGTGCAATCAACAACCGAGACAATCAAGTGATTGGCTCAGTGATTATTAAGGGGTAAGTCATGCAGTCACTGATCCAACGCTTTAAAGCACTAACTGAACGCGAGCAATGGATTGTTTTAGTCGCTATTGTTGTAAGTATTGTTGGCCTGTTTTATTTCCTCATCTGGGCTCCCCTGAACAACGCGATCAATCAGTCGCAAGTACAAATAGAACGCCAGCAAGAATTACTCTCATGGGTACAGGCTAGTAGTCAACGCGCCATTCAGTTACGCCGTTCAAATGGTGGCCAACGCAAGTTTACTGGATCGTTACCACAAGCGGTTAATCAAACCACCAGCCGTCTGAATATTGTTATCTCACGCATGCAACCACAAGGTGATGAGCTACAAGTATGGGTCGACGAGGCGCCTTTCGATGCCGTGGTTGATTGGATCCACGCATTAGAAAACATGGGAATTGCAGTATTACAAGTCGATGTTACTGAGGCTGAATCACCTGGGCAAATCAAAATCCGCCGTTTGCAGTTAGGAAAACCATGAAGTCAAAACTTGTTATAGCGCTAACTAGCGCCGTTATCTTTATCTTCTTTTTATTGGTTTATTTACCCGCGCAACAAGTCCTTGGCCGGGTTGAAATGCCGCGTAACATTACTGTAAGTGGAGTATCTGGCACTCTCTGGGACGGCTCTGCCCGCCGCGTCATAGTCAATGGACTCACGATCAACAACGTACACTGGGAACTTTCTGCAATTCCACTATTGTGGGGCCAAGCATGGCTAAATATCAACGCAGGAAGTCAACGGCAAGCCACCGAAGTCTCTATGGCCGGTGAGATAGTCACATCAATTACTCAACCTTTAGTCTTTAGTAGCGATGATTTTGTCTTGTACTTACCGACTGATCAGGTGTTAGCAAATGTCAGCTTGCCCCTCCCAGTAGAGGCTGGTGGGCGTTTTCGGGTGACCTTGAGCGAGTTAGACTTTGATCAGACCTGCCAAGCTTTACAGGGCACCGGAGAGTGGTTGAACGCTAGTGTGCAAGGCACCCAAGGCACAATCCCGCTAGGGGTGTTTAGTGCCCGTTTAGGGTGCGATAACCGCGCGGTTACTGTGAATGTGCAAGAGCCTAACCTGTTTGGTTTAAGCCTTGATGCTCGCGTAGCTTCAATGCGCGATATTGCGGTTGCCGGCAAGTTCAAGCCCGACCCATCGTTACCGCAAGAAGTACATGACGCAGCGAAGTTCTTTGGCCAACCAGATAATCAAGGCTACATTAGCTTTACGCTGTAAAATACCATAATTTCTAAGCCATACAGGGAGTTCAACGATGGAAGGTATCTTTTTCGAAATACTTAAGGTTGGCACAGTACTTTTCATGGCCAGTGTTGTGTTGCATTACACGGCTTACAAAAAAGGAATTTATCGTGGCAAAGAAGGTAATGATGATATCCTTGATGAGCTTGATGACGACCTAGCGGAAAAGAACACCCCTCGAATAACAAAAAAATGGTTGGAGTTTGGTGGTGGATACTATGGCTGCGTTGCCTTTACCCAGTTGATCTTCATTGAATTCAAGCAAATCAGGCAATTTATCGCCGACTGGCAAGGCTGGGACAACCTTGTACAAGGCAGCGGTTTAAATGCCATCATTAGACTTTTAGTGAATGCCTTTGTTGAGCAATTTCATAACTTTGCTGCCGCAATATCTTGGCCCGCACATTACGTTTCAAACTATCCTATTGCGCAATGTTTTATTTTTGTGGTTGTGACCTATGTACTTTTCTATCAAGGGCAATCACTCGCCTGGCGACGATTTAACAGCCAGTAGTGGTTGCTGCATACGCGGGTGGGCGTGTCGCACGGGCTGAAGTATAGCGGATCTTGCAATTAGCAGGATCGGGCGCATCACTGATCCGTACCTCTATTGCTCCCAACTGACCGCCGCAGTTTCCACCAACCCAAGTAAAAGGGGCTTCCGTAACTACGGCTCTCGCAATACCACTGGGATGCGGACACGGGTAACCACATCTTAAGGTAATTGTTTGTCCCCCCATATCCACGGTTGGATCGGTGGCGCAGTCCAGCTTATTCTCTATGCGGGCTTTCATATTCACGAGGTCAGATGCAGTCTTCATGCTGCCTTGTAGGGACTCAATCGAAGCAATCCGTGCATCAGAGCTAAAATTCAGAAAACGGGGGGCTGCCGTTGCGGCTAAGACACCAAGGATTACGATCACTATGATCAACTCGATTAAGGTGAAGCCCTGTTTGTAAGAGTGCATGTTAAACCCTGCCCGCCAGATACGTTAGCGCTATGCTATCAAACAATTTGTTAGCGGCGAAGCACTACGGGCGTTTTTGGTAAAATGCACGAATACGGTCTAGCGATTGCCCAGACGGCATCAATTTCTCAACCATAGGCCAATAGTGGCGAGGGAAAAGTTTGGCTAACCAACGAATGACTTTTGCGTCAGTACCGACCATTATCTCTGCCCGTCCCCGTTGCATACCATCAAGAATGATTTGCGCGGCTTTGTGCGGCGATAACACCAGAGCTCGATTAAACTCCTGTACGCCTTGCTGATACTCACTCTCGTCTAAACCCTCAGCTTTGCGCGATTGCTTGGCAATACGGGTGCGAACTCCGCCTGGGTAAACAATTGAAACAGCCACGTCGGTTTCGACTAATTCATGCTGCAGTGCTTGAGAGAAACCGCGCACCGCAAATTTAGATGCTGAGTAAGCCGTTTGCCCTGGTGGCGCAATGATGCCGAATAGACTAGAGATATTTACAATGTTGGCGCTGGAACGACTTAACAGGTGTGGTAAACAAACTCTGGTCATATGCACGAGTCCAAGAAAGTTAATGTTTATTAGCCAGTTAAAATCGGCCTGACTCATTTGACCAAAAGCCCCCCCAAGTGCTACGCCGGCATTATTGATGAGTACATCCAAGTGACCATGTTCAGACACTACCGTAGTGACCGCCTGTGCAATACTCTCACTGTCGGCGATATCACAATAGTGATATGTCAACTGCTGCCCATCGCCTTGCTTAACTGTGCTCTGTAGACGTTGGTATTCGCTGGCTAAACGTGGCTCATCTACATCCAACATTGCAACCTGATAGCCACGAGCCAAAAGCCCTTCCGTCAACGCCAGTCCTATCCCACTCGCCGCACCGGTAACCAAGGCAACCTTATGCATTGATATCATCCACGTATGAGCTCATAGCCATAATCGTCGCAGTTTCATAGACACTCTGACGTGTGGCTAAGCCTTTGGTTAACACCCCGATAGCCCCGCCTTTTTGTTTAATATTTTGCGTGTTGAAATGTTTATCAATTACCGGACCTAACTCTTTACCTTTCAATAGCTCAGCATAAACAGGACGCGGTAACGGTAGATTACCAGACCGTCCAACCGCCATTTTTTTGCCGTTACTGATAGCAACGTAAGCAAAAGTCGCAGGGCCGTCTTCAAACATATCCACGCCCCCCTCATAAGCCACAATCCAATCAAACGCGTTTGCGTTAAGTTTTAGTTCAGCCAAACACTTGCGTACGCGATTGACAGCGCCTAACCGCGTTTCTGCTTCAGTCATTGGCTGATCGGCTACGCCAGACGGAACTGCAATACCCTGCGCTTCTACATGGGCATTGTCAAACCACTGACCCAGTGCACGCTTGGCTGCGCCAATTTTGACTGGATTGAGTGAACCTACAAATAACCGCTTCATCATGCTCTCCTCGCTGTCTCAACGGTGGTTTTCGATTGGATAGCGCCTAATATCATTAATTAACGTCCGATAATCACTGACCGATTCAAATTCATCAATTTGGCGAGCAGGTAATTGGCTATCTGGATTTTCTACCGCCAGTAAATGCGCAATACCATAGGTTTTAGCCGCGGTTAGAATTGGCACGCTGTCATCGACAAAAAGTGTTTTAGCAGCATCAAAGCCTGTGAACTGTTGCAATTTCTGCCATAGCAATTGAGACTCTTTCGTCACCCCAAACTGGTGTGTGGATATGAGTCGGTCAATATGACTGTCTAACTGAGTGTGTTCAACCTTGAGCGACAAGCTTCCAGGATGCGCATTGGTGACCAGAATGACTTCTCTACCGCTCGCTTTCAATGCATCCAAGAATGGGATGGTATCGTCGCGCATACTGATCAAGTGCTCGACTTCTCGTTTTGCCGCCATGATGTCCATATCTAGGTAATCCGCCCAATAATCCAAACAATACCATTCAATTTGACCATTAATGCGCGCATAATGAGCGAGCATGTCAGCACGACATTTTTCTACCGCTTGTCCGGTCTTCTCAGCAATCTTTTGCGGTAAATGCTCAATCCAGAAATAGTTATCGAAATGCAAATCGAGTAACGTACCGTCCATATCGAGAAGCACGGTATGAATGTTTTCCCAGTCAATATTTGGCAAGTGATGGTCCTTGAATTAGAGTAAGCAATAAAATCAAAACAACGACTGCAATCGATCGGTTCTAAGAACGAAGCAGTACACAATAATAGTAAAGTTTAACTGGTTCAGTTGATGAGTAAAATAGACCCGAACAAACCATTACCTACGATCCACCACCGCGAGATAGTCGCGAAAAGCCGTTTCTTCAATGTGGAGCGGGTTGATCTTGAGTTTTCGAATGGGGCGACTCGTCAGTTTGAGCGCATGGCCGGACAAAACCGTGGTGCGGTGATGATCATTCCGATGCTGGATGACAAACACTTTTACCTGATCCGTGAATATGCAGCTGGCACACATTCGTATCAATTAGGTTTTCCGAAAGGCTTGATTGACCCTGGCGAGACACCATTGCAAGCCGCCAATCGCGAACTGCAAGAAGAAGTCGGCTTTGCTGCCCATCAACTGCATGATATACATAGCGTCGGTATGGCGCCGACATTTTTCAGCTCACGGATGAATATTGTGGTAGCGCAAGATTTATATCCGCAACGCCTTGAGGGCGATGAGCCTGAGCCGCTTGAAGTGATACAGTGGTCACTGGATGACATCGATGAATTGTTGGCACGCGCAGACTTTATTGAAGCCCGCGGTATTGCTGCGCTATTCTTATTACAACGGTGGTTAAAGGAACAAGAGTGATGTCAAATTACAGCAAGGATTTTCTGCTTAAATTAGCCAAAGAAGCGGCGTGTAAAGCAGGTGCTGCTGTACTTGAAATTTATGACTCTGGTGATTACAAGAGTTATGAAAAAGCAGATGAGTCCCCGGTAACAAGCGCTGACTATCATGCCAATGAAATCATCACCGAAATGCTCTCACAACAAACCCCTGACATTCCTATCATGTCGGAAGAGTCAAAGATTGAGCGTCTCTCCGAACGCCAACATTGGCCACGTTATTGGTTAATTGATCCCATTGATGGCACCCAAGAATTTATCGCTCGCAGCGGAGATTTTGCTGTCAACATTGCGCTCATTGAAAATAATGAACCGGTGATCGGGGTGATCTTTTGGCCGCCAGGACAATCCCTGTATTATGCGTCCAAAGGTAATGGTGCCTTTAAAGATTGTCCGGAAGGCGTGCGTCAGATCCATGTTCGCAAGCTCGATGATCCGAGTGAAAGCGTCGTGATTATTGCGATTAGTCGCCGCCAGTCGCGGGAGAAGGTGTTTTCACGCATGAGCGCGAAGCGCGTTTATCAAACCTTACCGCTGGGTAGTTGCTCACTAAAATCCTGCTTTATTGCTGAGGGTAAGGCTGATGTGTTCATGCGTTTGGGCGTTACTGGCGAGTGGGATACTGGCGCCTCGCAGTGCATTATTAATGAAGCCGGCGGTCAAATACTCGCGGCTAATTTTGAGCCATTAACCTACAATCAACGTAATTCCTTAGAGAATCCAGATTTTGTTGTGTTGGGCGATCCACGTGTGGACTGGCACAACATTGTTGAATATTACTAATTGCGGAGTTTGTATGCGTTTGTTACCCATCGGCTTGTTATTTTTATCAACCTCAGTTTTCGCCAACTGGCAACTCGACAATGACGCAAGTACATTGCATTTTATTTCGACGAAAAATGAGCATATTGCCGAGGTCCACACCTTTGACCGATTAAGTGGCGAGTTGAGTGACGCTGGTAATTTGGCAATTAGCATTGACTTAACGTCGGTCAATACCATGATCCCAATCCGTAACACGCGGATGCAAGAGATGTTATTTAACGTCAGTGAATTCGCTCAAGCGACGTATACAACTCAACTACCCAGTAATGTCATGGATCTGGCTACGGGAGAATCAATGCAAGTAACGCAGTCAGGTACGTTGTCACTGCACGGCGAATCTGCCGAGGTCAGTTTTGTGATCAATATTCAGCGCTTGGATGATTCAAAGTTCAATGCCCACACCGCTAAGCCAACCCTGGTAAATGCGAGTCAATTTGGTTTAACTGCAGGTGTTGATGCCTTGCGCAAAATTGCTGGATTAAACAGCATTAGCTATGCGGTTCCGGTAACCTTTTCGGTGACGTTTAAGCAATCAAAGTAACTACCACCTGCCGTATTAAAAGGTACTACTCCTGGCTGCTCAGTTGAAATCTTACCCACTCGATTTTGTCACTGGTAGAATCTTTAAACACCTCAACGTGCGCTAGCAGCGGCCTTGCTAGCGCAGCGAAAGTTGCTTAATCATTTTTTATCCGATTAGCATCAGATAAAAAGAACGGAATACTCCACTCCACGTTATCCTTTGCGTGCAAGAGCTTAGTGATTGTCAGCGTATTTTCACCAGTATTGGCTTGTAACAAGTCAACATAAGCGAAAATGCCTGATTGTCCGGTCCGAGGGTGATCCATGCGTTTAAACTGAGGGGTAATCTCATTGCCATTTAATAGTATTTGATGGTAATACTGATAGCATGCCGCTGTCTTTTCACGCTTGCTGACGTCTTCAGAAAGCTGTAAAGCGTTATTACATAGTGGCTGACTGACCCGTTTCTCGTGACGAAGCACCGGAATAAAAAGTGTGGTCACAGGGCGTTGTAAAATCTCGGCCTCAATTTCAGGGGCAATTAGGTAAGCCGCCTCACTATTATTCTTGGCGTAGAATTCTGTGTAAACTCGAGTGTTGTCTGCAAAGTAGTCATCTTGTAAGAAATAGAGAGCTTTAGAATTAACGGTAAAATAAACTGAGGCAGAGAGTCCGATCACAAAACATCCACTCATCAATACGAACAAACGCTTCTTATTCTTAAAGTTACTCCCGAATGTCATAAGAATTTGTAGTACTGGCGTAAAGAATGGCCCCAAAAAAACCCAGTTTTGAAAGCGGGTAATTTGATAGTAAAGCGTCTGCATACGTTGATTTGCATGAAAGCGCTTTAGATTAGCGATTGCACTGACGATAGATTGAATAATCGCTGTCGCGGCTACAAAAATGGCCGGCATAATCAACAACCAAAATGGCAAGTATGGCTCCAATAAGTTGTAATAAACTAAAAATAGTCCCAACAACACCGCAAAATAGGCGTACATCACCATTAAGCAGAATGCGATCGAAAAAATCACACTGCATTGGTCATCAACTTTATGGATAGAGTCTTTTACCTGCGGCAAAATCGCCAACATTTTCTTCGTATAGACTTCTGAAAACGCACTATTTTTAGTTTCAGTCTCGCTAAATACAGAATTCAGCCCGACTAATCCCACCCAATAAAACCGCAAGAAAAAATGCAGTATAAACATGCTGGTTAGCATGCTAACCGCTAACATCCCAGTATAGGTTGCCACATAGCCGATAAAATATTGAGTCGTTGGTAAATAATCGAGCATTACATACATTAACCACTCAACGACAGCGAATAATTGAAATGACGCAAAAGTGCCGATGGCTGAAACTAATAGCTCAGCTTCCCAACTTTGTTCTTTGAGGCGTTGTAACCAAGATGACTCTTCTATTTGTGTCTCTTCCATGTGCTTTACGATGTGCATTGAAACTGATAGCTACCATGCTATACGGGCTTACATGGTTTTGCCAGCCAAACAATGCTGCGTTCACAGCGGTTAAATGGGTATCGAACCATGAAAAACTGGGGCGTAATTGATAGTAATTATTCTGGCTTTTATCTGCTAGGATAAACAAAAACAAAAAGGCTATCACCATGAAAAAAACCGCCCTTTCCCTGCTCATTTGTTCGTCAATCACCCTAACGGCCTGCCAACCCAATGTGGCAAATAATCAATCAACAACTGGCGCCCCTGATCAGGTAGCCGTACAAGAAGACCAGAACGCCGCATTTACCGCATACAGTGAAGCCTTTATAGAACGGTTTTGGCAGCAGTACCCGGAATATTCTGTATGGGCTGGGTACGGAAAATACGACGATGTGATCCGTATTCCCGATGAAGCGGCGCGAGCATCTGACCGAAATTTTATCGCTGAACAACTGGCTGAGCTTGAGCGCTTCGATTTAACACGCCTGAATGACACCAATACGATCGATTACTATTTAATAGAGAATACGCTTAAGCAAGCCCTGTGGGAGCTAGACACCTTTCAGTCGTATCAATGGGATCCGTCGCAATATAATGTTGCCTACGGGTTTGCGAATATATTAAACAGTCGATTCAAATCTAATCAGGAAAAAGTTCGCCAAGTCTTTAACCGCTTGCAATACGTGCCTGATTTCTACAACGCGGCACAAGCGAATATAACGCTACCAACATTAGAGCATACGCAATTAGCTATTGCCCAGAATCAGGGGGTATTCAGTGTGCTGAATGACAATATCCTGGCGATGCTGGCGGATAGCGATTTGAACACTGAAGAGCAGACGATTTTTGCCGCACGGTTAAATGCCGCAACAGAAGCGGTTAATGGCTATATTGCGTACCTACAAGCCCTCGAAACGGCGTTAGTTGAAAATGGTAACGCGCGTTCGTTTCGGATTGGTGAAGCGCTATACGAGCAAAAGTTCGCCTTTGATATTCAGTCTGGCTACAGCGCTAAGCAAATGTATGAAAAGGCGATGCAGGATAAAGCCGAAGTGACCGCTGAAATGGTTAAGCTGACCACACAATTGTGGCCCAAGTACTTCCCTGACACGCCACAACCTACTTCTGAAAATGAGGCTATAGCCACATTAATCAAACACTTATCGGTGAAGCATGTGCAAAGAGAGAACTTTGTAGCAGAAATCCGCGAGCAAATTCCTATGTTGGAAGCCTTCGTGCGTGAACATGACCTCATTGAACTTGACCCAGAAAAACCGTTGGTAGTGCGCGAGACGCCTGAATATATGCGTGGTTTCGCAGGTGCATCAATCAGTGCTCCTGGTCCCTACGAGAAAAAAGAGAATACTTACTATAACGTAACCCCGCTGGATGATATGACAGAAGAACAGGCTGTGTCGTACCTGCGCGAATACAATCATTGGATCCTGCAAATCTTGAATATCCATGAAGCGATCCCTGGGCACTACACCCAGTTAGTCTATTCAAATAACTCACCTTCGTTGATTAAAAGTGTATTTGGCAACGGGGCAATGATTGAGGGTTGGGCGGTATATACCGAACGCATGATGTTAGAAGAAGGATACGCCGACTTCGAACCAGAAATGTGGCTGATGTACTACAAATGGAACTTGCGGGTTATTTGTAATACCATTTTAGACTACGCCATTCAAGTCAACGGCATGAGTAAAGAAGAAGGGCTAGACTTGTTGATGAATGGTGCTTTTCAGGAGCAAGCTGAAGCCGAGGGCAAGTGGCGTCGTGCCACCTTAAGTCAAGTGCAGTTAACCAGCTATTACAGTGGTTATCGCGAGATTTATGATTTCCGCGAGGCGCAAAAAGCCACATTAGGTGAAAACTTTGATTTAAAGGCATTTCACGAGGAGTTCTTGAGTTTTGGTAGTGCTCCAGTGAAGCATATCAAAGCATTGATGCAATAAGAGCCAACTTTACTTTATGCACCATTCAAGGCTATGGCTTGCTGCTTATCTGGGTAGCAGCCTAAGTTATTTATTTATGGTAATTGGATGGCCAGAGGCGACGCTAGCTTGGCATAAGGCCATCCCAGTCAGTATTTTAGCACTTTGGGTCATAAGAGTTACTGCAACGCCATATCGCGCAATCATTGCAATGGCGTGCATAGCCTCACTGTCAGGTGATTTTATCTTGGCCCTTGATGCTAGTTGGGCATTTACTGCAGGCTTAGGTTGCTTCTTGCTGGCCCATGTCGCCTACACCTCGGCCTTCTGGTGTTTGGCGAAGCATCATCCATGGCCCAAGCTATGTTTACTGGTAGTGATTTATTGGGGTATGTGCCTCATCTATCTAGTACCCAGCGCCGATAACCTTGCATTACCGGTCGGTGTTTATGCTACGGTGATTAGCTTAATGGTGTGTGTAGCATTTAAAACCCAAGATCGTCGCATTATTGCTGGGGCGTGTCTATTTGCACTTTCAGATTCTCTGATTGCGTACGACCGCTTTCTGCATTCATTTGAATTGGCAGAGTTCATGATCATGACAACCTACTACATTGCACAATTGTTATTGATATTGACCTTTGTGAGTCATTACAGAAAACCCCATTCAGCGACTCCATGAAATGCTCGATCATCGTGCTGCTGGCTGGCACTTACAGAAGCTAAGGCTATACTTAGCCGAGTAGTCTCTGCATTGGTAAAAATATGCGCGAATTCAACTGGTTTCTGCCGTTTTTAGGCCTAACGCTGCTTGTTAGTGCGTCTGTAGGTGTTTTACCGGCAATGGCTAAAGAGCCATTGAAAATAGCCTTTTTGTCTGCCGAACCCACGCAAATTGCATCATTAACAGAAACTGTCGAGACATTTGAAGCCCTCTATCCCGATCAAACAATTGAACTCTCTACCTATAGCGATGCTCGGTTTAAAGCAGCGATTAACACATGGTTAACCCGTGGCGAATTTGACATTATTCACTGGCAGGCGGGCGAGCGATTGTTTCGATTTGTTGCGCAAGATTTGATTGAGCCAATAGATACCTTGCTAGATGTTGACACCCTGCGCCTACACTATAAAGACGCTAACCTTAGACAACTGAGCAGTGACGGTCGATTATATGGTTTGCCCCTTGCGGTTTATATTTGGGGTTTTTATTACAACAAATCGGTTTTTGCCACACTCGATCTCGCACCACCGAAAACTTGGCAAGAATTCACGAACGTAGCCCAAACACTAAAACGAAACAATATTAAACCATTGGTTCAAGCCAACGAAAGTCAGTGGGAAACACTTGCCTGGCTTGATTATTTAGCATTAATGCACGGCGGCAAATCACTCCGCAAGAAGATGACGCTCGGTGACTCAATAGGGTCTACTCAGGCCGCAGAATTACTCGCACCGTTAACCGATCTGATCGAGCACGACTATTTTTTTGCACCGGATCATGAGTGGAGTTGGGTACAAGCGGTTGCTGCGGTTGCACGTGGCCATGCCGGTATGACCTTAAGCGGTTTATTTATCGAAGAATCACTAAACAGTGTTCTTGGCAATGAAGTAGGATTTTTTGCTTTCCCAGATAGCCATCGCCACGGCACCGTTGCGCCGCTGGACATGCTAATGATTGCTAAAAATAGTAATAACAAACCTGCCGCCGCAAAATTTTTAGAGTATCTTGCGACCACCAGTTCCAGCGACAAGCTTGCCATGTCATTGGGTTGGCTACCAACATCTACACAGCCTCAAGTCAATTCGTTAACTGAGCGACAAAAACGCGCTCTAGCTACGATCAGCAATGCGCCAATACTGGTTCAATATTTTGATCGGGATACGAATTCAGAGCGCGCCGTAATGTTAGATAAACATTTAGATACGCTCTTCGCATCAAGTAATGCTAAACCTTTAATTGATTATATTAAATAGACGCAATGATAGGGGTGTTGTTTAGCTGGTTTCTTGCGCTATCTGGTATTGATTTTTACCCCCGCGCTTAGACGCGTATAGTGCGTTATCTGCCGACTCGAGTAAAGCCTCCATGTCAAACATTTGGTCCTGCTGGGGTGCATAACACGCGATACCTATACTCACAGTTATCGCGACTGTACTATCCGGTCCAACCTCAAACTCTAGTGCTGCAATCTCGTGTAATAAGCGTTGTGCAATATCTTTTGCTTCATCAAGATCTGCACGCGGCAAAATAACCAAAAACTCATCACCACCGACACGGCTGACAATATCATTTGCCCTCACCACCTTAGCTGCCGCACTGGCAACCACTTGTATGACATCATCACCCACCTTATGGCCGAAATTATCATTAATGTGCTTAAAGTCATCTATATCAAAATAAAGAACGGCTATTGACGAAGACACTCCGCCCGACACAAAGCGCCAGTTTTCAAAAAAATCAAACACATAGCGGCGATTGTGTAGCCCGGTAAGATCATCTCTTATGGACAGAGCCATTAATTTTCGTGAATGTCGAAATTGCAATATGCCGAAAATTAAAAGGAGCAAGACAATGATAACCGCACCAGCAATAATCAGCCTTTGTTGCTGTACACGTAACGCCTGCTCAGCTGCACTGACTTCTTGCAAGCGAGCTTGCTGTTTGAGTAAATCTATCTCTCGATCCTTACGTTCAGCCTCTAATGACGATTGCATCCTGGCCATTCGCTCAGAACTGTTTTCCCGCTGGAGTGCAATTAAATTGCGGTAATAGTCGTCAAGTAGTGTAAATGCCTCGTCCTTATTGCCTTGTTGAAAGGCAATTTGACTGTTGATATAGGCGATTTCTAGCTCCCATTGCGTCCCCAGCAATTCCGGCATATCCATGAATATCTGCTGAGCATCAGCAACGTCTGACTTAGCTAAATCAATGTCACCTTCCGCGAGGTAGCATCTAGCACGTTGCTTCAATAGTTCAGCCCGATAGTCGATGATGCCCTCAAGTGCCAGCGCGCTCTCTATGGCAGGAATGGCAGCCAAACAATCGCCTTTTTCAGCCAGAGTCATCGCTCGACCATAATATAAATAGAAACGTTCACTGAATGTTTGTTTAAAAGCAATACTTTGCTCATAACGATCAAAGGTTGCGAGAGCTTCATCCCAGTTTTTCAAACGCCGATGCACAATAGCGATACCGAGTAACGTACTGGCAATAAAGGGCTGGTAGTCTAGTGATTCAAAATGCATTAATGCGATCTGATAGTATTCTAATGATTTTGGATAATTGCCGGAGTAGTTGTAAGTATCGCCTAAACTTTCCGCAATCAACCCATTGTAGAAGGCATTATCCAACGCAGTGAATTCTGTATAGGCCGTATGTAATATCGAATTTGCCTGGAAATAATCACCTGCCAGAGCACGGGCATAGCCTAATTCACGGATAGCAAGCGCATAAATTGTTGTGCTGTGCTTTTCTCGCAGGAGTTCAACAGTGGTTTCGAGTTGCTTTATGCTTAACTCAAGTTGCCCTGTTTTGTGGGCATTTACACCTCGCAGATAATAATAGTAGGCCAGCTGCGCTTGAGTCATTACTGGCACTTGGGGCTGCAATTCATCTAACGTTGCCGTAACCAGAGTGTATCGCGTCAACACATCATCCACTTGCGCCTTACGCAACAAGAGCCAAACGTAATCTTCGCCTTGATAATTATCTGTTGCGATTGCGCTCTCAAGTGCGCGCAAAGTAGCTACTGGTGCAGAATAAATGGCTGTATCAAATTGGGCTAACTGAGCACGGCTAAACGTTTGTGCATGCACACTTGCGGTGGTAAATACCACAACACTCAATAACGCAAAAAAACCAACAGTGTGTTTACAGCTCGTCAAGACTAACTCCTTACAGCTAACGACACCTAGCAGTCGTCAAAACCCACTAGCCATGCTTTATTCTACCCCGAGTGTAGAGTCATTCGCTACAACTGTATTTGCCACCAGAAAGATGTAATCTGTGTGAGCCCAAATATCAATGAGAGTGTTTCTGAAGGTAGGAGGATTACAAGTATTCTGCTTCAGCGCTGAGAGTACTCTGTTCAGCAGATTTAAACTTAACAAGCACACATAATGCAAGCTCTGCTTGTGCGCCAAGCTAATAAATAAATCTTTCTCAGCACTGGGTGGAAATTCTAAATCAAATAAATGTAGGTGTGATTATGGTATCTGTATAAGCGGAAACTTAGCGCTTGCTAATAATATCTACACTGTCGTGTAATTCAGAATATTGCAGCACCGCATCACCCGCGCGTAACTGCTGCAAGACTTGCTCTACTTTGGTCGCGAACTCAACTTCGGCTTCGCCATAATCTGTACCCTCGCGTAAAACCACACTTTCCACTACATTGCGCAGTGTATCGGGCGCTAGCTCTTCGATTGGAATGATCATTTAGTTGCTGCGTGCCATTGCTTCAACTGCTCATCTAAGAACCTATTCAGGCGTTCGTGTAACCATATTTTTGGTTGCCAAGGCGTACCCTGCATAAAACCAACATGCCCGCCTTTTTCGCTCAATTCAAGCGTGACCGATCGCGCGAGTTCATGTTCTTCTGGTATCACGTGCTCGTTCATGAAAGGGTCATCTTTTGCGTGTAACACCAAGGTTGGTGTGCGTATCGCCTGTAGATAGTGATAACCGCTGCATTTCTCATAGTAATCGATGGCATCTTCGAAACCGTGTATAGGAGCGGTGATTAACTCGTCGAACTCGCGAAACGACCGTATTCTTTTCACTTGCTCTTCAGTCAGTACCAGCTCTTTACTGTAATCTAGGCGCTGCATTTTGAGTAGTAAGGTTCGGCGCATACTGGCCAGTAAATAGCGCTGATATACCCTTGAAAAACCTTGATTTAGGCTTTGTGCACATTCTGCTAACTTGAGTGGAGCTGAAATTGCACATGCACTTTGTAACCACTTTTGCAGCGGATTCTCACCCAGTAATTTGAGAAGCATATTGCCGCCTAAGGAAAATCCTACACCAGCAAAAAACTGATCTGGGAATTGCTTTCTGAGGCGGTCAAGAATAAACGTCGCGTCGCGCGTATCGCCCGAATGATAGGTGCGTGTAGTGTTATTCGGTTCCCCACTACAACCGCGAAAATGCATCAACACCGCCTGCCAATTTTGCGCAAATAATGAGGCAAAAAGATCGTTCGCATAATGCGACCGGATACTCCCTTCCAAACCATGGAAAATAACCACTAAACCCTTGCATAATTGCGGTTTAGGCGACCACGCTAAATCAATAAAGTCGTTGTCTGGCGTTGCTACTCGCTCATTGCGAATAGCAATTTTTTTGCGCTTCTGCAAAAACCGTGGCCACAAGGTTTGAATATGGCGATTGCGCGCCCAAAATGCCGGCTTAAACTGACTTTTGAGCAATCGTCCATGCGCTTTACGTTCAAATTCAGTGTGACTCACTCTCACTCCTTAACCCATCATTGGCAGTCGTCATCAAGAGCGACAACTGCTGACGCTGTTGTTCTGGTACTTGGCAATACGCTAAATATGTCATTAACATCGGCTCGCGCGTGGTGGGCTCAGCCGCAACCTGACTATGTTGAACAGCATGTTGATTGACAACCGCTACCAGAGAACCATGTTGCAATTTTTCTAATTCCACTTCTTGCTGCTTGAGTAATTCATAACTTTCTGGCTGTTCATGTTTGGCAATGCGGCGCTTTTGCCGATGCCTTGCAATTGTTTGTGAGCTGGGTTCTAGCAACTCCTCGAGTTGTGCAAACTCTAACCCAGTAACATCCGTGCGCATCAGATCCAGATAATGGCAAAATAATACCACATTCACATTGCAGCCAAATTTATCTTGTAAGTGAATTAACTGAGTCGCAACACCAGGAAAAGCATACAACTGCAACGCGAAGTTCCAGGCATCAAGCCGATCGATAGGCATGGCGCTTAGTCTCCAAGATTGAACTCTGCCTCAAGCTGCTCTAATTCATCCAACCTTTCCATCCAAAGCTCTTCTGCATCAGCAAGTGCTAACTTACACTCGGTCTCTTGGTTGAGAATATCTTTTAATTTCGCCTTATTCGACTCGGCATAAATAGCAGGATCTGCCAACTGCGCTTGCAATTGTGATAATGCTGCCTGGTGCTTAGCAATGGTCTTTTCGTCCGCCAGAATCTGTTTGCGCAACGGCGATGTACGCTGTCGAAATTCAGCCTCTAGTCGCTTTTGCTCCTTTTTATCCACTGATTTAGCAATATTACTTGCTGCAACTGGCGATTGGGCGTTAGCTAAGCGTTTTTCTGATTCCGCTAGCCACATCCGATAATCATTCAGATCGCCTTTAAACGGCGCAACTTCACCTGCGTCGACTAAATAAAACTCTTCGCTTACGCTCTCCAGCAAAAAGCGATCGTGCGAGACTAAGATCATCGCCCCTTCATAACCTTGCAGGGCCATATTGAGCGCTTCTCGCATATCCAGGTCCAAGTGATTGGTCGGCTCGTCTAGCAACAATAAGTTAGGCTTTTGATAAACGATCATAGCCAGTACTAAGCGTGCTTTTTCACCGCCGGAAAAAGGGGCGACTGGCCCTAAAGCACTATCCCCATGAAAATTAAAGCCACCTAAATAATCACGTATGGATTGTTCACTGGCTTTTGGATCGAGACGCTGAATATGGGTTAATGCAGAAGCCTCTAAATCAAGGTATTCAAGCTGATGCTGGGCAAAATAGCCAACATGCAAACCTGCTGACAAATCATAGCGCCCAGCCATGGGTTTGAGCTCATCCGCTAAGAGTTTGATTAAGGTGGATTTCCCCGCACCATTTCGACCTAATAAACCGATTCGACTACCTGGTACAAGGTTCAACTTTACGTCATGTAAGATGACCTTTTCACCGTAGCCAATTTGCACATTCTCCATACTGATCAATGGATTAGGAAGTTTATCAGGTGTAGCAAAGGCAAAGGAAAATGGCGAGTCTACATGTGCCGGTAACAACAATTCCATCTTTTCTAACTGCTTAACGCGACTTTGCGCTTGTTTCGCTTTCGACGCCTTGGCCTTAAAACGCGTTATAAACGATTGCAAATGCGCAATTTTATCTTGTTGTTTGACGTACTCTATTGACTGCAAGCGCGCGCGTTCTGCCTTCTGCTTCTCATAGGCGCTGTAATTACCGGTATATCCAACCAACTGTTGTTGTTCGACACTCAAAATTCGGCCTGCACAACTATCGATAAACGCCTTATCGTGCGAAATCAATAACAAGGTTCCAGGGTAGTTCTGGATCCAGCGCTCTAACCAAATCACTGCATCTAAGTCTAAATGGTTAGTAGGTTCGTCAAGCAGTAATAGGTCAGAAGGACACAACAGCGCCTGAGCAAGATTCAAGCGCATTTGCCATCCACCAGAAAAGGCACTAACCGGCTGTGACAGTTGGCCTTGTTGAAAGCCAAGTCCGGCCAAAATAGTCGCCGCCTTCGATTCCACCGTGTAAGTGCCAGCGTGCTCTAGCTCGGCATGCAATTCGGCGATCCGCGCACCATGCTCAGCATGATCGAGTTGTTCTAAACGCGCCAACTCTGCTTGTAAATTGCGTAAATGATCATCTCCATCAATTACATAGTCAATCGCTTTACGTTCTGTAGCCGTGACCTCTTGAGCAACAGAAACGATGCGCCAATGGGGCTGTACATAGAGTTCACCTCCTTCGGGCGCTAGTTCACCGCGTAACGCAGCAAATAAGCTCGACTTTCCGCAGCCATTAGCGCCAATCACCGCTACCTTTTGGCCCGGCGGAATTTCAATGCTCGCGCCTTGTAGTAATACTTTGCGACCACGCATTAAGGTGAGATCAGTAAGCTTTATCATATGCTCAGTTCTGGAATGAAAAACGCTGCGGATAATAGCAAAATTCCCCTAAAAAAGGGGAGTTAGTTCACCAATACTTAATGATTAAACGCACTGGCTGAGAGCAAATACACTTACTTGCGTTTTTTACTTAAGTCCATATGTGCAGTCATTCTCGCCGTTATTAAGCACAGCATAGTTAATCGACAAGGTAAAAAGCTACGTCTTTGTTGTACGACTAAATACGGCAATATCGATCGCTAGGTTATCGCACTACGTATAGGTACAATAAGATTTTTTTAGAGCAAAAGAGAACTATGACCAAACGCGTTAAGAAGCGGTTTATTGCCGGTGCTAAGTGCCCAAAATGTCAGTCCCTTGATACATTAATGCTGTTCTTTGAAAACAACGTTGAAAAAATGGAATGTGTATCTTGCGGGTATCACCAATCACAAACCGATAATGAGGTAAAACAAGCGGCAAAGGGTACAGGTGATGTCATTGGGGTGTTTAAACCCGAGTAATTAGTGCGAGCTCACTTCGCTATCTTGGCATTGTTATTAGTATCTCGCACCTGCCGAATAAATTCATCCCCATGCGGATAGTCACTTTTTGCCATCCGATCATACAATACAACATTAGCGGTTGCCGCCAAGTTCATACTGCTGCGAGTGGGGATATAGACTACGTGATCAGCAAGATCAATTACGTCTTGTGGGACAGAGTTATCCTCCGGACCAAAAATGTAGTAAGCGTTAGTCGGATGTTCAAATTGAGGGAGGGGTAACGCCCCTTCTACCAACTCGATGACCACGGATTCAGCATTTTTCGGTTTCATTGCCATGATGTCTTCTACACCGATGGTTGGCACTTGTTGATGCGTGTTCTTCGTATCTGTATGAAAAGCTTTTGCATAGCGAAAGCGTTCGCCAGTATAAAAGATACTGCTAGCACCGTAACAGCCACAAGCACGCAGAATAACCCCTACATTTGTCGCTGATTTAGGATTGATAAGCCCAATGCTGACCATTCCACGAAAACTTTGTTGAACGGCGGTTTTATGCAACGCTAATGTCCCCTATGATAAACCCAACGCCGACACTGATCAGCTTCGCAAATAGCCAAAACCAGATCCCGTCTATCCATTCCGCATTGGAGCGATAAACCAATAAATAACAATACACAACAGCACCAGTGACGACGCCGATGATAGGGACTAAGGAAACTAAGGAACTCAGTGCCACAATGGCCAGCAGCGATAACCAATCAATGCGAATGAACGAAAGCCTTACAGCAATAACAAGAACAAACGCAGTAAGGCCTAAATCAAGGTAGTAGAAGTCTGGACTGACTAGCATGCAACTTTCAGCGAGGTCGAAGAATATAACGAGTGTAAAGGGCTTAACGGTGTCACCGCAACCGCAACATTAAGCTACTGCTGAAAAACCGGTCTCATTAGGTGTGACAATGGCAAGGTAACGTGACTGGATAACATCCACGCGTTTTAATGTTTGCTCATCTTGCTTAAGTGTTTCACGCTGCTGCGACGCGCTTAACGACTCGCGATCAACCGCTGCACTTGCCCCAAACCCATTGTTGTCTAAGGTGCGTTCGGGAATCGAAATATCGATACCATCGACAATTTCGTCAAGGCTCGGGACTTCGGGTTGGGCTGGGTTAGCACTTTGCTCAACTGGATTAGCCGCACGAGACAGTTCTTCAGCGCGCTGTTGCGCAATATCACTGCGTGCTTCAAAGGCTTTTTGCGTCGCTTCACTGGCAACTCGTAAATCTTGTGGTGAAGGTTCAGCTGGCGCTAGCGCAGCCGCCTTAACCTGTTGCATCTTGCGTAATGTTTCTTCTGGTGAAGATTCTTCACCAACATCGATAGAAACTTCTCCACCCACCGCATAGCGTTTACCGTCGGGGCCCGTTTCATATTCATAGCTCGGTGACCCAGCATACTGCCCGCCTACGCTAGCATGTGCTTGTTCGTGACTACGGACTTCACTATCGCGCTGTTTTAATTGCTGAATTTCTCGTTCGTCACGCTGCTCTTGCTCCTCGCGCTGACGCTCTTCCGCGTTTTCTTTACCAGCACTTTGATCTTTACCATTATCAAATGCGCCTTCACCAGCAAATGCCTGAGCATTGGCATTCGGGTTAGGTAGCGGACGTTCATAAACTAAAGGAGCTGGCTGCTGCCCGGGGTTTTTTAGACGGTCAGATTCTGAGCCAAGGCCAGATTTAGCTTCGGAGTTCTCGTTAGCACCCGTTTGCGGAATAGTTTCACGCGCAAGATTCTCCCGCCGAGCAGACTCGGTGTTCAAATTGGTATTGGTGAAAACAATACCGGTTGGGATTGGCGTGACAATGTTCACAATGACTATCGGCTAAGCAAAAATGTCAATAATCCGACCAATAGTCTCTTCAGCGGTATCAACCACCGCTGCCGATGCTTGCGCATTGCGTGCATTGATCTGTAATGACAGCAAATCGCTGGTTAAACTATCACCAGGCGATGGCAGCGTATTACGCAAATTACTGATTTGCTGTTCAGCTGCTCCTAGCAATACTCCCGCTGGACCGTTCTCGGCAACATCTTGCTGCGCGGTTCGCTGTGCTATGTTTAACGACGCCAGAGTGATCCCATCAGACGCTCGTTGTAACCCAAACTGACCTGATAAGATCGCTGAGTTCACGTTATATCCTGTATCAATTGGCATACAATTACCCTCACACTACCTCTCGATCAGTATGCCCGAAATTGGTTATTTTTTGAACCCTTTTCTTCATCTATTTCGCTATATGCACTATGAATTCTAGTATCAATAGCTATATCGTTTGGGTAAAAATATGCAGTTTTTCTAGCCACGCTTGCCGGTGAGAAATAAAGGGGGCATGCGCTGCATGTGGCATAACGGCATACTGAGCACTGGGTTGTAACTGTTGGATCGGAGCAATAACATCGTGTGGAACCAACGAATCTAAACGACCATACAGGCGCAATGTAGGACATTGGATACGTGCGATAACGTTGCGCAGGTCGACTGAAGACAGTAGCGCCAATCCGTCCATTAAAGCCATATGTGATGGATCTGGAAACGCTTGTACGTGTGCCTGAATCAATTTTATATCAGCTTTTGCGGAGGGGCTGCCTAACGCTTGGATGGCAAGAAAGCGTGCTAACGTTTTGCCAAAGTCATATTCCAGCTGAGCTTCAAATGCGTTAAGTACCGCTGGCTTAATACCGTGCCAATCAGCTTTTTGAGCAAAACACGGTGTTGATGCTACCGTCACTAACCCCTGCAAACGTAGTGGCTGCTCTATAGCAATTGCTTGTGCAACTAACCCCCCTAGTGACCAACCCACCAGTATTGGATCCTTGGGCAAACTTAGACTTATCAACTCAACAATATTCGCCAAAGAGTAATCATCCGGCAACACCGCGTTGTTTAGTCCAAAACCGGGTAAATCAATTGTCGTAACCCGCGCAAATTCAGTGAGCTCAGGGATGACCGATTGCCAAACCCCGCTATTCAACCCCCAACCATGCACCAAAACAAGCTCTAGGTTTGAATCAGCTCCATCACGACTATAAGTACAGCAGACAAGCCCAGAAAGTGGGTGCACTATTTGTCTTTTGGTAATACTCATTGGGCTCCTATATGGAATGCGGAGAAAATGGATTGTGGCCTTAAGCCGAGGATTATTGCACGTTTTGGGGCAACGCTGTATTGCTTGTCAGTTTCCCACCAGCGAACAACCCTGCTGTTACTGTACAGCACAAATTCCGCGACTACCCATGGCAAGCTATCACTATGACCTGCGCAACTGGCCGCGCGTCGCACAGAGCATCCGACCGCACCGACTCGCACCACTGCATGTAACCTGTGAGTACACTTACCCTTTTTCACATTGGATCGCTGAGCTTAAATTGCAGAGTAAGTTGTTTTATATCGCTCCACTAACACGGCTGTTCTGTGCTGGAATACACACGCGTCCAAAACAAATACCAAACGTTATCTTGCCTGCACCCATGCACTTTTCTCGGTATTTAAAGCGACAATTTAACCACACCCGCGAACTCGCACTAGCCATAGGGCAGCGATTAGCAATTCCGGTCCTCGATTCTGCTCTGACTAAAACTCGACTATCGCCCGCACAACGGACATTGTCACGGGCTGAGCGATTAGTGAACATGGACAACAGCTTTGCTTGTTCTGCGCTTGATCCCGACATTAAGCGTTTAGCTATTTTAGATGATGTAATAACAACAGGAGCAACCATGCAAGCGATGTTAAATGCCATTGAAGCAACCAATCCTCATGTTGAGATTGAAGTTTGGTCGCTTGCAATTACCCTACTGCGTGGCGATTAAGCCAGCCATATAAATCGCATTAGCAAAAACTTTACTGGTGCCATACCAGTAACCACGGAAGTTTAAATTGTCAGCAAAGCCAATCACTCTCCCTCTTCCCAACGAGTGAGCAACCGCCGCCGGAGTTTCAGCTATGAGTTCTGCTAACTTAGGATCGGCGTAGCCTGATACCAATGGCGCTGCTGTGTAGGTAAACGGAACAATGAATGGGTTGTCGATGTTACGAATAATCGCATTGTTAGTTTTAAACACTGGCAGCTGTGCATCAGCAATACCGAAGGCAAGCGGGTGAGTCATATCTACGTCGGTCATAAATACAGTACCGGCAATTAACTTCTTAGCCGCAAGCTCACTGCGCTGTGAGTAATTGAGGTTCTTCGCTGAAAATAGCTTATCCACTTCAGTTGGCGGCATCATTTCAGCATTTAACCACTGCTTCTGGATCATAAACTCCATACCACGCTTTTGACCGATAAGCACTCCACCTGCGTTGATCCACCGAGTAATCTCATCGACCGCGTGCGGCGACAAACCGGAGTAATCACCGTTGGCAAGTACAATATGGCTATACTGTGCAAGATCAACACGGTCGAGACGCCACTGCTCAATGATAGAGACAGGGACCTGCATACGCGTATCAAGGTAATGCCAAATTTCACCGACTTCGTACTGTGAAACACCATTTCCACCGATGAGTGCAATACGTGGTGCAGTGACAGGTTCAAGTTGACGCGACCCCAGGTCAATACCTTGAGGCGTTAAACCAGACACAATGGCGTGTACGGGTAATTGGTACTTTTGGGCTAAGCGCTGTATCTCAGCCACAAAGTCAGTAGGTTGTTGAAGTCCACGTGGAACTATCAGGGTACCCGGCGCAAAATCGCGGTTTTGCCGTAGCGTTTGCGCAGTAAAACCTGCGCCGGCGATACGCACCTGCACATCTAAACTTAACAATTCGCTTAATAATGCAGGCGCATTATAGCTGTCCCAGTCAATTGCATAAGCATACGCGTTAACCGGTAGGTCTGGTTGCTGCGCCGCTGCAAGACTATCTGTTAGCTTGAGTTTACGCAGCATGCTCTTATCGATTTCTTGATAATTCAAATCAAAGGCATAAGGCAGATTCCAGCTAGAAACATCGTAAAACGTATTATCGGCAAAGCTGGTTTGGGTGGAAAAGAGAGAACTCAGTAAGCGGTATTGTGCTTGTTCTACACCTACAAATACACTGCCAGCTGGGAATGTAACACCGTCACTGTCAAAGCCTGATGTTAAATAAGAAAATTCTATCTGATGCTGCCGCAAAATGTCAGTAAGCGCTTGCATACGCGCAGCATCATTATTCGCTTGGATTAAGTATCCACGTGTTCGATCTTGTTCAGCGAGCTCTTGCGTATCCTGAAAAAACTGATGTTGATACTTCAAGATGGCTTGTTTATTTGCTAATGCACCAGCAAACGTAGACAGACTAGTAGTGACTTGATTCTGGATCGTATCAGCAAATGCAAGCTCACCATTAATAGACTCTTGCAAGTGACCGCGACTACTGGCTTGCTCAAACAAAATACCGATGCTGCCGTGCGCATCGGGATAAGTCGAGCCTTTACCATAGTAAAAGTCATCAAAGCTTTCCTCGCTAAAATACAAGACCCCCTCAACATCAAACGCCTTGGCATGAAACTCCGCGAGCGCTTCAGTTAACGTAACATTCGATTGCGGCGTTAATGGATTCTTGCGGCTAGGAATTCCGGGTTGAAAAAAGTAGGTACTGTCGGTACCCATCTCATGAAAGTCCGTCAGGATATGGGGGCGCCAAGCATGGAACTGCTTGATCCGTGCACGTGATTCCGGGTGGGTTAACAATAGCCAGTCTCGGTTCAAGTCAAACCAGTAATGGTTGGTTCGACCCGATGGCCAGCCTTCTTGATGTTCCCGATGGTCACGATCAGCGTTTAAAACTTTACCTCGATGCATATTAGCCCACTGCGCAAACCGTGAAAGTCCATCGGGATTTAAAGACGGGTCAAGCAACACCACATTTTCGCGAAGTAACAAATTAACCGCTTCGCTTTGCGCAGCCGCTAAATAATAGGCGATCAGTAATGCCGCGTTTGCGCCTGACGGCTCATTGCCGTGCACACTGTAGCCCATGTAAAGGACTACAGGTG
Organism: Alteromonas sp. DYW1; assembly: GCF_059752595.1. Classification (NCBI taxonomy): domain Bacteria; kingdom Pseudomonadati; phylum Pseudomonadota; class Gammaproteobacteria; order Alteromonadales; family Alteromonadaceae; genus Alteromonas; species Alteromonas sp. DYW1. The sequence goes on along the minus strand of NZ_CM186038.1, from coordinate 130,324 downwards.
CGTCATTGCTTGGCTTGTTGCCCGCTTGCAAATTCTTGATATGGTTTTGTTGGATACGGTCGATTTGCTTCTGATTTTCCGCGGATGTGATGGTTAACAATAGCAGTGGCCGATTTTCATGGGTCCGCCCGGTCTCCTTTATAGTTATGCGCTCAGAAGCGTCTGCAAGTGCATACATGTAGGTGACGAGCTGATCATGGCGAACGTGCCATTCCCCTACCTCGTTACCCAGAATGCTCTCAGGTAAAGGTATAGAAGGGTCATATTGGATACCTTGCGGTAAATAATCATGGCTGGGTTTACCCGCGATACTGGCGTGACTGAAGAGCAGCCCCCAAACTAACGCGACAACAGCGAATAAACCTGATTGCCAACTGCGACGATTCAACCTATATGTGCTCATAATGACCCTTACTTCTGATATTCAAGTAAATTTCTCGGGAATTGACTCACCTTATCCTAATTCGATGGATAAGTATAAATAATGAAAAAAAGCCATAATACTTGAGTGTTTTACTTGGTTAATTTTGTTATCATACGCAGTAATGCGATTTTCAGGTTAGTATTATGATCACAATTTCAGAACAAGCCCAAGCACACTTCGTTAAGTTGCTTTCTAAACAAGCCGAGGGTACAAATATCCGCGTATTTGTCGTTAATCCTGGCACCTCAGGCGCAGAATGTGGGGTTTCTTATTGCCCACCTGATGCCGTTGAAGATCAAGATATTCGCCTTAATTTCAATGGGTTTGATGCCGTTGTTGATCAAGAAAGCGCCCCTTTCCTTGAAGAAGCAGAAATCGATTTTGTTACTGACCAAATGGGTTCTCAATTGACCCTGAAAGCGCCAAATGCTAAAGCACGTAAATTAGACGACGATGCCCCATTGGTAGAGCGAATTAATTACATGATTGAAGCTGAGATCAATCCTAATTTGGCGAGTCACGGCGGCAAGGTTTCATTAATGGAAGTAACTGAAGACGGAATTGCAGTATTGCAGTTTGGCGGCGGATGTAATGGCTGTTCTATGGTCGATGTTACGCTTAAGGACGGGATTGAAAAGCAAATGCTCGCGCAATTCGCTGGAGAATTGACTGGTGTTAAAGACGCTACTGAACACCAAGCTGGAGAACATTCCTACTATTAAGCTGTTTGCATGAGTCGGATCAAGCATACCCTGTACCGCGCTGGACAAAACCCAGTGCGCAGTTGGCAGCGCTTCAAGTTAGGCTTGGGATTATTTGCCGTTGGGTTAATACTCTTACTGCTCTTGCCTGCAACACTTAGCGCCATGAATTTATTGTCAATAGCGGTTCTCATTCTCGGTTTTGTCTTCGCCATGTGGGGTTATTGGGGGATGTTTGCTAATCGTTTTGCTCGTGTCATTGAACAGCGCGAAATCAATCGAGCAAACGATCCTTTTGCCACCGACCGTAATAGATCCAACCAAGACTAACGCCTCGCGCGGCGAGAAATGCTAAAAATGCCCACCATAAGGCCCAGTTGCCATGTTGCTGCAACAGCCACCAAAGCGGGAAGAATACAACCAACGCACTAAACACCATAGTATTGCGCATGGCTTTCGCATCACTGCAACCAACAAAGACACCGTCAAATAAAAAGCACCAATGGGCAAGTAAAGGTAAAAACCATATCAATGGCAGAAAAGCCTTCGCTGCTTCCATCAAGTGAGTCTTGTTAGTCAACAAACTAATGACCCAGTCACCCGCAACGAAGAAAAAAATGGCATAAAAGATGGCAAATGCGGATGACCAGATCAGGCCACCCTTGGTGTGCTGATGGATCAGCGCTGCGCTGCGCCGCCCCTTGGCCTCTCCGACCAGTGCTTCTACCGCATAGGCAATACCATCAAGCCCGAGCGAAATCAGCACAAAAAATTGCATCAATATGGCATTTATCGCCGCAGTCTGGGCGCCAAGTTGAGCGCCCTTAAAGGTGATGAATGCCAAGCACAATTGGAGCATTAGGTTACGCACAAACATCGCGGTATTCAGTGAAAGGATCGTTACACATTCCTTTGGCGCGAACCATATTAATGCGGGCAGTCGGTTAGCGAGCGGACGTAATGCCAGAGCTCCACCCATCGCTAACATGGCATACTCAGCACACACTGTCGCCGCTGCAACGCCAACCACGTTTAACTGTAAGCCAAACACAAAAATGACGTTCAACAGAATGTTGAGCAAATTTCCTAACACTTGGATGACCAACACCGCTCGTGTCTGTTGCTGCCCAACTAACCAGCCAATCAAGACCAAATTAAGTAACGCCGCTGGGGCGCCATAAACCCGAATAGATAAATACGTGTAAATAAACTGATTGGTTAACGCATCGGTTTCTGCCATCCATTGCGCCAGCGGGATTAACCATTGTATCGTTGCGCCGATCAATAGCGCGAGCATCAATGCTAGACCTGCACCTTGATATAAGGGTTTTGCATAGGCACCATTACCCTGTGCTGTTGCCGCGGTAGCCTCACCCTTTACTTGTGCACTTAGCCCGGTAACAGACATGCGCAAGAACCCGCTGACCCAATAAATTTGCGTGATCACTAATGCGCCGATAGACGCACCCGCCAACGCTTCAACCGAAGGCAAGTGACCCAATACAGCAGTATCCACTAGCCCCAACAATGGCGTAGTAATATTGGCAAGTATCATCGGTATTGCTAATGCAATAATCCGTTGGTGAGGTTGGAATAAATGGCTAAACAAGAGAAGAAATGATCCCGTCTCGACGTATTTACCATAGAATACCCGAATCACAGATAAATTCCTGCGAGCGCATTCAATTCTGAGGAGAGTCTATGCCACGCCCACTAGCCAGCGTTTTCACGTTTATTTCTGCCCTCGCGTTTGCATGGACGTTCGCGCTTGCGCTCAGTCACGCCACCGAAGGGAATTCGAGCGCTGTTATTCTCCTCTATCACCATGTTGCTGAAGATACGCCGGCGTCGACTAGTATCAGTCCAAAGACGTTTGCTGAGCACTTAGAGTATTTGAGCAAACACCATACGGTCATTGATTTACAAACAGCGGTAACCGCCATGCAGGCTGATAACCCGTTACCTGATGACGCGGTCGTGATCACCTTTGATGACGGTTACCGAAACATCTTGGAGAATGCGCATCCATTGCTCAAACGCTATGCAATGCCTTACACCATTTTTGTCAATCCCGGAGTAGTCGGGGTGCAGGCAGGGCATCTTACCTGGCAAGAGATGCAGCAAATGGCAAAGGAAGGTGTAGTTTTTGCCAATCATAGCTTACACCATAATCATTTGTTAACCCGACAACCGAACGAATCCGAAGAAGCCTGGCTACAACGCACTCTCGATGATATTGACTCAGCAGAGCAAATACTCGCCGAGCACTTGGGTTATTCACTCAAATATGTGGCTTATCCCTTTGGAGAATTTAATCAACGGCTAAAGCAGCAATTGGTGCAGCGCGGTTATACCGGTTTTGGGCAACACTCGGGGGCCGCAGGCAGTGTTAGCGATTTTGGCGCCATACCGCGCTTCCCCGCCGCCGGCATATACGCCAACTTAACAACACTCAAGGTAAAACTGAATAGCCTACCACTGCCGATAAAACATGACGAAGTTGAGCCAATGCAAACCTTGGGTAGTCAGCCTTCAATCTCCTTAACGCTGCAAACAACCCCACCGCTTGGTAGTGCAGTCACCTGCTTTTTTGAAAATAAGCCTCTGGAACTGCAAGCTAATTCAAATAGCTTCAGTTTTCGTTTGCCTAAACCATTGAGCGCAGGCCGTAGTCGCGTTAATTGTACCGCTCCCAGTCAACAATCTGGTCGCTTTCATTGGTACTCGCAGCCGTTTTTCGTGGCTGATAAAAATGGACAATATCCAGACTGAGGGTAAAAGAACGCTCGAAAAAGCTAAGTGAACAATGTTTGCTACATAACTTTTTTTCAACAATGGTGATTGGTTAACAAAACACATGGTTTGTTGATCGCTAATTTATAGTTCCAATTTTGCAGCTGCTTTTAGTTGATTCTTCATCCATTCCTTCGCCGCTGACTTGTCATCAAAAAACCTATTTGTAGCGCCCGCCAATGCGTAGATACCAGAGATGTGCTCTTTAACAATTGAAAAAGAGGAACAGGGTATAATCGCCGTAGCGATGAGCCCTCTTTCTCTTAAAAGCTTCAAACTAAATACTAATGTCTTTTCAGCCTCTGGTGTCAATAAGCTGAGCCCATGCAAGGTTAATACTTGCCCCCAGATTTGGCCATTAAGCGTTGAGATATATTGCTCTATCTCGACTTTAAGCGCTTGGATAAACTCCTTATTAAATGGGCCCACTGCATTAATAAAAAGAATATCGTTTTCCTGCTCAGTGGAATACGTTCCATGCTGATTAAAATCCATATAAATGCTCCTTAAATAACTACTGGAATAAAGCTGAAGTACTTTAAATTCCTGTATTACAAGCTTAATCTGGTCAGCGTATTCAGGGGTTAGATTACTCCACCATGGTGAAAATAACCCTCTGTCCCATATCGAAAGCGTCTTGCTTCAAATTAAACTTGTAGTCTTCCACGCGAGTAAATTGTTGCTCTGATAAAAACGCAATATTGGTATTAAACAAATGCGACTTTTCAGGAATGGCGGCATTAGTAGCTGTTACAAAATCAAACACATAGTGTCCATGGGTCCAAGAACTATCGCTTAAAGTAAGCTGTACTTGGTTACCTTGGGGACAGAAGTGACGTAGATTTAGTTTTCCATCATCAATCGTATAAATGGTAATAGACTTGTGTGTGGCCGACATTGTCCATTTTTCCAGCAGGGCGTAGCCACCCGAGATCAATTCATATTCGACTTCAACGATACGGCCATTGGGGTATTTTCCTTGCCACTTCCCAGCTAAACTCGCTAGATGTTGAAATGTCCTTTCATGCTTATCCGCTGCAAAAACACAGGAGCTCAAAAATGCAGCGAAGATTACTGAAATACGCATATGTTTTCCTTTCAGTAAGCGAGTTTGGGGCATTGATAAAGCAATTCTTACAACCTAAAAGAGGACGCAAAAACTTGCGCCCCAAAAATCATAATGTATGGAGTACTTAGTTCCGCGTTCTTAGATATTCAAAGGCAAACAAACTCTTCCCAGAAGCCTTATTGTAGTATTGGCAATATAGCTTCTCACCATTTGCGGGGGCTAGCGTGCTTGTGTTGCCATGTACACTTAGCATGGTTTTGCCTCTAGAATCTAAGTCCTTATCCCAAGCTGCGCTTCTATCACTGTTACTTCCTTCTGCGCATTCACCTGCATTGGCTACATTATGACCGCAATGCAGCATATAATGCTTCGGCGATAAATAATCTACCTTTGACGGGTATTCAGATTTAATCTCATCAATTGCGCCAGCTCCCGGGTCTTCCGATCTAACACACTGCATTTCCCAATCGTTTGAGCTTCCCATTGCCTTATACTTAGCAGAATCTACTTCCATATAAATTATCTGACGAGACTGGATAGACGGCAAAATACAATCACGTGATACGCTTCCTTCTTGCCTATCAATAAATCCGCTACGCTTTTCCTTGCTAAATCCTTGTTGAAATTCATAATCCCCAAGTCTGCCTATGGTCACCCGCTCTAGTTCGAGTCCGGCACATTGAGTGAACTGAACCAGCTCATCGCTTGGTCCACCTTCTAAGCTTGGCGATCCTTGCATGGAACTAGAAGTATCATCAGCCTTCTTCTTAGTATCTTCAGCGGTGTCCAAAAGCTTCGTGGCCTTTTCAGCTTTCTCTTTTAATTTGTCGAAGAATTGAGCCTCTGCATCTATGGAGCTAACGCTCAACCCTAAGCCCAGAATGTATAAAAATGTTGTTTTACGCATAGTGTTGTCCTAATCATCATCTGTTGTGCGCAGATGTTATCCTTCAAATTACTTCTCTCGATGAAATTTCATACTTTAGTAGTAAAAACTCTGCGTATTCTGTAGCTTTATGTGAATATGACTCTCCCTTACTTTGTTACTTAATTTACTGCTATGAATGAAATTGTCAGCCTCGATGACCACCCCATTTTCAGTTGCGGTTTAACCGAAAGCTTAAAGCAATTCTCAAATGAGTTTCGAGTGCATCCATTTACATGCCCCCAGAAAACGCTAAGCCATTTAAAAACCAATCCCCAGACTGATTTACTGGTTCTTGATCTTGCGATGCCTGAAATAGATGGTATTTCTTTTATGCATGGAATGAACAATAGAGGGATTCACACACCAGTGATCATTATGTCTGCGGCGGAAGATATGCAATTATTCCAAACAGCTTTAAGTATGGGAGCTTTAGGAGTTATTCCTAAGTCGATATCAGCTACAGAAATTGCCTCGTATATACGACTCGCCTTGATGGGGGAAATAGTTCTGCCCGAACGTATAAAAAGGCGGTTAAGCCAAATGTCAAAGTTTGCTGAGGAAAACACTGAAACGATACTCAGTAATCGTCAACTAGAAATTGTCAAAATGCTTTACGCTGGTTTGTCCAATAGTGAGATAGCGAGTGTTCTTTTTATCAGCGAAGTTACGGTAAAGTCACACCTACAAAAAATCTATAAAATCCTGGCTGCAAAAAACCGCGTTGATTGTATTCGCAAAGCCGAAAACATGGGAATAATAAGCAAATAGTCAATTTGTTAGCACGCAGCGTTGAATGACGCTCCTCAAATGCGCCGGTTTAGCAGGCTTATGCAGCATGACAAACCCTCGCTTTGACACTTCGTCAATAATATCTGGAGCAGTATCTCCGCTAAGAATAATTGCCGGAATGTCGGAAACGTTTTGCTCCTCTCTTAATCTTTCAATGACATCCATGCCATAATCACCATTTTTTAGCCTTAAATCTGATAACAAGATATCGAATTTTTCCGATCCTCGAATAAGCGCCAAGGCCTCCTGAGTGTCGTTAGCAGAAGAGGCATGCATGCCCCAAACATTAACTTGAAACACTAAACCTTCTAGTACATTTTCGTTATCTTCAATTATCAATATACGTTTATTCTTTAAGCTCCAAGTGGCTGATGCGTCACATTTGTCTAAGACTTGCTTGGGCTCTTCACATTGGGGAATTTTAATTCTAAAAGTTGTCCCTTGATGCTCGATAGAATTGAATTCCAACTCTACATTCAGTTTCTGCGAAATCCTTTTAACTATCGACAATCCTAGTCCAAATCCTTTATTGCTATTTCTTTCGTTGTTACTCACTTGATAAAAAGGTTCGAACACAAATGTCTGCTTATCTTCAGGAATACCTACACCGGTGTCAGAGATAGTAACGCAAACAAATTGGTCATCTGTTACTTCTGCAATAACTTCGACACCGCCGCTCTCCGTGTAACGTATTGCATTATCCACTAAATTTGATAATAGCCGCTCAATCATTACCGGATCTGTCTCAATCCAGTAGTCTGTTTCAGAAACGAAAAAGTCGATCCCCTTTTTGTCAGCCTTCGAAGCAAACGTAATTCTCAAAATCTTTAGTATTTCTTGTAAGCTTGTTGGACTAACCTCAGGCTGAAACGTTTCGCTACTTAGTTTGGATACATCCAAAATATTAGTGAGTAGGTCGTTGAGTGTTGATGAGCTTTTTTTAAGATGTTCTATCAGTTTTTCTCTATCCACTTCATGATGGCTTTCCTCTAATGCTGATATGAGCAAACTCAACGCTTGTGACGGTTGCCGCAAATCATGGCTAGCGGCTGCAATAAATTGATTTGTTGTCTGTACTAGGATTTCGTTTTCCTTCACAAGCGACAGATGTTCAATAGTATTTCTGTAACTAATATTTACCGTGCGCAGGGCAAACAAGGCAAACGCAATATAGACCGCCACTAAAAGATAAGATGGGTTTGGAACCCCAATGATAAATGCTAGGGCAAAAAGACTCATAAAAGGTATCAGATAATAATAAAAATACCGATACCAGACCGCCCCTAAGACTGTTGCACCTACGCCTATGCCCAAGTTTATCGCTAAAATAAATACCGACTCTTCTGGATATTTAACGAAGTCTAAAAAAAAAGCAGTGCTTCCCCATAATAATGAACTACATGCAACAAGAAAAAGAGAGAACTGCTCAATTTTTTTGGATAGAACTTCCGTTTCAGAATGACGAACATGCCAGACGATTAATAGTTTTCGCGCCAATAAAAGAGCTACGTGCAAGAAAAACCATAATGCAATATAGACAGGTTCGTATAAGTCATATGCAGCAACAACAAAAGCGGTACCTAATAGCAATTGCATAGCAAATACAGAGCTATACATTGCAATCATTTTTCTAGCTTGTTCACGCTCAATGAAATCTTGAACTATTTTACTATCTTGACTAAGTGCAATTGATTTCATGGCATCTCTGAACACATTGATTTGCAGAAGCTAATTGCAAATTAGGCTACTACTCGTTAAACAAGTCTATCGCTTAAAATTCTTTAATTCAGGAATAATTACTGCCGCTGCTTCTGAGTTTCTCGCTTGTATCGAATTTATCTCAAGCATCAGTTCTTGCAGCTCTGCGGCCAACAGCGGCATTAATGGTGCAATTTCCATAGCTACGTCTTGATTTGTTTGATCTAACTTAGCAATTTCTTCCATTGCCGACGCGTACGCTCTGCCCAGTTCAGCCAGCTCATCTTTCTTCTCATTTGCATCGCCTATTGTCGAGATCGAACTTACCAATTTTTTAGCGCTGGTGACTTGTTGTAATGCAAAATCAACAGTGTGACTAACATCTCCATCTTTTGCACAGGCTACCAACAGCCCCAATATAGCTAAGCATAGCCCTACAGTTCTAACTAACGGTTTCATATTTTCTCCCTTTACCTATAAGCATTAACTTTGAGGTCACTTGCAGTGACCTCACGCCATATAATCACTTTTAAATACTTGAGAGATTATTTTTGCTACTTTAGTAGGACAAATTTATACCGTGCAGCTAAATATAAATGGCTCACCTAAGACCTAGCAGTGCTATCTTGCAAGAATAATACAACCGTTTTTCGGGACTGATAAAAATGGACAATATCCAGATTAGTAAGCGATAGAAAAGTCCATTTGAACATAGCGACTGGTAGCTATCTCAGCTTTACCATTCACAAATTTAGGAGCATAGCGCCAGTTCTCCAATGCAGCCAGAGATGCTTCACCAAAGCGTTCACCACCAACCACTTCAATAATACGAGGGTTTGCTACGAAACCGTATTCATCAATATCAAACTCGATTTTAGCGTAGCCTTCTCTACCTTGGCGCGCATAACTTAGTGGGTATTCAGGGTTGGTGCGATAAATTGGCTTAGGTTCCAAGATATTTTCATCCCAAGGTGTCATTTTACCTATCGCCACACAATGCTCAGTGGCTTTATCTGACAACCCTTTGCTCTCGTATATTTCAACCAAATGAGCGTGCGCATTTAAAGCCCATGGATGGGTAAATTCAAGGTTGCTATCCAAGGTTGTGACGATAGCCTCATACTGCTCAGTCGCCGCATCGTAGCGATCAGAACTCTTATACAGTTTGGCCAAATACAATTGAGATTCGACTAACCGCTGATCATGAGATTTGAAGGACTGCTGCATCAATTTAACCGCTTGCTCTGTAAATTTAGTCATTTTGCGTAACGTTAGAAACGAGCTATTCGAGCGCTGTAATACGGCAATCAATCCATAGTGGTAATGAGCGGCTTTTTCTGGGGTCTGTTCCGATAATACGTCAACCTGTTTCAGCAGAGATTTACCTATTTGTTTTTGCGCTTTACTGTAGTCTCTGCCATGTAACATCGAGGCTGCAAAGTAGCGCTCGATGCGTACAGGAAAGACCGCAGCAGCATGCTTACCATCGCGCGCTACAAAAGCCTCCTCAATTGATCGGTACAACGCGTACGCTGCTTTATAATCACGATTCTGTTGCAGCATGTTGGCATAGTTGAACTGCAAATTGAGGTAGTTGTCCGAATCTGTAGCGAACTGTGTCTCACCTAATTCTAGCGCTTGACGCGCTAACGGAAGGGCTTGCTTAAAATCATTTTGAGCGATCGCTTGTTGAAAGGCCTGATAGACGACTGCAAAGCTTGCTTGTTCTTGTTCATTCGCAGCAACAGTAAAAACAGGAGGTATACTCAAAAGCATACCAGTTAAGGCGTTGCGATACTTATTCAACATATTAAATTCCATTTAAAATCGGCTAAGCATTAGAGGTCGAAACGAAAATTACCACATTAATTGATACAATTAAATCTTCGTTGAATTCGCCAATACTGGCCGTCTGAGTATTAATAAACCCGCGATGGAGCATGATTTAACCAAATTCGAAAACGCAGATTCAGTTAAAGAGAAACGCTTTCTCCCTCATTGAGTATTAGGACTGGAAGTTGTGTATTGACCGTTTGATGCATTTTCAACAGACGTTTCAGCGGCGAGTGAGAAGAGTGATCACCCATTTGCCAACTGGCATTACCATAACCCCAGGGGATCATCACTTTACAATCGAGGTCATCTGCTGCTACCAAAGCATCCTCGGGCGTAGTGTGAACATAGCGATACCACGCGCCGTGTTCTGGATGATAATAAGACGCAATAGGGAGTAAACAAATATCTATACTGCCGTAATGCTTTTGAATGTCCTTAAAGTGCGCAGAGTAACCCGTATCGCCAGCGAAAAATAACCGCTTCCCTTGATATTCAAGCAACCATCCGCCCCACAGTGCCATTTCATTATCGTTATACAGTAAAGGAACCCAGTAACGACTGTTAAAATGATGCGCCGGTACCGCGCTAATACGCAAGTCACCGAGTTGGAAGTCACTGAACCAACTCATCTCTTTAACGTTCAACCCTAATTCAGGTAAATAATCAGCGGTGTCTTGATGCACAAAATAAATCGGCGCGTTACCCAGCTGCTCAATGTCTGATTTATTAAAGTGGTCATAATGTAAGTGAGAGTACAGCACCGCATTAACCTTAGAAGTCTCTGTATTCGGCCAATCCGGTGTTTTCCGAATGACCCCACCGCTCAGTGCGTGCAACCAATCAATTGGCCAATCAAACTGCTCACTAACCGGATCGAATAACAGACTTGTTTCGTTTGGCAGAGAGATTAAAAAGCTTGCATGACCAAGCCAAGTAATTTCAAAACCAGTGTTTAACTTAGGTTTTACCTTTGCGTCGGTATATATGCATTGCTCGGTGGTAGGATCACAGATCAATTGTTTAGCTTCGGGATAGCAGTCCTGTTCACAGGTGACGGGATAGTTTTGCTTACCCGGATAGAGGTTTTCGTAGCGCCCATCACTGGCCTTTGACACCAGCCCGGAGTCAGACGCAATGACTGCGACATGATTCTGGTTCGACAAACTAGCGCAACCAGACAAGGCGGTGATAACTGCTAGTAGAAACACAAAGCAGCGACTTAAAATGCAGGGCATCGTGCTCAGCAACCTTAAACTCAGATTTTAGTAATGGCAAAATCCTAAAGGCTAGCGCAGCGACTCGCAAACCTAAATTGTTACAAGCAATTATCCAACACTAGCGTTTTAGGTAACAATAAGCAGATGCATTCGCTAGATTTCCTTAACCCAGCGCGTATATTTTCCACTTGGCGATGTTGCTGCATAGCTAAAGTTGCACTTCCGGTAGAGCGCTAACGCTGCTGTGTTCGTTGTCTCAACATCAACAATGAGTTCTTTTTTGTTGAGTCTTTTAGCAATAACGCTGGCGTGTTCAACCAGCGCTTTCGCCAATCCTTGCCCTCTGGCAGATTCGTTCACACTTACATGCCCAAGTGCGACCTGATGTGCTTGCGGAAAGCGCAGTTCACTTTGTAAACACTGATTGATTAGTAAGATCTGCATGGCGTTCTCGGCGCCTAAAAATGCCACAATGGAGGCAAGCGTGGCCTGATCAAAATCGCTGGCAAGTTTATCATGCCAGACACACGCACAAGCAACCGTGTGCTGCTCGCGGATCACAAAGTGATTGCCATACCCATACTGACCATTCACATTTTGAAAACTGTGCTGCAGGAACGCTTTGGCTTGCTTCGCATCACCTTGCCCCAATAGTTCGGTGAGTTGCTGCGGAGCCGACAAGAAAACCAGTTGCGCCAACTCTGATGCGTCGATGCGTGTTGCTGCGACAACGGTTGGCACAAGCAGTTAACTTAACCTTGCTGCATGATAACGGGTAAGTCAGCAATAATTTGGTCAGTATCACTGATCGCTAGTTCGCCGGGTGTATGCTGTGGCTTAAATCGCCCAATCACTTGGGCTTGCGGATTGATCACCACCACTGACGCACTGTGATCAACCAGATAATTTGGATTATCAGTACTATCTGTCATGGAATACATCATACCCATGCTGCGCACTAGTGGAAACAGTTGGGCATGCTCTCCAGTCATACCGATAAACTGGTCGTTGAAAAAGGTCATGTATTGATCCAACCGTTCAATAGTATCGCGCTTGGGATCGACCGACAAAAACACGACTTGTAGTGGATCGCTGGCTTCTGCCATTAGCTCGGGGTACGCACTATTAATGGCAGCCAAGGTGGTTGGACAAATATCCGGGCAGTATGTGTACCCCACAAAGAGTAGACTCCACTTACCGTTAAACATCGTCTTATCCACCGGCTGTCCTTTATGATTTGTCAGGGCAAAATCCGTGAGTTCGCGCGGTTGCGGAAAGCGCTGCATATATTGTGTATCAGCCACAGTGGTTGGCGCTGCGCCTTGATTAAAACCTGGTGGCGCAATAACAATCGCCGCATAAATGCCGCCAATCAAAGCGATCGCAGCAACGATCCCGGTTATGGTTTTTTGCTTCATAAAGGTAATGCTACGTAATGATCAACTAATAATACAACGAAAAGAACCATCAAGTGGATGATCGAGAACTTGAAGGTTTGCATCGCTGTTTGGCTTTCACAAGCAAACTTCAGTTTCCATGCATAATACATAAACCCTGCATTCAAAATGGTTGAGCCCAACAAATAAATTAAACCGGTCATACCAACCAAATACGGCAACAAACACACAATACATAACAGAACGGTATATAGCAGTACTGAGGTTTTAGTAAACGCAATTCCATGAGTAACGGGTAGCATCGGAATTTCAGCCTTGGCATAGTCCTTTTCACGATGGATCGCTAACGCCCAGAAATGGGGTGGCGTCCAAGTGAAAATGATCAGAACCAACAGTAAAGCATGTGCATGAATTTCGCCGGTTACCGCGGTCCAACCAAGCAAGGGCGGTGCCGCGCCAGCTAAACCACCAATCACAATATTTTGCGGTGTGGCGCGTTTGAGGAACATGGTATATACCACCGCATAGCCCAACAGACTGGCGAAAGTTAGCCACGCGGTAATGGCGTTTACCCAAACGAATAATGTCGCCATACCAAGCACAGTCAATGCCAACGCAAAGACTAACGCGCGGGTCACTGACACCTTGCCGCGTGCCACCGGACGATTGAAAGTTCTCGCCATTTGGCTATCAATGCGATGGTCAACGACATGGTTTACTACGGCCGCCGCTGAAGATAAAAAGCCGATACCCAATAGTCCGGCGATCAATGTCTGCCAAGCAATCCAAGTTTCGCTGGCTAAACACATGCCGACCAGCGCAGTTAGCAATAACAACATAACTACGCGTGGCTTAGTTAATTCATAGTAGTCTCGCCAGGATGCGGACTGATTAAGTGCTGACGCAGGCTTAGAAGAGCTGGAAATGGGAATAGAGCGAGCCACGAAAATCTCCTGAAGAATTTATATCTTGCGATACAGGGTGTAGGTCAACATAACCATGACCAATAATAAACAAGCAGCAACGGCATTATGCGCAACAGCGACAGTCAGCGGTAAACTAAACACCACATTACTGACGCCAAGCAGTACTTGCACACCTAATACACAAACCATCAATACCACAAGACTTTTGATCATGTTGGATGAAGCGCGCTTATACAGCGCAAGCGCTAACCAACATAAATAAACAAAAGTTACCAGAGCGCCAATACGATGCATAACGTGCATCGTCATACGCTCGCCGTAATCATGCGCACCAAATTCATAATTTTCAGCCGGGGGAATGGTAAACGCACCGACAAAATCCAAGCGCTCAGTCCAATTGCCTTCACAAAGCGGAAACTCTGTGCATGCGAGTGCCGCATAGTTCGCGGAGGTCCAACCGCCAAGCGCTATTTGGCAAACTAAAATCACAATGCCCAGCGCGGCAAACTTTGCGAGTGACTTCAGGTGCGGGTCACCCCCAGGGATCCGATATGGCGTTAAGCGCAGGTACAACAAAAACAAACAGGACAGGACAGTGAAGCCACCCAACAAATGGCCCATGACTACCGCTGGTAGTAAATTCAGAGTTACGGTCCACATCCCTAACATGCCCTGAAATATCACTAAACCCAGCAGGACAATGGGTAATTTAAAGGGGCGGTGGAAGTTTCGCTTCACAAAAGCCATAACGGCGATGATTAGAATAAAAAAGCCAAGCGTTGCAGCAAAATAGCGGTGCACCATTTCATTCCACGCTTTCTCTGCTTCGACTGGACGCTCTGGAAAAGCTTCATTGGCAGCAGCAATGTGCGCATCAGTTTTTGGTACCGTGAGATGCCCGTAACAGCCCGGCCAATCAGGGCAACCTAACCCAGCATCGGTTAATCGAGTATATGCGCCTAAAACGATGACGACGAGCGCCAGCAATATACTCGCCAATACCAGCTTTTTCATTCCAAATTTCCCCTAACCAATCCGTGACAGTTTCAGCAATTTTTTGAGGTCTGCCAAAATATCACGGCTGTGCATGACTGCTTCTTGTTGTTGTTCTTGCAATGGATAACGCAGCATTACGTTATTCATTGTGTCAACTAGGAAAATACCATTTGCTGCGCCATCTTTAAACACCTTATTAACATTTTGCTGATTTGCCGTTAACAGATGCAGGTGCTCCTTGCCAACTAATGTTTGAGCTTTTGCAGCATCGCTGGTGTCGCTAATAATCACGGTTGCCTGCGCGCGATCCGATTCACGTCCAAGAGCAATCCACACTTGCTCTAAGCTATACAACGCGTTTTCGCAGGCTTGGGTGCAAGCGGAAGGCAAAACATAGAGGATGCGCCAACTCGGATCAGCAGTTTCCAAGAGTACAGTGGCGTCCAATGGCGGTTGTAACAGCTCTCCTCGGTTCGTTGCCGCGCGATTAAACCAATCATTATCAAGCGCAAATTTGGCAAGAATTACCGGCAAAACAAAAACGACAACAAGCAATAAGATTGTTACTTTGTTTGATTTAGTCACTGTAAGAGTTCCTTTTAAACAGGGCAATGAGAAAAATAACCAGCGCAGCAACGGCCAACCCAAACCATTGCAACGCATAACCAAGATGTTTTTCCGGCGGCATAACCACCGGTTGCCAGTTGCGTATAAAGCCTTTGTCAGGAGTCTCAACACTTACCAGAAACGGCAATAGTGAACTGCCAAGCATCGATTCCATAAGGGCAATATCAATTTGCTGGATCACAATGGGAAAGCTTTGCGTTGGAGCAGCCGTTTCACGGATCACGGGATTTAACGTGGGTACGACAATATTACCTGAGATGCTAACCGTCGACTCCGGTAGCTGAACCTTAGGTAACTGTTCACGCCGCTGTCCAGCCATTACCCAACCAAAATTAAGTAATACTAGCCCCTGATTGGTCATACCCGGCACTATGATTTCGTAACCTACAGCACCATCCACGACTCGATTATCCAAGTAAAAGATACGCTCACTGGTCACTACGGCGCTAAACTGCACCGGTAAATCAGCTATCGCCTCATTCACTTGCAAAATCTCACCCAAACCCATCGGTTTTTGCTCGAGGCTTTGCTGCAGCTGATCCAAACGCGTTTGTTTTTCTTGCATCCGCTCCAGTTGCCAAAAGCCAAGCTTTAGCAGGGTGACAATAGCTAAAAATGTCACTAGAGTAGCTATCCATGGAAAGGTTCTTTTGCCTGTCGTCATTCTTTATTTGGAAACCTGATGCTAATAAAAATAATATTGTGCGCACTAATCCTGTTTATGATCTACAACTTATTCAAAGCGATGAAGGTCATGATGAATCACGACCCGGAAGGTGAGCCGATGAGCAAATACATCGGTCGTCGTGTATTAACCTCTGCGATTATCGTGGTAATTATCCTACTAGCGGTAGCGACCGGTTTGATAACCCCAAATCCAAGACCTTTATAAGCACTAAAACAAAAGAGCCGAATCACTTCGGCTCTTCATCTTCCTTCGCTTTATATTCAGCCTACAGAATATAAACAAAGAAAAACAGCATCACCCAAACAACATCAACAAAGTGCCAATACCAGCTTCCGGCTTGGAATGCGAAGTGCTCTTTGGGGGTAAAGTGACCTTTTAGGACGCGCAGATACAACACAATCAGGATGATGGTGCCTAACGTCACGTGCAATCCATGGAATCCAGTCAACAAGAAGAAGGTATTGCCATAAATCCCACTTTGCAAAGTTAAGCCTAAGTCCTTGTACGCGTGCACATATTCATACGCTTGTAGACCTAAAAAGGTAACGCCCAACAAAATCGTCACTAACAACATGAGATTTAGCTGCCCGCGTTTGTTTTGCTCCAAACCGACATGCGCAAAATGCAACGTGACCGATGAGACTAATAAGATAATTGTGTTATACGTGGCTAGCCCTTGCCATGGCATAGCGGTAGTTTCAATACCACCTGGCGTTGACACAAGCGGCCACATTGCTTCAAATGTAGGCCACAACACTTCGTTGGTCATTGCATTGTTAGATGCTCCACCCAACCAGGGTACGGCGATCGCACGGGCGTAGAAAAGAGCGCCAAAAAATGCCGCAAAGAACATGACCTCAGAAAAGATAAACCACATCATTCCCTGACGATATGAGCGTCCTAATTGCGCTGAATACAAACCACTCATTGACTCATCAATTTGGTTTTTGAACCAACCAATGAGCATTACTAACAATGTGAGTAGGCCGGCTGACAACACATAACCGCCAAATCCTGGCTCGCCTTTGGTTGATTCAACAACGAAATTTCCGGCACCTACGGCAATTAAAAATAACGCGACCGCGCCTACAATTGGCCAGACACTTTGGTCAGGCACATAATATTTCTCGTAGTGCGTTGGCGTATCTTGCTGAGACATGGTTTTCTCCTTCTAGCTGTCAATCGCTGCTGTTTTATTTTTTATACTTGCGACTGTTTCTCCGGCCTTCGTAGCAGCCTCAGTCACGTCATAAAGGGTGTATTGCAGAGTAAAAAACGAAATATCATCCGGTAGCTGTGGATCAACGTAGAATTGCATTGGCATTAACGCTTCCTCACCCGCACCCAACGGCTGATGATTAAAACAAAAACATTCGGTCTTATTGATGTACAAAGCGGCTGTCCCTGGAGATACCGATGGAATGGCTTGCGCAATGATGTCGCGTTTCGCGGGGTTTTGAACATAGAAGTTGACCGTATGTAACTCCCCTGGATTCACTCGAATGCGCTTAGTCTCAGCCTCAAACTTCCACGGCATACCACTGTTGGTGCGAGTCAAAAATTCAACCGTGACCCAACGTGATTCATCCACCATTACCGCCTCATAAGTAGCAGCTTGGTCGTCAGTCTTACCGTTGATCCCCGTAATATCACAAAACACTTCGTACAAAGGGACAAGTGCAAAACCAAAGCCAAACATACCAATGACAATACCGACTAGCTTTAACACTAGTCGGCTATTGGCTGATGCGTTCGGAGACTGGCTCATCATCCAAGTCCTACTTAACGACCGGTGGTGTTTCAAAGGTGTGGTAAGGCGCCGGTGATGGGATCTCCCACTCCAAACCTTCAGCCCCTTCCCAAACCTGATCAGAGACTTTTTCACCTTGCTTACGGCACGCTTTAATCAGCAAAGCCAAGAAAATCAGTTGCGATAAACCAAAGGCGAAACCACCAATACTGATCCACTTATTGAAATCAGCAAACTGTAATGCGTAATCCGGGATCCGACGTGGCATACCGGCTAAGCCAACAAAATGCATTGGGAAGAACAGCACGTTCACAGAAATTAATGAACACCAGAAATGCCATTTCGCTAGGGTGATGTCAAACATGCGCCCCGTCCATTTAGGCAACCAGTAATATACCGCCGCCATGATGGAGAAGATGGCCCCCGTCACCAATACATAATGGAAATGAGCAACGACAAAGTAGGTATCGTGGTACTGGAAGTCTACCGGTGTGATCGCCAACATGAGCCCTGACAAACCACCAATGGTAAACAATACAACGAAGGCAATCGCAAACAGCATCGGTACTTCGAAAGTCATAGAGCCGCGCCACATTGTCGCGACCCAGTTAAATACTTTCACGCCGGTAGGCACTGAAATCAGCATCGTCGCAAACATGAAGAACATTTCTGCAGCTACAGGCATCCCGGTGGTAAACATGTGGTGGGCCCAAACGATGAAGGATAGCAAGGCAATCGATGCCGTCGCATAAACCATCGATGAGTAACCGAACAGCTTCTTGCGCGAGAACGTTGGAATGATCTGCGAGATAATACCAAAGGCTGGCAATATCATTATGTAAACTTCAGGATGCCCGAAGAACCAGAAGATGTGCTGGAATAAAACTGGGTCACCACCGCCCGCGGCATCAAAGAAGCTAGTGCCGAAATATTTATCGGTTAGAACCATGGTTACCACACCTGCGAGTACTGGCATTACAGCAATCAATAAGAAGGCCGTGATCAACCAAGTCCACACGAACAATGGCATTTTCATATAGGTCATGCCAGGTGCACGCATATTGAAAATCGTTACGATGACGTTAATCGCCCCCATAATCGAACTGATACCCATAATGTGTACTGAAAATACAAATAGGGCTGTACTATCACTGCTATACGTCGTTGACAATGGTGCATAGAACGTCCAACCGAATGCCGGGCCACCACCTTCAACAAATAACGATGAAAGCAAGATTAAGAACGCAAATGGCAGGATCCAAAAGCTCCAATTATTCATGCGCGGCAGCGCCATATCTGGCGCACCAATCATCATCGGCACCAGCCAGTTAGCTAGGCCAGTAAACGCCGGCATAACCGCACCAAAGACCATGATCAAACCATGCACCGTAGTCATTTGGTTGAAGAAATTAGGGTCGACAATTTGTAAACCTGGCTGGAATAATTCAGCACGAATGACCATTGCCATCGCACCGCCAACTAAGAACATGATGAAGGCAAACCATAGGTACAAGGTACCAATGTCTTTATGGTTAGTCGTAAATAACCAGCGCTTTATGCCGCTCGGTGGCGCATGATGGTGATCATCGTGGCCGTGACTATCATGCCCATCGACGCTCTGGCCGTGAGTAGCGTCATGATCTACGTTTTCAGTTACAGAACTCATCACTCTCTCCTATTGTCCAGTCGCGATTGCATTAACGTCTTTAGCTTGCACCATCTCACCGGTGTTGTTCCCCCAAGCATTACGCTCGTAAGTAACCACAGCAGCAATTTCAGATAAGGTCAATTGCTTACCAAAGGCCTGCATGGCTGTGCCGGTTTTGCCGTTAAGTACAATATCAATGTGCGCGGGAATGTCATTTAGCGCCATTGGGCTGCCCTTAAGTGCAGGGAATACACCAGGTAAACCTTCACCATTAGGCATATGGCAGGCCGCACATGCAGCTAAGTAAACACGTTCACCTTCAGCCATTAGCTCTTCCATACTCATGCTCATTGCTAGAAGTCGTTGCTCTTCTTCGCGGGCTTTGCGCTGAATGTCTTCTTGTTCGTTGATCCACGCCTGATACTCTGCAGGTTCTTTGGCAATAACGACTACCGGCATGTAGCCATGGTCTTTACCGCACAGCTCTGCGCACTGGCCGCGATAGATACCTGGCTCATTAACCATCGTCCAAGCTTCGTTGATGAAGCCCGGATTAGCATCCTTCTTAACGGCAAAATCAGGCACCCACCATGAATGAATAACATCATCTGACGTGATCAAGAATCGCACCTTTTGACCGGTTGGAATAACCAGTGGACGATCCACTTCAAGTAAGTAGTTTTCGCCTTTCGCATAGCGATTTTGAATTTGATTCTGTGGTGTGGCTAACAACGAGAAGTATTCAACCTCGTTGTCCATATATTTGTAATGCCATTTCCATTGAGAGCCCGTCACCAAGACGGTCATATCTGGCTCAGAGGTATCTTCCATCGCTATCAAGGTTTTCGCCGCGGGAATAGCCATTCCAATCAAGATCAGGAAAGGTACCACGGTCCAGGCGATTTCAACCTTGACACTTTCATGGAAATTCGCCGGTTTAGCACCGCGCGATTTACGATGTAAGTACATAGAGATGAACATGACCCCAAATACCAGTACAGCGATAACAACGCAGATCACAAACATCAGCATGTGCAGGTCATACACCTGATTACTGATATCGGTTACGCCGGTGCGCAGGTTTAATTGGTAGGGATCCCCCTTAGTGGCGGTTTCTGCTAACGCAGTTCCAGCCGTGAATAGTCCAAGCGTGGCGGCAGCCTTGTATAAGAGCGATCTCACTCAACACCTCCGTGGAAGTTCTTTATAGTTCGATTTTTAAGCGCGAAAACGAGGTGTATGGCGTCTTGTCCATCACCTATTTGTAAATAGTCTTTTCGACTTTTGTTATTCTTTTGTTAAGAAGTGTATAAGAATTACTCGGATAGGTAGGTTTAGTCTAGTGTTTTCTCAATTTTTTTTTAACAATCGATTGTTTTTTAAACGAAAACACTAGCGACATTGATAAATATCAATGCACTCTTAGTATTCATTTGTTATTTGCAGGAATGTTTCACATGCAACCGCGGATTAGCAAGAAATGACACCTTCATCAAAGACGGGAGTGAGCCAATAACGCATAGGATGCTCACTTCTAATCGTGGCGAGCGCGTCAATTATGCACTTGGAGTGTTCCTTATTGTGCAGCACATCTATTTTAATAACACTTCTGTAACCCGCAACCTGCTCGTTAAGATCATACTTAGCATGCTCTCTGCTGTAGCCTTCTGCTTTAGTGATTGTAAAACCCTGACACTCATTCAAGGCAATCAATGTATCAACGACATTTTCACGTAAACGATTAGTCACAAAAACGGTTAATAAGACCTTAGACATTGTTTCGCTTCTCCACTAAGTAATACATCGCAGGCAACAAGTATAAAGTGATAGCGGTTGAAGTAATCAGCCCGCCGATAACCACTATCGCAAGTGGTTTTTGGATCTCTGCGCCAGGACCAGATGCAAAAGCCAATGGCAATAGACCAAAAATAGCTGTCGTCGCTGTCATTAGAATCGGCCGCAACCTCGTTACAGCACTCTCAACCACTAGGTCGTCAAGCTTGCTTTTAAACGCCCGTTGTTGAGTAAACTGGTCAATCATTACGACACCATTCAGCACTGCAACTCCTAGCAACGCAATAAAGCCAATGGACGCTGGAACGGAAACAAATTGATTGGCTAACCAAAGTGATAACACCCCGCCCATTAGTGCAAATGGCACATTCGCCATGATTAATCCTGCCACTTTAAAGCTGCGAAATAAGCTAAACAGGATAATCACGATCAATAACAACACTACAGGAATAACCGTTAGTAGATTGCGACTTGCCCTAACTTGATTCTCGAACTCTCCACCGAACGTCACATTGTACCCTGCAGGCAGAGACATCTGCTCAGCAACGGTGGCTTGTAGTTGCTCAACAAAGGATACTAAATCCCTGCCCTCTACATTTGTGGCGACAATCGCAAACCGGGCCGCGTTTTCCCTCTCGATAAGTGCAGGCCCCGCTTTCATCTTCAACGTAGCAATACTACCTAATTCAACGATCTCGCCGCTGGGTAGCATAATGGGTAAAGAAGCTAATGCGCTAACTGAGTTGATAGATGCGATACCGGTATTCGGATTAGAAAACTGGATAGGCGTGATAATTCTACCATTCACCAACTGACTCACCCGCTTACCGTTAATTTGACTTTGCAGCTGCTCGGTTAAGGCTTTTACGTCCATGTTGAGCTGTTCTGCAATATAAGGGTGAGGAATAATTTGCAGATAATCACCACCCTCTATCAGAGTCATTTGGACATCGACAGCCCCTTCTACTTGATGCACAATTGCTGCCAGGCGCTCCGCCAATCCGGCTAACATGGCGACGTCATCTCCAAATACTTTTACGCTTACCATACCCGTGCTGCCAGTTAGCATTTCTGAGACGCGCATTTGAATGGGTTGGGTAAAACCTATATTTATGCCCGGAAAATTTTGTAATAGGTCACGAATGGCCTGTATCAAATCTGCTTTTTGGGCAAAGCGCCAAGTCTCTCTTGGAGCCAGTTGCATAAAGATATCAGTCTCGTTGAGGCTCATGGGATCTAACCCCAATTCATCTGAACCCGTACGAGCAACAACTTGCAAAACTTCAGGTATATTGTCTAAAATCGCGCGCTCAATTTGTTTGTCTATATCCAGCGACGCTTGCAAAGAAATTGTCGGTGACTTCTCCAACTGCACAATAATATCGCCCTCGTCCAACGTGGGCATGAACGTTTTACCCATTTGATTAAACACTAATGCGGTTAGTAATAACATCAAAACACTGACCGCGATTAACAGCTTGGGTTTATTGAGCGCTCCCTGCAAACTGCTCGCGTACATAGACTGCATACGTTGAAGTAAAATTGGCGATGCATTTTCCTTACGTTTAATTAGTAGTGATGCCAGCGCTGGGATTAAAGTAAATGCTGTGATCAATGCCGCAGACATTGCAAAGACGATTGTCAAAGCTACCGGGCTGAACAACTTACCTTCCAACCCCGTCAAAGTTAACAACGGCGAGAAAACAATCAATACAATTAGTGTGCCGGCAATGACAGGTGCAGCTACGGCGCTAGTGGCGCGATAAATAACATGAAGTCGTGGCAGTTGCGGTTGCGACGCTAGCTTAGTGACTATATTTTCAACAATAACGACTGCGGCATCAACTAGCATGCCAATGGCTATAACAATGCCTCCCAGGCTCATCAAGTTGGCGGTTAAGCCACTCCACTTCATCAAAATAAAAGTCAGTAAAACCGCCACAGGGATCACACATGCAACAACAAACGAAGCGCCTAATCGGCCTAGGAATAACGCGAGCAATAACACAACGATAACAACCGCTTGACCTAACGCACTAGTAATCGTTGATACAGCGGTATCGATCAAGTTCTTGCGATTGTAAAACACATTGACCGATGTCCCTGGAGGAAGGCCTGCTTCAATATCACTGAGTTTGGCTAAGACCCCTTCAACTACCTCTGCTGTATTACTGTTTTTTAGCGCGACGACTAACCCTTGAGTTGCTTCAACTCCATTGCGAGTAACTCCTCCGTAGCGAGTTAATGTACCAAACGAGAGCTCGCCAAGTTGAACAAGCCGAATGGGATTTCCATTATCGAATGCCACCACCATCTCGCCAATTTCCTCAAGGGTGGTAACTCTCCCCTGCGTTCGCACAATCAGCGAATCAACGCCAACGTCAATGCGACCTACGCTGCCGTTTAGGTTTTGTCGATTAATACCGGCTTCAATATCCTCAAGCGTGATCCCAAGAATTCCCATTGCATAAATATCAGGAGAAAACTGAATAGTGCGCGTAAAGCCACCGAGCACATTGACATCTGCTACGCCAGGAACAGTGCGAAGCGCAGGTCTGATTTGCCAGTCGATGATATGTTTACGCTCTGTCAGTGATAACGTCGGATTCTCGACTGTGAACATAAACATCTCACTCAGTGGCGTACTCATTGGAGCTACGCCACCCGTAGCAATCTCAGGTAGGGTTGGCCAGAGCGTATTTAAGCGTTCCGCAACTTGTTGCCGCGCCCAATAGATATCGGTCCCCTGCTCAAAGTCGAGGGTAATGGAAGCAATCGCATATTTAGTGGTAGAACGCAGGATGGTCTGTTGCGGGATCCCTAGCAGTTCAGTTTCTATCGGTTGAGTGATCTGTGCTTCAATCTCTTCAGCTGTCATACCACTGGCTTGGATAATCACATTTACTTGGGTGGGTGAAATATCAGGGAAAGCATCAATGGGTAAGCTTAACCACGTGTAGATACCACTAACGACTGCAGTAATGAAAACAGCGATTACTACTAAGCGTTGGGTCAACGAAAATTGAATGAGCTTAGCTAACACGCTATTCCTCCCCTAAACCCAGCAGTACTCCTTGCAGCGCACTTACCGAAGTACTCAGTACATCAGCCCCGCGCAACACTGCTACTGGCGCAATAAGAACTTTATCTTGTGCCGTCGCACCGACTATTTCTACAGGCACCAGAAGCACAGCATTGCTGATTAATTTTGCTACCGTCGTTCGCCCCTCAAACTGGAACACACTGGCAGCCGGAACCGCATAAGTCGGCTTATTGATGACTGGGTGTAGGACTTTACCTGCGCCCGATTTCAAATCACAGGTTTCAGCCACCGGCTGAGTCCAGAGTGATACAGATAATCCAGATACAGTAACTCTCCAACTGTCTACGGGGAATCTGCATGACTCATGCTGCAGCGCGACAATATCTTGCGCGATATGCAGTGAAAGCTGTGTGTTAATGCGCAGCGTACTGTGCGGGATTACTTGCCCTAGGTCGGCTTCGTCATTATCTAACAACTCAGTGTGGCGGAAAATCCCGGCAAGCGGACTTAGCAAATATGCTTCATCTGGCTTATCTGTGAATTCGAGCAATTCGGCAAAGTGTTTGAGATGACCCAAGAGTAGGTCCTGTTCGAAATAGTAAGCCATAATGCTTTGCCAACGCTCTTGGCTAATAGCCTGTTGGGCAACCAAAGCTTGATTAGTTTCATAGCGCTGCTTAGCTTGGGCTACAATGACTTGTTGGCTGGCCAAACGCTCCTTGAAGTGATGGATTTCACTCCCCACCAATTTCGCAACCACTTGACCTTGCTGCACTGTTTGCCCATCACCAACCAAGTACAAACGTTGTTGCGGATTAATCGGCGCGCGCAACACAAAACTGTCGGTTGGTCTAGCCTTAACAATTCCCCAAACGGG
Organism: Alteromonas sp. DYW1; assembly: GCF_059752595.1. Classification (NCBI taxonomy): domain Bacteria; kingdom Pseudomonadati; phylum Pseudomonadota; class Gammaproteobacteria; order Alteromonadales; family Alteromonadaceae; genus Alteromonas; species Alteromonas sp. DYW1. The sequence continues at coordinate 105,123 of NZ_CM186038.1, read as the reverse complement.
CTTTGCAAGATAGGTGGGGGACTCACTAACCGGCGAGAATTGCAACTCGAAGCTTCCCAGCTCAGCTAATTCCACCCGCGTTTCAGCAACCAGAGTTGCGCTATGCAGCAATAATGCGATTAAACATAAACGGATCATAATGCAACTCCATAGATTTGATTTAATTTGGCTTGCAACTGACTGCGAGTGAGTACCAACTTCTCGCGCTCATATACAAAGTCCATTTGCTTCAACCTCTCATTCAACCACGCGGTATACTCAAGCTCGCTTTGTTGTTTCAATTGCTGGAGATGAGCCGACAATTGCTGACCGATGTTCGCTATCTCAGTTTGAATGGCTAGTTGTTGACGCAAGGACGCTAACTCTGCTTGCGCATTCTGTGCTTGCTGGTGCAAATCCAGTCTGCGTGTAATCCATTCCTGCTTAAGGGTTTGCTGCATTATTTGCCACTCTGTCGTAGTTTGAATGTTGGTATTCCCAGCGACAGTGAGGGGAATACCAACTGAGATCCCTAACTGGTTTTCACGTAACCCAGCTGTATTGATTTGCTTGAGTAAGAAACCCAACCGCCACGTATGCGCGGAGGATTGGGTAAGCTCTGTGGCCTTGCGACCAAGCTCATAACGCAGGGTAGCAAGCGCTAAACTTGGATGGACTTCAATATTTTCAAGCGGGGGTAGATCTTCGATGTACGTTTGAGGAAGCTGTGAAGTGCCAAACGATTCATGATAACGAGCTAACACCCGCTGTAAATCATGCTCGGCAGCGATTAGGCTTTGCTCTAGCTGCAATTGTTGTTGCTGCCATTGCAGGTACACAAAACTCGAAATTTCCCTGCTGTCATGGCGTTGCTTGAGTTGATCGCCATACTCTCGAATCCAGGCCAGTTTGTCTCGTTGGTGAGCAAGCTCATGCTCAGCTAACACTCGCTCCCATACGATCTGGCGCACAATACCTGCGTAGAACAGATCTTGCTGTCTGGATATCGCCCGATTGATCTGCGCCGAAACGTCACTGAACTCATCTTGCAATCTTACCGTCGTTAAGGAGTTTAATTCCATGTTTAACGCGACTTCTAGCTCATCCGTTCCTAACGCAGTGTCTGATTGCAAAGCGGTAATATCAAGCATTAAGGGACTCGCGAGCCAACGTCGAACATCTTCAGCATATTGGCGTTGCATAACAATAGGATCTGCCGTCGCATTGAGACGGTCTTCTGCACTCTTTTGCAATTGTTGCAATGTCAATGTGTCGTCTGCCCAACTTGCTGCGCAAAACAAGGCCAGAATAAATAGGGAACGACTAACAAAACCACTTTGACAGCGTTGTAAGAATAAAGACTTGGTCATCACACACATTCTTCTCTTTAGGAATGCCCTCATAGTGCAATCAAATGCCAGCATAAGCCATTGGACAAATGTCTCATGCCATTATATGTGACTGTTTTATATGGATTTTTATTTCTTGCTCGGTATGCGGAGAGCTTCTAGTGACATGCGGTACAGGGCTTCTGTCGATAACGATTGAGCGATTGGTTGGGATAACGTGTCAGTGATTATTTTAAAAAGAGTGCAACCACACCATAATAAACACTATTAATAGGGAGAAGCAGTGAGAGATAAAAAAACAATAAAGCCATGCTACAGGTGCGGCATATAAATAATAGTATGAGCGATAGTGCCTTATGCATCTAACGCTCGTTAACTATCTATTTATCGGCAAATTACATCCAATCAGTATTCCGGATGACCCCTACTGCAATTCCCTCAATTGAGAACGGCTGTGATGCTAGATCAACTTTTATCGGTTTGAATTCGTCGTTTTCGGCGTGCAATAAAACCTCTCGCCCGCGCTTCTCCAAACGCTTCACTGTTACATCTTCGTCAACGCGCGCGACGACAACTTGACCGTTGTGAACATCTGTTGTGCGATGCACGGCAAGCAAATCGCCGTCCAAGATCCCGATGTCCTTCATACTCATACCGTTAACACGCAGTAAAAAGTCAGCTTGTGGGTGAAATAAAGCGGGATCTACTTTGTAATGAGATTCCACATGTTCCTGCGCCAAAATAGGCTCACCTGCCGCTACACGACCAATTAAGGGCAATCCCAACTCCTCTTCAAAGCTGTCGTCTAATGGAATATTGAGCTTTATACCGCGTGATGTACCCGGCAGGATTTCGATCACGCCTTTACGTGCCAATGCTTTGAGATGCTCTTCGGCTGCATTAGCCGACTTAAACCCTAACTCGCGGGCAATTTCAGCACGCGTGGGCGGCATGCCCGTATCTGCCATTGTGGATTTTATAAGGGTGAGGACTTCTTCTTGTCGTTGAGTTAGTGGACGCATAAACAGCCTGTTTTTCTATACAGTTAACTGTGAGTATATACAGTTAAACAGAGTATACAAGCAGTTTAAAACAATTTGGACGGGCACTCCGCCCGTCCAGATAGGAGCAAATCAACTAGAACGGTAAAAAATTATAGGTATATTCGATTTCCGTCGTTGTCACATCTTGCGCTCCAAAACTGATTAAGCGTATGCGTGCAATTAGACGCTGAATAAGATCGTCTGAGGCCAAATCTGTACCCACCAGTTCGACACTAGAAAGCACCCCAGAGGGCTGAATGGTTAAACGGATTGTAAGCTTACCCTGTAGTTCCGGCTCAGACCGTAACGCGCGACGATACAGGGAATAGAGTCCACCATCATTCTGCGCGAGGGTGCGGCGAATTGATTCAACGCTGCGATCACCTTTAACTTCCGGCGCTTTATTAATTTGTTGTTTTGCTAACGCTGCCGATCCTTCGGTAGGCGCATCAAACTCGGTGGTCTTACGTTCTGCTAAAGTGCCCCGAGCACCCGCGGTCTTGGATAGATTCGCGGTATTTAAGTTACCGCTATCCGTTGCCAATGATTGACCAATCAATTTACGGCTGGTATCTGCTTGTGCACCGGCTCCCTCAGTCAATTCTGAATCAGCCATATTCTGCAAACTCAATGACTCGCGCAAACTTGCCAAGTCATCGGTAAAATTCATCACACCGGCTTTTGCGGCGGTTTCTTTGGCCACTTGCAGTTTCTCTTCTTGGGAAGGCTCAACTACAACCGGTTTAGCTGCAACGGCCTCTTCTATCGGCTCTGGTGGTGGAATTTCTTCCGGTTCAGGAATGTCCTCCTCCGGTTGCTCAATAACTGTTTCCGGCGCAATCGGTTCAGGCTCAGGTAACTCAATCGGTGCTGGTGGCTCAGCCACAATCAACTTGGCGAGTTGCGGTGGAAGTTTGGCTTTCTCTTCGCGGCTTTGTTCCGGTAACTGGGTAAGTCCAATCGCCACAGCGAATATCAACGTCAGCCCAACCACACCGGCAACAATGCGCAGAAAACGACGGTTTTCTTGTTCACCACTAGACCATGGTAAGGTAGAGAAATAATACGGAGAGACTGCGATCATGGCGCAGCCTCTACTGATGCTGTCGCGTCACCTTCAACATATTCTACGGCTAATGAAATGTCGTTATAGCCTGCTTGCGCGCAGGTCTGCATGATTTTCTTCAGCACACGATACTCAACTGCTTCATCCCCCATTATAGTGAGCGCATAACGGGGAGTTTCAGCTGTTGTCTGTGAGCTGTTGCTATGCTGCCGCAAGCGCTTACGTAAGGCCAATTCGTCGCTGAGAGGTTCGAGGATATCTGTGGAGCTATTCGCCACCTGCTCTAAGGTCATTAAAAGAATGCCATCTAACATGAGACGTTGCTGACTGATGGTGAGCAGTAATTGTTCTTCCGCTGCATTATCTGCCGTTGATTTAGGCAACGTCAGAGAACGATCATTTTGCAATACTTGTACATCTGAGGCGTTGAGCATCAGAAAAAACACCAAGATAGTAAAAATGTCCATCAGTGATACTAAGCTGAGCTTACCTTGTGCAGAGAGTCGCTTGTGGTGGCGCGCCATACGTTTGGCTCTAACCGATTGTTTCATGGCACCTCCGCCGATGAGGAGCGCTGCGGTGCATCCGCAAAAGAGACATTCGGGAACAACTCGGCTGGCACCACCGAAGCAGCAACAACATCTGGGTAGGAGCGTACGGTATCAATTAAGCTGACAATGGTCTGATAAGGAACATCATCGTCGAGTAACAGCACCAAATCGTCTTTATCTGCGTCTTTTGCTAATAGCGCTTGCTTGACTTGCTTAAGGGTTTCCTGCAGTAACTGAAAATCTTGTTCCATCTGCTCGCTTTCAGTGTTTGTGACTAATGGTATGTCACGCACTAGATAACCTTGCGGGAAATACACTGACATACCTTGTTGTGTAACCAACACTTCCAAGGATTGATTCTCGATTTCTTGTGGGGTCGCGGACTCGCTGAGTCCAGGTAAGGCAAGCTCGACCACCGTAATGCGCGAGAACACCATCATCATTAGCAAAACCGGCACCAACACGATCATCAAGTTCATGAACGATGTGATATCCAGTTCGGCATCCTGACGCAGCCGTTTATGTTGCCCTTTGCGGCCTAGCATAACAGTTACTCTTGACTATCAGAGGCGCGGGTTTGCGGCTTTATATTATGACTTGCGATTAAGGTGTTTAAACACTTCACACCGGCCATTTCCATGCTATCAATAATTTCCGTGGTCTTGGTTTGCAGTAATGAATGAAACGCCAGTAGGGGAATTGCCGCAATCAAGCCAAATGCTGTGGTATTCATAGCAACCGAAATACTTTGTGACAACAGACTGGCCTTTTCGGCTGGATCAGCATTGGCTACCGCCGAGAATGCTGCAATCAAGCCAATGATGGTGCCCAACAAACCAAGCAAAGTAGATATGTTAGCCAGCGTGCCCAAGTAACCTGTGCGTTTTTCAAGGCGCGGGATCGATTCCATTAAGCCCTCTTCCATTGCATATTCAATGTCTTCGCGCCGCGGACTGATGCTCAAGCGCGCAATGCCTGCAGCGATAACACGAGCAATTGGCGCACTGCTATTTTTACCAATCGATAGGATCTGCTCCAATCGATTGGCTACCAGCAAAGGCTCTATTTGTGCGAACGCAGTTTTATTGGTACGACGCGCCATACTCAGGTAAATGTAGCGCTCGATGGCAACCGCCAAACCTAGCGCTAACACAATCGCGATTGGAAACATAAAGGGGCCACCTTCCTGAAAAAAGCGAACCACCACCTGCATCATATCCATAGGGGATCTCCCGTTATGCAAAACTGACAATATCAGTCAAAATCTCGAGACTAAACGTCGAGTGTACCTAAAATCATTATGGCTAAGCGTATCGCAGCCTATCCTCAGTTATCATTTGCCGGCGTTGAATTATCATCTCCCGTTAAACGTCGATGCAATTCAATGCGTTGCAAAAATGCGTTTCTTTCCAATGGTGCCATTTGGCCTTGTAGCTGCCCGGTTAAGGCCACCCGCGTTACACGTTTTTGCGGCGGCGAGTCCCACGGCACAATCGACAAGACTCGCGGCTGCTGTTGGTCACCGCGGATCGTCGATTCTAGTGTGATGATACGCTTTTCTTCGGCAGGCGCAGTCTGCGCATGCACATCAGATATGGCTACATGTGAAGCCGATATGACCAAATAGGCAGCAATCCATTCACGCGGTCGACGAAATGGGCGGCGCGGTTGTTTAATTCTCATCCATTGCATGTTGCATCTCCTTTATCCAACGATCGACAATCTGAGTCGATTCTCCTTGTGCCACTAATAGTTCTCGATAACGACCATAATCGCGTAATGCCGAGGCTTTTTTGCCTTGATACAAGTCGAAAAAGATCCCTCGGTTGCGATATCCCTCCGGCAAATTTGGCCAAGCCTTGATCGCTTGATCATAATGGGACTCTGCCTGTAAAAAATCCCCTGCATCCCTGTAGTAAGAGGCCAAGCGCAAATGCGCAAAATAATTAAATTCATTAATTTCAATCGCTTGCCGCCAATGCACAACCGCTTGTTCGACTTCACTTAATTCCGCATAGGCATCACCCAATGCAGAATGGATCAGCGAGGGCGTTCGGGGCTGGCCAGTAGCGCGTAATAATGCAGCAATCGCGCTCGGCAAAGCTTGTCTGTCTTCAGCCTCCAGCGTTTGCTGCAACTCGTTCAGTTGTTGCTTATGCTGCGCCTTCAGGGGCTGTGCGCTTTGTTTAAACAAATCAGGCTCTACACCGGCGCTCACGGTATCCTCGGTTTCTGGCACTACTGTGTGATGAGCACTCTCCTGCGGCAACCATTGCTGCACAGTGGCACACCCACCCATACCGAATAACACCATAACTAACAGCGCAACAGGTTTAAAATTCTGCATAGTTCACCTGCCTAAATTGCTCTGGCTTATCAAACCGAGCGGGCATTAAGCGCGCCAATGCTGCATAACTCTTGCTCACCCAATCGTTGAAGTTACCCTGCCAGCCCCGTTGGATATTTTGTTCGTGAATAGCAATGGCTTGCTCTTCGAAAGGAAAGGCCTGCTCTTCAAGTAAAAATTCATATTGTTCCAGCGCTAGTGCGTCAAGCTCAGGGGGCCGTTCAGATGCATACAACGCTTGTGCTAAAGCCTCATTTGCTGCAGCCAATCGATAGCCAGCCTGAGTACTAAATTCGGCTATTCGATACGCCAATACTTGTTGATAACCATCAATCACCGCCTGCATGGCATTGCGCTTGCGTTGAATGCTTTTATCTAACGGTAACGTCAATTGAATTTTTTGGAAGGCGAAAAACTTATCTTCGGCAAATACGGTTTGTGCCATAGCCGCCAAATAGCGCGAGCGATCCGTGCCATTCGGCCCGGCCTCAGCATGCGCTTGTACCAGTTTGTCTAGCCAAAAGCGTCGCTTGCTCGGCTCGTCAGATGCGAGGTAATAGTTACTCAAAGTGAATCTCGCCTCATTCGCGGCTGCCAGTGGCTGCGGATAGGTGTGCGCGTAAGTCCTATACAGCGGTAACGCTACATCGATGGCTTCTGCTCTGTCGGCATATTCAGCCGCCAAATACAAGGCTTCTCGCCCTTTATCAGTATCCGGTTGTGCTTGCCATAAGGCTTCTAACCGCTGCGCTGCGAGTAACCACTGTCCGGTATTCTCATAGGCAACGATTAAGCGCTCTGGTATGTCTCTAGTAAACTCATGTTGTGGGTATTTCTGCTCGAATGAGAGCATTTGAGTAATTGCAGCAGTCCAATCGGTAAGACGCATTAAATAACTAATCACGTCATATTCGGCATTGATTGCAATCGCCGAATTGGGCGTTTGTGCAACCACTAGTAGGAGCCTTTCAATTGCAGCTCGTAGTGCATTTGCACGTTGTGGTGTCACTGCGCCTGCAGGATCAAGATCAGGTGTTTGTGCTAATATTTGACGTGCTTGCTGAAAGTAAGTGGCCGCTAACTTATCCATCATGTCAGCTCTAATTGGCGAGTTTGCAGGCAATATCACCAACAATTGCAGATAACTTTGCTCTGCCCCGGCAAAATCTTGCAACTCAAATTGACTCTGTGCCAACACTAATTGGGCGGTCTCTTTTGTGACAGCATCAATCGCTCGCGCCAATAACCATTGCGACCACAGCACAGCCGCCGGATAGTTCTCTGCATCATATAAGGATTGCATCAGTGTCAAAGCAACACTGTTAGCGCGTTCGTCGTGTGGAAAAGTGTGTAAAAATTTCGCTTGGCTCGCTTGATAATCCTGTAGCGCTTGTTCGGCTTCTTCTGCAGCGCCTGTCAACAACCTAGCACGCCCCGTTAGTGCCGTGTATGCAGCATTGATCGCTTGCTCGTGCGCTACATGGGTGTAAGCGAATTCTTCATATGCAGCAATCGCAGCGCTTAATTCACCCGCTTGATAATAGCTCTCCGCCAGATAGAACTGCATATCGGCCGCTTTATCACTCGGCGCGAAGGTTTGGATATATTCTTCATACCAACGTTGAGCCTGCTGAAACGCATAGTCTCGCATTTGCCCGAGTAACTGACGCGAGTTCTCGGCCGAATTGGGTAAGCCTTGGATCGAGGCATCGGTTTGTTGTGCCAGCGCATGCTCATGTTGAGCTAAGGTTGTAATGTATTCGTCGAGATAAGGCATCGCCTGTTCTGATTGTGCGGCGGTAAAGCCCTGCCAATACGGCCCATTGATCCCATACGCTTCAACAAAGCGTTGTTTAGCAGGCAGCACGTCCGTAGGAAATTCACCGATAATAAACACATCAATATGCTTAACAAATGCAGGGATGGCCTTAGGATGCATAGGGTATTGTTGCGCAAAAGCTAGATACATTGCCGCACTCTCGCGATACCGGCTGTCGTCGAGTAACTGCTGAGCCAGACTATCGTAAACCAAATAGGTATAAGGTTTTTCACCAAACAAGGCAAAGTAGCCATTGATTGCCATCACCCCGCCCTCTGACAGGAACATCAAGCCGGTCATGCTGAGCGCATCTTCCACTAAACGCTGCTCACTGAGATTCAAATCATCCAGCGGTTTATGTGCTTGGGCATACGATTCCGCTGCTAGGCTAACATCGAGCATCAGCATAAACGCGTCAATGGCTTGCGCATAAGATTCACGTTTGAAGTGACTCCAACCATTCATGTACGCCGACATGGCGTAAAAAGGATCCTGCTGCTTGGCTAAAATCGAATTGTACCGACCTTTAAGGACCGCTTCATAGGCCTCAATGGCTGCCGCGTAGTTGTTATTATTATAGTGGTACTCGCCAATTCTAAAGTGAAGTTCGCTGGCATAAAGGCTATACGGATAACGCTTCAGTAATTGCTGCGCGTAAGTCACCGCTCGCGCATCATCACCTTGCAAACTGTAGGCGCGTGCCAGCTGATAAAGGATATTCTCTTTCGCTAATGGAGTGAGCGGTTCTGCCTGCTGCTCATTTGCTAATAGCGCCTCGTACGCCGCTATTGCAACGGTATAATAATCACCACTGGCGTTCTCAAGACCCTGTGCTTGTGCATCTTCAGCGAGTAGCATTTCAATATCCGCCAAACGATTGCGAATGTCTTGACCTAACACGCCTTGCCACGCAAGTTCTGTGGATGACTTACGAGTCAGCTCATCGACTAAAGGGACTAGGGCCTGATATTGCGCGCGTAAATCTGCGATTGGCACGTTGTCCAGCGTGCTTGATTGCGCAGTAACCGAAGTAAGCGCTAGATTGACTAGGGCATTAGGACGAGTTTGATTATTACTTACAACTTTGTTCGCAGGCGCATAGATCACATCGGGTTGGTAAGCACTGCATCCTACCAATAAGTACACACTCAACAATCCCAACCACTTCATTGGCGCCTCTCAGCCGCGTTGCCGCGGGTAAAATGCAAATCCTGCATGCGTAACATGGCGAGTTGAGTTGCGGTTATTTGTTCCAGTAACACCGCGTCACGTTGTTTGATTTTGCTGACGAGATAACTCGACAAACTCGCTACCAGGCGCTGCTGAATGTCGCGTGTATATTCTGCTTTAACTGCGTAACGTTGCGCTATGTCTCGCAACTGGGCGCGCTCAGCAACAATTTGATTGAGCAAGGTTTGCTCATCAGCAACGCGTGCTCGTAGCGATTGGAAGCGCAAATTGGCAGCACTAAACGCTTGCTCAGCCTCTTGCAACGCGAGGATATGCGCCGGTAATGTGGCTATTTGCTGTTCCATTAGTCGCCACTGCAAGATCCCTTGGATACGTTTGATTCGAGTATTTATCTGGTCACTTTGCAGAGGAGAAATCGCACTGGATGTTAGCAATGCAGACAGCCGTTGCTGGGCTTTTTGCAAGCGCTTAAGCCAATCTTGCTGCGCGGTATTCGCGAGCAATTCAGGCGCATCTTCCGCTTCTGACACTTTGGTTTCTAGCCGTAACAGTTGCTGCTGCGCTTGGTCGATCCGCTTCTGCATCACAAGCAATGGCAAATCTTCTGCACGTTGCAATAAGGCCTGCTCGCGTTCATTGAGCATCAGCAGAAGCGCATCAACTTTACTTTGCTGCTCGGCAATCAACTGGTACATATCCGTCAGTTGCAATAAGGTTCGTAATTGTTTTGCAGTGTTTGGCTGGTTATCACCGCTCAAAATATCAATTAATAAATCTTGGTGTGCCGTTGGCCAAGCGCCTGTTGCAGTGTCTCGGCTAGCCAGAGAAAGCTGTGCATAAAAAGTTTCCTGCGCACTACTCGAAAGCAGTTGCTGTAATGACACTCGGGCGCTTTCTAATTGCTGTAACGACTGTTCTAGCATACTGTATGCTTGCCGATAGTCGGTCAAGTGTTCATAACCATAAGCCAACGCGTGGGTCGCTTGTAACGCGGGTAAGCCACGCCCATTTTGCTGCAAGTAACGCCACACTGGCATCGCCTCCAACCATCGCTCATCATTCGCTAGTGACCATCCATAAGCGAGCAATCCGGGCTCGGCGTACAAGCCATCAGATTGGATATGTTTATACGCATTGAACGCGGCATCAAAATCGTTCTGACGCACAAATGCTTGCCCTAACATGAAGTACAGGCGATCAAGCAATGCATTGTGTTCGGTAAATGCTGAGGTTTTGACCGCCGAACTTTCCGCCCAGGGCCACCAGCTGGCATTGGCTGGATTCAGCCATGCAAATGACCAATCAAATGGCTCTGGTTTAGGCGCTCGCGCAGCCTCTATGGCATCCAAGAATCGAGCAGAAGCCTGATTGAATTTTTCCTGATTAAAGAATTGCACGCCCACGTTGGCCAAAAGATAGGGATACCAATCACTATGCACATCGAAACCGGCTAATATTTGTCGCCACTCTTGTGGTGTTTGCTGGATCTGATAAAACGCCGCTTGGTAAGCAATTTCATGCCGTTGCTCCGGCTCGATATAGTCTGTGAGCGCTTGTTGGTTTAAGCGCTGTGCCGCTTGTTGACTAGTCGCATACTGGCCTTGTTGAAATGCCGTATGGGCAAGCCAATACCAGGCCTGAGCCTGCAACTCAGGCGCCTGGGTAGTCGCGAGCAGTTCCTGCAACAGTTGCGTCGCCGTCGTTGTCATTCCTAACTGTAAACTCGCACCGCCTTGCACCAACTGCAATTGCGCGAGTTGCTCAGCCGAGAGCCCTTTTTGTTTGGCTATCGCGACGGCATGTAAGGTGGCTAGGGGCTGTTGCTGAAAATAATGGTAATAAACGGTTCCCATGCGCAATTCAGCAAGCTTTTGTTGTTCACTTAACTCTTGCGCACAAGCCATCGCTGCTGGAGCCAAGCCCAGCAAAGTGACAATCAAAACGCGAACCAAATTGAACAACAATTGCATGGGTTAACAATAATCCTTTATTGCAAGGCCACGGCCGTGAACTCAGGCTGCTGTGCCATTGATGAATCCACAATCTTTAATTCGATAACTTGTGCATCTTCTGACTTGATAAAGTCGAGCGTGACGCCACGCTTGTATGGCCGCTGCTCGGGGCCAATGCCGTGGAATACCGCCGTCAATTGGTGCGTACCTTGTGATACATTACCTAGATAAACTTGATGCACACCGCCGCGCATCAGAGCCTCCACTTGCTTTTGGGTATACAAGTAATGACTGCGCGATTGGTCATCTATTTTTACCTCAACCGCATCTAATGCAAAATATTCTCCGACATCCATGGATAAGTAGATTGCGATTTGCGTACTGGAGGGGAAAAGTAGATCTTCCTCAAGGATAAAAAGGTCACGATTGAGTTCAATTAGTGCTTGTTGCAACGATTCAATATCTTGCGCTAACTCGCTTTCCTTAGCTACAGAAACCGGTGCTAGCAAGCCTAACTCATCGGCGTCACTGGACTGGCTATAAGCATGAAAAGAGAATATTGCAGCAACACACAACAAAGCTAGCATTAGCAAATTTGCTATTCCGATCCGTTTACACTCTCGCCACACCCTATTCTCTCCCTTCAATTGCATCGTTAATACCACACGGAAACAAATACTTTTATCACATTTGCGGAGAAACCAAACAAGGGTTCCTCACCGATCGGGGCATTCGCCGTGACATCGCGAAAATCATCATAATCAAACTGCATGTAGTCATACTCTAAATGCAGACTGGATTTCTTAATCACATCGGTCGCAGAAAACTGCCATTCATACGCTACACTAACACCTGCGGTCACGCCTGAATAGGTGCTCATTTCTTTGTCTCGAGCCATAAAGTTGAACTCATTCGGACGCGAGAATAAATCTTGATAAAAATCGGCTTTATCTTGTTGGTAGTAGCGCAAAAAAATATCGATAACCCACTCTTGCCCCACGGTATGCACATAGCCAAGCTTGCCATTAGTGGCAGAAATACCCCACGTATCGTTGTACCAGCGTACATCAGCATAAACCGCTGCACGATAAGGTAAGTAATAATTGGCGTTTAGCGAAACCGCATTACTTGTGCGCGTGTTGGGATACACTTCAGTGGCAAAACTAAACCCACGCGCAGCGCTCGTATCGAGGTAGCGTACCGAACGATACGGGTTATTCAAGTAGCCCTGGTCAGAAATGTGTTCTGCCGAAAATCCGATGATCATATTTTTGCTAATGACTTGGGTGATCCCAAGTCCATATTTGTGACGGTCGGCTTGTTCAGAAAAGCTGTCATCGCCACGAACACCAACCTCGTCCCAACCTTTTGCGTAGCTTAAAGAAACGGTGGTTAAGTCACCAAACATGTCTTGACTAATACCTATGTAGGCCGAGTTTGCCTCGAAATCGTTTTCAGAGCTATTGGTATAACTCACACTTAACAGCGTTTTATTATGTAAAAAATCCCCACCAAGTGTCGCTTCTTTGCGCTCTTCAGTATACTGACTCGCAGTGGCTCTGACATCGATAGAGGCTCCAGACACTGTGTCGACATAATAGTTTGCCGACAGCGACACTTTGTCACCCACCTGCTTGCGTAACAATATGGACGGCCCATCAATTGAAACACCGTCTCCCGAGTAGGAATGGTACATCACATCTGAACGATCCTGCGGCAAGACCGCGGCTAACCCCTGGTTTGCGATTAGCACCATGCCAAAAGTGAAAACAACTCGTTGCATCAATTGCATCCGCAGCCTCCCCCAGCTGCGCCATCGGCACCGCGCGCGCCTTCCCGCGATTCGTGCACATGTTTAGCATAACTTCTGGCGATCGGGTTGCGATTCATACTCATGATGGGGTCAGCTAAATTAGAGCGTTCGTAGGGCTTCACCCATGGCTCTATTTCCAACCAAGCATACTCCTGAGTCGTCGCACAGCCACCATTCATCAGCAGCACCAGCAACGCTATACCCCATTTGAGTTGGGCGCAGCGTGATTTACTCACGCAATAGTAATTTAATGGCTTTTTCATACTTATTCTCATCACCCGATTTGTACCCTTTATGGGTTAAGCGAGCCAGTCCATTTCGGTCAACAAATACCGTCGTCGGCATAGCGCTGACAGCATAACGTTGCGATACATCTCCGGCTGAATCGAACAACACGGGAAAGGTCACTTGAATATCATCCAACAAGATGTTGGCTTTTTCTGGTGCATCATCCACATTCACCGCAAGTACGGTAAAACCCAGATCTTGATACTTTTGTTGCAACGCTTCCATTGCGGGTAACTCTTCCCGGCAGGGGCCACACCAGCTTGCCCAAAAATTAACCAAGACAATATTGCCCCGCTCTTCCAGTAAGCGTCGGTTGTCACCGTCACGGCTCGGCAAGGTGAAATCCGGCGCGTTCTGAGCCACTCCATTGGCCCGTGCCTGTGTCGTCAGGTCAGTGAGTAAAATCGCGACCACAAGCAACACGGCCAACTTGGTAAAATCGCTAAAAATTTTAGGTCTGTACGGCATAATCAGCTCCTAGAAAAAAACACTTACACCTAACGTATAAGCCATATTATGAGTCGACTTTTCTTCCCCAATGAGATCACTGTTGAATATGTGATCACGCACATCTAAGCGCATGGAAAGATAATCTGTGAGTAATAGTCGATAACCAGCGCCTAGTGTGAGCGTGAAGTGCTGATTTCCCCCAAAATCCGTTGCTCCACCACCGACTAACAAGTAAAAATTAGTATTAAAAGCCACACCATCACTGAAGAAAACTTCACCGTTGAGCTTATACCCCACTGCCAGATCGTAGGTGGTAAAGTCGCGTTCGTCGTCGGTTAGAAACGCTGCGCCTCCAGACAAGTCCTCGAAACTTGTAGTCCCTGCTTGCGCAACTGCATAGGAAGCTTCGGTAAACCAATTCTCTGAGATGTGATAGCCGAGGCGCACCGCATAGGTCATGTCATTACCAAAATCCTCAATACTCTGGACACCAATACTGGCGGTTACTTCGAAGTTCTCAGTATCAATATCAGCCTCATGAATGGTACGCCGCGTAACATTGGGGTCAATGATGGGCGGTGGTGTCGCCGTTTGCTGCGCGTACACTGGTGCAATGCAGATACTCGATAGGACAAGCAAACTACCAGTAATCACGGCGGGCCAACGGTTCAAAAAAATACGCTTATGCCAAGTTTCCACTCGCTTAACTCCTCTTGTTCATCTCGCTGGGTCAAGGCCAAAAGACTCTTGTACTCCAATCGGACCACCATATTTCGGGTCAGGTAATAACGCAGCCCTGCAGCAACTTCCATAATATCGTTGGTACGTGATTCATCCCCCGATGCCACTAGGTTACTGCGTGGTGTAGTGGTAATTTGCCCACTGCCTAACCCGAGATACGGCGATAATCGCCATTCTGGAAAGGTGTAATGCAATAGCCGAAGCGACCAATAGTGATTTTCTGAAAAGTCGCCCAAGGCTTGCGCTAGATTGACTTCTACACTTACGTTTTCGGTTAATACCCAGCCAGCCGATACCGACATACTGACCACATCATCCAAGGTTCCCGCGGCAAAGCCGAGTTCCCAGCGGCGCAGTTGATAGTCAGCAAAATTACCGCTACTAACCATTACCGCTCGGCCATCCGCATCGGTTGTGGTGTTTAGATCCGCGGCAGAAATCCACCCCTCAACGCCCTTATCAGTGCGCACCTTGTACCATTGTGTCCGCGCCTTCAGTACTTCAATGACTTCGCCTTTCTCGGCAATGTGGAATACTGGATAAACCCCAGCGGGTCCACTGCGCATCTCAATAAAGGGCTTTTGAACCGTTACTGCGAACAGTTCGTCACTCCATGCATTGCGGCTAATCGCTAGGACTAGTCCGGTACAAATGAGAACAAACACCCGCGATATCTTTTTCATCAATTCAATCCCGAGCACTAACCTTGCGGGATCGCAAAGGGGTTGTTGTAGTATTGCCCACCAATATCCAGCCACTCGGCGAGCAATTTCACTTCAACCGGTGTTAGCCAGCCCAAATGCGATGAATCTGTGCGGCTAAACAGATCCGTAAACCGAGAGCTTGCACGCGCGCCATTGGTGCTCATTGACGGAGACACGCGGATCGGACGTGTCAACTGAATGGGGTTACCTTCAGCATCCAGAATCAGCTCACCGTCTTCGTCAACTAAAAAAACCGGATCGCCATTTTCATCAAATACTGGCTCTTGAATATCCACTAATACACCGTCGATTAGCTCTTGCGCATTGTCTGCAAAAAAGAGTTCGCGGTAGCTCGTCGCTACATTGGGGTCATCGGTCGAAGGCGCGGAACGCAAGTCTAACTGTGCCGCTGGCACCTGCGCTAAGCCATCGCTATCTTGGGCGCTGTGGCAACTCGTGCAAGTATAATCGAGCAACAGGTTGTCATTACTGTCGCGGACTTCACGCACCAACTCGAACAAGGGTTGAATGTGCTGCGGATAGTTGATCTCAATGCGACACAACGATTGCCAGGTTTGTGCGCAGGCCTGATTAATAGGTAGAGCCGTCTGTAATTCAGCGTACGGGATCAGGATGCTGTCACTCAGCGGTGTTGTAGCAGGATCACTCCACACATCCGCAAAAACTAAATCCGGGGTAAGTTCTGGCAGTCCAGACACACGGGCTAGGGTTTCAGCCATAGTTTCACCCATGTCAGCAAACAATGCGGGATTGGCGCCAGGGAACCCGACTCCGCTCAACGGCGCACCACTATTGATGGATGGTGCTTCTGCTGTGAGGCGCCCATGTGGCGCGGTGCTTTGTGGCGTATGGCAACCGTTACAGGTTTTCACTTCACCCGCTTTTACTTGCAACCAATTATTATGACGCGCTGAAACCCGCTGACCACTGGCATCTACAATACTTAGCGCAAAAGGGACATTGGCGGGCACAGCGACAAGCACCGAACCGTCGGGTTGGATGGGGGTATAACCCAATATCTCACGCATCAACTGCGCACGACTACGGCCAAAAGCGCGGCGATCGAAGTCTAGTGTGTCATCATCAGGGATCGAAACACTTTTGGTAATTCTCAGGAAGCGTTCAGTACGCTCCTCGGCGCTTACCTGTGTTGGGTCAGCCATAACACTGAGTCCAGCAGGACTGGTATCGGTGCCGGCAAAGTCATACACGCTTCGAATATGAATAGCGCCGAAATTAGCGTCAATTAATGCGGGTATTTGCGGTGCAGATTCGGGATCTTGTGGAAATGGCCGCGACTCCATCGCCACCACTTCGGTATACGCGATGCCTTCTTCAGGGATCGCCAATGGCAACTGAGTATTCTCTTGTGGATCATACATCCATAAACCATACAAGGGAGGCGCTGGTTCATACACGGGGTCAGTTAAATCGACTTGGCTGCAAGGTAAAATTGTAGACTCAACGGAGTCGCCAGTAGCATCTTCACTGGGTGCTACAACCCGACACTGACTCCACGTGAACAAATAACGGCCACTACCGTCCCATAAAGGATATAACGCCGTATACAAACCACCGGGTGAATGCGCTGCAGCAGTATCAACAGTGCTAAATAATGCGGGCGTTTGCGCCGTTCCAGCCGCACCTGGATTATCTTGTGTTGGCACCGTCGCATCAGTAAAACCGGCAATATCGAGTACCGCAAAGTCTTGCCCCAAGCGTTCCCGTTCGCGCTCCCACAGAGCAGTGAGTACTTGCCCGTCGGGCGTAATTTGAGTTTGAATAAAATCAAGCCGTTGATTTTCAACTTGATGACTATGGCGGCCATATAAAATTTCGAGGTCAGTACCATCTGCATTCATTTGGTAAAGGTGGATCCCCTTGTCGCCGGCTACCTGATCCCAACGACTAAAGATGATCTTGCCACTGGGCGCAACTATTGGATCAAGGTCGTGGCTTTGATTAAACGAGATTTGTTCAATATTGGAGCCGTCAGCGTCCATTATATGTAAAACAGACGCATGTGCTTGCAAGCTTTCTTCGAGCCCTGAATACTGGGGCTTGCCTTCATCTAACAATATGGCTTGATTGGCGCGCTGGCGCGTGGAGCTGAAAACAATACGTCCATCCGCTAAATAAACCGGGCCAGTATCATGCCCGATATTAGCGATAGTATCTGACGTGATAATGCGACGCAGTGTGTCAGATACGCGGTCGTATTCCCACACATTCCAGGTCGGCTCCGGCTGCGCCTCACTTGCTGGTAAACGCAGCGCAAATAGCAAGCGATTACCGTCATAAGAAACCGACAAATCTTTAACGTCGTAGGCCGGAATCTCCTCGGGTAAATTCTCCTCCCCAGGAGCTATGAACACACGATCAGTAATGTTCACTTCAAGTGCAGACACCGAGGCGCGTGATTTTATAAACAAGGCGCTGCCGGGTAAAAATTGTTGTGGTGCTTCAATGTCACGTAATCCCGCTACTCCACCATTACTATCGACGGTTAAATCGCGCTTGATATACGCTACGGGTACATCAACGAGCACTGGGTCAGGATCTTGATTATTACTGATGAGTAAAGTCTCTTCACCACACCCCAGCAAAAATGCACATACGCCACTCAAACACGCGGCATGCACAGTTACTCGAAGGTTATGTTGAAGATTTTGAATCATTGCTAAGTCCCACAGTTTTCCAGCGCTAGCATAGCTAAATCAACACAACAAAATAGTGTCTCAACACGACCACACCCCCTCTTAACTGAGCGATGTTCCGCGTGCACTTAATCAGCGACTAGGCTGTGCAAACTCCCACGGGACTTACACGCAAACAAGTGTGAAAAATGAGCGATGGAATAGAAATCCATACCTAAAGTTTAAAGTGATTTGTGCAACACAAATGAGTAAATGCATGATTTTATTAAAAAAATAAATCCCCCATTAGGCGAAGCCACATCATCCTATCCGTCTGTGTTGCCAAATAGCCACGCCAATTCAATACCTAATTTTCAGCCATGGCGTGCACATATAGCCCAAAAGAAGTCGGTTTTCGTCACACTGGCTGAGTTTTCTCTCGTTAGGTATCGCGTATGACTGTGCAAATTTAGCGACATATTTTCTCGATCAGGCCTGATTAAACTCGAGAAAACCAAAATATAGCTTTATTTATCAGCCACCTATAGTAATAGGCATAAAAAATGATTAGTTATCCTGCCAACTGAATTCGGGTATGAGAAATCAGACGTAACGACAAAACTGACGATTTATTGCTCACCAATACCCACCTATATTGCTGTTTCGATACGTCGACGTTGTTTGTTCCGATGTGTCCAAGGAGAGATTATGCAGTCCCTATTTCATCCGAGCAGAATGATCAACTGTGCCCAGTTATTCCTCATTATCCTAGTCTGCTCGATTGGCCAAGCACAGGCTGGCACTTTAGAGCAAAGTAAACGATTGCACGACCGCATCGCGGGTGTTCCCGCTGATAGCGCGACTCTCGAGCAAATGCAAAATCTAATCGAAGCAGGAGATACTCGTGCAGCCGCCGCGATTGCAATGCAGCATCCGGCGTTCTACAACGTTACGCTCAAGCAGTGGGTGACACCCTGGACCAACGAAGAGTTTGACGTTTTCGCCCCGCTCAATGATTACACCGCCACTGTCATCGGTGTCGTACGTGACGATCGCGATTTTCGTGACATATTAACGGCTGACCTTTTATATATTGCGGATAGCGCCTATAACGTTCCCGCCTATTCGGCAAGCAATAACGCGCATTACCTTGCGCTTGAGGAGCAAGGTATTGATTTATCGCAAGCACTCATTGCCACAACGCAATCGTCACACAGCGAGTTACCTGCAGAAGCCACCGCTGGGGTTATGACTACCCGCCAAGGTGCACGCGCGTTTTTTAAAGACGGAACCAATCGAGCTATGCTGCGCTTTACCCTAATGAATCACTTGTGTACTGATCTTGAAGGCCTCAAAGATACCACTCTACCGCCCGACCGGATCCGACAAGACTTAAGCCGCAGTCCGGGTGGCGACTCGCGTATATTCATTAATAGCTGTGTGGGCTGTCATTCAGGCATGGACCCGTTAGCACAAGCATTTGCGTATTACGAATATGACTACGACATAAATAACGATCCGGATGGTGAAAATGGCCGCATCAGTTACAACCAAAGTGGTGAAACCGATGCACAAACCGGCTTGCGTGTACAAGCAAAATACTGGATTAATGCGAATAACTTTCCTTTTGGTTTTATTACCGAAGATGATCGCTGGGATAATTACTGGCGAGCGGGGATCAATCAAAATTTAGGTTGGTCAGACTCCCTTGCCGGTTCAGGCTATGGCGCCAAGAGTATGGGTGAAGAGCTTGCCAACAGCCATGCCTTTGCCCAATGCCAAGTTAAAAAGGTTTTTAAGAATGTGTGCTTACGCGAACCGCAAGATGCGGCAGATAGAGCCGCCGTCAACACGATTACCACAGACTTCAAAAGTGATGGCTATCAGCTGAAACAGGTCTTTGCAGCAACCGCTGAATATTGCATGGGAGAATAAACATGAAAAAACTACTACCCTGCATAATTTTAGGTACTCTGTTGATTGGCTGTGGCGGCAGTGAAACACAAGTGACGCCAACACCCGGGCCACCGCCGACGGATAGCCCAGTGGTTAATTACAATGGTCCGGCTCCAGCGACAGATGATGTATTAAATTTCAAGTTAAACGTGTGGGATAATCTTGCGACCGCCGATCGCTGTGGCGCGTGTCACGTACAAGGACAGCAGTCGCCTGCCTTTGCGCGCAACGACGATATCAATCTTGCCTACGCAGACATTAATGCCTTTATCGACTTTTCTCAGCCCAGTAATTCTGCGTTAATTGAAAAAGTTGCCGGCGGGCATAACTGTTGGTTATCCAGCACCACTGCATGTACCGACATCATGGCGACTTGGCTAACAATTTGGACCGCACAAGAGCAACAAGCGAATCAAATCATACTGCAACCACCTGCTGCGCGGGCCCCAGGAGCCAATAAAAACTTTCCCAGTGACGCTGCAGATTTTGCCGAAACGGTTTACCCACTATTAAATGAATACTGCGTGAGTTGCCATACCAGTAGTGCTGCAATCCCAATTTCACCCTATTTTGCCAGTAGTGATGTGGTTGAAGCATACGCAGCAGCCAAGGAACGCATTAATTTAGATGTTCCAGTACAATCACGTTTAGTGGCTCGTCTGCGCGATGAATTTCATAACTGTTGGTCAGATTGTCAGCAGAATGCGCTTGAGTTAACTGATGCAATTAGCGCATTTGCTGCCACTATCGACATAACTGCCATTGATCCTAATTGGGTGGTGTCAGATGCCACAACCTTATTTGAAGGTACCTTGGCCAGTGGTGGCGGCCGATTTGAAAATCATATAATTGGTAAGTGGGAATTTAAAACTGGATCGGGTAATCAAGCCTTTGACACCAGCGGTGTTGAGCCTGCTCTAGACCTTACCCTAAGCGGCAGCTTTAACTGGGTCGGAGGTTGGGGCATTCAGTTACTTAACGGTAAAGCGCAAGGCGCCACAACCAACAGCAAGAAACTGCATGATTTGATCAGTGCAACTGGCGAGTTTGCCATCGAGGCATGGGTGGCACCGGCAAATGTCACCCAAGAAGGTCCAGCACGGATCATTAGTTATTCCGGTGGTCGCGACCGACGCAATTTCACTCTGGGCCAAACGCTTTATAACTACGACGCGTTAGTTCGGACCAGTACTACTGATGGAAATGGTGAGCCTGCATTGTCCACCGCCGACGGTGATGAAGACTTGCAGGCAGCATTGCAACACGTGGTTGTTAATTATGATGGCGTGAATGGCCGCCGGATCTTTGTTAACGGCGTTTTTACTGACGATGTTGATAACACTGTTGCCGGCAACCTTGCGGAATGGGACGATAGCTTTGCATTCGTGCTCGGTAACGAAGCATCCGGAGATGTGCCTTGGGCGGGCACCCTACGCTTAGTTGCCATCCACAATCGCACACTCGACCCTACGCAAATAGAGCGTAACTTTGCTGCTGGCGTGGGGCAAAAGTTTTACCTGATGTTTGGCATTGGCGACATTATCGGCGTAGCTGATACCTATGTGGTGCTTGAAGCAAGCCAATTTGATAGCTATAGCTATCTATTCAGTGAGCCCTTCGTGATCAATACGCGCGACCAGCAATTAGCTGAAGATATTCCGCTGGAGGGCATGCGTATTGGCATCAACGGACGGGAATCAAGCGGCGGTCAAGTCTACAGTCCATTAAGAACGGTGATTGAGGCAACGGTAGTCGATACCGAAGCCGGCTATCCGCTTTCGCGTCAGGGCACCATTGTGGCAGTAGAGAAAGGGCCCGAACAAGATGAGTTCTTTCTTACCTTCGACCGTTTGGGCAACCAAAGTTATGTGCGCGTTCCTGCGCCGGCACCTCCAACAGCCGTCCCCGTGGATTTGCCGGCGCAACCTGATATTGGTTTTCGCCAGTTTGCCGAAATTAATGCCAGCATGGCACACTTGACTGGCGTGCCCGCTGAGCACCCCGCTGTGCGCCAGACCTATACGACTCTGCGCCAGCAGTTACCATCTGTAACCGACATCAGCAGCTTCGTGGCGTCGAATCAAATGGCCATAACCCAACTAGCTATTCGTTACTGTGATGTGTTGGTTGAAGAACCTCAGTATCGACAAATGGTGTTACCGGGGATCGATATTACAGCAGCCCCTGAGCAAGCATTTACCCCCTCTGCACGAGCAACATACATTGACGCATTGATTACACGCATGCTTGGCACAGGTATTTCCACTCAGCCAGATACCGTCGAGGTTACTCAAGAATTAGACGCATTAATTGATCGCTTAATCACCTGCACTCAATCAAATAGCTGCTCAGCAAGTACAACTGCTACGGTAGTCAAAGCCACTTGCGCCGCAGTGATTGGCAGTGCGGCGGTAACGTTGCAATAGCGACGAAGGAGAAGCCCAAAATGACCAAACTTAACACTAGAAAAACCTTCAGCTTTGCGCGTCGTACTACAGGTAAAAGAGATCGCCTGCATGCTCCACTCGATCATGATGCGCCGTTATTATTGAATGACCATGCGCGTCCGTTGTCGCGCCGTGATTTTATTGCCCAAGGCTTTGCTGCAGGTGCTGCTACCATTGCCGGCACTTCGTTAATGAGTTTATTTGCCGCTCCGCGTAAAGCATTTGCTGAATTATCACCGGATATTGAGGCACTAAAAGCCGGCTGTGGGATTGCCACTCAAGGCGCTGGCAAGATCCCCTTTATCGTATTTGATCTAGCCGGAGGCGCAAACATTGCCGGTTCTAACGTGTTGATTGGTGGTCAAGGCGGACAGCTCGACTTTCTCAGTACGCAAGGTTATGACCGTCAGGGTTTACCCGGCGATATGATCCCCAGCATTGCCAATCCAAACACCGGTTTAAGCGACTTTATAAATCAAGAATTGGGCTTAGCCTTCCACGCAGATAGCGCGTTCTTGCGCGGTATCTTGGAAAAGGTATCAGTGACTAATCGCGCCAATATCAATGGTGCAGTCATACCCGCGCGTTCGGAAAATGATACGGGTAACAACCCACACAATCCCATGTACGGCATATATAAAGGGGGTGCCGACGGCTCGCTGTTAAGTTTGATTGGCTCGCGAACCAGTGACTCTGGGGCTAATTCTATGGCCCCGTTCAATATGATAGACCCCAATGCCAGACCAACCAAAGTCGACCGCCCATCTGATGTCACCGGATTGGTCGACACCGGTGATCTGGTAGGCCTTCTAAGCCAACAAGACTCGGTGGCAGTAATGGAATCCATCCAACGCATCAGTGATATGAAGTTAGGTCGTGTGGACACTCAAATTACCACCGACGATGTGTTAAAAGACTTAGTCCGCTGTGGATATGTGAAGAGTGCAGATATTACTGACCGATTTGGCGATCCCAGCACTCTTGATCCCTCACTTGACCCGCAGATTGTAG
Source organism: Alteromonas sp. DYW1 (assembly GCF_059752595.1). Lineage (NCBI taxonomy): Bacteria > Pseudomonadati > Pseudomonadota > Gammaproteobacteria > Alteromonadales > Alteromonadaceae > Alteromonas > Alteromonas sp. DYW1. Next base: position 81,759 of record NZ_CM186038.1, on the reverse strand, counting down.
GAGAGCAAGGCATATTCACACGCGCAGAGTTCGATAGCGATCGGGAATTTCAAAAAACCGCATCAATTATGAAGCTCGTTATCAATGGTTTTGCCGGTGCCGGCACGATAACCATGGGCGGATACGATTACCATGTCGGCAATCGCGCCACGGGTGAAATTCGCGATTTGCGCGCCGGTCGCTGCATGGGGGCATGTTTAGAATATGCCGCCAGAGTAGGTGTGCCGCTGATGATGTATGTGTATAGCGATGGTTCGGTATTCAGTAATGGCATGATTGATGACTCTGAATTTGGCCGCGGTAAAGGGGTATGGACTGGCGATAACTCTTCTACCGCGGGTTCGTTTTTTCTCGTTTACAACCCCGGCGGAGTCCCTCAACTCATTGGTGCCACACCAGAACAACAAGCACGCCACCAGCAAATAGGCTTTATGCGTCGTGATGGTTCGGTGGAAACTGCCGCAACACCTGCCGCGAATAACGTCAACTTGCTGGTTGAAACAGTGATCCTGAATTACTTAGCGTTGCATGGTGAACAAGCACGCTTTGCTGAATTATTTCCCGCCCATGGTTTAGGTAATGCCGCACTCATGGACTCACTTACCGCATTTGAGCCGATTGTGAATAGTACACTTGGTTAGCTTAGTGGTTAAAAACCGCTATGACTTGGTTGACGTGTTTAATAAACACCGCATTATGTGGTGTGTTATGGCAAACAACGCTTTCGCGCGCAGTATAAATCGGCTGGTCTGAACGATAAGCCGGTAGTGGAATATCCAATGCTTTAGAGGCGCCCATTAGGTCATCAAGATAACTAATCACCGCATCAACACGGCTAAGTTGCAAAAACTGTAAGACCGCATATTCGGTTTCTAACTCAACGAAGTTGGCTGGCAGCTGTTCGCGAATACCGCCGTAAACATAACCTCTTCGAATGGCAATATCTGATCCTTCATTGATGGCATTTAATGCTGCTTCATCTCTTGCAAAAACAAATGCTGGAATACGTTTTAACGGCCGACTTTCCAACAATTCCATGGTATCACCCATTGTTTCAGTGCTCGCCGGAAAAATACAATCTATGTAGCCCTTCGGGAACTCGACTTCAATTCGGGCCGGCGGCATAAACGCCACTTGAATATTCTTTAGCTGGTCAAGAAATTGATTATACAGACCGGGCATCGCTGGAGGTTGGGTTAGGACATTAGAGATTTCAGATACAGCAAGCGTGTAGCGTTCATGCGCTGTTACTGGCGCAATCCCCAGAAGTAAGGTTAGTAATACTCCAATTGCAGTTTTCATGACGCTGACATCAATCCATTAGCGTGTGCTGACATAGCGCAGCGTGTTGTGTACCCATTAAACTAGCACGCTATTAGGCTAACACCCAAACACTAAGGATCTTTTTGCCCTGCTATTGCTTTGCTGCACCACACTGGCTTAGCTTGTTTAGTGAGCGCTGGCGCTGAAAAAGAATGTTCTTAGTGACTCAACCCATTTGTGACATAGCTCATTGAATTACTGGGAAATAACCGTTTTGATATAGATGCCGTTCATTCGGTGAACAGCACCTTGTGTTAATTAAATGTAATTTTTTGTTTGCGATCATAAAAATCCTGTTGTATTGTTCATTTTAACGACAGCGTTGTCATTGTGTTTTAAACAGCAGAATGACGTAGAGCGCTTATTTTTTTTAATTAAATGACAACGTTGTCGTCCATCGACTTGGATATAGGATTGAGAAATGAAAACAGCAAAAACGACTCGGCTTGCAAGATGCGTAAAGACCGCACTGCTCTCAACCGCCTTTAGCGGTATAGCTCTTGCTCCAAGCTACGCGCACGCTCAAGCGGATGCCACAGCAGAAAATGTAGAACGCATTGCAGTTACCGGTATTCGCGCCAGTAATAAAGAGAACTTAAACAACAAGCGTTTCGCAGACGGTATTCTAGATGCAATCAATGCAGAGGACATTGGTAAGTTCCCCGACCAGAATGTCGCTGAATCGTTACAACGTATCCCTGGCGTTACGATCCAGCGACAATTTGGTGAAGGTGCCGGCGTATCTATTCGCGGCGCGGGTTTAGACTTAACACTGACAACTCTAAATGGCCAGAATGTGGCGTCAACGGGCTGGTTTGTGTTGGAGCCCGCCAAGCGTTCATTCAACTATGAATTGCTGCCCTCAGAGTTAGTTGGCAAATTAGAAGTCTATAAAAGCTCTCAGGCTGACTTAGCAGAAGGCGGTGTTGGTGGTACTGTAGTAGTTAAAACCCGTAAGCCACTCGATCTTGATGCCAGCACCTTCTATGGCTCTGCAGAAGGCCAGTATCAAAGTGATTCTGGCGAAACTGACCCGCAATTGTCAGGCATGTACAGCTGGAAAAACGACGATGAAAACTTTGGTTTCTTAGTCTCTGCTGTTAAACAACAACGCTCTCTCCAACGCCAGGGTAACGAAGCGTTTTGGGAGTGGGGTGCAGGACCCGTTGGATTTACTCAAGACCGCGACAGACAATCATTGTCAGCAACGTTGCAGTATCAACCAACCGATGCGCTCGAGCTCGTATTAAACGTAATCGACATGGAAATGGACGCCAACAATACCAATTATGCGTTGTGGTTAACTCAAGCTGATACATCATGGGGTGGTGGTGAGACAACTGCGTGGATTGGTGGCGACGGTACCGCGCCAAATGTCGGTGTGCAAGCGGCTGGACCACTGAATGTTGCTTTCTATCAAGCCCGCCCCCGCGAAGCCTCGATGAAATCAGATGTAATAGATTTAACCTTGAACTATTCAACCGATGATTACGATTTAACCATCCAAGTGGGTGACACTAGTTCCAGTGGTGGTACTGATTTTGAGATGGTTGTGGATGATGGTACTGGTGGTACTCCTATTGTTAACGGTACTTATGACTTTACTGGCGGTAATCAGACATGGAACTTACCTAATCTTGATATCGCAAGTTACGATCCAGGTTCACTCGTCATGGGTACGGGGGCTGCGTTTAACCGCACGCCGAAAACAGATGATGAAAGTTATGCTCAAGTTGATCTGCAGTTTGCGGTTGATTTCGGACCAGTGAACAGCGTTAAAACCGGTGCTAAATTCTCTAATCATGAAACCACGAGTCGCCAGTTCTTCTTTGATCAGGCCGCCGGTTTTGATAATCGAATTTCGACCAGTGGGCTGGCACAAGGTACTTATGATGTCGGTGCTGGTAACTACCAAATTCAACAGTTTGACGCAGAAGCGCTAAAAGCCTGGGCTAAGGCGAGCATCGTTGGACAAACCGAAGACTTAGGCACTTACAGTGGTATCGAAGAAGACAACTTTGCCTTGTACGCCATGGCTAACTACAGCACAGATGGTATCCGCGGTAACTTTGGTGTGCGTTACGTAACCACCGATGCGACGTCAAGCTACTACCTTGACGATGTTTTCACATCGACTAAAGCTGACTATGCAGAGATGCTACCGAGCTTTAACATGACGATGGATCTACAAGACGACTTACTGCTGCGATTCTCTGCTGCCCGCGTAATGGCTCGCCCGCAATACGTTGATATGTATGTTAATCCAAGTCCAGTGGGTGCCAATGATGACACGCCTAATAACCAATTTTGGATTATCGGCAACGTTGGTTTAGCGCCATTCGTGTCCAATCAATTCGATCTAGGCCTTGAGTGGTACTTCAACGATGACTCATTGCTTTCTGCGACGTTCTTTAAGAAGGACGTGAAGAACTTTGTGACCATTAATGAATACACCGCCAGCCAGGATGAAGTCCAATTCCAAGGCGTTCTGCGTCCAGATGAAACGCAATGGACAGTGCAGGAAAAAGATAACGGTAAAGCGGCTGAAATTGAAGGTATTGAACTGCAGTACCAACAGGACTTTGGCAATGGTTTCGGGACTATCGTCAACTACACCTACACAGATACTCAAGCTGACGATGATACCTTTACCGACGGTAATAATGTGTTGAGCGATAGTTCACGGCATTCATACAATGTTTCTGGTTACTATGAAACAGATGATTTCCAAGTGCGCGTTTCATACAACTGGCGCAGTGAGTACATGATCCGTGAAAGTGGGGCCTACGGGAATCGTTTACATGATGACTTTGGCAGCTTAGATCTAACTGCCGTCTATAGCGTTACCGACAATATTGACCTGCGTTTAGCGGTGAACAATCTCACTGAAGAGTCGTCGGTACAAAAAGGCAATAACAACTTCCAAACTAACTACAGTGGCTTCGCTCGCGGTTTCCCACTCTATGAGTACGAAATGGCACGCCGGATCACCGCTGGGGTGTTAGTTAGATTTTAACACTTGTTGTGTCCTGGTTGACTAAGTTAGGTCCTTTCCTAACCTGGCTTAGTCAACATTTTTTATTCACCTATTTCATGCCCTTTTAGGATATAGTTTTAACTATTCAAACAGCACAATTGAGGTCGTAGTTATGTCATCCCAGGTTTTCCCCTTAAATGATTCCAAGCATCGCCATTTACGGGTAAAGCAAGATGAATGCTATGCGCATGCGCAATATCAGCACCTTGTGCCTATTATGGTAGATGAAGTGCTTGATGCGGTTACTGAATATCCCGTGGTATTTGTTAAGAACGCGCAAACTGGCAGTTTTACTTTATGCGTGCTGATGGGCTTATCTCCGCAAGAAAATCTTTATTGCGGCCGCCGTTCATTTACCGGTATGTATATACCGCGAGCGCTGCGGCTGTATCCGTTTTTTTTGCGTGAACAAGCAACCTCAGCGCACGCTGAGGTTTGTTTATTTGAAGACAACGACCTTCTCAATCAACAAGAGGGCGAACCGCTTTACACCGCTGATGGCAAGCAATCTGAGTTTTTAGTCCAGCAAGTCGGTCGACTGACCGCTCATCAGGAGCAAAAACAGCAAACCGAAAGTTTTATTCAATTACTGTTGGCGCAGGATCTGCTTCAAGAACAAACCATTCGCATCACCCTAAATGGTCAGGCCAAGAGTTTTGATGGCGTGTATGTGCCAAATCAACACACATTACAACAATTGGCAGCGGACAAATTTCTCGCGCTGCGCGACAATGGTGGATTAGCCATTTTGTATGCGTTGCAAAACTCACTCAAACAGCTCAATCGATTGATGGTGCGCTATCAAGCAGAGCATGGCTAATTCGCTAGGATTTCATGCATGAGTCAGCAACGTATCGTTATTGTGGGTGGCGGAACGGCTGGATGGCTCGCCGCCAACCACCTTGCTAGGGCGCTGCAAGAGTTTCAAGGTCAATCCCATATAACCGTTACTCTCATTGAATCCCCCAATATTCCTTCCGTTGGAGTAGGGGAAGGTACTGTGCCTTCAATTCGTGACAGTCTGCATTATTTTGGTATCTCTGAAACTGAATTAATGCGCCGCTGCAGCACCACCTTCAAGCAAAGTATCGAATTTATTGATTGGCAAACACGTTCCAACCCAGATACACCACACCGTTATCAGCATGTCTTTGACTACCCCGCAATCCGTGCAAGCGAAACGCTGCTCGACTGGATTCAGCATGGTTATGCACATGCGTCCTTCGCAGACACCTTTACTGTGCAAGCACATCTAATTTCACGCGGTTTAGCGCCTAAGAAATTTGTCCAAGCTGAGTATCAGGGTACAAGCAATTATGCCTATCACTTTGATGCCGCAGAATTTGCCCAGCTGTTATCTGAAAACGCGGTTAACAACCTTGGCGTCATTCATCGAAAAGTTGAGATTGTCGAGGTTGTAAGCGGTCATAGCGGTATTGAGTACTTACTAACTGAATCTGATGAAAAAATTAAAGCCGATCTTTACGTTGATTGTAGCGGTGCCCGCTCACTGCTGTTAGGAGAAAACTTACAAACCCCGTTTATCAGCAAATCAAGCGAATTATTTACTGATACCGCACTGGCAACCCAGGTTCAACTGGATGCTCCCGCAGGCCCTATTCCTTGTTCTACACTAGCCACCGCTCATTCTGCGGGATGGATCTGGGATATTGGGTTAACTCAACGACGAGGTGTAGGGATTGTTTATTCCTCACGGCATATGACAGAAAGTGATGCATGCGCGACGTTAGAGCAGTATTTGGGTAGAGCGAGTTTCAAGTCGCTCGCAAGCGCACCGCGCAAAATCCCGATGAAAAGCGGTTACTATCAGCAGTTCTGGAACACTAATTGTGTCGCAATTGGTATGTCGCAGGGATTTGTTGAGCCACTAGAAGCTACCGGACTACTGATGTTTGATAAAAGTGCGCAGCTGTTGGCGCAAGTCCTGTCCAACCATGCGTGGCAGTTCGAAAAACTATGCCATGCGGACAATCATGCGCAGCAACAATTCAATCACGAATTGCGCGACGTCTGGGAAGGGGTATTCGACTTTATCAAGCTACATTATTGTCTCTCTAAGCGCGACGACAGCGATTTCTGGAAGCTACATCAAGACCCATCTACCTGGTCTCCGCGCTTGCGCGAGCAAATGTCGCAATGGCACCAACGCATTCCAACACAACAGGATTTATTGCCTGGTGTGTTTAATTTGGCCAACTACTTTTATGTACTTTATGGCATGCAGGCTGCACCCAATGTCTCTAGCATAGCATCACCACGGGCAAGCAAAGACAGCAGTGCTTCACACTATGCAGAGATGCAAAGTACGGCTACTCAGCTAGCGCAAGAGTTACTCACGCATCGCGATTTAGTCAATAAAATTCATACATATGGACTGCAGAGGATATGACAGCATGACACCAGCATCACGCTCTCTTACCATTGTCGGCGGAGGCAGTGCCGGCTGGATCAGTGCGCTATATTTGCAGCAATATTTTAATCAATGCGGGCAAAAATTAGCGATCACTGTACTGGAATCTCCACATCAGGGACCCATTGGGGTTGGAGAAGCAACGGTACACAGCATTCGCTTTTTGTTTGCCGCATTACGTTTGGATGAACGCGAGTTGCTGCGCGCAACCAATGCTACGCTCAAACTCGGGATCCGTTTTGACCAATGGATGAAACCACAAGCAGGCAAGCCCCATAGTTATTTTCACCCCTTTGAGCAACAGCAACGTGGCAATCAATATGACATTGCTTCCGAATGGATTGCTGGCAAACATCACACCTACCAGCGCTATGACGAAGGCGTTTGCTTAAGCTCTTATTTGGCAAACGACAACCTTTCGCCAAAGCACTCTCGCCATCCCGACTATCAAGGGTTTCTGCCTTACGCCTATCACATCGACGCGGTATTGTTGGGCGAATTCCTCAAGCAAAAAGCGACTGAGCGCGGTGTTACACATAAAATAGCAACCGTCACTAAGGTCCATACAGAAGCCGGAGAAATTGTCGATCTAGAAACCGATGAAGGTCGTCATAAAGCGGATTTTTATGTCGATTGTAGTGGTTTTAAAGGACTATTAATTAACGCGCTACAAGATGATAACTGGGTGTCATTCAAATCTGTTTTACCCTGTGATTCTGCGGTCGCCATTCAATGTGACTACAATACCGGCCAAACCCCTCGCAGTTATACGACAGCAACAGCTCTGTCCAATGGCTGGGCATGGCAAATCGACCTCGCTAAGCGAAGAGGAAATGGCTACGTATATGACTCCTCGCGCCTCTCAGCCGAAGCAGCAGAGCAAGAGTTACTTGCTCATTTAGGCCACCCGACCGACTACAAGCAGCCCTTACATCTGAAGATGAAGGTTGGCCGGCTAAAACAGAGCTGGGTAGGTAACTGCGTCGCGATCGGTCTTTCGGCAGGATTTATAGAGCCGCTTGAATCAACAGGGCTGCATCTGATCAATTTGGGGGTTCGGCTATTCGCCACCCACTTTTCAAGCCACTCAAATGCAGCAGCTATGCGGGCCAGTTACAATGCTAAAATGGTCGGTATTGTTGAAGACTTAAAACAATTTATCGTGCTGCACTATTGCCTAACCGATCGCGATGACACGGAATTCTGGCGGGCCGCAAAAGCAAGCGCTGAATTGCAGCCAGGGCTAAATGAAAAACTCACCATCTGGCGGCATAAAATTTGTGAGTTTATGGACCTAGCAGGGGGGTATTCAACCACCTTTAATGACGAAAATTATCGCTACATTCTGTATGGCATGCAGCATTTTCCCGACCTGAGCCTAGCATTCGATGAATCGGCCAATCAACAATGTATAGCCGCAGTTAAAGCCCAGGCCCATCAGCTCAAGCTGCAAGCCATGACACATTTCGATTATTTACGCCACCTGCAGCAGGCGAAATAAATGCACACAACTACAAACCAAAGCCTAGGCCGCGTTGCGGCAATTGACATCTTTCGTGGGCTTGCGCTGGCCGCAATGTTATTGGTTAACAACCCCGGTTCATGGGGCGCTGTTTATGCCCCTCTGTTGCATGCCGATTGGCATGGCCTTACCCCCACAGACTTGGTCTTCCCTTTTTTTCTATTTGCGGTGGGCGCATCTATGGCCTGTTCATTCCGCCAGCGCGTACTTGACAATAACGTGCAATGGCTCGCAGTCATTCGACGAGCAGCCCTGCTTTTCACCATCGGCCTATTGTTACACGCATTTCCATTTGACCAAGCCTTAAGTGAACTGCGCATTTTTGGTGTTCTGCAACGTATCGCTTTATGCTTCTTATTGTTCGCCATCTTGCTTGCGATTGTATCCGAACGCACTTTAGTGGCCGTTGCAGCATTGTTTCTGCTGAGTTATTGGTGGTTGCTTGAATCAGTTTCACTAAGTCCATACGCGTTAGAAACCAATCTGGTAAGGCAGTGGGATATTGCCATTCTAGGCGCTGCACACCTTTGGCAGGGCAAAGGGGTAGCGTTCGACCCAGAAGGGCTCCTAAGTACCCTCCCAGCGACAATAACGGTGCTAAGCGGCTACTGGGTTAGTATCACTGTATTTCAACAAGCCAGTTATCACCGTCAGCGCAATCGGTTATTGGCTATTGGCACTCTGCTCCTGACCCTCGGATGGCTCTGGTCTCACTTTCACCCCATTAATAAAAGTCTTTGGACGGGTTCTTTCGTGCTGGTTACCAGTGCGAGTGCGTGCTTTGTTCTCGCGGTAATTATCCAGTGTTGGCATATTTGGCAAATTAAGGTCGGTTGGCATGCATTGAAGGTGTATGGCAGTAATGCGCTTGCTCTTTATGTAGCAGCCTGGCTTTTTGCGGCATTATTGCGCAGTGTTGAGATCACTGTTGCAGAGCGCACTATTGCAATTAAAACCTATCTGTTTCAGTTCTTCGCCTCGGTAATGCCTGACAAACTTGCCTCCCTTTTGTACGCCGTGCTCTTCACACTCATTTTTTACGTGTTAGCAAGGTGGCTCTATCAGCGTAAGCTGTTCATCCGCCTGTAATGTGCGGCCGCTTATTCTGGCACAAAGGTGGATTCTCGAATCACTAGTTCTGGATGGAAATGCGTATGCTTAGCGGCCTCAGACTGCCACTTACCTGCGCGTTTTGCCTGAATCTCCTCAATTAGGGTGGCGGCTGCTTGACGCGCTATTTCACCGGTTGGCTGCGCAGCTGTGGTTAACTTCGGCCAGGTCTGGAGTGAAAATGGGCTGTTCTCGAACCCGGCTATTGCCAGTTCGCCTGGGACATCCAATCCATTCAATCGGGCGGCAAATAAACTTCCCGACGCGATTTCATCGTTACAGGCAAATATTGCGGTAGGAGGGCGTTCCACTTGACGCAGTTGTTTGAAGCCCTTGACCCCGCTTTCAAACGAGTAAGTACCATCGACCTCTAGTTGACTATCATACTGAATACCATGGTTTGCGAGCGCTTCACGATAACCGAGTTTCCTTTCTTCAGTAGAGCGGTGACCTTGATCGCCCGAAATAAAGCCAATGCGAGTATGGCCCTGCGCAATTAGGTGCTCAACGATATTACGTGCAGCGTCGCGGTCGTGAACAAATACACATGGACGATGATTGCGCTTCGTCGCGCTACCCGACACAATGCGCACATAGGGAATGGCTAGTTCATCCAAAACATCCATCACATTCGCCATTTCAGACATTGGAGGCGACAATACCAAACCGGCGAGCTGGGAACGTTTACACATTTTCACAATCTCTTCGGTTAGGGTAGAGGTATTTGCGTGGCAAGGGTGAATAATCAATTCATAACCACGCGCTCGGCATTCGTTTAATATCCCATTTTGCATGTTAATAACATAGTAAGCATTGGGGTTGTCATAAACATACCCAATAGCATAAGTATTGGTGCTAGCTAAATTCCTAGCAGCGGTATTCGGCTGGTAATTCAGTTGGGCTATCGCCTGATTAACCTTATCGATTGTTTCCTGTTTCACCGATGGCTCATTATTGATCACGCGAGACACCGTTTTAAACGACACACCCGCCAATTTGGCGACATCTTTGATGGTACTCTTCACCCAGAATTTCCTTAACTATTAGAGGGTTACAAAATCAGAACAGAAAAAGGCACTGAAATGTTAACAAAAGTTTGCATGCATTATTGCCATGTTGTAAAGTTAAATCAATGACAGCGTTGTCAATTGCTTGAGCACAGGCATCAATGGCACAGCTAAAAACATTATAAACAGGGGTATTAGTGCTATTCACCGTAAGTATTCTTACAATGACAGCGCTATCAAAATGGCAAAAATAACGATGACTGCAATAATCAAATATCATTCTATCGTGCTTGGACTACTGTGCTTTATTAATTTTGCACATGGTGCCAGTATCGCCGGCATAAACGGCTTCAATCAGGCAGCCCTTGATGATTTAGCCAACACCCTCCACGTCAGTTATCAAGTGCTAGATAATCAGGCTCAAGAAGCATGCAGTAACGTCGGTCTAACTGAATGCTTCACTGCAAAGCTGCAATTAAAGTTTAGCGATAATACGCCTGCCAACGGCTGGTCATTATACTTTAGTCACTTAACGCCGATCGTTGCTGTAAGCTCCGTGAATGCCACAATTGAGCATATCAATGGTGATTTACATCGTCTCTCGCTAACGCTGCCTGTAGCTGCCGGCGAAACAGTGGACGTACCATTTACCGCCAAGTTTTGGCATGTCAATCAGTCCGATATTGTGCCGAATATGTATGTGGATGGTGATCACTTAGACGCCCGTTTAGTCGCGTCTACGCAAGCGGTCATTGACTCTAATACGCGGATTAATACTGCGCAGCACAACAGTGATCTTAATGCTGGCTCGTTGTTTTTGCGCGGTGCCGACGACCAACTGCCTAAAGCAAGCAGTACATGGTTATACGACTACTACACGAGCTTTCCAGAAACGCCTGCTGTTGCGCCCCGAGTAATACCGGCACTCAAGCACGCTGTTTGGTCAGGCGCTAACGTTTCAATTGCGAACGGACTTGATATCCGAGCTTTTTCGGATAGCGGGTTTAAGCCTGCGGTAAACGAATTGCTGCAAAGCGGGATTGTATCCAGTGCGTTAGGCCTACCGTTACACTGGAAGAAAGTGAGTATGCCGCCAGAGAGTTATTCCTTGTCAATCGCTACCGACGGGGTAACTGTTGAAGCAGCAACTACGCAAGGAGTGCAGTACGCGTTGCTGTCAATCGCCCAGTTGTTCGATCCACAAGCGATGACCCTGCCCATCGGGCAAGCGCAAGATTCGCCGTACTACACATACCGAGGCATGCATATCGATATTGCACGCAATTTCCCGGGTCATACCGCAGTGTTTGAGTTATTGGATGAAATGTTTATCGGCAAGCTCAATCGCTTACATTTACATTTTGCCGATGATGAGGGATGGAGAATTGCCATAGAGGAATTCCCTGAATTGACACAAATAGGCGCATACCGTTGTGCAGATGACGACCATTGCCTACTGCCACAATTGGGTTCAGGGCCCGATCAAGCAACATCGGTAAACGGTTTTTTCAGTGCCGAAGAGTATGTAACATTACTGCGCTACGCGGCGGCCCGTAATATTGAAGTAATCCCTTCATTTGACACCCCGGGGCATGCCCGTGCAGCGGTACAAGCAATGGAAGCTCGGGTTAAACGAACCGGTGATAAAACGTTTCGCTTGATTGATCCTGACGATACGACCGAATACGCCTCGATCCAATATTACAATGACAACACGATTAATCCATGTCTGGCTTCAAGCTATCGTTTTGTTGATACCGTTATTGGACGTTTGCAAAATATGCACGAAGCTGCCGGCACGCCGCTTAAAACCTTTCATCTGGGTGCTGACGAGACCGCTGGAGCCTGGATCCAATCGCCGGCATGCCAAGACCAACTTGGGCGCGAGTTAAATGCAGAAGACGTGCATCTATTGCTCGGTCAGTTTGTCGAACGCGTATACCAGTTAACGACTGCACGCGGACTGACCCTGGCCGGCTGGAGCGATGGTATGGGAACCGTGCCTGACGCCAAACGCAGTGCCAGTATGCTTGCAACCGTATGGTCCACATTAGCGGCTGGGGGTGACCAAGTTGCCCACGCCTGGGACCGTTCTGCAGCCCACAGCGTATATGCTTTCCCCGATGTACTATATTTTGATTTTCCGTATCAAAATCATCCCCATGAACCGGGTTATTATTGGGCCTCCAAAAACACTGACGTGTTTAAAGTTTTTCAGTTTACGCCGCAAGCACTGCCCGTTCATCAATGGCTATGGCAGGATCGAAAAGGACACCCTTATCGCAGCGAAAGCAACCTCATCGACACTGGAGCACTGGGTATTCAAGGGCAGCTTTGGTCTGAGGTCGTGCGCTCGCCAGCAACTTTAGAATACATGTTATATCCGCGTCTGTATGCGCTCGCTGAACGCGCATGGGCAACGCCTGAATGGCTCAAGGATGCGCAAAAAGTAGTCGCGCAAAATGGAGCCAAAGCGCAACAACTGCTGGCACAACAAAAGGCGGCATGGTCATCTTTTGTCACACAATTGAGCCGTTTTCATCTGCCCCGACTCGCACAAAATGATATTAACTTTCGCATTCCACCTCCTGGGTTACAACACCGAGATGGCACGCTACACACCGCCAGCCACTACCCAGGTTTATACATTGAAGTATGGCATGCTGACCGGTGGCAGACATTCACCGACGCCATCCCAGTAACCACAGCAACACGTTTCCGCAGCCGCTTCCCGGGAGCAACACAGGCGAGCCGAGCCGTCTGCTTAGCCGAATGTCCAATGGACATGAAGAGATAAACACAATGATTAATACCCCTTATTTTATTGGCGTAGACGGTGGTGGTACAAAATGTAAAGCCACCTTGTTTAATGCCGAATTCCACCCCATAGCCAATGGCATTGCTGGGCCGGCGAATGTATCCCGCATGCTCACGCTCGCACAACAATCAATCGTTGATGCAGTTGAAATCGCCTTACGTGAGGCGGGTGAAAACCCCAAGATGTCGCTTAAAAAGCTCCCCGTATTCGCCGGATTGGCGGGCGCTAATATCGCCTCAGCCAGCCATGCGCTCGGCGAATGGCAGCACCCCTTTAAGTCTTTTCAATTTACCTCTGACTTACAATCTGCAGCATGCGGCGCTCATGGCGGCAAAGATGGTGCGGTGCTAATTGTTGGTACGGGCTCATGCGCTGCAGCAATAAAGAATAAAGATTTCAAACAATTTGGTGGGTATGGCTTCCTATTAGGTGACAAAGGCAGCGGCGCTTGGCTGGGTCGGTCACTGGTGATAAAAGCCTTGGAATGCGTTGACGGCATCCTTACCAAGACCGAATTAATCCACCAGCTATTTGCTGCAGTTGAATGCGCGTCCGCTGAACAATTGGTTGATACTTTCAAGGACAGTGCGCCTGCTCACTTTGCTCAACTTGCCCCGATGATTATAAAAGCCGCCGACAACGGAGACATAGTTGGACATGCGATCGTCAGTGAAGCCGCCGACTATTTAAATGTTATTGCCGATCAGGCATTACAGTATTCCGGCGGATCATTAGCACTGGTTGGAGGCGTTGCCAGTGCCATTAAACCGTGGTTGGACACAGCAATTCAAGCCCGCTGCACGGCACCAATGCACAGCCCAGAATGGGGCGCTGCATACTATTTTCAGACAGGAGAAAATCATGGCTAATCATAGTCTCATGCGACAAGAGGCGAGCGAAACGCCAGAAATTATCGACCTTCAGCGGATCCAAAATCAAGCGGCCTGTGCCAAACTTGCCACTGAATTACAGTTGGATCCACCGCGCTTGATCTTCATGATCGGACGCGGCACATCGGATCATGCAGGTGTGTTTGCAAAGTATTTGTTTGAAGTCGGCTGTCAAATCCCTGTGTGTGCCGCTGCCCCCTCCGTTGCGGGTGTTTATGGAGCACAGCTTAAGCTGGATGGTGCATTGGCGATTGTTATTTCACAGTCAGGTCGAAGCCCAGATATTTTAAAGCAAACCGAATCTGCCAAAGCCGGCGGCGCCAAAACGCTTGCGCTAGTTAACGACGTTGAATCTCCCCTTGCAGCCATGGCTGATTACGTTCTTCCCTTACACGCCAAGCAAGAGCGAGCAGTGGCAGCAACCAAAAGCTACTTAGCATCGTTACATGCATTGTGCCAATTATATGCCCATTGGCGCGCCGACAGTACATTGTTAGCAGAACTAAACAAGCTGCCTTCAGCATTAAAACAGACCATTGATTTGCCGCAAAATCTGACTCAAGATGACTTACAAGATGTAAAACATTGTGTGGTTCTTGGGCGTGGCTTTGGTTATGCCATTGCCCGAGAAGTTGCCCTTAAACTCAAAGAAGTCCTTGGTATTCATGCCGAAGCCTTCAGCAGCGCTGAGTTTTTGCATGGGCCGGTAACCTTAGCGCATAATCAATTGTTGGTGTTAGATATCGGTATCCATGATGAGACCCTGCTGTCACACTTGCAACAAATAACGGATGTCGGTCAGCGCGGAGCACGCGTGAAGTCATTGAGCAACTCCAGTGAACTGCATCCCCGCTTACAAGCCCTGATGATAATGCAGCGCTTTTATTTAGACATTGAGGCGATTGCAATAGCGCGCGGGCTTAACCCTGATGAGCCCATCGGACTAAAAAAAGTGACCCAAACTCTATGAGAATTAATTGCCAAACGTTAATGACACCCGCGGGCTGGTTAGAAAACCAGTGTGTAACCATAGGCAACGGTGTTATTACCGCTATCAACCCGATCTCTGAGTCGCCCGCCGATTTCTCTGTCACTCGCCTAGTGCCTGGATTTATTGATCTGCAAGTCAATGGCGGCGGTGGTGTGTTGCTGAATCAAAACACCTCTGCCAACGCAGTGACGACAATATTCCAGGCGCACCACACCTATGGCACTACAGGTATGCTACCCACGCTGATCACAGATAGTACTGAGACCATGCGTGCTGCAGTTAAAGCTATTAGTACAGCACGTCAGCATAATCCGGGCGCGATAATCGGGGTACACTTTGAGGGCCCTTGGTTGAGTCAAGCCCGCAAGGGTGTGCATCCAAGTGAACATATTCGCCCCCCGACTACAGAAGAATTGAATCTACTTTGCCATTCCGAGTTGGGCCAAGTCCTAGTTACCTTGGCACCGGAAACGGTTTCACCCACAACCATTAAAACGTTGGTTGACGCTGGCGTTATTGTCTTTCTCGGCCACTCAGAAGCAAGTGCAGAGCAAACCCAAGCTGCCTTGGATGCTGGTGCCTCTGGTTTTACTCACCTATTTAATGCAATGTCGCCCCTACAAACCCGTCAACCGGGTATGGTTGGCGTAGCACTACAATCTGAGCATAGTTACGCCGGTTTGATCGTTGATGGCCATCACGTCGACCCCATTTGCTGCACAATCGCACTCAAGTGCTTGGGCCCAGAACGGCTCTGCCTAGTGACCGATGCAATGGCTCTTGCTGCAAGTGAGCAGACGGAAATGCCATTCTTTAATACCACCATTAGCAAAGCGAACAACAAACTGACTACGCCAGATGGAACACTTGCAGGCTCATGCCTAACCATGCTTGATGCGGTGCGTAATCTGGTTAATCAATGTCAAGTTTCACTTTATGATGCAATCACAATGGCTTCATCCACCCCCGCGAAAGCACTTGGTGTGGAGCAACAACGCGGCAACATCGCTGTTGGCATGCGCGCTGACCTAGTGGCCCTTGATGCTGACCTCAATATTCAAAACGTTTTTTTGGGTGGCGTCGTACGCCAACCAGAGCGCTAGGAGTAACCCATGACAGTACAAACCTTACCGGTAACCAAAACACCCAGTGCATTAGTTCCAATGCTGATTATTGGTGGTTTATTTTTTATCTTTGGATTTATCACCTGGCTAAATGGTGCATTAATTCCGTTTCTACAGATCGTATGTGACCTAACTGAAACACAAGCATTATTAGTAGCGTTCTCCTTCTACATTGCATACACCGTGATGGCATTGCCGATGTCTTGGGTGCTCGATAAAACAGGCTATAAGTGGGCGATGGTGATTGGTTTACTGATCATTGCTGTCGGATGCATTTTATTTATTCCAGCGGCCTATTCGCAAACCTTTGCCATGTTTTTAGTTGCGCAGTTTATTGTCGGCTCAGGCCTCACCATTCTGCAGACTGCATCCAATCCTTACATTGTCAAAATCGGTCCGCATGAGACCGCTGCTGTGCGCATTTCGGTTATGGGATTCTTGAATAAAGCGGCAGGTTTTATTGCGCCTATCGTATTTACCGCGTTGGTTCTTGGTGAATTTGCCGGTGTAACCGCACAATCTGTTGCCCAGCTCAGTGACGTTGCCCGTGCAGAAAAAGTTACCCAATTGGCCGATGGCCTAGTCTTACCGTACTTGGGAATGGCTGTTGTGTTGGTACTCTTAGCTGGCGCGTTAAAATTATCCTCTTTACCAGAGTTGGATTTATCAGCAGAAACCCAAGATAACACTCAACAACAATCGCTATTAGCCCACCCACAATTAATTTTGGGCGCTTTGACCCTGTTTGTGTATGTTGGGGTCGAAGTTATCGCTGGCGACACGATTGGCTTGTTTGGTTCGCAACTTGGGGTTGCCAATGCTACTGCGTTAACCAGCTACACCATGGCATTTATGGTATTAGGCTACGTTATTGGCTTATTGGTGATCCCTCGTTTTGTGTCCCAATCACAAGCACTAGCAATGTCTGCCTGGTTTGGTTTGGTATTGTCGGTATTGGTCGTATTCTCTTCTCCTGACTCTACCCTCGTGGCCGATACTTTATGGGGTTGGCTGGGCATTGCAACCGTGCCTGACACTATCGCCTACATCGCCCTACTCGGACTCGCCAATGCGCTCGTTTGGCCAGCGGTTTGGCCGCTCGCATTAGCTGAGCTTGGCAGCTTAACCGCGCGCGGCTCAGCATTGTTGATCATGGGGATCGCCGGCGGGGCAATACTACCATTAGCCTATGGTGTCTTGGCTGAAAGTACCGATAGCCAAAGTGCCTACTGGATGCTCTTACCGTGCTACGCGTTTATCGCCTACTACGCACATGCTGGCTACCGCTTGCGTCAGTGGAGTAAGCGTTAAATTAGTATTGTCCAATCAGGTTACGCTGCTTGGCGATACGCTCAAAAAGTCGAAAAACTTGCCAGCCAATCGCTAAATACAGCACCGAGTTCAGAGCAACGATGGCAATATAAAATCCATGCGCGGGAAGTTGTTCAAGCACGACTTCTCGCGCTAATGAAGCCCCCGCGACAAAGGGCAAAAAAGTAAACACATTGAGCGGTAAGCCGTCTAACGCAACCAGCCCCATCAACCCAATGGTCAGTAAAGCCCCTAAAGTTTCGACTTTTTTGAACACCAGAGCAAAGCCACTGATGATTAAACCTAAACCAATTAAGGACGGTGCGGCTAAGAACAAAATGGCGAAGAAATGCAAAAAATTAATGTTCAGCCAATTTCCTGTCAGCCACATTGTTATGTAAGCCATGCCTATTAACATGATGATGCCGGTCAGTAGTTCTGCGACCGAGCGACTGAGCAACAAGCGCAGGATCCCTTGTGGACAAAGAAACAGCTGCTCAATATATCCCCGCTGGGTATCTTCGATAATGCTTTTAGTGACTGAACTATAGGCACTGGTAGCAAACGACCAAAGTAAGAAGCCAAACAGCAATCCATCGAGTGATTGATTGTCACCTTGCTCAACCACGAAACCTTTAACCCCATAGAAAAGCCCCAAAAACACTGCGATCACGAAAAATAATCCGCTTACTGTTTCAAACCAGTATTGCTTCATTTCCATTACTTGCAGGCGAAGCTCATTGTAGATCAGCTTGAAAGTCATGCTCGTTGCTCCCGCACTAACGCTTGATAGGCTTGTTCTATAGATAACGGTTGGATCTGAAAATCGTGTACCGATAATTGCTGTTCATGCAGGAACGCGATCGTTGCAAAGCTTTGTTCAGACTGCTCGAATAAAATCCTGACTTCTTCAAGGCTGTAGTAAAATTCGTAGCGGCCTCGCCACAATGATTCGAGGACTTTTCGATCCGGTAAATCCCTAGCAGACAATGTTAATTGATATTTGAATAAGCGTGATTTCAAAGCATGGATATCGCCATCAAATATCAAGCGACCTTGCTCTAGCACTAACACGCGATCACACAGTGTATCAATAAAACCTAAATCGTGACTGGTAATAAGAAACGCTTGTTGTTGCTCTCGAGCTTGTTGCAGAATGATATTTTTGAGTTCCTCAACCGTGCTGAAATCTAGTCCAAGGGTGGGTTCATCCAATAACACGTAGGCCGGCTGATAACTGAGAGCGCAAAGTAATGCCGCTTTTTGCTTATTCCCTGTGGAAAGTTTCATCACTTCTTTATTGGCATGTTCATCTAAACCCAATTGCGCGTGTAATTGGTCGATGGTTGCTTGCACTGAATGCCCTGAGAAGCCACGCAGGCGCGCAAAGTATTCAGCGTTTTGTTTTGCGGTTAAACGCCAATTACAATTTCGGCTGCCGCCCAACACCGCGCCGACATTGCGCAAGAAGTTTGGCGAGGTTTGAGTTGATACTTGATCGACTAAAATATCACCTGAATCCCACGCCAATAGCCGACATATGGCATTGATAGTTGTAGTTTTTCCGGAGCCATTAGCCCCTAACAGTGCTACAATTTCTCCGGGACGCACGCTAAACGTAACTTCTGCGAGGGCTTGGTGATCACCGTAGCGCTTAGTTACCTGTTGAACATCTAACATGCTACTGACCTTCCTTAGTGCACTGAAATTGCTGATTTAAAGGTAATATTTAACCGGATTTTAGGTCTTACGCAAAGTGCTCGTTTGTTACGGTTTGTTTCGATAAACACGCAAATCAGACCTATAAAGTGAAGCATCAGTACAACACGACTCCTAAGGCTGAGACTACGATGACTTAATCTGTTTACTACCGCAAAATCTCGCTTTTTATTCAATCTCGTTACATTTATTAACAATCTCCGTTTCGCATGTTCTCTCGTGCAACGCTATGATGCGCTACAAATACCCAATCGATTGAGTTCGCCTTCTCAATGAAAAATTCTGTCAATGTGAAAACGGTCCTGATGCTTATTGGCGTTACCCTATGCGCTCAATTACTGCCACTCATTGCGATGACCACCATGCGAGGCGATCCAGTAATAGGGTTACTGTTACCAAGTACCTTGTTCATTCTCTTATTGACGATACCGGCCGTCATTATTGGCGTCCTGCTAGGTCCTAAACTCAATCTAGGCCTGTTTAATCAAAGCTCGTATGAAGCACGCAGAAGCGGGCTAATTTTTGCGTTTATTAGCGCAGTGCTATTGGGTGCTGGGTTACTGGCGTTACGCCACTTAGTCGCTGATCAACTACCAGACAATATCCCAGCCTATGGTTTTCGTGGGATTTTAGGTGGATTCTTAGTGTCTGTGTCGGCATCTATTGGTGAAGAGGTTTGGTTCCGCTTTGGATTAATGACCCTTGTTTTGTGGTTAATGGCCAAGGTACAGCGGCAAGAACGTCCTTCAACGCTGGCAGCGATACTTGTTATTACCTTAGTTGCCTTTGCATTCGGGCTGGCGCATATTCCTCAATTAGTATCCTACTCCGCGGCCAATGTATTCGCAGTTTGGGCTACAATCCTCGGCAATGTCGCCGTCGGTATTTTATATGGTTGGTGTTATTGGCGACACGGTTTAATCACCGCCATTGTCGCCCATTTCAGCCTAGATCTCGTACTGCATATGTTGCCGGCATTGGTTTAATCATTAATTCGCAACCAGCGATTAAACTTACCCATGGCAATAGCATTGCCAATCAACACCAGAATGACTCCCAAGGCGGCGATGAGGGTCCATTGGTAACCTTCGAATAAAGTCGAAAGCCCCAATGCGACGATAGGGTAAACCAACACTACATAGGTGGATTTATCCGAACCCATGCGCTGCAGTAACTTCATGTAGGCACCAAAGGCCAATACTGAGCCGAATATCGCCAAATACAGCAGAGCCCAATAAAAGCTAGGCTCACTTGGCAATGCATAAGAGGCTGAAGTGAAAAATCCAAAACCATAGATAAAGACCAAACCATAAGCCATGGCATAAAAGTTCATCTGTAGCACAGGTGTCCCTTCGTCTAGTATGCTTTCAG
Source organism: Alteromonas sp. DYW1 (assembly GCF_059752595.1). Lineage (NCBI taxonomy): Bacteria > Pseudomonadati > Pseudomonadota > Gammaproteobacteria > Alteromonadales > Alteromonadaceae > Alteromonas > Alteromonas sp. DYW1. Next base: position 61,105 of record NZ_CM186038.1, on the reverse strand, counting down.
AAATAATGTTGCCAATCGCCGCGCACACAAAGCTGATCAACGCAAAAAACAAACCTACGGCTAACCCCTGTTGCAAAGACATCTTGTCAAACTCAGGCGCGAATATCATCGCTATACCCAACAGTCCAAGAGTTGCCCCAATGATCACTTCTACACGCAAAGGCTTCTTCAGCACTACCCGTCGAAACAATACCGTGAAGTAGATCACACTAGAACTCAACACAGCTAATAACGCACTGACAATATATTGTTGCGCGGCATACAAAAACGAGTAGTCCAAAGTATATAAAAACAAGCCAACCAAGGCTGCCTTAAGATGACTGGGTGCAGACATCCGAAAGGTCCGGCGGCGCACTAAAATCCACCCGCCTAAGACAATAACAGCTAGGGTAAAGCGCCATGCAACAGCAACCACTGGGTCTACTTCACCAACCTGAAAAGTAATTGCGAGCCACGTTGAGCCCCAAATAAATACACAAGCGATAAACAGTAATGCATTCATACGCTGCGGCCTGTTAGGTAGTCTTTTACATGCTTGATCACGCCATCAAACAACCGTTGACGGGATTCCCGGGCAGCCCAAGCAATATGCGGTGAAACAATGAGATTGGTAGGGGGATTAGCGAATATCCCATGCGTTGCCGGCGGTGGTTCTTCGCTCAGCACATCCAGTGCCGCTCCAGCAATCTGTTGGTTGCGTAAAGCGTTGAGTAAGGCCGCTTCGTCTATCAGTCCCCCACGGGCAGTATTGATCAGAAAGGCTGTCGGTTTCATTAAAGCTAAGCGGTTGGCATTCATTAGCTCTTGGGTTTCGGCAGATAATGCACAGTGCAAACTAACAAAATCAGCCATTGGCAGACCTTGCTCTAAACTCACTCGTGTTTGCTCGTATTCCGCTGCATTTGCCCCAGGGCGATGCGCAATCACCACCTGCATACCAAACGCCTCTGCCAGCTTCGCTACTGCTTTGCCGAGGTTACCGTAGCCAACGATCAGTAGAGTTTTACCGCACAATTCAATAATCGGGAAATCCAACAAACAAAAATGCTCCGCCTTTGACCAAGCGCCGCGCTTCACTGCGTGCTGATAATCGCCTATCGACGTTGCTAGCATTAACATCAGCAACAAGGTGTGTTGGGCAACGCTCGCCGTACCGTAATTGGCAACATTACACACAGTCACACCGCGTTTTTTACATTGCTCATGATCAATATTGTTAGTGCCTGTTGCCATCACCCCTACATATTCCAAGCGGTTGGCGTGCGCAATAACATCTGCATTAAGCACCACTTTATTGGTTAATACGATGTGCGCATCAGCAATCCGTTCGGCGGTTTGCTGTGGTTGGGTATTCGGATAAATTCGCCAGTCAACATTCCCCATGTGATTGAGAGCTGATGTATCTAATGAGTCAGGATCAAGCGAATCCATATCTAAGATCACGCCTTGCAACGCTTGGGTCATAGCCTCACCTATTGCCGGATTGTGCCATCACCAATAACCACAAACTTTTCTGTGGTCAGGCTTTCAGCCCCCATGGGGCCATAAGCATGCAATTTACTGGTCGAAATGCCGATTTCAGCGCCGAGGCCTAGCTCACCGCCATCAGAAAAACGTGAACTTGCATTAACCATCACAACGGCCGAATCAATGGTGCGAATGAATTTTTGGGCTGTACTAAAATGTTCAGTTGCAATAACTTCAGTATGACCTGAGCCATATTGACGGATATGAGCAACCGCATCGGCAAACCCGTTAACCACCTTCACTGCGATTTCAAGTGCTAGGTATTCGGCATACCAGTCAGCTTCTGTGGCTGGTAGTGCACCATTGAAGTACTCAATTGCTTGCTCACAGGCATGAACTTTTACCCCATGCTCTGCTAACATTTTTGCGGCCATAGGTAAGAAATCCTTAGCTATCGCCACATCGACCAACAGTGTTTCTAAGGCATTACACACACCCACGCGTTGAGTCTTCCCGTTTTCCAGCAGCTTTAGCGCCTTAACTACATCAGCGTGGGCCTCAACAAACAAATGACAAACACCATTAAAGTGCTGAATGACTGGAATACGGCTATTCTCAGAGACAAAACGGATCAATCCTTCGCCGCCACGTGGGATGACCAGATCAATGTCATCACTTAAGGTCAGTAATGTGTGCATAATATTGCGGTCAGGGTCTGGGATAACCGTTACCGCATTCACACTCAGGTGATGTTGTTCAAGAGCTCGGTGAAAACATTCAGCTAAAGCAAGATTCGAATGCAACGCTTCTTTACCGCCCCTCAAAATCACGCTATTGCCGGCTTTAAAGCACAAAGCTGCGGCATCGATGGTTACGTTTGGACGAGATTCATAAATCATCGCAATCACGCCCAATGGAATACGCATTTTAGCAACCTGTATACCGCTGGGCATGGTTTGCGTGGCACTCATACTGCCCACTGGGTCGGGCTGTGCGGCAATAGTTTCTACAGCTTGTGCCAGCGCTTCAATGCGGGACTCGTCCAAGCGCAAGCGGTCTACCATCGCAGCATTTAATTGATTGGCTTCCGCATGCGTCAGATCCTGCGCATTGGCTGCTAAGATAGCATTTGAATGAAGGCGCAACTCACTGGCAACGCTATTGAGTACGGCTTGCTTTTCAGCATGACTGAGTTCAGCCAGCGCGGGCGCCGCAAGCTTGGCAGCATGCGCAGCTCGCTGAATTGAGAAAGCAGAAGAAACTGTCATAATTATTCCTTATCTAGCTGCTGATTAACCACGACCAAATCGTCTTTATGCACAGCAACATTGCCATAGGTGTAGCCTAACACCGCTTCGATCTGACGACTCTGTAATCCCTTTATAAGCGTTAGATCCTGACTTGAGTAAAGGCTGAGCCCCTTGGCGACAACCCCAGCATTAGTGGCAATTTCGATTAAGTCGCCGCCGGTAAAATGCCCATCAACATGAGTAATACCACTAGGTAATAGCGACGCGTTACGCTCTATTAACGCCTTACTCGCCCCCTCATCAATGGTAATTTTGCCCCGCGCCTTCAAAGAATGTTTAAGCCATTGAGTGCGCGCGCGCAGGGTGGATTGCGTCGGCTCAAACAGTGTTCCTGGACACTGCCCATTTAATAAACCATCGAAAACGTCACCTTTGCGTCCGTTGACTATCAGGGTTTGAATGCCACTTTGCGTGCATTTTTGTGCTGCCTCGATTTTAGTTTTCATCCCCCCTGTACCTAACCGCGTACCCGCTCCTCCTGCGAGTTGCTCAATCGTTTCGTCAATAACGGTTACTCGGGGAATCAGCGATGCATTCGCATCTTTGCGTGGATCTGCAGTAAACAGACCATCGATATCTGAACACATGATAAGCGTATCCGCTTGCGCCACCAACGCGGTATAGGCCGCCAGATTGTCATTGTCACCGACTTTGATCTCATTGGTCGCCACTGAATCGTTTTCATTCACAATCGGCAACGCATCATGTTTAAGTAACTCGCGCAGGGTATTTTGCACATTTACAAAACGTGTGCGGTCACTCAAATCATCTGCTGTTAGCAATATTTGCGCACAGGGAACATCAAAAAAGCGCGCCCAATTAGCCATCATTTGAGTTTGACCAATAGCTGCCATCGCCTGCTTTTCAGCGATGCTCGGGGAATGATTAACAGGTACCGAACGACGCCCAGCTGCAACACTGCCAGAGGAGACAATAATTACCTGTTTACCCTGTTCACGACTTGCACTAATGAATCGCGCTAAGGGTAATAAATATTGTGCACTGCACTGCTCACCGTTCGGCGCAACCAATGCACTGCCGACCTTGATTACCGCCCGCTGCCACTGAAACGCACTCACCCGCTAACTCCCAGTTCCCCGAAAAACCTTGAGAATACGAGAAATTAATGAATACACAAGAGTAAACATTCGTATACTTAAGCTATTTGGCTATCGCTTATATCGGATCTTAGCGCTGTGCTTAATTCTTTGCGGCAATATATGCGACTAAAGTCGAGAAACCCTTAATACGCAGTAGGTTGACCTGCTTCAACTAAATCGCGATGATAGTCCTACTCTATTTAACCTTCAGGTTAGTATGCGCGAGCAAAGACAGAAGCAAAAAGCACAAAAACAGGCCAAAGCAGCTGAAGCTGAATCTAATGCTGCTCCAGTGGAAGCCAAGGATACAGTCGCCCACTCTTTTGCCAATAAGCAAAATGTTCTTTGGGTTGTTCTCGCGGGCGGCATGGCACTAACGGTTCTCGGCGCACAGTTTTTGCCCGGCGTTGTCGCACACGACTCGATTACCTCGGTGTACAGCGCGATGCTCTGGGTTGGAATATTCGGTGCTGCGCTTGCCCGTTATTTGGGTAACAACGGTTGGTTGGGGTTTGCTATTGGAAGCGCTATTGGCATCCTGTTAAATATTGCTGCGAGCGCAGTTTAAATGGCCAAAAAGGACCGTTCAGTTCCCACCGGTCGGTTGACCCGCTTTGGCATGTTGGGCTCATTAGCCACCCGTGTCGCTGGTAACATGTTGTCGCAAGGTGCCAGTCAAATGCTAAAAGGTGAACGACCGGCACTGAAAGATTTATTGTTGACCCCACAGAACGTCGGTCGGATTGCTGACCAGCTAGCCAGCATGCGCGGAGCTGCAATGAAAGTTGGTCAGCTAATATCAATGGACGCGGGCGATATTTTACCCGAGCCGCTCGCTGACATCCTGGCGCGCCTACGCAGCGACGCCGATCCAATGCCCAAGGCGCAAGTTAACGAAGTACTCACCAATGCACTCGGTGCAGATTGGGCCGATCACTTTCTGTACTTCAGTTATGCACCCATTGCCGCCGCGTCGATTGGGCAAGTACACAAAGCTATTCTACCCACCGGCGAAACACTCGCACTTAAGATCCAATATCCGGGCGTTAAGGAGAGCATAAACAGTGATGTAGATAACGTCGCTACTTTACTCTCAATGACCGGCTTATTACCCAAAGGCGTGGATTTTTCGCCATTACTCGAAGAAGCCAAACGGCAATTACACAGTGAGGCGGACTATCTGCAAGAAGCAAAAATGCTGAAGGCCTATAGCGCTCTTTTGCAAAAAGACCAGCGGTTTGCAATCCCTGAGGTGTATGACGAATATTCCCATGAGACTGTGTTGGCAATGAGCTTTATGAAGAGTGAACCTATTGAGTCACTGCAATCTGCGGATCAACCTACGCGCGACGCCATGGCGGCTGCGCTGTTTGAATTGTTTTTTGAAGAAACCTTCGGGTTTAATCTCATTCAGACCGATCCCAATTTTGCCAATTACCGTTTTGATCCAGACAGCCAAAAAATTGTATTGCTAGACTTCGGTGCAACTCGCGAATATCCCAAAGATTTTATTGCTTTGTATTGCGAGCTTATGTCGGGGGTTTATCACAATGATCGCGAACGCGTGCGCCAAGCCACTTTGGATATCGGCCTAATGAGCAGCACCCTTGAAGATAGCTTGCAAGAGTTCATTGTTGATATGTGTTTTGATGCCTGCGAACCACTCATGGAGTCTAGCGAATATGATTTTGGTCAGACTGACTTAGGTAAACGCCTACACGAAAAGGGCATGAGCCTAAGCAGTAATGATGCGTTTTGGCATGTCCCTCCCGCCAATTCGGTTTTTTTACATCGCAAACTCGGTGGTATCTTTTTACTCGCTTGCAATTTGAAAGCGCGCATAAATCTGCGCGAAATCGCTGCTCCTCACGTCGCACCATAAGCGCAACGTCAATACGGTAAAGCCATAGAAAACGGCAGAGCCATTTTGTCACTCGCCTTAGGGGGATTACCAATCATCTCGTCATAAGGTGTATCATGCACCATGATGGCCTTTTTCACCTCAAACTCAGCAAACAATTCACGGATCTGTTGGGTACTGTAGAAGCGCATGGGCTTATCTTTATCGTCGTACACCATGCCGCTATTTGAGCCGACGTTCAACTGCACTAGATAAACGTTCATTTCAAACGAATGGACTTCTAAAAGATCGATAATGGGATAGTTGGATAACGTAGAAAACTGAAACTTCATAAACAATACTATCGATTTTGCAGATATTGTAGTTACGCTAATTGCTGGGGATTGGATCCACGCGGTTAAACACCGCCCAAACAGCACTCACGATGGCAAAACCAATGATTACCCACAATGCCCAACCCGGCACAGGAACAACGCTAATGAACGCAACAATTGCCAGCCATTTGACGGTTTCTGCAACAGTGAACCAGGGCTTTATTTCAAGCAAAGCACCTTGTGCAACCAATATAGCTCCCAGCGCCACACACGCTATGAGTTGATGCAACTGCGCCATTTGTGCAATACCTAAAAGAACAATCACAGTAAACACTAAACTAAAGAGCAATTGCAGCGCCGCATAACCTTTGGCATGAAATGATAGCTCGGTTTCATATTTGCGGAATGTTGCCGGCGTGAAGCGTTGCTTAGGCGGTAAGGTTGCTAATACATCATCCGGGCGCCAGCCCGTGCGGCCGAACCATACCCGCCATTTATCTCGCCAATGAGCCGTTTGCCGGCTATCGTGGATGAGTTGTCGATAATGATGCCAATTGGCAAATAAGGGCGACCAACTATGCAGGGCTGAGCGGATCCCATAAATTGGTGGATCTTCTGCTAGCTCTGGTTGAAAGGTACCAAACAGACGATCCCAGAGAATGAACACTCCGCCATAGTTTTTATCAATATAACGGTCATTCTGAGCATGATGAACCCGGTGATTAGAAGGGGTGACAAGGATCCTGTCAAGCATACCTAGTTCACCGATGTGCCGCGTATGTACCCAAAACTGATAAACTAAATTGACCGCTGCAATGGTCGCCATCATTTCAAATGGAATGCCCAAAAATGCCATTGGAATAAAGAACAACCAATTCAAAATAGAGCCACTGGTCTGCCGCAAAGCAGTAGTCAAATTATACTCTTCACTACTATGATGAACCACATGCGCAGCCCACAGCACACTCACTTCATGCCCAAGGCGATGATTCCAATAATATAGAAAATCATAGATTACAAACGCCACCAGCCAGAAGACCCAGCCCGAGGGCCAAGAAAACAACGCCATGTGCTCCGCCAATAATGCGTAAACGCTTAAAGGAATGAGGGTTTTTATAATTGTCGCTACCCGACTTAACATACCGATGCTCAGGCTAGTTATCGCATCATTGAAGCGGTAGTAACCCGTTTTCCGGTAATAATCTAAGCCCAGTTCCAATGCCATAAGAATAAAAAAGCCTGGGATCGCATAAAGTATGACTGTCATAGCGTGTGCACATCATTAATCTGCAATTATCCTAAACTAAGTGGATCACTAAAACAAAGTAATGTGGTGAACAAACACTCGTCGCTGGCAGGATAAAAGTGAACTAAAGTTGTTGTTAGGACTCTTGAATTTAAGTATGCCAATACTATTTCTTATTATAAACCATAGTGTTCCGAAGGTAGGTATTTGAATGACAACCGAAGAAATCCAAGCGAAATCAATGAAACCGCACATTATAATCGCTAGTCTGCTGTTAGCGATCATTGCAACGGTTCTATTGTGGCCGCAGAGTGAGCCTGACGTTGTCCAGCAGCCTATCGCTATTGAGCCGCCGCCAGTGCTTGAGTCAGAACCTGAGGTTTTACCAGAGCCAGAACCGATTGACGAGGTACAGAGCCCACCTGAAATCCAAGAAGTGGTTATTGAGCCTAGCGAGGACCCTGAGCCTTTGGCGGTAGAGCCCATTGAAGTTGAAGATATTATTGACACATCCGATGCTGCTATCACAAGCGCATTACTGGAAATAGCAGATACTCCTGTTATTGGTCGCTTCATTGTCGATGATAGTCTTTTGCAAAGGTTTGTTGTTACGGTCTCAAATCTCGCCAATGCAGACATTGCCCCAAATCATCAACTACTCGAGCCACCGCAACAAAGCTTTAAAGTGTATCGTCAAGCCGACCGCGAGTGGATTGATGCCGCTAGCTACAAGCGGTATACGCCCTATGTCGATGCGCTTGAAACCTTAGAGAACGACAAATTATTATCGCTCTACCAACGCTATGAGGCTGACATTAAGCAAAGCTTTAGTGAGATTGCGCAACCTGGACAGGAATTTGATGCCGTTTTAGTGGACGCCATTAACGTTTTGTTAGATACCCCAGAGATCCCCACACCAGTAGAAGTTTATCGTGATAGCGTCATGTACAAGTACAAAGATGAACGCATTGAGAACTTGAGTTTGCCGCAAAAACAAATGCTACGTTTAGGGCCCGACAATATGCGGCGGGTAAAAGCAAAGTTACGTGAGTTGAAGACTCAATTAGAAAATGGATCTTAATCAACTTGCGCAGTCACTGGGTGACGCAACCACGCAAAATCAATTACCTCCTGTTGACCAATGGGACCCCGACTTTTGTGGCGATATTGCTATTTCAATCGCTCGCAGTGGGCAATGGTTGTACCAAGGCTCACCGTTTGGGCGTCAGCGCTTGGTTAAATTATTCGCGTCAATTCTTAAACGCGAAAACGATGAATATTTTCTTGTGACGCCAGTTGAAAAAGTTCGCATTCAGGTAGAGGACGTTCCCTTTGTGATCACCGAATGGGAGCAGCATGGCGACCAAATCGTCGTAAAAACACAGACCGATGATATTTGTGCAATCAGCCGCGAACATCCTGTGGAGCTGCGTTTTGATCAGCAGAGCAAAACCCAGATCCCATATGTAAATGTTCGCCGCAACTTATGGGCTCGTATCCACCAGAATGTGTTCTACCAATGGGTTGAGCAGGCACAAATCACAAACGCTGACGACGGCACAGCGAACGTCGAGTTAAACAGTGGTGACTACCGCTTCAGCATTGGGCAAGTCTAACGTCTGAAGGTATCACTGAGCCCTGCGATTTGACTGATGTTTTTGGCTAAGTGGCGCATCGATTCTGACATTGAGCTGGCCAGCTGGTCATTGTGCGATGCGGCAGCTTCTATCTCATTAACGTTACCTTCGATACTGCTACACGCCTGTTCTTGGTCTCGCACGGCATTAGCAATGCTTTGCGAATGCTTACTAATATCGTCAATCATTGTGTAGATTTCACCAATAATATCCGCTGATTGATTTGCTTTCTCAACGCTACCCTCAGCACTATCACTGGAGCTTTGCATGGCACTAACCCACTGATCCAGGGTGCTGCGCATCAGTGACAAACTATCCACAATATTCGCGGCAGATTCCTGCGTGCGCGTGGACAGAGCTCTAACCTCATCCGCCACGACCGCAAAACCTCTGCCACTCTCACCTGCCCGTGCAGCCTCGATAGCGGCATTCAGCGCTAACAAATTCGTCTGCTCAGCTATGGCTTCAATCTCACCCATCGTAGAAGAGACTTTGTCTGCCGCTGTCTTAAGATCATCTGCTGTGTTCGCTGCTTGTTTTACAAAGGTTGATAACTCACTGACGCTATCGCGCCCGCTTAAAATCAAGGTCTTCGCTTGGGCACACTGTTCATTGGTTTTAACAATATTGTCTGTGGTTTGTCCGACGCTGGTGAGCACCTCTCGGCTCGAGTGCGTCATTTGCTGCATTGCCACAGAAATCCCATGGATTTCTTGCTTCTGTTTAGCAATGCTATGTGTCGTTTCATCAACGTCATGCTGAGACTGTTGGGCAATAGAGGCTAATTGTTGTGCGGCATCCATCGTACGCCCAAGCACCGTGCGCTGCATGCCTTGCTGCATGCCTAAATGAAAATCAAATACACTCAACGAACCACGCCCGTGCAGGACAAAGCGACTGACACTATCAAAGCTGTCGCGCAATTCTGCCGCTCGCGAGGGAAAGTTGACCAGTTCATCTTTAAACAAGTAGAAACCGATGCCCTGCATCACCAGCAATACGATTGCAGCCGCCCAGCTAAACATGAAACCTAACACACCTGCTAAGACAACAAATGCAGCAATGAAAGCGTACAGCCGCACTGAAAACGAAATTTCTTGCACACCGCGAAGCTTGCCTTGATTAATCTCAGCGTATAACCGCTTAGCACGCGCTACTTGTTCACTGGTAGGCTTTACCCTAACCGATTGATAGCCTTGTAATTGGCCATCATGAAATATCGGCGTGACAAACGCATCTACCCAATAATAACTGCCGTCTTTACACAGATTTTTTACGATACCGCGCCATGCATGGCCCTTCTCAAGATGATCCCACATATCTTTAAAAGCGGCTTTGGGCATGTCGGGGTGGCGCACGATATTATGATTCTTACCCATTAACTCATCGGGCTCATAGCCAGCCACGCGACAAAAAACATCATTCGCATAGGTGATCACACCCCGTCGGTCGGTCGTTGAAACAAGCTCCTCGGTTGCGGGAAAAGAAACCTCATGATCACGGACTGTTTGATTTCGTCGCATAACTTTACCTATTTACCGGATTAGATACTAAGAATAGTCAATGAATGTTAGTTTTCAAAAGCTGCGCTTTCTTGCGTAACTCAAAGACTTACACTAATGTGACTGTCACCAATAATAAAGAGACTCTACAATGCGAATCATTACTCTCGCGCTCAGCCTACTAGTTGTATTCGGCACGCAAGCGAAAACCTTAATCCATGCTGGCACTGTCATCACTGCCAGTGATAACAAAACACATAACGAAAAAACCATCATCGTTGATGGGGATCGCATTGTAAGTATTGAAGACGGATACCTAGAGCCTAGCACAGATGACCAAGTTATTGATCTGCGCAACAGTACGGTCATGCCCGGTTTTATGGATATGCACGTGCATTTATCGCAACAACACGGTGGGCCTGCAACCTATTTGCGACGTTTTACGGCAAATGAAGCAGATGCGGCATTGACCGCTGCCCATTATGCAGAAAAGACCCTGATGGCGGGCTTTACTACAGTGAGGAACTTAGGTGACGGTTACAATGAAACGGTTGCTCTGCGCGCCGCAATTGAACAAGGTAAACATGCCGGTCCACGCATTTTCACCTCCGCCAAATCGATTGCTACAACTGGTGGTCATGCGGATCCCACAAACGGCCATAGTGCCCGCTTAGCCGGCGACCCAGGCCCCAAAGAAGGTGTTATTAATGGGGTCGCTGATGCCCGCAAAGCCGTGCGTCAACGGTACAAAGATGGCGCTGATTTGATCAAAATCACCGCTACCGGTGGGGTTTTGAGTTTGGCCAAAAGTGGGCAGAATCCACAGTTCATGAATGATGAACTTGAAGCTATCGTAGAAACTGCCAAAGACTACGATATGACGGTTGCTGTGCATGCCCACGGTACTGAGGGAATGCAGCGTGCGATTAAAGCTGGCGTTGATTCAATTGAGCATGGTACCTACATGGATAAAGAAACCGTCAAGCTAATGAAAAAGCACGGGACCTACTATGTCCCGACGATTTTGGCTGGCGCTTTTGTTGCTGAAAAATCAAAGATCGACGGTTATTTCCCAGAGATTGTGCGGCCGAAAGCTGCTGCCATTGGACCATTGATCCAAGCCACATTTAAGCGTGCCAATGACGCTGGAGTTAAGATCGCCTTTGGTACTGATTCTGGCGTTTCACCACACGGTGAAAATGCCAAAGAATTCGCGCTGATGGTTGAAGCTGGCATGGATCCACTGCAAGCCATTATCAGTGCCACACGCAATGCGGCCGATTTACTTAACGTCACTGACGAGCTAGGCACCTTAAGCGCGGGCAAAAAAGCCGATATTGTTGCAGTTGAAGGCAACCCTCTCGAGGACATCACGCGCCTACAAAACATCGATTTTGTTATGAAAGATGGTGTAGTTTACAAGCAGTAAATGCGCAAGAAAATAAAACGCAAAGTTAAACGTCTGGTCACCTCTAAGCATATGCTTAAAGGGGTGACCATTGCTTCTTTTTTGGAATCTACCATCATACCTGTGCCGCTCGAGGCTATTTTATTGCCGCTAATGCAAGCCCGTCGCGACCAACTATGGTTGATCGCTTTGATGGCTACGATTGGCTGTATCATTGGTGCGGTGTTTGGGTATGCGCTGGGATACTTCCTTTTCGATCTGATTGGTGAGACGCTTATTAATGCCCTGTCTTCACCAGAGCAGTGGCAGGTAGTTAAAGAGCGCATGGCGTCTGAAGGCTTTTGGTTCGTCCTATCCTTGGGGATAGTACCTATCCCGTTTCAAATTGCGATGATTGCAGCCGGCGCAACCCAATTCTCTCTGGCCCTGTATTTATTAGCGACAGCGGTTTCACGCAGCATCCGTTATTTTGGTATTGCCTTGGCTGTAAAAATTGCTGGTAATCACGCCGAACGCCTAATCAAAAAGTATAAAACTAAAGCCGTAGTATTGATTTGCATCCTCATCGCTGCGGCTTGGTGGCTGTCAAAATGAATCCATACTTGGTATAAAGCTAAAAGTGCCTGCTATAATTTGATTAATTACTAACCAAAAGTAAAAAGAATGGATATCAATCCGCTTACGCAACTCAGTATGCAGCTTTATAAAGCCAAGTCGGCACAAGAGCAGTTACGGCTCATTTGTCGTACCGTCGCTGATGTTATCCCAAAAGCTAACCGCGTGAGCTTATGGAAATTTAATGCCGACAAGACCGAGATCAACTGCTTGGCGCTGCTTGAGGATCAGGGTTTTTCGCTACCAGACAACCTTACTTTGAGCGCCAAAGACTACCCCGAATATTTTTCCGCAATCGTAAGTGAGAACACGGTTGTTGCCTCTGATGCGCGTAATCAATCAGAAACCGCTTGTTTCAATGAAAGCTATTTTATTCCCCAAAACATCTATTCGTTACTCGACTATGTGTTCAGTGAACAATTTGTCCCCTTTGGTATTATTTGTTGCGAAAGTGTCGGTCAAAAGGTGACTTGGTCGCTAAAAGATATTGCCGAACTTAAACGGGCAGCGCGCATTGTTTCGGTGTTCGCCGAAATGCGCTCCGATAGCTAGGACTGAAGTAAAAGCTAAGAAAGGCTATTTGTAGAGTACCATAATCCCTCGGAGCCTAATCACTGTGGCTCTCTATCTCCCTTCTATCGAGTCATACTGATCTTTGTCGCAATACGGTTCGTTTTCTCTACTATTACGCTTACAGTCTAAATCGTTATTTGTTAACCCTCAAACTCGTTAAAGATAAGGAAGCATCATGAAGAAGATTACCACCGCTCTGTTGGCCAGTACCCTAGCCTTCAGTTTGGGCAGTTCGTTCGCGTTGGCGGATGATCACGGGCATAGCACCGCCGAGAAAGTAAAAGCAGCAATGCAGGCCGATATCCGCAGTGATGCTGAAAAGGAACGCGATTGGAACCGCCGCCCGGTCGAAACCCTCGAATTTTTTGGGCTTGAGCACGATATGAAGATCGTAGAGTTGCTACCCGGTGGTGGCTGGTACACTAAGTTGCTGGTACCAACCGTTGCAGAAAATGGTGAATATTACGCTGCTATTGGTACCGGTCGCATCAAAGAGCGTTTAGGTGGTCAGCCTGGCTTTGAAAAAATGAATATCGTCGCCGAAGACGCGAAAGTTTGGCGTGAAGAAGGTTCGCGCTTTTACTCACTGGAATTAGGTTCTTTAGGTGTGACTGATGCCGATATCGTCTTTACCTTCCGTAACTACCATAATTTTAGTGAGCAAGGCCGAGCCGCAATGAACAAAGCCGCCTTCGATGCACTTAAATCTGGCGGTGTTTATGCGGTAGTTGATCATACTGCACGCCATATGGAACCAATGAACGACAGCAATCGTCGCCGCGTTGATCCAGTCAAAGCGATAAAAGAGATCCAAGCTGCAGGCTTTGAGTTTGTTGATTACAGCGACTTACACTATCGTGAAGATGATGAACTTGAATACGAAGTCGGTGCCAAAAGCGTTACCGGGAATACCGACCGTTGGACCCTGAAATTCGTTAAACCTTAAGCAATCATAGCCCCTTTTTGATGATATATCGAAACGGGGCTATTTCTGTTTCTGCCGCGACCAATGTATGCTCCATAAACCGACAAAAGCTCGGAATATCGCGCACTGTAGCAGGATCGTCGGCCAATACGCTTAAGGTTTCCCCATCAGCCATTTTACGCATACGCATGCGCACCATCATGACCGGCTCTGGACAGCGCAAACCCATGGCATCTAACGCCTGATGGGTTGCGGCAAACTGCCGATCAAAATCAGATACCATACTGCTCGCGGTACTGGTTAATCTTAGCGACTTCCGCTTGTTTACCCTGCTCGGATAAGTAACTCACCACATCAGACAAGGTCACAATCGCAATTACTTGCGTGTTGAAGTCCCGTTCAACTTCCTGAATGGCTGAAAGCTCTCCCTGCCCACGCTCCTGTCGATCAAGCGCAATCAGCACGCCAGCCAAGTTTGCGCTGTGGGCTTCAATCAGTTGCATGGATTCACGGATGGCTGTGCCGGCGGTGATCACATCATCCACCAACATTACGTTGCCACTTAAAGGACTACCAACTAAATTACCGCCTTCACCATGGGTTTTAGCTTCTTTGCGATTAAAGCAATAGGGCACGTCTTGTCCGTACTCATTGGCCAAGGCGACGGCGGTAGTAGTGGCAATTGGGATCCCTTTGTAGGCTGGGCCAAACAGCAAATCAAAACTAACTTTAGATTCGACTAAGGCGCTGGCATAAAAGCGCCCGAGCTTAGCCAAGTCACCACCCGTATTGAACAATCCAGCATTAAAGAAGTAAGGGCTGGTACGGCCCGATTTTAATGTAAATTCGCCAAACTTCAGCACACCGCGGTTAATGGCAAACTCAATAAAAGCTCGTTGATATTCGCGCATCATTCCACCTTAACTCAGTGCGAGTTTCTGAGCATCGAAGAGTTCTTTAAGACCTGCTTTGGCTATGGTAAGCAGCTCATCGAGCTCTTCAAAACTAAATGGTTCACCCTCAGCAGTGCCTTGCACTTCAATTAGCTTGCCAGTGTCAGTCATAACAATGTTCATATCAGTTTCAGCCGCAGAGTCTTCAACATATTCTAAATCAGCAACGGCAGAGCCATCGTAGATACCCACTGACAATGCAGCGATCATATGCTTCAGTGGGTTAGCCTTAATGATATTCTTACTACGCATATACGTGAGTGCATCCACTAAGGCGACGCAGGCACCGGTGATTGACGCCGTGCGTGTTCCACCATCGGCTTGGATCACGTCACAATCCACGGTAATAGTGTTCTCACCCAGAATACTTAAGTCAACCGCCGCACGCAGGGAACGCGCAATCAAGCGTTGAATTTCCAGGGTGCGACCACCTTGCTTACCACGCGCGGCTTCACGACCAGAGCGAGTGTGTGTTGCGCGCGGCAACATGCTGTATTCTGCTGTTATCCAGCCTTTGCCTTGGCCCTTCATAAAACGCGGTACACCTTCTTCCACCGTCGCATTACAGATAACTTTAGTGTTACCAAACTCGATCAGTACCGAGCCCTCTGCGTGGCAGGTAAAATTACGGGTAATAGTAACAGGGCGGATCTGACTGGCGGTTCTTCCGCTTGGGCGCATGCGGCTCTCCTAAAAAATGGCTAGATAAAATAATCCGGCGAAGTATAGCGTAATGCGCGCAATAGCGGGAGGGGGAGGCAGAAAACTCTCTGCCTCTACACCACATAAAAACTACTTTAAATGCTTTGCAAGAAATGCAGCGACCGTCTCATAGTATTCGGTACGATTCGCTTCGTCATAGAAACCGTGCGCTTCGGAGGATTTTACAAACCACTCAAAGGACTTGTTGTGCGCTTCTAACGCCGATCGCAAACGTTTCGCATGGGTAAATGGTACCCGTTCATCCTGCTCACCATGGGCAATCAACACCTCCGCTTTGAGCTTGGACACATGAGTTATAGGTGAGAATTCGCGTAACTCATCAGGATCAGATCCGATGGCTTTTTCGAGATAATCTTTACCAAAAAATCGTTTAGGGATATCGCCTTCATCGTACATCAACTGCAAGTCGTAAACCCCTACAGTTGCGACAGTACAGGTAAACAGATCCGGATAGAGTACCGATGACATCATGGCCGAATACCCGCCAAAACTGGCGCCCATAATGCACACTTTATTAGGATCGATTTTGCCTTGATCAATAACCCATTGAGTGCCGGTAACGATATCTTTTTGAATGGCATCACCCCACTCACGATATCCTGCACTTTCAAAGGCTTCGCCGTAACCACCAGAGCCGCGGTAATTCACCCTTAATACTGCGTACCCTTGAGCAGCCAACATTTGGACTTCACGATCGAAGTTCCAATAGTCGCGGATCCCATGCGGACCACCGTGCACCAAAGTCACCAGAGGTACCTGATTGCCGGCTTTGTAGTTTACTGGGTAGGTTACGTAGCCAGCAACATTCAAACCATCAAAGGATTCAAATTCAATCGGAGTTGATTGGGCCATCAAATTAATATCGATATGATCAAAATTGGCAAATAGTTGGGCTAGACGATTCTTGTCTTTGTCGTACAAATAAAAGCTACCAGCATCAATATCGTTGCTGACATAAAGCAGCCACTTAGTACGATCACGGGAACGACTAGTGATATTGATTTCATAACCTTCAAAGGTGGCGAGAAACGCTTTAAATAACTGTGACTCTTGGCTAGTCGAATTAAGCATTACGTAGGTAGGAAATCCATCATCCACGAGCAAGGCGTAGACTTCGCTGCGGTCAGCATTAAAGTTTACGTCAGTGATAGAGACCTTTTCATCAACGTATATTAATTTACTCGTGCCGCTTGCAAGATCAAATGAATAAAGACCCTGCTTACCCGACTCGTGTAACGCAAAGTAGTAGAGCGCATCGCCGGCTTGGGTTAACGCTAATGGCACAAAGTCTGCGCCAAAGTCATTGGTGATCTCAACCCATTGCTCATTTTCGTACTTGTAAGCACGATCTTCGGATTCTTTATCCAAACCTGCGGCAAACTTTAGTTCACCTTCACGATTAGCAATGAAGCGTGCCAGTGGAACTGGAGCGAGTACCTTGTCATTCGAAAGGCGCCCAGTGTAAACATTCAATTTATGCACGCTCGCCAGCTTGGAGGCATCGTCTGACATCGGTGTAGAAGAAATAAGGATATGCTCATCATCATTGGGTAACATGCTGATGATCTGCGCCCAACCGCGCACCGCTTCTCGGCGCTTCATGCGCGTGCCCGTTTGCTGCTCGCCAGCACGATAGCCGTAGATAATTTCTGCGTTGGAACCATCGTAGTCCACCGCAAATAGCTCACCAAAATTGTCGGCTTGCTCTTTCCAACCGTAGCGTTCCCAAATTTCAGTAATGATACGTTCGTTGTTGGCCCAATAGTAATTGCCAATCTCGGCTCCTTCGCCCAAGTCAGCCCCGCCAATCACGTCGAACGTGGCCATATCGAATACCGCTAAACGACGTTTACCTTTTGAGCGTATAGCAACCGCTAGTTTAGAACCATCAGGGGAAATTTTTGCCGAAGCATAGTTTGAATCTTTAGCAAACTGGGCAGGAGGAACAATTTCTGCCCGCAATAAACCAGATAATAATACCGCCGTGATCAGCAGTAAGCGCGAAATGAGGATCATGCTTTTCAGTCCTTTGTAACAACCAAACTCCATTTGTTTGAAACATTTAGTTACAAACAAACACAACCCAGCGAGCATAGTAAAAATTCTCGTTCGGGTCGATAGATAAAATAAGGTAAACTGATTGGAATATTCACATCGAATAAATTTTTCTGGGAGTTTTTACAATGATTTACAGCATGACAGGATTTGCGCGCCACGAAGTCAAAGGTGATTGGGGCACGGCGGTGTGGGAAATTCGCTCAGTAAATCAACGATTTCTAGAAACCTACTTCCGCCTGCCGGAGCAATTTCGTGCACTTGAGCCAGTATTAAGGGAGCGTTTTCGTAAAGCCTTGCAACGCGGCAAAGTAGAATGTAATTTGCGCTTCACTGCTAACGAAGGGGCAGTGGGCAAACTCAGTCTGAACGAAGACTTAGCCAAACAGCTGTTACATGCTGCTGATTGGGTGCAATCTCATGGCCAATCCACCGGCGTTAATCCTGTCGACATTTTACGCTGGCCGGGCGTTGTGGCTGCCGAAGAGGCCGACATGGATACCATTCAAGCAGAAGTTCTGAAAGGCTTTGATCAAGCGCTTACTGAGTTTAAAGACTCGCGCGCAACT
This sequence comes from Alteromonas sp. DYW1, assembly GCF_059752595.1. Taxonomy (NCBI): domain Bacteria; kingdom Pseudomonadati; phylum Pseudomonadota; class Gammaproteobacteria; order Alteromonadales; family Alteromonadaceae; genus Alteromonas; species Alteromonas sp. DYW1. The sequence goes on along the minus strand of NZ_CM186038.1, from coordinate 42,847 downwards.
GAAGGCAATAACTTGAAAGCCATGATCGAGCAGCGCCTCGAAGGCATATTGGTTGAGGTGGAAAAAGTTGGCAAGTTGATGCCAAGCATCGTGGAATGGCAACGCGAACGCATACTCGCTCGTTTTGAAGAAGCCAAAGTAGAACTTGATGCGACCCGAGTCGAACAAGAAATGGTGATGCTGGCTCAGCGTATTGATGTTGCAGAAGAACTCGACCGCCTAAATTCACACGTTAGCGAAACACAAAAAATTCTAAATAAAGGTGGCGCTATTGGCCGCCGCTTGGATTTTATGATGCAGGAATTTAATCGCGAATCGAATACCCTGGGCAGTAAATCGATTAATGCGGAAATCACTCAATCAGCGGTAGAGCTAAAAGTGTTGATTGAGCAGATGAGAGAGCAAATTCAGAATATTGAGTAGCATGTTCAATTTCAAAAATTAGCTTATGGCGACTGCATTTTAATTAGGAATTTATATTTCTACTTGTGTGCATGCTCAATGAATAAGGAATAGAATGCAACAATGGATATGCTTACGATATAACACATACTAGCTGCAGCGGTGTGATTACCAAGGGATACTGACGGTATAAGTACCAAGCGATTTTTACGTAATCACACTATCAATGTTGCCGCGCTTCAGCAAGCTTTGCCAACCGTAATGCAGTGGTATTCATGTTTTCCCTCAGCCAGATATTGCGAACGCCGCTAGCGTGTATATCGACGTTTCTTTCGGATTTGAGCAGTCTTGACACTCTGGATTGTCTCATGTGTGGATTGGCCAGTGAGAACTCGATAACCACTTCCTCAATGGCTCTATCAGTACGATTATTGTGATGAAGATCTGGCGCTTCCTGACGTTTTAGCGACTCGATTCCACCGTGTTTTATCAGTTTACGATGGCGGTAAATGGTATCGCGGGAGACGCCACTAGGTCGGGATGCTTCTGCCACATTTCCAAGCCTGTCAGCCAACGCTAATACCTCAAGCTTCTTCTGGATCTCATTGTCTTCCGAGGACAGTTTTTCAGGCTCAGTAACTTCTGTAACCTGTAGCTTTCGTCCGGCGAAGTAAGCTTCAAATCGCTTGTTTTTAGCTGTACGAATTTCAATTTTCTGGTTTGCGATTGAATGCTTTAGCGGAGAGTCGATGAAGTAGAGTTTTCCGCCGTAGCTAAACGTGTGGTCGTTGCGTATTTTTCGATAGACCTTGGTAATGCAGATATCATCAAGATTGGTGTAGCGTGGTAAAGGTGTGTATTCGGTGCCCGATGTTCTTGATTTTACAATCAGGTTCTTACGCCAGAACTGGGGAATGAAGACGTGTTGGAGGTAGCTGTTTGCACCCGTCATGTCAGTAATATTGTTGAGTCGTAACTCCGGAATCAACCTGTCTTGCAGGGTATCGAAGGCACGTTCAATCCTGCCTTTACCCTGAGGAGAACTGGCGAAGATGATTTCAATGCCCAGCTCCTCACAGGCCCGTTGCATCTGGGAGAAGTTGCAGCGTTTAGGGCCACCGAATATTCCGGCACGATCAACGTACAGGGTTTTAAAGACACCATATTTCTCAACGACTGAGCGCATTACTTTCATACACCCTTCAGTCGTTTCTGACGGAAAGAACTCGGCGTGGATATCGCTGTTGGCATCATCAATCATGGCGATTAAACACGACTTCTTATCGCCGAACCAACGATGTGTGCTGCCGTCCATTTGTAGCATTAATCCGGGCGATTCCATTCGCTCTCTGCGTTTGTGAACACGGCTACGCCTGCGCTTAGCCCGTTTTACATGATGTATATCATGTGCCCATTTGCGGAGTGTCTCGCGCTTAACAACGATATGTTCATGAGTCTCAAGCATCTCGGCAAGGTGCAACAGATTCAGATCATAATATTTCTCGCGGATTAGCGACTGGACTTGCTGTTTAAGCCTGTCAGGCGTTTTATTAACTGGCTCGCTGCCCGTATTTCCGTGAACAATGAACTGTAACCCTTGACTTCGGTAACGCTGCAAATAACGTTCAACAGTGCGTCTGGATTTATTGAGGAGCTTAGTGGCATTGGCTATCGTAATTTTACGCTCAGCCACTTTTGCAATGACATCAACTGTCAATTGAGCTTTGGAATTCAACACTATCATCCTTAGCGTTCCTCAAATGTACAAACAAAACATTCAAAGAACACGGTTAAAGATAACCGTCAATTTCCCTTGGTAATTAGCGACTACGACAGAATCGCGTGGTAATTAAAGTACGACAAAATCGCTTGGTGTTAACAATACTAGCTGCAGCGGCTCACATCTGATCTGACACTATTAATCGAAGGTCTAGACCAAAACTGACAGTCGCCTCAACTGACATTGCCAACGCTAACCTAGTAGTTTGCTACTCTGCTTTGATATGATGTTATTTGTGGGGGAGAGATCAGTCGAACTCTACTCTTCCGGAAAAACCAATAATCTTTCACTTCGCCAAATTCTGACTACCCTGACAGTCTGTTCTTCGCGCAAATAAACAATACGGAATGGAGGATGAATGAGCTCTCTAATCGATGGGGTATCCAGCTCTGGTACAACTCGTCCTAAATCAGGGTAAACCTTAAGCTTTTCAATATGAGCAATGATTTCTCTCTGAAACTTTTGTCCAATATGCTCGACTCCTTCAGAATCATAATGTTTTAAGATTGACTCGAGATCGCCAATAGCGGACTGAGTAAAAGAAACCTGCATTTATTCAATACCAAGCTTTTCCATTACTTCAGACAAAGGCAGTTCATTACCTTCTTTAACATCCATCATTCCTCTAGCAACAGCTCTCAAGAATGCCCTCTCTTCTTCATTTTTTTCATATTCTTCGAGTGCTTGGACTACGGCTACACCCCGTCCGCGGCTTGTTACGAGTACTGGCCTATGTGAGTTTTTTGTTTGGCTAACAACCTTTCCAGGATTAACTTTTAAGTCTTTGAGGGGTATTACGTCTTCTGAAAACTTTACACTCATAAGAAGGACTCATAACAGGTACTTTAGACAAGTCCTGTTATAACAGAGGTGATTTGCGTCTTCAACATCTACTAAGAAACTATGGTATTTACAGTTGACCGGTTTCAGCCCTTTTCGTTCCGCTCGCGATCACTGAAATCTGACCTTCTCCTTTCTGACTAAAGGAGCCGGATGGAGTATCAGGCTTGGTTAACCTCTAAAAATACTATTTGTCAGATGAAGTCTTAGCTAATCGCGTTTAGACACCTTCTCGCATTTTTGATTTTTCTTCTTATCTGCAGTGATCTGTCCACCACATGCTATAAATTGGGATGGCGTCATTTCATAATAGTCTCTAAAACACATTCCGAAGTATGAAGGTGAGCCGAAACCTAAATCAAATGCTACTTCAGATATATTACGAGAACTTAGAAGTTTCTTTGCTGCTTTCTTTAATCTGTATTGCTTAACAAAACTGGTAAAACTTAAACCTAAGAAGTCATTCAGTTTTCTGTTTATTTGCCTTTCTGTACAATTCATAATTTTCGCTGCAAAGTCTTTGTTAAAATTCGGATCTTTATAGTTTTGTTGTAGTAAAACAACAAGTTGCATATAAAACCGTTGGTCTTTTTCTTCATCAAATTCAGGCATGACGATATGCTCAAGGTCTATTACACTTTCAGCTTCAATTGGCTCAATACCCGGTAAATCAATGGGTTGCTTGAGTCTCATTTTGATGATTTGTTCAACTTTGAATTTAATCTCTGCAGCTTCGAAAGGCTTTAAGATGAAATCATCGGCTCTCTTACTAAGTGCGTTTATCTTTATACCCCTATCCGAGTTCGCAGAAATAATAATAATCGGAATGTTACTTGTAGGATCATTTTCCCTAATTTTACTAGTTAACTGTAGTCCGTTTAGTAAAGGTAAATCACTGTCTGCAATGATTAGGTTTGGCATCACTGTTTGAGCTATTTCTAGTGCCTCCTTGCCGTTTACACAGCGAATACAGTGATATGTTGGCTCAAACATGTCAGCGAGATAGTTACGAATATGAACCGATGAGTCAGCAATCAAAATTGATCTTTTATCAGCCATTGTAAGCACTTTAGCTTTCTGGCCAGTCTCATGTGATTCTGTAATTAAAGAAGTACTATCGAGAACTGCTATCTTGGTTGCATCCATATCAACACTTTCATCCTTTGATGTAGGAGGCGCAGCAAGATCAAACGTTACTTTGAACTCAGTTCCAACTCCAAGTGAACTTTCAACTTGAATAGCACCATTATTTGCTTCTAACTGTTCTTTTACTACTGCTAAACCTAGCCCACTTCCTTCAAGTTCTGAGTTATTATCAAGTTTCGAAAATCGATCAAAGATTCGATCAAGTTCACTTTCATGAATACCTTCACCTTGGTCAATTATTGAAATAACGACTTTTTCTCCTTTCTTTTTAAGAGACAAAGTAACTTCTGTATTGGGTGATGTGTACTTTATTGCATTCCCAATTAGATTTGAAAAAATCCGTTCAAAAGAGCTCTGATGTATTCTGATATATAAGCCTTTCCCACCTTTAATAGAAATTCTAACCCCTCGCTTTTTCGCTATTTGCTCAAAAGACTCCGAAAGACTTATGATAGCCACACGAACCTCTACAGTGACTTCAAATAATCGTTCATTCCCAACAAGACTTTCAATTTCTTCGAATTGTTCAATTAAGGAGTTGACTCGCTGAACCGTGTTAATAGATGAGTTAATGCTATCTTTGATGACTGATGGCTTGTTCGTTTGAATTGACTTGGTCAACCAACCCTGTAGGTGCGTTAGTGGTGTTCTTATCTCCGCTGATAAACTGGAGAACATAGATTTTTCTTTAACCAGCGCCTCCTTTAAACCTTTAAGCGCATCATTCAATGCAATCGTTCTCTCCGCTGCATAATCCTCAGCAAGTTGTATTTGTTTTTTCTTCGCTTGTTTCATCAAAAACAAAACTACAAAATAAATAAAAACAACCAATAAAAAGTAAATTAAGAAAGCCGTCTGTGTTAACCATATCGGCGGTAGAACCCTGATATTTGTAGAGTTTATGGGTTGCGCCTCTTTAGATTGGTAGTCTATTGCTCTAACTTGAAACTCGTAATCACCAAATGGGAGAGCTGAATAAGACGCGATGCTTGCACCTCGCTTGGCCAGTTGCCAATTTTCATTTAAACCGAGAAGTCTATACTCAAAATCCAAGTAATTGTGGTCTATAGGGTCAACAGCTGCAAAATGGATATCAAATTGATAGACATCACTTTTTATTTCAAATGAGAAATCCAGATTCTTGGAAGTTGCTGCATGACTTAAAACTGAGCCTGAATTGGGCATTGATCCTGAATAACTAATAAGCTTTTCAACGTAAACAGGGTTTGAAGAGGATAAAAGCACATTGAGCTCTTTAGTTAACTGATTGACATCCAAGATATATGAATGGTCGTCTCCCGTAACGACCAGATTGCCTCGTTTCGTAAACCTTAGTCCTTCATATTCAAAATCAATCTCATTTATGCCAATCCTACTATCTAATTTTTGAATCCAATTTCCACTCACATCAGACCTGTACAATCCCGAGTTAGTGGCGATCCAAAGATTACCGTTCGAATCTATAGCAATGTCTCTGATGAATCTAGAGGGTAGTAGGTCATTCAGCTTAGAACTAACTAACGAAGCACTTTCACTATCTAACACCTGTATTCCGAATCCACTCGTACAAAAGTAAATAGTTCCTGTAGGTGATTTTACAACACAGTCTATTGGAATATCTTCCGTTAAGCTCGATACATCATATTTGTGCCAAGTTTCGTAATTATTGGTTGAAAAAAGCCCCTTGTAATAATCTAGAGCAAATAAAGAATCTGAGGTCACAAAGATTTCGTTAGGGGAAAAGTCCAAATCGACTTCATTAAAGAATTGGTTTTCTCCTTTGTATAATTTCCCGTTCTCTGTGAGTGCTATAATACTGCCTGAAAACTCGTTGAGTTTTATAACTGAAGAATCTAACTCGTACGACCGAATTTGCTTATCTGAATATTCTGAAATTCTTACTAAATGTGAACTTGCTGTAACTAAATGATGCGAGTCATTTACCAAAAATAAATCCACTTCGCCTAAACTTGAATACTGGTTTATTGGTTCAATTTCTTGAGTTCCAATGTCATAAGCGAATAATTCAGTACCATCATGTAGAATTAATAATCCATTGAAATCTGCAATATTTTCTACTCGAAACTTGTGCCCATTAAATTTCATTTTGGTGAGATAGTCGAAACCTTTGGGTAGCCATAGAAACCCTGACTGGGGAGAAATTAAAATCGTAGTACCATTTTTTTGGTAGTATTGATGTACGTAAGAAAAACTATTGTCTGTATAAAAATTTTGAAATTTATTTACTAATTTTACTTTCTCTAACTGCGCGTCAATTAGATGGATATCTTTTGAAAATACAATAAAGTTGTCAGGATCTACAGACTCAATTTCGGTGACATTTTGACTCGTGAGACCAGTTATCACTTTACCAAATGACGTTCCGTCGAACTCTGCCTTGATTAACCCTTTACTGGTTGCAATAAATAGTGAGCCGCTATTAAAACGTTTTATTTTATTTACTGTGAATTTTTCTCCCAAGTGCTGCGATAAATCTAATTTTGTCTGAACTTTGGAGATTAGATTTAAGCTAGTTAAGCTATTACCATCTTGATACAACAAGCTTCCATTTAGCTCTAAGCTTGTGAAGGCATTTAAAGTCTCGTCAATGTATTCAACTTCAAGTTCACCATCTTTTCGCAACTTTATCCTGTTTACGGAATCAAACGCGCTAATTAGTACACCAAATTCATTCGAAAAATCTAGATCGTATATGAAAAGTAAATTATCAGGATTTAGCCTCGTAAATTTTAAATTATCTAGATTGTTGAGCTTCGAAACATGCAACCCATTGCCTGAAGTACCCACAAAAAGGTAATCTTGCGTTTCTAGGATGGCTGTAATTGGCACTTTTTGAGCAAACGATAGTATTTGATAATAAGCACCTTTGGTATAAACAAACAAACCATTTTCAGATCCGATCCAAATTCGATGGCCCCCATCAAAGGTTTCGTGAATTAGGCCAATCTCACCTTTATCTACTTCTCCAACACTGTCTGACAGCGACTTTGTTATAGCGTACCGCGTTGAAAGAACGAGCAAGAATACGAAAAAACTCCCTAATTTAACTACATTTATTATAAGTCGTCCCATACCTAATAGTTATTGTCCAAATCCTAGTATTCAAACAACCTCAGTTTATATTTAAATTTTCATGCACTTTATTTAATAAAAAGGATAGATTATGAAATGTCAAATCAAAAACAATCGTCTCGAAGAGTTAAGCGAGATTGATACCTCTCAAGTTAGTGGTGGAACATATGAAGAAGGTAATAATGATCTGCCAGATTGGACGGGATCTTACAGAGATGGCGAATGGTATTTCATTCCCGATCCCAAAAACAAAAAGACTAGACCAAGAGACTAGGCCAATAAGCAAAAAACCCAGCCGAAGCTGGGTTTTTTAGAATGGGAGTCTGGCGATGTGCTACTCTCACATGGGGAAACCCCACACTACCATCGCCGCTAACGTGTTTCACTTCTGAGTTCGGAATGGATTCAGGTGGTACCACGTCGCTATTGTCGCCAGACATAAACTGTTGGTGCAAATTCATGATGATTGCGAAGCTTTCATCGTGACATTTGCACAAGGAGGACTCACAGTACTCTCGAGGAGTATGCTAAGTCAGCCTTACTTAAATCTTAACTATTCGGAATCACTGATATCTTTAATCTAAGAGCGCGTTTTGTATGGTCTTACGATTGTCACCACAAACACATTAGGTGTTGTATGGTTAAGCCTCTCGGGCAATTAGTACAGGTTAGCTTAACGCCTTGCAACGCTTCCACACCCTGCCTATCAACGTCATCGTCTATAACAACCCTTCCAGGACTTACGTCCAGGGATGACTCATCTTGGGGCCGGCTTCCCGCTTAGATGCTTTCAGCGGTTATCCGTTCCGAACGTAGCTACCGGGCAATGCCTTTGGCAAAACAACCCGAACACCAGCGGTTCGTCCACTCCGGTCCTCTCGTACTAGGAGCAGCTCCCCTCAATCATCCAACGCCCACACCAGATAGGGACCGAACTGTCTCACGACGTTCTAAACCCAGCTCGCGTACCACTTTAAATGGCGAACAGCCATACCCTTGGGACCGACTTCAGCCCCAGGATGTGATGAGCCGACATCGAGGTGCCAAACACCGCCGTCGATATGAACTCTTGGGCGGTATCAGCCTGTTATCCCCGGAGTACCTTTTATCCGTTGAGCGATGGCCCTTCCATTCAGAACCACCGGATCACTATGACCTACTTTCGTACCTGCTCGACGTGTCTGTCTCGCAGTTAAGCTAGCTTATGCCATTGCACTAACCTCACGATGTCCGACCGTGATTAGCTAACCTTCGTGCTCCTCCGTTACTATTTGGGAGGAGACCGCCCCAGTCAAACTACCCACCAGACACTGTCCACACTCCGGATAACGGAGCAATGTTAGAACATCAAACATACAAGGGTGGTATTTCAAGGACGGCTCCACGTCATCTGGCGACAACGCTTCAAAGCCTCCCACCTATCCTACACATGTAGGGTCAATGTTCAGTGCCAAGCTGTAGTAAAGGTTCACGGGGTCTTTCCGTCTAGGTGCGGGTACACTGCATCTTCACAGCAATTTCAATTTCACTGAGTCTCGGGTGGAGACAGCGTGGCCATGGTTACACCATTCGTGCAGGTCGGAACTTACCCGACAAGGAATTTCGCTACCTTAGGACCGTTATAGTTACGGCCGCCGTTTACCGGGGCTTCGATCAAGAGCTTCGCTTACGCTAACCCCATCAATTAACCTTCCGGCACCGGGCAGGTGTCACACCGTATACGTCATCTTTCGATTTAGCACAGTGCTGTGTTTTTAATAAACAGTCCCAGCCACCTGGTCACTGCGACCCCCATCAGCTTACGGAGCAAGTCCTTCACTAACAGGGGCGTACCTTCTCCCGAAGTTACGGTACTATTTTGCCGAGTTCCTTCACCCGAGTTCTCTCAAGCGCCTTAGTATTCTCTACCTGACCACCTGTGTCGGTTTGGGGTACGGTTTATATAATCATAAGCTTAGAGGCTTTTCCTGGAAGCAGGGCATCAACCACTTCGTCACCGTAGTGACTCGTCTCGTGTCTCGGCCTTAGAAACCCGGATTTACCTAAGTTTCCAGCCTACTCACTTTCACGTGGACAACCAACGCCACGATGGCCTAGCCTTCTCCGTCCCCCCATCACTGATTATATAAGTACGGGAATATTAACCCGTTTCCCATCGACTACGCATTTCTGCCTCGCCTTAGGGGCCGACTTACCCTGCCCTGATTAGCATGGGACAGGAAACCTTGGTCTTCCGGCGTGGGGGTTTTTCACCCCCATTATCGTTACTCATGTCAGCATTCGCACTTGTGATATGTCCAGCATGCTTCTCAACACACCTTCATCCACTTACACAACGCTCCCCTACCCAGCGTACAAGTACGCTGCCGCAGCTTCGGTATATTGCTTAGCCCCGTTACATCTTCCGCGCAGGCCGACTCGACTAGTGAGCTATTACGCTTTCTTTAAAGGGTGGCTGCTTCTAAGCCAACCTCCTAGCTGTCTTAGCCTTCCCACATCGTTTCCCACTTAGCAATATTTTGGGACCTTAGCTGGCGGTCTGGGTTGTTTCCCTCTCCACGACGGACGTTAGCACCCGCCGTGTGTCTCCCGGATAGTTCTCATTGGTATTCGGAGTTTGCAAAGGGTTGGTAAGTCGGGATGACCCCCTAGCCTTAACAGTGCTCTACCCCCAATGGAATTCGTCCGAGGCTCTACCTAAATAGATTTCGGGGAGAACCAGCTATCTCCCGGTTTGATTGGCCTTTCACCCCCAGCCACAAGTCATCCCCTAACTTTTCAACGTTAGTGGGTTCGGTCCTCCAGTTGATGTTACTCAACCTTCAACCTGCCCATGGCTAGATCACCGGGTTTCGGGTCTATACCTAGCAACTAAACGCGCAGTTAACACTCGCTTTCGCTACGGCTCCCCTAGACGGTTAACCTTGCTACTAAATATAAGTCGCTGACCCATTATACAAAAGGTACGCAGTCACCCCGAAGGGCTCCCACTGCTTGTACGTATACGGTTTCAGGTTCTATTTCACTCCCCTCACAGGGGTTCTTTTCGCCTTTCCCTCACGGTACTACTTCACTATCGGTCAGTTAGGAGTATTTAGCCTTGGAGGATGGTCCCCCCATCTTCAGTCAAGATAACACGTGTCCCGACCTACTTAATATGACCTACTTGAACCTTCACATACGGGACTATCACCCTGTATCGTTGTGCTTCCCAACACATTCTGCTAATTCAAATAGATTCGGCTGCTCCCCGTTCGCTCGCCGCTACTAGGGGAATCTCAATTGATTTCTTTTCCTAAGGGTACTTAGATGTTTCAGTTCCCCTCGTTTGCCTCGTTAAGCTATGTATTCACTTAACGATACCGCCGAAACGGTGGGTTTCCCCATTCGGACATCTGTGGCTCAAATGCGTTTTGTCAGCTCACCACAGCTTTTCGCAGACTTACACGTCCTTCATCGCCTCTAACTGCCAAGGCATCCACCGTATACGCTTAGTCACTTAACCATACAACCCTAATATGTCTGCCTTTTGACTCCAGACTATCAGTGGCTCTCGCCAGGCTGTATTGTGACAATCGCTAATCACGTATGATTTTACTCATACCCATACAAGTTTCGCTTGAAAGAACCGTCATTTTATAAAATAACAATTCAATCAGTTACTCTTGGATTAAATTAATATCAGCTTTTCCAAATTGTTAAAGAACAAGTTTAAGGTAAGAACCTTAATCAATAAGCGTCTTATCGATTAAGACTCTCTATCTTTAATTTAATAACAAAACAATCTGTGTGAGCACTGCATCAAGTGCGTCCATCGACTTTAAGGTAAGGAGGTGATCCAACCCCAGGTTCCCCTAGGGTTACCTTGTTACGACTTCACCCCAGTCATGAAACACAAAGTGGTAACCGTCCTCCCGAAGGTTAGACTAGCTACTTCTTTTGCATCCCACTCCCATGGTGTGACGGGCGGTGTGTACAAGGCCCGGGAACGTATTCACCGCAGTATGCTGACCTGCGATTACTAGCGATTCCGACTTCATGGAGTCGAGTTGCAGACTCCAATCCGGACTACGATATGCTTTAAGGGGTCCGCTCCACATCACTGTCTCGCTTCCCTCTGTACATACCATTGTAGCACGTGTGTAGCCCTACACGTAAGGGCCATGATGACTTGACGTCGTCCCCACCTTCCTCCGGTTTGTCACCGGCAGTCTCCTTAAAGTGCCCAACTGAATGCTGGCAACTAAGGACAAGGGTTGCGCTCGTTGCGGGACTTAACCCAACATCTCACGACACGAGCTGACGACAGCCATGCAGCACCTGTGTCAGAGTTCCCGAAGGCACCAATCCATCTCTGGAAAGTTCTCTGCATGTCAAGTGTAGGTAAGGTTCTTCGCGTTGCATCGAATTAAACCACATGCTCCACCGCTTGTGCGGGCCCCCGTCAATTCATTTGAGTTTTAACCTTGCGGCCGTACTCCCCAGGCGGTCTACTTAGCGCGTTAGCTTCGCTACGCACGTATTAAATACACACACAGCTAGTAGACAGCGTTTACGGTGTGGACTACCAGGGTATCTAATCCTGTTCGCTACCCACACTTTCGCACATGAGCGTCAGTCTTTGGCCAGAGAGTCGCCTTCGCCACTGATGTTCCTCCAGATATCTACGCATTTCACCGCTACACCTGGAATTCCACTCCCCTCTCCAAAACTCTAGTCTGCCAGTTCTAAATGACCATCCCAGGTTGAGCCCGGGGCTTTCACATCTAGCTTAACAAACCGCCTGCGTGCGCTTTACGCCCAGTAATTCCGATTAACGCTTGCACCCTCCGTATTACCGCGGCTGCTGGCACGGAGTTAGCCGGTGCTTCTTCTGTTGCTAACGTCACAGCTAGCAGGTATTAACTACTAACCTTTCCTCACAACTGAAAGTGCTTTACAACCCGAAGGCCTTCTTCACACACGCGGCATGGCTGCATCAGGGTTTCCCCCATTGTGCAATATTCCCCACTGCTGCCTCCCGTAGGAGTCTGGACCGTGTCTCAGTTCCAGTGTGGCTGATCTTCCTCTCAGAACAGCTAGAGATCGTCGCCTTGGTGAGCCTTTACCTCACCAACTAGCTAATCTCACTTGGGCTTCTCTATAGGTGGGAGCCGAAGCCCCCTTTGGTCCGTAGACATTATGCGGTATTAGCCACCGTTTCCAGTGGTTATCCCCCTCCTAAAGGCAAATTCCCAAGCATTACTCACCCGTCCGCCACTCGTCAGCAACTAGCAAGCTAGTCCTGTTACCGTTCGACTTGCATGTGTTAGGCCTGCCGCCAGCGTTCAATCTGAGCCATGATCAAACTCTTCAATTGAATACTTGCGTCGTTTCTACGAATAGAAACTAAAAATAAATTGTCGTTGTGACACTCTTAACGAGTGCCCACACAGATTGTCTTGTTATAAATTGTTAAAGAACAAAGCAACTTTCGTTGCAGCTTAAGGCGCCTTAGTGACTCTCCTCAAGCGGGATGCGCATTCTACATTGTCGCATCCGGGAGTCAAGCATTTTTTTGAAATTTTATTTTCATCGACTTGCTTGAAACCCGCTTCAATTAAGGGGTTGCGTCAAATCATTGGCGTTGCCGTTGATTTGTTTATTTCGTCTTCCCGTTGAAGCGAGCGCGCATTCTACAGACCTAACTTCTCAGGTCAACCGCTTTTTTAAAAAAAGTTGAAAAAAATGGTTTTTCGACTGAATTACGCGCAAAAAGGTGAATTAAGATACAATCCCTCTACAACCGATTTACATAAACGCGGAGTTTTTATGCCAATTAAACCCTATAAAGGAATTACGCCAACGTTAGGTAAGAATAACTATATAGATGACAGCGCGGTTCTCTATGGCGATGTGGTTATGGGCGATGACGTTGGTATTTGGCCACTAGTTGCTGCACGCGGTGATGTGAATCATATTCGTATTGGTGATCGCTCCAATATACAAGATGGCAGCGTATTACATGTGACCAGAGTCTCGGACAAAAATCCAAAGGGATTCCCGTTAATTATTGGTGACGACGTAACCGTTGGGCACAAGTGCATGTTGCATGGGTGTGTATTGGGCAATCGAATCTTAGTCGGGATGGGTGCCATTGTTATGGATGGTGCAATAGTAGAGGATGATGTCTTTATTGGCGCGGGGACAGTAGTTCCGCCAAACAAGCGGTTGCGGTCCGGTTACCTTTATGTTGGTAACCCCATGGAAGAGAAACGTAAATTGAGTGAAGCAGAAGTCAACTTCTTAAAGCAGTCTGCACTCAACTATGTGAAATTAAAGGATGAGTATCTTGCAGAATAGTTAAACCATTTTAGCTCACGAATGCTGTTGGGCTGGCCAGAGTTAGAAAAAGCAGAGTGAGCAGGTTATGTTATGCGTTGAGCTTTTTAAATACTTCTATCTAATAATAGCTAGTCGTTAAGGGTTAATGGCAACCGCAGGCGAACGAAGTATTCCACCCAATTGCAATTAACTGTCGGTGTTTGGTTGATTGGTTGATTGGTTGATTGGTTGATTGGTTGATTGGTTGATTGGTTGATTGAGTAAAGCGTCTTACCTATCCAACTAACAAGCTACCTAATAGACTAAACTCGGGTCGCTACTTCAAAGGTGTTCCCGCAATTCACTAATAACAGGCTGAATATTTGGCATAAAATCAGTCCAAATTTTAAAACTCATTGCGGCTTGGCCCACCAGCATTCCCAAACCATCACTAATTTTTGCAGCGCCTGCCCCCTTCGCCCATTCTAAGAAAGAAGTCGGCTGACTCGCGTATACCATGTCGTAAACCAAATCGGCCTCTGCTACAACATTGGCAGATAGCGGTGGGATTTGATTATCCAAACTTAATGAAGTGGCATTGATCACGATATCGAAACTATTATCATCTATCGCATCAAAACTAGTGGCCATAAATGATAGTGATTGTTTAATTGTCTCGCCAATTTCCACCAGCTCTTGCGCTTTTTGTAAGGTTCGATTCGCAATAGTAATGGAATAAGGGTGTTGATTAATTAAGGCACGAATGACACCGCGCGCAGCGCCGCCAGCACCTAAAATGAGAATGGTTTTACCGTTCAAATCAACGTTTTGACGAGCAATGTCGTTAATGAGTCCTACACCATCGGTATTATAACCGGCTAGTGTACCGTCACTTAGTTTAGCGATGGTATTGACAGCCCCAGCTAACTTAGCTTCTTCACTGATCGTATTGACTAATCGACAGGCAAGTAACTTAAACGGTGCAGTCACATTACACCCTGTTGCTTGTTTGTCGGAAAAGAAACGCTGTACGTCATTGCAGAACTCTTCTTTGGTCGATAATTCTGCACTGTAATCGATTGTCAAATTCGCCTGATTAGCAAAGGCTCTATGAATGATTGGAGAGCGGCTTTGTTGGATAGGATTGCCAAAAACAGCGAACTTTTGCATCGAATACTATTAGTTGTGATGTTTATCGATAATCTACATGAAACCATACCAACAAAAAAGCTCCGCAAGCGGAGCTTTTTAAACATAACCGAAGAAATTTAGAATTTGTAACCAATTGAGATAGTGTATACCCACGGATCAATTGTCACACTTTCAATTTTGCCAATATCAGATCCACTAACTTTAAAGTCAGCTTCGGTTTCAATATCGATATAACGTACTGAAGCATTGATAAACATTTCGTCATTAATGAAGTAGTCTGCACCGACTTGAGCTGAAAAGCCAAAAGAGGCGTCTAGGTCAAGATCGGACACTACAGCCCCACCTGTAGCAGTTTCAATAACCCCTGCAGTAGCACCATTAAACTCTTCATCAAAGAATATTGTGTAATTTAGCCCGACACCAACATAAGGTTGGAATTTGGCCGCAGGGTCAGCAAAGAAGTAGTTCGCGGTGACTGTTGGTGGTAAATGCTTGGTGCTAGCTAAGTTTGTTCCGTCAGCTAGGTTGATATCATGACTAAACGGTGTGGCCGCGAGTACCTCAACATTCCAATGAGGAGTAAAGAAATACGCGATATTTAGACCTAACTGCGTATTATTGTCGACGTTTACACCACCCACAGTTTGACCGCCCAACGCGAAATCCGCTCCGCCCACTAGAATATTCGAGCTGCTGTCGTCCGGAGCAACCGTTGTTAATCCGCCTCTAACAAGGATGTCGCCTTTTTCATAAGCAAACGCGGCAGGGGTTAAGGTCAAAGCTGCTAACGCTAATGCAAGTGTGGTTTTTTTCATGTGTATTCTCTCTATGTTTATATCTGTTGCGGGCACTATAAACAGCCGCGGAGAAAAAAGATTGATCTAGAACAAGTCTCAAATCTCGCTTTCGAATCAACGTTTTACCCTTGATCCAAATCAATAAGTTAAGCAATGAAAGCAATGCGGTGAGTTGCTAGAGTTCGTTTAGGTTGAATTGGAAACCAGTGCTGTCAAACGAGGCTTGAGTGTGAGATTACTAAAGAAGTTGTTGAATGGTGTAGCTGAGTTGTAAGAGTACACTGTATGTAACGAGTAACTGCGGCTGAAGTCTTTTTGATAGCGATAGAAAACAGGTGTCTACGACACCCACTCGCGCGGCACTAAATAGGCTTGTAGTTTAGCTTCCGGAGAGTTAGCTTCGGGAGTATACATATATTCCCAGCGCGCCAACGGTGGCATTGACATCAATATTGACTCGGTTCTACCGCCACTTTGTAAGCCAAACAGTGTGCCGCGGTCGTAAACCAGATTAAACTCAACATAGCGCCCGCGACGGTACAGTTGAAACTGACGCTCACGCTCACCATAAGGACGGGCGTGGTTTTTTTCTACTATGGGTAAGTATGCATCCAGGTAGCCATTGCCAACTGCCTGCATAAACGCAAAGGATCGCTCAAACCCCCACTGATTAAGATCATCGAAAAATAGACCACCGACGCCACGGGTTTCGTTACGGTGGGGCAAGTAGAAATACTTGTCGCACCAGGCTTTATAGTCTGCATAGACATTATCGCCATATGGCGCGCATAAGCTCCTTGCAACGCTGTGCCAGTGTTGCACATCTTCATCTTGCGGATAGAATGGCGTTAAATCAAAGCCGCCGCCAAACCACCATATCGGTGCTGCCCCCTCTTTCTCTGCAACAAAAAAGCGTACATTTGCATGCGAAGTCGGAACGTAAGGATTATTAGGATGAATAACCAGCGATACTCCCATAGCCTGCCAATGACGCCCAGCTAATTCAGGTCGTGCTGAAGTGGCAGATGCTGGCATCTTGTCTCCAAACACATGAGAAAAGTTAACCCCCCCTTGCTCTATCACAGCGCCGCCTTTCAAAACGCGGGAACGACCGCCGCCCCCTTCTTCTCTTTGCCATTCGTCAACAACGAAGTCTTTGGTGCCGTCAATGCTAGATAGCCCGTCACAAATGGATGACTGTAGGCTCAACAAATACTGCTTTACGGCATCAATTTGATCTTGCGAAATCGGCTCTAACGAGGTGTTGGGTTGGCTGGACATACTACTCACTTATCGATTGCTTCTCGCCACACTGCGATTGTGGGCACACGAATTGGTTATCTATTTTTAATAAAATTGGCCATTGGCATTTTTTACACGGTCGCGATACCGGAGGATGATTCACAACATACTTACAGTTGGGATACTGATTGCAACTGTAAAAATGTTTACCAAAGCGATTGGTGCGTTTAACTAAATGGCCTTGGTGGCACTTAGGGCAATCAACCTGAGTATCCGCTTGTTGCTTCAAAGATTCAATGTGGTGGCATTCTGGCATATTCGTACAGCCTATAAATAGACCATAACGCCCTTTCTTCACCGCCAACTCATGACCACACTCAGGGCAAGATGATGCGTCTATGACTTTGACAACGTGAACCTCATTGTCGTGCAAGGGCTTTGTATATTCACAGGAGGGATAAGTAGAGCAGCCAATAAAAGCTCCACTTTTACCGCGCTTGACGACTAACGGTGCACCGCACTCGGGACAATCACCGAATGCGGCACTTAACGCATGACTCGCTGCACTGAAAAGTGCATGGTTGATTTTACTCACAGACAGCCTTGCGTTGTTTGATGACCTTAGCGATTAATGTAACACACCGCCACTTTCATCAAACAATAAATCTTCCATCTGCGCATAGGCGTTTTCTTTTCCTGGTACATTAAATAGCACCATCAAAACGACCCACTTTAAGTCTTCCAAGCAGAACTCAGCGGCATCAATTTCCATTACGCGATCGATAACCATTTCCCGCGTGGCGCCATCTAGAACATTCATTTGCTCAAGGAACAAAAGAAAGCCGCGACAGGTTGAATCCAAACGCATCTCTTCTTCATGGGTATACATCCGCATGGGTGAAGCCACATTGCCCTTCGCGAGATAAGGCTTAATGTCGGTTTCTTGCAGAGCCGCCAATTTTTCTAACCATGCTAGCGCTTTGTAGATTTCATCATGATGGAAACCGGCACGCACAAGCTCATCCGTCAACTCATCTTGGTCGACACAGATTTCGCTTTCACTGTGGATAAGGTTTTCAAACAGATACATGAGGATATCGAACATATTATTTTCCCCTCAATTTAACGTAGCCTCCGGGTGTGGAAGCAACGAGACCTCGCAACTCATATTCTAATAATGCTGCCATAACTTCGTGGACCGGCAGTTTGCTGCGTTCGGTAATGATGTCGATAGATGTGACATCAAACTCTACACTATCTAACAAATCTGGGGTTGCCAAGTCAGAAATGGGACTTTTTTTATCGGTTTCAATAGAAGGTTTCGGGGTTATATGGTTAAGCTCCTGAATTTCAATCAGAATATCCTCAATACAAGTCACCAGTTTTGCGCCTTGTTGGATCAAATAGTGACAACCCTGTGATTGCTCAGCTCGAATATTGGAAGGAATTGCCAAGACTTCGCGGTTTTGCTCCAAGGCATGACGAGCAGTAATAAGTGAGCCACTTTTTAACGCGGCCTCGACCACCAGCACACCTAAAGACAGTCCACTCACAATCCGGTTGCGGCGCGGAAAGTGCGACTTAGACGGTGCTACCCCGGGGTAATATTCACTGACTAATAAGCCTCCACACTCCAATACCTGCCGAAATAAATCCTGATTACGCTTTGGATACACTTGGTCAATTCCGCAACCCAGCACGCCTATCGTTGAGCCATGCCGTTCAAGCGCACCATTATGTGCCTGTTGATCAACCCCCAACGCCATTCCAGAAACAATGGTCAATCCTGCCTGGGCAAGCTCGCGTGCAAATTCAAAGGCCAAGTGCTTACCCGAGTAAGTGGGTTGCCGGCAGCCCACTATTGCCAGGCAGCGCTTTTCCAACAAGCCTAGATCGCCGTGTGCTAGCAAAACCAGCGGTGGCGAAGCAATTTCTTTTAATCGCACCGGATAAACGTCATCGTCTATCGTGACAACCCATCGATTCCTTTGCGGCTGATGCCAGTCGAAAGCAGCGGCTACAGCTGCAGGTGTCGAGCTGCCCTGAATGATCGCAATATGCGAGCGGGAAAACCCACAGGCTTGCAATTCTTGCTTTGACAGCTTAGCCAAGCCTGTAACAGTGTATCCTGTTGCTGCATGTAAGGTAGCCCACTTATGAGCGCCAAATGAGTAACTAAAGGCGAGTCGCAGGTAAGCGTTACGTTCTGTATCACTTACCCATTGGTGATCATGTGGCAAGCCTCCTCCTTGAGACTCTCTCAGATTGATTTAGGGTTTTGCGACAAGCGCTCCGTTTTTGATGAGTTCACTCGCTCGCGTGATAATTGCATAACTGGCTTTATCGAATGTTTTAAATACAATCAACTCACCAATCTTCACCGCCGGCTGCTGAATCGTCGAGCCGTCTTGAAACGCGCCTTTCAGTAGGCTGGATTCACCTTCGTATTTAGGGTCTTCACCATCATAGATATCGGGACCTTGCAGATAAATACCCATCACCGTACCAGCACTGATATTGTCAGCACCGATATCGATGATGACTACGTCATGTTTTCCCAGTAGATCCCGCTGGTGTAAATTACCCACCACCTCTGCGCGTTGACGTTCGCCTGCGGGAACCAGCTCCATATCTTGAGGCTCTATTTTTTCTGCCGTGTATAAACGGTCACCTCGCATCGCTTCATAATTACTTTGTTTTACCCGTACCATCCACTCGCTATCGGGTTGTGTCTCTGTAAGGGTGCCGTCAGCCACATGACGCACCTGCAAGCCAATGGGGTTACCAAACCGGTCAAACACTTCGTTCTGTTGACGCACAATGACGTATTCGCTGGCAGAACGACCTTTGGCTTTGGCTAGAACAACATCATCATTAACAAAGCGAATATCGCCAAAACTATTCCCGAGAATATGTGGCAAGCGCTCATACTCAGCTTCAGACAAAATCATATCATTATTCAAATAGGGTGAAATAACGCTCCAAGGAAGCAATGGAATTGCACCCGTTTTGGTGGATCGACTGGCGCTTGGCGACAATGTCACCACACGCTTATCAGGCCGGTCAACAACCAACATGGGTACACCGTCTTGCCATTGAAGAGTTAAAACGTCACCCGGGTAAATTAAATGCGGATTCAGGATCTGCGTATTTGTGCGCCATAACTCAGGCCATAGCCAAGGCTTTTCCAGAAACAGATTAGAAATGTCCCACAGGGTGTCGCCCTGCTTAACTTCGTATTGCTCAGGCGCACTGTCTTTCACTTGAACTTCTTGTGCAAAGCACCACATTGGTAGAAAGACCAATAACGCTAAGACTTTCAAACTTGGTTTAAACATACCTTCCCCATGAGGTTGTAATTTAATCCATTACCGGATGTTCATTAATTGGTTATCGGGCAATCGCGCTAATACCTAAGAAAGCTCGCACCCAATTACCGTTATGCGTTAGAATAATAGTGTTTTAACCCCTGTAAAGCGTGTTATGCCACGTTTAGTATAGGAATTGATACTGAATTAAAGTGTAGTTGAAAAATATCATGGCAATATTAGAAGTTTTAAGTTTTCCCGATGAACGCTTGCGCACCGTCGCTGAACCCGTAGCAGCCGTAGACGATGACATTAAGCAATTAGTTGCCGACATGTTCGAAACTATGCGCGAGGAAAACGGTATCGGACTTGCTGCAACGCAGGTGAACGTGCACAAGCGTGTAGTCGTGATGGATGTCTCTGAGGAGCAAAATGAACCGCGCGTATTTATCAATCCTGAGATTATTGAAAAGAAGGGTTCGACAGTCAGCGAAGAAGGCTGTTTATCTGTGCCGGGAAATTACGCTAAAGTTGACCGCGCGGAGTGGGTAAAGGTTCGCGCTTTGGACGGGAATGGAGATACCTTTGAGCTAGAGGCCGATGGCTTGCTGGCAATTTGTATCCAACATGAACTGGATCACCTAAAAGGGGTGTTGTTTGTCGACTATTTATCTCCGCTAAAGCGCCAGCGAATTCGGAAGAAATTAGAAAAAGAAGCGCGTTTAGCGGCGCGAGCCTAAAATCTCAGAGGAATAAGCCATTGCGCGTTATTTTTGCCGGCACACCAGATTTTGCAGCCACTCATCTACAGGCTTTGCTGGATTCTGACCATGAAGTAGTGGCGGTGTATACCCAACCAGACCGCCCTGCCGGTCGTGGTAAGAAATTGCAGGCTAGTCCTGTAAAACAACTAGCAGAAACCAACCATATTCCCGTGCATCAACCCACCAGTTTAAAAAGCTTGGAGGCACAACAACAATTAGCCGAAATCCCCTGCGACATTATGGTCGTTGTTGCCTATGGTTTGTTGCTTCCAAAGGCCGTTCTCGATATTCCACCTTTGGGTTGCGTCAATGTCCATGGCTCAATTCTGCCACGTTGGCGTGGCGCCGCTCCTATCCAGCGCGCCATTTGGGCGGGTGACGCTGAAAGCGGCGTGACCATAATGCAAATGGACGAAGGTTTAGACACAGGGCCAATGTTGCATATTCAAACGACGCCAATCAGCAATGAGGAGACTAGCGCATCGTTGTATGACCGGCTTGCTAAGATTGGCCCGCAAGCACTCATTCATTGCCTTGATGAGTTTTCAACGCTTACCCCCGTGCCGCAAGACGAGGATCTTGCGACCTACGCGAAGAAATTAAGTAAGCAAGAAGCTCGTCTTGATTGGTCATTATCAGCTGCACAACTAGAGCGCAATGTGCGAGCCTTCAACCCATGGCCAGGTGCATGGTTCGAAATTGGTGATGTCGCACTCAAAGTTTGGGCCGCCTCCACCCTTGAAGACGAAAATAATTATAGCCCTGGATCGATAGTGAGCGCCAACAAACAGAGTGTTAACATCGCCACTGCAGACGGGATTTTTTGTATCTCGGAGTTACAGATCCCAGGTAAAAAGCGGGCGCATGTGAGTGATGTTCTCAATGCTAAAGGCGATTGGTTTAAACCCGGAACTCAACTGTCGTGACCTCACCAAAAATTGGCCGCATGCTTCGCGCAGATAGTGCGAAAATACTTTTTACGATCTTGGAGCAAAATAAATCAAGTCGTGGGCTACTTAACGAAGTGCAGCAACGATACCGAGATCCCCGCGACAAAGCGTGGCTACAAGAAATGGTGTTTGGCGTATTACGACAATTACCAACGTTGCAGTTTTGGTTGCGCCAGCTGTTAGAAAAACCATTGAAGGGCAATAAAAAGGTCATCGAACACCTTTTATTGGTTGGTCTATATCAACTTGCGTTTTCTCGAGTCCCGGCACATGCAGCAATTGGCGAAACAGTAAATGCCTGCCAAAGTCTTAATGCAGGTGGTTTAAAAGGCTTAGTGAATGCTATTTTACGCGAGTTTCAGCGCGGCAACCTAGTTCAACAAAAACCCAGTGGGGCGGCGGCGCAAGTAGGGCTTCCTAATTGGCTATACAAGCAAATTATCGCAGCCTACCCGACCCGAGCGGAAACGATTGTAGAGCAAATGAATACCCGAGCACCGCTATGGTTACGGGTAAATCGTCAACAAAACACACGTGAAGAATATAGTCAGCGCTTGGTAGCTCAGGGCATACCTTTCACTTTACCGCCGGACCACGCAGATGGGATCATCTTGGAGCAGAACGTTGAAGTCACTGCGTTGCCAGGCTACAGCGAAGGACTATTTGCGGTACAGGATGGTGCGGCTCAACTTGCGGTGGACTATTTGCAACCACCAGCCCACTCTCGTGTATTAGACTGCTGTGCTGCGCCAGGCGGAAAAACCTGTCACATGCTTGAGCGCGAGCCTACGCTTATCTGCACTGCCATCGATAATGACTCAGCTCGGTTACTGCGTGTAAAAGAAAATTTGCAACGCCTGCAACTACAGGCACAGGTCGTTTGTGCTGATGCCGCGAACTTGGTTGAGTGGTGGGACAAGCAACCTTTTGATGCCATTTTGCTCGATGCCCCCTGCTCTGCAACCGGAGTCATTCGTCGTCATCCGGATATACGCTGGCTTCGCCAAGCCACCGATATTGATGCTTTGGTGCATCTGCAACAAGTATTACTAACCCGCTTATGGCAAACCTTACGTCCCGGTGGGGTAATGCTCTATGCAACCTGCAGTATTTTGCCGCAAGAAAATAACCAACAAGTCGAACAGTTTCTGGCGATAACTCCAGACGCATCATTGTGCACCGCAACCCATGGCGAGAGTGTTGGCCGACAAATACTGCCTGGAGAAGGTCAAATGGATGGCTTCTATTACGCTAGACTGATAAAGTCAAAACTTAATAATAAGAATAATCCTACTGGTGAGTAGTCAATGAAAATTATCATCGTTGGTGCTGGACAAGTTGGCGGAACACTTGCTGAAAACTTAGTCGGTGAAAAAAACGAAATTACGATAATTGACGCCGATGGTGAACGCTTGCGCGAATTGCAAGACCGCCTCGATCTTAAAGTAGTTACCGGCTATGGCTCCTACCCCGACGTGTTAAGGCAAGCTGGCGCAGAAGATGCCGACATGTTGATCGCCGTAACTAATAGCGATGAAAGTAACATGCTTGCCTGTCAGGTCGCGCATTCATTGTTCAATACTCCTACCAAAATTGCGCGTGTCCGATCCGAAGAGTATTTGCTGTATCAAGACGATCTTTTTGACGCCACTCATATACCGATTGACCATGTAATTGCACCTGAACAGCTGGTGACCAAAGCAATCAAGCGACTCATTGACTACCCTGGCGCACTGCAAGTGGTTGAATTTGGTGATGGCAATGCAAGTCTGGTTGCGGTCAAAGCATATTATGGTGGGCTTTTGGTCGGGCATGCTCTGTCTGCATTAAAAGAACATATGCCCAATGTGGAAACGCGAGTGGCGGCCATTTATCGACGCGGCAAGCCTATTCGTCCGTTAGGCTCGACCATCATAGAAGCTGATGATGAAGTGTTTTTTATTGCTGCAACTAAGCATATTCGCGCAGTTATGAGTGAGTTACAAAAACTCGAATCGAGCTATAAGCGGATCATGATTGCGGGCGGCGGTTTGATTGGCGCTGGATTAGCCAAGCGCCTTGAACACAAACACTCAGTCAAACTGATTGAGTACAATCAGGAGCGCGCCCGTTATTTGGCCGCCCATCTGGACAAAACTATTGTCTTTAGTGGTGATGCTTCGGATGCCGAATTACTCAGTGAAGAAAACGTCGAGCAAGTTGACGCATTTATCGCCGTAACCAATGATGATGAAGCCAATATTATGTCCGCCATGCTCGCCAAGCGCATGGGTGCGAAGAAAACCATGGTGCTCATTCAACGCAGCGCGTATGTTGATTTAGTGCAAGGTGGCGAGATTGATATCGCTGTCTCCCCGCAGCAAGCAACAATTTCGGCATTGTTAACGCACGTACGCCGCGGCGATATTGTCAATGTTTATTCACTCAGGCGCGGTGCTGCCGAAGCGATTGAAGCAATAGCCCATGGCGACGAGACAACCTCCAAAGTCGTAGGACGTCAAATTAGAGATATCAAACTACCGCCCGGCACAACCATTGGTGCAATTGTACGCGAAGATTCCGTAATCATCGCGCACAGCGACACGAAGATAGAAGCTAACGACCACGTAATTATGTTTTTGGTCGACAAGAAGTTTATTGGTGACGTTGAAAAGCTGTTTCAGCCCAGCGCGTTCTTCTTCGGCTAAAAATTTGCTTATAGGTTTAACTGCGCCAGAAAGTGGGTGAAAACAAAACCAGCAAAGAAAATATTTCTAAACGTCCAAACAACATAGCTAGTACCAATAACCATTTACCAGAATCACTGACATCAGCGTACGTGCCTGCAACAGTGCCAAGTCCTGGACCAAGATTATTCAGCGTCGCTGCCGTTGCTGTGAATGCGGTAATATTGTCAAGGCCAGTAGCAATCAGCCCGATCATGATCACAACAAACACTATCGCATAGGCTGAGAAAAACCCCCAAACCGCTTCAACCACTCGCTCAGGCATTGAACGATCACCCAGCTTAACCGCATACACTGCGCGAGGATGGATCAAACGATCGACCTCTCGTTTACCTTGTAAAAAGAGTAAAAATACGCGAATGACTTTTAGTCCGCCTCCTGTTGAACCCGCACAACCACCGATAAAACTGGAAAAGATCAAGAGGATTGGTAAGTAGGCCGGCCACTCAGAAAAATTCGTGGTTGCGAAACCCGCCGTAGTGCTGATAGAAACCGCTTGTAACATAGCCTGATCGAGGGCAGTTTCAGCGCTATCATAATAATTTTCACCAACAAGAACCAAGAAACACACCGTGATCAAGGTAAATTGGATTGCAAAAAAGGCTTTGAACTCTGGATCACGCCAATAATTATTCAAAGACCGCGAGGTCGCCGCCGCAAAATGCAGTGAGAAATTGAGTGCTGCTATCCAGAGAAAAACAACACACACAATATTAACCACCGGACTGTTAAAATATCCTAAACTCGCATCATAGGTACTAAAGCCTCCGATAGCGATTGTTGAGAACGCATGGCACACAGCATCGAACAGGTTCATACCTGCAAACCAGTACGCCACGGTACATGCTGTTGTTAACGCTAGGTAGATGTACCACAGTTGTTTAGCTGTATCGGCTATCCGCGGTGTCATTTTTGAGTCTTTGACGGGCCCAGGAGTTTCCGCACGATACAACTGCATGCCGCCAACGCCTAAAATTGGTAAAATTGCGACCGCTAGTACGATGATCCCCATACCTCCCAGCCACTGCAATTGCTGACGATAGAACTGCACCGCTTTAGGTAAGTATTCGATACCTTCAATTACTGTCGCGCCGGTCGTGGTTAATCCCGAGAAAGACTCAAAAAATGCATCAGTAAAACTCATTTCGGGTTGCTCGAGTAACACAAATGGAAGCGCCCCGAAGCTGGCTAGCACGGTCCAAAATAAAACGACGATTAAAAATCCTTCTTTGGCACGTAAGTCTGATCGATTAAAGCGATTCGGGTACCAAAATAAAGTGCCGGTAATAATACATAGGAAAAATGCCAGGATAAAAGGCAAGCCACTGCCATCTTTATAGATCAAAGAAACCAACGCAGGCGGGATCATTGTCACGCTGAATAGAGCAACCAGCAAACCTAGAATGCGGACAATAGACCGATATTGCATGTAATTATTTTTTCCAGCGCTACAAAATGGGTAGTAAGCACGATTATGGTGATAAGCACCGCAAACTTAAAGTGTTTTTATCCTACACATGTCCACGAAAAATGCACTTATGCTTTTATTTAAGTTTTTAATAATGAAAAATGTTAAAAAAATATTAACAAGTGCTGTTTTATCTCATTCAAATTGTGCTACTTTACGTGGCCGGATTGAGATGGTCTGACTACAGAAATTTCAATATCCACAGGATAAAAAAACAACAATTTGGGTTAAACCCTCAGTTAACAAGTCTCATTTATCCATATAAAACAATAGATTGAAGAACACTCGCACGTTCTCCGATTTTGCATAGTCGTGCTCAAACACCAGCTTACTAACAGAGTTATCCACAGTTTGTGCAAAGTCTCAAGTCGATTTTACGTCATGGTTAAAGTGCATCGAATATGGCATTCTTAGCCTACTGATTGTTGAGAAAATTTTTCATGTCTAAACAAAAAAATCCCCCGTTTATTTTAATTGATGGCTCCTCTTATTTGTTCAGAGCATTTCACGGTATGCCCCCATTGACCAACTCAAAAGGCCAAGATACGGGTGCAATCTATGGCGTGATCAATATGCTGAAGAGTTTGCTCAAAGAGTATCAACCCACCCATATCGCCGTGGTGTTTGATGCCAAAGGTAAAACCTTTCGCGACGATATTTATCCAGAATATAAAGCCAACCGTCCGCCCATGCCTGAGGAGTTGCGGCAGCAAATCGAACCCTTACACCAAATTATTAAGGCCATGGGGTTACCTATCATTGTTGAACCCAATGTAGAAGCCGATGACGTCATTGGTACCTTGGCCAAACAAGCCGCTGAGCAAGGCATTAACACTCTGATTAGTACCGGCGATAAAGACATGGCGCAATTGGTGAACGAACATGTAACGTTAATCAATACCATGACGAATCAACTCATGGATATCGATGGCGTCAAACAAAAATTTGGCGTGCCGCCCGAACTTATTATCGATTTCCTCGCGCTCAAAGGTGACAAGGTCGATAACATACCTGGCGTACCGGGGATTGGTGACAAAAGCGCACAGGGGTTGCTCAATGGAATTGGCGGTATAAACGCCATTTATGCCAATCTGGATAAAATTGCCGAGCTGGATTTTCGAGGGGCAAAATCGCTCGGTAACAAAATGGCCGAATATCAAGAGCAGGCGCTTTTATCTTATGAACTCGCAACGATCGCGGTTGATTTACAACTCGAGTACTCCCCTTCTACTTTAACGCCCACCGAGCCAGACTATCATGCGTTAGCCGCCCTCTTTGCCGAATATGAATTTAAACGTTGGTCACAAGAGGTTAATCAACAACTCAACGGCGATACATCTCAAGCACACGGAAATAACGATGAAACTCCCGAGACCGAAGCAGATTCATTGCTTGATAACTCCCGATTTGAGCCTGGTGCATACGAGCTGATCACCACGCAGGCACAATTAGATAGCTGGATAGATAAACTTGCACAAGCAAATTTATATGCCATCGATACGGAAACGACGAGCTTGGACTACATGCAGGCAGAATTGGTCGGGCTTTCCTTCTGCTGTGAACTTGGGCACGCCGCCTATTTGCCTCTGGCGCATGATTATCCCGGTGCACCGGAGCAGCTTGACCGAAATGATGTATTGCAACAATTGAAGCCTATTTTAGAAGATCCTGCGGCGAAGAAAATTGGTCAACACATCAAGTATGATATTAATGTGTTAGCCAATTACGGTATTAGTTTAAACGGTGTTGCCTATGACACCATGCTCGAATCATATGTACTCAATAGTGTAGCCAGTCGCCATGATATGGATACATTGGCCCTTGCTCATCTAGGGCATTCGACAATTAGTTTTGAAAGTGTAGCGGGCAAAGGTGCCAAACAACTCACCTTCAATCAAATTGATCTCGAGCAAGCGGGCCCCTATGCAGCAGAAGATGCGGAAGTAACCTTCGCGTTACACCATGCACTGTGGCCGAATGTTGAGGGCGTCGCGCCCCTGCAAAAGGTTTATCGCGACATTGAGCACCCGCTGATCCACGTTTTAGCGAAAATGGAACAAACCGGAGTATTAATAGACAGTCAGCGCTTAAATCAGCAGTCCCAAGATCTTGCGCAACGCATTATGGAACTTGAAAAAGAAGTCCACGCAGAGGCCGGGGAAGAGTTTAACCTAGGCTCAACCAAGCAGCTTCAACGCATTTTATTTGACGTATTAGAATTGCCTGTTGTGAAGAAAACTCCAAAGGGCGCGCCATCAACCTCTGAAGAGGTCTTGCAAGAACTCGCATTAGAATATCCATTACCCAAATTGATCATGGAATACCGCGGCCTTACAAAGCTAAAAAACACCTACACTGATAAGTTGCCAAAGATGATAAATCATCGGACAGGTCGTGTGCATACCTCTTACCATCAAGCGGTAACAGCAACTGGCCGCTTGTCATCAACCGAACCTAATCTACAAAACATTCCTATTCGAACGACCGAAGGACGACGCGTAAGGCAGGCCTTTGTCGCCCGTCCAGGTTTTAAAATTGTCGCGGCAGACTATTCACAGATTGAACTACGCATTATGGCGCATTTATCCGAGGATAATGGATTACAAACGGCATTTGCTCAAGGCAAAGATATTCATGCAGCAACGGCTGCCGAAGTTTTTGCGACACCGCTTGAAGAAGTTTCTACAAACCAACGCCGCAGCGCAAAAGCGATTAACTTTGGACTGATTTATGGCATGTCTGCCTTTGGGCTTGCAAAACAACTGAATATTCCCCGCCACGACGCTCAACGTTATATGGACACCTACTTTGAGCGCTATCCGGGTGTGTTAACGTACATGGAAGAGACTCGCGAGAAAGCCAAAGCGGATGGTTACGTGACAACCGTTTATGGAAGACGTCTCTATTTACCGGATATCAAAGCCAGTAATGGAGCACGTCGCAAAGGAGCTGAACGGGCGGCTATCAATGCCCCTATGCAAGGCACTGCTGCCGATATCATAAAGAAAGCAATGATAGCGGTGCATCAATGGGTTGCGACTCAAGAGGCAGATTCCATTTACATGATCATGCAAGTACATGATGAACTGGTTTTTGAAATAAAAGAACAGTTTATAGATATATATGTAAATAAAATTACAGAAATCATGGAAACGGCCGTTTCCCTCTCAGTCCCATTAGTTGTTGAGGCTGGTATAGGTGATAATTGGGATGAGGCACATTAGTGGAATGTTGCACATGGATCTCGGTGTAATTTTATTACAAAAAACTTGCATTATTACATCGCTAAGCTACACTTAGCGATGTAGGGTACAGAGGTTAACAAATTTTGTGTTTCAACCTTTGATTTGGCCCCAGCGCATGTCGCTGGGGTTTTTTTATGCCGGAAAAAAATTTTTGATGAAGTTGGAACTTCTTTTAGTCGCCGAACTCTTACTTACGGTTTTTGTGTGTTTTCTCTGAAGTCCTGTTGCCCCGCTTGTATAGCGGGGTTTTTTTTATTCCTTTGGCTCTATACCCATCCAGGCATGTAAAGTGTTTTCCAAATCAGGTAATCCCAAACGATTCAATGAGGAAAAACATTTAACCGTAACATCACCGCAAAAGGCCAAGGCTGCCTCTTGAGTAAACATTAATTGCTGCTTGCGTTTACCGCTTTTTAACTTATCCGCTTTGGTCAACAAGGCTAAAACAGGGATGTTTGCAGACACGGCCCAGTGTATCAGTTCTTGATCTAAATCTTTAAATGGGTGACGAATATCCATTAACACCACCAACCCTTTCAGCGATTGTCGCTTTTGCAAGTATTCAGCTAAGGCTTGTTGCCATTTTTTCTTCATCGCAATCGGTACTTTGGCGTACCCATAGCCAGGTAAATCCACCAAACGTTTACCCGCGTCCAACTCAAACACATTGATCATTTGTGTTCGTCCCGGCGTTTTACTGGTTCGAGCAAGGCTCTTTTGCCGAGTTAGCGTGTTTAGCGCACTACTCTTCCCAGCATTAGAACGGCCAGCAAATGCAACCTCAATACCGGTATCATCACCAAGATGTCGAATGTCGGGCGCACTAAGTGCAAATTTTGCTTGTGTAAAATAGGTCATGTATTGTCCATTGCATCGCGCTGAGCGTTCAAAACTTGACGACACTCGCAGTAAAACCAGATAAATCTGCACTATTTATGTGCTAATAGGTTTTTCTGACGAATGAAACGTGTAAAATGTGAATGTTATCACGCTTTTAGGGTAACTATTTAATTGCGGAAGAATAGATTTATGAAAAAACTTGGTTTGCTATTTTGTGTTGCAATGCTTTCAACGGGCGCAGCGATTGCGCAAGACAGTATGCAAGGTGATCCTGAAGCAGGAAAAGCTAAGTCAGCAGCCTGCGCCGCGTGTCATGGTGCTGATGGTAACAGTATTATTGATATGAACCCTAAGTTAGCGGGTCAGCATGCGAGCTATTTAGTTAAACAGCTGCAGGATTTTAGAACTGCGTCTCAAACAGGTGGCGCAGAAGGCCGCAATAACGCTGTAATGAACGGGTTTGCAGCCGGGCTATCTGATCAAGATATGCTCGACATCGCAGCTTACTTTGCTAGCCAAGATATGAAACCAGGCTCAACCCCAGAAGATATGGTCGATGCCGGCGCAGCGCTTTACCGTGGTGGTGATGCAGAACGCGGCATAACAGCCTGTATTGCTTGTCATGGCCCCAAAGGTAATGGCATGGGCTTGGCTAAGTTTCCAGACATCAGCGGTCAACATGTGACATACACTAAAGCACAGTTGGAAATGTTCCGTTCAGGTCAACGCGCCAACGACCTTAACGGCATGATGCGAGACATCGCTAAGAAATTAACTGACGAAGATATTGAGTTATTATCCAACTACGTCAGTGGGTTACATTAATCCGTCAAATTTTTGTCGGTTTTTTTTGTAAAAAAGTTGTAATAAAAATAATTTGCTGTATTCTACTTGGCAAATCAGATGCAAGCGCTTTTCGTCGAATAACAATAATATAGCGTTAAGCAGGCAGATGAGAGTTACAGGAAGATTTAATAAAGCGTCAGGAAGACCCAAAACAATTTAAATACTCTGCAAATAATAATAAAAAGAAGAGTTATCCAGGAAGGAATTAAGCACACGACGTGCACAATGGGAGAAGTGTCAACTGACACTGACAAATAAGGTGAAAGCGTATGCTCTCACCTTTTTTTCTTTATAGCCCAACAAATATGATCTGCCCTAATTGTCTAAGCCTCAAAACCGAATTTTTCCATCAAGATAAGAAGCGCACATACTTTATCTGCAACTGTTGTGAACTTGTCTTTGTTGATCCTGCACTACTACCATCGCGCAAAATGGAAGAGATGGAATACTCGCTGCACGAAAACCTTGATAACGACGATGGTTACTTACGTTTTCTTGATCGAGCTCGACTGCCATTACTGCAATACGTCCCTCTGTCTGCACATGGCATTGACTTTGGCTGTGGTCCTAATCCAGTTTTAGCAAAGCGGTTAATCGACGATGGCTACCATGTCGATTTTTACGACCCGATCTTTGCTCCCAACCAAGATTTGCTCGAAAATCCAAATGCCTATGACTTCATCGTTTGCACCGAAGCCATTGAGCATTTTCATCACCCGCGAAAAGAATGGCTGCTATGGCAACACCTACTACGACCGAATGGCTACATAATTGTTATGACCAAACGCTGGCTGTCCAAAGACCGCTTCAGTACTTGGCACTATAAAAATGATCCTACACACGTTTGCTTTTTTAGTATCAGGACATTCGACTATTTGGCTAAGCGTGATGGATTGGCCATTAAATTCATCAGTGATGATGTTGTAGTGATGCAGCGCATTGCGACTCAGGATATAATCACCCATTAATTTCATCACAGGAACCAACCGATGGCTCGCGTTAAAAAATCTCGTAAAGGCGGCCCTATTGGAGTGCCTAAATCATCCAATAATGATTTCAAAAAGTCGCCTCGTCAAAATCCGACTTCAAAACCAAAACGAAGAAAAGGTAAAGCCCCCGGCTCACGCCATAATGTTGATACAGTAGCGCCAAGCAGTGTTAAAGCTAACGTAAACACTGATAAACGCATAGGTAGTAAAAAGCCTGTTCCTTTAGTGGTTACCAAAGCTCCGGTTACCAAAAAGAAGGTGAAAACGTATGCGACTCCTCGGCAAGAGCTAGCAGCGCTCGAAGCGGATGAGCGTTTTAATTTGCTCCTCGATAAAATCGATGATGAGCAAGAGCTCACCGTTGACGAACAAGCATGGCTTGACGAAAGGCTCGAACGCCACCAGATCTTATGCGAACTCTTGGGTATTAAGCCGGATGTGGAAGAAAGCGCAGATATCGATGATCCTTTTGCGCAATTAGACGCTATCCGAATAGACGACTTCAAAGACGAGTAATGATGCATATAACACTGATTGGATTAGCACTCTGTATTATCGCAGGATTAAGTTTTTATGCGGGTAAATTGCTGTTTCAGTTGAAGCAGCAAAATGATCGTCAACAACGCGTTCGTGAAAAGCGGATAGAAACTATCACCGAGAGCATTCAAACCATTGCTCTTGCAATGCAACAGCAGCAGTGCAATCTTTCCGAAGGTGTAATTCGACTGACGCATCTTTTGGATGCTATCCCACTTAACCCGGCGCCTGATTACCGGCAAGAATATCCTGCAGTTTACGCGTTGTATGATCATATCAAACACTTTCCAACACATGCAGCGCGCGATAGTTTAAGCAAGTCTGAACGGCGCCAGCAGGACAAAGAGCGCGAGCAAATCGAATCTGATCATGAGTCAAATGTGCTGCGTGAGCTTAACGATTTAAAACAATTTAGTGTCGCTAATTAAGCTAGCGACGAGCCAACTGGCAAACCTCCTCGTAACAGTGACAGTCAGTGGTATGGTCATTAACCATACCCACTGCCTGCATAAATGCGTAACAGATCGTTGTTCCAACGAAATTAAACCCGGCTTTCTTAAGGGCTTTGGCCATAGCGTCAGACTGTGGTGTACTGGTGGGAACCTGCGCTAACACTTGCCACTGATTAACCTGTGTTTGATGTTCAGTAAACTGCCAAATAAAGTCAGCAAATGACTGTTGCTCTGACAGTTTAAGGTAAGCATTAGCATTGCGAATAATCGACTGAATTTTGAGTTTATTACGCACTATGCCGGGGTCTTGCATCAGTCGCTCTACGTCTTGATTTGTTAACCTAATGATTTTCTCAGGCTCAAAATTATAGAATGCCGTTTCGTAATTTTGTTGTTTCTGTAAGATCGTGAACCATGATAAACCCGCCTGCTGGCCATCCAAACAAAGTTTGGCAAACAGTTCCTTGTCATCCAATACCGGCCGACCCCATTGGGTATCATGGTAATGCTGATACAAAGGGTGTGAACTTACCCAACCACAGCGCGTTAATTCTTGGTTGCTGTTTTTAGTATGTAACATAGAGAATTCCTAGCTTTTGGGGCTACTTTAACTAGCGCTGAAAATGTATACTATGCCACTTTATTTTACATTGGTCATAGAGCTGATTCTGCGGCATGCAAAAATTCGATATTAAAACCTTTCAGGGCTTAATTTTAGCCTTGCAAGACTATTGGGCGCGACAAGGTTGCGTGATCATTCAACCACTCGATATGGAAGTTGGCGCTGGCACATTCCATCCAATGACTTTTCTGCGTTCTCTTGGTCCAGAGCCAATCAGTAGTGCCTATGTGCAACCATGTAGACGGCCGACAGATGGTCGCTATGGTGAAAACCCTAATCGTTTACAGCATTACTATCAATTTCAAGTGATGCTCAAGCCATCACCAGACAATATTCAAGAGCTGTATTTAGACTCACTAAAAGAACTAGGCTTTGACCCATTAGTTCATGATATTCGTTTTGTTGAAGACAATTGGGAGTCACCTACCCTTGGCGCTTGGGGCTTGGGTTGGGAAGTTTGGTTAAACGGCATGGAAGTCACGCAGTTCACTTATTTTCAACAAGTGGGTGGACTTGAATGTAAACCAGTGACCGGCGAGATCACTTATGGTCTAGAGCGCTTAGCCATGTATATTCAAGGTGTCGATAGTATCTATGATCTAGTATGGACAAACGGACCTATGGGAACCGTCACCTATGGCGATGTGTTTCATCAAAACGAAGTTGAGCAATCAACCTATAACTTCGAATATGCCAATGTAGATACCTTGTTTGCTGATTTTGATAACTGTGAAAAAGCGAGTCAGCTATTGATCGAAAAAGGTCTCGCATTGCCTGCCTACGAGCAGGTCATGAAAGCTTCTCATGCGTTTAACTTATTAGACGCTAGGCACGCGATTTCAGTAACCGAACGGCAGCGCTATATATTACGCGTTAGAACACTGGCGAAAGCTTGTGCAGAACAATACTATGCGAGTCGCGAAGCGCTCGGATTCCCGATGTGCCAAAAGGAGCAATAAGTCATGCGCACAGACACACTGCTAATTGAATTGGGAACAGAAGAGCTTCCTCCAAAAGCACTTAAAAACTTGGCGCAGGCTTTTTTACAAGGTTTTAAAGACGCCTTAGACGCAGCGGAACTTAGCTATGTTGATGCCAAGTACTATGCTGCACCACGCCGCCTAGCGTTGTCGGTCGCAGGACTCGAGTATGCGCAGGCCGATAAAGTAGTAGAGAAGCGTGGGCCTGCAGCGAATGTGGCATTTGACAGTGAAGGCAATCCCACAAAAGCAGCTGAAGGTTGGGCCCGCTCCAATGGAATTACGGTGGCGGAAGCTGAGCGGCTTACTACGGATAAGGGTGAATGGTTGTTGTACAAAGCCATGCAGCCCGGACAGTCATTGCACGAGTTGCTGCAAGGTTTAATTGAGAAGGCGTTAAGCAAGTTACCTATCCCTAAAGCCATGCGCTGGGGTAATTCAGATGCTCAGTTCATTCGTCCCGTGCATACTGTTTGTGCTCTTTATGGCTCGGATATCATTGCCATTGAGCTGTTTGGGCATAAGGCGGATCGACTCGTACTTGGTCATCGTTTTCACAGTCAGGGTCAATTATCGATAGCGCATGCAGATGATTATGTTGCGACGTTGAAAAGTGCTTACGTACTAGCTGATTTTGCCGAGCGAAGAGCAAGCATAGCCGCGCAGTTGCAATCAGAAGCGAACGGTCTCGACCTGCAACCTGATTATGATGACGGATTGCTTGATGAAATTGCTTCGTTAGTTGAGTGGCCTGTAGTACTGCAAGCGAGCTTTGACGAGTCCTTCTTGCAAGTACCCAAAGAAGCGTTGATTTATACGATGAAGGACGATCAAAAGTATGTGCCTTTGTTAGATAAGAATGGTCAATTAGCGTCAACATTTTTGTTTGTATCCAACATTGAGAGTTCGGATCCTACACAAGTGATCACGGGTAATGAGCGCGTTATAAGACCTCGGCTTGCTGATGCACAATTCTTTTTTGAAACAGATAAAAAAGCGACCTTAGCATCACGGATACAGTCTCTTCACTCAGTGGTTTTTCAAAAGCAGCTTGGAACGCTAGCCGATAAGTCAGAGCGGATTGCTAAAGTAGCCGGCGCGATTTCAGATATGCTCGGTGGTGATACGGCCTCAGCCATTCGTGCCGGTGAGCTATGCAAAACAGATTTAATGACTAATATGGTGATGGAGTTCCCTGACGTCCAAGGTGTTATGGGTATGCATTATGCGCGTCATGACGGTGAAAATGACGCAGTCGCAAACGCTCTATTTGAGCAGTACCTACCGCGCTTTGCGGGCGATATTGTAGCGAAAAGTCCAGTAAGTATTAGTCTAGCCTTGGCAGACAAGTTAGACACGTTAGTTGGAATTTTCGGTATTGGTCAGCTCCCCAAGGGTGACAAAGACCCCTTTGCTTTACGCAGAGCAGCTATCGGTGTACTCAGGACAATTATTGATAATAATTTGTCACTTGATCTAGTCGAGCTGATAGAAAAGGCGTCTGAGGTACTTGACGGTAAGCTAACAAACGCCGATTGCAAAGCTCAAGTGCTGCAGTTTATTTTTGCGCGTCTCAATGCACTTTATCAAGATAAGGGCATTTCAATTGATGTACTGCAGGCCGTTTCTGCCTTGGCACCGACTTGCCCATCAGATTTCGACGCTCGAGTGCAGGCAATAAGTCAATTCAAGCTGTCAGTTGAGGCGGAATCGTTGGCTGCCGCTCACAAGCGTACAGCAAACATCCTGAATAAGAACTCGGCTGCCGTTAGCACAGCAGCGGTTTCAGAAGAATCATTAAAAGAATCTGAAGAAATTGCGTTATTTCAGTCACTTACAGCCATTAAGCCGCAAGTTAGTAAAGCTATTGAGAATGCCGACTACACTACCGCGCTGAACCAAATTGCAAGTTTAAGGGTTCCAGTCGATGGTTTCTTTGATAATGTAATGGTTATGGCTGAAGACGAAGCCTTGCGCTTGAATCGTTTGGCGTTGCTGGTTGAGTTACGTTCAATGTTAGAGTCAATCGCTGATATTAGTAAATTAGACGTAAAATAGGTCAGGCTGTGGATATTCGTTCTTTTACCTATGTCTGTGTAGCAGGGTTGATCCTAAGTGGCTGTAGTACTTCACCCTATATCGGGTCAAGTGAGCAGCCGGATTCTCCATCAATTAGTTATGACAGTCTTTATGTCCGCGGGGTCTTCAATTGGTGGGAGGCTGACGAACGCTTTCGTTTAACAGCATCGGGTAATGGTGTTTATACCGTGATTGTTGATTTGATAGCCGATGGGCAACCTTACGATTTTCGGCTATCCGACGCTATTTGGTCACCGCATGCAAGTTGCGGTTTCGAATCGGTAGTCGCAGAATTGATTGAAGGTCAGTGGTACACGTTGTATTGCGGTGCAGACTCACAGAATATGCAGTTTATACCTCAAGAAACAGGGCGTTTTTCTATTCAAGTTCAACCGTCATCTAACGGTCAGGGAGACACCCTGCTTTCAATTCAACAAATGTAAATACTGAACAATTGAGTCAATGCTAGGCCATTCGTCGTGAGATACAAAAAAAGCCTGAATCAAAATTGCTTCAGGCTTTTTTATTGATTAACTTTTTGACCTGCTATACGTCTAAGTTTTCAACTTTTAACGCATTAGCTTCAATAAATGCACGACGTGGTTCAACCTGGTCACCCATCAGAGTAGTAAAGAGCTGGTCCGCACCAATTGCGTCCTCAATAGTCACTTGTAACATACGACGGCTTTCAGGATCCATTGTCGTTTCCCACAATTGTTCCGGATTCATTTCGCCTAATCCTTTATAGCGCTGAATATATTGGCCCCGCTTCGCTTCGGCCATAAGCCAGACTAAAGCTTCTTTAAACGAAGTCACTGATTGAGTGCGTTCACCCCGTTGAATGTAAGCGCCCTCTTCCATCATCCCATTAATCGAAGCATTGAGGTCAGCGATTTTTGCGTATTCATTGCTTTCAACGAAATCGCTGTCAATGACATACTCATAGTCGATGCCATGCATACGCATTATCACAACCAGTTTATTGCTCGACAACTCACTATCAGGACGTATTTCATAGCGGAACGTTGCGCCTTCATCATTACCATCTATCTGCGCTAATAGTTTCTCAGCAAACTCATTGAGGGCTACAGAGTCCTTTAGTAGAACCTTGGTCATTACATCAGAGTAAACCATTGCGTTTAAAAGCGATGTAGGCATATTGCGGTGCATACGCGCGATGAGCTTTTCAGTGGATTGGAACTTTTTAACCAAAGTTTCTAAGCCAACACCCGTTATTCCAGGAGCGTCACCACTGGTGTGTAATGAAGCGCCGTCAATTGCGATACTTGTTAAATGCTGGTTGAGAGCCTCATCATCCTTCAAGTACTGTTCCTGCTTTCCTTTTTTAATCTTATATAGCGGCGGCTGAGCAATATAAACATAGCCACGCTCAATGATTTCGGGCATCTGACGATAGAAAAAGGTCAGCAGTAATGTGCGAATATGCGATCCATCAACATCTGCGTCAGTCATAATAATAATACTGTGATAACGCAATTTCTCAGGGTCATACTCATCACGGCCAATGCCACAACCTAATGCAGTAATTAATGTTGCAACCTCTTGCGAAGACAACATTTTGTCAAATCGAGCCTTCTCTACATTAAGAATTTTACCTTTTAACGGCAATATAGCCTGATTCTTACGATTACGTCCCTGCTTGGCTGAACCCCCTGCTGAGTCACCCTCCACAATGTAGAGCTCACTAAATGCGGGATCCTTTTCCTGACAGTCTGCAAGCTTGCCTGGTAAACCGGCTAAATCTAGTGCTCCCTTCCTACGAGTCATTTCTCGTGCTTTGCGAGCAGCCTCCCTTGCACGAGCCGCATCAATGATCTTGTTCGCTATTATTTTACTTTCAGTTGGATTTTCTAATAAAAACTCTGCAAACTTTTCACCCATTGCTGTCTCTACCGCCGATTTTACTTCGGAGGAAACTAGCTTATCTTTTGTTTGTGATGAAAATTTAGGGTCTGGAACTTTCACCGATACAACAGCAGTGAGCCCCTCTCTCGCGTCATCGCCAGAGGTGCTAGCCTTCGCTTTTTTATTGAGCCCTTCCTTTTCCATAAAATTATTCAGCGTACGGGTAAGAGCGGCTCTAAAGCCAGCTAAATGCGTACCACCATCACGTTGTGGAATGTTATTAGTAAAGCAAAAAACATTTTCTTGGAAGCCATCATTCCACTGCATGGACACTTCGACCGCTGTACCATCTTCTCTCTCGGTGGAGAAGTGAAATACCTTCTGGTGAACGGGTGTTTTGTTCTGATTTAAGTATTCAACAAAAGCTTTTATACCACCTTCATACATAAAGTGGTCTTCTTTACCGTCGCGTTCATCCTTCAAGCGAATAGAAATTCCCGAATTGAGGAACGAAAGCTCGCGCAATCGCTTTGCAAGAATATCGTAATGAAACTCGGTCTGGGTAAAAGTATCATGGCTTGGCCAGAAGCGGACCATAGTACCGGTTTTTTCAGTGTCACCGACTACCGCTAACGGAGCTTGAGGAACCCCATGCTGGTACTCTTGTTCGTGAGTCTTACCATCGCGACGAATTCGCAGTTTAAGTTTACTAGAAAGTGCATTAACAACTGATACACCTACGCCATGCAACCCGCCGGATACCTTATAACTGTTATCGTCAAATTTACCGCCCGCATGGAGCACCGTCATAATAACTTCTGCAGCCGAAACACCCTCTTCTTCATGAATTGAAGTAGGAATACCACGACCATCATCAGAAACTGATACTGAGCCATCGCTATGTATCTGAATAATTATTTCACTACAGTGGCCTGCAAGAGCCTCATCAATAGAGTTATCTACAACTTCAAACACCATATGATGTAAACCGGTACCATCGTCTGTGTCCCCGATATACATTCCTGGTCTCTTTCTTACAGCATCAAGCCCTTTAAGAACTTTAATGCTGGATGAATCGTAGCTGTTCTGCTCTGACATTAATTACTCCTCTGTCACATGGCCATGTTCCACGTGAAACATTTTCTTATTATCAATTTCCTTGGTAAGGGAAAACTGAGATTTATCTATAGCAGTTATAAATAACTGCGCATCGGATTTGAGTAATTCTGAAACGAATAATGAACGTTTCTTATCATCCAATTCAGCACCGATATCGTCCAATAGAAAAATCCCACCCTGCTGCTTCTCTTCAAATAGTATCTGACTTTGAGTCAATTGAAGAGCTGCAACTAGCATTCGTAACTGGCCGCGCGATAGCAACTCAACCGCAGGTTTATTGTTCGCCTTTATCCGCAAATCAGCCTTATGAGCTCCGACCGAAGTAAAGCCAAAACGGGCGTCAGTAGAGCGCTTTTCAACCAGAATTTCATGTATATTTCTTGTTGAATCCCACCCCTCATAATACGATATTTCGACGCAAAACTCAGGTAAAAATTGAGTTATTAATGCATTAAAAAGCGGTGTAAAGCACGATAAATACTGCTGTCTGTGTATATTAATTTTTTCGGATAGACTAGCTAATTGTTGCAGCCAATACTCATCTTGATGCAACAGTTCAACTTTCGCTGTTTCAACACCGCCATCAAGTTGCTTCGGCGGAATGGATTTCAGTCGTTTAAGTAATGCGTTGCGTTGGGTTAATGCTCTTTTATAGCTTGAGGAAAGTTTATGGAATGATTGTTCCACGTGAAACAATCCCCAATCAATGAATTTCCGCCGATGACTAGGGCCACCTAATAAAAGGTCAACACTTTGAGGCGTGAATATTTGTACTGGAAACAAACTAGCTAGGTCAGAGACTTTCTTACTGCGCTCCCCATCAATGCTGCACTCAAACGTATCGGCATGCGAGCGTTGTAGTCCAATTTTTCTGAACGAGCACTGCGTATCACTGCACTGTGTGAATACGGTAAACTTGTCCTTACCGTTCTGAATGATGTGTTTTGGTTGTGAGGTACGAAAAGACCGACCGTAGCCTAATAAATGAATAGCTTCTAATATTGAAGACTTACCACTGCCATTCTCACCGTACACCAAGTTTAGACTTGGTGACAGTGAGAGCGACATTTCATTGAGGTTTCTTAAATTCGATACTTTAAGCGTATCTAATTTCATAAAAAGAGTTATAGCCTCATTGGCATTATAACGTATTGTGCGGCACTATCCTCTGAAGACTCAATAAGTGCGCTCGAATTACTATCAGACAACGAAATAGAAACACTTTCAGCCTTCAACGCATTTAACACATCGATCAAATAAGCAACATTGAATCCGATTTCCAACTCGTCACCTGAGTAATCAACATCAACAATCTCTTCAGCTTCTTCCTGCTCTGGATTGTTTGCAGTAATTTTGAGTTCGCCAGATGCTAGATTTAGCCTCACACCTTTGAATTTCTCATTAGATAGAATCGCAGCACGAGAAAACGCTTGCTTGATTACTTCCTTACTAGACTTAACGACCTTATCACATTCTTTTGGAAGCACTCGGCGATAATCTGGGAAACGTCCGTCGACCAATTTACTAGTGAAAATAAAGTCAGTTGAAAAAATTCGAATGTGATTACTACCGATTTGGATTTTCAGACTCTTGTCATCATCCTCTATTAAACGACTGATTTCTAATACACCCTTGCGCGGAATAATTACTTGTCTTGTGGCCAAGCTAAGATTATCGAAAGCAAGCTTGCATAGCGCTAAACGGTGACCATCGGTTGCTACTGTTCTAACAATATTTCCTTCAGTCTCCAGGGACATTCCATTTAGATAATAACGGACATCTTGCTGTGCCATTGAAAAAGCAGTGCTATCGATTAGCTGTTTCAACTCGCTGCGTGCAATCTCGAATTCTATCTCGCCTTCCCAATCTTCTAAGTTTGGATAATCATTGGCCGACAGTGTTGATAATGAATAACGACCTCGCCCACTGCGTATGACCGCTTTATTTCCATCAACATCAAAAGTGATATCGTTACCTTCATTCAAACCACGACATATATCGAGTAACTTCTTCGCAGGTACAGTCGTCTCGCCCTCTGTATAATCCCCTTCTAAAGCGACGCTAGAAATTAACTCTACCTCTAAATCTGTGCCCGTAAACCAAAGTGCGCCCTCACTTACTTTTATCAGAACATTCGACAAAATAGGTAAGGTATGGCGACGCTCAACAGCACCAACAACAAGTTGTAAGGGTTGAAGAAGTTTTTCGCGGCTAATAGTGAATTTCATTAGGTAAATTACTCGCTTTAATAACTTTATGAAGACAGCGTTCGAATTAAGTTTTTATAGTCTTCTTTTATATCATGACTTTCTTCTCTTAGCTGCTCTATTTTTCTGCAGGCATGAAGAACCGTTGTATGGTCGCGACCACCAAATGCATTACCAATTTCTGGCAAGCTACGGTTAGTTAACTCTT
Organism: Alteromonas sp. DYW1; assembly: GCF_059752595.1. Taxonomy (NCBI): domain Bacteria; kingdom Pseudomonadati; phylum Pseudomonadota; class Gammaproteobacteria; order Alteromonadales; family Alteromonadaceae; genus Alteromonas; species Alteromonas sp. DYW1. The sequence goes on along the minus strand of NZ_CM186038.1, from coordinate 886 downwards.
TTGACAATGCCATTGCTACTTGTCTTGGTCTAGCGATACTGCGACTGCGACGCTTCGATAATATATCGGAAAGCTTAACTTTGTAATAATCCGCCACTGTTTTTTGGATATTATCAATTGTCACCAACTTATCTTGCAAAGACAACAAGTCACGTAAAGCGTCTTTCACAAAATCAATAGTGATCGGTCTCCCAGTGAAATTAGCGTTGGCAATAACACGATTTAGCGCCCCTTCTAATTCTCGAACATTTGACCGTAACCGCTTAGCAATAAAAAAAGCCACTTCGTTCGGTAACACAATCCGATTTTCATTTGCCTTCTTCATTAGAATGGCTACGCGCGTTTCAAGTTCTGGTGGCTCTATAGCAATCGTTAACCCCCAACCAAATCTTGATTTAAGGCGATCTTCTACGCCCTCAATCTCTTTTGGATACCGATCGGATGTTAGGATGATTTGTTGATTCCCCTCTAATAGTGCATTAAAGGTGTGAAAAAACTCTTCCTGCGACCGATCTTTATTAGCGAAAAACTGAATATCATCAATCAACAATGCATCAACTGAACGATAAAACCGCTTGAAGTCCTCGATCGCGTTGTTCTGAAGCGCTTTAACCATATCTTGCACGAAACGTTCAGAGTGCATATACACGATTTTCGCATCCGGCTTACTGGCCAAAATTCCATGGCCTACTGCGTGTAGCAAATGCGTCTTACCAAGACCAGTGCCACCGTAAATAAACAAGGGATTGTAAGCTTTACCGGGATTGTCAGAAACTTGCGAGGCGGCTGCGCGCGCCAGTTGATTCGACTTACCTTCGACGAAACTTTCAAACTTATAGTTAGGATTGAGGTTGTTCTTATGAGAAGCGCCCGCTGGAATTGGAAC